>JBBATK010000025.1:0-5699 GCA_040398805.1 Kapaibacterium sp. (SeqCode) | reverse complement strand
TTTTTCCGTGGCGGTAACTTACACCGTCCCGAGCGAAAAACAACAAAAAAATTAATAGCCGCTCACACAGGCGGAAAACTTCCTATGTGCAAGTAAGACAACTAGTTCGCAATGCGGAAAAGCTGTGCACACAATGCGAGGGAAGCGCAGAATCTGCGAGACAAGTGTCGTGAGAGGACGAACTCCAAGTACTCGTTCCTTCGTCGGCACTGGTTGGTACCAAACTATTCACCGGGTCCGTACGATTCCTAAAGCTTGCTCACATGTGTTGCCAACACTTACCCGATGGGCTGTTCGTGGTTCTACTACAGCGCTTGCCCGATTTCGTCACCCCCGAACATTGAACGGAACTGCTTGAGGAATGATTAGGTGAGTCTGTAGGAGTCACCGAATTAGAAGGAGAATCGATTCTAGAAGGAGTAGCCGTGCCAGAAGGAACAGCAGAGCTAGAGGGAGCTGCTGAGCTAGAGGGAGTTGCTGAGCTAGAGGGAGTTGCAAAACCAGAGGACGATTTTGAGCCAGTATTGTCCTTCTCAACCGATAGCACACACGAGCAGCAAGGACAGACCAATTTCACCTGTGCCTTAGATTCCGAGGCCGAAAAGACGACTACTGCCAATACAGCGATCAGAGTTTTCAATGTTACACCTACAAAGTTGTTCGAGCGAAAACTGTTCTTTGATATATGACCTATTTTATCCGCGACAATTCATGGCGTGCGATCACGAGCTTCTGTACTTCGCTGGTACCTTCGCCGATGGTAAGGAGTTTGGAGTCGCGCCAGAATTTCTCCACGGGGAATTCTTTTATATAACCGTAGCCGCCGTGGATCTGGATGGCTTCCTCGCTCACGTTCACCGCCACTTCGCTGGCGAAGAGCTTGGCCTGCGAGGCCTCCTTGCCGAAGGGCTTGCCCGCATCCCGCATCCACGCGGACTTGTACGTAAGTGCACGCGCGGCATCGATATTCATGCTCATGCGCGCCAACTTCATCATGATGCCCTGCTGGTCGCCGATCGGCTTGCCGAACTGAACGCGCTCGCGGGAGTATTTCATGGCCGCCTCGAAAGCGCCTTGCGCGCAACCCACGCTGAGGGCGGCGATGGAGATGCGTCCGCCATCCAATATCTGCAACGCTTGCGTGAAGCCCTCGCCCTCGTTGCCGATCAGGTGATCGGCGGGGACGCGGACGTTGTCGAAGGTGAGCGATGCCGTGTCGCTGCTGCGCATGCCCAGCTTGCTTTCTTTTTTCGAGGCATAGAATCCTTCCATGCTCTTGTCGATGGCGAACGCGCTGATGCCTTTCTTGCCCTTGGAGGCATCGGTCATGGCCATCACCACTGCCACGTTGCCCACATTGCCGTGGGTGATGAAATTCTTCGAGCCCGTCAGGATGTAATGATCTCCCTCGCGACGGGCCGTGGTCTGCGTGCCGCCGGCGTCCGAACCCGCGTTAGGTTCGGTGAGACCCCACCCGCCGAGTTCTTCGCCGGTGGCCAGCGAGCGCACGTACTTTTCACGAAGCATCTCGCTACCGAAACGGTAGATGTGGTTCATGCAGAGACCGTTGTGTGCGGCCACACCCAAGGCGATGGACGGACATACCCTGGCCACTTCCTCCACGATGATGGCGTACTCCATATAGCCCAGTCCCGAGCCGCCGTATTCCGTGGGAATCACCACACCAAGAAAACCCAAACCGCCGAGCTTTTGGAAGATCTCCGTGGGGAAGGTCTGGGTTTCATCCAGATGCGCCACGTGCGGACGTATCTCGTTCTCCGCGAACTCGCGGATGGCGGCACGGATGGCAAGATGATCCTCGGATAAAGCGAAACCGTAGGCGCTGATGTCGGAAGTGTGATCCATAAGAAAGAGGAATAGTTTTTGTGGGTGGATGAGCGACGAAATTACGACGAAGCCGTTCGCCCAGACACGATTTCGCGACAGGTTTCGTGTGTGCTCCGTGCATGAAAGCGCACACCCCGCGTTCAGCGTTCGAACATCCCGGCATACCAAGCCGCCAGTGCACTGTCGGCGGATGCGTGGGGTACCGCAAGGACCAGGCCGTTACGGTCTTCGACGATCCTCAGGAATCTTTGCGCGGCGCACACCTCACGGGTGGTGAGGATGACGCTGCGCTGCAGCACGGTGCGCACCCCGTCTTCCTTCCGCTGCGCGATACCCTCGTGGACGAGCACGGTGTTCTCCGCGTGCGTGTACAGCATGCACAGCTGAACATCGGGATGCCTTGGCTGCAGGGCGCGTGCCGTGAGCGGATAGGCGGGATCGACGAACACGGAGAGCGGCGCTGTCTGCTCCGTGTGCGCACCATGTCGCTTCGCCTCATGCATGAGCAGCGAATCGGTGTCGTTCTGATACGACCGCAGGTCCTGCAGATGCGCTCGGGTCATGGAGAACACGCTCAGCGTCCGCTCACGGGCTTTATCCCATTTGGAGATGCCGTGCTTGGGTGCCAACGCCAGCCGCATGCTCGGCATGACGTGCGGCATGGCAAGGAAGACGAGCGTCTGCGCGACGATGCCGACCGCGATGAACGTCCGTTTCACGGGCGTTCCCCGGCGCAGCAACGCCACGACGGGTGCCGCCATGATGAGCAGGAAGTACCCTTTGGTATAGGTGGTGAAAAGGAACATGAGGAGGGCGGGCACCAGCCAGAGGGTCAGCAGCATGCGGGACAGAACCGGTGCAGGCGCTTCGGCGTCGACGGCATCGCTTGTGTCATCGATCGTGAGATACTTGTTGCGGAACATCCTGACATGCTTCCGTTCCGTCTCCGCACCATGAGCAATCCACACCGCCACAGGAACGAGCAAGGCATACAGACCGTATTGCAGCATGCTCATGACGTTCGACAACGGCGCGACCACCGCGCCCGGCGGATTGGTGGCATACAAGTGCAGGTACGACGACACTCCGCCGCAGGCGGTGATGAACGGCACCATCCACGAGGCAGTGGCCGCCGCACCGACGATGACGCTCAGAACGAGCATGCGGACCGTTGACGTGCGGTTGCGCAATGAGACCACGATGCACCACAGCGCAACGGGAAGTAGGAGCACCGCCGAACTTTGCCGTACCCCCGCGCCCAGTGCCAGAGCGGCCGTCAAGGCAGGCATCGCCAGCGGCCGCTGCGCGTGCCTATCCGAGAGGAGCACGGAGAGCAGAACGATGAGCACGGAGAAAAACGCATCGAAGGCGTACATCTCGGACACGCAACCGTAGAACCACAGCATGGGATTCGTGGCCAGGAGCATGGTGCATAGCAGGGCATCGCGGATGCCGTGGGAGCGTCGGACGAACAGGTAACAGAGCGTCGTGGCAAGCATGCTCCACATCACCGACGGAGCCACGTTGGCAGCGAACGGCGACAGCACAAGGCGGAAGGCGCGGATGAGCTGCACATGAAGGTAATACCCGGGAAGATGCGGACGGTCTTCGGCGATGTTGAAGTCCGTTGCCGCGCACCAGAACGAGGCCGCATCCCAGGATGCGGGCGAGTGTTCCAGGAACATCAGCCGCGTGCCGGCTACGAAGGCGAGAAGGGCGCCAAGCACCCACAGGTCCGAGCGGGTGAAGACGTCCGGACGTCCCGCGGCGGACGGTTGTCTGTGTGGTGTTTGCAAGGGCGCGTTCATGCGCGCAACTTAGGGTGAAGGAGGGGATCGGCGCGGAGGGGAGGACCGCGGACGAGCGCGGAAGAGACAGGCCCGCCCGCCGTATTCCGTATTTTGCGCACACAGATTTGCCTCTACCACGTCCCATCGACCATGATCGACGATATACGCCAAACGCGACACGACATCGAGTCCATGCTTTCCGGCATCACCACGCGGGAGCAGCTGGAGGAATTCCGCCTGCGCCATCTGGTGCAGAAAGGTTCGCTGAAGGCCTTGCGCGACCGACTCCGCGAGGTGCCGAAGGAAGACAAACCGCTCGTCGGCAAAGAGCTGAACATGCTGGTCTCCTTTGCCGAAGCCGAGTACGAGCGCCTGCTCGAGCAGTACTCTGCCGCCGCGTCGAACGCGAAGACCGTGGACACGAGTCTGCCCGGCAGATACGCCCCCGTGGGTTCCTTGCATCCCATCCGCCAGACCATGGACCGCATGACGGAGATATTCCGCGGCATGGGGTTCGAGGTGGCGCTGGGACCGGATATCGAAGACGACTATCACAATTTCGAAGCATTGAATTTCGCGCCGGATCATCCCGCGCGCGACATGCAGGACACCTTCTTCGTGAAGGACCGTCCGAACGTCCTGCTTCGCACACACACCACTCCCGTGCAGGTACGCCTGTTGCAAAGCATGAAGCCGCCCATCCGCGCCATCATGCCCGGACGGGTGTATCGCAATGAGGCCATCAGCGCGCGCGCACTCGCGGAGTTCCATCAGTTGGACGGTATCTATGTGGATAAGAGTGTGAGCTTCGCCGAACTCAAAGGCACCATGCTCAGCTTTGCGCGTCAGATGTACGGCAACGACATCAAGTACCGCTTCCGTGCCTCGTATTTCCCGTTTACGGAACCGAGCGCGGAAATGGACATCACCTGCTTCCTCTGCAAAGGTGAAGGCTGCCGCGTTTGCAAACAGAGCGGCTGGTTGGAGGTGGTGGGCTGCGGCATGATCCACCCCAATGTGCTGCGGGAAAGCGGACTCGATCCCGAGGAATACAGCGGCTACGCCTTCGGGTTCGGTATCGAACGTGTCACCATGCTGCGGACGGGCATTCAAGACATACGCCTTCTGTACGAAAACGACATCCGGGTCCTGCAACAATTCTAAGGGCGGTTTCTGCGCTGTTTTCGTCGTTTTCCACAAAATCCGCGGACGACCATCCCACAGATTGTGGAAAACCTCTTGCAGGTTCAACGTCGTCCCCTATCTTTGCAATCCCGCTCGCGCTGCTCCGGTCATCCGGTCACCGCAGCGGTTCGAACATCGAACTCATTTCGGCACATTATTCAGGCACGACCATGGCAAAGAAAGGCGCGCGCGTCATCATCACCCTTGAATGCACAGAAGCTGCAAAGGAAGGAAAGACCGCATCTCGGTACACGACAATGAAGAACCGGCAGAATACCACAGAGCGTATCGAGCTGAAGAAGTTCAATCCCTTCATGCGCCGTCATACCGTGCATAAAGAGATCCGGTAACCACTACCGTCGACATCGCAACATTCCCCCAGGCCGCCCATTCGGGCGGCCTTTTTTTTGTTCGTTCCGTCAGCCCACACGCTCGCTTACGATTGCTACGTCCCCCCTCTCCCCGCGGGAGAGGGATGGGGTGAGGGTCTGAGCAATAGCGCCGTCTATCACCGTGAGGTTGTCCTTCCGCGAGGTCTTCGAGCGAAGTATCATTCTGTGAGGTCTATCCCCGCGAGGTCTTCGAGCGCAGTCGAGAAGCAAGCGGAGCGGGCGGTTTGGAAACTCAGCACACCGATCACAGCCCCGAAGGGGCTGAACAGCAATAGCCGTGGGTGAAACCCACGGATGTGCGCGATGATGATTCTTTTTTCCTTTTGAACGTCACAGCCCCGAAGAGGCTGTGTTTTCTATGTGTTGAGTTTCCATACGTCCTGCCCGCTCGCTTCTCGACTTCGCTCGAAGACCTCGCGGGGAAGGGCGTCGCTGAGTGTGGTTCTCGCGAGTTGAGCTTCCAGGCGTCCTGCCCGCTCGCTTC
>JBBATK010000024.1:0-6476 GCA_040398805.1 Kapaibacterium sp. (SeqCode) | reverse complement strand
GTCGGGACGATGCACAACGAAAAGGGCAGGAGTGCGAAACTCCTGCCCTTTTTTTTCGCCATCGACTGCACCTGTTCTCATGCACGACATCGTGCCGTGCGCCATCACTTCGTTCGCGGAACCAGGGCGTAAATGGAGACCACCCGTTGGAACATGCGTTCTTCCGGAAGCATGCGAGAGGGATCGACGGGTGCTTCGCCGCGACCGATGACGGTGATGTTCCCTTGTAATTCGCGCGCTACGTTCTGGGCGCGTTGAAGACTGAGCTTGGCGTTCTCCTCGGCGGGACCGAGCGGGTCCGTGCTTCCCTCCACGAGCACCCGCGCGTTCTGACCGATTCGGCTTCGCACGAGGTCGATGATTCGACGATGGTCGTCGCTCAGATCGGTCTTGGCAAAAGGGAACACGACAAGGTCGAAGCGCTCGACGATACTGTCTTGCACCATGGTCCGACGTTTCTCCACGAGGCGGACGGTATCGGCGATGATGATGACGGAGTCCGATGCCGTGAGAAGCGCATCCTCAGGCTTCGTAACTGTCATGACCGTATCCGTGACGCGATAGGGAAGCAGAAGGGACGGTGACATGGAGGTGATCTCGACGCGACGGTTCTCCTCATCCGCAAATACGCTTTCATCGCCGGTCGCCCGGGAAAGGTTCAGCGGAAGACGTCGCGCTCGACTACCGATGCGTTGCGGATCGATACCGAAGGAATCGGTGAGGATAGCCGCAACGGCGCGGGCGCGTTGCAACGCCAGGCGCGTATCCTGTTCATCCGACGAGATGTGTCCCGTCAGCACGACGCGCGCAGAGGGATCGCTCTTCATCCGGTCGGCGATGACCGCCAGAACAGCGTGATGGGCGGCGAGGTTCGACGTGGCCTTGTCGCGTCGTGCCTGGTTCGGCGCCACCTGATATCGCGTCGGGATCTCCGCCGTGGCGCGCTCGAAGAAGATGTAGGGAAGAATGGGCATGAAGCGCTCCTCTTCCAACTCTTCGATGACGATGCGCTGTCGGACCACCCTCTTCGTGGGCGGAGCGATGACCTTCGCTTCCACCGGAGGCTCGGGCACGCGGGCAGCGATGACCTTTGCCGGTGGAGCAGGGATGACGGGTTCGATGACGGGCTGCCGCTCCGGGAATTCATAGGATAACCGCAGCGCGAATCCGGGCGTGACGATCTTCCAGGAAGTGACGGATGTCAAACTGTTCAGTCCCGCAGTGAGCGATGCCTCGGGAGTGAGTCGCCATCTGCTTCCTCGCGCCAGGGGAATCTCGAGTCCGACGATGCCCATGACACTCCATGAACCGTTGATGGCAGCGGGAAGCGCACCGCTGATGCGGTTCCGAACGGCCGACTTGGTATCGCTGAAGACCGTGGATCGAGGACGTGTCAGTTCCTCTTGCGACACGACGACGCCGAAGGACCGGATGGCGTAGCCGGCGCCCGCTCGGACCATGAAGCTTCCGCGTCGCCAGCCCAGCTGCGTCTCGATGCCGTACTCCGTGAGCGGTACGGTCATGGTATGCGTGATGGCGGCCTGCGTCAGCTCATTACCCGCAATGATGTCCACTCGCTCCTCGGTGGAGAGGGAATGACCTCGATTGACGGCGTTCACCCGCACAGCGCCGAAGAAGGATGAGGCGATCGGGATGTCGATACCCACGCCCACCATGCCGCCCCACGCCGATCCGCCCTCGTAGACCGGACTGCATGAGGAGAAACCGGGTAATTGCGAGAACGAGGTCCGGGCGATGGTCTGGCCAAGACCGATGCCGGCATCGATGCGTATCTGCGCTGCGGCGAAGGTGGTGCACGCTATCGTCGAGCACATGATCAGGAATGTTCTCATCGTACCACCTCGAAGCGGACGGTTGAAACACTTTCGGCGTTCTGAACGACGAGGATATACGCGCCCGCCGGCAGCGAGGCGGGTATGGACCATCGCGCGGACGAGTCCGAGCTTTGCACGCGCTCAAGCATCACGGTCTGTCCGAGCAAGTCCACCACCCTCGCTTCCGCATTGTACATGGCATCACCGATTGCTCCCGCGGTAGCTCCGGCACCCGGGACGGGGTTCGGTGCCACGAGAGCCACAAGGCGCGGCTGAACACCGGCGATGAGGCGCTTGGCGCCTCCCGCCTGGCAGATGCCGGCGATACGCACGTGTGAGCGGAGGGACGGCAGGACGACGGAGCACGGTTCGAAGGAGACGCTGTCGATGTCGATGGTGACACTGTCGGTATCCCCGAGGGCAACGCGGAACGAAACGATGGCAAGAGTATCGCTACCGGTAGCGCGCTTTCCGAAAAGGTCGATGCGACGGCTGGAATCGTCGATGGTACCGAGGGGCAATGGTGCGACAGGGAAGAGGGCGGTCCGATCGAAACGAAGACGCATCGACCAATCCACCGGGAAGGTGTCGAGAGAGTCACCGGGTGCGAGCTTCAGGCGCAAGGCCACGAGCAGGGTATCACCGATGTCGATGTCGCCGGCGTTCAGTACGTCGGCGACCACGGTGGTACCGATGCCCGCCCTCTTCGATTCCACGGTAAGGGTGTCGGTGGTCGCGGTACAGCCTTCGGGCGACACGAGTGAAGCCCAATACCTGCCGGGAGTCGTCACTCTGACGGTCTTCGCATCCACCGGAGTGCCGCCGGACCACACGATGCTCGCGATGTTACTGCCCTGGACGTTGATGAGCACGTCGGCGGTATCGCAGAACACGACGGTGTCCGACGGTGTGAGCGTACCGGTGGGAACGAGACCCTGACGAATGATCACCGTATCGACGAAGAGGCATCCTGCGGCGGTGGTGTACTGAAGACTGTAGGTGCCGGGCGACGTGATGAAGCGGAATGAAGTGCGCGATCCATCGTTCCAACGGACGGAGTCCTGAACCGGAGTCAGCGAAAGCGAGATGGTGTCCGACGTCGAGCACAACGTCAGCGATGACGCGACGATGCGAGAGCTCTGCGATCCGCAGCCGAGTTTGACGATGTACCCGTCTTGATCTCCTGCCAGGCTGCGTTGGAATATCGGACCCGCCGCATTACGTCCTGGAAGATCCGTGCTGGTGGTGTTACCGCAGAAGTACCGTGACGAGGGACCGGCTTCGAATCCGCCGAAGCCGAAGCGTGCCTGGTCCTGACTGAGGAGATTCTCCTCGCCGTTCCCGTCGTAGACGCGGACATAGGTGAGATTCGGTTTGCTGGCGAACATGAATGCGGCGGACTTCTGGATACCGCTCGATGTGACCAATCCGTTCGAGAAGAGGATACAGCGGTCTTCCGCATCTTCTTTGCGGGGGAAGCTATAGGCCACATCGTCACCCGGAGAACCTACACTCGTGCACAGGAGAATATCCGGCGCGGCGATTCCGCTGCTAATCTCAAGGTAGAATGCATCGCCCCCGAATTCGGTGCCGCCGTTAAATGCATAGAAAGAATTTCCTGGTTTTCCGGGATAGGGGAAAACGCCGTTCGAGTAGACGCCGCAGACGCGCACACCTGGTACAAAGTCACCTCCGGGTATGGTAAATCCTCCGGGTTGCAGACCGTGGACCGTCTCATCGCCTGTTCCTCCCAGATAGGTTTTCCATTGGCATATCAGGCTGGATGCATCGAGGCAGGCGACAAAGCCGTCGTTGTCGGTCGGCGTCCCGAGGCGGTTGGGTTGGATGACGCCCGGACCCGGCAGGTTGTCCGACCGGGTCCGACCGCCGATGTAGATGATCTTACGAAACAGGTCGACACGAAGGGCGAGAATCTCGTCCAGATACCGTCCACCGTAATACGTGATGACCTCCGGACGTGCTTCAAGGACACCCGCGATGGCAGTGATGCGGAGCCGTGCGACAAAGCCGTCTCCCGCACCCTCGCCGGATGTTCCGTCTCCTCCGTAGACGGGTTGCGGCGCATTGACGACATCTAGGTCTTGCGACTCCGTGATGCCCGCCACGTAGATGTATTCTTCGGTCGCCGAGGTCCGGTAACCGGCGTCGACGCACGTGATGATGCTACCTTTGGATCCCTGGAACGCGTACGACCTTCCGGCCCGCTCGCCGGCAAGTGTGAACAATCCGATAATGCCATTGACACCACCGCACTCTACGGGGGTGCTACCTGCCATGACGAGGATGTTGTTCTTCGTGATGGCCAGTGCATGGGGTCGGACGCAGCTGAAATACTGTAACCACAAAAGTTCACCTTGAGGACTGAAACTGGCCAGGTAGCCGCCCGGACCCGTCGTGTCGAAGGAGGTCGGGACATTACGGGGTCTGGGAAAGTCCGGACTTTCGAAAACGCCGCAGACGTAGACGTTATCGTTCTCGTCCACGACGACATCCCTGGCTTCGTCTTTTCCCGAGCCCCCCAAATAGGTGGTCCATTGCACCTCCAGCGGTTGCTGACCCCATGCAGGGCCGGCAAGGATGAGAAAGAAACCGATAGACACGAGGATGGTCTTCACTTGCATGGGCGGATCCCTAAAGTGGATGATGATGTTTCGCGCGTACGTGCCAAGCGTGACCGATGTCGGAGTATCTTCGCACAAGGCAGCGTTTCACGGAGCGACACCGGACGTGACAAGCGTCCGAGTTTCCCATACACCCGACGGCGCGCGGGATGTCACAAAAAAAAATCTTGTGACATAATCACCGGTCCGGTGTGTTCTCAAGTACTATGGCAGGTTCTTCCACGGTCGCATTCGATCCCGCTCTCTTGGAGCGGATCAACGATCCCGCATCGCGTGATGCGGCGTTCGCCTCGTTCTACGACGCGCTCAGCCGACCCGTGTATGTCTACGCTCTGCGGATGACCGGATGTGCCAACGATGCAGCGGATGTGTCACAGGAGACCTTCATCAATGTCCATAAGCATCTGTGCAAAGGCAACCGTATCGTCGACCCCCTGCCGTTCTGCCTGATGATCGCCAGGCAGCGTGTCCTCAACATGCGCCGTGACCGTAAGGACCTTGTGGACATCGAGGATTCTCACGTCGTCAGCGACCCGTATCCCCACATCTTCAGTGCCGACATCGCACCGCAGCTTGAAGGCGTCGTGCTGTCACTGCCGCTCATCCTGCGCGATGCGTTCGTGCTGCGGTATTACGACGGTCTTTCCTACGACGACATCGCCGGACTGGTCAAGGAATCTTCCGGCACGGTGCGCATGCGCGTCCAACGCGCCAAGGCCATCCTTCGTCTGAAGCTCGCTCATCTGGCAGGGGAGGCGAAGCGATGAATGCAAGCATGCGCATACTCGTCCAGAGGTATCTGGATGGAGAATTGAATGATCACGAGCGCGCCGCCTTCCTGGAGGATGTGGCTCGCGATCCGCACGTTGCCGAGGTGCTCGAGAACGAGACCCGTCTTGACATGGCGATCGTGGAAGATACGTTCAGCATCGAGCCGCCCGCTTCGTTGCGAAACGCCGTCCTCGAAGCCGTTTCCGCGAATGCGCCGACACCATCAGGGTCGGGCATGAGAAGCACGGCACGAATGGTGGCTTTCGGCGTACTTCTGCTGACGGTGGCGGTCAATCGATTCGAGTTCGTGAAGGAACGTCACTTCGCCGCTGCTCCGGTCGCTGCTTCCGATGCCCGTGATAGCGCAGGTGCCACCGACGTGGTCATGAACAACGTCGTCTCGAACACCGTCGTCACCGCGCCGACGCCCGAAGAAGCGACGCACATGGTGGCGTCATCCCCTTTGCGTGTCGTTTCGGTGGATACTCCGCACGAGACGACGGTATTCGCATCCACATCGTTCAGCGGCACCCACACGACCGTGCCGGAGGAGCTCGACGTATCGGTAGCTCCGTTCGCGTCACGGACGTGGGGATGGAATCCTGCGCCCCTTTCGACGATGGACGCGGTGCGGTCGGGAACCTTCATGCCACATGATGTCGGTATGAACGGCGTGCTCAGCGCCATTCTCTCGTCGTCCGGTGCCGGTGTGCGGTATAGGGTGGCAGGGAAGGACGAGCCCTTCTTCATCGAATCGGGGTTGATGATAGCACGCATGACGGCGTCCGTGTACACGAATGGTGTGGAGCGGCAGGACGAACGACAACGACAGATGCCATTCGCTCTCGTCGGACTGGAAGGACCTCTTGGCGTTTCGCTGCTCGATCGCGACGTTCATGCGTCGGTCGCCATCGGCATGGCATCCGTCGGACCTCTCCTGGTCGCCGATGCCTCCGTGCCCATGGTCTACCTTGGCCATACCTCTCTCGATGCCGGCGTACGCATGGTCGGCGCCGCCGACCTTCGTCGGTCCACGCTCCTCATTCTGCCGCAACCCTTCCTTCGCTTGTCAATGGGTCTGTAACCATCCCCTCATCAATTCTCGCTCAGCGAGGTCCCTTGCGTAATAGCGCCGTCTATCCCCGCGAGGTTGCTCTCCCCGCGAGGTTGCTCTCCCCGCGAGGTCTTCGAGCGAAGTCGAGAAGCAAGCGGGGTAGGACGTTTGGAA
>JBBATK010000023.1:0-11055 GCA_040398805.1 Kapaibacterium sp. (SeqCode) | reverse complement strand
ACTTCGCTCGAAGACCTCGCGGGAATGGCGTAGTCACGTCAGGCCCTCACCCCCGGGCCTCTCCCGGAGGAAGAGGGGGGGATTATGCGCCGGACGAGATTTTCAAAAACTTGCGTTTGCCCACTTTGAAGAGGCGGTGGGAGGAAAGGTTCACGGTGGCGGCGACATCGCTGATCTTCTCTCCGTCGATGCTCACACCGCCGCCTTGGATAAGGCGTCGTGCTTCGCTCTTGCTGGGAGCCAGTGCTGATGCGGCGAGGACGTCGACGACCAGGCATTCCTGGGGAAGGTTGAGGGTGATTTCTTCGATGACATCGGGGACGTCTTTCTTGACGAACATGCGTTCGAATTCGGCGAAGGCGGCAGTGGCCGCATCGACTCCGTGATAGCGCGCCACGATGTCCATGGCCACGCGCACCTTGGCGTTGCGCGGGTGCATGGTGCCGGTGTGCAGACCTGTCTGCATGTCATTGATGTCCTGTTCGGAAGCAAAGGCGGCCATGCGGTAATAGCGCACGGTGTGTTCATCGGGGATGCTCATGGTTTTGCCGAACATCTCGCGCGGGGAGTCGGTGATGGCGATGTAGTTGCCGAGCGACTTGCTCATCTTCTCCACGCCGTCGGTGCCTTCCAGGATGGGCATGGTAAGGATCACCTGCGGCTCGATGCCGTGGGAGCGTTGCAGTTCGCGGGCCACGAGGAAGTTGAACTTCTGGTCGGTGCCGCCGATTTCGATGTCGTTCTTCAGATGCACGGAGTCCATGGCCTGCGCCAGCGGGTACATGAACTCATGGAGGGAGATGGGCGACTCGTTGTTGAATCGCGTGTGGAAGTCTTCCCGCTCAAGCATCTGCGACACCGTGTAGCGCGAGCACATGTTGATGACATCGACGAAGGTGAGTGCGTTCAGCCACTCGCTGTTGTACACGATGCGGGCTTTGGACACATCGAGGATGCGGCCGGCCTGCTCAAGGTAGCTCTGACCGTTCACGCGGGTTTCCTCGTGGGTGAGCGCGGGACGTGTCTTGCTCTTACCCGTGGGGTCGCCGATCATCGCCGTGAAATCACCGATGATGAACACCACTTCGTGTCCGAGAACCTGGAACTCCCGGAGCTTGTTGAGCACGACGGCATGACCGATATGCAGGTCCGGACGACTGGGATCACAGCCCAACTTGATGAGCATGGGCTTGTTCGTGGCCAGCGAACGCTCCACTTTCTTCACAAGCTCCTGCTCAGGCAATACTTCCGCCGTGTTGCGGGTGATGACGTCGATCTGTTCGTTCAGCGGTGCGAGCATGCTCTTCCTTTGGTATTGATGTCTGTGCTTCGAGAGGACGATGACGACGAAAATACGGGAAGCCGTGGGATGCACGGACGGAGGCGCGCAGAGGAGCTCTGCACGTGCGCGGATACCGGTGCGCGGATACCGGTGCGCGGTTCGCGTTGGCGACGGTCGGTACGGACAGGACGTGTCGGGAGGCCTACGTCATCGAGAGGATCTCGGCATTCTCGACGATGCGCACACCCTCCTGCTCGGCCAGCGTATGACGCACCATACAGGCGGCGACGGTGCTATCATGGACGGCTTTGTATGCCTTCGGTATGATGGGAGCAAGAAGGGTCATGAGATGTTTGGAGATCCACTCGGCAGGACGTGATTGTTTCCTGTCGCCGAGCAACATGGAAGGACGGATGATCGTGAGACTTTTGAAGCCCAAGAGTGCGAGTTCCCGTTCGACACGTCCCTTCACCGAAGAGTAAAACACAGCGGATTCCGCCTTCGCTCCTACCGACGTGATGATGGTGTAGGACTGCGCGCCATTGCGCAGCGCGGCTCGCGCCAGGTTCAACGGATAGTCGTGATCGACTTCGAAGAAACGTTCTTTGCTTCCCGCAACGCGTATGGTGGTACCTACGCAGCAATACACGTGATGGCATGGCAGATCTAGTGATGAGAGGTCGCCGAAATCCATGATGTGCTGCGTCAATTTCTCATGACGCACGTCGAGCATGCGCCGCCCCACTGAGTGCACCGCTTCATACTCGTCGCTCTTGAGAAGCAACGGCAGAAGCGCCGTTCCGATGAGTCCCGAGGCTCCCGCAATGACTGCTGTCTTTTTCATGGACGCTGTTCCTTGTTGTGTGTGCACAGACGTACCGACGGTCCAATGCCCTTGATGATGACGGGCGTGTCCGTGGACGGTGTCCATGCGAAGATACATGTATCGATAGAGGGATGCGTGGACGGAAGGGTGTGGTGCCGCCTGAGGCATCGTATGTCATCGGGAACGGATCAGGGCGTACGTGTCTGACGTCGGTCGTGGACGGTGTCGACGAATCGTAAGGCGGACTCGATGACCTGATGCATGTCATAGTATTTGTATTCGGCGAGGCGTCCTCCGAAGAACACGTTCTCTTCCGCATCCGCCAGCTCCTTGTATCGACGGTACTTCTCGTTGTTGATCTTGTCGTTGACAGGATAGTACGGATCGGTGACATCGGCTTTGTATTCCACCGGGTACTCGAAGGTGATCCACGTATCATCGGAGACGCTGTTCTCGAAGTGCTTGTGTTCGATGATGCGCGTGTATTTCGTTTCGCTGTCGGTGTAGTTCATTACGGCCGTTCCTTGATGATTCGCCACGCCGCTGAGCAGCTGATGATCGAACTCCGTGGTCTTGTACTCCAATTCACCGAAGCGGTAGTCGTAATACTTGTCGATGGGACCCGTATAGATGATGTTCTTGTGTTCGGGGAGTTCGTCCGTGAAGAAGTTCGTCTTCAGTCGCACCTCTATGCCCTCGAGCAGCTTCTCGAAGATCTGCGTGTAGCCGCCGATAGGAATGCCTTGGTAGGTATCGTTGAAATAGTTGTTGTTGAACGTGAATCGGACGGGCAGACGTTTGATGATCTCGGGAGGAAGCTCCGACGCGGGTTTGCGCCACTGCTTCTCGGTGTAGTGCTTTATCAGTTTAAAATACACGTCCTTGCCCACGAGCTTAATTGCTTGTTCCTCAAGGTTCGTCGGGTCATCGGTCACGTCCTTGCTCTGTTCCTTGATGATTTCCATCACTTCTTCCGGTTTCGTGACACCCCAAAGCCGGTTGAAGGTCCACATGTTGAACGGGAGCGAATACAATTCGCCGTGATAATTCGCTATGGGCGACAGCACGAAATTGTTGAACGACACGAACTGATTGATCCACCGCCACACGTCTTCGTTCGATGTGTGGAAGATATGCGGACCGTAATCGTGAACCGTGATGCCGTTCCGGTTCGACGTATAGCAATTGCCTCCGATGTGATTCCTCGACTCGATCACACACACTGAATACCCCTTCTTCTTGAGCTCATGCGCGCAGATGGAACCGAAATAGCCTGAACCGACGATGAGAAAGTCGACCATGATGACGGAGAATGTGGTGGTACAATTACGGAAGCGATCAGAACCACTTGTGCTTGAACAGGACGACTTTATCATTATACCGCACGACACCGTTTTCGTCGATGGTGGTACCGGAGGGCGGCGGATAGTGTGTGTGGTTGTGGAAATCGTACGGCATCTCGTAGACGGTGAATCCCTTGGTGCCGATGATATAGGAGATCAGCCATTGCTGCTTAGCGTAATGCTCGAACATCTTGTCCAGCTCCGGGAACATGCTGATATACAGCTCCGATAGTCGCAACCACGTACGCTTGTTCATGCACAGCACGCCGGTGTTGTAGATTTTCACGCTGCCGACATTGGGTTCGAGGAAGGAAGGTAGGTAGCCGGTCGGACTCAGTCGATGGAACTCGTCGAGCAACGTGTCCGTAGGAGACGCGTTGTACCCTACGAAGACTTCATCATCCGTGAGCGACTGAAGGAACAGGCGCTCCGTGTCCGTGAGTCCGCGCTGGACATACATATCGCCGTCACTGAAGATGATGATGTCATCATCGCTCGTGGTACGGAATATCTCGGCATTGAGGAACTCTCCATGCTGAATGCAGTTGTTCTTGTTCAAACATTTCATGTCGGACGAGCGGAAGGTCGCATACGCGATCTTTCCCTCTCCTTCATCCACCGTCTCCTCGTCCATATACAGGACGTAATTCCCATCGAAGTCCGAATTCACATCCATCGACTGAAGGAAGGATTGGAAAATCGGACGCGACTTGTAGTTCGCATCGGCTGCGGTTGCCAGAATGATCTTTTTCATAATGAGTCGATAAGACGTTGAACACAATGTCACGGTATGGTCGCAAACCGGATAGCCGGAACCGTCGGTCCCGTTCCTCCGTTTTACCTGACCCCGCCGTCATGCCATGAGCCATAGAGCATCTGCGGGGACCTGCACCTGCCTCTCGTCCCTGACCCCCGGCGTCCCTCGGGCGGAATCTCCGGGACGGACGACGAGAGTATGGGTGACGGAACGTTGTCAGGACGGCAGGCAAATGGCATGCCAAACGAGGAAAAAACGGATGGTGACGGCGTGTGTCGCGCATGCCGCGTATCGTTCTCAACTATCAGCGACAGGAAGTGTTTAGCTGGACATGAGTTCGGACAGCACAGCGACGCCAGGAGAATGCCTATCGTCCCCTCATGCTTCTCTTCCGAACACCGCATTGCGATGGTGCTTGGTTTCGTGGAGTTCCGCACCACGACTCGTACCGGTATGGATGGGGAGAAGGATGGAAACGACGTGGTCCGTCGCGTGCTGAAGAGTGGCGATGCTATCGTTTGTTGCGAAGCGGCTTATGACGCCGTCCGTCGTGGATTTGTTGATGCCGCCTTCGGCCGGTGCGCCGTACGTAATGAGGGGCGGCCATGGTGGGGTGGATTTCGGCTCAGGATTCGGCAACCATATCCAACCGATCTGTCGGACACGTCATGTGCCGTCCTATTTATTTTTTCAATGCACAAAACAGGTCTGCAAGTTGCCGATTCTCCGCAATGGAAGTCCGCATTCCGGAGATGATCCGTTGCATGTTCTCACGACGGTCCTTTGTTATGGGATGCGAGCTGAGAAGGGTGTGCAGATGAGGGTCTGGCAGACGTTCGAGATGTTCGAACAGGCGGACCATACCGTACGGATCCAGGCGATTCATCACGAGAATGCGCAATGCCTGCTCGTCTGCCGCTTGCTCGTACTCCCGGGAGAACGCAAGGGAGTGGAGCATCCGTGCATTATCGGCAAGCACGGATACCACGCCCGTGACATCGCCCGTGACAAATGACACAATCATATAGCCGGCGAGATTCCGACAGAGAAGTCGTGTGGAATGGCGCTCGTTGATGTGCGACACTTCGTGGCCAAGGAGTGCAGCAAGTTCAGCGGGACTCTCAATCATGTCGACAATGGCCGAGTTCACGACGATGCGACCGTTCGGCAGAGCGTACGCATTCACGTCGCCGGAGCGGACGACGGTGAACATGAGCGGCTTCGTGGTGGATAGGTTCATCCGGGCTGCGAAACGCACCAAGGCCTCGGTCTTCGTCGTATCGATATCCTGTTCATCGATGAGTGTCGACGCGAACGCATTCCCGATAGCGTCATCCGCCGAAAGCGGGACCAAGGCCACGGACTTCTCCGCCAGCACGGGCAATGCGTAGAGATACCCTATGATGATGGCGCCGAGGACGACCAGCGCCACGACAGCGGCACTCGTCGTACTCATCCGAAGAAGTCGTTCGGGAATACCGATGCGTCCATGCCGCTCGCGCACCTGCCACAGTACCCGGGCGAACTCCACGTCGTCGATGACCAGCAGAACGCCCGGCTCTGTGTCGTTTCGTATCTCCACAACACTTCCGAACCGCTTCACATCCATTGCCGGGAATCTCCATTCACGAACGGTTCCCGCATCATCCTGCACACAAAGAGCATCACCCTCTTCATTCAGCAGGCAGAGGACATGGTTGGCAACCGATGTACGGCCATCGTACAAGGTACCCGTACTGGAAGCGATCCCCCTCATGCAATATCGAATTCGAAAAAGTCCATGGCGTCGTCGCCGAACGCATCCGTGTAATCCACCTCGGTTTGGTGAATATCGTCCAGCGCGATCGTTCCTTCCATCTGGATACTGTCACATAGGAACTTCTGCGTACGCACATCGGCCCAAGCTTTTCCCAGACCGAAGGTGAAGACGACGAGCAGGAGGTTCCCGACGATGAGTTTGAACATTCCACCGGCGGTGGCGACCGACGTGCACGTGATGCTGTCCGTTCCCTTTGTAATGACAATCTTATTGATGCTGTAAGCCAAAACATCCCGTTGCCACCAGAATGCATAGACGCCCAGGGTCAGCACCGTCAAAAGATATCCTTTAAGATTGATGAGCAGCCAATCGTGTCCTTTAGCATTGTTCGAGAACTCCGCGTCTCCGTAACGGATATGCCGGAAGGTGTAGCGCCGAAGGTTCATCTGAAACCATGGACCGTATATGCCGAACGTGATGATGGTGAAAAACAGATCCACAAAGAACATCTCCGCCAGTTTTCGGCGGTTTCCACGATACCCGAAACGTATTCCCCGATACGATGTCCTGCTCATTCTGTATCGAAGGGCCCCGTGGATGGCAAAGGGTAGAAGAACGACAAGTGAAAGGTATATGAGCACCAGACCAAGGATGGGTGCTTCCAAAATCAGTGCACCCACGTACACCACTGCGAGCATTGCGTAGAGTACGATGACCTTGATATACCCGCGGAACATCTCCTTTCCGGTTCCTGAAAAGAGGAACCGTTCACCGTCCAAAGAGGTATGTCCATTCATGTACGCTATTCTTCTGGCTCGAGCCCACGGGTAATAGATTCCCAACGTCACCACGGTAAGAAACCAGTTGATGATGAGAACCTTGAAATACTCCGAACCCTCCCCGAGAAATTCCAGACGATACGCGTGTTTCTGTGTGCTTTCATCCGTCATGACATACTCCGTGAATGATACATGATATCCGCGATAGGCCCCTTGTCTGTCATCGCATGTCCGTATGATGTTCACGCATCATAAGAACCCGGGAAGCGGCAGTAAATGCCGTAAGATTAAAGGTCCGAGAACGACCCCACAATATAGGCCAGCCGTTAGTAACGTAGGGCGAATAATTATCGGTATAATAAGAGCATTCCGTATCAAGGGTCCGGTTCCGGAAAAAGAATAATGCACGCAGGACTCTCCTCACTGTATTGACCGGCCACGGTTGCCGTGGTTCGAATTATAACGACATGCATCCACTACCCCATGTTCCGCCCTTCTCTCCTCCGAACTCCGCACTGCGTACTTCTGGGCGTCATCGTGTGTAACACCATCGGGTAGGAGCATTGCGTGGACTTCCTTATGAACAAGAACAGGATCGAGGCCTTCAGCGATGGCGTCATCGCCATCATCATCACCATCATGGTGCTGGAGCTGCGCATCCCCGAGGTGAGCGACGCGGCGGGTGACGGCGAGATGTGGAACGCGCTCATGCGCCTTCTGCCCAAGCTCTTCGCCTATCTCGTAAGCTTCATCGTCGTGGCCATCTTGTGGTTGAACCATCATGCATTGTTCGACCGCATTCCGCACTCCACCTCGAAGCTCGTGTGGTACAACATGTTCCTCCTCTTCGCCATGTCCTTGATTCCCTTGCCCACCGCCTTCATCGCGGCGCACGCCACTGCGCCCCATGCATCGGCCTTCTATGGTGCCGTGATGTTCCTGACCGCCTTCGCGTTCTTCCGGCTGCAACGCTATGTGGAAGTGGGAGAGAAGATGATACCCGTGAACACCACCATCCAGACCAGCAACATCATCGCCACGAGTCTGTATCTCTTCTCCATACCCTTGGCGTACGTCTCGGTGTATGCGTCGTTCGTCATCTTCATCGGCATACCGTTGTGGTATTTCCTGCCCGACAAGCTGCACAGGTAGCTGCACAGGTAGATATGCGGCGTCTGTGTCCACGGACCCCGCACTAGTGGCTCCCGAGTCCTCCGATCTGTCCTTACTCGTCCTTCGGTACAGTGTCGTATTTCACGAAGAAGCCATCGGGCGGCGTGTTGACAAAGATTTCACGCGACGGTTCCAAAGTTTTTCCGCACGGTGTCGTACGGACCTCTCTCTTCAGCATGGACTTCGGGAAGTTGGTTATCGAGGAAACATAAAACCGATGTTCGGATCGAACAGTATCTGCCGCAACTGCGTAAGTGAGAAGATTGTAGAATGTGTATGGTGAGGTTTGCTTATCGTACTGAAGCGGCTTGATTTCATCCTCGTCCGGCGCTTCGTCAACATCACACCACGTCATTCGCGTAGAAACGACGGCGGAACCTTCTATCTCCATCGATGTATTCGGCGGAATGCGTACCTCCGGATCGTCCGTGTACGTTGTCGTCACGCCCGAGACGCTGGAACTGGCATTCTGCGCAACCCTTGGAGAGAATACGCCCTCAATGACCGTCGCCGAAGAGCTTGACTCGACCCTGTTCGATGTATACGCGCGAGCGGTGTGCCGATAAAGTGCGCGCGCTTGACCGTTCATGACAAAAAACGATCGACGAAGATCGATGACAAGGTCCGCGTCCCGCTTGTTAAAGACCCGACAACTCATATTGCCTCCTTCCGACCATAGGTTGTATATCACGCGACAATTCTTGTCATCGAAAGATACGCCGGCACTGTCGACAGATCCTTTGTCTGTCTTGGTCTTGTAGACCTGATAGTATACCGTCGATGCACACGAGCTAAGGAAGCAGGCCAGAAATAAGAGGTACTTGTACATGAGAACACAACAAGAGGAGTGGGAAAAATTATTTTGGAGAAGATAGGGTAGCTTAGCTGACATGAAAAAGCCCTTTGATTCTCAAAAGAAAAAATCAAACGAACGTGCTATTCTCAGAATCCGACGTTAATCATTCCGACGTTCGCCGGAGTTACAACACTGGGTCGGGAAACGGGGGATTCCACATTGATGCGATATCAGTGTTTATAGTGCCGATGAGATTGTACCCTCACTTCACTCGCTCGAATAGCGGAAAGCGAGGATCCGAGGAGATGCGGAACTCCGCAGTGCAGCCTTTGCCGGGATGGTAGACGGTGCCGTGATGTTCCTGACCGCCTTCGCGTTCTTCCGGCTGCAACGCTATGTGGAAGTGGGAGAGAAGATGATACCCGTGAACACCACCATCCAGACCAGCAACATCATCGCCACGAGTCTGTATCTCTTCTCCATACCCTTGGCGTACGTCTCGGTGTATGCGTCGTTCGTCATCTTCATCGGCATACCGTTGTGGTATTTCCTGCCCGACAAGCTGCACAGGAACCCTTCATAAGAGGCCGGGTGTCCGTTGTCATTCGTCATGGTGCTCCGGGTCATCCCTTCCGAGCGTCGTCAGTTGCCGGGTTTAGGTCGTAGCCGCTTGGATGTTATCCTCCCGCCCCACGCCCGTATCCTTCGTAGTAATACGACTGCTCGATGCCTTTGATGATGACGTCGCGGTTGTGGATATCATCCGTGAGGTTGGCGAAGAGAAGGGTACGCAGTTCTAGGTCGTTGATGGGACTGCGTTCCATGGCTTGGAGGTACAGGGTCTTGTCCACCTGTTGCCAGTCCACGACGCGTTTCAGACTATGCTTGAACATCATGTCCAGCCAGATGCGCATCGCCCTGCCGTTACCCTCCATGAAAGGATGGGCGATGTTCATTTCCACGTACTTGGCAATGATCTGTTCGAAGGTGGTTTCCGGCATGAGATCGATCTTGGCAAGTATCTCCGTGAGGTACAACGCCGTGGCGAAACGGAATCCGCCTTTGGAGATGTTCACCTCACGAATGACTCCCGCAAAGGGATAGAGGTCGCAGAACAGGGAGGCATGGATGTCCTGCAGACCGCGCGTGGTGCCGACTTCGAGGGTATCGATGATACCATCGCTGAAGAGACGCAGGGCGTTTTCAAGACTTCTTTTATCTATCTCGTGCGACATCGGCAAAGGTTAGAGGTGGTAACAGGTATCTGTTCGAGGTACGTGTATCTTCGATACGCAAACTTAGCCTGTGCACGGAGCACCAGCAACGCAATCAGTCATAACCGACGGACGACGTCACGCTTCCGGCTTCGATGGCAAGAGGGTACCCCCCCTACCACACCTCCACCACCCGCACACCCGCAGAGTTCCGGCCTGCGCGGACCATGCTCGAGGTGCTGAAGGGTAGGTGGATCGTGCCCATGGCGTCGATGCCGATCATGCCGCCACGTCCGCCGAGCGCTGTGATGGACGCAAGGACGGCGTCCATGGCGGTGACGAGATCCGCGCCCGCGTAGCGCATGCGCGCAATGGTGTCGTGCGCGGCGACGGTGCGGACGAAGTATTCACCGTGACCCGTGCAGGCCACCGCACCCACCCCGTCCATGGCGTACATGCCCGCGCCCGCGAGCGGCGTATCGCCCACACGTCCCGCGGGCTTATGCATGATACCGCCCGTGGAGTTTCCTGCGGCCATGCCGCCGCGCGCATCGAGGGCCACGCAGCCGACGGTGCCGAGGATGACTTTTTCTTCGGTGGAGGAGGAAGTACCGGACGCGGCGGCGTGCGCTGCAGCAGCCCGCGCTTTCAGACCTGACTCGTAGAGTTCGCGGACTTCATCGGTGATGAAGTACTCATTGTTCACCATGGTCAGTCCGCCACGTTCGGCCACCGCTTCCGCATGCGCGCCGATGAATAGCACTTGCGGGGTGTGTTCCATGATGTAGCGTGCGGCGGAGATGGGACGCTGGATACGAAGGACGCCGGCCACAGCGCCGCTCTGCATGGTCGTACCATTGAAGATGCCTGCATCGAGCTCGGCCTTGCCCTCGCTATTGAGCGCCGCACCACGTCCGGAGTTATAACACGTGGCATCCTCCAGCACCATGATGGCCGTCTCCACCGCCTCCACACTCGATCCGCCCGCTTCGAGCACGGCATAGCCGCGGTCCATGGCATCGGCGATGGTGCGACGGTAGTCGGCGTCGCGTTCGGGAGAAAGCGTGGCGCGGTTGCGATCGCCGGCGCCGCCGTGAAGAGCGATAGAGAGCATGGGGAAGGTCCT
>JBBATK010000022.1:0-11567 GCA_040398805.1 Kapaibacterium sp. (SeqCode) | reverse complement strand
TCTCGCATCTCATGCCTCGCATTGTTCCTCCGGATACCGACTACTATCTGCTTCATGGTTGCGGACGGTGTTCGCTTTTCGATACGCCGGCGTGCAAAGTGCATGCGTGGCAGAAAGAGCTTCGCATGCTCCTCGGCATCGTCCGTGAGCACGACCTCCAGGAATCCATCAAATGGAGTGTACCTTGTTTCACCGTGGACGGTGCGAACGTGCTCTCGGTTACGGCGTTCAAGCCGCACGCATCCATCAACTTCTTCCTGGGGTCACGGCTGGACGATCCACATGGTATCCTCCTGAAGCCCGGAGAGAACTCGCAGTCCGCTCGGGCGTTCCGCTGTACCGATACCGATGCCATCAAGAAGAATGAAGCGCATCTTCATGCGCTCGTGGAACAGGCCGTCGTGATCGCACGTGCCGATGCTCGGGCGGAGTCCGCAACCCATTCGAAGCGCGCATCTGTACCTGTCGTGGCGATGCCGCAAGAGTTCAGCGAGATCATCGCCAAGGATCCGATCTTCGGTGAGCACTTCGCGCGACTCACTCCGGGCCGACAGCGCGCGTACCTCATGCACTTCGCGTCGGCCAAGCAGAGCGCCACCCGCAGTCAACGCATCCTTAAAGCGCGCCCCCGCATCCTGGAAGGAAAGGGTATGCACGATGATTGAGGACACCGAAGCATGATCGCCTTCGTCGTTCATGGGGCGCGGATACATCACCCGCGGGTGCGGGAGCTTCGCGCACTGTGCGAAGCGGATGGGAAACTCCGGACAGCCGTATGGACCACGACACAGCATGCAGGCCATGCCGCCGGACTCGCCACCCATGCCGTGCACGCAGGAGCGACGGTCATCGTGGCCGTGGGTGGAGACGGCACCGTGAACGAAGTGGCCAACGGTATCGTCAACGCCGGTGCGACGGACGACGATGTCCTGATGTCGATTTTCCCCGTGGGCAGCGGCAACGACTGCGCCCGCAGTCTGGGGCTCACGCAAAGCGCGACACAGTGTGTCGCACGTCTCAAAGATCCGCATGCCCGCTCCCGCGCGGTGGACCTTCTTTCCATCCGCTATGCGGCGCTGCCCGGCTCCGTTCCGCACACCACCGAACGCGTATGCATGAACGTGGCCGATGCCGGCCTGGGAGGCATGGTGGCGGGTCTTGTTGCCCGCACCCCGTCGTGGTGGAACGCCGATGTGCGGTACTTCCTCAGCGGATTGGTCGGTATGATGCGCTTTGCCAAGCACCGGACGCGCGTGGAGTGGTCGGAGAAGGCGGAAGGACAGGGGAATCATCCCGAGCGACCTTCCGAGCATCATCGTGCGAATCCGCCTCGGCACCATGAACACGAGCGTGACATTTCCCCTTCCGATCACGCACCCACGCATTCATGGGAGGGGTCCGCGATGTCCGTGTGCTTTGCCAACTTCACCACCTTCGGTGGCGGAATCATCATTGCCCCGCACGCTGACGCTTCGGACGGACGTATCGCGCTGACGGTCATCGGGGACGTGTCCTTGCTCGATTACCTGCGATGGATGCCGGCGCTCCGCGCAGGAGACCGCATCCGTCATCCGCAGGTACGATACGCGCAGGCCGCCCATGTGCGGGTGGCGTGCGATGACCCTCTGTATGTGGAAATCGATGGTGAAGTGGTAGGAACGACACCGGTGGAAGTACGGGTGTTGCCGCAGCGCATTCGTGTCATCGCGTGAACGGCAGGCAGGCGATCATCGATTGTCGTGGAATGCCGACGAGCATCATCACTGCATGTTCCACAACCCGCCGACCGGAAAAAGAAAAGCGCGTGTCCGATCTTCTTCGGTCACGCGCTTCTGCTTCGTTACGGGAAGTCCGACAACCTGTGCGTTACGCCATCTCGTAATCACTGACGGGAGGACAGGAGCAGATCAGGGTGCGGTCGCCGACGGTGTTGTTCACCCGTGCCACGCTGGCCCAGAACTTATGGGCGCGGACGTACGGCAACGGGAATGCCGCTTGCGTGCGGGTGTACGGATGGGTCCATTCATCGGCCGTGATGACGGCTTGCGTATGCGGCGCATTCTTCAGTACGTTGTCCTTGGGATCGGCCATGCCCATCTCCAGCATGCGTATCTCTTCGCGAATGCTGATCAACGCATCGCAGAACCGATCGAGCTCGGCACGGGGCTCGCTCTCCGTGGGTTCGATCATGATGGTACCGGGGACGGGGAAGGAGACGGTGGGTGCATGGAACCCGTAGTCCATAAGGCGCTTGGCCACGTCTTCCGCTTCCACTCCCACGGCCTTATAGGCCCGCAGATCCACGATCATCTCGTGAGCGCAGAAACCATTGGTGCCCGTATAGAGCATGTCGTAGTGTCCGTCCAGACGTGCCTTGATGTAATTCGCATTCAGGATGGCCATGCGGGTGGCTTCCGTCAGACCCTCGCCGCCCATCATGGAGATATAGGCCCACGAGATGAGGAGGATGCTTGCGCTGCCCCACGGGGCCGCGCTCACGGCATGCGTCCGGTGCTCACCGTCCAGGTGCACCACGCTATGCCCGGGCAGGAAGGGAGCGAGGGCCGCCGTCACGCAGATGGGGCCCATGCCGGGTCCGCCACCGCCGTGAGGAATGCAGAACGTCTTATGCAAGTTCAGGTGGCAGACGTCCGCCCCGATGTTGCGCGGACTCGTCAAACCCACCTGCGCATTCATGTTCGCGCCGTCCATATACACGAGTCCGCCGTTCTCATGGATGAGATCGCAGATCTCCCGGATATGCTCCTCGAACACTCCGTGCGTGGAAGGGTAGGTCACCATCAGGCACGCAAGATTCTCCTTGTGCTGATCCACCTTCGCCTTCAAGTCGTTCATGTCGATATACCCGCGGGCATCGCTGGCCACCACCACCACGCTCATGCCCGCCATGACGGCGCTGGCAGGGTTGGTGCCGTGGGCGGACGACGGAATGAGCGCCACCCGACGATGTCCTTCCCCGCGATGCTCATGGTACGCCGTGATCACCAGAAGTCCCGCATACTCGCCCTGCGCGCCCGCATTGGGCTGCAAGGAGACTGCATCGAAACCGGTCACTTCGCACAGCGCTTTCTCCAATCCCACGAACATCTCCTTGTAGCCCTCGATCTGCGAGGCAGGGGCGAAGGGATGCAGGGAGCCGAACAAGGGCCATGTGACAGGGATCATCTCTGTCGTGGCGTTGAGCTTCATGGTGCATGAACCAAGGGCGATCATGGAGTGCACGAGGGAAAGGTCCTTGTTCTCCAGACGCTTGATGTAGCGTGTCATGTCCATCTCGTTGTGATACGCATTGAACACGGGATGGGTGAGGTACGCCGAGCCGCGTCGCGCGAACGTGGGAATGGCCTCGGCAGCCTGAGCCAGGTATGCCTCGGGAGAGAGTGCGGCTGTACCGGGGGTGAGTACCGACGCGATGACGTCGAGCAGATGGTGCAGGTCCGCGCTGTCCGTGGTTTCATCGCAGGAGAGACCGAAGGTTCCTCGCGCGTGGTCGTAGCGAAGATTGATGTGCGCAGCTTCGCATGCACTGCGAAGGGCATCGACGCTCACGCCTGCCGGCGGTGTGACGGTCAGCGTGTCGAAGAAGGTGTCGTTCACCGTGCACCCCATGGTGCGCGCGGCGGCTGCGACGGCGCGGGTGCGCGCGTGCACCGTTTCCGCGATGCTTCTGATGCCCTTGGGACCGTGATACACGGCGTACATGGCGGAGATGTTCGCCAGCAACGCTTGGGCCGTACAGATATTCGAGGTTGCCTTGTCGCGCTTGATATGCTGCTCGCGTGTCTGCAACGCCATGCGCAACGCAGGATTGCCTTGGGCGTCCACGCTCACGCCGATGATACGACCGGGGATGCTGCGCTTGAACGCATCCTTGGTTGCAAAGAACGCCGCGTGGGGTCCGCCGAAGCCCATGGGAACACCGAATCTCTGCGCCGAACCCACAGCGATATCCGCGCCGAACTCTCCCGGAGGGGTGAGCAGGGCGAGCGAGAGCAGATCCGTGACCACGCACACCATGGCGCTGTGCGCATGGGCATCACGGCACAGAGCAGCGTAGTCGTTGATGTTTCCGTGGCAGTCGGGATACTGCACGATGGCACCGATGAAGGAATCGTCGACGGTGAAGGTGGAGGCATCGCCGACGACGATCTCCACGTTGAGCGGCCTGCAACGGGTGACAAGCACATCGCGCGTGTGAAGGAACACGCTGTCCGAGACGAACAGCTTGTGCTGATGGTTCTTCGCCAGCGAGTGCATCAGGTGCATGGCCTCCGCGGCAGCGGTGGCCTCGTCCAGCAACGACGCGTTCGCGATCTCCATGCCCGTCAAGTCGATGACCATGGTCTGGTAGTTCAAGAGCGACTCCAGACGACCTTGCGCGATCTCCGCCTGGTATGGCGTGTACTGCGTGTACCAACCCGGATTCTCCAGGATGTTCCTGAGGATCACCGTGGGTGTGTGCGTGCCGTAGTATCCCATGCCGATGTACGACTTGGCGATGATGTTTTTCGATGCCGTCTCTTGCAGCGAGGCAAGGAACTCCTGTTCGCTTTTCGCTGCGGGAAGGTTCAAAGGTCTTTCCAGACGGATGGCGTTCGGGATGGTCTTCTCCATCAGCTCGTCCACACTTGCCACGCCGATGGTGGAAAGCATGTCGGGGATGTCGGATGCGGACGGACCGATGTGCCGGTGTACAAAACGATCGTAATGAGAGAGAGCCGATGACATACGCTGTTGGGTAAAAAGATAAAAACAGAGTGCGTGGATTGTAGATGCCTTCAGACGAATTCGTGTGGCGCGAAATTGTTCGGGGTCACAGGTCATTCGCCTGGGAGACGAGTACAAAACTACGCAAAGAAGAAGGGGCGCAAGGGTGGGGTGCCGGTCTGGTTATCCACAGGGGCGGAGACGGCGGCGAAGGATGGAGGAGGGTGATCGCCGGAGGGCGAAAAAAACCATGGCGCAGGGCTCATGCCCGCGCCATGGAGAAAGAGAAACATGTTCATCGGTGGCGTCCTTCGCTGCCGAATGGCCCTTAGCGACGGATGACCAGTTTGGCGGTGAAGGTGGTTCCTGCCGCGGTGAGCACGCAGAGGTATTCGCCCGCCGGCATTTGTGTGCTATCGAAGCGGGCTTCGTAGGTGCCGCTTTCGTGCGGACCTTGCACGAGGCGCGCCATATCACGTCCGCTCATGTCGTACAACCGTATCTCGGCATCGCATGCGAAGCCGATGGAATATCGGATGTCCACACTGTGCGATTCCGCGGGATTGGGGGCGATGCTGACCAGGGCGAATCCGGTGGCGTTCAAGGCCACGCGACGAAGGTCGGCCACGCACGAAAGGATGTTCACGAAGCCGTCGCGCTTGCGTTCCTCCGCGCACGGAACCCGCAACGAGGGAAGCGTGTACTCGAGGACGGGAATGAATTTCAGTTCCGTGCCAAGCAACGTCTTGAACGACGGTTTGATGAGCGTTCCGTTCGCCAAGAGCGGAGTGGTGCCTGCGGCGCGGAAGACCGCTTTGCCGGGCGTGCTGGTCGCCTTGTCGTAGTTCACACTCCAGGTGGCATCGAGCATGTCGCCCGGCAGGATGGTCTTTGCCGTGTCGAACTGCATGGATGCGGGGTTGAAGGAGACGGATGCGACGACTTCACGGATCTTCAACGTGCTCCAGGAGGAGGACTCGCCGAAGATGGGGAAGAGGAACGAGGAGTCCACCGCGACGCTGGTCTGACCCAGGTAGAAGAGGACGGGTTCTTTCGTTCCCGTGCCGGAGAATCGCACGGAGTCGATGCGTGTACCGTTCGAGGTGTGGACGCGGAAGACCACCGTGAACGGACCGGATGCCGATGGAAGCACGCGGACGCGGAATGCGGGCGAGAGGTCCTGGTTCGGCTGAAGCACGGCGGGGAATCGCGCGGCGTTCTGCTGCGCAAGGAACACACCGTCGGCGGTCGCATTGCTTGTGCGCCATACGCTCACGCTGTCGATCTGGATGGCTATCTGACCGAGATTACGGATACCGAAGGATGCGTCCGCGGAGTCGCAAGCGATGAACGGCGTCGTGCCGCCCTGAGGAGTTGTGACAATGCTGTCGCCGCAGGGAGCCACGGTGATGGTCGTCGACGCTTCAGACCAGCAACCGGCGGCATTATAGACGCGCACGGTGTAGGTCGTCGTCGAGGTCGGTGCGGCGGTCGGACTTTGCGCGGTGGCATCGCTCAGGCCCGTGGCGGGCGACCAAGCGTATCGCGTCCCGGTGGCCGCATACAAGCGCATCTGCTGCTTCTCACAGAGTCGCTGGGACGGTGTGATGGAGTCGATGACGGGAAGCGGATTCACCGTGACGCGAAGGGTGTCAAAGGTGGAGCAGCCCGACACACGGTCGCGCACGCGGACGATGTACAAACGGGTGGAATCCGGGGTGACGGACGTGGTCGCGCAGGTGTCGCACGCGACCCCGATGGACGGAATCCAGAGGACCGATGCGGCGGTATCGCCACTGACGGAAGCAATGAACGAGGCACCGCGACACAGGGTCTGCGGGGCTGTGCTGATGCGGGCTGCAGGCCGTGTGCCGACGCCGATGCGGGAGACGAGGACGGTGTCGCAGCCGTTGGCGGCGCGGAGTCGTGCGGAATATGTCGTGGACGACGTCGGGGTGGCGACAGGGTTCGGACAGGTGGTGCAGCTCAGGCCTTGAGACGGCGACCACTCGATGGAGATGCCAGCCGTATCGGCAGCAAGCTGCAGCGATACCGTACCGCCTTCGCACAGGGAGGTGTCCGCGGGGGTCAGGATGGCGCGCGGCCGGTCACGGACCGTAACGACGACCGTATCGGACACGGCGCATTGTCCGGTTCCCGACGTGACGATATAGCGGGTGGTGACCGACGGACTGGCCTTGGGTCGAAGACACGTGGGACAGTCCAAACCTGCAAACGGCACCCACAGGATGGCGTTCGTCGTACTGGAGCTTTGGGTGTTCAGGACCACCGTATCGCCACGGCAGATGGAGGTGTCGCGCGGCGCTGCGAGCGTGGCGCGCTGTGACACTTTCACATCGACGATGGCACGCGAGGTGCAGCCGGCGGAATCGCCTTCCACCGTGTAGCGGATATTCGCTTTCGGACGCAGGACGACGTTCTTACACGTATCGCACGATACATAGGTGCTCGGTTTCCAGCGCACCTTGCCGCCGAACGGAAGGTTGAACGCGGCCGTATCGCCCACGCAAAGTGTCAACGACGACGGAAGCATGCCTTCGATACCGCGAGCGTATTTGACAACGATGGAATCCGTGCTTTCGCAATCGGCGCTGTTGCCATTGCGCACGCGCACGGTGTACACCATGTTCTTCGCCGGAGGCACGGCCGTGGGTGCGGGACAGTTCGTACAGGAGAGCCCGATGGGCGGTGTCCATTCGATGGTCGTGTAGCTTCCTTCCGCTCGGAGCACCACGCCCGTCGACGTACATGCGGCGGTGTCCGGGTATGCATCCACCGTGGCTTTGGGGAGCACGACGACGCGCATGGTATCGATGAACTGACACCCTTGGGCGTCGAATCCCTCGCAGGTGTAGAGCGTCGTCACCGGCGGTTTGGCAAAGGTGCTGAAGCAGGTGTCGCAGCGAACGCCTGTGGACGGACGCCACTTCACGGCCGAGACCGTTCCGATCACCGACAGCTTGGCGGAATCATTCTTGAAACAGATGAACTGTGCGCCCGGCAGGCGGATACCTCCGGCCTTCGTCTTGAGTTGAACGAGGACGGAGTCCGTTCCCTCGCATCCAAGACTATCCCGCACGGTCACGTAGTACGTCGTATTGCCCGAAGGGCGTGCCTTCGTCTGCGCGCACGTGTCGCATGCGATGCCGGAGGAAGGTGTCCAGCGCACGTATTTCGGCACGCCGTTCTTCACGGTCACTTTCAAGGTCACGGAGTCCGCAGCCTTACAGAATTCCTGATCCGGTCCGGCATCCACGTTGAGCGGCGGACGTATGGTCACTTTCACCGTATCGAGTCCGGTACAGCCCAGGGAGTCCGTCACGACCGCGATATACGACGTCGTCACAGCGGGTTTCGCCCTCGTCGTCGTGCAGGTATCACAACTCAACCCCACCCTCGGCGTCCATCGCACCGAACGTATGCCGCCGTTGACGCCGCGCACGCTAAGGGTGACGCTGTCGCCTCCCGGACACAACGAGGTGTCGCGTCCGGCGTCCACGAGGAATTTCCGCACGTTCACGACCACCGTATCGGCACCGTCGCATCCCAGGGAATCCGTTGCGGTGACCACGTACGTGGTGGTCTGAAGGGCTCGCACGACGACGGTCTTGCATGTGTCGCAATTCAGGCCCGTCGTGGGACGCCACCGGATGTTCTTTGCGGCACCGGAAACCGTCAGTCGCACCGTATCGCCTATGCACACGGTACGGTCATCACCGGCGTCGATGTCTACCCCTTCGACGTCAGGCCGCAAGGCCATGCCACCCACATATCCATACGAGTCCGCATCGCCATATCCGTACACGTACAACCCGATGGGCTGCGGACTTTCGATGGTGTGCGCCTGATCGGTCACGGCCACGTTGGCATAGGCGAAACAGGTATTGGGGATGTCGGCGAAGGTTGCACTCAGCTGCGTGCCGTCGTACGTGATCGCGCTGACATTGGAGCGTGTCGTGACAAGGGTGATGAACTGCTGGTCGAAGCTGCCGGCGGCTTGGATGTTCGTGTAGCGGTACTTCGTCAGGTACTGACTGCGTGGCGGGATGATCATCATGAAGGGATCGCCGGGACGCAGGTTGAAATTGCTCGAGTGTGTTTTTTTGTACAATGCCACCATCACCTTCTTCGATGCGAAGAGAAGGCCTGGAGCCGTAAGCGGCGCTTCGTAGACCTGACCGCGATTGAGGACGGCGACCTGGGCATTGTTGAACTTCAGCACCGTTCCATCGTCCTGCGCCACCACTCTCCACAGGTCGTTGCCGGAGGTCGTGATCCCTTGCGGCTGGGCGAGCGGGGTGATGATGTAGCTCTTGCCCCAGACGTTTGTCGGCAATAACTGCTCGAACAGGTGATCGCGGGATACGAGGGTGTTGCGTAGTTCCACCGGAACGAGCGCACGCTGATGTCCGGCAAACACCGCCACAGGTTTGGTGGACGAGATACGTGTGCCGCTGAGATCCAGGCGCAGACTCGTCAGCGAGTATTGCGATTGGAACAGATAGGCCTGACCGGGCTGAAGGGTGACGGTTTTGACCGCGCTTCCAGATTGCGTCGTCGGCGCTGTCGGTGTCACCGTGACCGTCGTGTTCGAGTCCACACCGACAACAACGAACTGAGACGGCGTGTACCTCGCATCCAGATTCCCGCCTTGCACCACGCCGTCGGCTTTGTAGGCAAGCACGTAATATTCCGTGCCGAGCAATCCCGTGGGAAGGACGATCGAGGCGTCGCTGGTGGTTTGCGCTTTGTTCAACGCATAGCAAGCCACGTCCCGGGTGGTCTGCACATGGAACGTGGCAGGCGACAATTTTTCAAGGTCGTTATTGTTGGAGAAGTTCTGGCTTTGATTGTAGCCCCGAAGCTCGAAGGCCGAGAACGGTACTTGGTGTTGCCACACCTGGGATGGGTTCGTGATGACGATGTTCTGGGTGAACATCTGACCCGCCCGGTTGTAATACGTGAGTGTCCCCGTCGTTGCTGTATCCGCTATCACGTACACGTACAAGGAGTCGTCGCTGCCCGCACCGTTGTTGTGGATGTTCGGCATGAAGGTGACGAAGAAGTCACGTCCGCGACTTGTCTGCTGCGCATGCATCAGAGTGCCCGTAAAGAACGAGAGGAAACAGGCCAGGACAAGGAATCGACGGGTCATTGAGAGCATAGGAATGGGGAGTCGATGGTGTGGTGACGGGGGATGGACGATTAAGCGCCGGTGTTCGTTCACGGTATTGGAGAAAATAGTGTTTATTGGTGTCACAGAACGCTCCGGTTGCTGTTCGCGACGAAAAAATCCGCCGGTATCCCACAATAGCGTCCGTCTGAACGACCACGAGGGCGTCGTTCCATGGCTTCCCGCGAACATCCGGACATGCTTCATGAACACGGGACTGGACGTTTTGTCACACGGGTCGTGATCGTTCGGGTCGGTGGGCGGACCGTTAACAGACCTTAACGGTTTATTTTCGCAAGTGTGACAGGATGACAGACAAAAAGGCTATTTTTGTGCGGATACATCACACAACTGTGTCAAAATTACCGACCCGTCGACGTAACCTTTGTTTGGCACGGTTTGTCTTATCCCTCATGAGCACGGGCAGCTTTCGTCAAATTTCACGATACGAGTGCTCGTCGCCACGAGTGTTCATCACCACCACCGGGAGTCAGCCATGGATCTAGTAATGCAACTCGAAGGATTGTTCCGAACCGAGCGCAAAAAGTTTCTCGGTTTCATCCGTCAGCGCGTGCGCAGTCACGAAGAAGCTGAAGACATTCTCCAAGACGTCTTCGCCAACGTCCTTGCCGCATCATCGCAGATCGACAAACCGATCGAGAACATCGCCTCGTGGGTGTTCACGGCTGTCCGCAACCGTATCATCGATACCTACCGCAAGAAGCGTACCTCCAACTTCAGCGACATGAACACCGAGTCGCAAATGGAGGACGGCGGCGAGCTCTTCGAGAATTACATCGCGGACCTCAGTTACAGTCCGGAGACCGACCTTGTGCGCCGCACCATCTGGGATGCCGTTCAGGACGCCCTCAAGGAGCTGCCGGCGGAACAGCGCGAGGTGTTCGAGAAGAACGAGTTCGAAGGCATCTCGTTCCGCGAGATGAGCGAAGAGTCCGGCGTGAATATCAACACGCTTCTGGCTCGCAAGCGGTATGCGGTCCTTCACCTTCGTCAGCGCCTCGGCGACTTGTACGCGTCGGTCAACGACGGATACGTGCCCGAGAAGGAGTCGGCGCGATAGCGCGATTGTCGACTTTCAGCAGAAACGAGTCCGGTAGCCATGAGGCCATCGGACTTTTTTTTTGCCGAAAAAAATGAAACCCACGCTTCTGCGTCAACCCTCTCGAGTCCTATTCATGGTTCCGACCATTGGTCATGCAAACTCTTTCCACCGTTCGCCGGCGTGCACTTCGCGCCGCAACCTACATCGTCAGCATCGGCGGCCTGATGGTGCTGTTCGCAGGTCTCCTGTGGATAGGGTGGAACACATTCGTCAGTCATCGGTTCCAATTGGGCACACTCTCCCTGCTTGAGTCCATGGGGCTTGTCTCCATCGCCTACATCGTCCACTCCTCCATACGCTTCGCCGGTGGTGACGAGTGCTCCACGGATGGAAGCGAGAACACCCGCTACGATATCCTTCACTCCTCACACGCTCCCGCCCGCGAGTCCGCTCGCACGTCGACATCGAATGAGCAGACCGTTGCCTACTCCGGCGCCATCCTCAGCGACGAGCAGAAGCAGGACCTGAAGAAGAGCATCGAAGGCATCTACCTCAAAACCGATCGCGACCTTAGCGCATAGT
>JBBATK010000021.1:0-16681 GCA_040398805.1 Kapaibacterium sp. (SeqCode) | reverse complement strand
CTGCCCTGCCCCGTCTTCTTCGACGTCGTCTCCTATGAAACCATCACGAACGCCGATCTGCGCAAGTACATCGACCGCGTGGGGTTGGTCGTGTATGCGGCGCACGCTCAATCGTCGGTCACCGTGTGATCGGTATTGACGCCATCGTCCCCGCCGGTCGTCGTCTCGCTGCATTGCGCACGACATCCCCCCCCAAAAAAAACAACACAAAAAAAAGGCGCCTCTTCCGAGACGCCTTTCCTTTTACCAACCTATAAAGCCTTCACCGCTTACAGCTCGAAGCGATCCAGGTTCATCACCTTGTCCCAGGCATGAACGAAATCGTGGACGAACTTCTCGGTGCTGTCCGCGCAGGCGTACACTTCCGCCAGGGCGCGGAGTTCCGAGTTGGAGCCGAAAATCAGATCCACCCGCGTACCTGTCCACTTCACCGCACCCGTTGCACGGTCACGTCCTGCGAACTCCGTCTGCGCCTCGTTCGTGGAGCTCCACGTGGTGCCGAAGTCGAGGAGGTTGACGAAGTAGTCGTTCGTGAGCACGCCCGGACGACTCGTCCAGACGCCATGCGCAGAGCCGTCGGCGTTGGCCGCCAGTGCACGCATACCGCCCACGAGAGCGGTCATTTCGGGTGCCGTGAGCGTCAGCAACTGCGCTTTGTCCACGAGCATCTCTTCGGCTTTGACCGTTGCTCCGCCCTTTTGATAATTCCGGAAGCCATCGGCACGCGGCTCGAGCACGGCGAAGGAATCCACGTCCGTCTGGTCTTGACGTGCATCCACGCGACCCGGTGTGAAGGGCACGCTCACCGTGTGGCCCGCATCCGCTGCGGCCTTCTCGATAGCGGCGCATCCGCCAAGCACGATGAGGTCCGCGAGCGACACCGTCGTGCCGTCCGTTGTCTTCCCATTGAATTCCGCTTGGATCTTCTCCAACGCCGCGATCACGCCATGCGTGCGTGCATTGCTTTCCCAGTTCTTCATCGGCGCCAGACGTATACGCGCGCCGTTCGCACCGCCGCGCTTATCGGAACCACGGAAGGTGGCCGCCGATGCCCATGCGGTGGAGACGAGGTCGGAGACCGAGCACCCGCTTACAAGGATCATCGCCTTGAGGTCCGCGATATCACTTGCCGATACGGTCTTCCCGTCTGCTTTCGGCAACGGATCCTGCCAGATGAGTTCTTCCGCGGGGACGTCCGCACCCAGATAGCGAGCGCGGGGTCCCATATCCCGGTGCGTGAGCTTGAACCATGCACGCGCGAAGGCGTCGGCGAAGGCGTCGGGGTTTTCGTAGAAGTGACGGGAGACCTTCTCATACGCGGGGTCCATGCGCAGGGCAAGGTCCGTCGTCAGCATCATCGGCGCGTGACGCTTCGTGGCATCGTGCGCATCGGGCACGGCATCGGCCGCCGCGCCGCCCGCGGGCTTCCATTGGTGGGCGCCTGCCGGACTCTTCGTGAGCTCCCATTCGTAGCCGAACAGGTTCTCGAAGTAATTATTGCTCCATGCCGTCGGGGTCGTCGTCCACGCGCCTTCCAGTCCGCTTGTGATAGTATCGCCACCCTTGCCCGAACCGAAGGTGTTCTTCCAACCCATGCCTTGCTCTTCGATGGAAGCGCCCGCGGGCTCACGTCCCACGTATGTGTTGGGGTCCGCCGCACCGTGCGACTTGCCGAAGGTGTGTCCGCCCGCGATGAGCGCCACCGTCTCTTCGTCGTTCATGGCCATACGACCGAACGTCTCGCGGATGTCTTTGGCCGCAGCGATGGGATCGGGATTACCGTTGGGTCCTTCGGGATTGACGTAGATCAGACCCATCTGCACGGCTGCCAAAGGATTCTCCAGTTCGCGGTCGCCGCTGTAGCGCTTATCGCCCAGCCACTCCGTCTCCGAACCCCAATAGATATCCTCGAGCGGCTCCCACGTATCGGCGCGACCGCCACCGAAGCCGAAGGTTTTAAAGCCCATGCTCTCGAGCGCCACATTACCCGCGAGGATCATGAGGTCCGCCCAGGAGAGCTTCCGACCGTATTTCTGCTTCACGGGCCAGAGCAGCAAGCGTGCTTTATCCAGGTTCGTATTGTCGGGCCAGCTGTTGAGCGGCGCAAAGCGCTGGGAGCCCGTGCCGCCGCCGCCGCGACCGTCGGTGATGCGATAGGTGCCGGCGCTGTGCCAGGTCATACGGATCATGAAGGGTCCGTAATGACCATAATCCGCCGGCCACCAGTCCTGCGAGGTCGTCAGCACATCGGCGATATCCTTCTTCACCGCCGCGAGGTCCAACGACAGGAATTCCTTCGCGTAGTCGAATCCTTCATCCATGGGGTTGGAGAGCGTGGAATGCTGACGCAGGATATTGAGCTTCAATTGATTCGGCCACCATTCGCGGTTGCTTGTGCCCGCGCCGGCGGATTTCTTGTGCTGGCCGCCCGAGAACGGACAGGTTGCGCCTGTTGCCGCGCTGCCATTGTCATGAGGGGTGTTCGACATATCGTATTCCTTGATGATTGAGTGATGGACGTGATGTGCGCGTGTATCCCGAGGTCCGAGAACGTCTGACCGAGAGGGTCTGACCGAGAGGGTCTGACCGTGACGGTCGTTCCGGAAACGTCGTTCCGGAAGCGCCATCCGGAAACGTCGGACCGAGAGCGTCCCGACGTCCGCGCAAAGACGAAAAGAACGGGCTATACGTGTATGTAAAGGCCATATCGTGGAAAAAAGTCCTATGCGCATCGTCTTCCATACCCTTATCTGCCTGAACGGCGAACTACCCGAGCACGACGTCTTCGTCCGCCACTTCGGGGAGGGCTTCCGCGAGCGCGGCGGACGTATCATCGCGGCCGACGGGGCGGCGGCGAAACTGGCCGAGCGCGGCGTGCGACCCCACGTGATCGTCGGGGATATGGATTCCCTGCAGGAAGAGGCGTTCCGCAAACATCCCGTTCACGAGGGGCCACCTCCCTCGGGCGACGCCGGGATCACCGTTCTTCGCAGCGAGGAACAGGACACCAACGACTTCGAAAAGATCTTCCTGCTGGCTGCCCCGCACCATCACGAAAACGTGTGTGTGTGCGGCTTCCACGGCGGCGACCTGGAGCACACCCTGAACAATTGGAGCGTGCTCATGCGCTACGCGCAAAAGCACCGCTTGCATATCTATGACAAAGGACGTCTGGCCGTGCCCGTCCACGATACGGTCCTGCTCGCCACGTACCCCGACGAAATCATCTCCCTCATCCCCCAACCCCATGCCCGCCTGAGCACGCAGGGCTTGCAGTGGGCGCTCGACAACGAGGAACTCCGCTTGGGCACGCGCGAGGGCGCCCGCAACCGCGCCACGGGAACCTCGGTGAGCATCACCGTTCACGACGGGGCCGTCCTCGTGTTCTTCGACGCCGTGGACGGAGGGTAAGCGGGCACGATACGAGAGTGCGTGTTCCTTGTCCGAACCGCCCATGAGCCCTATTTTCGGGGTCTGAACGCCCGGCCGGGATGGGCATGACATCACGAAATACTCCGCGCGGTCATACGTCCTTTCCGGTCGGTCGCCACTCGGCCGCGCGTCACCATTACCCTGCATCCCATGTTTGGACTTCTCAAGAAAGTATTCGGAACGAAACACGACCGCGATGTGAAAGCGATGCTTCCCATCGTGGAGGAAATCAATGCCGTGTATGCCACGCTGTCGGGGCTTTCGGACGAGGAGTTGCGAGCCAAGAGCGACGCCCTTCGCGCCCGGATCGCCGAAGCGAAGAAGGAGCATGAGGAGACGCGGGAGGAACTGCGTGCGGAGTTGCAGAAGGATTCCATCACCCACGACGAACGCTTGGACATCTACCGAAGCATCGAGGAGTCCGAAAAAGTCGAGTACGGAATGGTGGCGGACCTTCTTGACGAGATGCTGCCCGAGGCCTTCGCCCTCGTGAAGGAGACGGCACGTCGTCTTACCGATCGCAAGCACACGTATCACGTATCCGGTCAGGTGCAAACCTGGGCCATGGTGCATTACGACGTCCAGCTCATGGGCGGTATCGTGTTGCACAGCGGAAAGATCGCGGAGATGGCCACGGGCGAGGGTAAGACCCTTGTGGGTGTGGCGCCCATGTACCTGAACGCACTCGCAGGCTATGGCGTGCATCTGGTGACGGTGAACGATTACCTGGCGCGACGCGACAGCGAGTGGATGAAGCCCGTGTTCGACATGCTCGGCGTGAGCATCGGGTGCATCCAATCGAACATGGAGCCGCAGGACCGGGTGGAGCAGTACAATGCGGACATCACCTACGGAACGAACAACGAATTCGGTTTCGATTACCTGCGTGACAACATGGTGAGCGACGCTGCGGACATGGTGCAGCGTCCGCATGCCTTCGCCATCGTGGACGAAGTGGACTCCGTGCTTATCGATGAAGCGCGCACGCCGCTCATCATCAGCGGACCCGTCGGCCATTCCTCCGATGCGAAGTTCGTCGAAATGAATCCTCGCGTCCGCCGCCTGGTGGATGCACAGAACAAACTGGTCAACACCATCGTGGGCGAAGCCGACATGCTGTTGAAGTCGGCCTCCAAGGAAGACCGCGCCAAAGCGGGCGTGGCCTTGCTGCGCGCCTATCGCGCCGTGCCGAAGCACAAGCGACTGCAGAAGCTTCTGCAGGAGCCCGATAGCATGAAGCTCATGCGCGACACCGAGCTGGAGTATCTGAAGGACCAGAGTTCGCGCATGCACGAGATCGACGATGAGATGTATTACACCATCGACGAGAAGAACCACACCATCGACATCCACGAAAAGGGTCGGGCCCTGATGGCCACGGCGCAGGAGGATCCGAACATGTTCCTCATTCCGGACATCACGTCCGAAATGAGCGCCTTGGAAGGCGACCGTTCGCTTGCCGACGAAGAACGTCAGCGCTTGAAGGACGCCGCGATGATGACCTATGCGGACCGGAGCGACCGCATCCATATCGTCAACCAGTTGCTGCGCGCGTACTCGCTGTACGAGCGCGACGACGAGTATGTGGTGCAGGACAACAAGGTGAAGATCGTCGACGAGTTCACGGGTCGTATCCTGGACGGACGTCGCTACTCCGACGGCTTGCATCAGGCCATCGAGGCGAAGGAAGGCGTGGAAGTGGAGCGCGATACGCAGACCTATGCCACCATCACCTTGCAGAACTACTTCCGCCTGTACCGCAAGCTTGCGGGCATGACGGGTACCGCGGAAACGGAGAGCGGCGAGTTCTATCAGATCTACAAACTCGACGTGGTGGTGATTCCCACGAATGCGCAGATCGTCCGCGAGGATATGGACGACCTTATCTACCGTACGAAGCGGGAGAAATACAATGCGGTGGTGGAGGAGATCCAGGTGCAATTGAAGAAAGGTCGCGCCGTACTCGTCGGTACCGCCAGCGTGGATGTGTCCGAAGTGCTTTCGAAGATGCTGCGTCGCGCCAATGTTCCGCACAATGTCCTGAACGCCAAGCATCACGAACGCGAGGCGGAGATCGTGGCGGAAGCAGGGCGTAAGGGTGGCGTGACCATCGCCACGAACATGGCGGGTCGGGGTACGGACATCAAGCTCGACGCCGAGGTGAAGACCGCCGGCGGATTGTGCATTATCGGTACCGAGCGCCACGAAGCACGCCGTATCGACCGTCAGTTGCGCGGCCGTGCCGGACGTCAAGGCGATCCCGGTTCGTCGCAGTTCTTCATTTCGCTGGAAGACGACCTGATGCGTCTGTTCGGCGGTGAGCGCATCACCTCGTTCATGCAGACCTTCAAGGTGCAGATGGAGGAAGGCGAGCCCATCCAAGCGGGCATGGTCACCAAGAGCGTGGAGCGCGCGCAGAAGAAAGTGGAAGAGAACAATTTCGGCATCCGCAAGCGTCTGCTCGATTACGACAACGTCATGAACCAGCAGCGCGAAGTGGTGTACGACCGTCGCCGCCATGCCTTGCGCGGCGAGCGTATGAAGAGCGAGATCTTCAGCTACGTGCGCGAGCTGGCCGAGGAGTGGTACGCCGAATGGAAGCGCGACAACGACACCGCCGCTTTGCGCGATGCCGTCCGCACGAACCTGCTCACGGAGATTCCGCTGGGCGACGACGAGCTCCGGTCCTTGAGCAACGAGGACATGGTGAAGCGCATCGTAGATGCGGCGGAGGATTATTACGCTCGCAAAGAGCAGGCGTTGGGATCGGACTTCATGGCACAGTTGGAGCGATACGCCATCCTGCAATCCATCGACGACAAATGGCGCGAGCACCTTCGCGAGATGGATGAGCTCAAGGAGGGTATCCACTTGCGCGCCTATGGTCAGAAGGATCCCTTGCTCGAATACAAAGGCGAAGCGTTCCGCATTTTCGAGGGACTTATCCTGGAGATGAGCAAGGAAGCGGTGTCCATGGCCTTCAAATACTACCCCGTCGTGGAAGACCGCTCCCAGCGCGCGCCCGTGCGGACACCCGTACGCCGTTCCCAGCGTGTGGAAGTGGACGAACTCGGCGTGCCCATCGCCACGTCCATGGCGGACAATCCCATGCAGTTCTCGCATCCCACCGCCACGGGCGGCGCGGGTGTAAGCTACAGCGGTGCCGAGCCCGAGACGGAGCAGCGCAGCGCGCCTCGCTCCACGGTGCAGACGCAGTATCGCGACGAGCCGAAGGTGGGTCGGAACGACCCCTGTCCCTGCGGCAGTGGCAAGAAATACAAACAGTGTCACGGCCGCGCTCTGGCCTAAAAGCCGCCGTCCACCACTCCTATGAATAACACACTCCACACTCGGGTGAAGGCAGCGGGCATAGCCGTGCATCACGCATGCGAGGTGGGCGTGTATCTGCCGCACACATCGAACATCCTGGGCTTCATCGACGACGGCCTTCGAGCCACGCTTGTGGAAGCGGATCCTGTCACCGTCGCCGAACTGCACACCTATTTCGCCCAGCAGCCGCAGGTGCGGATCATCGGCAAAGCGGTGTATCATCGTCCGTGCGACCTTGAGTTCTGCAAAGCGGAGGCGTCCACCTTCGTCAAGGAGATCAGCGCATCGCCCGCCCTTGTGAACGATCGTTTCGATGTCCACGATGCGCAGACGTTCACCGTTCAAGCCGACACCTTCGACACCATGGACGATGGCACCATCGATGTGCTCAGCATCGACACGGAGGGCTGCGAGTGGTATGTGCTGCAGTTCATGACCAGTCGTCCTGCGGTCATCTCCATCGAAACCGGTATCAAGCGATACGTGAATCCGCATCTGCGGGAGATCAACGCATGGATGCATGCGCATGGCTACGTGCGATGGTACAGGGACGGTTCGGATACCGTGTACGTGCGTACCGATGCGTATTCGCCGGGCCTCGCGGAGCGTATCATGGCGTGGGTGCGCCGGTAGGACGACGTCATCGGCGCCGGCATCGACGGTGGCATCGGCGGGACGACGCGTGACGATGCGCGAGGAGACAGGAAGTCGCGGGGTCTGCGCACAGCACAAGTGCTATTTTTGTCCGGCAGCAGCAGCAATCCATTCCCAATTCTCATGGCCCTTTCCTCGGACGCCTACGGAGCGCTTCGTATCAAGGAGTTCAGGCGCATCCTCGTGACGCGTTTCTGCATCACTCTTGCCATCCAGATTCAATACGTCGCCATCGGCTGGCAGGTGTATGCGGTGACGCATGACCCCTTGGCGCTGGGCTTGAGCGGACTGGCCGAGGCATTGCCGTACATCTCCATGTCGCTGATCTCCGGCTACGTGGCGGACCACTATAATCGAAAGCGCGTCTGGCAGACGGCCGTGCTGGTGTTGTTGGCGGCATCCATCGGGTTGTTCCTCTACGGAATGCAGGAGGAGTCCGTCCTCCGCGCACAGGGAGTCTTCCCCTTCTATCTCGTGGCCGCGGTGATAGGTCTTGCGCGTGCCTTCATGGCACCCACGATGAATGCGCTGTGGGGACAGTGGGTTCCCCGGGAATTATATGCGAACGGTGCCACGTGGAATGCGAACAATTTCAATGTAGCCGCGATCACGGGACCGGCCCTTGGAGGATTGATCTACGGATTCTACGGAGCGAAGGTGGCGTACGCCTGCGTCATCGGGTTCGTCGTCATCGCCATCCTTGTCATCAGCACCATTCCATCACGTCCGGTACCCGCACAGGAATACACGGACGAGACGTTGAAAGACAAGCTCACGGCGGGTCTGCGCTTCGTGTTCAAGAACCAGGTACTTGTCGGAGCGATGTCGCTCGACATGTTCGCGGTGTTGTTCGGAGGTGCCGTCTCCATGCTGCCGGCCATATCGCACGACGTCTTGCATACGGGTCCGGAGGGCATGGGCATCCTGCGGTCGGCCACCGCTGCGGGCTCCATCCTCATGGGCATCGTCGTCGCCTTCCGTCCGCCGCATCGGAACACCGGTCGAATCCTGTTATGGTGTGTGGCCGGATATGGTGCGTGCATCATCGCCTTCGCTTTCTCCCGACAGTTCTGGCTGTCGTTCGTCCTCCTCATGATGAGCGGCGCTTTCGACAATGTGAGCATGGTCATCCGAGGAAGCATCGCCCAGTTATTGACGCCCGATACCATGCGCGGACGTGTGGCGGCGGTGAACGGGATATTCATCGGTTCGAGCAATGAGATCGGTTCTTTCGAGAGCGGCATCGCCGCGCGATTACTCGGTTTGATTCCGTCCATTATATTCGGCGGCAGCATGACCTTGCTGGTCGTGTCGATCACGTCTCGCATCGCCCCGAAACTCCGCAGGTTCGAGATCGAGAGCGGCGCATCGTGAACGGAACGATGCACCAAGTTTTCTTCCACCAGTCATCCGCACAGATATGACAACCGCTTTACGAACATTACGACGCATCTGTTTTTTGCTCTTCGTCGTTTTCGCCATCGCGCCGGTATCCGCCCAGAAGATCCGGACGGATTCCATCCCCGTTCCCAAGGGCGGACTGCGGGCGAGTCCCGGACCTAAAGTCACGCCTCCCGAGGCTGACCGGACGGTGCCACCGGACACAGCGGACGACGACGAGCCGAACGGACTGCGCATAGACGGTAGCGGTGCATCGTTCAAGGCGGGCGTGAGCACGCCGAACTTATCCCATCCCAGCATCGAACTGAGTGGCGGCTCTGCCACGCTTACATGCAAGGACATGTTCGATACGCCGCAGACCATGGGTGTGATCCATATTTCCAGCGGTACGTTGGAGTTGAAGCCTTTAAAGCGCTATCCCACGATTGCTCGGGCTGAGTACGACAGGTTGTTCGTGCAACTGTACGATACCGAATACAGAGGCGCACGTGATTCATCGAAAGTCTGGTTGAACGGCTGGCGCTTCGGTTTTCAGTTGGCCGGCGGATACTCGACAGTGCGGACGCGTAATGTTCAGGGTGCAGGGTGGACCGAGGAAAAGCAGGTCCGTGAACCGGGATGGACGCTGCTCCATACGGGAGGCTTGATGTGGTCGTATAACTCCTTCGGCAACACCGCGGTGGCCGACTCCAACGTGCGCTTGTCCGGTTTTTATAGGAATGCGGAAAGCTATCGCTTCGGTACGCACACGGGGGCGATGATCCGTTTCGACGCTACGCCGGCACTGTCCATCCATGTGGCCACGGAGCGCATGATGATGTTCCGCGATTACTCGTTCTGGGGCTGGGCGGGCAGTGCCCTGGTGGAAGGGCTCGCACAGTCCATCCTCACCGGTAGCGTGATCCGCTCTATCGAGAGAAAGTCACCCGAATCGGTCGCCATCGCCAATCTGATTTTGCGGAGCGCACTCTCGTACGGTATCTATGAAGCACGCCGTAGTGGACAGCACTTCCCGTTTTCCGGCAACGCTCCGATGATGATGGACGCCATCCGTCTGGGTTTGGCGGTTTCCTTCTAAGCCATGATCAATCTTTCCGAAACCGTTCTGACGAACGGGTTACGCGTCGTCGTCGCATCGAACCACAAAGCACCGGTCGTCACCGTGGGGGTTGCGTACAAGGTGGGCAGCAAGGACGAGCCGGCCACGCATACGGGTCTTGCGCATCTGTTCGAGCATCTGATGTTCGATAACCTTGTCAGCGAGCGGGGTCTGCGCTTCGACATGTATGTGACCGGTGCCGGCGGTGAGAGCAACGCGTACACGAATTACGACCACACCTACTATCATATCACCTTGCCGTCGAATGCCGTGGAGACCGCTCTGTGGCTGGAATCCACCCGTATGGAGGGGTTCACCATAACGGACGAGGCCCTTCGCACGCAGATCGATGTGGTGTCGGAGGAGATCCTTCAAGTGGTCTACAACCGACCGTACGGAACATGGGATCTCTTACAAAACAAGACCGCATTCGCGGAGCATTCCATGTACTCGTGGGAGATCATCGGTTCCCATGAACATGTGCGTCAGACGACGATGGACGATGCACGGGCATGGTACTCGTCGCGCTATCGTCCGGATAACGCCGTCGTCGTCCTCAGCGGCGACATCACTGCCGATCAGGGCTTCGCTTTGGCAGAGAGATACTTCGGTCATATCGCTCGCTCCACCCCGAGGGCCGCACCTGCGGTGTTCTCTGCTTCGAACAAACGCTCGGGCGTTTTGCGGGACGAGCAAGATGTTCCCTTCGATGCGGTATTCCTTGGCTATCACATGGATGGATTCATGAACGACCGGACGCTGGCGGCCGACGTGTTGTCGAGCATCCTCAGTGATGGTCGTTCGTCCCGACTCTATCGTGCTTTCCAACACGACCGGCAGATAGCATCCGACGTAGCCGCCCACGCTGACAAGCGGGAACTGGCGTCGCTGTTCACGCTGTACGCCATCAGCGCTCGAGAGGATGTGCGAGCCGGAGATCTCGAAGAGGTCTTCCAGCAGGAGATCGGTTCCTTGCTCGCGTCCGGCGTGACGGATGCGGAGGTAGAGAAGGCCAAAAACGTCTTGCAGACACGCTTGGCGTATCATCTCCAAACATGCAGCGGCGTTGCCGACAGTGTAGCGCAGAACGCGCTCTTCTGGAATGATGCACAAAGGGTGAACACGGTTCTTGATCAAGTCGATGCCATCTCTACGGAGGATGTCAACGAATTCGCGCGAGATGTACTGGGTAAGGATACGGTCAAGGTGGAGATCGTTGCCGCCTAGAGGAAGCCGTCGGAAAGTCGTTATGAACTATACCAAGGAAGACATATGCGGTCGATGATGCAGAAGATTGTGCAGCCCGGTAACATGGCGTTGGCCATGGTTCCTATCCGCCTTTGGTGCGGGGCGATGATGATCTATCATGGTTGGGGCAAAGTGAGCGACAACCCTCAGGAATTTGTCACATGGGTCAACACGGACCTCTACCTGCCCGAGTTTCTCGGTTGGGCGGCCATAGGGGGAGAGTTTCTTGGCGGGTTCCTCGTCCTGATCGGTCTTTGGACGCGGTTGGGCGCCTTTTTTATCCTTTGCACCATGTTGGTGGCGGGTTTCGTGGCACACAAGGACGATCCGTGGTCGAAAAAGGAGCACGCGCTGGGTTACGCTGTCATGGCGGGAGCCATCCTGATAGCCGGCGGCGGCATGGCGAGTGTCGATGAACGACTTTCCAGGGGGTCGGCATGAAGATAGCAATCGGATCGGATCACGCAGGCTTCCGTTACAAGTCGATGATTGCGGAAATGCTTCGAAACGGCGGGCACGAGGTCATGGACTTCGGCACGACGTCGGAGGAACGTGCGGACTATCCCGACTACGCCTTTGCTACTGCAGAAGCTGTCAGCACGGGAGCATGCGAAACGGGGGTTTTGGTGTGCGGCTCGGGGATAGGCGTGGCCATAACGGCGAACAAAGTGGAAGGAGTTCGGGCCGCCACGTGCATATCCGTGGAAATGGCGAAGCTTTCACGTCAGCACAACAATGCGAACATTGTCTGTATCGGTGAGCGTCTGGTCTCGCCGGAGCTTGCCCGGGAGATCGTCCAGGAATTCCTTGGAACAAGCTTCGAGGGCGGTCGTCACGAGGACCGTGTCAAGAAGATTCACGATCTGACGGGAAGGTAGGGGAAGAAAGAACGGCGTTGGTCATGATGAGCCTGGATGCCGTGCTACCGCTCCTATCGGGAGAAAACAAAAAAGCCCTTCCGCGAATGCGAAAGGGCTTTTTCATAATAAACTTGGCAACTACCTACTCTCCCACAAGGTTGCCCTAGCAGTACCATCGGCGCAACGGGGCTTAACTGCTCTGTTCGGAATGGGAAGAGGTGTTTCCCCCGCGCTCTTGTCACCAAGAAAGTTTCTTAGTAATCGAGAATGTCAGGATTACGTGTTTTTATTTTGGTGATACCCGCACTGTGAAGTGCTCTTATAAATAAAATAGATAAACCCTCGGACTATTAGTACACCTCCGCTGAACACATTACTGCGCTTACACGTAGTGCCTATCAACCAAGTCATCTCCTTGGGTCCTTACTGATGTAAAATCATAAGATACCTAATCTTGGGGTGGGTTTCGCGCTTGAGATGCTTTCAGCGCTTATCCTTCCCGGACATGGCTACTCTGCTATGCCACTGGTGTGACAACAGATGCACCGTCGGTCCGGTCATTACGGTCCTCTCGTACTAATAACGAGTCCCCTCAAGTATCTATCGCCCGCATAGGATAGGGACCGAACTGTCTCACGACGTTCTGAACCCAGTTCACGTACCGCTTTAATCGGCGAACAGCCGAACCCTTGGGACCTTCTCCAGCCCCAGGATGCGATGAACCGACATCGAGGTGCCAAACCTTGCCGTCGATGTGGACTCTTGGGCAAGATCAGCCTGTTATCCCTAGCGTACCTTTTATCCTTTGAGCGACGACCCTTCCACGCGGAATCGCCGGATCACTAAAACCTGCTTTCGCATCTGTTCGACCTGTCAGTCTCACAGTCAAGCTCCCTTATGCTTTTGCACTCTACGCACGATTACCAACCGTGCTGAGGGAACCTTTGTAAGCCTCCGTTACATTTTAGGAGGCGACCGCCCCAGTCAAACTCCCCACCTATCACTGTCCGAGAGGATCCACTCCTCCTCGTTAGAATCCAACTGCAACAAGGCTGGTATTTCACCATTGACTCCAAGAAGCCCGCAAGCTCCTCTTCGCAGTCTCCCAGCTATCCTACGCATGTTACAGACAGACCCAATAATAAGCTAGAGTAAAGGTGCATAGGGTCTTTCCGTCCATATGCGGGTAACCGGCGTCTTCACCGGTACCACAATTTCGCCGAGCCCGTGGTTGAGACAGTGCCCAAATCGTTACACCATTCGTGCAGGTCGGAACTTACCCGACAAGGAATTTCGCTACCTTAGGACCGTTATAGTTACGGCCGCCGTTTACCGGGGCTTCGATTCAAAGCTTCGCTTGCGCTGACCTCTCCTCTTAACCTTCCGGCACCGGGCAGGTGTCACACCCTATACATCCACTTTACGTGTTGGCAGAGTGATGTGTTTTTGTTAAACAGTCGCTTGGATCATTTCTCTGCGGCCCTACTTGCGCAGGGCTCCCCTTATCCCGAAGTTACGGGGTTAATTTGCCGAGTTCCTTAACCACGGCTCACTCGAGCGCCTTAGAATATTCATCCCGTCTACCTGTGTCGGTTTGCGGTACGGTCACCATACTCGCTTTTCTTGGCAGAGTTGCTCTCCACGAGGATTACCATGAGCCCCGTTTTGCCTGGCTCTGCGTCACTTTAATGCATGGTGGTGCAGGAATATTAAAAATCGCCTGCTTTCCATCGGCTACACCGTTTGGTCTCACCTTAGGATCCGACTAACCCTGAGTCGACGAACGGATCTCAGGAAACCTTAGACTTTCGGCGTGGAAGATTCTCACTTCCATTCTCGCTACTTATGCCAACATTTGCTCTTGTATTAACTCCAGCATGCCTCACGACACACCTTCGCTGTCAATACAATGCTCCCCTACCATGCCGGTAAACCGGCATCCTTAGCTTCGGTGGAATACTTAAGTCCCGATAATTGTCGGCGCTCTGTCGCTCGACCAGTGAGCTATTACGCACTCTTTAAATGAATAGCTGCTTCTAAGCTAACATCCTGGCTGTCTATGCAACAGAACATCCTTTCTCTATTAATATTCACTTGGGGACCTTAGCTGAAGGTCTGGGTTGTTTCCCTCTCGGCAACGAAGCTTATCCCTCGCTGCCTCACTCCCGCACTAATATCTCCGGCATTTGCAGTTTATCTGGGGTCGGTACCGTTGTGACAGCCCTAGCCCAATCAGAGCCCTACCTCCGGGATACATTATACGAGGCTGTTCCTAAAAACATTTCGGGGAGTACGAGCTATCACCGAGTTTGATTGGCCTTTCACCCCTATCCACAGTTCATCCGAGTAGTTTTCAACCCACACCGGTTCGGACCTCCATATCGTGTTACCGATACTTCATCCTGACCATGGATAGATCACACGGTTTCGCGTCTACCGCATCATACTAGTCGCCCTATTCAGACTCGCTTTCGCTACGGATGCGAATTTTGATATTCTTATCCTTGCATGATACGAGTAACTCGTTGGCTCATTAAGCAAAAGGCACGCAGTCATCCCGACGAATCGGGACTTCTACCGTTTGTATGCAGATGGTTTCAGATTCTATTTCACTCCCTTCTTAAGGGTTCTTTTCACCTTTCCCTCACGGTACTGGTACACTATCGGTCACAGAGGAGTATTTAGCCTTGGAGGGTGGTCCCCCCGGATTCACGCAGGATTTCACGTGTCCCGCGCTACTCAGGAACACTCTAGCTACGACAACTATTTCGCGTACAGGACTATCACCTTCTTTGGTCAGACTTCCCAGACTGTTCAGCTATAGTTGTTTTCACATGTCGAGGTCCTACAACCCCACCGAGAAAATCTCGATGGTTTGGGCTCTTCCCCGTTCGCTCGCCGCTACTAAGGGAATCTCTTTAGATTTATTTTCCTCAAGGTACTGAGATGTTTCACTTCCCTTGGTATTGCTATAAAATAGGTTTACAAGACCTATTGGGTTGCCCCATTCGGAAACCCCCGGATCAAAGTTCGAGTCCAACTCCCCGAGGTATATCGCTGGTATCCGCGTCCTTCATCGCCTCTCTGTGCCAAGGCATCCACCACCTGCACTTTACCATTTACCTGATTTATTTACAGGAACACTTGATATCACAATGTGATATCACCAAAATAAAAACACGTTAGATTGTCAAAGAACAGGAAATTTTCTTTTGCAAGAAGTGGACCCTAACGGGATCGAACCGTTAACCTCCAGAATGCAAATCTGGCGCTCTCCCAATTGAGCTAAGGGCCCCACACTAGATTGATACGTGGATCCGAGTGGACTTGAACCACCGGCCTCACGCTTATCAGGCGTGTGCTCTAACCAACTGAGCTACAGATCCTAAATACTTGCGTTCTTCTAAAACAGGAAGCAGCACTATCGTATATAATATACTCTAGAAAGGAGGTGATCCAGCCGCACCTTCCGATACGGCTACCTTGTTACGACTTAGCCCCAGTCACCAGTTTCACCTTAAACGTATAAACGTCTTTGGGTGCGCCTGATTCCCATGGCTTGACGGGCGGTGTGTACAAGGCCCGGGAACGTATTCACCGCGGCATTCTGATCCGCGATTACTAGCGATTCCAACTTCACGAAGTCGAGTTTCAGACTTCGATCTGAACTGAGATTGCGTTTAGAGATTATCTCCTGCTTGCGCATTCGCTCTCTGTAGCAACCATTGTATCACGTGTGTAGCCCTGGACGTAAGGGCCATGATGACTTGACGTCATCCCCACCTTCCTCTCTACTTGCGTAGGCAGTCTCCTTAAAGTGCTCAACTGAATGTTAGCAACTAAGGATAGGGGTTGCGCTCGTTGCGGGACTTAACCCAACACCTCACAGCACGAGCTGACGACAGCCATGCAGCACCTCTATAAGATCTCGATTTTACGAGTCATTTGACTTTCATCTCCTTACTTCTTACTGTTCAAGCCCAGGTAAGGTTTTTCGCGTTGCATCGAATTAAACCACATGATCCACCGCTTGTGCGGGCCCCCGTCAATTCCTTTGAGTTTCAACCTTGCGATCGTACTCCCCAGGTGGCATGCTTATCATGTTAACTACGGCACTGATCTCTTGCGAGACCAACACCAAGCATGCATCGTTTAAGGCGTGGACTACCAGGGTATCTAATCCTGTTTGATCCCCACGCTTTCGTGCCTCAGCGTCAGTTGCGAACCAGATGACCGCCTTCGCCACTGGTGTTCCTCCTGATATCTACGCATTTCACCGCTACACCAGGAATTCCATCATCCTCTTTCGCACTCAAGACAAGCCGTATCAAAGGCACCCTCCCAGTTAAGCCGGGAAATTTCACCTCTGACGCACCTGTCCGCCTACGCACCCTTTACACCCAGTAAATCCGGACAACGCTCGGGTCCTACGTATTACCGCGGCTGCTGGCACGTAGTTAGCCGACCCTTCCTTTGATGGTACCGTCTGGCCTCGCGGAGCGAGGTTTTCGTCCCATCCGACAGTGGTTTACGAGGCAGAGCCCCTTCATCCCACACGCGGCGTCGCTGGTTCAGTTGTTAAACCATTGACCAATATTCCTTACTGCTGCCTCCCGTAGGAGTCTGGACCGTGTCTCAGTTCCAGTGTGGCTGTTCG
>JBBATK010000020.1:0-17347 GCA_040398805.1 Kapaibacterium sp. (SeqCode) | reverse complement strand
GGATCGTCAGTTGGTTCGTCGTCGCACCGCTGATACGTCCGTTGTCGGACAGCATGGTGGAACCGTTGTACCATTGGAACTGCGGGCTGTAACCGGGGAACTGTGCCGCTGCGTTCACTTCAACATTGAGGTATCCCGTAGAACCGACGGCCGCACCGTTCGTTTCCGGATCGCTGCCGATGAGGGTGTTCGATGCGACGTAGACAACAGCATCGTTCGTTGCGATGGTCGTTGTACCGCAGGTACCCGAGAGTACGCAGCGATACCGTCCGCTCATGTCATAGCCGGCGTTGGAGACGACGTAGATAGGACCGGTTGCACCGGCGATGTCACGTCCGTCCTTCTGCCATTGATAGCCAAGGATGGTACCGCTTGCGACCACTGCCATGGATGTTTCGTTGCCGCGGCAGATGACGCGTGACGAAGGATGAGCATTGATCTCGATAGGAGCGTTGACGACGACATTGATGATGTTCGAAACCAAGGGATCGGCACCACCGGTAGCGGTCACGCGCAGAACGTAGTCACCACCGTTGAGCGAAGGTTGTGCGTTCGAGATGGTGAGCGTTCCCGTGCTTGCACCGGAAACACCGTTGACACCATCAAGGAGCGGTGCACCGTTGCGCTGCCATGAGAAGGACAATTGAGCGCCGAAGCTCACGGTAGCGTTTCCGGAGATGTTGAGCGTCTGGTCCGCACAACCAACGAGGGTTGAGGGCGGAGCAGGGTTGAAGCTGATGACGGGAACGATCTGATGCGCACCCATGAACACTTCCGAGCGGTTACGAGTGGTTCCGAAGATATCGTCACCGACAATACCGCGGATGCCGGAATTGAAGGTACCATTCGACGTAGAACCGATACCGTACAGATTCACATCGACGAGGGTGAGAGAGAGATTGTTGTTTGTCGCATCAACGAACGGAACGTTCACATTGCTCGAATTGGCATCTTGAGCCGAAGAAGCGCGATGCCCTGCCAACGTACCGTTGCCGATACCGTTCCACACTGCCAACACACCACCGTTCGTCCAGTAGTTGTTGAAGTTCGCCGAGTTGCCGGAAGCACCCGTGAATGCCGGACCGGTACCGAGGTTGACGAAGATATTATTCACCGTGGAGAGCGACGATCCGCTGGTTGCCGTGTATGCGGAGCCCGGTGTCATGTTCAAGACGGTGTTGTGCAGACATGCAGCATTCGTACTGCCCGAGGCATTGAATCCGACAGCGTTCGAACCCGCAACGCGGATGAAGTTGTTGGCGAATACACCTTGGCCGGTAGCCGTTCTGCTGCCGGATGTGACCGCAGAGACTCCGTTATTGATCGTGAAGTTGACACGATTCTTGCGGAAGTTGAAGTTACCGTTGTGATTGACGAAAACGACGCCGGCCGAGAGAGCCGTGCTCGTGGTACCCCACGTGTTACCATTCACGGTTGCACCATCGGTACCTTCAAGGCGCATGGCATATGCACCGAAGTTCGAGAAGGTGTTATCGACAATGCGGACACCGGCGGGCAATGTGGCACCGCTGAAGGTATGGTAGAACGGAATGGACGACTGGTTGAACGTACAGTTCGTGATGGCCAGGTTCGGGTGGAATCCGTTGTTCGTTGACAGGAAGAACACATCTCCAAGCGTGAAGGAGGTCGAGTTGACACCGTTGAACACCATGTTATCGAAGGTCACATTATCGCAACCGGAAGTGCCGCCTGTGGCACCGATCATTTCGACGCCGACGCCGGCAGAGGCCGCCGTATTGAGGGCACCAATGGTGAAGTTGCGGAAGGTGATGTAATCGGCATTATTGAGACGAAGCGTCGGTGTACCACCGATGGACGTCGTACCCGTGATCGCTCCCGCACTCGTATTGGAGAACTGGACGGTGACGGAGTTCTTGTTACCATTCTCCGATTGGTAGATGATCGGCTTGGACAAGGCACTACCCGGGACGTTTGCGATGTAGATGTTCTCCGTGTACGTTCCCGGTCTGATGTTGAAGGTGACCGGTCCGATTGTTCCACCGGCCGTCAACTGCGCCGAGGCCTGAGCAGGGGAGACGAAATCAGGGCTTGCACCACCGACCGTGTACGTGCCATTGAGACCGGCACCAAGCAGGCCGGACGTGTTGTTATTCGCCGTATTGCCGTCCACGGTGTTATTCACGGTACCCACCGAGGCGGTTACCGAAGCGCTACCGACCGACGGGAAATTGTAACCGGACGAGAGAAGGACCGTAGCTGTGCCGCCCGGCGCAAGCGTACCGGAATACGTTGCGGTTCCGGACATCGGCGAACCGGTCGACGGGGTGATGGTGTAATTGATCGCGGCCGCGGTGATGGGGTTGAGACCATTGTTTGTCACGCGCACGTTGATGTCGTTCGAACCTGCCGCGAACGGAGCTGCTGTAGACGTACCGATACCGTTGAGGGCCAAGTCGTTATTGAAGCCCACACCAAGTGTGAACTCCTTGCAGTCACCGTAATTGTTTTCCGAGGTACATGCGTTACCGAAGCCCGCATAATAATAGTACGAGAAGCGGACCCGCATGCGACGGGGGCCTGCAGCTGTTCCGGCGGGAACGACGAACGAACCGCTTGTGTTGATGTACATGTACGACCATCCGTTGACCTGCGTCCAGATGTTGTTGTTACCCCAGTCGACGAAGATGGCATAATAGCCGTCGTAGTACGATCCGAAATAATTACCCGCCGTCATCGACCACGTAACGGTCGAGCCCGGAGTGGCGTTGAAGGTCTGGTTCGTGTTGTTGTTGGTTGTGCCCAACGTCGACGTTCCGCAAGAGCTGGATGTGTACGGCTGTCCGTTGCACGTGAAGCTCGCGATATACATGCATCCATAAGCGAAGGTGGGGAAGCAATTCGCCACCACCAGCTGCGCGGACGCTGCATTACCGGCAAAAATCATCACTGCAAGCGCGACCAATGCGGACCGCAGTCTTCCTTGCAGGACACCTGTAAAGACGTTCATAGAAACTCCCTGATTAGAGGATGAAAAAATGGAATTTGAAAATTCTCGTTGAATGATTTGCCGTTGTGACACCTGGCAACGAAACCGTCCGTCGTGTCCGAAAGTCCAGCGACTCTCAGTCATACAGCGCCTATCACGGGAATCGGTTGCCGTACCTTCTACTACTCCAGTTCCCCGACGTACTTTTCCGATGATTACCATCTCCCTCTCGGAAACAAAAATCCCTTGAATCCTCGGTCGACGAAACATCGGCAGATCGCGCCTAGTCCATGAAACAGTGAAGATTCGATGTCAAAATAGCGACTGAGATCGTTTTCACGAAGCAAAACTTGGATAATTTCGTATGAATTTTATATCATCAAACGTTCACCCGTATGACCAAAAAGGCAGAAAAACAGCCTCGTCATTTTTTCGCTGCATAGGAACGATAAGTCCTCGTATTGGCAGAAAACGGGTGTTTTTGGACATTTTCCACGACAATGCCGCGCGATGTGGACGCATGAATCATGAAATCGCGGGAAAGCATGATGCCCACATGGGTTACGCTGCCGCGTGCATCAAGGTCGAAGAAGACCAAGTCGCCCGGAAGTACCTGATCTGCGCGCACGTCCACGAAACAGGAAGAAACAACCAAATCGGTCGTCGTCCGTGGAATCGCAATACCTTGACGCTTGAAGACTTCGCCGACATATCCCGAGCAATCGAAACACTCCGGCCCTTGTCCCCCGAAACAGTACGGCTTGCCACGAAGGAGAAGTGCTGCGGAGACGATCGCACGACGAAACGGGTTCAATGCGGTCGAGTCTATACTTATCGCGTTGACATCGGGCTTCCGCCCCGGTATTCCTTTGTCGTCACGACGGACCGAGGTACATGAGACACCAAGAAGTACAAGGAGGACATGCAATGGTAGGTGGGCACGCTTCACGAACGAAAATCCGGCAGTGAAAGGTATGTCCGCCTCACAACGTGCCATGAGAACCTGGTGACCGTTCTAGCTCCCGGATGGAGCCTTGCAATTGAAACAAGCGACGAGCGATCTCGGCTTGGTGTTTCACGAGTGAATCATAGCGCTTGTTCTCCTCGACGATCTCGGAGAGGTATCGGGAGCGCTCAGGAGGGATGATATAGATCTTCTCGCTCTCGCCCACAGGAAGGTCCATGGTGGAGGTCCACTGGACGCCGCAACGATCGCGTAAGAGTTTCACAAGAACGGCATACAGCCTGTTCGCACCCGGATCGTTGAATTGCGAGGCGATGGTGCCGTACACGGGCATATCGTCCGGAGACTGATCCCACAAACCTCTGGAGCGCTGAACCTGCTTCTTCACATCCCGCAAGGCATCCATAGCGCCTCGCTTGTCGAACTTGTTGAGGGCGATGACATCGGCGTAATCGATCATGTCGATCTTCTCCAGTTGGGAGGCTGCACCGTACTCCGGGGTCATCACATACAAGGATACATCGGCTACCTCGGTGATCTGGGAATCACTCTGCCCGATACCGGCCGTCTCCACGATGATCAGATCGAATCCCGCTGCAGCCAGCACATCGATGGACGCTCGAACGTGCCTGTTCATCGCCACATTCGCCTCGCGCGTGGCGAACGAACGCATATACACCCGTTCATTGTGGACCGCGTTCATGCGGATACGGTCGCCCAGCAACGCTCCACCGGTCTTACGCTTGGAGGGATCCACGGAAATGATACCCACCGTCCGGTCCGGGAAGTCCTCAAGGAAACGTCGAACCAGCTCATCCGTCAACGATGATTTTCCCGCACCACCCGTACCCGTGATACCGAGCACGCATCTGGGACGCGCGGATGCTTTGGCGCGCTCCGTCCATTCACGACCGTCGGATTCGCCGCGCTCGATTGTCGATATGGCCTGGGCCAAAGCCACAGGGTTCTTGGCGATCACATCCTCCAGCAACGAAGAGCCGCGCGTTTCCGGCGGAACGAAGTCGCTTTTCTCCATAAGATCGTTGATCATCCCCTGCAATCCCATTTCCCGTCCGTCATCCGGAGAGTATACCCGCGTGATGCCATAGGCATGAAGTTCCTCTATCTCCTGCGGCAGTATCGTTCCGCCACCGCCGGCGAAAATCCGCACGTGTCCCGCGCCCGCTTCCTGCAGGCAATCATGCATGTACTTGAAGTACTCCACGTGACCGCCCTGATAACTCGTCATGGCGATCGCCTGCGCGTCTTCTTGCAACGCACAATCCACCACCTCGCGAACCGAGCGGTTGTGTCCGAGATGGATGACCTCGGCACCGCTGGACTGGATGATCCGGCGCATGATATTGATGGCCGCATCGTGTCCGTCGAACAACGATGCCGCCGTGACGATACGAATGGTGTTCTTTGGATGATATGGAGGTATGGGTGTCATGCGTTCTGCCGTAATGAGATGCAAAAATCACAAAAAAACGGATGTGGCGACGTACCCGTTTCGGGAGACGGTTGCGGTGCATTGCCAAGGCGTAACACGAGTTCACGGTTTGCTAACACAGGGGTAACGGCAGGACAATACACCGCCGCGAACTTTGCTCACGATGAGCCGTCGCATCACGTGAAACCCTTGAGCCCTGCACCATGCATCGTCGAATGTTCTTACAGTCGGGACTGGTAGCCGCAGCGGCATTGACCGGTACCTCCCTGCCCGTGCTCTCCGCCATTGCCCATGCAAGCCCATGCCGTCCCTCACCCTCATCATGGAACAACGATGCCATCACGTCGTGTTGGATCGGTCACTCCACCATCCTTCTCAATATCCATGGCACCATCATCATCACCGATCCCGTCCTCTTCGACGCCGTCGGCGTCACTCTGGCAGGGCGGACCATAGGCATCAACCGGCATAGCGCACCGGCTCTTCAACGGCACGAGATTCCCCGGCCCGACCTGGTCCTTCTTTCTCATGCCCATATGGACCATACCGATATCGCGTCGTTGGAGTACATCACCTCCACCTATCCGGATGCGGTCCACTGTCTCTGCGCTTACAACACGAAGGATATCGTGGCAGAGTTACCCTGGAAGTCGTGCAGGGAACTCGATTGGTGGGATTCGATCTCCGTCGGCGGCGTTTCCATCACCGCAGTAGAAGTACTGCATAATGGCTGGCGCTACCCGTGGGAGCGTGACCGCAGAGAGGGATTCACCCGCACGGGTCGCAGTTATAACGGTTATCTCATGACCTCGAAAACAACGTCGCTGCTCTTCGCCGGCGACACGGCATTCACGGAGTCTTTCCGCGAACTACGAGGTGTGCCCATCCATACCGCCTTCATGCCCATCGGCGCCTACGATGGCTTCGCGGACAACCACTGCACACCCGAACAGGCCGTCGCCATGGCATGCTCGCTCGACGTCCAAGCGATCGCTCCCATGCATTGCCAGACCTTCCGGCAAAGCGCGGAACCGATGAACGAACCCATGCAACGCTTTCTTCAGGAACTACGCCGACGTGAACGGTCGAGCGCATGGAGTGCCATCGGAGAAACGATCGTCTCGCGCGCATGAATCACCCGCGTCGTCTATCGGTCCGTCCGGATACCTTACGCGTCGTTCTTCGCCTTGTTCCGCGCCAGATAATGATAGAGGATGAACCCTAACCCGCCGCCGATAGAGCCCGCAGCAAAGATGATAAGATCACTGTTCGCCTCCTCTGCGGGTGTCGTGACATACCCGAGAATGAGACCGATGCCGATGCCCGCCAGGAACATACCCATGCGAAGGGAGGAGAAGATCTTCGAACGGTCGCTCGGCTTCGTATCCATGAACGAGGGATCCATTCCACGCTCGATCATCGCCAAGCGCGTCGCCCTCTTCGCCTCGATGTTCCGACTGATGACGTATCCGAGGATGCAGAACATGACAACGGGAACCAGTACATCGCCGATGCCCTGGGCTGACGAGCTCGAGTAACCTCTCACCGCATCCTCCCGTTCAGACTCCGCCAAACCATCCGTGATGCCTTTCTTGATTTCCGTGTATGTTGACGACGTATCCGTTATACGGATGGTGTCGTGAACGACCTTGACCACCGTATCTGCCGCTTTCGCTTTCATGTGATGTACTCCGCAAGTGATGGAAGGACTGCTTATGTGCCGTTTCGACATCGTCGAACTCCAAAGGTTGCATGACGGTCGAATATTTTTCTTTTGTACCGAGGGTGCAACCTTTACCGTCCGTGGTGTCTAACATTGCACGCGCATGCAAGATGTCTCCTCGAATATCCTCTCGGCCGCACGCGACGGTGACCATGGCGCTTTCCGTGTCATCGTCCACACGTACTCGCCGCGACTTCACTCCGTGATCCGTCGGCTGATACGCGATGTCGATACCGAGCGCGACATGCTGCAGGAGGTGTTCACGAAAGCGTATCTGCAACTGCCCGGTTTCCGGGGTGATTCTTCCTTGGGTACGTGGCTGCATCGCATCGCCTACACCACGTGCCTGAATCATCTTCGAAGCGTGCAACGGGCTCCCAGGCACGAAGAGCTCAATGAAGACGAGTTCGTTACGGTCAGTCCGACACTGTTCGACGACCTTGACGGCGACCACATACGCCAGGTATTGCGCGAGGAATTGGAAAACCTTTCGCCGCTGTACGCCGTGGTCATCGACCTCTTCTATGTACAGGAATGCAAGTATGATGATATTGCGCGCATCACCGGACTTCCTCTCGGGACGGTGAAGGCCAGGCTGAATCGCGGACGTACAGCGCTCCGCGATGCGGTCATGAAACGACTCGGCGGCTATGACAAATATTAAGACGGATAGGTATGTTCGAACGTCCTTACCGACCAAGGACACATCAGGAACCGACGTATGAAAACGACACACGACCACGACGAATCACGAGGCAAGGAGTCCATCGACAACGTGCGTGCACGATTGCTGCAAGACCTCATCAATGAACCGGACGACAAACGAACGCTCGACGCTCTTCGTTCGCTCATGAACGCCGACGACATCGACCGTGTCATGGAAGGAGAACGACGGCTGCGTCGCGAACTGCAACTTCTCGCACAAATGGATCAAGTACCGGTTCCCGCGGTCAATATCCCACGAATCACGCCCACGCGTATCCGCATGTACAAAGCGGCTCCGTTCGTCGGTGCGGCTGTGCTGGCGCTTGGACTTTTCACGTCGGGCGGTGCGTTCATGAACCGCTTCCTCCAAGCCCGGACGATCGGCAGGGACACATGGTCACAGGCCTTCGAGCTCATCCATGGAATACCCCTGGCAGTGATCGCCATCGCCGCCATCGTCGTCCTCGGCAGCATTTACGTTGTACGCGAAGAGTAAGACGTGATCGGCTGAACGGGAGTCTCCACACGACACCATCCTATTCACGCGTCACACAACAAATCACTCGGACTTATCGAAGGACGAGTTTGGATCGGTACTCGCGGCCGTTCGTGGACAGCAGGATGACGCAACCGCGCGCATCCTCGTCGTTCACCCGTCGGCCCAGCATGTCGAAGCATCCGGCCGGTTGCCAGTCGCTCATGTCCTCCGTCTCCTCTCCCACAGCGGTGGGACCATCGAGAATGGTGCGGAGGAGCTGCTTGATCTTGACGTAACTCGGATACATAGCAGTGAGGTCCGATTTCACCGCCAGCACTGCGCAATAGTCGCGCTCGAAGTCCACCCATGGACTGAAGCCGAACCGCCCTTGCGACGAACATTCGCGAAGTTCTCCCGAACTCCTGTCCACGCGCTCCCGCCACATGCCGATTCCGTAGCGCGTTTCATCGATGCCCGGCACGATGCTATCGTATTGCATGTATGGCGAGAACACGATGCGTGCGCCACGGGTCTGGTCCGCCAGCATGGAGTCGATGGCCGACTCCGAAATCACCCTCTTACCTTCGAAAGCGCCACGACCAAGAATCATGCGCGTGAGAAGAAGATACTCTTCTGCGTTCGACCACACGCCACCGTCGATGCGCGGATTGTCGGTGTAAAGGATAGGCGGGATATCCCAACCGGTACGCTTCATGCCGAGAGGCTGAGCGACGAACCGACTGAACAGCGAATCCCAACAGGTTCCCGACGGCAGTTTCTCGCCGCTGGCGATCTCCGCCATGCGCCCACCCACCTGCATTCCGTCGGATCCGTAGTTCATCACTTCCCCGGGTTTGAATGGCATGGGGGCGGCAAGGACTTCGTCGACACATTGCCCGAGAGAGACTTTGGAGTTCAGGTCTTCCACACAGGCGGTAGGACCGGTAAGGTTGCCTTTGAATCCCGCAGTGAAGGAGAAGAGCTGGCGGAAGGTGGCGGCGCGTGCAGCGCCTTTGGCCGTGGGAATGAACTGCGCCACGGAGTCGTCAAGTCGTAGGAGTCCGCGATCAAGCATGGATGTGATGACGGCTCCCGACATCCACTTCGACGCCGATGCAATGGGCATCATGCGGGTCTTCGTCATGGTCTTACCGGGAAGGGCGAGGGACTTGTCGTAGATGAGCTTGCCGTTCTTCCACACGAGCAAGGTCAATCCGCCGAAATCCTCATTAGCCGTACCCCCGAGCGTCGGCAGCGAATCCTGCAGAAGCTTGTCCAGTCTCGAAAAGTCGTATTGCTGCGCAAACGCCGTGGAACAAAAGACGAAAGCAAGGAGGATACGCAGAGTGGTCTTCATGATGATGAGCCGAAGTGAATGTGACGTGGAAAACTACATGATTCAGACGATTTGACGCGCATCCATGCTGGCAGTTTAAGGTATCTTCGAAAAAAGCTGCGACGTTCATGCCTCGCTCGCGAGTTTTGCGTCGCTACGATCGGAACATGTCATGAAAGCACTTATCAAGAAAATCCCCGGAGCCCGACGCGCAGTGAACGCCCTGCGCCGTCATCGCGTGCAGCGATGGTCGGAACTCGACTCTGTCCATCAACAAACGCAGCAACTACTGCTGCAAGGCTATGAGCGCGATGCGAGAAGCGGACGTGCTACGCATGCCCGTATCGCCGACGCCGGGTTCCGTTGCTATTCACAGTCGGACGAAGACGGCATCATCCTTTACATCCTCGCCTCCATCGGTATGACCGATCGGCGTGTCGTGGAGCTATGCTGCGGCAACGGACACGAGTGCATGGCCACGAACCTCGTCCTCAATCACGGGTTCGAAGCCATGCTCTTCGATGGTGATGCCGATAACATCCGCTCGGCGCGCATCTTCTTCGAGTCGAGAAAAGAGACGTTCTCCGTAGCTCCCACTCTCCGCCAGGCATGGATCACCCGCGACAACATCAACGACCTGCTACGATCCGTCGGCGCCACCGGTGAGATCGATCTATTGTCCATCGACATGGACGGCAACGACTACCATATCTGGCAAGCGATCGATGCCATCAACCCGCGCCTGTGCGTGTTCGAAACCCACAACATCATCCCGGGAGACCGTAGTCTCACGATCCCCTACGATCCGGCATTCACCTGCTGGGATAAGAAAGGAGCCGAGCAAGACTTCCGCTCCGTTTCCCTTGCCGCCATGAAGAAACTCTCCGAATCCAAAGGGTATCGCTTGATCGGCGGACATCGTATGGGCTTCAATGTGTTCTTCCTGCGGAACGACATCGCGCCCGAGATGTTCCCTGCCGTGAGCATCGCAGAGGTTCACGACAATCCGTTCACACGTCGCGCACAAGCCACGCGATGGCCACTGGTCCGCCATATGCCGTGGGTGGAGGTGTGAACGGGAAGACAGCCGCTCCTGTACCGGCTGCTCATCCCTAAGCGTCCCCTCACTATCCCCTCGATATTCCGTTGGACGGAAAAAGGGGAAACGAAAAACCCTTGCTCAGACTCGCTGAACAAGGGTTGTGTGTTTCGTGTGCTTCCGCAGGGACTCGAACCCTGGACCCGCTGATTAAGAGTCAGCTGCTCTAGCCAGCTGAGCTACGGAAGCGGGCAAAAATACTCGCATTTTCCGAAACAGCACGGCTCTTTTTTCCCCAACACCGCGTATCCGCCCATCTCCCCATTTTTGCGGTCGGTACCGAGCTACCCTTTGCTACCCTTTCCATCATTTTGCCGTCGCACCCCATGAAAGTGTTCATCATTGCCGGTGAGTCCAGCGGCGATCTTCATGCAGCCCGCCTGATGCGCGCCTTGCGTGCGATGCGGCCGGACGTGGAGTTCGCCGGCATAGGCGGCAACGCCATGGCGGCGGAAGGATTGCACTCGCTCGTGCCCCTGGACCAGCTCAGCGTCGTCGGCTTTGCCGAGATCGCCAAGAACTACCCCCGGCTGCGCCGCATCCTTAACGCCACGTGCCATGCTCTGCGTGAATGGAAGCCGGATGTCGTCGTGCCCGTGGACTATCCCGGCTTCAACACCCGCGTCAGCGCCTTCGCCACCTCCCACGCCATTCCGGTCGTTTGGTACATCGCCCCGCAACTCTGGGCGTGGGGAAAGAACCGCGCGGCATCGTTCGCTCGCGGCGTCAGCGAGTTGCTCGTGGTGTTTCCCTTCGAAGAAGAGTTCTTCCGTCAATTCGGTATCACCACGCACTTCGTCGGACATCCCCTTCTGGATGATCCGCACTTCTCCGCTCCCCCTCCGTCGCTCGCCGAGCGCAGCGATACCGTGGCCTTTCTTCCCGGAAGTCGCGCACAGGAGATCCACCGTCATATGCCCTTGTTCCGCGCGGTCGCCCATATCCTGCGCGAGCGTGAACCGCACCTTCGGTTCGGTCTGGCCCGGTCGCGCGCCATCGACGCAGGACTGCTGCAGGCGTATAACAAGGACGGACTCTTCACTATCCATGATGATGCGCGCGCGCTCATGAAAACCGCTCGCGTGGGATGCATCAAGACGGGTACCTCCACTCTGGAGGCGGCACTGTGCGGACTCCCCATGTGCAGTATCTATAAGACCTCGACCCTTACCTACCGGCTCGGTCGCTTTCTTGTGAAGCTCCCTTCCATCGCACTTCCGAACATCCTTGCCAAGCGTCCACTCGTCCGCGAGTTCATCCAGCACGAGGCCACGGCACAGAGTGTGAGTTCGGAGATGCTACGTCTGCTTCACGATACGCAGGCCGCCACGACCATGATCGACGAGTTCGTGAACCTCCGGTCGCACCTTGGCGAAAGCGGCGCAGCGCATCGTGCTGCAGAGCATGTAGTGCGATGCGCAGAGGAAAAAGGACGGCGCTCATGAAGACGAGGATCTTCTCCCTCCTGTTCCGTCTCCTGGCCTCTACGTGGCGTTTCCGCGTTTCAGGAACAGAGCCGCAGGCACCGTGCGTCCTTGCCTTCTGGCACTCGTCGATGACCGCTCTTTGGAAATACTTCGCAGACAAGGATGCTGTGGGCGTGACGAGTTTGAGCAAGGATGGCGATCTGCTGGCAGCACTCCTTGCGGATTGGGGCTATCGCGTGGTGCGAGGTTCATCGTCCAAAGGCGGAGCGGAGACATTGGAAACGATGACGACATTGGCAAAGACCCATCGCGTGCTCCTCACACCCGATGGTCCGCGAGGACCTGCCCGCGTGGCCAAGCCCGGCGCCGTCGTCGCGGCTCATCGAGCAGGAGTGCCGCTCGTGTTCTGTTCCGTACGTGTGTCACGTGCGTATGTATTCAGGAAAAGTTGGGACCGCTTCGCCTTGCCGCTTCCGTTCGCACGTATCTCTCTGCACTTTCACGAGCCCATCATCTGTCCAGAGAACTCCACACGCGATAGCATTGATGCTGTCATCCGCTCGCTCGACGCCATGCCGTGAACCCTATGCCGCGGGTCGCCATGCTTCATGCGTCGACCCCGCATCCGAACGACGCAACGCCAGGACGGCCAGGGGAATAAGAAAGGGATACGCGATCCACACGAAACGTCCGTCCGTGTACGCCGCCACGAACGAATACATCCACACAGCGCAGCACCCGAGAACACTGAGCATCAACGCCCTCTCGAGGGGTGCGCGCATCGAGCGCCGTGTGGTCCGTACATGCCACGCCGCAAGCAGGCCCGGCACGCCGAACGAAAGCAGAGAGCTTAGGTACGCGCGCGGACGCAGGAGGTTCGTCATGGTGTCGGCCACGGACGGATTCCAGACGTGGGTGGAGGAAACGGGAGCGATGAGACGCGAGGCCACCGATCCCGCAACGAACAGGGCGATGAGCATTCCACTGCGTCGCACGGCGTGCGGACGTCGTTCAAGCACGTCGACGAGCACGCACATACCAATCGCCAAGACCGTCGTCTCTTTCGCCAGCGGCGCTATGAAGGCACTCGCAAAAAGAAGAGCGCTGCGGCCGCGGGCATGAGCGGCAAGGATAAGAAGCATGGATGCCAGGCCGCCCGCATCGATGCGACCCGTGGCTCCGTAATAGAACACGGGAAAACTGAGAGCGAACATGAGCATGCCGGCCACGCGCTGACCTCTCTCCATGCCGATCGCCGCGAGATAGGAGTCAAGCAAAAGAATGCACACCACGAGCATGAGAAGGTTCACAAGATCCAGCGCGGTAAGGGCGGGCGCGGGAACGAGCGAGGCCATGGCGGGGAGTAGGAAGCGATAGGCGAAGGGTGCCGCGGGCTGTTCGAAGCCGTGCAGTGAAGCATCCTCGCCCCGAAGTGTGCGCACCATCGACGTGTATTGGCGCACGTCCGGTGAGGTCATCCGCGACTCGACGGCGCGCGTGTGCGTCCCGCCGAGCGAGTCGTGCACGACCGTATCGCCTGTCACCGACCCGATGCCCGCATCGTTCATGTCGAAGCGGGGCAGGGCCACGAGCACAACGAGGACGACGGCCGCGAGCCGGCTGCGGCGGAACGCCGCGTCGCTATGCGTACAACGGTCAAGGAACCGCAGCACCGCACCGAGCAAAGAAGTCATCGAACCCATACACGTTCTGTCTGTTCAGTGGTGAACGTCCGTCACCGAGCATCGCGGCCTTCTTCAAGGATGGTGCGTAACTTGCCGGCATCCTGACCATCGCACCATGCCGACGAACGCATCCATTCATCTCGCAACCGACGACCGCGAACTCATGCAAAGATATGGATGGGAGTTCGGCGGCGCAGAGAGTCGACCCGGCGGCAGCGTCCCCCATCTGCCACTCATCACCGTCGGCATCCTCTCCTACAACCGCTGCGCAGACCTCCTGCGCACCCTGCACGTGGTCACGCGCGAATGTCCGTACCTGCCCATGGAGGTGATCGTCGTGGACAATGCTTCGAGCGACGACACGGTATCCCGTGTACGCGAATACTTCCCCGATGTAGTTCTCCTCGCGATGACAACGAACACGGGAACCGCGGGTCGCAACGAATTCATCCGCGCGGCACGTGGCAAATACATCTTCTGCCTCGACGATGATTCCCTGCCCGGCAATGCGCAGTACTTTCACGCCATCACGGATTGGATGGAGAAGCATCCGGACGTTTCCCTGCTGAGCACGCGCTGCGTTCAGCCGCGCACGGGAGTGGATGAAACAACGGACTTCGAACTGCTCGGTACGAGCTTGCCGTCTGTGGATGCGGATGGAAAGATTGTCCACGAGAATGACGTTTATGAAGGTCTCTATGCCTTCGAATGCGCGTGCTGCATGCGGACGGATGACATACGCTCGGTGGGCGGCTACGCGGCACACGACACCTGGGGCGCTGAGGGCATGGAGCTGGCGTTGAAGCTCCACATGAAAGGATACCGCACCGTGTGGCATAAGGGCTTCACGACCCTTCACTTCAAGCAATGGAAGAACCGTCCGAAACAATCCGGCGCGCTCGGTGCCGTGCATCATCGCATCGAGTTCTTCGCCTCGTACCTACCGTGGACGGTGCTTGTGCCCCTGCTTGCGGCGTATACCCTCCGTCGCGTCGTCGAAGGTGTTCTTTACCCGTCCCGCATCACCGGTCTTGCCAAAGGATACTTGCGAGGTCTTGCCTCCGTACCCACCGCCAGACATCGCCATCCCAAGCTCGGCGTTCGCGATGCCCTTGCCCTCGGACGATGGTATATCGGCGTCCTTCGCTGGTAAACACTCCGCCACTCCCATCCGCCCTGCCTCTGTGGGCGATTTCGTAAATTTGCATCACTCATCGGTCCCTGCCCTACGTTTCCGGGGCCGCATTCCCGATAATGACATTGTGACATCACTTTTTCTTTCGCACTATGGCTTTCGATATCGATCTCATCCGCGCTGTGTACGCGCAGCTTCCCGAGCGCATCTCCAAGGCACGCGCCGCCGTGCAGCGTCCGCTCACGCTCGCAGAAAAAATCCTCTACTCCCACATGGCGGAGATTCCCGCATCGGCGCATCAGCGCGGTGTGTCGTATGTGGATTTCAGCCCTGACCGCGTGGCCATGCAGGACGCCACCGCACAGATGGCGCTCTTGCAATTCATGAGCGCGGGCATCCCGAAAGTGGCCGTGCCGTCCACCGTGCACTGCGATCACCTCATCCGCGCTGAACATGGTGCGAAGAACGACCTTGCAACCTCGCTCGTGGAGAATGACGAGGTATTCAGCTTCCTCGGATCGGTCTCCCAGAAATACGGCATCGGCTTCTGGAAGCCGGGCGCGGGTATCATCCACCAAGTGGTGCTTGAGAACTACGCCTTCCCCGGCGGCATGATGATCGGTACGGATTCGCATACGCCGAACGCGGGCGGACTCGGCATGATCGCCATCGGCGTGGGTGGTGCGGACGCCGTCGACGTGATGGCGGGTCTGCCCTGGGAATTGAAGATGCCCAAGCTCATCGGTGTGAAGCTCACTGGCAAGATGAACGGTTGGACCTCGGCCAAAGACGTGATCCTCAAGCTCGCAGGCATCCTCACCGTGAAGGGCGGCACGGGCGCCATCGTCGAGTACTTCGGCGAGGGCTGTGCATCGTTCAGCGCCACGGGCAAAGGCACCATCTGCAACATGGGTGCCGAGATCGGCGCTACCACCTCCATCTTCCCCTTCGATGAATCGATGGCCCGCTATCTGGAGTCGACCGATCGCGCCGACGTGGCCGACCTCGCCCGCGGCGTCGCAGAACACCTGCGTGCCGACGCGGAGATCGACAGCAATTCCGAAGCGTATTATGATCAGGTCATCCACATCGACCTCGATGCCCTCGAGCCGCACGTGAACGGTCCGTTCACGCCCGACAAAGCCCTGCCCATCAGCGAATTCGTCAAGGCCGTCGAAGCCAACGGCTATCCCAAGGAGCTGCGCGTCGGACTCATCGGATCGTGCACGAACTCCAGCTACGAGGACATGAGTCGCGTGGCGGAGATCGCCGAGTATGCGGCAAGCAAAGGACTGAAGACGAAGAGCGAGTTCACCATAACACCCGGCTCCGAACAGGTGCGCGCCACCATCGAGCGCGACGGCATTCTTGCCAAGCTCGAAGCCGTCGGCGGAACCGTGCTCGCCAATGCCTGCGGTCCGTGTATCGGACAGTGGAAACGTCACGACGTGCAAAAGGGCGACCGCAATTCCATCATCACCTCGTTCAACCGCAACTTCACCTCGCGCAATGACGGCAATCCCGATACCCATGCCTTCGTGGCATCACCGGAAACGGTCATCGGTTTTGCGTTGACAGGAGATCTGACGGTGGACTTCACCAAGCAGCCTATCAATGGCGTGCATCTCAATCCTCCTGTAGGACTCGAACTTCCCACAGGCGGCTTCGTTCCTGATGCCGACGGCTTTGTGGCTCCCGCCGCCGACGGCTCGGGTGTCAATGTCAACATCGCGGCAGACTCCAAGCGTCTGCAAAAACTCGAAGCCTTCACGGCACCCGTCGCAGCTGAGTATCACGACATGCCCGTGCTCATCAAGGTGAAGGGCAAGTGCACGACGGACCACATCTCCATGGCGGGACCATGGCTGCGCTTCCGCGGTCACCTCGACAACATCTCCGACAACATGCTCATCGGTGCCATCAACTTCGCCAACGACACCGCGAACTCCGTGAAGAACGTCTTCACAGGAGCGTACGATGCAGTGCCCGCAACGGCGCGTGATTACAAGTCCCGCGGCATCAGCTGGGTAGTAGTGGGCGAAGAGAACTACGGCGAAGGTTCATCACGCGAACACGCGGCCATGGAACCGCGCTTCCTTGGCGGCAAGGCCATCATCGTGAAGTCCTTCGCGCGCATCCACGAAACGAACCTCAAGAAGCAAGGCATGCTGCCGCTCACGTTCGTGAATACGGCGGACTACGATCTCATCCATGAGGACGACCGTGTGTCCATCGATATCAATGCTCTCAAGGCCGGCGAGAACCTGTCCGTCACCGTCACGCACAGCGACGGCAGCACCGACACCATCGAGCTCAAGCACACCATGAACAATCAACAGATCGGGTGGTTCACAGCGGGCTCGGCGTTGAACCT
>JBBATK010000019.1:0-17861 GCA_040398805.1 Kapaibacterium sp. (SeqCode) | reverse complement strand
GGGCTGTAGCGGAGTGCTGAGCTTCCAAACCGCCTACCCCGCTTGCTTCTCGACTGCGCTCGAAGACCTCGCCGATATTGCTGTGAACGTCAAGCCCTCACCCCATCCCTCTCCCGCGGGGAGAGGGGGGGGACGACAGGACCTCACCCACGCATTTTTTTCGTGAAGATGTACCCCACCAGGCACAGGCCCACGGCATTGGCAAGAAAGATGACGGTGTTATCGATGATGAGTCCGTAGGCGATCCACAAGACGGCGCCAACGGTGGCCATGCCGAAGGTGCGGGCCGAGAGTTGCTCCACCTGCTGTGTGCGATAGACATGGAGCGCCTGCGGAAGCATGGCGAAGGTGGTCAGGAAAGCGGCGGCGTATCCAAGGATGTCGGTAGGGTTCACGGAGTGGAGAGGAGAGTGGGAAAAGTGGCGAAGCGCAGATGTGAACTGCCGCGGCAATATCACATTTCGTAATTTCTCGGGCAACCGGCGTCCGTCATATCATCCGTATCCCGGACGTCCATCTTCGTACAACCTACGCAAATACCGATGTTCGCCTTCATCATCCGACGTCTCATCAACACTCTGCTCACGCTCATCGGCGTGGTGACGGTGTCGTTCTTCCTTGTGCGCTCCATCGACGGCGACCCCGCGCGCGTGATGCTGGGACAGCGGGCCGACGAAGCCACGCGCCAAGCGCTGCGGGAGCAGTTCGGCTTCAACAAACCGCTGTACGTGCAGTACGGTTTGTACATGGAGCGATTGGTGCACGGCGACTTAGGACGTTCCATCTCGTCCAACCGCGAGGTGCTCAGTGTGATCTTCGAACGCATGCAAGCCACGGCGTTGCTGGCCGGAGTGGCCATGTTCGTGGCGACCATTCTGGGCATCGCACTCGGTACGCTTGCCGCCATCAAGGCCAACACCTGGCTGGACTCCGTCATCATGGGCATCGCACAGTTCGGCATATCACTCCCTTCCATCGTCATGGCCGCATTGTTCATGATGGTCTTCGGCGTGTGGCTTGATTGGTTCCCCATCTCGGGGTATGTGAACAGAGGCGCTGTGTATCTGGTTCTTCCCGCTGTGACCCTTGGCATTCGTCCACTCGCCATCATCGCGCGGGTGACACGATCGAGCATGCTGGATGTGATGGGGCAGGACTATGTGCGCACAGCCAAGGCCAAAGGTCTGAGCGACGGCGTCGTGATCCTGAAACACACCTTGCGCAACGCGCTGAACCCCGTGGTGACCACCGTCGGCAGTTGGTTCGCAGGTCTGCTGGCCGGCGCGTATTTCATCGAATACATGTTCAACTGGCCGGGTCTGGGAAAAGTTTCGCTCGATGCCGTGGAGAAATTGGACTACCCCATGATCCAAGGCGCCGTGCTGTTCTCGGCCACCATCTTCGTGCTCATCAATTTCCTGAGCGACCTTGTGTACGCGTGGCTGGACCCCCGGGTGAAGATCCAGTGACCAGCCGGTTCGGGCGTTTACCGAAGCTCACAACGGACGCACGAGCGCAAAACCTCGGACCGCGGAAAAAACTCCGTCGCGGCTCGCACTTTCTCGTATTTTTGTGGCCCGCACGTGTGCGGCAGTGAACATATCGGTCCGGTGCTCGCTTTCGGAGCTCAAACACGGAGAGGTGGATGAGTGGCTGAAATCAACGGTTTGCTAAACCGTCGTAGTGGTTATACCGCTACCGCGGGTTCGAATCCCGCCCTCTCCGCAAGCGCCTCCAGGCCGAACATTCAACACAAAGGGCGACCGCACGGTCGCCCTTTGGCGTTTCCACGGCGAGGCATTCCCGTCGAAGTATCTCCTGTGATATTTTTGTCCGACGTCGCTGCCGACGTTGCTTTTGCCATCACGTGGAAATCCATGTCGTTCACCGTCGATCCATGAGAGACTTCCCCATCCCCGACTCCGATATCCGTCTCATCCGTCAGGTGTACGAGCGCTTCATGCCCATTGATGATGAGATGCTGGCAGTACTCCTGAAGTATGCGCGCCCCGTGACGGTGACCAAGGGCGAGCACTGGCTGCGTATGGGCGAAAAGAACGACCGCCTGGGATTGGTGACCGAGGGTCTGCTCAGGAACATTCAGCAGATCGACGGTCAGGAGCATACCGCGGGATTCTCCGAAGCGCCGTATTTCGTTACGGAGTATGTGGGTTTCGTGACACGCACCCCCGCGCGACATTCCATCGTGGCCTTGGAGGATAGCATCGTGTATGAGTGGACCTATGACGAGTTGCAACGGATGTATGCCGCGGATCCTCGCGGCGAGCGGCTGGGACGCCTCATCGCCGAGTATGTCATCGGTGACACCATGAGATTGATGGATTCCTACAAGCTGAAATCCGCCGCCGAGCGCTATGCGGACTTCGTGCGCGAGCATCCTTCGCTTGTGCAACGCGTTCCTCAGTACATGCTCGCCTCCTTCCTCGGTATTGCTCCTGAGTCGCTCTCGCGCATCCGCGCTGCGAGGTAGCAGTATACAAGGGTTTAGGCACAACCATCCTCGTCATCCGGAACGGAACGCTCTTGACCTAGGTCAAGAAACCCGCTCTTCCCGCCGCTCTTGATAAACATCAATGATTTCTTCCGTCCTCACGTGCGAGTTTCGCAGCGTCATCAGCCCACGCGGCGATTATTCTCGCAGTCGCCGTCGCAACCATTGTCCACCTACTCACGCACCACCATGCACGCATTCGTCCTTCTTCTTCTCTCGGTCTTCTCGGGAATCATGATTCTTCCGGAGGCGCACGCGCAAAGCGCCGCCACGAAATCTGCGCCGGGTCAGACCCTTCGCGGCCGCACGCTCGACGCCGTGTCGAACGCGCCCGTTCCGCGAGTGACCGTTAGGGTGTTGCGGAACGACAGTCTTGTTCGTGGCGCGGTGTCCGACCTGAAAGGTGTCTTCCGTCTCAGCGGTTTGTCCGCCGGACGCTACACCCTCGTGGCGCAGAGCATAGGATACAACCCCGTGCGCATGGACAATGTGCTCGTGACCTCGGGCAAGGAAGTGGTGATGGACATCCCCATGAGCGAGAACTCCGTACAGAGCAAGGAGCTTGTCGTGACGCATTCCCGAGAGCAGGACGAACTCGTGCTGAATTCCGAGATGGCCATGGTTTCGGGCCGTACCTTCAATACGGACGACACCAAGCGGTATGCGGGCGCGCTGGGCGATCCTTCCCGCATGGCACAGAACTTCGCTGGCGTGGTGGGTGCCAACGATGCTCGGAACGACATCGTCGTGCGCGGCAACTCGCCCGCGGGCATGCTCTGGCAGATGGAAGGCATGAACATCCCCAATCCCAATCACTTCGGCGCTCTGGGAACATCGGGCGGACCTGTGAGCATGCTGAACAACAATCTGCTGGCGAAGAGCGACTTCTTTTCCTCGGCCTTCCCCGCGCAGTACGGTAACGCTGTGGCAGGCGTGTTCGACCTGCGCATGCGGCCGGGTAACAACGAGAAGATGGAGTACACCGTCATGATGGGCTTCAACGGTTTGGAAGGCGGTGTCGAGGGTCCGCTCGGCAACGGCGGATCCTTCCTCATGAATTACCGCTACTCCACCCTTGCCTTGTTCTCGAACCTCGGTATCGATGTGGGTGTGGGCAAGTCCGTGCCCGTCTATCAAGACCTTAGCCTTCACGCCACCATGCCCATCCACGACGGCGGCACGCTGACGCTATTCGCCACGGGCGGAATGAGCAATGTGGATTTTCCCGGCAACGATATCGACACGACGACGAAGAACTTTTACGGAGATCCCAATCAGGACCTGTATGTGAAGTTCCGTTCCATGTGGTCGGGTCTTCGCTACGATGTCACCCTGAGCGACCGCACCCGTGCGTCGCTGACGCTAGGCTACAGCGGCTTCGACCAAGAGGTCGCCATCGACACCCTGGATTGGACCGATCGCACTCCCTCCCGCAACACGAGCGTGAAGAACGTCCTCTCCACCATCAGCGCCGTCGGCTCGCTTCGGCACAAACTGTCCGCCGCCACCACCCTGCAGGCAGGCTTCATCGTGGACAACAGGATCGCCGATATCTCCGCCCGCGTGGACATGAGCACGCCTCGGGAACGCTACGCGTTCCGCAGCGACAGCACGAGCGTGCTGACTCAGGCTTATGCGGGCATCCGCCATATCATCTCGCAGGTATTCGTGGCCACGGCGGGTGTCCATGCACAGCAGTATACCTTCGGTAAGGCCTTTACCGCCGGACCTCGCGCAGGACTTCAGGTCTTCGTGTCCGACAACATCTCCCTGAATGCTGGCTACGGCCTGCACGCACAGACACAGTCACCGCAGTCGTATCATGTGTTGACGCTCGAAGGCGGCGTACCCGTGGCGACGAACGCGGGCATGGGGTTCACGAAGTCCCATCACGGCGTGGTCGGTGCCGAGTGGACGCCCACGAACCGCATACGGGTGCGGGCGGAGGGATACATGCAAGCGCTCTTCGACGTCCCCGTCACCCGTCATTCCTCCTCGTACAGCGCACTCAACGGCGGCAACGATTTCGGTCCGGACCTGGAGGACAGTCTCGTGAACACCGGCACGGGTCGTAACATAGGCGTGGAACTCACTGCAGAGCATTTCTTCACCGACGGCTTCTATGCACTGGCCACGGCGTCGCTGTTCAACTCCACCTACAAGGGCAGCGACGGCGTCTCGCGCAACACCGCGTTCAACTCGGGCTATGTGGCGAACCTGCTCACGGGTAAGGAGTGGGAGCTCACGCCCGACTTCACGCTGTTCGTGAATGTGCGCATGAGTCTGACGGGCGGACGTTTCCTGACACCGCTCGATACGGCGGCGTCCGCCGCACAGAAAACGGCCGTGTTCCAAACCGACCGCGCGTTCTCGGAACGGCAGACCCCCTACTTCCGCACGGACCTTCGCGTGGGCTACCGCTGGGAATATGGATGGAGCACCATGGAGTTCGCCATCGACATCCAGAACATCTCGAATCATCAGAACATCTTCCTTCAGCGCTACAACCCGCGCACGAACACGATTTCGACGGAGTATCAACAGGGATTCTTCCTCGTGCCGACATTCCGGATGACGTTCTAAACTTTCTCCGGATGACGTTCTAAACTTTCTCCGGATGACGTTCTCAACCTTCCTCCGGATGACGTTCTCAACCTTCCTCCGGATGGTCATGCACCATCCGCCGGAACATCCTTCCCCTTCGGGAGCGCACGCGCGGCATGATCGGAGCACGAAGGGATCAGCAGCAGCCCGAGCCGGGAGCGCACGCGGACCCCGTCACCGGCAGATCGGCAAGCGCGATGCGTTTCTTCGGTACCACCACACAGCGGTCGGGGGCAAGGCAATCGGTCATGGTGTTCTTGAGGACGAATTCGCTGCCGTTGAACGCGAGCGAGTATTTACCGATGGTCTGGCCCTGATACTCCACCTCGATCTCGGCGTCCTCCAAGCCCAGCGTGCGTTCGGCCAGCTCGATGATGCTCAGAAGCTTCGCAGGCTTCAAACGATGGTCTTCGTCGTTGGCGGTCCACAGCTGGAACCCCACCCTTTTTTCGTGACGCACCGTACCGCCGCAATCGATGAAATGTTTCGTCACCTGACCGACTTCCGTGACATGGAAGTGAGCGGGAACCCCGCGTCCGTCTTCCATGACGAAGACGACGTCCGCGAGGCCGGGCAGGATGTTCTTGATGTCAGATATCTTCATGATCTTTTCTCCTTTCTTCTTCTCGTTCTCGTTTCACCCGGTGATGGCGGACTCCGCCGTGCCGGGGCCGTGGCCGTTCTTCCTGTCGTGCAGAGACGTATCCTGCGTTCGAGGCGTTCATGCATCACCGTTCGTCGTACGACGTCCATGTCGTGTTCTTCATGTTCATCGTCTCACTATATGCGCATGGCAACCGGAGGATATGACGGAGATTCCGAGAACAAGACACGCTTCGCACATGCCGTGCGCTCCGGACTACCGGCGTCGTCTCGATCAGCGGATATGTCCGTACCCCATCCTCCCCGAAACATCGCCCTTGCAATCATTACCGACCTGCCGAACCACATAGAAGTCGGATCCCGCGACATCGATGCGGAGGGTTGACCTGCGCAGGATGCCAACATGCAGAATGGCACTTACCGTCGCGGTTACCGTGCGGGCGGAACTTCCTAGTCCTTCACCACCAGCAAGGTGCGTTCGGCCAATCGGTCCGAGGACGCACCGCGCAGCCGGAGGAAATACCTCCCACGCGGAAGGAACGAGAGGTCGCGTACGTCGATATCGGAGATGTCGGCGAAGCGGGCGACGATCCTCCCTGATTCGTCAGCAAGCACGCCCGAGACGCCGTCAGGACAGTCGGTCACATGAATGCGGTCGCGGAATGGATTCGGCGACAGTCGAACGGAGCCGACATCAAGATCGTCCTCATCGTGTGGCACCGAGGTCTGTTCGCAGGCGGTGGTGTATTTCCGGAAGAACTCCCACATGAGGAAGGTGGCGCTGATCTGCTTGCTCGCGCTGACGTTTCCTGAGGCGAGTCCGCCGGGCCACGAATGCTCGCCATCGTGGGTGACATACTGTTCCAGCACCGCACCGCATCGACAATCCGCATAGACGAAGTGATCGTAGGTGAGCGGATCGATTCGCACGGTGTCCTTGCGTTTCAGGCAGGAGTACGACGACGCGATGACGCCCATGATACTGTCCTGCGGAGGAAAGTACGTTCCCGTGGTACCGATCGTGACACCGCCTTGGTATTTGATGTTCTGATCGGCATAGGAATGGAAACTGATGATAGGCACGGCGCGAAGCGGTGCCCACGGCCCATAGACCAGGTCTCCCGCCACGGGCGCGATGGCCGCGAAGCGTCCCGACAGCTGCGACGCCAGTCGGTAACAAAGAAGCGAACCGTTGGAAAAACCCGTGGCATAGACCCGCGTGGTGTCCACGCCGAATCGCCGGAACAACGTATCCAACAGCACTCCGGTGAATCCTACATCATCGATATTCAGTGTCGTGGACGGCGCACAACAACCACCCGCATTGAAGGTCCGGTTGCCGGCAATGCGCACGCCTTCTGGATACACGATGATGAACCCAGCGGAGTCCGACTTCGCCGTGAGCTGCGATTGGTATTGGATGGACTGATATCCCAACGGACCGCCGCCGTGGAAGGCCAGGACCAGCGGGTACTTCCGATTTGCAACATATCCTGAGGGCAGATGCGTGAAGAAGGTTCTCCAGCGTCCACCCGTGGAGATGCTGTCATACCGGTCGCTCTGAGCCCGCACTTCGCCGGCAATAAGGAACAGGCACAGGCAGAGCGTGCCGAAAAATGACAGTGGCAAGGAAACGGACAACGCTCGGTATTGCCGCATGGTGAACCTCTCGATGATGCGTGGAACAATCGGACTCGGTCGCTGCCTATTCCGCAGCGCTGTCTCCTCGACGATTGACATCCGTAGGTGAATCTACGGAAGAGCAGCGACGAACAGGCACGGTCGGCATGCGAAGCAAGGTTTGGACAGTTCTGCGGGCGGCACAGTTTAACAACAAACGGATCGCATACTCACTTCGGACCATCCGAGAAGGTGGTCTCGCTCAGCCATCTTCGATCTCTTGTCGTCTCGAGCGTATCTTCGCGCATGGATACCATACCGACCATCGCCTCCCTGTGGGACTTCAACGATCCGCCGGGGTCCCGGCAACGGTTTCTCGAAGCCGTCGCACGCGACGACGTGCGGGCGGAAACGGAACTGCTGGTGGAAATGCAAACCCAGATCGCCCGCACATACAGTCTGCAACGCGAGTTCACAGACGCGCATCGGATCCTTGATGACGTGGACCGCGCATTGCATGCGGTTCCCGGCGATGCCTTCCCGCGCGCGCGCACGCGCTCTCTGCTCGAACGTGGACGTTGCCATCGCTCCGCGGGCGATGCGGACACGTCGCTACCGTACTTCCGGGAAGCGGAGAAGGTGGCCTCAACGAACAGTCTATGGCGTCTTGCCATCGATGCCGTACACATGATCGCCCTTGCTGCATCGACCCCTGAAGAACGCATCGCGCAGAATCTGCGCGGCATGGATCTCGTCCGCGAGCATCCCGAGGAGCACGGCTGGACGTGGGCGCTGCTGAATAATCTCGGTGAGGAGTATCTTGGTACACACGACTATCCGAAGGCCATCGAAACCTTCAGCGCCCTTGCGGAGTATCAACAAGAACGCAGCGGCCAGGCCGACATGTACACGCTGAAGGACCTTGCCAAGGCCCACCGCTTGAACGGGGATCCCCACTACAGCGTTCGCACCATGCGCGCCATCATGGACGAGCTCGAGGCCCGAGGAACGAGCGACGAATGGATACGCGAAGAGTTGGACGCGGCGCTGGGGGCAGCCGCGAAGACCTGAACCTCCCGGCACGTCCCGAGAAAACCATCGTCCTCATGGCTGCGTATATCCTCCTCTGACATCTTCCGTGTCCCTATGGGAGAGGGTTAGGGTCAGGCTGTAGAGCAGCCCACCGTTTTTTTTCGGGAAGACTCACCACCAAGTCCAAACCCCGTCATTCTCCGAGCGAGATAGTTGGCACGCAAGCCCTCACCCCGGCCCTCTCCCAGAGGGAGAGGGAGTGAGCCCCTCCCCCACAACACCGGCAGGGCGCGTGTGCACGTGCCCTGCCGCCAACCGGAGGTATGAAGGGGGTTCTCTCGTCCGGTGGTGTAGTGATCTATCGTTCCGACGTTGCGTCGGGATGGCGGATCGTTGCTATGGTGTGTTGAAGCGGATGATCGTGCCGCCGATGACGGCGTCGGGGGGAATGCCGAGCGATGCAGCGTGAGCATCCAGAAAGACGTCGCCCGTCACCTTCATGCCGCGGGGCAGTTGTTTCAGCGAGCCGCATGCACCGATCACGAGCTTGCCGCCCACTTCCAGACCGTCCTCAATCGTTTCCAGCTTCGGACACCGCGTGATGGCCACGTCGCCACCGGCGCGCATCACGCCGATCGTTCCCAACACCGCGCACTCGCTGATGGTGACACTGCCGCCGACAAGGACCTCCTTGGGCAGCGATTGCAATGCAGGTGCTCCTTCGAACACCATGTCGCCTCCTATTCTCATGATGCCTACCACTCCTTCCAATGATGTAATTGAACATACCTTCAGGTCGCCCTGAACAATCAGTATCTCTATCGTTATGATCGTCGATTCCGCATCGAACACGAGGTCACCTGAATGCATGATGGGGACATTCCGTTGACCACCATCCTCAGCGGGACCGATAGCGCCCGACAACGTCAGTCGCGCGTTAGCACGCTTCTGCGCCTTGCGACGTATCCTGTCCGATCCGTACGCCATATCATCACCCCTCCGCGTTAAACACACTGCGAACTTCGGGCGGGGTGCGACATAATGTGTCGCGGCATGTTCGGGGAGGTGAAAATACTTTGCACAAGCGTGAACGGTGCGGTGGTGGCGGCAGCGGCAGCGGCAGTGGCGATGGCGACGGCAGTGGCGGTGGCGACGACATCGTCTTCGTCCCACGAGCTCGAACAGGAAGGGTTCAGGCCGCAGGACCTGCGGGCAGCGGAAAACGGTTCAGCCAATGTTCCCACACGATGACCATGGCAAGGGTGTCCACTGTGCAATACCGCAGAAGGGAGCGACGGAGGGTATCCCGCTTCTCCGGGGTCAAACCGCCATGAACAGCCGAGGCATAGGCATGAAGGGCGGCACTTCCACCGCCCACGTTGCCGTCGTTGACAAGAAGCGTGTACGGATCGGCGATGCCCGACGAGGCAGGCTGATACAGGTTACATGATTGAAGCCACCCTGCGATGCGGGGGCTTGGGGTTGTCGACAGGATGGCAGGCAGAATCGCTTTGATCGAGGTCCGCCCGCCCGCTCCGGGATGCACATAGTGGTGGTGCTTGAGCAGATGCTCCATGTCGACGATCCTGATGCCCGCGTTCGCATCCGTATTCCCGAGCAGCGTCTCGATTTCCTGTATCACCTCATCCGCTTGGTCATTCCCAAGTCCGCGTCGCAGATGATCCTTGATGGTCTGCAAGGTCCTCTTCTCGTACGGTGACCAGGTCAGCACGGTACCGCCCGTACCGAATGTGTGCAGGTGGTCCAGGAGGGCGCGTGCGAAGTCTTGCGACGGAAAATCATGTTCAAGGTCGATCCACTCCGCGTGCTCGGGTTCGGATGTCGGTTCACGCAACGTGTGACAACTCCATTGAAAGGCCACCGACTCGTAGGGTCGAAGGCCCGCCACCGGTGGAGTGACCGCCGCACTCGTCTCGAAGTCCACGAAATGCAACGGATACCGTAACGCCGTCAGCGCTGCTGCGAAACCATCATCGGCCTGCTCCGGCAACCCGTGCACGTCGATGTACACGGCGCCGTCGTACGCGGATTCGCTGACGATGCCGGACGCTGCCAGATCCTCTTTCGTGACGTTCCCCTCGGCGATCATGACGTCGATGGCAGACACTCCGCCGTTTCCAAGCGTGGGCCGGTTCAGGTTGCCGATCTGCACGACATCGAGGATGGTGGCGCGACGGGCATCGGCGCCCCAGCATTCGTCGAACCCCGAGGGATAGATGTCGGCCGCGACGCGGTACGAACAATCCTTGCACCGCACGGCGCGTATCGGTGCCGGCTTCACGTCCGACCGCACTACAGCGAGCAACGCCTGCGCTCGTGCTTCCACGTCGGACATCATGGATCCGACACGGGCGTTCACATCGATGAATCGCAACAGATGCTCCCGCTGTAGCTGCTCGAGGTCGCCCGTGAACTCTACACGGACATGCGTCCATGAGCGACGCCGTGGGAGGGCGCTTCCCTGCCCCGTCGTGGGGTCCGTGTCGGCCTTCGCCTGCGACACCGTTTCCTCCACACGGAACCACCTCGCCATATCCGGAACGGTATTCTCCTTGTCCTTGTTCACGCAACACACGGTGCACTGCACGTCGGCGCGAGGAAAAGCCTTCTTCACCACCATGGCTTGGAAGGTGATATCCCGCATGTACGACACATCGATCGTTTTCGCTCCCTCACGCGCTGACTTCGAGAATGATTTCACTTCGATAATGCGGATGACATTTCCTCTCTTCTCCAGGATGTCCACGCGGACGAGGAATCCATCGCAAAGGAAGGCGGCTTCGAAGAGAGTGACATGCTCCTTGTGCATCAGCTGTCGTGTCGCGGCGAGCGCCTGCTCCGTGCTCCCCGTGATCTCCGTCCCTTCGGGGAAAAGGAGCGTCGCCATCGTGCCGACCACATACCCGCTGCGGGCGAAATGACGCATGGAGCCGTCGGCATCCTCCGTGCGAGGATACCCGCGCTTCATATACCAGAGCTTAGTATCGCAATCGTACGCGTGGATGAATTCGGATTTGGAAAGGAAGAGCCTGTTCATGGATCAGCGCTTCGCCCGCGGTTTCTTCTTCATGAGTTCGCGGGCAGCGGTGATATCGTTGGCCTCGGCACCATCCACCAAACGTTGCACCACCTGCGTGCGAAGGGATTTGGGTGAGGAGACGGAGAGGTACGGACTCCACCCGACGATCCACGACACGAGGTCGGGAGCGATGGGAACGCGCATGGTCATCTCTCCGGATCCGTCCTCGTTCATCGTCATGCTCTGCGTGGGATGCCACGTACGGTTCCGGAAGAACTCTCCCATCTCCGCCCGCACATGAAGCTTGATGGCGACAGGCTCGCCGTGATACACGCCGAAGCGCGTGCGAAGGAATTCCGCTTCCTGGAACACATGCATGAGATACTCCACCTTCGTATCCTCCAGAGCCCGGATGTTCCGTAGCGCCAGGGTGCTGTACGTCTTGTGCTTCTGGATGTACGCAGCCACGTATAATTCCCCATTGAAGTGGAACATCCTGCAGAGCTGGACATCGTAGGACTTCGTCTGCCCCGAGGAGTTGTGGTACGTCACGGTCACCGACCTACGTCCGACGATATAATCCACCACACGCTCGATAAGGGTATCGTCGTATCGGTAATGGTATTGACCGAAGGCGTGTTCGAGCGACATGGAAATCACCTCTTCTCCCGTGGCGGTCTTATCCAGTTTCTTCAGCAGACTCTCTGTGTCCTTGGCAATGGCCGTGTTCTTGAATTGCGTCAGATAACTCTTGAGCACATAGATCGAAACGCGCTCGTGGTTGGTGAACTTCGTCGGCACGATGTTGGCATACTCTTCACGAATGAACCACTCGGGTGGTCCGAATTCATCGAAGCAATCGGCGATACCCGCATCCATGAGCGCTCGTAGGTCGCGCTGGATGGTGCGCTTGGACCTGTCGCCGAATTCCTGCGTTTCCTGCAAGCGTCGTATGAGCTCGGTGGTCGTGAGACGCTCCGATGAAAGTATGCGCATAATGACGAAGGTGCGGCGCAGCATCGCGGACGAGGGTTCGCGCTTCGGCGAGGATTTCTTTTTTGCCATGATGAAAGGACGCGCAGGTCGCGGCGGATACTGGAGAAAAGATTCGCTGGCGATTTACCGAATTATTCCGGACTGAAAAAACGCACTTTTTCGTCGCGACACATTATGTCGCACGGGGTCCGTATTTGCCCATGTCTCGATGAAGGACGACGACGACATCGTCCCGATCCTTCATGATGAATCATGGCGCATCATCATCACTCTCATCCTTCGTATGAAAACACGCAAGCTGCTCATCGCCCTCCTCGCTCTGCTCGTCGTCTCCGCTCCGCTCACCTACGCGCGTCGTGAACTCCGCGCCTGGCTGAGCCACATCGCCGCTGGTACGGTGACACAAACACCAAACGACGTGTGCGTCCGCTAAGCGCGGTGCACACGTCGTCCGGTCACCGGCTCGGCCGACATCTCGCTCATCATCTCGGCGATCATCTCAGCCGCCATCTCACCTACCATCTCAACGATGCATCACGGGGATGGATGTCTCGTTGATGTCGGTGCCGAAGGGTTGCTACGGTCACACCGATGGTGATGGTGCGAAGAGCTCGTCCACGATGGCGGCGTATCCGTCGCGGTCGAAAGCGGCAGGCGTCTCCGCATCGTTCTGCGGCTTCTTGAGGTCCTGGACGAACTGCACGTACCGACCACGAGCTCCGGCCTTCGCGGGGTCCGTGCAGAGTTCATCCTTCCTCATCTGCCATTCTTTCAGTCTGTTCCGCAGACCTACCATCGTCACGGGCGGCGCGGCAGCGATGTGCTCGAACACCACCGCGCCGAGGGCGTATTCGGACGGTTGGTCGTGCATGAAGTCGATGAGGCCGACGGCGTCCTGCGCGGTCAGCACGCCGCTCTCCGCTGCCGACTGGACGAACATGCGCGCGAAGAGGTTGGCGGAGGTCTCCTCCATGAAGCGACAGAACGGGTCGGGTCCGCCATAATGATTCCTCTGCCCATGATCATCAAGGAAGGCATGACCGAACTCATGTGCGAGGATCTTCGCATACAAAGCATGAAGTGATATGGATGTCTCTGCCGCGAATCGCGCGATACGGTCGATGCACACGACGATGCACGGGGTACCGTTGCGCAGCGGACTGTTCGTGCCTGATGTATAGACGCCGAGCGGGTCGATGATGAGTGAGCCGGATTCCACGAGCGGACCACGACCGTTGACGACATCCCGGTCGTCGAACGGTTCCGACTTTCTCGATGTGCGACGTCCGCTGCCGTGCGGACCTTGGGACCGACCCGAGCCGGCCGGTATGACCATGTTCCCGTAGGACGTCTCCCACATGGGAAGATTCATATGCACGACGGGCACGTCCAAGAAGAGTCCGCTCCAGTAACGATGCTGCCACGAGAGGGGTCCCGTAGCAAGGACGCTGTGCGCAAGAGCATACTGGGCGTTCCAGTACGTCTCGCTGCCAAGAAAACGCTCGGCGAAGGCAACGCAGTGATCCGCACGGCGGTCGAGCGGATCCAGGAACAGGGTTTGGAGTTTCATACGATGATGGTGATAATGGTGATGAAGGTGCAGAGAGAGATAACGGTGATACGACGGTTGTCATGAAAGACACAGGCCGGCGACCGATGAGCGGATAGGAGACGCTCCGCTGTCGCGCATGACACATAGCGAAACTAGAGCGACATGCGACATAATGTGTCGCGGCTGTTTTAAGTGCGTGTCGACGACCGTGGAATTACTTCCTCGTGGGGAATTATCCGAAAAACACCGACCGCGATGCATGCGGAATAGTAAGGACGGCACCATGTGTATCTTACCGCATCCTGAATGATGTTGCACAGAGGAGGATAATCATGCACGCGGCTCTCACCCACGACATCTTGAAACAGAAACATCGCGCGAACCGTGATTCATGGCCGAACACGGTGTCCTTGCGCATTCACCGGGCGCTCAGCTGGCTGCAGCGGGCGGAGCAGGAGGCGGGCGATCCCGATGCCGTGTTCATCTTTCTGTGGATCGCCTTCAACGCTGCGTATGCGCGGGAGATAAACGATACCGCCGTTCCCACAAGCGAGCAGGGTCGGTACGACGCCTTCATCCGCATGCTTGTCGGCACCGACCGGAAAAAACGCATCAACACGGTGCTCTTCGAAGATTTTTCCGATGCCGTGAAGAACCTTATCGCCAATAAATACGTGCAGTGGGAGTACTGGGAGCGATGCACGACGCCGGGCTCGACGGTGGACTGGGAGACGGCGTTGACGAACGACATCCGGCGGGCGCATGGCGCCTTGAACCACGGCGATGTGTACACCTATCTGCGGCTGGTGCTCTCTCGACTCTATGTGCTTCGCAACCAGATCGTCCACGGCTCGGCCACGTGGAAGAGTTCCGCGAACCGCGATCAGGTGCAGGACGCCGCACAGGTGATGCGGACCATCGTGCCGCTGATGATCGATATCATGATGGACGATCCCGACCAGGAATGGGGCGAGCCGTTGTATCCGGTGCAGTATTAAGGCGCGGAGCCGAGGGGGGGGGAGGGTGACGGAGCCGTGTGAACGAACGCACAAGGGGCGCGCAGGGTTGTTCTGCGCGCCCCCGTGCGGAACGATCAGGTGCTGAGGATATCGAATAACTCGGTGTGGAGATACAGATTGGTGCGATGCGCTTTGGTCATGTGAAGAATGTCCATGGCCTCGAGTGCCGAGAGGTATTTCGCGGCGGTCGGACGAGACACATCGCATGCCCGCATGACATGATCGATCTTCGTGTACGGATAGGCGAACAGATGCCGCACGAGTTCCGGTTGGTACATGCGCGGATGTTCGTTCCGGATGCGTTGCGAGACCTCTGCGTGCAGCCCACAGATACGGCGCACCTTCAGGAGCGTCTCCTGCGCGGTGGTCTCCACCGCGCGAAGCATGTAGAGTATCCATGGCTCCCACTCGCCTGTGTCGCGCACATGCTGCAGTAAGGAATAATACCGTTCCTTATTCTGCACAATAGCACGGCTCAGGTACAGCACGGGCACGTCCAGCATGTCGTGATGCACGAGATACAGAAGATTAAGGATGCGCCCGGTGCGACCGTTGCCGTCGGTGAAGGGATGGATGCTCTCGAACTGATGATGCAGAACGGTCATCTGGACGAGCGGATCGGCCTTCCATTGACGTGCTCCGTGGAAACAGGTAAGGAAGTTCGCCATGAGCGATTCCACCACCTGCCCGTCCTGCGGCGGCGTGTACACCGTCTTCCCCGTCACGGCGTTCTTCAAGACCGTGCCGGGAACGCGCCGGTACTCGGAGCGCACACCAAGAAGTTCCTCGTGGATCTTCAGGATATCCGCCGTGCGGAGAATGCCGTTACGCCGAAGCAGATCGAAGCCCGTCCGCAATGCCTGCGTATACCGATACACTTCCTTGGCGGCAGCGCCGCTGAATTCTCCCTCGAACGCCGCCGTTCTATACACCTCGTCCTGCGTCGTCACGATGTTCTCGATGGTGGACGAATCGCGCGCCTCCTGTATAGGCAAGGTGTCGATAAGGATACCTGCATTGGGAATGGCCAGCACAGCCCCTTTCAACTCGGCAAGAGCGCGGTATGAATGCGCCAGTTGACGCAGAACGTCAAGCGTCTCCAAATCAACGGAGGGATCCGGCGGAAAGATGTGGATGTCGTAGTTCATGGCACAAAGATACGACGTTTTCTTTGCACAAGGGCCACGACGTAGAAAGTTTTTTGATTTTTCTTTCTATGTGAGTGCTCTCATGATAACTTTTTGGCGTTTTCTTTCTATGTCGCGGAGCTCATGGAAAAGTTGTTATCATGAGAAGGGAGCGGGCCGTTGGGGAGCGGAATTGAGCTGACGCCCGGCCGTGGTGAGTATTCTTTCCTTTTGAACGTCACAGCCCCGAAGGGGCTGAACATCAATAGCCGCGGGTGAAACCCGCGGATGCGCGCGATGATGATGAGTCTTCTTTCCTTTTGAACGTCACAGCCCCGAAGGGGCTGAACAACAATAGCCGCGGGTGAAACCCGCGGTTGCGCGAGATGATGATCCCTGTTCCTGATTTTCATTTCACAGCCCCGAAGGGGCTGAATAGCAATAGTCGCGGGTGAAACCCGCGGTTGCGCGCGCCATAATGAATCTTCGTCCCTTTGAACGTCACAGCCCCGAAGGGGCTGAATAGCAATAGCCGCGGGTGAAACCCGCGGTTGCGCGCGCTGATGATGAGTCTTCTTTCCTTTTGAACGTCACATGGTGCGCTTCCAAGCGTCTTCGCCCGCTCGCTTCTCGACTTCGCTCGAAGACCTCGCGGGGAGGGGCGTCCCCACATGTTGAGTTTCCAAGCGTCCTGCCCCGCTTGCTTCTCGACTTCGCTCGAAGACCTCGCGGGACTAGCTATTACCATCAGCCCTCACCCCGGCCATCTCCCAGAGGGAGAGGGGGTGGAGAGACGGCATCGGGTCAGTCATCCAAATCCAGGACGACACGAAGGTTGGTGCGGAGGGTACGAGCTTGATCCCGCGACAGGGTCCCCAGGCGACGTATCAATCGTCGGTTGTCGATGGCACGGATCTGGTCGACAAGGATATCGCCGGCTGCGCCTGCCTGCTTCTTGCGCAGATGGACGCGAAGAAGGGTGAGTTCCTTGTCGACGTTGGACGTGACGGGGCACACGAGCGTGGAGGGATGGACGCCATTAAGCAGGTCGGTCTGGATGATGACGACGGGACGTGTCTTGCCCGGCTCGGTGCCGCGACCTGGATCGAGGTCGGCAAGCCAGAGTTCGTATTGTCGGACTGTCTTCTCTCGCCCTGCAATCTTCATCGATCATCCTTCATCGATCATCGCCTCGAATTCCCTCAGGACATCCATGGAAGCCTGCGCACCCAGCGCCGATTCCTTATGAAGCTTCGCTCTCAGCAAACGACGTTTGTTATACCGGTTATAGGCAGCCAAGGCATCGTTGATATAGCGGTTACGGGCAAGCTTCATACTCGCCGTCATCTGTTCCGTATCCATGAATATGTCGTCGTCAAGCTTGAGGGATAGAGTCTTCATGCGAGCGGGTGCCGATAATGAGTGGTGATGCAAATGTATATACCAATGGTGTATACCGCAAGCGGGACTTTGGTGTGGACGTCGGTATCCTTCCGGCGAGGTCTTCGAGCGAAGTCGAGAAGCAAGCGGCGTAAGACGCCTGGAAGCTCAACACATAGACGTCACAGCCCCGAAGGGGCTGTGATCGATGAAAGATGAAATATCATTGATGACCGCGCTTCCGCGGGTTTCACCCGCGGCTATTGCTATTCAGCCCCTTCGGGGCTGTGACGTTCAAAAAGAAGAAGAGTCATCCTGACTCGCGCAACCGCGGGTTTCACCCGCGGCTATTGCTATTCAGCCCCTTCGGGGCTGT
>JBBATK010000018.1:0-20165 GCA_040398805.1 Kapaibacterium sp. (SeqCode) | reverse complement strand
AAAAAAAACGCTTGTCACGTCAAAGGACGACCGTGACAAGCGTTCGACAGTGGTACGCACTCGCCAAGAAAGGAGTGAAAAAGGTATCCGCACAGAGGTCTCTTACTTCACTACTTTCAACCGTCGTGCATCGGTGTCGGTATGGACGGTGATGAGGTACAGACCGGATTCCGCGCCGGAAAAATCTAGCACATCGCCGAAGAGCGTACCTGTGGCGACTGCCTGACCACGGACGTTCGTGACGGTGTAGCGTGCTCCGTTCATCGATGTGCGGAAACGCACCACATCGTTCGTCGCATCGTAGTATCCTACTTCGTCGTGACCGATTCGCTCATCTGTGACGGACGTGGTATTGATATCGAGCTTTCGCAGTATGACGCCTGTACCCAGATCCACACCAGCGATAAGCGTGGTGCGATCGAAGATGGCAAGGGCACCCAGACTGTGGAACGAGTAACTGATGATATGCTGGAAGTTTCCGCTGATGTCCGACCAGGTCGCGCCTCTGTCGGTGGAGATGATGATCCGTCCAACACTATCCGCCGCGACGAACGACCCCACGTGCGACACGATGAGAAGATCACCGTCGGCATGGACACATGCCGGTGCCGTGTTCGCGCACCGGCGAACCGTGTCCCAACGTGCACCGTTATCCGTACTTCGTACCAACCAGTTTGTGGCATTAGCACCCACGTAGGTGGTCATCACGGAGTAAAGCTCACGGCCGTCCGTGTTGCTCCATACAGTTCCCTGCGGCGTAGAACCGGTTCCGGTTACCTGCTTCCATGTGGTGCCCATATCTGTGGTCCACGTCATGACCGGAGCACCGAATCCCAGACGCGTGAGGAAGATGGTGTCCCCGTTGAAATAGATGTCTTCGGGTGTGCGGAAATCGTTCGGCACGGGAAGCGTCGTCCATTCCTTGTCACTCGGTTTCTTGTAGATGGTGTAGTTCGATTCCAAAAGTCCGAACAGATACGTGTCCTTCCAGGTGCGAATCCTCTTGGCGAACATCTGCACGGGAATGCCCTTCATGTTTGGCCATCCTGCCGTGTCAATCACCCAGGTGTTCCCCTTATCCGTGGAGTAATAAACACCACGACCGCCATTGCCGCCGAACGACGCATAGATTCGATCGCCAATCTTCACCAAGCCCGTCACACCGGAGATACCGTCATTCAAGCCGTTCTGATGCCTCGTGAAGGAAGTCGCGCCGTCGGTGCTACGGAAGATCATTCCTGAACTGCCGACATATATCGTCGATCCATCGACGAGTATCTGCTTCGCGGGCAGATAGTCGTATTTCGGATCCAACTTCACCCGCGACCATTGCGCGTGGGTGCCTACGCTGAGCGCAGCGACAACAAAAAAGGAAAACAATATTCTCATGGCGATAATGATACAATGAAACAAAATGAGTTGCCTCTTCCTCGTATCGTACGCAAACGACCATGGCAGACAGTACTCTGTCCACCGCGAAGTCTGTTGTACGACACACTATCTTATGCGTACCGACGCTCCGTGCGAACCCACCCGCAGAAGGTACATACCACGAACAATACCCGGGAGCGGAATGCGCAGCAACGACGCGTCGACGTTGCCGCGCACCTCGGTGCACGATCCATGCGCGATGCCACGATACACCTCACGGCCGGTGATATCCGCAAGGACGACGTCCGCCTCGCCCTGCACACTGCCGTCGTGACAATGTGACAGGTCAATGACCAGCTCCCCATCGGTGCTCGTGACGGTCATGCAGGAATTCTCCGCCGACGTCGCAACGGATTGCTCGTCCACCGTGCTTGCTTTCAGCCGCACGGTGCGCATGGCCGACATGCCGCTGGTGCCGAACGTGTTCATCGCTTGAACGCGCCAATACACGACGGCATCGGTGCCGGCGATACGGGCACTGCATGAGTCGGCAGCGACGATCGTATCGACGACGAACGAGGTGAAGGCGACGTCCCTTGCAACCTGCAAGCGGTACCGCGCAGCATTGCTCACCGGCGTCCATCGGAATAGCATGCGGCGGTCGTCCATCTCCGCGTTGTCGGCGGGTAGGACCAACTGCACGCCGTCCGGTGCGCGCTTCTCCGTGAACAACCGTTCCACATCCGCCGCATCGAGTGCCCGACGAAACACCTTGATGTCGTCCAGCGCCCCGTAGAACGGCTCACTGCCCTTGCGGGAACCGATGTACAGCGAGGTGAGGAAGGGCACGAGTCTGGCGGATTTCGTTTCCGTCTTTATCAAACGGTTGTTGATCCACGTGCGGGCCGTCGTGCCGTCGTAACTGAACACGATGTGCGACCATTGCTTGGCACTCAGGCCGCCGCTCCAGAACTGCCAGAGTCCGGTGTTCAGGTAATACGAACATCCCAGGACACCCCAGTTGTAGATTTCGAACACGTTCGTTCCCGGACCGTAATTCGTCCCGATCATGGTGTTCTTCCCGGTAAGCGAATCCGGTTTGCACCACAGCGACACCGCAAGCGCAGACGCCGTCAGGTCCGCCGACGGCGCCACCAGATACCCCGCTCCATTCACCGCAATGGCGGAGTCCTTCAATCCGAACCGATCCGCGACGAACCTCACCTCTCCGTTGACCGGCATGGCATTGTCGAATCCTCCGCAGACGCTGTTCACATAATCACCCGCGAACTCATACGATGCCAGGAGTCCGCTCGGCGCGTCCGCATAGATGGCGAACGGCACGGTGGTGATGTCTTTCACCGTGCTGTCCTCCATCGAGCGCAGACGCATCATGACGCTGTTGCTGCAAGTGTCGGGAGGCGTCCATTGGACACTCCCGCGTGCGGCATCGACATCGCCAAGCACGGTTGTCCACGTGCGTCCGCCGTCGAGACTGATATCGATACCGACGGCGGTGACCCTGGTGCTGAGGAACTCGATGGTCATGGGGCTTCCGCCCTTGAATGCTTGCGAACCGCGCGGTGAGACAAGCACCACCGAGGGCTTCGGCGGTGCGGTGATGCAGGATGCGGACTCTGCGCTCTGCCGCATGAGCGCGATGTTCTGCGGCAGGAAGGTCATCCGCATCTGATAGCCGAGTCCGGCCGCGTTGTTGGGTCCGCCGCAGTAACTCATGATGCTCCCCGGATTGGGTTTGGTCTTCGTCCCCGCCGGCAAGCATCCTCCCTTGATCGCATCGTCGACGACGCAGGTGTCTAAGGGATATCCGAAGTAGCAACTGTGCGTGTGCTGTGCGTTGAAGTTATGTCCGAGCTCGTGCGCAACGATGTACACATCATACGTGAAAGCATAGGTGGGATAGGTATGCTGTACCTGCACGCTGCTCGAGGCCATGCCGTAGGGAGATTGACAGAGCTGACTCAGGTAACCGAAGCCGCCGCCGCCATACGAGACGGAGGTGATCATGTGATACAGGTCGCGCTTCACATCCGATCGGTTCGCCTGCCAGTACGGTATGGCCTTGTCACGCAGGGTGAACGGATTTCCCGCCGCACCGTAGGGATCACGCGGCGACGTGGTCCAGCACGTGAACCATGGCACATACACACGCACCTTGATCTCCTTCTCGTAGATATCGCTCACCAGCGACATCATGGCGATGGCATAGGCCTGCGCTTTCTCCAGGTCTGAACCCGCCGCCGTGAAGAACTCCGAGTCCGTCTCCAACGCAAGCTCCACCTCGAGCAGTTCGTTCGAGAGGATGCGCGGCGGATGCATGCGCGCATACTCACGCGGAAGGTCCGGCGCCGTGCACCCGAGCACGTTCCGCCAGTTCGCATAGAGTTCCTGCTCGCGCGCGATGATCACGGAGCTCGCGTCCGCTCGCTCCGACGCCAGGAACCATCTGCGTCCGTCGCCTTTGGTGATCGTCGCTAAAACTCCCACGGCAGATGTCGTGAAAAAGACACTGCTGTTCGGATCGCCGGCGATGCGACCACGCAGACAGCGCACATTGGGTGCGGGAGTGCGGACTTCGCCAGTGGCCGTGTGCGTGAGGAAGACGGTGTTCGCATCGAAGACCGCCGGCGCCGCTTGAAGTTCCAGCGTCACGGGCGCTTCATCCGTCAACGGCACATCAAGGAGTCGCACCGTGTGCTGCGCGGCCAGCCTGGTCAGATCGGTCTGCGCGTCTATCGATATCGTGAAGCGCGTCATGGCATCGTGATCAAGCACCTGCTCTCGCGGAGATGCTATCTGCGACCACGGTATGCTTGGTCCGTCGATCGCTGCGGCCGTTCGGCACGCAAGGATGACAAAAAGGCACACCGCTATGGGCATGCGGTTCCGGTTCGACGTCATATGATCCCCGTTGATTGGTCGTACTCCTGTTCAAAATACGACGTCACGGGCGGGCTGACAACGCGCCGGGAAACCGCGCCGCACGGGTTGCTTAGCGCACGACGACCATCTTCTGGCGCGCACGGACCATGCCGTTCTGCCGCACCACCACCACATACACTCCGGAGGGAACATCCCGCAGTTCCGTCTGCTCGTCGTGGACTATGGCGGATGTCATCGTGACACCTTGTTCGGACACCACCTCGATGGTGCTCTGTGCGCCCACGAGGGCGGCGGGTACATGCACGGTGCAGTATCCCTCCGACGGATTAGGCATGAGCATCATGGAGTACAACTCGCGCTCATCCTCCACGCCTAGCGGCACGCCGATGCGATCGGGATTGGGGAGGTTCTTCGTGGTGAGGATATGGAACTCGCCTGCTGCGAACAGACTCGTCACCGAACCGCCGCTCACCGTGATGCTGTCGCCCGTGAAGTAGTCGTAATACGTTCCCGACGAGGGAAAGGGAATGGTCACCGAGCGCTGACGCAAGCCGAAGTTGGCCACGATCACCGCGTTCATGTCAGGATGCCGGAACTGTATCCATCGCACGGTGTCGTTACGATTGGCCTTCATACTAAGCTCCGTCTCCAACGAGGTGAACGTGGGATAGGTGCGCAAACGATTGAGCGCCGCATAGGTCTTGGTCAAAGCCGCACGACGTGGATCCGCGCGATAGGTCCACAGCGACGGTTTCACCGAAAGGCGAAGGGAGGGATTGTCCGTACACGCGCCGTTCGTCGTCTGCAATTGCAGTCCCACATCGTATCCCCTCTCGCCGAACTGCCATATCATGCGCGGACCCGGCACAGGCAGGAACATGGCAGCTGCCGCAGCCGCCCGCTTCAATGCAATGCTCGTGTCGCGAGTGGAATACCCCGGCACCGTGGTGTTGCCATAGCAATAGTGCTTCTTCATCAAGCGCTCTTCGTCGTGCGATTCCATGTACGCTACGTTCGCCGGACGTGTCAGACCGCGGTTCTTGTAATACACCTGCGCCGTGCCGTTGTCGAGAAGTCCGTTGATCCATCCCATCGAGGCATCGATATACGTGCCGTTCATGTTATGCCACAGCAGAAAACCGCGCTCGGCAAGCTCGCGCTCTTCCCGGGCATCGGCAAAATGCTCAAGGATCAGGACCGCCGTCGTATCGTAGGTCCGCACCACATTCGCCATGCGGGTAAGGATGCGCACGCGCGAGGAATCGTAGGCGGCCATCTTGTCGGCTTCATTGCCACCCGTTCCTAAGGTCTGCTTCTGCGTCAGACCCTTGGACAGATCGTACCGATAGCCGTCGATGCGGAACTCCTTCAGCCAATACTCGTTGGCCCGGTCCACATAGCGTTGCAGAGCGGCACTCTCGTGGTTAAGGTCGTTGAACACATTGAAAGGATGCTTGGGCGACGTGTTCGCATAGGGATTCTGCGCGGTGGCAGGACCATACGCACCGCTCGACCACAGGCGTACGAGCGGCGAGGCACCTGTCGCGTGATTGTACACCACATCGAGCAGCACCGCGATGCCACGGGCATGACAAGCATCCACCAGACGTTTCAGGTCCTGCTCTGTGCCGTAATACCTGTTCATGGCCATGTGAAACACGGGATCATACCCCCATGTCTGGTTGCCATCGGCTTGCGATACGGGCATGAGTTCGATGGCGTTGATTCCCAGCGATGCCAGATAGTCAAGCGAATCGATGACGGCTTGATACGTGCGCCGTTCGGTGAAATCGCGCACGAGCAATTCGTAGATGACGAGGTCCTTCGCCGCAGGACGTGTGAACGGCGGCGTCTTCCAATCATACGCATACACGGGATCGTCGTTGCGGGCGCGCATGACGAAGGTGGTGACGAACTCTCTCGTCTTCCCGCGAGGGTACCGTTTGAGGTTCGGGTAGCGGTTGCCGGCGAGGATCTCGCCCTCGAGCGACTCGCTAAGGGCGCCATGTGCGAAGGGATCACCGATCCGTATGGCACCATCCACCAGGTATTGATAGCCCACTTCCGTGCCGGACGTGAAGCCGGACTTCTTCAGCCAGAAGTAGGTGTTCAGGGAATCCGTGCGGTCGCGCTTCATCATGTCCTCGTTGCGCACGCTATAGTCGTTGAAATCACCGATGACGAACACCGATTGCTTCAGCGGCGCATACAGGCAGAAGATCACCGTGGAGTCGTCCACGATGGTCACGCCCTCGCGTATGCCGGCCGGACGCGGTTCATCGATGGTCGGACCCACGACGTCGAGCTCGACGACCGCCGTGTCGGTGGCGCCTTGGTCGTCGGCACCGATGCACCGGACGAGGTGCGTACCCAGGCGGGACACGGAAACGTTGTACCGCAGGGTGTCGTCGGCGACCGACGTCAGCAAGGAGTCGTCAAGGAAAAGGTCGAGCTTCTTAACGGTACGACCCAGCGAGGTGGCAACAGCGAACACGGGTTGCACGGCATTGAGAGAGAGCAGGACGGGACTGGAGGGCGGCGTGATGATGCGCACGCTCATGCCCGGCTGTATCACCTCGAGAAACAGGTCGCTGTTCGCATCGCCTTTGCCCTCCCGACTATTGTCCGCACTCCGGAACACCATGGCAAGGCGCAGGATGTCCTCGCTTTGCGGCACGCCGTAATAGGAGCGGATATCGTTGATGGTCAGGGTATAAAGGTTCGCCGATACGCGCGTGAGCTTGGTCTCGGGCGTGTTCTGTCCCCATTGGGTCTTGACGTATCGCCAGTCGGACGCACCCGAACTGCGCGTGGTGATGACACCCGTGTGCGCGTACACGTCGCCGGTAAAGCCCGCGAGTCCGCGCGATCCGCGGTCGGCAAAGAAACTGACAGTGACGGATTGGTCCGTACGCACGGGCGACGGAACACTTGTCACCACTTGAGCATTCAGACCGCACGGGAACAGGGCCACGAGGCAGGTCATGACAAGAACGATGATGCGGAGGTTCATGAAGGAGTTGATGTTCATAGGGTGATCGGAAGTAGGGTGAATATCAAGGATGAACGATGAACGGTCGTGACACGGTACCGGCGTCGGAACTGACGGCGACGATGTACATGCCCGCGTCGGGTGTCCATGCGGACACATCCACGCTCGTGCTGCCGTCGCTGAACGCGTTGGCGGTGTGGACGTACCGGCCGTGAAGATCGCAGACACGGATACGGACGTGGCCGTGCAGCGAGGTGCGGAATCTGAGCGGCTCGCCTGCACGCAGGGGCATCGCCATCACCTCAAGCGTCGCGGTGACAGTGGACGACGCCGACCCGTCGTCGGGAACGGCGGACGTCCCGAGGGGGAAAAAGCGCATGAGTATCGCACCCACACGCGCCCGCCAGTTACCCCAGCTATGCCCTTCGTTCACTTCCTTGTATGCATGCGCATACTGCCGTGTGTCCAGGAGCGACCGAAGATTGCGCACCAGGGGGATGAGCTGCGGGATATCGAACATGCCGATATCGAGATGGAAATCCGTCGTCAATCGCGGATCGGCTTTGAGGCGGTCGGTGATGAGACTCGTCACGTTGCTCGATTGCGCGCCGATGTTTCCGAAGACGTCGGGACGCATCACGCCTTGGTACAAGGCGCAGTGGCCACCGTCGCTCGCGCCGATCACGGCCCTGAATCGGGGACTCTCGATGGTGGGGAAACGTCTTTGCACATATCCCATCACCGTGTCGCAGATGAAGCTCATGTAGGCGTCGCGTTTCGTCGTGCGATACTCGGGCACACGGTCCTGCGCGGGCACGAACACCGCGATGAGCGGCATGATTTTCTTGTCCGCGATGAGGTTGTCGAGGATGGTGCCGACGCTCCCGAGATTCCAGTAGTCGAGTCCGTCATGGAACAGCACCACGGGGAACCGCGCAGAGGAGGCATCGAAGCCCGGCGGCAGATACATGCGCACCGTCCGCTTGGCTATGGAACCGCTTCCGAAGGTCGTATCGATGAAACGTCCTTTGGCAACGGTACTGCGGGAGATGATCTCCTCGGGTGCGGAGTAGTCGGGCATCTCCAGGCTGGAGTTCGGACCGAACCCGCCGGAGACCTGTTTGGGATTCTTGGCATCGAGCACCCATGTGCTGCCGTTCACCACGTATTTGTAATCCATCCGCGCATCACGCGGAAAGGTCTTGATGCAATACCAGAACGTCGTGCCTGCGACGTTCCTCATGCTGTCCTTCTGGGCCCAGCCGTTGTGGTCGCCTGCTACCGTCACCACGTTCGCCGTGCCTTGATACACGAACATCGTCGTGGTATCGGCCACGGGCGGGAACCGCTTCTGTGCAAGCAGGAAGCTATCGGTCGTCGCACTCCGCTGCGCTGCGGGCAAAGCTTCCACGCGCTGGACGAATTCACGGAAGGTTTGTGCGCCGAGCGAACACGCACAGAGCACCGAGGCAAGGAACAAGCGAAGAGTTTTCATGCGATGGTCTGCGAAAAAAAAAGCATCCTCTTCCTGAAGAAGAGGATGCTATGGAAACTGTTACGGCACATGGATTATCGTTGAACAACGATCGGTCGTGATGTTACGAAGCCGTTCGATGAGATACGATACATGTACATGCCGTTTGCTACCACGTCACCGTTGTTGTTGTCGCAGTTCCAGAGCACGACCTGGTTGCCGGGCTGTTGGAACTCGTTGACGAGCGTGCGGACGAGATTGCCTTGCAGATCATAGATCGCAACGTTCATCATCTGCGGCTTGTCGAGAACGGTGTAGTTGATGGTCGTGATAGCGGATACGGGGTTCGGCGCGATGACACCGGTGTTGTGGGTGACGCCTTCGCCGTCCTTCACGGACGTGGTCTTCGTCGGGAACACGATGAAGAAGTCGGATCCGCCTTCGGACTTGCCTTCGCCATCGCCTGCTGCATTACGGAACACGCAACCGAAGGAAGCGATGGGTCCGGTATAGGCCATGTTATCCTTCTGGTTCCAGAACATCGACGGTGTGACGATGGCGCTGAAGACGCCGGGTTGGACCTTCTCTAACTTGCCAATGTTGTTGTCCTTGCCCCACTCCTGTCCCGTCGGGAAGATCTCCCAGAACTTCGATGCGTCAGAACCCGCACCCGAGTGCATGTAGATGTACTCTTCGCTCGCAAGGTTCTTCTTGCCATCCGGCGTGAAGCCAAGGTTCGCGTTGTACACGATGCCGATGGGCATGTTCATGTCATACATTCCGTCCGCACCAAGCACGGTGATCGCAGGATACTGCGCTCCGCCGTCCTTCGAGGTGTACGGGATGGGCTTCGGTGTGGAGGTCGGGAACACGATGAAGAAGTCGGAGCCGCCGTCGGACTTGCCTTCGCCGTCGCCTGCCGCGTTACGGAACACGCAACCGATGGATGCAAGGTCGCCCGTGTAATCCGCACCGCCCTTGTCCGTGTAGAACTCGGAGGGCTTGAAGGTGATGGAGAACACACCGGGGGAAACCGATTCCAACTTGCCGATGCCGTTGTCCTTGCCCCACTCCTGTCCCTTCGGGAACACTTCCCAGAAGGACGCGGCAGCGGTGCCTGCACCGGAGTGCATGTAGATGTACGGTTCGCCGGCAAGGTTCTTCTTGCCATCGGGTGTGAAACCCTTGTTCGCATCGTACGTGATGGTGATGGGCTGGTCCTTCATATACAGACCGGTCATCGATGTGACAGTGATCGCAGCATATGCCGGACCGCCGTCTTTGGACGTGTAGTTGATGGTCCGTTGGGCCATCACCGCGCTTGCGCCGATCAAGAACGCAAGAGCAAACTGTAGAAGTCGTTTCATGGAAACCTCTCCGAAAGTTGATGAGAAAAAATAATACGGATTTGTATTAAACCTATACCGATAAAGTACTTACCTGACAATTTAGGGATTCGGAATGATATTGGGATTACCGCTGATTTCGCTCGACGGAATTTTTGCAAGCAGTTGATCGCTGTCCCACGCGAGACCGCGTATAGACGACGACTTCGTCCGTTTCATGTACCACAACCTGTCGCCTTCGAAGGCCATTTCCATGTGGCGTTCGTTGTCGATGGCGGCAAGAAGCGCTGCCTTGCCCGTTACCGCCGACGTGAGCTCGGGGATGCCCGCACGCTGACGGATCAGGTTGATGTCACTGCGGACCGCATCTTCGCTCGCACCGGTCTCCAGGCCGGACTCGGCGTGGATGAAGAGGATCTCCGGATACCGGATCACCGTGATGTTCATGATGGTGGTATCGAACTTCACCGTGTAATTCCCCGAGGCGTCGGTCTTGAGGAAGGCCTGACGCTTGTCGGTATTCGGAAACGTCGCGGCGAAGGCGGTGAAGTCGTTGGAGAGGACGAACTGCGGGAGAGCGGTACCGAACTTCCGATACATGCCCGTCAGACTGTTCGAAGTGTTGTTCGCCGTCGTCACGGGAATCTGGAACACCGCTTCCTTCGTGAACGGTTTGCGCTGCACGTCGAAAACATTGCTCTGCAACTGGTACGCACCGCTCTTCACAAGCTTATCGGCTGCAGCATAGGCATTGGCATGGTCGTTCTTCTGGAAATACACGCGGGCAAGGTAGGCCGTCGCGATGGCCGAGGTGGCGCGTCCTTGCTCGGTTTGCGGATTGGCTGCAAGGAGGGTCTCCGCTTTCTTCAGCTCGTCGATGACGAAGTCATAGCACTCGGACACCGTTGCCCGCTGCTTGATGGAGGCGCTCACACCGATGGTCGGCTCCGTACGGATGATGACGCCGTATTGGATCTTGTTCGCGGCCACGCCCGGCTGATGTCCCCACATGCGGAGCAACTCGAAATGCAATGCGCCACGCAGGAAATAGCATTCACCACGGGTACGGTCCTTCTCCTTGTCGTCCATGTCCGAGAGTTTCTCGATGGCGGCAAGGACATTGTTCGTCGTGTTGATGGCTTCATACGCATTCTGCCAGGTGGCCCCCGGAAGACCGGTGAAGAGCGACATGTTCTGCGTCCACATTTCGCGGTAACCGAAGTCGCTGCCGGTATAGGCCACGTCGCCGGCGAAGGTCTCGGCGAACAGACTGGGATTGGCGCGACCAAGTACCTCCTGCGTACGGTTGTACGCACCCACCATCACTTTGCGGACGGAGTTCGCATCGGTGATGGCTGCGTCGTTCGAGAGGCCCGATTCGTTTTTCACTTCAAGCACTTCGGAGCATGACTGCATGAAAGGCATACACGCCAACACACCACAGAGTGCACTTACGATAAGGATCTTTTTCATACTTGTGTTGTCGTTAGTTGTTAAAGTTCAAGGTTGACACCGAAGATGAACGAACGCGCCTGCGGCGGCGTGAGATAGGTAACGCCCTGATTACCGTTGCGCTGCTGATCGGTCGTGTGGTCCCGCACCACCTCGGGATCCCAACCCGGATACGACGTGAACGTGAGGATGTTCTGAGCCGTCATGTACACACGCAAACGGTTGAGTCCGAGATTGTTCGTCATGGCGTTCGGAAGGGTGTATCCGATGGTCAGGTTCCGCAAGCGCAGGAAGTCCGCGCTGTACAGATGCTGATCGGTGTTGATGTCGCGCGCACCTTTGAGAGTGAGGCGTGCCACATCCGTCTGGTCGCCCGGCTTCTGCCAGCGCTGCTCGGTCAGCGTCATCTGGTTCCATCCGCCGTCTTGCGCGATATTACCCACCAGGCGCTTGCCTGCATCGTCATAGATGGAGTTGCCGATCTGGTACGTGAACAACACGCTCACATCGAAGCCCGCATAGCGGAAGGTGTTCGTGATACCGCCGAAAGCATCGGGGTAGTTCTTGCCTGTGGGCACGCGCCAGTTGGCATTCCACGCCAAGGGATTACCGGAGGTGTCGCGGGCTTCTTCCAGCTCCAACGCACGACCGCGCAGACCGTTCATGGCCACCATCGTGTCGCGTCCGTTCTCGTTGACGGTGCGCATCACAGGACGCATGTAGATGGGCAATCCCGTTTTGGGATCGGCGCCTGCATACCGCACCAGCATATAGCTCGCGAAAGGATATCCCACCACCGCGCGAGTCTCACCGAAGCCCAGGTCGATGGCATCGGGACTCGTGATGCTGCCGAGCGAGTTGATCTTGTTCGAATTGAAGGTGATGTTGAAGTCCGTCGTCCATTCGAACTCAGGCGAGGAGACATTGACGCTGCGGACGTTGAACTCCCAACCGGTGTTCGTCATTTCGCCCACGTTACGGATGACCGTCTGCAAACCGGACGATGACGGTACACGCTCATTGAGAAGCATGTCCTGCGAAATGCGATTGTAGTAGTTCACCGAACCCGTGATACGGTCGTTGAACATACCGAAGTCCAACGCAAGGTCCAGCTGACGTGATGTCTCCCACGTCAAGTCCGCATTGGGCAACTGCGACGGACGTGTGCCCGGCTGACCGTTGTAGTCGGATCCGGCCGAATACGTACCCTGCCACGTGAAATCACCGATGGCGGCGTTACCCGACAGACCGTAGCTGGCGCGGATCTTACCGAAGGTGAGCACGCCGTTATCCTTCATGAACTCTTCGTTGGAGAAGATCCACGCTGCGGAGGCCGACGGAAAGGTACCCCACCGCTGGTTGTCGCCGAATCGTGACGACGCATCGCTACGGACCGTTGCGGAGAACAGGTAGCGATTCATGAGCTTGTAGTTCACGCGACCGAAGTACGAGAGGAATCCCGATGCCGTGCGGAATGTATAGCCGTTGCGGATGGCGGCGTTCTGCGGTGTCTCGAAATACGTATTGGGGAAACGTTCGCCCGTCGTACCCACGTCCTGACGGTCCGAACGCTGGACTTCCATACCGGCGGTCAGGTTCACATCGTGCTCGTTGCCTGTGATGGGAGAGTAATTGACGAACGCGTTCGTCGTCCAATTGAGGATACGCACGTTCCGAAGCTCTGCGAAGGGAACGGCGGTCAAGACCGGCGGATTATACCGGTCCTCGGTGAGGTCGTAGATGTCGAAACCGGCCGTCCCGCGTACATACAATCCCTCCATGAGGTTGAACTGACTGTAGCCGTTGGCTACGGTGCGCCACGTCGTGGCAAGGTAGCGCCGGTTCTCTAACTCGGCGAGCGGATTCAGGCCGCTGCCCGGACGCCAGTAGGCGCCCGTGGAATCGTAGATGGGGAAGATGGGCAACGTCTTCGATTGCGCTGCGCCGAGTCCGCCGGACCACGCGCTGTTCACCCGGTTGTTGCTCTCGCGGGTAAGACTGATGGATCCTCCCATGTCGAACCACGACGTGGGCTTCGCATCCACCGACAAGCGATTACTGAAACGGCTATAGTCGTTACCGACGATGAAACCTTCTTCGTTGCGATACGTGGTATTGAAGAAATACCGCACCGCATTCGTTCCGCCGTTCAGGCTCAGGTAGCTCTCGCTCGTGGAACCCGTGCGCAGCACCTTGTCGAACCAGTTGGAGTTCGCCGCGGTCTGACGCGTAAGACCTTGCGGCATGCGCGCGTTATTGATAAGGTTCTTCATCGTGTCGTTGGACGCAACGAACGCCGATACGGTGTTCCAATCCTGTCCGCTGAAGCGGCTGAGCTTCATGAGCGAGTCCGTGACGTCGTTCGTGCGTGCTTCGTAGTACATGTCGATCCACGTATCGCGGTCCACCAGACCCAAGCGATTCGCCTCGTTGAGGAATCCGCTGTAATGTCCGGCGCTCACTTGCATGGACCCTTCCTTACCGCGCTTCGTCGTGATGAGCACGACGCCGTTCGCACCGCGGGAACCGTAGATGGCGGTCGCGGCAGCGTCCTTGAGAATGTCGATGGACTCGATATCGTTGGGATTCAAGAACGACAACGCATTCGTGTTCGATGCCACGGCATCGCGCGCGCTGAAGTCACCCGTCGTCATGGGCACACCGTCGATCACATACAAGGGCTCGGTATTCGCCGTGATGGAACCGACGCCGCGCACCCGCACGGATGCTGCCGTTCCGGCCATACCGTTGGCCTGGGTGATCTGCACACCGGACACCCGGCCTTGAAGAGAGCTCTCCAACGTGGGGTTCGGCGTGTTCACCACTTCCTCACCTTTCACCGTGGTGTAGGCGCCGGTCACTTCGCGCTTCTGTTTGGTTCCGTATCCCACCACGACCACTTCCTCGAGAAGCATGCGATCCGGTTCGAGTTCCAGATTCAATGTGGCAGACTGATCGCTGGCGACGGTGACGCTCTTCTGCGTTTTCTTGTATCCTATGTACGTCACACTCACCGTGTACGTTCCGCCTTGCAGCAGCTTCACGGAAAAACTTCCGTCCGCTTTCGTCACTCCTCCGAGCGTCGTCTTCTCGACACGCACCGATACACCACGCAAGGGCTTCTTCGTGGATGCATCGCTCACCTTGCCCACAAGACTCGTCTGAGCCATCGCGGACCCTGCCATTGCCAACGCAATGAGCACCATACAACAGTAGCGAAGAATCATGTCTTCCTCTCGATTAATGAATGTAAAACTCTGTGTACTGAGTAATCGTCGTCGTTATTTCCGTCGGCTTTCCCGTTCGTTCTCCCGCAGGTGACGTCCCCCTGCAACCGTTCGTCCCTTAGGCGGTGCGGACCTTCGAACCGCTCAGACCGTAATACACGATGTAGGCGTAGCAGGCCAGCGGAATGATGAAGGCCTGATGGAGTCCGATGGAGTCGGCGTACAGTCCTTGGATATACGGCACCACGGCACCACCCACGATGGCCATGTTCAACAGGCTTCCGCCCTTGTTCGTCAGCACGCCCAGGTCCTTGATGGCAAGGGTGAAGATGGTGGCGAACATGATGGAGTTCATGAGTCCCACGAGTATGACAGACCACATGGCCGTGCTGCCCGTGCTCACGACGCTGATGCCGACCAGCAGGAACGCCATGCCCGCCTGTGCCGCAAGAAGCAATCCCGGTTTCACCCGCGTCAGCAGGAAGGATCCGATGAACCTTCCCACCATGGCACCGCCCCAGTAGTACGGCACGTATGCCGCAGCATCGGCTTCCTTCATGCCCGCGATTTCCGGCAGACCGAGGAAGTTGATGAGATAACTGCCTATGGCGACCTCGCCGCCCACATACGCGAAGATCCCGATGACGCCGAGCATCAAGTGTCGTTGCTTGAGCGCCTGTCCGTACGTGGTCGTGCGCTCCCCTTCGCCTTCCACCGAGGAGATGGAGGGAAGGTGAAGCATGAGGACGATGACACCGAGGATAAGAAGGGCGATGGCCAGGCCGACATACGGCATCTGTACCGACGCCGCTTGCTGCGCCTTGTATGCAGCCGCCTCCGGCGCTGCCAGAGCCCTGAGCTGTTCGCCGCTCAACGTGGCTCCCGCCAATATCAATACCGAACCAAAGTACGGCGCTATGTAGGTTCCGACGGAGTTGAACGCCTGCACGAGCACGAGTCGTGCGGATGATGTTTCGGGTTTGCCCAGCACGGCTACGTACGGATTGATCGCCACTTGCAGGAGCGCGAAGCCCGCCGCCATGGTGAACAATGCCACCAGGAAGAACTCGTAGGAAGGAATGGCGGCGGCAGGAAAGAACATGAGCGCGCCGATGCCCGACGTGCAGAGTCCGATAGCGGTCCCCTTCTTATACCCGAACAGGGAGATGATCTTCCCGGCAGGAATGGCCGCGAAGAAGTATCCGAAGAAGAAGGCCAGCTGGATGAGCGAGGCCTGAGAGTATGAAAGATCGAAGATGATCTTCAGGTGCGGAAGAAGGATATCGTTCAGGCAGGTGATGAACCCGATCATGAACATGAGCGACGCCATGGTGGCCAAGGGCACCGTGTAGTTTTCTCCGGAACCGCCGCTTGCCGACGCCGACGTGGTCGGCATTGCTGTCTGTGCCATGTTTCTCCTCGTGATAATGTCCCGCGTTCTTTGATACTCCCTTACAACAACTCCAGCTTGTGTTTGCCGAGCATGGCCGCACCGACGATTCCCGCGTTGGAACTGAAGTGCGCCATGCGGATCTCCGCCTTTCCCGCAATGGTCGGCAACGCGCGCTCGCGGATGGTTTCCCGCGTGGTATCGAGGAACAGCGGATGCGATTTCGAAATGCCGCCGCCCACCACCACGATGCGCATGTCCAGCACTGCCAGGATGCTCGCGATGCCCAGTCCCAAAAGATGTCCCGCACGACGGAACACCTCGCAGGCACAGGGATCACCGTTCTCCACTTCCCTCGAGATGTCCTCCACATCCAGCGCCGCACCGTAGCGATGCATGCTGGACTCAGGATAATCGTTCAATACGCGGAGCGTGGATGCGAGCAGGCCCGGACGTCCGAGACGTTCCTCCAAGGTTCCGGCACGATACGATCGTCCCTCGGCCTTCATGGTGCTCGTGGGTTCGTCGAACATATCCACGATGATATGTCCGATCTCGCCCGCGCCACCGCGCTCACCGGTGTAGATGCGCTTGTTGATGATGATGCCGCCGCCCACGCCCGTCCCAAGAGTCACATACAGGAAATGCGAGGCGTTCATGCCCGCACCCGCTTCGCTCTCGGCCAGCGCGGCCACGTTCGCATCGTTGTCGATGGCGACGGGCACGCTCGACGCGTCCTGCAACAGCTTCACGAGCGGTACCACGTCCCACCCCGGAAGATTGGGCGGATAATACACGCAACCGTCGTGCGGATTCACCACCGAGGGGAAGCCCACACCAACAGAGAGGAGTTTGGGGAACTGCTCCTGCAAGCTCCGAATCACGCCGTTGATATCGGCGATCATGGCGTCCTTACCGCGCGTAGCATCCGTGGGATGCGTATGCTGATAAATCATCTCCCCGTCCGCGTGCACCACACCGTACTTGATGTTCGTTCCGCCTATGTCGATGCCTGCGTACATGGGATGCTTACCTGTAATTGCGTTACCTGTTGCCGAACGAACCGTTGCGCCGGATCACTACCACGAAAGCGTCACCTCCGACGTACCGAAGGGTACCACGACGCTGAGCGCGTTCACTTTCGCATCGGCCCGCTGCACCTTGCCGATGGGATCGAAGTTCGAAATGGGTTGCAGGAAGTTGACGTTCTCGCCATTGAGTGTCATGCGGGACGAACCGACGGTGACGGATGATCCCGGCGCGAGCGAGGTGAACCCCACCATGACGATTTTCGCCGCCCGGAACTTCGAGGTGTAGGATCCCTCGGGCTTCGCGAGCGTGATGCTGCGCGAGGCGGGATCGTAGGTCACGCGGCGCTGCAGTGATGCGCCTTGCTGGTACGCATAGGTGGAACCGTCGTCCTCGTAGTAGTCGAACGCTGATGCCTGCGAACCGTAGTACACATAGATGCTCAGCGTGTCCGAGGGTTTGTCCTGCGAGAGGTTCTGCACGGGCGACTGCATGGGGATGATCGCTCCGCCCTTGATGAACACGGGCAGTTTCTCGATGGGCGACTCCACGATGGTCACGTCGGCGGTCACGGGACTCAGACTGTGCAAGCTGTACCACTCATTCTTCGGCAGAAGCACTTTGCAATAGTCCTGACCGCTCCACTGCGGACACACCATGATGGACGGTCCGAGCATGAACTGCTGGGAAAAGGCCCAGTCGTAGATACGGCTATCGAAGGCGTGCTCGATGGCCAGCGAGCGCTGCACCGGAAGTCCGGTGGCGGACGCCTCATGGAACAGCGAGTAGATGTACGGCATCAGGTTGTATCGCAGCTGGATGTAGTTGCGGGAGATCTCTTCGACACGTTCACCGAAACTCCACGGCTCTTGATCCTTATTATCGATGGCCACATGCGCGCGGAACAACGGCTGGAAGGCGCCGATGGTGAGCCACCGGGCGAAGAGCTGGCTGGAGGGATTGCCCGTGAAGCCGCCGATGTCCATACCCACGAAGGGCATGCCCGTCAAGCCCATGCTGTTCGTCAGGCGCACGCCGGCCATCATGTGGTCGTCGGACGAGACGTTATCGCCCGTCCACACGGCACTGTAGCGCTGTACACCGCTGTAGCCGGCGCGGGTGAGGATGAACGGACGTTTGCCGCCGAGAAGTTTCTTCGTGCCTTCGTAGGTGGCGCGAGCCATCTGCATGCCATACAGGTTATGACCTTTGCGGTGCGTGCCGATGGTTCCGTCGAAGTCGAACTCCACGAGCTCGGGGAAGCGCTGACCCCACGTGGCGGGTTCGTTCATATCGTTCCAGAAGCCATCGATACCGTCACTCACATACCCCTTGAAACTCTCTCCCCACCACGTACGCGTGGCAGGATTCGTGAAGTCGGGGAAATGACACCAGCCCGGCCACACCTGTCCCGTATAATTCGTCCCGTCGGGATACCGCAGGAACAGATTATCGAGCTTGCCTTTCTCGTAGCTCGCATACCCCTTCTCCACTTTGATGCCGGGATCCACGATGACGACCGTCTTGAAACCGTTGCTCTCGAGGTCGTCGAGCATCTTCTTCGGCTGAGAGAAGCGTTCGGAATTCCATGTGAAGATCTTATAGGCATCCATGTAATGGATATCCAGATAGATGACATCGGCGGGAATCTTCTTTTCCCGGAATGTCTGCGCTACGCGCAATACTTCCTTGTCGGGATAATAGGAGTAGCGGCACTGCTGAAAACCCAGCGACCACAGCGGGGGCATTTCCATGCGACCGGTGAGCGCGGTGTAGGAGCCGATGATGCCGGCCACTGAACTGTTCGCGAAGAAGAAGTAATTCATGTCGCCGTCTTCTGCCGTGAACGAAGAGAATCGGTCGTTCGAAGCACCGAAGTTGAAATGCGATTTGTAGGAATTATCCATGAAGATGCCGTAGCACAGGTTCCTCCCTTTCGAGCTGTGAAGTCCGATATACATGGGAGTGGTCAGGTAGATGGGATCGGCGCCGCTGGGATAGCCGAAGAAGTCGGTGTTCCAGTTCGTGTATCCCTCGCCGCGGCGGTTCAGCGGACCCGTCTTCTCGCCCAGACCGATGAACTTCTCGTCCTCGACGATCTTCTTATACGCGGTCACTTCCTCGCCGATCCACATGGTTCCGAAGGCGGGCTCGTCTTCGTTGATCACGATCCCGTCCGGGGTTTCGAACGAGAGGCGCAGCGGCTTGGTGCGGACGATACAACGAACGGAGTCGGTGGTCAGTATCCACCGTCCGGACTCCTCGGTGAACGCATATCTGCAGGCCGTCGGCTCCTGGATGACGGCGTAGGTCTGCTTGTCAGGACGCTGACCGGCCTTCGTGCAATGCACGCGGATCACCGTGGGCGAATACACCGTGAGTTCCATCGTCCCCGCGGCGGTGGTGAACACCATGCCGTGATCGGTCTTCTTGGCGGACGTCACATCCGCGAGCGCGGTACCGCGCTTGTGCTGGGCGTTGAGCTGAGGAACGATGCCGAGGACGAAGGCGAAAACGGCGAGACGCAGAAACGTCGTACGAGTCAGTTGCATCATGATCATATGTCGTCATTCGAATGCGACCCGGTTCCCATACCGCGAAGTGTCGCACCGATATTATTGAAACGAATATCGCCGTGGTTGAACCATCCGGCAACCCCCTTACTCCCCTGAACTACAGCGATTGAAACTTCCGTTGTGCCGTGTTCATTCCGTGGTGCAATATAGATGCATCGACTGCCCTGCACAAACCTTTGAAACAACGATTTCACGGGAGTTTCAGACATAATTGGCTGAAACTTGGATATATCTCATTGAACACGCGATCCGAGCATTCCTGCTTTCTAGTCGACACTCGGGGCGTCCGCGAACCTGCTGTCGAACCACTTCGAGCGGAGCATTATCCTGAACGCGGTCGATCCTACCAGTCTCGCCCCTTTCCACAATGACAAAAGCCCCGCTCGATGTTCGAGCGAGGCTTT
>JBBATK010000017.1:0-20715 GCA_040398805.1 Kapaibacterium sp. (SeqCode) | reverse complement strand
ACTTGCATGTATTAGGCACGCCGCCAGCGTTCGTCCTGAGCCAGGATCAAACTCTCCATAAATGATAGTTTGATTATTTGGCTATCTTAAAAATTGACTGTCTGCTGCTTCCTGTTTTCAAAGAACCTTTAGGGTCCGACTTCGTTCGCGTTGCTGGTTGGCTTCGCGTCCGAAGGGGCTACAAACATAGGGGTAACTTTTGACTTCGCAAAGGAAAAAGTTTGGGAACGAGAAAAAAGTGTGGATAACCCCGAAGGTTTTGCACCGTCCCTGAGCCGGGAATCGTGCCTCCGTCCTCCGCCGCGGTGCCGGGCCGGACAGACCTGCAGACCGCATGAACACTACGTTCGTCACCCGATTCTCTCCACTCGTCACCGCCGTCAGGAACCGCTCTGTTTCCAATGCTCCCTTGCCCGAAAAAAAGTTCAACTTTTTTTTCAAACCCGGTAGAATAGTCGATTTCGCGATTCGTGAAGTCCACAGAGCATCCGTCTACGCGTCGCCAAATTCGCCGATTTCACGCTGTTTTCGCAGTTTCTCCGTGCGTCGCCATCTGCACCACGACGCTCACGTGGCGCTCTCACCTTCGCCGGGAACCCGTAACCCGATGATTTGCCGCGCTCTACGGTCGGAGAAAGCGGATAGCGGCACGCAGAAAACCGTGATGAGCGAACCGAGAACGGGGTGTTTGAACGGAATTCCGCCACGAAGCGAACGTGGAGCAACGGAGGAAGGGTCAACGCAGTACCAAAGCCCGGGCTGCAAAGGGCCGCCATGGAGACAAAGGGTGATCACGAGTACAATCAACAAGCGACCACAGAACCACGGGTCCGTCCTATGCCATCCATTCGAAGGAGGAGCGTATCTCTTCCCTGTTCAAGCCTGCTCCGATGGCGCACATGAGCTTGATACGCGCTTTCTGCCCGTTCAGGAAATCCGCGAAGATGATCCCCGCATCGTACAAATGCTTCCCCGCTCCTTCGTACGCGTAGACGTGTTCGGTCCGACCGACCGGACACCTGGACACGAGAACGACGGGAAGTCCGCGCCGGACGGCTTCAACGACAGCGTAGTACACCTGTGGCGGCACGTTTCCCACGCCCATCGCTTCCAGGACCAAGCCCTCAGCGCCCATGCTCATCGCGGCCTCCACGAACCGTCCGTCCATTCCCGCATAACACTTGAGCAATGGCACGTGTTCAGGCAGTCTCCGCAGGTCGAATTGCTCACGATGAACGGCTTTCCGGTAGATGAACACCTCGTTGTTGGTGATACGTCCGATGCTGCCGAAATCGAAACTGCGAAACGTATTCACTTCCTCCGTATCCGTTTTGGCCACTTCCGAGGCGGCGTTGATGGTACCCGCCAGGCACACAACCACGCCGATGTCCCGGGCGCTCCGGTGTGCCGCCAGCGCGATGGCATCGCGTAGATTCCGCGGTCCGTCCCAGTCGGGCTCGCTGGAATTTCGCATCGCTCCCACGACGACGACGGGCTTGGAGCTTCGGACCGTGCAATCAAGGAAGTACGCCGTTTCCTCCAGCGTATCGGTTCCATGAGTCACGACCACGCCGTCGATATCCGGCATGTCCACGTAGCGCTGAACCTCGCGGGCCATCTCCCACATGCGTACCGGCGTGATGTGCGGACCCGGAAAACGACCGTACTCGCACACCTCGACATCGTACGTTTCACGTATGCCGGGCACGGTATCCAGTATCTCCGCTCCTGAGAGCTGCGGAACAATGCCTCCGAACGCCTCATCGATCCTCGAGGCTATGGTGCCTCCGGTAAACACAATCGCAACACGGGGTCTGGTACGCACGATCTCAGCTCCTCTTACACTCGTTCCGCTTCATCAATACACTGGGTCAGGTCTGGAAAAATAACCCTTCGACTCCAGCCGATTCCATGGTTAATTTCAACACCGACCCCGGAGGCAGGCCGGCCCTTGAATCACATCGGCACCATCCGGGTTGATACCACTGAACCTCTTGTACGAACCAGGATGAACCTTCGCCACCTTCGACATCGCGCATTCCACACCGCTCTCATCGCATGCACTGCGATGGCCCTGACCCTCGTCGCATCGGCCTCCGCCGACGTCGTCCCGGGAAGAGTATGGATGCGCGTCCGTGATCCCCGGACATTCACGCCCGAGCTTCTCGCTTCGCTGAACCTGCCCGGCTCTCCTCGCATGCAACGCCCCTTGCTGTCGCCCTCGCAATGCATTGCGTTGAACTCTCAAGCGCTTTCGCAGTCTGAACTCCGGAGCACGACGAGACTGAGCGAGCTGCGGCGACTTGAAGAGGAGTTGACCTCCACGTTCGTCGTGGAATTCGATCAGTCGGTCGACCCCCTCTCCTTCTGCGCCTCCGCATCCCGGAAGAAATCCGTCATCGCCGCCGCGTACCCCGTGTATCATAACCGACCGCTCTTCACGCCGAACGATTCGCTTGTCGGATCGCAGGAGTACTTGAAGGTGATGCGCGCGTTTCAGGCGTGGGACAAGACCCGTGGTGATTCCTCGGTATCCGTCGTGGTAAGCGATGCCGGCACCCGGACCACGCATGAAGACCTGGCAAGCAAGGTGGCGCTGAATCAAAAGGAGATTCCCGGGAACGGTGTCGACGACGACGAGAACGGCTATGTGGATGATTTCGGCGGATACAATTTCTGCTACGCAGAAGACGGTGTGCGCGCGGACAATGTGTACAATCCCAACGAAGGGCATGGAACCAGCGTCGCAGGACTCGCTGCCGCCGCCCAGAACAACCGCGTCGGCATCTCGGGCGTCGGCGCCAACTGCTCCTTCATACCTGTGAAGATCAGCTCGAACAATTTCCCCGAAGATCTGGACTACGGATACGAATCCATCCTCTATGCCGCGGTGCGCAAGGCCGCCGTCGTCAATTGCTCATGGGGCAATAACCGACAGGGATTCAATCCGCTCGAGCAATCCATCATCGATTACGCCACCGCTCGCGGCACGTGCGTGGTAGTGGCGGGCGGGAACCATAACGGACTTGGCCGTCCTACCGACGTATTCTATCCCGCCAATTACCACAACGTCCTGAGCGTCGTCGAGACGAATCCCGACGGCAGTATCACAAGCACCTCGAGCTACGGCTCTCACTGTTCCATCAGCGCGCCGGGCGCTGATGTCGTCACGACGGCCAATCAGAGCAACTCCGCGTATACGTCGGACCCCGGATCCTATTTCGCGGGCACCTCCTCCGCGGCGCCCATGGTGAGCGGCGCGCTTGCCCTTGTGCGATCGGTGTATCCCGGACTCTCCCCGCGCCAAGCCATGGAGCATCTGCGCATCACGGGATCGGCGAAGCTCGATGCGAACCCGACGCTGCGGGAGTACGTGTGCCGCACCGTCGACATGGAAGCGGCAGTCAACCGCACACCCTTCGCCTATCCCTCGGTTCGCGTGGAATCATGGTCGCTTTCCACCCCGCGGGGCACCGCGATGACGCGAGCATCCAAAGGCGATACCGTCCGTTTCGCCTTCACCGTCCGCAACTACCTGGGAGCCGCATCAAACCTTGGCTGCAAGCTGCGCTTCGTCGATCCTCTCGGGACGAATTGCCTGTATATCCTGGACTCCGTCGTGAACGTCGGCTCGCTAGGACGCGATGCGAAGACCGACGTCGCTTTCTTCAAAGGGATCATCACGCAAGAGAACACGCAGAGGGCGTTCCTCCGCCTGGAGTTCACGGGAACCGGCGAGACCGGCGATGCCTATGCCGATTTCCAACTCGTCGAGTTCTTTCCGACGCAGGACTTCATCACCATCGGTGACAACACCATACGGTTCTCCATCGGCGACTACGGCTGGGTGGGCTCGAATCAGTTCACCATCGGTCAACGCAAAGGTGACGGATTCTCCTATGCACAGAGCGGCAACCTTCTCTATCGCGGAGGATTCTATTGCACCGACGTGAAATCCACCGTGCGCTCCGGCATCGGTACCGATGGCACCACGGACCACGACTTCCTCGTACGCTCACGCACGGAACCGTGGCCGTACGTTCTCACCATCTCCGATGCGGAATCCGATGATGCGTTGCGCCTGGGTGTGACGTTGAAGCAGACATGGACCATTACGAACACGTCCTTGGCCCAATGCGACATGGTTATGACGAACGAAAGCGTCGACCCGATCAGCGACTTCGCGATAGGACTGTTCCTGGACTGGGATATCACGTCCATCGGCGATAGTTGTCGCGTGCGTCGATTCGCCGAAGGCGAACCTTCCGACGGCAAAGGAATGGCGGAGTTGCTCTGGCGCGAGAATCGCGCACCGTACGTGGCGTGCTTGGCGCAAACCACCGACCCGCAAGGTCAAGCGCAAGCGGCCGGACTCAACTCGGACTTCACGCTCGGCGGCTTCACGAACGAACGTCGCATTCTTGCCGTCACCAGTCGTGATTCCCTTCAAGCCACCGGCACCGACGATATGTCCATGGTCGTCGGCATGCGCTTCCCCGGTATCGCCCCCAAGGCCTCGCGAAACGTCCGCTTCGTTCTTGGTGCAGCCCCCACCACCGACTCCTTGGCCCGCCTTTTCAAAAGCAGCGTCATGACGAGCGTGGAGCAAGAACCGGAGTCGACAATGCAGAATGTGAACTGCGCACCGAACCCGGCGGGCGATGCCATGACGGTCTCCCTCTCGGGACGCAGCATCCGCACGGTGACGGTTCGCGATATCACGGGCCGCGTGGTCCTGGAACGCACGGCAGACACAGAAGCATCGTTCATGCGCCTTGATACGCGCTCGCTGACGATGGGGTCATATCTCGTCGACGTCTGCGACGAGCAAGGAATGCGACGCTTCACCCACGTCGTGGTGATGCGTTAAAGGGTCGGCCTGGACGGGAGAAGCGGTATGGCTTTGCGCTCACTCACCTTGATGCCTTGTTTGCTGAAGTATCCCAGGAACTGCTGCACCGCAGTGCTGGCGGGCGCTTCCAGGAAGCTTTCGATTTGTACCGGACCGAAGATGGTGTTGCGCTGAACGATGATGCGCGACGACGTGTTGAGTTGACGCCGGACGGGCTCGAAATCCGTGCTCGCGAGACGTCCGATCAGGATCATCTTCGTCGGCAACGTGTCCTTGATAAGGATACCGCACAACTGCGAAAGCAGCACCGACTGCTTGTCCAGGGGAATCTGCTGAGCGTTGAGGAGAGCATCCTTCAGCACGCGAAGGAACTCGGCACTCGAGACGAAGCGCTTGTAGATTTTCGTACTCGCCACGATCATGTTGATGTCCGACGAATCCGGTCCGTTCACCGCAGCCCGCACCGAGTCCACCGTCGCTCGCGCGGTCAGCGTATCGAGAGGCGACATCACCAAGGCGTACACACTGCGCACGGGCGGGGCCTTGCGCTTCGGCATCACTTCGTACCGTTTCGGCCTCTCGGCGTAGAGCATCACGAGGATCAATCCCGTGACGGCCAAGAATCCCACGAACCCGTAGTACATCTTCCAATTGTTCTTCTTCGGCGCAGGGACGCCATACAGTTCGTCGACGGGGTCGTTGTTCGTGCTCATCAAAGTTTCTCGTTATGGTCGTGAAGTCCGCCGTCTATCACCCTCGGCCGCTGAGATGTGGCGGACGATTCGTCGGTGCGAGAACGGTGGATGAAGACGTTCGTTCACGCATGAACGAATTTCTCCATGGTATAGTGCTGGATGACACCGAAGAGCAGATATGACTCCTTGGTGATGACATAGCCCTGACGCTTGTAGAAGGGCACGGCATTCTCCCGTGCTTCCAGGATGATACGCTCTGCGCCTCGCGCGCGCGCGATCTCCTCCATGTGCGCCATCAGCGTCAAGCCCACCCCTTTGCCCTGCGCCGTCGTCTCCACGGCCATATACCGTATCTGGGCTTCGTCGGGCGTGTTGAAATGCAGGCGGCACACGGCTATCACCGAGCCGTCCTGGACGATCATCCTGTTGATACTCTGCGCGTCGGTCGCATCCTGTTCGGAGCCGCGCTCCTGACCCCATGGCTCGCGCAGGATGCGGAACCGCAGGTCGTAATAGGCGGCCCAATCCTCAGGGCCAGTTGGTTCGCGTATGTCCATCCTGTCCGTCTCCGTACGTGTTCATCCGACGTCATCCCGCGTTACCTTCGCGTAACGTAGCACCACGGCGATCAGCCGTTGATGAGTCGTTCGCTAAATTAGCGAGGAGTGGGCGAGCCGCGCTCGGACAGCGCAAGGGCATCACCCGTTCAGCATTCCTCCGTATCACTGTTTCACCGTTCGGACATATCACATGGAGAGCACGACATCACCATCGGTCCTCATTCTCTGCACCGGTAATTCCTGTCGAAGCCAGATGGCCGAGTCCATGCTGCGCTCGATGGCCCCGCATGCACGCGTGTTCTCCGCCGGTGTCGCTCCCGGACCGCAGGTGGCTCCGCTGGCGGTGAAGGTGCTCTCGAACACCGGATTCCCCGTCGATGGACTGTATCCGAAGCACGTGCGTGAGTTCGACGATCAGCCCATGAACCTTGTCCTCACCGTCTGTGACCACGCCCGCGAACACTGTCCGGTGCCCCCTGCGGGTGCAGAGCATATCCACCACGGTTTCGACGACCCGTATCATGCCACGGGGAGCGAGAAGGAGCAGGAGGCCGTGTACGAGCGCGTGCGCGCCGAAATCGAACATTGGCTGCGCAGAGATATCCTCGCGAAGCTTCAGTGACACGGCATCAAGTCACGCGCGACGCAAGCGCAGACTATTGGTGACCACCGAGACGGAACTCAAGGCCATGGCTATTCCTGCCATCATGGGGTCCAGGTGCATGCCTGTCGCGTCATCGAAAAAGCCGGTAGCCAAGGGTATGAGCAGTATGTTGTAGACGAAGGCCCACGCAAGGTTCTGACGCACCACGCTCATGGTCCTGCGAGCGAGTCCCAGTGCGGCATTCACGTTTCTGATGTCGGATCCCACGAGGACGAATTGAGCTGCCTGCTGCGCGATATCACTGCCACGTCCCATGGCAATGCTCACGTCCGCACGGGCCAGTGACTGCGCGTCGTTCATGCCGTCTCCCACCATGGCAACGACGGCTCCGCCGGACTGTAGCTCCCGGATGTACGACTCCTTCTCCTCCGGTGTGCACCGCCATCGCACCGCATCCATCCTTGCCTCCGCAGCCGCGCGCTCCACCGCCTCCTGCGTATCGCCCGAGAGGATATGCGTGCGGATGCCGCGCACGCGGAGCGCGGAGACGACATCGACCGCATGCCCGCTGATCTCATATCGCAAGACCACCGAACCCACAACCCTGTCCGCGACCGCGAAGAGGAAGGTCGCATCCTCCAGTCCGTCGAAAATCACGACACCGTGTTCGCGCAGGAACCCTGCCGAACCCACAAGCACACGGGAATCCTTCCACGTACCCATCACGCCCTGACCGGGCACTTCACGGATATCCGCCACGGCATCGTTCATGAGCGCACCGTGTTCTTTCAGTTCTCGCACCACCGCTTGGGCATGAGGATGCCGCGAGGCGGACTCGACGGAGAAGAGGACTCCTGCAAGCGACGTGAAATCTCCGGTGGCGGTCGGACGTATCTCCACACGCACCGTCTCGCCATCGCTCAGCGTGCCCGTCTTATCGAACACCACATCGGTCACCTTGGCCGCAATCTCCAATGCCTGCGCGTCCTTCACCAAGATCCCCTTGGTAGCGGCGCGCTGGATACCGACGACAAGGGCGATGGGTGCCGCCAGACCGAGGGCGCAGGGACAGGCAACAATGAGGACGGTGATGGCCGATGCAAGCGCGGCAGGAAGGGCGGCCGTACCGCCGACGAAGCACCACACCGCGAACGTCAACGCGGAAACACCAAGGATGACCGGGACGAAGACGGAGGAGACGAAGTCCACGAACCGTTGAGCAGCCACGTGCGTATCCTGTGCGGCACGCACGGCGCGCTCGATGGATCGTGTCATGGTGTCGTCGCCTATGCTGCGTGCTTCCACGACGATGACGCCGTCGTGATTAAGCGTTCCCGCGTACACCGCATCCGACGGCCCTTTGGCCACAGGCGCGCTCTCTCCCGTCAGGAAGGATTCATCGACATAGCTCTCGCCGGACCGTATGACGCCATCCACGGGTATTCGCTCACCGGCGAGTATGCGCAGCATGTCGCCGCTGCGGACGTCGTCGATGGGCACGTCCACGTCGATGCCGTCTCTGCGGCAATGCACCATGGATGGAAGCATGCCGTGAACGGCGGCAGTAGCGCCGCGCGCGCGGTGCTTCGCATTCTCCTCCACCACTTTGCCGAGGAGGACGGTGGCAACGATGACGGCGGCGGATTCGAAAAATACGTGCGCGTGTATTCCCACCGAGTGCAGCCACGAGGAGGCCCACATCACCACCATGCTCCAGCCGAAGGCAAGTCCGGTGCTCAGCGCCACAAGAGTATCCATGGAAACGGTGCCGCGCCGTGCCTGTTGGTATGCGTGCACGAAGAAATCACGTCCGCTTACCACGAGAACCACGAGCGTCAACACGCTTTGAACAAGGATCGACACGAACGATGCCTGCATGTCCATGCCAAGCACGACGAGCGGTATGCACAGAAGGATGCCGACGATCGCCCTGCGGCGAAGTGAGCGGAGACGCTCTTCGTCCCGACGTTCTATCTCCGCCTCGTTCTCCCGGACCAGTGGCAGGATGTCGTATCCGAAGAGTTGCAATCCCGTGCGGATGGTTTCGGTGGAGGTCTGCGTGGATTGGAAGGACACGGACGCGGTCTGGGTGCCGTAATGGACATCCGCAGAGACCACGCCCGGCTGGGAGCTGAGGAGCGAAGAGACGCTATGCGCGCATGCGGCGCATGACATCCCCATGACGCGATAGCTCTGATGAACGTGGAAGTCCATGACGTCCTTTACGCAGCGGGCGCAACGGATGCGCGGAAGCCGGCTTTCTCGATCATTGCGATCATGGCTTCGATACTTGCGGATGTTGCGTCGTATTCCACATGGGCGGATGCTGCAGGCCTATCCACACGGACGTTCTTCACCCCTTGCACCAGGCCCACTGCGCGCTGTATGGTTTGCACACAACCGTCGCATTTCATTCCTTGAACCGACAAGACACAGGATTCCATAGACACCTTTACGACTTTTATCTCTAGAAACGAACCGCACACTGCGATCCGCATGAAACGGCGCGGGCGGTGGGTGCAAAAGTAGGCGGCCGTGCCGATGGGTCACGTACACTATTTACCGAACCAGGTACAGGCCGGGTGGCAGGCCGAGCAAGCGGAGACAAGCGGAGAGGTCACATGGTACGGATCGTCACCTCGGAGAGCGCACCGGAGACGTCGATGGTGAGCTTGGGCGCGTCCGCCGACGAAACGGGCATGGATGCGCGACGGGTGTGGACGCTACCAAGGACGAGCGAACCGACGATCGAGACGTTCCAGTCCACCGGCACGATGATATCCGCTGAACCGAGCGTGCATTCGATCATGAGGACGGCGTTGTTGTCGGACAGGGTTGCCTGCCGGAAGTCGATAGTCATGGAGCCCAGGAGAACGGTTGCTCTGCCGCTGGTGAAGGACGGCGAGGTGAGGACGAACGTCCCCTCGCTCAGGGTGGATTCGAACGAGGGCGTGTTCTCGCTGACGAATCGGGCATCGCGGAATTTCTTGCCGTACGGGTTGGAAAACGACGCATCAGCAGCTGTCGACGAAAACTCGGAGGACCATTCCGCGGTGGCCTTCTTTGGTGAGCGTACAAGCATGGAGACACCGATGAGGATCAATGCCGTGGGGAGGACGAAGGTCCAGAGGTCCGTGTCGAAGACGCTGTTCGCAAGGAACACCACACCGAGTCCGATGGAAATCAGCGGCCCTGTCAGCTTCCGGGGATTCTGCATGAGCTCATGGACACCATACGCAATGAGCACGAGCGGCCACCACGTGAACAACGACTCAAAGACGACATCGAAGATGTCCGTAAATCCTAATCGCTCCACGAACATGCCCACACCGAGCAGGAGAACGATGAGTCCGATAATGTAACGACCCTTCATACGCGTACCATTAATGAGTTGAACTGAATGCCGGTAGCCGGTGACAATCGGGCGCTGCGCGAACAGTGTCCGATCCTTCCTCTGTTACGACGCCGAAAACGCGGACTTGTTTCATCCGGCGCCGAGCAAGCATTGCCAGGCAGCGTCCACGTTACCGGAGGCCAGCAGCTCCTTGGCCTTGTGATGAGCAGCATTTTCGTTCGCACCGTCATCGTGCACCGGCGCATCGGCAGCACTTCCCACCGAAACGACAGGAATCGCGGGTACGCCGGCAAGCTTGGCCAGGTCGTTGCCCGTGAGGACCGGGCTGGAACGGATACCGGGGGGTAAACCATCGAAGCCGATGCCTTTCACCCGCGGCTGGGCGGATTCGAAGCAGGACTCGGGGGTGATCCGCGCATACCAGGCATAGCCCATACGGGCCACCAGGTCCATTTTCCGCGGATCGATACGTCCGTCTGTCATGGCGGACTCCTGCGCATGCAGCCGTTCCACGCGCAGCAGCATGATATTCCCATTACCGCCCGTTTCCCGGAACAACTCGATATTCCTGACGAGCGTACACTCCATAGCCACCTGGGCCTCGGCGACGAACGGCACGCTCACGACGTGCGAAGCGGCCTTCGTCAGCCCTGACTTTTCGAACTCGTCCACCCCGCGCGGGTAATCGGTGGATGCCAGGTTCATCTGCTCCACATAGGGATAGCTGACGGTGGAGATGGTGCACTCGCCTGTCTCGAGGATATTGAGCAGAGTATCTTTCTCCCTACCCGTTGCAGCGGCGATGGCGGGTCCGATAGCCACGATCGGAGGCTTGGACGCAAAGGCGTTGAAGAAACTGAACGGCGCCAGATTGAGCGTTCCGTGGGAGTCGCGGGAGGTGACGAAAGCGATGGGGCGAGGGGCGACTCCGCTGAGCAGGATCTGATGAAAATCTCGATGGGAAACGACGTGCGGGTCGAAGGTGATCATGGGGTGCCTCGGGTTGGATTTCGAGCAAAAATAGGCCCTTCACGGAGCGTCCGGGCGCAAATATTTTTTGTTGTCCCCAGAGCGGGGCACGTGTTATTTTGATTCCCTGATGTCTGGAAAAGGGCAGGGTGCCCGCACGGAGCCCCTGTCGGTGGTTCTGCTCGTGAACGTCTGTTTTCATGAAACGGTCCTCGAAGCACGGGCGCCGCCATCGTCGACATGCAACATCCTATCACTTCACCTCATTCAAAGGAACGAGTAATGCGTACGTCCAAGACCGCCGTTCTCCTGATTCTCGCGCTTTCCCTTCTTGTGGGATGCAAATCCAAACGTGAGTACAAAATGCCGCCGAGCAATTCGAACAACACGAAGCTCTGGCACAAGTTCGACACGCCGCCGAGCGCCGACCCATCGGTTCCGGACTCCCTTGGTGGTGAAGGGTTCGAAAAGATCGCGGAGACGATGGGGTTCAGCACCTATGTGCCGAAGGATGACGAGTTGAAGTACTTCGGTGATCCGAGAGCGGTGAAGGGCGGCGAGTTCCGCATCATTTCCGACCAATTCCCGGCAACGTTCCGTCCTGAAGGACAGAATTCGACGACAGTATATAATAACGACGTCAAATCCGTTGTCTACGAAACGCTCCTCGGCGAACACCCCGTCACCCGCCAATGGCTTCCCGCCTTGGCTTCCCACTGGAAGATCAGCGACGATAAACTGACCTTCACCTATCGTATCAATCCCAAAGCGCGGTTCTCGGATGGCAAGCCCGTCACCTCGGCCGACGTTGTCGCCTCCTATAAGCTCATGATGGACGAAACCATCCTGGAGCCCAGTTCCCAGCTCGTGTACAGCAAATTCGAAACACCCGTGGCCCTGAGCAAATACCTCGTCCAAGTCAAGGCCAAATCCTTGAACTTCCGCAACTTCTTGTACTTCAGCGGTGCTCTGCTCGTTCAACCGGCTCATGAGATCGGTCTGCTCACGGGTCGTGAGTACCTGGAGAAATACAATCAGCTCATGCCTGCGGGTTCGGGACCGTACATTCTTCTTCAGCAGGACATCAAGGACGGCGTTCAATACGTGCTCACCCGTCGCGCGGACTACTGGGACGGCGAGAATCCGATGTCCAAGTACACGGGCAATTTCGACCGCATCGTGTACGAAGTGGTCAAGGACAACCCGACGCTCCAATACGAGAAGTTCAAGAGCGGCGAAGGGGATGCCTTCCGTTTCAACATGGCCACGACGGAGAAGTGGATCAAGGACACGGACTACGACGCCATCAAGCACGGGTGGATCAAGCGCATGCGCGTCATGAACTCCGCCCCTATGGGTACGCAGGGATATGCGTTCAACATGCGCCGGGAGCCGTGGAACGACATCCGCGTACGTCGCGCCTTCGCACACCTCCTGCCTCGGAAACAGATCATCGACAAGCTCCTTTACAACGAGTACACGCCCTTCGATACCGAGTATCCGAACAGCGTCTATGAAAATCCCAATAACGAAACGATGGATTACAACCCTGAGCTGGCGAACAAGCTTCTTGACGAAGCGGGCTGGAGTCAGCGCAACGGTCAAGGCATCCGCACGAAGAACGGTCGTACGCTCAGCTTCGAGATGGCCATCACCAAAGCCCGTGAGCGTTTCGTGACGCCGTATCAGCAAGAGCTTCGCAAAGCCGGCATCGACATGCAGATCAAGTTCGAAGACTGGCCGACGACCATCAAGAACATCGACGCGCGCAACTTCGACGTCTTCGCCTTCGGATACGGAGGATTGCTGACACCGAACCCCGAGACATCCATCCACTCTTCGCTAGCGGACAAGAAGGATAACAACAACATCCAGGGTGTGAAGGACGCACGTCTGGACGACCTGTGCAATCAGTACGACCGTGCGTTCGATATCAAGGAGCAGATCCGTATCATCCGCGAGATCGACGGCATCTGCGCTTCCATGCACTACAACGCGCACGAGTGGAATCCGCGGGGTATCCGCTTCGCGTATTGGGACAAGTTCGGCATTCCGGAATACGTGCTTCCTCGCTATGCGATGCTCTCGTACCTGTACCGGTACATGTCCATGTCATGGTGGTACGATCCCGAGAAGGTGTCGGCTATCGACCAGGCGAAGACGAAAAAAGCGGATGTGGACGGACCGAAGACCATTCAGGAGAATTCCTTCTGGAAGTCGCTGAAGGATTGACCTTCCGTGCGATCGTCCGATGATCTGCGTAGTCACCATCAACAGTAAAGCACATGTTCTCGTATTTCCTTCGACGCATACTCCTTACCATACCCACCTTCCTGGGCTGTACGTTAGTGGTGTTCACCATCGTGCAATTGGCACCGGGCGGACCGCTGGAGCAGCAGCTCATGGCGCTCAAGCGTGGCAGTACGGAGTCCGGTGGCGCGAGCGCGGTTCAGGGTCAGTCCCTTCCTTCCGAAGCCATTGAAGAATTGAAACGCTTCTACGGATTCGACAAACCGGTGTATGTGCGCTACCTGATATGGCTCGGCGTGTGGAAACGCGAGGCGGAATCGTATAATCTCCAGCCCAATGTTCAACGCTTGATCGGTAACGGCAAGAGTGTCATCCTTCTGCCTGTCGCGGGTGGCTACAAACTCTACGATGCAGCGGACCAGTCGAAGGAGCTCCCCGAGTGGACGCTCACGCAGTCGTCGTCGGAATCCGGTAAAGTGACCATTCGCGTCTATCGCGAGGAATACAGCGGCATCCTGACGGGCAACTTCGGCACCTCGTACACGTATCGTAAACCGGTCTTGGATCTGGTGCGAAGCCGACTTCCCATCTCCGTCCAATTCGGTGTGATCAGCTTCATCATCTCGTATGTGGTGTGCGTGTATCTGGGTATTCAGAAAGCACTGCGCCACAACTCCGCCTTCGATTTCGCCACATCGTCCATCGTGTTCATCGCCTACAGCATTCCCGGCTGGGCGCTCGGCGCGGTACTCGTGGTCTTGCTGTCTACGGACAGCTTCCTGCCACTGTTCCCGCTGGGCGGATTCCAGGACAAGATGTACGATGATTTCACGATCATCGAAAAGATCGTCGACCGAGCCAGCCACTTCGTCCTGCCGCTCATCGCCTACTCGCTTGGCGGTTTCGCGTCGCTGACGATGCTCATGAAGAACTCCCTGCTCGAGAACCTTTCACAGGACTATGTGCGGACGGCGTTCGCCAAGGGCATACGCGAACAGCGGGTGATCTGGCTGCACGCCATGCGGAACTCCATCATCCCCATCGCAGCGGGCATCGGGTATCTCATCGCCATCTTCCTGGCGGGATCGTATCTGGTTGAGTCCGTCTTCAACATCGATGGAATCGGAAAGTTGTCATTCGAAGCGATTGTCTCCCGGGATTATCCCATCGTGTTCTGCTTCACCGTCATCACCGTGGTCGTCACGCTGGTCGGCTCGATCATTTCCGACCTCGTGGTCGCCCTCGTCGATCCTCGTATCCGCTTCAAGTAAGGTGGAACGGAACCGGGTGACGACTCGGACAGTATTACCAGAGAAAAACACATCACGTCATTCATATGGCCACATCCGACCCCAAAGCGGCGGGAAACCGTGAGATTCTCACGATCAACCAACGTCGCTGGAAAAAGTTCAAGACGATCAAGCGCGGCTATTTCTCGCTGATCCTCCTTTCCTCGTTATACCTACTCTCCTTCGCCTTGCCCATCCTGGTGAATAACAAGGCGCTGTACGTACGGTATAATGGCACGAGCTATTTCCCCGCGTTCCGCGACCTGCTCGATATCCCCGGTGTGGGCAGTCTGGGCGGTTCGCCCTTCATCAGCGGCGAAACGCTGGGTCAGCAAGGCAACAAGGCCGAATGCCTGTACCGCGACCTTCAGGAGCAGTTCAATCGCGAAGGTGGCGACAATACGGTGATCATGCCCTTGCATCCGTACTCGCCCATCGAAGACATCTCCGTTCCGGGCAACGAACCGTTCTGTGCGCCCATGGAAAGCAAAAGCGATTCGGATCCGCGCCTGCTGGGCACGGACGACCGAGGTCGCGACGTGCTGGCACGGTTGTCGTATGGATTCCAGATATCCCTTTCCTTCGCCTTGCTCGTGGCCATTCTCGAATATCTCATCGGCATCCCCATCGGAGCGCTCATGGGATACTTCGGCGGAAAGTTCGACCTGATCATGCAACGGTTCATCGAGATCTGGCAATCGCTGCCCTTCCTCTTTCTCATCATCATCCTCGTGTCCATCTTCCGACCCAGCTTCCTTTTGCTCGTGGTGCTGCTGACGATGTTCGCGTGGATAAGCGTGGCGGCACAGATGCGGGCGCAATACTATCGCGAAAAGACCCGTGACTATGTGGCAGCAGCCGTCTCCATCGGCGTGCCGACATGGAAAATCCTTATCAATCACATCCTTCCGAATTCCTTGGTTCCCATCATCACCTTCTTCCCTTTCGCCGTCGTCGGCGGCATCGGTTCGCTTGTGAGCTTGGAGTTCCTCGGCTTCGGTCTGGCACCGCCCACTCCCAGCTGGGGTGAAATGGTGGGCGTCGGTTTGCGGGAGATCACCAACGGCTATTGGTGGTTGGTGCTTGTGCCTCTCGGCGCGATGTTCTCCACGCTCATTCTCGTGGTGTTCATCGGCGAAGGGGTTCGCGAAGCCTTCGACCCGAAGACGTTCAGCAGATTGCGCTAGGCGACATCGACGAAGAGGGAGAAGAGTCGGAAGAAAGACATGGGGTCTCGAACCGGAGACCTGACACCTACAACGGATCTCAACGTGAGTATCTCATGACGCACGAAAAACTGTTCGAAATACAGAACCTCAAAACGCACTTCAACATCGAAGGCACGTGGGCCAAAGCGGTGGATGGTGTGAGCTTCGATATCTATAAGGGAGAAGTGCTGGGCATCGTGGGCGAGTCCGGCTCGGGCAAATCCGTCACGGCTCTCTCCATCATGAAGCTCATCCCCGATCCTCCGGGACGCATCGTGGGCGGCTCCATCCTCTATAACGGCATGGATATCGTCCAGCTCAGCTACGAGGAGATGTACAAGGTGCGCGGCAAGCAGATCGCCATGATCTTCCAAGAGCCGATGACCTCGCTGAATCCCGTGTTCCGCATCGGCATGCAGATAGCCGAAGTGCTCATGGCGCACGAGGGCATCTCCGAAAAGGAAGCCGAACAGCGTGCCGTGGAGATGCTGCGATTGGTCGGCATCCCCGATCCCGAAAAACGCATCCACGACTACCCGCATCAATTCTCCGGTGGCATGCGTCAGCGGGTGATGATCGCCATCGCTCTGGCGTGCAATCCCGCGCTCCTCATCGCCGATGAACCGACGACGGCGCTGGATGTGACCATCCAGGCGCAGATCATCGAGCTGATGCTGGAACTGAAGGAGCGTCGCAAGGAAGCCGCCATCCTGCTCATCACCCACGACCTTGCCGTGGTGGCGGAAACCTGTCAGCGCGTGATCGTCATGTACGGCGGAAAGATCCAGGAGATCGCGGAGGTGGGTGAACTGTTCCGCACACCGCTTCATCCGTATACGCGCGGACTCATGGGGTCCATACCGCGACCGGAAGACGAGCATTCGCGAAACGAACGTCTGCACGCCATTCCCGGCAACGTCCCCAGTATCATGAACCTGCCCGTAGGCTGTAAATTCTGCACACGGTGTACCGAAAAGAAAGACCTATGCGAAACCACGGAACCGCCGCTTATCGAGATCACTCCCGATCATTTCGTGCGCTGCCATATCGTGCCCACGGCGATGGAAGGAGGACAGAGATATGAGTAAGGCAACACCCGGATCGGTATTACTCGAGGTCAAAGACCTGAAGGTGTATTTCCCCGTCTACGAGGGAGTGTTCCAGCGCAAAGTCACCGACGTGAAGGCGGTGGACGGTGTATCGTTCACCATTCATCGCGGTGAGACCATGGGATTGGTGGGCGAATCCGGTTGCGGAAAGACCACCGTGGGCCGTGCCATCATCAATGTCTTGCGTCACGTGTCGCCGGACGTCCATATCGAAGGCGAAATCAACCTGTACGACGAGAACGGCAAGGCGACGAACCTGGCGGGACTGTCGACGAAGGACATGCGTCCGTTTCGCAGCCGCATCCAGATGATCTTCCAAGACCCCTTCTCCTCGCTGAACGCCCGCATGAGCGTGAAGCAGATCGTCTCCGAACCGCTCTCCATCCACCGTCCGGACATGGGCGCGGGAGAGGTGGAGGAACGCGTGGCGTGGTTGTTGGAAAAGGTGGGACTTCAGCCCGAATACTCTGCACGCTTCCCGCACGAGTTCTCCGGCGGACAGCGTCAACGTATCGGTATCGCCCGCGCCTTGGCGACGAACCCCGACCTCATCATCTGCGATGAGCCGGTATCCGCACTGGACGTGTCCGTCCAAGCGCAGGTGATCAACCTGATGGAGGACCTGCGCGAGGAATTCAAGATGAGCTATCTGTTCATCGCCCACGACCTGTCGGTGGTCCATCATATCTCCAGCCGCATCGCCGTCATGTACCTGGGCAATATGATGGAGATAGCAACGAACGACCAGTTGTACTTCGCTCCGAAGCACCCCTACAGCAGGGCCTTGCTCTCCGCCGTGCCCGAACCGAATCCGGAAAAGAAAGGTCGAAAGCGCATCGTTCTCCAAGGCGACATCCCGACACCGCTGAACAAGCCGAGCGGATGCTCGTTCCGTACGCGCTGTCCGGTGGCGCATGCCTCGTGCGCGGAGGGAATGCCGGCACTGCAGAAGCAGGACGACGGACGCATGGTGGCATGTCCGTACGTGGAAAAAGCCGCGGTGGCCATGCCCTTGTAGTGCGTCCTTTCGGCGAGCGACACATCCTTCGGTTGTGTAATCCTGCCCCGACCGCTATTTTCGCATTCCTGTTCTGAAACACACAAAGAAAAGGTCCCGTAGCAAAGTGGCTATGCAGAGCTCTGCAAAAGCTCCTACGGCGGTTCGAGTCCGTCCGGGACCTCTTTTATGAAAAGCGACTCTTGACGATTCGCTTTTTTTTCGTTCACTATCGTTTTCCCGTTGCGCCATGCCTACCACATCCGATCTCAAACCCGGCATCTTCATCAAGTTCAACAATGAACTCTGCCAGGTTCTCGAATCCGAACACCGCACACCGGGCAATCTCCGTGCGTTCTATCAGGTGAAGCTTCGCGTGGTACGCTCGGGAAAGCTGCTGGAGAACCGCTATCGCTCCGGCGAATCCATCGACATCGTCCGCGTGGAAACCCGTCCGTTCCAGTACCTGTATCGGGACGGCGAGTTCTTCGTGTTCATGGAGAACGAGACCTATGAGCAGATCACGGTGGACGCCAAGATCGTCGGCGACGCGGCCAAGTTCATGAAGGAAAGTCAGGAAGTACAAGTCGCTTTCGAAGAAAGCACGCCGCTTTCCGTAGAACTTCCCGCTCACGTGACCTTGCGCATCACGTATACGGAGCCGGGATTCAAGGGCGATTCGGCGAACAACGTCCTCAAGCCGGCCACCTTGGAGACAGGCGCAGCCATCAGCATCCCCACCTTTGTCAATGATGGCGAACTCATCCGTATCGACACGCGGACCGGTCAGTATATCGAGCGCGTGAAGGAGTAATACCTCCCGTTCCACCGTACGAACCCCGTTTTCGAGAAAACGGTCATTTTCAGAAGATTTTTACGAAAAACAGGGCATTTTTTGTCACTTTTTGACAGAAACTGCCCTGTTTTTTCACGTTTCCTTACGAATAAATGTTGTCAGATCTCCCCTGTTCCTGTAACTTGTGTAGGATTTCTGACACCTAACGGAGATTGAATATGGACTTAGTGTTTTTGAAAAAGCTCATGAAGATGTTCGACGACTCGACGCTCAGCGAACTCGAGGTAGCCAACGAGGGCACCACGGTGAAGCTTCGTCGCATCATCGGTGGCGCTCCTGCCGTCGTCTCCATGCAGCCTCAGGCCATGGCAGCTCCGGCACCGGCGGTCGCCGCCCCTGCGGCAGCCCCTGCCCCGGCCGCGGCTCCTGCGTCGACGAACAAGACCGTGTTGTCTCCCATCGTCGGAACCTTTTATCGCGCCCCTGCACCGGATGCCGACGCCTTCGTCAAGGTTGGCGATCATGTCAGTGTGGGTCAGACCTTGTGCATCGTGGAAGCGATGAAGCTCATGAACGAGATCGAAAGCGATGTCAGCGGCACCGTCGTCCGCATCCTCGTCGAGAACCAGAATCCTGTCGAGTACAATCAACCGTTGTTCGAAATCAAGCCGGACTAGAGCACGTGCTCGTGTTTCGTTGATGTACCACACTTCTTTACGGCATGAATAAGATTCTCATAGCAAATCGGGGTGAAATCGCTCTCCGCATCATCCGCGCCTGTCGGGAGATGGGCATCAGGACGGTGGCGGTGTATTCGGAGGCGGATCGTTCGTCGTTGCACGTGCGTTTTGCCGACGAAGCGGTCTGCATCGGTCCGGCCCAGAGCAAATCCTCGTACCTGAAGATCCCTCACATCATTGCTGCCGCGCAGCTCACCAATGCGGATGCAATCCATCCGGGTTATGGTTTTCTTGCGGAGAACGACACGTTTGCGGAGATCTGCAGGGACTGCGGTATCACGTTCATCGGACCCACCCCGGACCAGATCATCCGCATGGGTAATAAGTCCATCGCCAAGGAGACCATGGCCGCCGCGGGTGTTCCCGTGGTACCCGGCAGCGACGGCATCGTGGCTTCGCTCCAGGATGCCTACACCATCGCCGAGCTCGTGGGCTACCCCGTCATGCTCAAGGCGGTAGCGGGTGGGGGCGGTAAGGGCATGCGATATGTGGAATCGCCCGCCGAGCTCGAGCGTGCCTTCGTTACAGCCCGCAACGAAGCCGAAGCCGCGTTCAGCAATCCCGATGTGTACATCGAGAAATTCGTCGAAGAGCCGCGTCACATCGAAGTGCAGGTATTCGGCGACAATTTCGGCAACGTGATCCACCTGAACGAGCGCGAGTGCTCCATTCAGCGCCGTCACCAGAAACTCATCGAGGAAGCGCCGTCGCCCATCATGACGAAGGAGCTTCGCGCAGCCATGGGCGAAGCGGCCGTTCGTGGTGCCAAAGCCGTGAACTATGCGGGCGCAGGAACGGTGGAGTTCCTTGTCGACAAGCACCGCAACTTCTTTTTCATGGAAATGAACACGCGTATCCAGGTGGAACACCCGGTCACGGAACAATCCCTGCAGGTGGACTTGATCAAGGAGCAGATCCGCGTGGCGGCGGGCGAGAAGCTCTCGCTTGTCCAGAGCGATCCCGTGTTCCACTCCATCGAATGCCGGATCAATGCCGAGGATCCCTTGCACGGCTGGCGTCCGTCGCCCGGTGTGATCACCTCGTTGCATTTTCCCGGCGGCCACGGCGTGCGGGTGGACTCGCATGTGTATCAGGGCTACGCCATTCCGCCCTACTACGATTCCATGATCGCCAAGCTCATCACCTTTGCCGATACCCGCATGGAGGCCATCGAGAAGATGCGTCGCGCACTGGATGAGCTTACCATCGAAGGCATCCATACCACCATCCCCTTCCATCGTGCCATGATGAACAATCCGGACTTCGTCGCCGGTGACTTCGACACGAAATA
>JBBATK010000016.1:0-30520 GCA_040398805.1 Kapaibacterium sp. (SeqCode) | reverse complement strand
TCTACGCGACGTCAGAAGCCCGAAGGGCTTCAATAGCAATAGCCGCAGGTGCAAACCTGCGGAACAGCACGACAAGATAGAATCGAGATTTCCCTCCCGCTCGTAGAAGCCCGAAGGGCTTCAACATCAAGTGCCGCAGGTGTCAACCTGCGGACACCCGTCTATCGTGAGTCCGTTCAACGCCCGCTCCTCATCATTCATCATTGATAACCATCGGAGGTTCTTATGGGTACGTACACACAGATATTGTATCAGATAGTATTCGCAACGAACAGGAGAGAGGGAACCCTTTCGAAAGACAAACGAAGCCTTTTGTACCGACATATCCAAGGGATACTGACAAACAAAGGATGCCATCCGTATTTGATAAACGGTGTTGAGGATCACCTGCATATCGTCACTCATCTTCATCCCACAGTTTCTCTTGCCAAACTCGTCCATACGATCAAACTCTCTAGTTCCCGTTTCATAAAAGAGACCGGCATCTTTCCTGGATTCACCGGGTGGCAAGATGGATACAGTGCGTTCACATACAGCATCGGTCAAAAGAGGTTGTTGATCGACTACGTTGAACATCAGGAGGAACATCACCGAAGGACGTCGTTCATCGAGGAGTATAAAGCCCTTCTTGTGGCAAACGACATTCCATTCGATGAGAGCTTTCTGTGAGGAGAACCTGGATTTCTCGATGCGCGCTCATCCGCAGGTTTGCACCTGCGGCTATTGCTGTTGAAGCCCTTCGGGCTTCTGTCGTCGGGAAGGAGAAACTGGATTTCTCGATGCGCGCTCATCCGCAGGTTTCACCTGCGGCTATTGCTGTTGAAGCCCTTCGGGCTTCTGACGTCGGGAAGGAGAACCTGGATTTCTCGATGCGTGCTCATCCGCAGGTTTGCACCTGCGGCTATTGCTGTTGAAGCCCTTCGGGCTTCTGTCGTCGGGAAGGAGAACCTGGATTTCTCGATGCGCACTCATCCGCAGGTTTGCACCTGCGGCTATTGCTGTTGAAGCCCTTCGGGCTTCTATGAGCGGGAGGAAAATCTCGATTCTATTTCGTCGCACCCATCCGCAGGTTTGCACCTGCGGCTATTGCTGTTGAAGCCCTTCGGGCTTCTGACGTCGGGATGGAGAAACTGGATTTCTCGAAGCGCGCTCATCCGCAGGTTTGCACCTGCGGCTATTGCTGTTGAAGCCCTTCGGGCTTCTGACGTCGGGATGGAGAACCTGGATTTCTCGATGCGCACTCATCCGCAGGTTTCACCTGCGGCACTTGTTGTTGACGCCCTTCGGGCTTCTGACGTCGGGATGGAGAAACTGGATTTCTCGAAGCGCACCCATCCGCAGGTTTGCACCTGCGGCACTTGTTGTTGAAGCCCTTCGGGCTTCTGACGTCGGGGATTGTATTGACGTGAAGTTCGCGCTCATCCGCAGGTTTGCACCTGCGGCTATTGCTGTTGAAGCCCTTCGGGCTTCTGACGTCGGGATGGAGAAACTGGATTTCTCGATGCGCACTCATCCGCAGGTTTCACCTGCGGCTATTGCTGTTGAAGCCCTTCGGGCTTCTGACGTCGGGGACTGTATTGACGTGAAGTTCGCGCTCATCCGCAGGTTTGCACCTGCGGCACTTGTTGTTGAAGCCCGAAGGGCTTCCGACGTTATGACGTGGCTTCACGGCGACTGCGCGTGCCGTGCGCCGGGAGGTTTTGCTCCCGGCGTTTGATCCGTTTTCGGAGTGAACCTTCCTACCGCACGATGACCATTCGTTTGGTATCACCGAAAATGCCGGCGGAGATGACATACGAGTACACGCCGGGAGGCAGTGCGGAGACATCGAAGTCGACGCTGTGTTGACCCGATGCGAATTTCTGTTTGCCATCGAGAACGGTTTGGACGATTTCGCCCGTGGTGTTGACGATGAAGAGGGAGACCGGTACGTACTCCTGGATGTCGAACCGCAGAGTGACGCGATCGTGCGCCGGATTCGGCTGGGCATTGTACAGAACGGGGACGGCGACGGATGAGCGGGAGGTGGTCGTGTTACACTTCGCGCCGGTCTGGATCTGCGTGGTACTGCCTTGCGGAATGAGATTGATGAACAGCAGCGAATCGGTAGCGAACACCGTATCGGGGATGATCGTCAGGTCGTCCTCCGCCGTATCGGGAACGAGAATGAGGAACCGCAGCTCCGCCAGTTTTCCGGCGCGGACGCTGTCCACATGATCGAAGGAGATGGTGAGCGAATCGAAGCGCTGCTGGGTGACGGTGCATTTGGAGCCGAACACGGAGGAGTTGTCCAGGTACTTGAGCATGTACTTGTTCCATGAAGCTCCCAGACTGAAGCTCAGGTCGCGAAGCCAGTAGGTCTTGTTCCTGTAGCTGATGCTGAGGCTTGTATCCAGATACACGGGCACGGAGATGGTGTCGCCGATGATGCCGCCGCGGGGAGCGGGCTTGGAGAAGTTCGCGTTATCGGTGGAGAAGCTGATGGGAAGGTTGGGAACAAAGCCCCGCCCTTTCACGCGCAGGGAGTCGTTCACCGAACATGGATTCGTGGCGAACACGTAGATGAGCGAATCGAACGACGACTTATCGCGCGGACAGTACTCCACCGTCACGACGGAGCTTGCTCCCGGTGGAAGCAAGGCGGCGCGGGGCGGAACGGAGCTGACGTAGCGGACAAGGGGCGAGAGGATGAGGAGCGAATCGACCGAGGTGGGGACGTCGCCCGTGTTCGTGACGAGGATGGTGTCCGTGACGCAATCAAGGACACGGACGCTGTCGAAGTCCACGAGCGAGCGTTGCGAGCGGATCTCCACCTGGTCCACCAGCACGTCTCCCTGATCGCCACCGGCGCTGAGATAATAGTTCAGGATGTCCTGCGTGTCGAAGAAGACGGAGTCGATGGTGATACTCGAGGCACTGCGGACATTGGCTTTGGGAACGAACAGCATGGTCACGAAGGGTTGCAGGGAATCGAGATTCTTGCAGTCCTTCACGGAGAACTGTGCGCCGCCGCGGGCGAGCGGTTTGAACGACGGACTCTTGAAGCCGGATTGAGCGCCGACGGCGACGAGTTTGGTGGTATCGAACAACGCATCGAACTGCACGTCCACCGTCGGTGCGGGGATATCGCGCGAGCAGTAGACGGGAACGCGGAGCGTATCGCAGCTGATGATGCGGAAGGTGTCGGTTACCGTGCGGTTGTTGTCGAAGGTCATTTGCAATCCGAAGGCCGGCGCCAGACCCTCGCCCGAGAGCAGGATGGTGGTGTCGACATCGTTACATGGCTTGGAGTAATGGATCACGGCGCGTGCCAGGTATCTCTTGCTTCCTTGGCGCGGAGCGCGCGGCTTGAAGTAGAAGGTGAAGGGATACGCCTTGGTGCCGGGCTGAATGGTGACGGGGAAGTTGATCGGTCGGTTGAGCGTGTCGCGATGGATGAACACGCGTTCGTCCGGCAGATACGTGATGGAGTCGATCTGCACCGTTTCCTGTCCCGGATTATCCACCACCGTCGGAATGGCGATGGTGTCGCGACGGACGATGGAGAGCGTATCCACGCGGGTTCCGGGGAACCCGATGGAGGTGATCAGCGGTCGGAAGATGAGACTGCGTTTGCCTGCCAGGAAGCAGGTATATTTCTCCGGACCCCAGCCAGCGCCGCGGGCAAGCACATTGAAGCGTGCCACGCAGGTGACGCGATTCGTCACCGCGGGGGTGCGCGGACAGAACACGAGGTTCACCGTATCGGTGGAACGGGGCGGTATGGTGAAGGGCAGTACCTTGCCTGCCTTCTCGTAATAATACGACGACCAGGTGAACAGGTTCGGTGTGCCGTTGACGATACCCGTCGAATCGATGAACATGGAATCCACCGTGATGTTGTTCACGAAGGAATTGTTCGTGAGCGGTATCTGGCGCACGATGCAATCGCAGGGACGGACATAGGAAAAGTTCTGGATGGACAGGCTCGCATCGAGTTTGACGATCTGTGTCTTGCCCTCGAGCGATCCCTTCGAGACGATTTTCGGACACGGTTGCTCGCCGCGTGCAACGATGGAATCGTTGAACACGCCTTGCACGGTGGGAGCGAACTCGATGACGGCCTTCACGGAATCGCGCGGAGCCATCCATCGCGGCAGGGTCTTGTTGAGAGAAACGATCCGGTATCCGTTGGGCACGGAAATGGAGTCGACATACACGGGCAAGGGCGACGTGTTCTCGAGCGTGACGGAGTCCCGACGCGTATCTCCCACCTCGAGCGTTCCGAACAGGGTACGCGGCGTGATGTAGATGCGCGGTATGACCGATGAGCCGAACAGTTTCACCATCCATTTGTCGCCCGTGAGCGAGGTGGTGTAATTGAGATACGCCACGATGGCGACGTCCGACAGGAAGGTGTTCGGTGCGAAGCGGAAATACACTCGATAGCTCTGTCCCGGTGCAAGCGTGGTGCTGATGGTGCTCAGGTTGATCGGCGCTCCCGATTGGTCCACCGGCGTGAACTGTGCGCCCGGCTGCGTGAGCGAGAAGTTCCGGAGGGTCTGGGTGACGGAGGATTTGTTGACGATGTCCACAAAGGAGACGGAGTCCCTGCACCCGATGACACTCTCGATCTCCATGACCGCGGGGTTGAACTCGAAGCGTTCGATGACACCACGTCCGCGTACGGGAATGCACTGGGTGGTATAACAGCGCGATTCGAACAGGCAGAGTTCGTCCGTGTACAGCTGGGCGAGGGTAGGACGGAACGTGATCGTCAGCGCACGGGTCTGTCCCGGAGAAAGGGATGCCGTCTTGGCGCCGGTGAAGACGAAGGCGTCGCCCGTCTTCAGATACAACGACACGTTCATGACATCGGTGGTGCTCTTGTTCGTGATGGACACCGTCATGGTACTGTCCTTGCCGACGATGACATTGCCGAAGTCCACCCCCGGCGTCGAGAAGATCACATCGTTGTCCCGACCGTATCCGGACCATCGCAGGGTATCGACGAACTGACATCCTATGCCTTTGAGCGTGGCGAAGTAGATGATGGGATCGTTATTGACAAGTCCCGGAGCTATGGGACGGAAGCGGAAGTATTTCTGGAACTCCCCGTTGGTGGCCGAAGGCCTCAAGGTGTATGCCGGTGGTACGCGGGGCATGCCAACCGTGACGAGGCTCTTGGGAACGTAGATGCTGTCGATGATGATATCGCGTCTCGTCAGGTTATACCAGTTCCACCCGACGGAGTTGCTGATGTCGCCGGGGCAGGTGGCTTGGAAGGAGATGCTCTTCAGTCGTGTCTTGCCGTCGGGCTGACGGATGGAGAACACTTCTTGGACCACGCCGGTCACGGTGAGGACGCCGGTGCCGGGACAGTTGTCGTCGCTTTGAAGGGTCAGAGTGTCCACATACGCGAAGGTCGTATCCACGGTGGGATAGAAGCGTATGCGCAAGGTGTCGCACTGACCGGGACCCAGACTGAAGGGGAAGCTTTTGTTGCGGGGCGGCAGGACGCTGAAGACGCCGGGAAAGCGGGCGAAGCTTCCGCCGCGGATGACGACACTGCGATTGGTGTTCGTGCCGGCCGGGAGCGTGTTGTTGCACACGACGACGAGACTGTCGTGATACGGCGCGTTCCGGCACTTGGCGAACACGGTGTCGAAGGCGATACTGCGTTTCTTCATCTCCACTTCCGTGGAGCGATTCAGGTTGAAGTCCACCTTCTGTGCCGCGATGCATCGGTTGTTGCCGGTGATATTGAGCTGTGCCTGGATCGATCCCGTGACGAAACCGTTGAAGGTGACGGTGAGGCCTACCGGGGTGTTCGGTTGCATCACGGCACTCGTGGGTGTGACACGGAAGAACCGTGCGTCACGTCCGGCCATCGCGAACGAATAGGAACGACCGCAGGACAAGTACGAGGTATCGGTGATCGTTATCTGCCATGACTTCTGCGTGACGCACTTCACTTCGTCCGTTATCGCGGTCGTGCCCACGACGAGTTTCTGTTGGACAGTGCGCGTGCTGGCGGCACAGGTGATCATATTGACCATACGGCCCAGACTTCCCTTGCCCGTGGCATCGCAGAGAAGACCGGCAAGCGTTCCGGAATTGTTGTCGTTGCAACGGTAATACAGGACGATGCCGGCTTCGTTCCCGGCAAGGGAGCGCTCCATGTTGCAATAGATCTCCGTCGGCGTGAGTGCGCGCTTCCACATGCGGATCTCGTCCAATTGTCCGATGAAATTGCGGAACGACGTGGACCGCGCGATATCGTTGGTACTGCCGAAGAGGATCTTCAGCGAGGGATCGGCCGGACGGCGAAGGGTGGTGACGGGGTAGGTGGCGTTGCGACTGCGCGCCACTTCACGACCGTTCATGTAGAGGGCGGCACTGTTCGAGGCTCCGTCGAATACCGCGCACACGTGGGTCCATGCGGAGTACAAGGGCGATGCATCGGCGGATGCGATCGTATTGTCCGCCGCACCCAGGTTATTGCCGCTGCCGTTGAGCTCGAACACCAATTGGTCCTGCGGTGTGATGTAGAGGGTCCAGGAGTCGTTGTTGTCGTTGTTCGTATACGGACCCCACTTGCCGCCCAGATACACGCGCGTGCCGGGCTGGCGGGTGGCCTTGATCCAGAACTCCACGGACATGGCTGTGGTGAGCGAATCCTGGACGGTGGCGGATTGCACCTCGATGTAGTTTGCGCCCTTGCCTATGGCGACCGTTGGCGTGTAGGCCAAGCCCACACAGGACTTATCCACGTCGCAACTGGCCGGAAACTGCGCATGCAGGGTGCCGGAACACAGAGCTCCCAGAAGAAGGAGGATGGCGAGCGGGAAACGAAGATGGAAGTTGACTCGGATCATAGACAGAAACCCCTTGACGTCGACGTGAGTACGAACCAGTTTTCCGCACGGGTGCGGTGCTCGGAAGCACGATAAAGCACGTAGATTTGTGCGTACCGTTCCACGCGGTGCGCCGGTCGGTGACACGACGTATCGTCGACTCTCCGACATGCGGCCGCAACGCCGTTGAGTCCAACGGATTGCGGACGGTTCGTGGATATGCGTATCCGCGTGAAAACTACGATTCTATCGCTTTGCATCAAGCACAAATCATGAACAGACCGTACCTTTTTCTCATCGTTCTCGGCGCGCTTCTCTGTGCTTCCGTCCTTGAGGTATCGGCACAAGATTCCGTATCTCGACGGGTGTTCCTTCTGGGAGGCTTGAAGAGCGGTCGTTCGCTGTCGCTCTCTCCTGCGAAAATGGAGGCGGGATGCGCCTTGGCACTGCACCTGACGGGACGCTACGCCGTGTTTTCGTCCGTTCAAGCCGATTCCATCGCCCGGAACATGATCGCCGCCACCGGAGGCGCCGATACGCTTGGTGCGGTGTCGAACCAACGGGTGGCTGCGGCTATCGGCGCGCAGGGCATCGTATTCGTCCGCTTCGACCGGTTGGAGAACATCATCCGGGCGGAGGTGCGTATCGCGGCGGATTCCGGATACTCGCGCATCACGACGGGACGCGGTTTCGCCCTTGTGCGGTATCGCTCGGAGAAAATGAATGACGTGGTGAGCGACCCCGCCATGCTCACGGCGCTGCAACGCGCGTTCTGCGTTGCGCTGCAGGACTCATCGCTCTACGATGCCTGCGAAGGCGTCTATCGCGTGAAACCCGCTCCCACCGTGGTTCCGGGAGGTATGGTGTTTTCCAGCAGCGGGAGTTTCGCCCCATGGATCGTGTTCGATAAGCACACCGTGGCCGCCTACGACGCCGTCGTGAACGTCTTCGACACGCTGAAGAACTCATCGGATGTGGTGTGTTACGATGTGGACAGTCGCGACAGCGTGTTCGCTCTCTTCCGGCTGTACCTTATCGAGAACGACGCGGCGCCCAGCATCACGGAGCTCGATGCTCTTCATCGTCTGGAGGTGGAGTATTACATCACGGGTGCCTGTACCCGCACGGAAGACGGCGCAGAGATGTCTTTGTCCCTTGCCCGTATAAACAAGGGTGGAACGTATACCGTGCTGCGGACCGTGAAGACCGTCCTTCGAGAGGATACCATCGTGAAGTTCCGCCAGGCCGTCCGCGGTCTTGCTACGCAGCTCATCCGCGAGCAGTTCGGCGGGACTCCATAATGAGCGTGATGCTTTGCAGGAGTGTAACCTGACGTGAATATCGCATGCGCACGATTCGCGTTCCTCAGGCATGACCGATTGGTATATTCGTGCAGGTACGTATCAACAACCGTCGCAGAGTCATTCATGAAGTTCACCATCCGTCCCGTCAAATCGGCATCCGACAAGCTGACCTTCATCAAGTCGCAGTGGAATTTCTACAAAGGCGATCCGAACTTCGTTCCGCCGATCATCGCCGACCGCAAGAAGGTGCTGGACACGGAGAAGAATCCCTTCTACAAGCACTCGACCATCCAGTTGTTCCTTGCCGAATCGAACAATGAGATCGTGGGCCGTATCGCCGCCATCATCAACGACAACCACAATGTGGAGCACGATGACAAGGTGGGGTTCTTCGGGTTCTTCGAGTGTGTGAACGACCAGGCGGTGGCCAACGGACTGCTCGATGCGGCGGGCGCGTGGTTGAAAGAGCGCGGCATGGCGCAGATACGCGGTCCCGTGAACCCATCCATGAACGATGAAGCCGCGCTGCTCATCGAGGGGTACGATTCACCGCCGCAGGTGCTCATGACATACAACCCGCCGTACTATAAGACCCTGCTCGAGAACTACGGCATGCACAAGGTCATGGATCTCTTCGCCTACATCCTCCACAACGCCACGTATCAGTCCGAAAAGATGAAACGCATGGTGGCGCTGTTGCGTGATCGCACGGGCGTGACCATCCGGGCGATGGATTTCAAGAACAAGGCGAACTTCAAGCGCGACACGGCCATCCTGAAGACCATCTTCAATGCGGCTTGGGAGAAGAACTGGGGATTCGTGAAGATCACCGACGACGAATTCGATTTCCTTGTCAACGACCTCAAGCAAGTGGCCGAGCCCAGCCTGGTCCTTATCGCCGAGCACAATGGCAGACCCGTGGGGTTCGCCATCACGCTGCCGAACATCAACGAAGTGCTCATCCACAACACGAAGGGAAGTCTGCTCGGCGCCCTCTGGCACCTGGTCACGAAGAAGAAGAGGATCTCGTCTGTTCGCATCTTCGTTCTCGGACTCCTTCCCGAGTTCCGCAACAAAGGCATCGACACCTTGATGTATGCGGAAACGGCCGATGCCGCGCACAAGCTTGGATGCGACACCGGTGAGGCCTCGTGGATCCTGGAGAGCAACGAGGCGATGAACAAGGCGCTGACGCAGATCATGCAGGCCTCGAAGTACAAGACCTATCGTATCTACGAGCGCGACATCGTGGCATAACCTCTTGTCCCTTTGCCATCATCATGAATGAAACTCCGCCCGCATCGCATGAAGAGGCGCGCTTTCCGCACGTGCTCTTCGGAACCCTGTCCACCGTCATCGCCGTCCTGGCCTTCTTCCTGAGCGGGTTCGCCGCTCAGCAGGCATTCGGACTGGCAGTGAACGATCCCATGATCCTCGTCCTTCAGGCGGGTGCCCAGCTGATCGGATTCCTCTTGCCGGCAGTGGCGCTGGCACGTCGATCGCCCCTTGGCGTGCAGGGATTGTTACGTCGTGACGGACCCACGATGTCCGCACGGCACTACGGCATCCTGGCGCTCATCCTCGTGCTCACGTTCGTGTGCGAGTCGGCGGTGAACGAACTCCAGCTGTCCTTGTTGCCTTCCGGCATCGTCACGTGGATGAACGAGGTCTCGACATCGCATGACGATGCCATGAAGGCCTTGCTCCATGCGGACAAACCGTGGTCGATACCGCTGCAGTTGCTCTGCCTTTCAGTGGTGCCGGCGATCGTGGAGGAGGTGGTGTTCCGCGGTGTCTTCCAGCGTTCGCTCGAGGCCGCCATGCGGCCCGCGGGTGCCATTGCGTGCACCACCCTCGTTTTTTGTCTGCTGCACTTCCAGCCGTCCACGCTGCTTCCCATGCTGGTCTTGGGAACCGTGCTCGGCACTCTTGCCTACCGCACGCGCTCTCTGGTACCGGGAATGATCATCCATGCCGTCTTCAACGGTATCATGGTGGTCCTCTTCCAGTTGGGTGTTGCGGAGATCGGTGCCATCACTCCGTCCATGGACCTGTGGCAAAGCGCCGCGCTCGCCCTGGTGGGCGGTTGGGGTCTGGTATGGATGGTGAAGCGCATGCGGATGTAGCACACGGTCGGTCGCTACGGCGATCGTCGGGCGCTGTCCATCCATGGCGTGGGACGTGGCAGTGATCGGTGTCGACAACGCGCATGGATAAAAAAAAATCTGCCGTGGAAAGTAGCATCGTCCATGATGCAATACTCCGCCGGCAGATGGTTACCACTATGTTCCGGGATGTCATTCACATCCGCTTCAACCGCTAGGCAATGTCGTCGCTGAAATTCCGTTCGTCCATTGCTCCATACTTGAGTGAGCATCCTTGCTCTACGGTGTCGCCGCATCCGAGCTACAACCGGTCTTGATCGACGTCCTTGTCGTGCGACCGGTGTGTGATGGAGAGCCCGGTGCTTAGTGTTCATGCACCGGCGACGTCATATCATGATTATCGTTTCAACTGGTTGATCTCTTGGAGGAACTGATCGGAGATCGTGATCGTCCGTGCAGCCGCTTCGAAGCCGCGCTGTGTGGAGATGAGGTCCGTGAACTGTTCCGTGAGATCGACGTTGGAATCTTCGAGTGCGCCACCGATGAGTTTCACCGAGGTGAAGATCTCGGCGGCGGTGCCGATGTTCGGCAGACCGCTGTTGGGCGACACGGCGAAGAGGTTATCGCCTTGCTTCTGCAGACCGCTGGAGTTCGTGAAGCGGGCGACGGCGATCTGACCGAGGATTTCCGATTGGCTGTTCGAGAAGGAGCCGAGGATCTTTCCTGTGGGGTCGATGGTGAGGCCGGTAAGGTTACCTGCCGCGTAGCCGTCCTGACTGACGAGGTTGACGGAGTTCTCACCGGCGAACTGCGTGATACCGTTGAGGATGCGATCGGGTTCCGCCAGGATGATGGTCATGTCCTTCGTCGTATCGAATGCCGTGGAGCCCGCTCCCAGAGCCGTGTTCAGGTCGACGGCGGGGATGTCGAAGTTCAATGGCGTGTCGATGGTTCCGTCCGTCTTGAAGGCGATGTTCGTGGCCGCTGCGGGCAAGGCGATCGACTTACCGTCGATGGTTCCCGACAGAGTGTATTGATTCGGTGTGGCGGTGCGGGTGAAGCTGAGCTCGAGGACGTGGGGCAGACCCAGGTTGTCGTAGACGGGGATCGAGGACTTCACCGTCTCACCGGGTTTCATCGATGCGCTCAGGTTGCCGGCCATCATGGCTTTGGTGCTTTGCTTCGGACTGGACTTCACGTTCGGGTCGACGCGAAGGGAGGCCAGACTCTTGTCCAGGATGGCAAGGCCTGCCGCATCCTTGATGATCCGACCGTTGGCATCGAGCTTGTTGTTGTAGCCCTGTGCGAACGCACCTGTCACGGCATCGACCAGGTTACCGTCCTTATCGAGCGAAAAGTTGCCGGCGCGACTGTAAACCGCCGAGCCGTTCAGGCTCATGGCGAAAAAGGCATCACCGCTGATAGCGACGTCGAGAGCACGATTGGTGGTGCGGATACTTCCTTGCGTGAAATCCGAACGGATGCCGCCGAGGCGCACGCCCAGACCGATCTGTGCAGGGTCGATACCGCCGAGGCCGCCCACGGAGATCTTTGTGGGAGCGGAGCCCAGACTCATCACTTGCGACAATTGGTCGACGAAGTACGAGTGACTGGCCTTGAAGCCCACCGTATTGACGTTGGCGATGTTGTTGGAAATCACATCCAGACGTTGCTGGTGTGCCTTGAGGGAAGTGGTTCCCGTCGTGAGAGAACGGATGAGTGCCATAGCGGAGACCCTAGTAATGAATTAAACAAGTTCATTGTCACCTTCGGTCCGGTCACTCGCACGGAGGCATGCATGGCACACCCGCGAAGCGCGTGGTCTGACGTTGAGGTTGATAGTCGACACTTTCGTCAGTCGGTCGGAAAGTGCCGTCTTGTTGGGTCTCCTGCCGGCTGCTCGTAAGGGAACAGCCGGACGAGGTCCAACCCATGTGTCACCGATGCGATGAACGCATCAGGCGACAACTGCCGAATCGATATTCGTAAACACGTTGGTACGTGCCTGTTCGCCATTGAGAGCGGTGATCACCGTTCTATTGCGGACACTGACGATGAACGCCATATCGCGAAGCATGACCAAGGAATCCTTGGCACCCTTATCGCTCGCCTTCGTGACGGCACTCTCAATACGCTTCACATCATCATCGCTCAGCCGTATGTCGCGGCTGGTGAGACGTGCCTGGGCATGAGACGAGAACTTGATGTTCTGCATCTCGGTATTGAGGATGTCGGCAAAGGGAGTTCTCGGAGGTGTCGAGGCCTGCGGCGTCGGTACGGTGGCGTGGCCACTGTGAACCGGTACAAAGGGGAGTTGTATGCCGTTGAGTTCCATAGGTCGTTCAATCCGTGAATCGCTTCGTGTCATCCTTGACATCTGCGGCGTTGCGTCGTCGTACTATCACTTCGACACAAGAGGTATCGGAGCACGGTCCGCGAACCTTGAGACCGGGCGAAAAGTTTTTTTCCGTATGGCATCGACAGCCCCGTTACCGCATGGATTCTTGACTTCCGGGCAACGGCTCTCGAACGCCGGACTCCCCGACGATACGTCGTTTTCCTGTCGCACGTCGTATTTTCCCGCACCTATGGAAGAAAAAGTCTACCACTCGAACTTCAACGTCGAAAGCACCTACTGGTGGTTCACCGCACGTGCGCACATCATCCACTCGCTCATCAACTCGGTCTGCGCCTTACCGAAGGGCGCCACCGTGGTGGACGTGGGTTGCGGAACAGGCGGATTCCTCTCGGAGCTTGCCACCGACTACACCGCCATAGGTACGGACACCTCGCCCCTTGCCATCGAGTATTGCAGGAAGCGCGGCATGAAGCATCTGCATCTGGGCACGCTGGACGATTTCCCTGCGGACGCCTGGACGGTGGATGCGGTGACGATGTTGGATGTGATAGAGCATATCGAGGACGACAAGGCCGTGGTGAAGCAAGTGTACGACCTTCTGCGTCCGGGTGGATACTTCATCGCCAGTGTGCCCGCCAACCCCTGGATGTGGAGTGCCCATGACGTGATCCACATGCACTACCGGCGCTATACCAAGCGCTCCTTCGGTGCGCTGCTCGAAGGTGCGGGATTCACGCAGAAAAAACTCTCGTACTTCAATTCCTTCCTCTTCCCCTTGGCGGCGTTGAAGCGTCTGACCCAGAAGAACCTTCGACCGGAAGACATCCACGCCGTCGTGGATCCCGTCCCTCCCGTCGTGAACTCCCTCTTCCATTCGGTCTTCGCCGCAGAGGCGGCGGTGCTCAAGAGGACCTCGTTCCCCTTCGGTGTGAGCTTGGTGGGCATCTTTCAAAAGCCGCTCTGATGCGTCCGCATTCGCGGATCATCCCCTTTTATCCTGTCGCTGTGAAAGCTTTTTACGAGGCATGCAGTAATGCGTCCACTTCCGCGTGCATGGAATTCACCAACCGTATCTCCTCCTCGCGTGAATACGCGCGCTGTTCCAACACCACGGGTTTTCCTACGCGGACGACGATTTCGCCTTTATTGAACCGCAGGGAATCCTTGGAGAGGATGTCGAAACTGCCGCACACCGCCACGGGCACGAGCGGCTTTCCGGATTGCATGGCCACGATGAACGCTCCGCGTTTGAACGTCTGCAATTCACCGTTCTGCGTGCGTGTGCCCTCCGGAAAAATCATGAGCGAGGAATCATCCTGACGGAGGGTCTCGATGGTGGAGCTCACCGTACTCATGGCGTCGCGCGCCTTTTCCCGGGTGATGGGAATGAGCGCGGAATACCGGATGGCCCAACCCATGAACGGCACCTTCTGCAGTTCCTTCTTGTACATGATGCGGATATTTCCCGGCAAGGACGCTTGCATGGCGGGGATGTCGAAGAGAGAAGCATGATTGGCCACGAAGATGTAGGAGGCCGACGGGTCGAGGTGTTCCATGCCTTCGCCGCGCACGCGCACGCCGGACAGGTACAGGATACGCCGGCACCAACTGCGAACGTGCACATAGGTGACGTCCGGTGTCCCGCTGAGGAACCGATGCACGAGAAGAACCGTGCCCTGGACACAGGTGATGATGACGATCGCGATGACACGTAGGACGTATTCGAAGGACGACATAGCGACTCCGCCGGTGAGACCCCGGATTGCATGGAAGGCATGCAGACCGTGGCCGGGGTAATGATACAGGTACATGTTCGGCCGGGACAAAGATGCGAAAGAGAACAGTCGGAGAGACGGGTTTTTCCTTTGGGTTCAGCGGCTTCTTCCCCCTCGCACCATGGATTCCTACCCTATTTCCCCGACTCGTTCGTCATAGCTCCTTCGGGTTCGGCGAAGTGCAGTGCAATCAACGGTTGAGATCTCATGGCTGATACCATCATCGACGTCCGCCATCTGGCGAAGAGCTTCAAAGGGTTCCGCGCCGTCACCGACGTGAGTTTCCACGTGGAGAAGGGCGACGTGTTCGGGTTCCTCGGTCCGAACGGCGCCGGCAAGAGCACGTCTCTGCGGTGCGTTCTTTCGCTCATCCGGCCGGACAGCGGCTCCATCGAGCTGTTCGGCATGCCCTTGCAATCCCACCGCGAGGCTGTGCTCGCCCGTATCGGCTGCATCATCGAACGACCGGATTTCTACCGCTATCTCAGTGCCCGTCGGAACCTGGAGATCTTCGGTCGTATCAGCGGCGCCCGTATCACCAAGCGCGATATCGACCGTGTGCTCGATATCGTGGGCCTGGCCGGACGCGGAGGCCACGCCGTGCGGGGATATTCGCAAGGCATGAAGCAACGCCTTGGCATAGCGCTGACCCTGCTGCACGATCCCGAACTCATCATCCTCGACGAGCCCACGAACGGACTCGATCCGCAGGGTATCATCGACATCCGCAATCTCATCCTCCGGCTTCGCGACGACGAAGGCAAGACGGTCATGCTCTCGTCGCACCAGCTCTCCGAGGTGGAACTCATCGCCAGCCGTATGGTCATCATCAACAAGGGCACGACCGTGGTGGAGGGCAGTGTGCGCGACCTTCTCCGTGCGGATGACATCAACGCCTCGTTCGAAGTGGACGACGTTTCGCGTACCTGCGCACTGCTCTCGGAGCACGCCCGCGATGTCGCCATCGTGAAGCACGATACGCACCATGTGCACGTGTCGCTGGACAAGAACCGTGTCCCCGACGTCACGCTCATGCTGCTCACGAACGGCATCCGTGTGACATCGGTGGACGCCAAACGCAAACTCGAAGAGTATTTCATTTCATTGCTTCAATCGTAACCCTGCCATGATCCTTCTTCGCAGCGTGTGGAACGAGTGCATCAAGATCATCCTCAAACCCAGGACCTATCTGGGCTTCGGGGCTCTCACCCTTCTTATCAGCGTGATATTGTTCGCGCTCAAGGCGGACGGCAAATCGTTCATCGGTTTCGCCACCGCCTCGTTCGAGCAGACACTGTCCTTCCAGGGTACGGTGCTCAACGGCAATCTCGTCGGCTTCATCATCCTGCAGATGCTCATCATCCATGTGCCTCTGCTCGTGGCACTCGTCACGGGCGACGTCGTTTCCGGCGAAGCCGCCGCGGGTACCCTGCGCATGATCGCCACCAAACCCATCTCCCGCGTCCAGTTGCTCCTGTCGAAGTTCATCGCCGGCGGCATCTATACCCTGGTCATGGTCACGTGGTTCGCGTTCCTTGCCATCGTCATGGCACGTTGGCTGTTCGGTGACGGCGACATGGTGGTGCTCAATAGCGACGGCTTGGTGATACTCTCCCATGCCGACATCGTGTGGCGCTACGCAGGTGCGTTCGTCGTGGCGTTCCTGGCGCTGCTCACGGTGTCGACGTTGTCGATCTGCCTTTCGGTGTTCACGGACAATTCCATCGGACCCATCGTGGCCACCATGGCGGTGGTGATCCTCTTCACCATCATCGGCACCCTCGACGTCCGCGTGTTCGATTTCGTCCGCCCCTTCCTCTTCACTACGCACATGGCCGCCTGGCGCAGCTTCTTCGACCAGCCCGTCCCGATTGCCGACATCCGTGAGTCCGTGAGCATCCTCATGGCCCAGAACATCATCGTGATCTCCGTGGCCCTCGCCGCATTCTCAAGAAAGGACATAACCACATGACGACGATCTCCCGCATCCTGCTGTTCGTATTGCTTCTTCCGCTTGCGGTGGATGCCTCCACGGTGCTTCGCGCGGACGATGCACAGGACCTGGTGAGGAGAGTGACGGGCGTGCTCACCAAGGCGCGGGATTATCGCGTTGAGACGACGATAACACCGAAGGTGCCCATGATCAACGTCCAGCCCATCCAGGCCACGTTGTATTTCAAACAGAAGGACAATTTCCGATTCGTCACGCCGGGTATCGCCGTTCTGCCGAAGCAGGGGTTCAGCGATATCTCCCGCTTGCTGACGAACACGGACATGTTCACGGCCATCACGACGGGACAGGAGAAACTCAAGACCGGTGATGCCACCGTGATAACGCTCCTGCCGAAGATCGACAGCATGGATGTGGTGGTGGCGAAGCTGTGGGTGGATGCAAAGAGCGCCCTTGTCCACAAGGCGCAGATCACCACGAAGAGCAGCGGAACGGTGGCCATCGATTATACGTACGGTCCGGAGGCGGCCTACGGTCTTCCGCGCCGGGTGGTGTTCACGGTGGACATGAAGAAGTTCAAGATTCCCAAAGGCGTGGCCACCGACCTTAATCGCAAGAACAAAGAGAAGGACGACAAGAAGCAGGCGTCGACAGGAACGATCACGGTGGACTTCCGAGACTATCGTATCAACAAGGGTGTGGACGACGCCGTGTTCACGAAGTGATGCGGTTCCCGCCGTCAATCATGATGATATTTCTCTCCGCCCAGGATGGTGAACGCCCGGTACAGCTGCTCCACGAAAAGCAGGCGTACCATGTCGTGGGTCAGGGTCATGGCGCTCAGACGTAGCGTGGATGCGGCCCGCGAGCGGAGCTCCTCGCTCACTCCGTACACGCCGCCCACGATGAAAACGACGCGTCGGCGTCCCGCATTCATTTCCGTTTGCAGATACGCGGCCAGTCCGCGCGAACTGCGCTCCGTTCCACGCTCATCCAGGACCACCACCGTATCCGTAGGTTGAAGCACCTCGAGGAAGCGCGCTCCCTCGCGTTGCTTGAGTTCCGCGGCAGACAAGGATTGCGCGTTCCGAATGGCGGGAAGGATCTGCAAGGAGAACGTGGTATAGCGCTCCAGACGCTTGGTGTATTCCTTGATGCCCTCGTCGAGAAAACCCTTCGCGGTAGCGCCGATACAAAGGAGGATGATGTGCATGAAGAAAACTACGACGTCCTGCGGGAATAGCATTCCCTGTCGTGTCGCGGTGCGTGAACCTACCGTGCCTGCAGCGTACTGCGTGCGGGGTTGACAAGCGGACGAGGGCTTCACTTTTTTCCACAGCAACGCGAGTTCACCACGCCTCCCGTACTTTTGCACTCCCGATCACCATCGGCCACAACGACCATCACGGATTTCCACCACCATGAGCAGCTCGGAAAACGAGAGAACCATACTCATCATCAGTTACGATTTTCCGCCGAGGGCGGTCCGCGGAGCCACGCGTGCGGCGCATCTGGCGGTGTCGCTGGCGCGTAACGGCTGGCGGACGATCGTCGTGGCCTGCTCGCCCGACAACTATGTGAATCGTGACGAGGTGTGGTTGCAATCGATGACGGACGCCGGTGTGGAAGTGCACACGACGGCGCCCATACGGCGCAACGACGCGCCCGCAGGAGCGCGGGTGAGCACGCCATCGCCGTTGGTACGACGTTGGAGCAGATGGTGGAGGCAATGGAGACAGCAGCCCGACGAGATGATATCGTGGAGGCGGAATGCGCTTCCCGTGATCGATGACATCCTTGCGGCCACCACGGTGAACATGCTGCTCGCCGTGGGACCTCCGTTCAGCGATTTCACGCTCGCGCAGGAGGTGGCCGAACAGCACAGCATCCCCTTCGCATTGGATTACGGCGAGACCTGGCTGGAGTCGCCTTTGCACACCATGCCCACGCCCATGCATCGCACCACCTCGCTGAAGTTGGAAGAGGCCGCCCTGCGCAAAGCCGCGCTGATCTTCACGACGACACGGAGGACCAAAGAGGATCTGTTGCGTCGCTTCCGGTACCTGACGCACGAGGACATCCTGATCGTGCCTCATGGCTACGACGAGAGCGAGTGGACATCGGATATGGATGCGCGTGTCCGCGAATACTGCGCGGACCTTCCGCCCGTTCCCGCAGGAGCGTGCCTGATCACGGCGTATCAGGATTTCCACGAGGATGACACGATACGCATGATGCTGAAAGCCATACGGCAATTATGCGCGAAGAAGCCCGAGCTGCGGTCGCGCCTTCGAGTACGCATCATCGGACTGGTCCGGCCGAAGCACCGACACCTGGTACGCACGTGGAAGCTTGCGGATGTGGTGGACATACGGACCATCGCAGACCGACCCGTGGCGTGCGCCATGGTGAAGAAGACCGATATCGCCTGGTATGTGTCGCGTCACGACAGTGATGCGGGTTCGGCGATCATCGGGGATTATTGCGGCGCGAAGAAACCCGTACTCGTGCATTGTCCAAGCGGACGTTTCGTGTCGGTGGTGCAGGAAGTGTTGCCCTGCATCCATGCGGAGGCAGGTTCGGCAAAACAGATCCGCGCGGGCATCGAGGCGGCCCTTGATGCGTGGTCTGCGGGATCGCTTGCTGTAAAGGACTCCGCCAAACGCGATGCGTGTTCGTACGCCGTGAGCACGAAGGAAATGTCCCGACTGCTCGGCATCGGCATGAAGATGTAACCGGGGATGTGCGGCAGGAGCTACCGTATCAGTCGGAAGTTCGGCACATTGAACCACGATGGTCGTTGAACCACCTCTTCCACATCGGGCGACGTCGCGTCCCTCTTATTCCACCACTTCTCGGCAAGATTCCTGACCACGTTCCGCATGTGCAGGAAGGTGTGCGCGGATGTCCCCACGACGACACCGTCCGTTGCAGGACGTGCGGTGGTGCCGCGCGCGAGTTCCTTGCAACCTTTCAGGATGCGCCAATCGTTGGCGAAGCTCTCGATGAGCAGACGCTCGGCCCGCCCGTTCCACACCACGCTGTCCACGACGGCCAGAACGGAATCGTTCTCGGAAACCACCATGCTGTCGCGTCGGAAGAGCACCTCGATGCCGTCGGTCGTCTCTCGGACGTAGTCCCTGCGCGTCGTCCGGAACCGCACGAAGAAATCCGCCTCGCCTTTGATGACCGGAGTGAACTCGAAGAAGTACTGGGTGCATTCCGCCGAGGAGAAGACGGCCGTCGTCGAGGAATCCATGAGGATGTTCTCGTCGTCCATGCGTTCCACTCTTCGCGGATAGGTGGCGTTCCACACGTCGTTCGGAACGTAGGTGGACGAGTTCACGATGAACTCGTCGGGAGCCCACGACTGGGCAACGTACAAGGTGGCCGGTGTGCCGACGAGTGCCATGAGGAAATACAGCAGAGCGCTCATCTGCCCGCTCCCGGACGGTTGTACCGGAGCAGCTCTTCGAAGAAGATGCGGTCGAGAAGACTGATCGTGATGCCGGCATAACTCGTGGAGAACGCGCCGATACCGTTACCGAAGGCCTGTTGGAAGAAGTCGCTCGAGGTGTCGAAGCCGTCGGACGAGATATATCCGCCCGATAGGGAGATGTTCATCGTCGGCGTCACGAACAGATTCAGGCGTGCGCCGATCTGTGTGATGGTGGACGGATAGTAGGAGTATTCCACGAAGGGTTCAAGCGTGAGCTCGTCGCGAAGGACAGGCTGCCAGTATCCTATGCGGATGGGCAGGATGCCGAGGCCGATGGCCGCACTGGTCACATCCCGACGTCCCACCCGCTGCGTGGTGGAGCCGGCAACGACGAGGGAGAAGAGTTCCGTACCCGCATACAGCCGATGATTCCACAGCGGGAGGGCTATGGACACAGGCAGCACCTGAAGCTGGAATCCTTTGACGGGGAAGATGCCGCCGAAATAGGAGCTGTCGCGGTTGGTGCTGAAGAAGGTCATGCGTGCCACACCGATGTCCCAGCCGGAATGCGGTTGATCTTTCCATTCCGTTTCCGTATCACGCACGGTGTTCAGGAAATCCATGAGCGAGACGCCGAACCCCAGATAGGGGGTGGAGACGTACGTGGGAGTTGCGGACGAGCCACGACCCGTGGTCGGAGTCACACCGTAGATGTATCCGGCATAGGTACGCAGGTTCAGACCGGCCATGGAGCCCGCATCGAGCGAGGCGCCCAGATGCACGTATTGCGATGGGAAGAGTCCGAGTCCGAACGACGGTGTGACGCACACGTACGGGATGTCGTCGCGCAGGTAATACCGCTTGCGAATGTACAGGGGAAGAACGCTCGTAAGGATGGAGGAGTTGTTCGCTTCGGGGATGATGGTTTCGAACAGGCTGGTGCCGACGGTCCAATTGGCGGCGTCTTTGAACCAACGTAAGCGGTATTCCAGGATACCGACGCGGTAGATGGCGCCGCTGAAGGTGGCGCTTGTCGTGCCCCCGATGGCGCTCGAAAGCAGGTCGGCCGGGTTGTAGTGGAGTCCGAACATCCCCGCACCGATGCCGTTGGCGGACGAGGCCGTGCCGAGGAGTCCGATGCTTTCGAAGACACCCGCTCGGATGAAGGCGGGATACTCTTTCACGACGGCACTGTCGTACTGAACGACGCTGCGATGCTTTTCGATCGTGCGAGGAGCAGGATACATGGCACCGTTGGACGGGTCGCCGGGTTCATGGCGCGCGGTGGTCACGTAGGCGGTGTCTTCCGTTGTCCGGGTGTACACGTTCTGGACGGTGCGGGTGAGCGGCAGCATGCATCCCGTCACGGACGTGAGCACTGCACCGAGACAACAAAGGAGGATGCTTCGCAGACTCATGACGACTCCCGATGATATTCACCATGCCGGCACGGAAACCTGTGCGGCATGCATGACGTTGCAATCAACACTCCCCTGCACAGACCCCTTATTTCAGGTGCAGTCCGGCATCAAGGAGTTCGTTTACGATGTTCAACGACGGCGCTTCCGAGTAGAAGCGCACGAGAGGCTCGGTGCCCGATGCGCGGACGAGCAACCAGGAGCCGTCCTCGATGAAGAACTTGAAGCCGTCCTTCGTGAGCACGGACGTGACGCTGTGCTTGCCGAGTTTCTTCGGCCCCTTCGCACACGCGCTCATGATCTGCTTCTTCTGCTGTTCGGACATATGGACGTCGCGACGGCGGTAGCGGTGCGGACCGAACTCATCGTCGAGTTCCTTCACCATCTGCGCGAGCGACTTCTTGCGCTTGGCCATCATCTCCAGCAGGAGCAATCCGTTGAAGACCCCGTCCCGCTCGGGAATGTGGAGCGAGGTACCGAGGCCGCCGGACTCCTCACCACCGATGATCACATTCATCTCCGTCATGAGCTTGGCAGTGTACTTGAAGCCCACGGGCGTCTCGTGCAGTTCGATGTTGTGCTTCGCACAATAGGCATTGACCATGGAGGTAAGGGAGACGGTCTTCACGACGGCGCCTCTCTTCCGCTTGTCTTCCACGAGGTACTTCAACAACAGCATGAAGATGCGGTGCGAATCCACGAAGTTGCCTTTGTTGTCGATAGCACCCACGCGGTCCGCGTCGCCGTCGGTGGCGATGCACACATCGAACTTGCCCGTCTTCATCTTGGCGATGGCCGGCTCCAGGCACTCCCCGATCGGCTCCGGATGGTCCACTTCACCGAAGGAGGGATTGAGTTCGTCGTGAATGCTCTTGATGTTGGTGAGGACGGAGGGAAGGATGCCTATGCCTGCGCCGTGCATGGGGTCGAACAGCACCCGCACACCGGAATCGTTGATGGCATCACAGTCGATCTTCTTCCGCAGATGACGGAGGTACGCGCTCTTGGCATCGAAGGGCTTGATGAGCCGGAGGTTGCTGACGTACTCGTCGTAGGACTTCATCTTCACCGCCGGAGGATTCGCTTCGATGACCCGTAGCTCCTTTTCCACTTCCGCCACGATTTCCGGCGTGGCAGGTCCGCCATACGTCCCCTTGAGCTTGAACCCGCTGTACTCCGGCGGATTGTGCGACGCCGTGATGACGATGCCGAGAGTGGAACTGCGCTGTTTGGTGTGGAACGACACCTGCGGCGTCGAGGAGATAGAATCGGTGAGATGCACGGTGATACCCTTGGAAGCCAGCACGCATGCGGCTTCGCGGGCGAACGCCGCGGAAAGGAAGCGGGTGTCGTAGCCGATCACCACCGTCGGTGATTTCTTTTCGATGCGATGCACGTACCGCGCAACGGCGAGCGATACAAGTCGCAGATTATCGAAGGTGAAATCCCGTGCGATCACTCCGCGCCATCCGTCGGTTCCGAATACTATCATACACGCTCTCCGTATTGGTTTCGCTCCTCAAATCACCACGCCGGACTCGGGCATCTGCGATGCGCTCGCCTGCGGGGCGGGAAACATAGCACAAAAAGGGTATGCGTGCCAAACGACGCAGACCGAGGAGACGAAGATGAACATGCCGTCATCGTTGCAAGTGCGACCCGGCCTGTGCGCCTGCTCCGCCCCTCATGTGCGCACTGCCGGGAGTGTCTATATTTGACTGCGCCTTGATGCGCTCATGAATGCGCGTTCGTGATGACCATCACCACGATTCATTCTCCGCGCCACGGTTCACTACGTCCGAAAGACTATCGAATGGGCACGTCGGATTTCCTTCCCGTCTCTTCCCTTCTGCTTGCCTGTGCCTGTGCAGGCATCAGCGCATGGCGTCCTACCGTGGCGGCAGCGCTGGCGGTGTGGATGTGGTCTTCGGACGCCCTCGTCGCACTTCCCTCCATCGTCCCCACCATCGCTCTCGTCCTTTGTTCGGTGGATCTTCTTCAACCGATTCTTCTGCCATCGGCATCGCTCGCCCGCGTGCGTCCTCCGCTGAGCATGATAAGCGGCATTGCGGTCGTCGCCCTTCTCTCGCCCCGTTACGATGGGTGGCTTACCGTTGTGATTGCCGTCACGATGGGACCCGTATCGGTCCTCCTCTACGCAAAGGCACAACAATCCATGCATGCCATGCTTCACGGCAAGGTCGGTGATCGTGGGTGGGAGCTCGTCTGCTCCATCATGTCCGGCATCCTGGCGTTCATGACGCTGCTCTTTCCGCTCATGAGCATCCTTGTCATGAGCGTCCTTGCCATGCGCGCCACGGTCCGTGCGGATGCGGAGAACGGGTAAGAGATAACGGATATCGGTACGGGGGAACCGGGTACGGGGGAACCGGTTAACGGAGACGCGGTCCGATCAGTTGTTCTTCGCTCCTTCGCGTACCCACGTGGCCATTCCTCGACGGTGATTTTCCGTGATGCTTACCAGCGGATAGGTGTGCGGGAGGGTGCCTGTGATCACTTGCACGAGCATGCTGCTTTCGGGTTTGCCGGGTATGACAAGACCGGGAGTCTGGTAGAGCGCGAAATAGGAATCGAGGGGAATACGGGCGCCGGCGGCATGGCATCCGTTGAAGGCGCAGCCCAGTTGCAGAAGCGGCTGGACGTGCTGCAGGTAGCGCACATTGGAATCCGGAAAGACGACATCCTGTGGCTGTGTGATACCCGTGCCCGACATACATCCTGCGAAAAAGGACGGTGCCACGGCGATGAGCAGAGCGGCGGTGCCCATGCATGCGACGATCGTGCTCCTGTGGGAGGACGGACGCGGTGTGCCGATGCCGCTCACGAGTAACTTTCGGCGTCGGTAGGAAACGCCGTTGTGCGGACGTCGGCGCAATAGAAGCGGACGGCGTCGTTGATGGTCTGTTGAAGGTTCGCGTAATGGCGGACGAACCGCGGATGGAAGTCCACGGTCAGTCCCAGCATGTCCGTCACCACGAGGATCTGTCCGTCGCAGTGAGGTCCGGCACCGATGCCGATGGTCGGCACACGCACTGCTCGGGTGATACGCTCGGCCACGGATGTCGGTACTTTCTCCACGACGATGGCGAAGGCGCCCGCCTGTTCCAGCGCGACGGCGTCGTCCAGGATGCTTTGGGCTTCCTCTTCATCGCGACCGCGCGGACGGTAGGTGCCGAACTGGTTGATGCTTTGCGGCGTAAGACCCACGTGACCCATGACGGGAATGCCGGACTCCGTCATCCGCGACACGGCTTCCGCGATACGGCGTCCGCCTTCCAGCTTCACGGCACCCGCACCTGCCTCTTTCATCAATCGTCCTGCATTGCGAAACGCTTCATCGGCCCGCACCTGGTAACTCATGAACGGCATGTCGGCCACGACCAAGGCACGGTGCGCCCCGCGCTTCACCGCACGGGTGTGATAGATGATATCCTCGAGCGTGACGGGAATGGTGGTTTCATGACCCTGCACCACGTTCCCCAAAGAGTCGCCCACCAGCAGCACGTCGATGCCCGCTTCGTCCAGAACCCGCGCCATGAGCGCATCATAGGCGGTGAGGCAGGCGATCTTCTGACCCATGCCCTTCATCTCCACCAGTCGGAGGGTGGTGACGGCGCGCTGGGATTCGTTGTGCGATGATTGCGGTGTGTGTGACACGATGAAGCCTTTCCGGTACTGCGTGAATACGAGATGCCGCTGCGGATTCCGCCGATGACGTCCCATCGGACCAAGGAATGCGGGTGGCCTGCAGGCCGCTGCCACTGCGCTGCGTGCGGTAACCGCGGGTGTGACCACCTCTTCACACGAAAATACACGGGTATGGCCTAGATTTGTCGGGATAATTACGACGAGCGTAGAGCGTGGCACAACCTCTTTCACCCGGATTCACCGTTCGGGACATACCCGCGGGGATTTTTCATGGAGTGCGCTCGCTCTCCCTCTCTGTGCTCGTGTCCTCCCTGCGCACGGTGGTTCTTCTTCTTCGGCATCCGCAGCGCGCCGGAATTCTGGCGGCAGGCACGGGCCAAGGTGCAGAGACGCCCGCGCGGGTGAATGCGGACGGAGTATCGCCGTATTCCCTGCTGGTACTGAGCTTCCTGGTCTCGCTCGTTCGTTTGGTGCGCGATCCCGGCTTCGCGGCGACGACCGGACTATTGGGTTTGGAGCCGTCGATGATGACGGCGTGGGTGCTCCTATCGGCGGGCGGAGCCGTGGTCGGCTCCATCCTCATGCCCGCCTTCTGGTACACGGTGCTTCGTGTGCACTCCGACAAGCAGGTGTTCATCGGCGGCATGGTGTTCATGTATGCGGCCGTGGTCATTCCTTGGGACCTGTCGAGTGTGCTGTGGATATCGGTGGTTCGGGAGAGCGGTCTGCCCCTGTGGCTGCCCGAACTCGTCAAAACCGCCGTTATCACCGTGTATTGCAGCGTAGCCGGAACCCATATGCCCGTCGTCTCTCATGATCACGGGGCCGATGGGCGTCGCGGCAGTGGCGATGGGTGACCCTTTTCGCAGGATCCGACCAGGTTCCCGGGATTGCTGTTTGTTCGCGGAATACTAACTTGCGCCGTCTGCGCTGTCCACAAACAGGCAGGACTGGCCGATAAGGTACAGACAACGTTCTGAAGGAATCAATCGTATGATGGAGAACTACATACCGGTCGTCGTCATGATTGGCGTAGGACTGGGTTTCGGGCTGCTGAATATCCTCATTGCGGAGTACATCGGACCCCGCCGTCCGAACAAAGAAAAGAACTCGACCTACGAATCCGGTCTCGAGCCGGTGAAAAGCGCTCGCGAACGATTCAGCGTGAAGTTCTACATGGTGGCCATGATCTTCATCCTGTTCGATATCGAGATCGTGTTCATGTACCCGTGGGCCGTACAATTTCGCACACTCGGTCTCGTCGGTTACACCGCCATGGTGTTGTTCATGGTTCTCTTGTTCGCCGGTTATATCTACGTGGTCAAAAAAGGAGCATTGAAATGGGATTGAACGATCAGCTTGCGCGCGATGGCTATGTGACCACCCGCGTGGACAGTGTGTTGGATTGGCTGAGTAAGAACACCATCGGCTGGGGTCAGAAGAACTCCATGTGGCCCATGCCGCTGGGCATCTCCTGCTGCGGTATCGAGATGATGGCGTTCGCCAGCTCGCGTTTCGATTCCGCGCGATTCGGCTCGGAGAAGATGGGCTTCACGCCGCGTCAGTCGGACCTCTTGATCGTGGCCGGAACGGTGACGAACAAGATGTCGTGGGTGGTGCGGAAGATCTACGACCAGATGCCGGATCCCAAGTGGGTCATCTCCATGGGTGTGTGCGCCTCGTCCGGCGGTATGTTCCGCAGCTATTCCGTTGTGCAAGGCATCGACCAGTTCATTCCTGTCGATGTCTACATCTCGGGCTGTCCTCCGCGTCCGGAAGCGCTCTTGAAAGCATTGATGACCATCCAGGAAAAGACGGGTCGCACCGTTCCCACCCTGTTGGATTTCAGCAAGGAAGAAGCGACGGCATAAGCATGCTGCTCGTTGACCGTTGAAAACAATCGAACCACCTCCGCGAGTCCTTTCCGGCGGTGGTTTTTTTTACCGCGGAGGGTGAGTGCCACCCTTCGCACCGAACCACTTCCTGACTTTTATGGTGACACGCGAGACAGTGATGAAAGTAGCGGAACTGGCGAAGCTCCGTTTGGATGAATCGAAAATCGATGCTTTCACCGAGCAGTTTTCCCGTTTGCTGGACTACATCGGTGAAATCGACACCATGGACCTGGATGGCGTGGAGCCGCTCGTGCATATCACGGACAGCACGAACGTGTTCCGCGAGGATACGCCGCACACGCCGCTGGGTCGGGAAGAAGCGCTTCGCAACGCCCCGAAACGCAACGAGGGCTTTTTCAAGGTGCCGAAAGTGCTGGGATAGGATGGCACTGGGGGCCGGTGCGTACATGCGCACGGCACACCCTGCGCTTCATGTCCCACGTCGTCGCATCCTCCCCGCTTACCCGGTCTCGCGTGTATACCTTTTCGCGTTTCGAATCATCCTATAACCTTTGGCTGTGGGACTCCACACGACTATGATTCGTTCTCTTCCCGTACTTCTGATTCTTCTCGTGGTCGCGTCGGCCGCTCTGGCCCCCGGCTGCGGGTCCGTGAAACGTCCGGGACTCGATGCGCAGTTCGCCTTGCGCGATACCGAGGGGGCGGGCGCGAAACAGCAGCTGTATCTTACGGACACCAAACCCTACACTCAAGTTCAGAAGTCGGACAGTCTCATCCACGACATCTGGAAGATCGAGAGCGAGGAGTATCCCAAACAGGTTCGTCTGTACGCCCGCGTGTTCGACTCCACGGGTAATTTCATCACGCATCTGGCGCCGCCCGTTGCTCCCACGCAGGAGTATTGGACCGGATTGCGGGAGAGGTTAGGACGCCGGACGGTGCCGGTGAAGGACTTCACCGTGCGCGAATACGGCGAGAACGATTCGCTGCCCTTCGCCGTGAACCTGCTTATCGATTACAGCGGCTCGATGAACGATGTGATGGACGCTCTGGCTGCGGGTACGGAGATGTTCATCCGCCTGAAACAGCCGCAAGACCTGATCGCCGTGACGGGATTCAATAAGGACTTCGATGTGAAGGTCCCGTTCGGCACGGACAAGAGTCAGCTGATCGCCACGTACAGGGCGCATAGGGAGGAAGGTTTCGGACGGTACAGCGCGTTCTACGACGGGCTGGTGAAGAGCATCCGCATGTTCGATTCGCTCCCCGCCGATGTACCCCGCATCCTTGTGGCGTTCACCGACGGCGACGATAATTTCTCCCAAGGAACCATCCGCGACGTGTTCCGCGAAGCCCAGGAACGCAACATCCGCGTCTTCACCGTCGGCTTCGGTTACACGCAGGATGAATTGCTCAGCTACGTCTCGGAGAATACCGGCGGCAAGTATTATCAGATTACGTCCAAAGCCGAACTCGTGAAGGTGTTCAAGGAGATCTACCGCTCCCTGCGGAATTATTATCTGGTCACCTACACACCACCCGTCTTCGCCGGCAAGCACGTCGTTTCCCTCGAGCTCACCCTTCCCGAACGCGATTCGCTGGTTGCGACCGGTGCCTATGATAAAAGTGATATAAATCCCTTCCGCGACCCGGATAATCCCATTTATAAGAAAATCCCCTTCGACTTCAATAAATCCACCCTGAAGCCCGAGGCCCAAGGCATCATCGAGGAGCTTGTCGACCAGCTGGAGCGCTATGAGCGCGTATGGCTGGAAGTGCAGGGTCATACCGACAACATCGGTGCCGAAGATTTCAACTTGCGCCTGTCCGAAGCGCGCGCACGCGCGGTGGTGGATGCCTTGGTGGCCAAAGGCATCGAAGCCAAACGACTGAAGCCGCGCGGCATGGGCATGCTCTATCCCCTCGTGCCGAACGACTCCGAAGAGAATCGTGCGACGAACCGTCGCACGGAGTTCCGTATCCTGAAACGCTGACGAACGTGATGATACGATCGCTTCTGCTACTTGGTATCTTTCTCCTTGGTGCATCGGTCCATGCGCAAGGTCCATGGAATAATCCCTTGCGCTATGCTTGGTCCGCCGACGGACGCACCTTTTCCGCTCCCGAACTCTTTCAGGACTCCGCCGGCGTGGTGTCGGTGGCGACATGGAAGGGGGACACGCTTATCGCCGTGTTCCAGTGGTTCCGCGCGCCGAAGACGGCACCGACGTGGGACCGTGTGGCGGCGAAATTCTCCTACGACAACGGTCGCACCTGGACCGAGCCGCAACCACTGGTCTTCGACGGTCTTCCCGCCTCCTACCAACGTCCCTTCGATCCCACGGTCGTCGTCCTTTCCCGCGACTCCTTGCGGTTGTATTATTCATCGAGCAACGGCATGCCCATGGGCAGCGATTCCATCATCGATACGCACTCGGCGGTGAGCACCGACGGCGTGCATTTCGTTTTCGAGCCGGGTCCGCGCGTGAATGTCGCCAGCAGGAAGATTATCGATCCCGCCGTCGTCCGTTTCGGTCCGGGATGGCATCTCACTGCTCCTGTCGGCGCACCGCAGGAAGGTGCGTATCATTATCTTTCGCCGGATGGACGGAGGTTCTCCCCTGTGCCTGTCATCCCTTCCGATAATGCGCATAATTGGACAGGGAATTTCACTGTTGTCGACAGCACCGAGCTGCGTTTTTACGGGTGCGGTCGGGAGATCTGGTATGCCTCCTCGCCCAACGGCGGCGTGTGGAGCGGCTATCTGGCCACGAATCTTCGCGGGGGCGATCCCTCGGTGGTGCGCGTGGCGGACTCCTTGTATCTCATGGTGTTCACGGGCGAGCCGTACCTTTCTTCCGTGGAGGAGTCCTGCGTTCCGAGCGCCCGCGCGGACTGTGTTCGCGGGGTATGCACGGTGGAGCATGGGGGTCTGTTCGCGGGGTGCGACGTGGATGTGGTGGATGCTCTAGGCCGCCGGGCGGGTGGTGCCGTAGCGGGAGCGGAGTCGGTGCGGATAGAGCTGCAGACGCCGGTTTCGGGGCTGGTTTTCTTGCGATTTTTGTGTGCACAGTCCGGACACGTCATACCGACGATCGTCCGGGAATAAGTATCATCGTCAATGTCCTCTCATGAAGAACACCGCCTTCATCATCGCTTGCGTGAGCATCCTTTCGGCCTTGTGCGTGTGGGGAATGTCCTGCTCTACCACCGTCGCTCCCGAATATGACTATCAGCCGTCGGCCCATATCGAGCCCGACACGGCCTATACCATCGGTCCGAACCACGTGCTTAACCTCCGTCTGCGCGTGCAGACACCGTCCCGCTTGTGTTGGACGCTCGACAAAGCATTGCATGGTTCCGACAGCGACTTCGTCATGAAGAAACGCTTCACCTATGTCGTTGCGAGCATAAAGAAACTCGCGTCGGCCACGTGCCTTATGGGACTGGATACGCTGAGCGCCACGCTTGCCATTCCCTTCGACAGCGCGGGCGTATATGAAGTGCGGTACCCGCAGGTGGATGCCCGAGGCATGTTGGTGGATAAGACCGTCTTCTATACCATTCCCTGATGACTCCTCACTACGCACGCACAGCGTGCCGCGCGCTCCCCGGCTGCACGGAAGACCAACCCTTCGGTCCCGAGACCCTTGTCTACAAAGTTGGCGGCAAGGTCTTCGCCATCGTGCCGCTCGATGCCGACCCCGCCACGATCAATCTCAAATGCCAACCCGACCGGGCGGAACGATTGCGGGAGGAATACGCCGGTGTCATGCCCGGGTATCACATGAACAAACGACATTGGAAC
>JBBATK010000015.1:0-38856 GCA_040398805.1 Kapaibacterium sp. (SeqCode) | reverse complement strand
CTGTTCCGCAGGTTTGCACCTGCGGCTATTGCTATTGAAGCCCTTCGGGCTTCTGACGTCGCGTAGAACGAGTTACGTTATGATGCGCGCTTATCCGCAGGTTTGCACCTGCGGCTATTGCTATTGAAGCCCTTCGGGCTTCTACGAGCGGGAGGGAAATCTCGATTCTATCTTGTCGTGCTGTTCCGCAGGTTTGCACCTGCGGCTATTGCTATTGAAGCCCTTCGGGCTTCTGACGTCGCGTAGAACGAGTTACGTTATGATGCGCGCTTATCCGCAGGTTGACACCTGCGGCACTTGATGTTGAAGCCGTTCGGGCTTCTATGAGCGGAAAGAAGAACGGAGAGACAATCAGCCGGCCTTTTTCAGGAGCGTTTTCCGGAAGAGTTGTTGTTCGGGGGAGGGAGAGGCCTCGGGTTGGGCGACGTGATATCGCATCAAGGGTTTCTCGCGGGGTGCGGCGGACAGGACCACGTCGGCGCCGTTACGGCGAACGGTCAATTCGACGGGTGCCTCGCTCTTGGGCATCCACACGTACATGGCCATGACGGTTTCCTTGTTCTCGGGGGTGACCTGGACGTTATTGATCTTGACGAGGGTATCGCCGTCCACGACCTTGAAATCGTTTTCGCTGCGGGCGGTCAGGACGACGGCGTCTTTCACGCCGCGCTTGAAGAAGAACCGTGTGGAATTGAACTGGAACGCCTTCTCTTCGACGGAGTCCTTGTACACATAGCCCATCGGTTTCAGATAGTCGCCATACACGGGAGGTTTGGTGCCCACGACATGGTCGTCGAAGAATGCGCGGAGGTGGGGATGGACAAGGCGCACGAAATCGTTGATGAGGTCGTTGTCGTCGAACGGACGTTCCGGACCGTAGATATCCTTGAGCTCCAGTAAGACCGACAGAAGGTCCTTCTTCATCTGCGTCAGTTCGCGGATGCGCACATCCAAGCAGAATGCCAGTGCCGCACCGGTCTCATAGACGATGGGGTAGATCTTCTGGTTCTCGTCGGTAAGGATGTTCTGTCCGAAGTCCGTCCACGACATCGTCCGCTTGCCCAGCATCCGCATTCCGCCGCGCACTTTACGCATCAGGTCGCGCACGAATTCCTCCTCCGTCAGGAGCGTATCCTGCACGCGGGAGAGGAGCGAGAAATACTCCGTACAGCCTTCGTACATCCAGAGATGTTGCGACATCTTCGGGTTCGCGAAATCGAAGTCGTGCACTTCCTTGCTGTGCACGTTCAAGGGAACGAGGATATGAAGGAACTCGTGGCCTGCCGTACCGCGAATGGATTCGCTGATCATGCCGCCACGGCCTTCCACCAGGTAATACATGCTGGAGTGCGAGTGCTCGAGTGCGCCGAACTTCATCCCGCCGCCGCCGGCACGTCCTATCTCATCGAAATAGAAAATGAAGGTGTAGTGCGACACGGGCATGGTGCCGAAGAACTTGCCGAGGGCCGAGGCCAGCTCGCGAAGGTCGGTGGCGATGCTCGTCGCCGTCACCACCTTGTTCGGAGAGTACACGGCGATGGTCACGTGCATGTTGTTCTGCACGAAGGTGACGGTGTCGGGCACGCAATACATCACGGGATTGTCGACGAGATAGGGGTAGGTCTTGGCAGACAGGACATCCGTGGTGTCGTTGAGCTCCCGACGTTCCAGCGACGTCGCGCCGAAGAACCCACGGGGCTTCAGAATGGTGATTTCGTACGGGATGTTCTTGTTGCCTTCGGCATATCCGAAGAAGGCGTGGTTGTTGATGACGTAGTTCGTATCCTTCTCGATGTTGGTTCCGGACGGCTGGAACACGTCCTTGAACTCCGCATCATCCCAGGTGTCGCGCACCCAATACTCGAAGACGGCGGGAGTCTTCTCCATGACCAGGTCGTTATCCTCACGCTTCACGGGCAACGAGTCGCCCGATGCCGTCATCGCCGTGGCCTTCACGATGAACCGGCCGTAGTCATCCTTCGAATACGTGCCGGGCACGGACCGAGGGAACACGTACCGGAACGGCGAGGCGGAGATACCGACGGGCGTCACGCGCACCTTCACCATGTCGTCGACGACGTTCTTCAGATCGACGGTGATGTCCAAACGGGGTTGTGCGGCCAGCGGGAGACCGACGAGCAGGAGAGCGAGGAGATACTTCATCATGGAGGAAAACGGATAGTCTGTAACTGCAATACGGCAATCGCGCAAACGACCATTGTCCTCGCAACCGTTGTATTGAACCGGAGGCAAAGATAGCGGGAAGAATAGTCACTGCGAAAGTGTCGGGCGGAAGCGATGGACGGTATGCTACTCCTTGGGCAGGTCGGCAACCTTCTTCCAGGAAAGCGTGCCGGCAACGGAGTCGATGACGGATTCCAGACGTCGCAAGGCCGGCGGCGTGTTGAACCGGTCGGTCACCGTCTTCGAGGTGTCGAAGCGGCGGAACCGCACGGTACGGGTGGCGATATCGGTCACGTTGTCATCGTAGATGTCATCAAGCGACGAGAACTTGGCCTCATCGAACGCACGGAGCAGGGTCTGCATGCGGTCCGCATCCATGGTGGCTTCGAACACGCCGACCATGTCCACATCGGACTTACCCGTATAGCGCGCCGTGCCGTCGCCGCGCATGATCACCGTGTACGCCGGACACGATCCGAAACAGGCGCTGCGATCGAAATACACTTCGGGATTGCCCGGTATGTCCGTGATCGACTTCACGTTCGAGGAACTTCCGCATGCCATGAACACGCAGGTGCAGGCGGCCGCACCAAGGAGCGCGGGGAGTGTTTTCCATTGATGTCTCATAGTTCCTCCGTAAGAAAAATGCTCATGATCGAGTGCCGTCGTGATGCCGTCCTGTGTTCGAAGACCCGCACTCCGGACGGAAAGTTACGGGTACGGTGACTTCTAGAGTTCCTTGCGCAAGCGGGCGACGGGGATCTTGAGTTGTTCCCGGTATTTCGCCACCGTTCTTCGTGCCACGTTATACCCTTCCTTCTTCAGTTCCTTCGTCAGCTTGTCATCACTCCAGGGTTTGTTCTTCGATTCCTTGGAGATGATATCGCGGATCTTCTCTTTGATGACGCGCGTGGAGACTTCGTCCCCTTCGTCGTTCGTGAGCGACTCGCTGAAGAAGAACCGCAGTTCGAAAATGCCGAACTCGGTCTGCACGTACTTGTTGTTCACCACACGACAGATGGTGGAGATGTCCATGCCGGCGTCTTCGGCGACATCCTTGTAGATGAGCGGACGCAAGCCGCTGGGACCTTCGGCGAAGAAGTTCTTCTGGAGTTCGACGATGGTCGTCATGACCTTGAGCAGGGTGGTCTTGCGCTGACGTATGGCGCTCATCAGGAACTTCGCGTCTTCGTGCTTCTTGCGCAGCCACTCGCGCGTGTCCTTGTTGAACTGCTTGTACCGCGCTTCGCGCTTCAGGTTCTCGTACGCCTTGCTCACGCGCAGCATCGGCATCGTGGAATCGTTGAGCGAGACGATGAAGTCCGTATGGTCTTCCGTGGCCTCCACCGTGAAGTCCGGTATGATCGTGTTGATCGCTTGCGTGGACGAACCGTATCCCGGCTTGGGATTGAGTTTGCGGATGACGTCGATGGCCTCGCGCAGATACTCGTCGGTCACCTCGAGCACTTGCGCGATCTGCGCGTAGTGCTTCATGGCGAATTGCTGATAGGTCGACGTGAGCACCTCCATGGCGAGTTTCTGCGCGGCATTCAGCTTGGGGAGGGCTCGCAGCTGAGCGACGAGGCATTCCTGCACGGTGCGTGCGGCACACCCGATGGGCTCGAACTCCTGGATGACGCTCAGGGTGCGTTCCGCCTGTTGCATGGTGCACCGATGCATCAGGGTTTCGCCGGCTGCATAGGATGCGGTCGCGGCATCGCGTGCGTGCGCCTCCGTCGCGCCGTTCAGCCGGCGTTCGTGATTGGTCTCCTCGATGATGGCATTCGTATCCTCGAGCACGTCGCGAAGGTCGCGGCGCAAGTATCCGTCGTCATCAAGATTCCCGATGATCTGTTCTCCGAGCAGCATCTCCTCTTCGCCGAGAGGGGAGTAGTGCAGTTGCTCGAGAAGGTCGTCTTCGAAGGATTGGACATCCTTGATCTGGAAGGGCTCGTAGTCGCTGTCGTCGTCCGTCGGCGAACTCTCGGTATTGCCGGAGCCGCCGCCGTCCTCCCATAACATCTTCTGGAAGTCGAGCGACTCCGCGTCGTCGGGCAGGTCGCGGTCGTACTGCAGCTCCGTATCATCAAGGGAATCATATCCCACCATCTCGGGTTCGGCGGACGCACCGCCGATGGCGGCGGCGGGGTCGCTGCTCTCGCGGTCACGAGTGTCGATGACCTCCGGACCCGTGTCGGCGAGCGCTTCGCGTGCGGACGTGGCGATGTCGGCGGCTTCGGTGACGATGGACGTGACGTCGAGTCCTAAGTCCTCGTTCACCGACGTGCCGTCTTCGGCCACTTCTTCCACCATCGGGTTCTGCTCGATCTCCTGGCGGATATAGTGTTCCATCTGTAACGACGGGAGTTGCAGCAGCTTCAGATATTGAATCTGCTGGGGAGTGAGGGTTTGTTGTAACCCTACGCTGAGTTGGAGACCGAGTTTCATAACAATACTCTGTCGTATGATGATGAAGAGACGCGAACGCGCTGCGACCGACGCTGGAGCGCCGTGACCGCGAGTCCGGTTGTAAGGCATGGCAAGGATGCTGCTCTTGCTACGCCGAAGGTGAGGAAGTATCGTCCAACGTCTGCACGGCGTCGGTCCAATCCTCCCCGTATTCTCGCACCAACGCATCATGACAGGTGTCGACGATGCGCAGATGCAGTTTTTCTCCGTTCGCCACCGCAGGGGCGCATTCGGGGAACCGGTCGTAATACAAATACGGTCCGCCGAAGTTCGCCACACGAATGGGGAACAAATGACACGAGATGGGCTTGCGGAACGTGCTTTCGTTCTCGAAATACGCACGCTCAAGCGCACACTTCGCAATGGAATTCTCAAACACGACGAACACGCATTGCTTGTCGTCGATACAGTTCACCGTCCTGTCGCCCTCGGGTCCCGCAAGCCACCCGTGCCGACGGATGTACTCCTGCGACTCCTCGCTCAGATATCGCATGGCAGCGGGCAACGCCTGCTCCACCGATGCGATCTCCTCCTCGCGTAACGGCGCTCCCGAGCCGCCTTCCATGGTGCAGCAGGCACCCTTGCAGGCATTCAGGTCGCACGCGAAAGGTTGCGTGATGATCTCCTCGTCAAGTGCGATATGGTCCAATACGATCATTCTTCTCCTGACACCGTCATGGTTCCACGGGTGATCACCGCTGCATCGTTGTCGCGCCGTCGAATGGCGACGCCGCCAAAATACATGGGATGCCCTCGTTGCACAAATCAAATGACCGCAAGGGGCACGATTATTGCTACGCTCACCGACTGCTCATCGCGGTCATTGGGTCATCGGTATTTTCCTAACCGGATGCAAGATTTCCTCATCTTGTGCCGATACTTCCCGGAGGGAACATCCTTCGGTACGAACCGCACCGAAGGGATTCGCGCATCCGTCGGGATTCTCCGACGGCGTTCGGCATGGCCGCGCTATCTTACCGCGGCGGAGCCGTGGATGCGGAGTCGACGTTCCTTACAGGGCGTTTCCTTGCTTCGTCCGACCTCCGCTCTGCATGCGGCTTTGCGGTCACGGAACGACAGTCGGCACGGACGGCGGCGGTACGGGAAATGCTCACATGGATGTGATACGCCTATGAAAAAGATTCTCCTCATCGACGATTCGGAATACATCATCGAGGGCACGGCCACGGTCTTGCGCTTCGAGGGATACGACGTTCGCACCGCGTCTTCCGGTGCGAAGGGACTGGAGCTTGCACACGCCTTCTTCCCCGACCTGATCATCTGCGATGTGTCCATGCCGGAGATGGACGGTTTCGAGGTGCTGCGTCTTTTGCGCAGCGATACCTCCACGGATGCCATCCGGTTCATTTTCCTTACCGCTCGGGCGGACAAAGAGGACATGCGCATGGGAATGGCCCGCGGCGCTGACGATTACCTGCTGAAGCCCTTCACGGTGGAGGAATTGCTGGCGGCTATCAATGCGCAGTGGAAGAAAACGGAGAACATCGAACGCAAATACGACAAGATCAAGACGCATATCTCCTATGCCTTGCCGCACGAGTTCCGCACGTCGCTCAATCAGATCATCGGCAGTGCGCGGTTCTTGGACAGCAACCGGTCCTCCCTGGAAAGCGACATCGTTCCCGAGATCACCAACGACATCATCGCCAGCGCACAACGTCTGTTGCACATCTCCGAGAATTTCCTTGTGTACGCGCAGCTCGAGGCCATGGGTGCGAACCCGTCGGCCAAAGAAGCGCTTCGCTCCTCGCGCAGCTACGAAGCCGTTTCCGTTATCTGTGATATCGTCACGGGGAAGAGCGCGCAATACGAGCGCTTGAACGACCTGATAACAAGTCTGGACGTGGAAGGTGTCACCCTTGGCATCTCCGGAGAGAACCTCACGAAGATCTTTCGCGAGCTGGTGGACAATGCCTTGAAGTTCTCGCAGCCCGGATCGCCTGTCAGCGTGGCGGCACATCTTGCGCCGAAGCATCTGGTGGTGAGCGTGAAGGATAAAGGACGTGGTATGAGCGCCGCGGAGATCGCCGACCTTGGTGCGTATCAGCAGTTCAACCGCATGTTCCATGAACAGCAAGGCATAGGCCTTGGCTTCGTCATCGCATCACGCCTTATCGAATATCACGGCGGAAGCCTGAAGGTGAAGAGCGTGGAGGACGAGGGAACGGAGATCGTCATCCACCTGCCACTGGTGACGGTGGACAAACCGGCCGAAGTCTGATCCCTACAAACCGTCGCTATCGTCATCCGAAGATACGCTGAAGATATCACCCATGTCTTCGCCCGTTAACTGTCGGTGCCGCACCACCTTCGCCTCCTCCAGGAAGATGACGTTCTCCGCGATGTTCGTGGCGCGGTCCGCGATGCGCTCGATGTTGTGCAGACCCAGGATGAGTTTCGTGCCACTGGAGATCAATGATGAAGCTTCTTCCATCATTCGAATTATTTCCACCGTCAGTTCGCGCTCCAGATTATCCACGCGGTCGTCGGTGGAGAGCACATGTTTGGCCAGGGTGGCATCGTTGTTGATGAACGCATCCAAGCTGGCCTTCACCATCTTGAAGGTGTTCGTCGTGATGCGCTCCAGTCCTGTCTCCATGGCGATATGATGCACACCGGGCTCGAAGGTGAGCCGGGCGATCACCAGTGATGCGTCGCCGATACGTTCCAGTTCGTTGTTGATATGGATGGCCGCGAGAAGCAGACGTAAGTCGCTGGCCACCGGTTGCTGCAACGCGAAGAGTCGCTGCACCTGCCGGTCGATCTTCAGATCCAACTTGTCCACCGTGTCATCGCGCTCGATGACCACCTGCGCAAGGGCTTCATTGTTCGTGAGCAATGCGCGGAAGGCGAACTCCACCTGTTCCTCCACCAAGCTACCCATACGGATGAGTCGGGTGCGGAGCTTATCGAAATCGTCTTCAAAATGTCTGTGCATGATCGGTTCCTCAGATTAGTACTACACACGCCTGTGTTGTCTGTGGTGAATCCTGATGAGCGCCCTCCATGAGCGCTCTCCTTGTGGTATCGTCCGGCGTTCCCTTATCCGAAGCGACCCGTGATGTAGTCCTCGGTCTGCTTCTTTTCGGGATTGGTGAAGATGCTCCGTGTGCGCGCCGCTTCCACCAGCTCGCCCATGTACATGAACGCCGTGAAGTCGCTCACGCGCGCGGCTTGCTGCATGTTATGGGTGACGATGACGATGGTATAGGTGTTCTTCAAGTCGAAGATCAGCTCCTCGATCTTCGCCGTCGCTATGGGATCGAGCGCGCTCGTCGGTTCGTCCATCAGCAAGATCTCCGGCTCCACGGCCATGGCGCGCGCTATGCATAAGCGCTGCTGCTGACCGCCCGAGAGCGACATCGCCGGTTCCTTCAAACGGTCCTTCACTTCATCCCACAGGGCCGCTTTCTTCAACACATCTTCAGCGACGTCCTTGAGCAGCGATCGCTTGGACACGCCATTGAAGCGCAAGCCGGACACCGCGTTCTCGAAGATGCTCATCGTGGGGAAGGGGTTGGGCTTCTGGAACACCATGCCGATACGACGCCGGACCGCCACGGCATCGATCTTCATGACGTTCTCGCCGTCCAGTTCGATCTCTCCCACCACCTTCGCACCGGGCACGATGTCGTGCATGCGGTTCAGCGCACGCAGCAAGGTGGACTTACCGCAGCCCGAGGGTCCGATGATGGCGGTGGCCCGATTGTCCTGGAACTTCATGGAGATGTTGCGGATGGCGTAGTTGCCATTGAACATCACGCCCAGACCTCGTACCTGCAAACGGTGCTCCACCTGCTCATGCTCACCGCCGCCCGCGGTGTCCGCGGCTACCATCGGCTTCTGAAGCAAGGATTCGCCCGACGCCTGCGCTTGTTGACTTTCTGCCATAGGATTCCTTTGAGACTCTCTTGGACTGTACGTTTACGTCTTGTTCTCCGCCTCTCTCGCAACCTTACTGCTGCACGGTGAACTTGCCGCCGCTCACCACGCGTACCACCACGCTCAGCACGAACACGATCACGATGAGCACCGTGGCTCCCGCCCATGCCTGCGCATGCCAGTCGTCGTAGGGCGACGTCGCGTAGGTGTAGATCTGCACGGGAAGCGACGCGATGGGTTGATCGAGATTGTTGTGCCAGAAACGGTTGTTCATGGCCGTGAAGAGCAACGGTGCCGTCTCGCCGGCGACGCGGGCCACGGATAACATCACGGCGGTGACGATACCCTTCGCCGCCGCCCTGAGCACGATGCGCGTGTTCACGATCCACTGCGGCGCACCAAGCGCCAGCGCCGCTTCACGAAGAGTGTTCGGCACGAGTTTCAATAGTTCGTCCGTGGTCTTGGTGATGGTGGGGATCATGAGCACCGCAAGCGCCACCGCTCCGGCATACGCACTGAAACGTCCCATGGGTTTCACGACGAGCGCATAGGTGAAGATTCCCACGATGATGGAGGGCAGACCGCTCATCACTTCCACAAGGAACCGGACCACGGAGGCGAAACGGTTCCGTCCGTATTCGGACAGATACACGCCGCAGAGAATTCCCACGGGCACACCGATCATGGCGGACATGCCCATCATGATCAAGGTACCCACGATGGCATTGGCCATGCCGCCGCCGGTTTCACCCACGGGCTTCGGCAGGTGCGTGAAGAACTCCAGATTGATGGCGCCGATCCCCTCGCGGACCGTATAGAACAGGATCAAGGCCAAGGGGATGAGCGCAAGCAGCACGCACACGGCGCACAGACCGATCATGAGGTTGTTCGTGATCTTTCTGCGAAGAATGGTGGCACGGGAGAAATGCAGTCGACGTTCACTCATGAACGGCCTCCGGTGGATGTCCTGCGCGCCACGCTCCACACGAGCAAGCGTGCGAGCATATTGACGACGAAGGTGGTGATGAGCAGGACGAGTCCCACTTCGATGAGGGCGCTCGTGTACATTTCCGAGGTGGCCTCGGTGAATTCGTTGGCAATGACGGAGGCCATGGTATACGCTGGCTGCAGGATGCTGGAACTGATCTGCGGCGAATTACCGATCACCAGTGTCACCGCCATGGTCTCGCCAAGGGCCCGACCCAGACCGAGGATGATGGCACCAAGGATGCCCCAGCGCGCATTGGCAAGGACGATCTTGATGGACTCCCATTTCGTCGAACCGAGTGCCAGGGCGGCTTCGCGCTGAGACATGGGGATGGAAAGCATGACGTCGCGGGAGATGCTCGTGATGATGGGAAGGATCATGACGACAAGGATGCAGGAAGCGCTCAGCATGCTGGGTCCCATGGCAGGACCGGCCAGGAACGGTATGCTTTCACCGAACTTTTCTGATAAGGGCATGGCCACATGTTCCTGGATGTACGGCACCATGACGAAAATGCCCCACACACCGTACACGATACTGGGGATGGCGGCAAGAGTCTCGACAAGGAACGACAGGATGGTTCGCATGGTCTGACCCGATACTTCCACAAGAAAGACCGCGATGCCCAAGCTGAGAGGCAAGGCCAGAAGCAGACCCAGAAGCGACGACACGACAGTTCCGTACAGGAAGGTGGCCGCACCGTATTCCTCGTTCACCGGATCCCATACCTTCGAGGTAAGGAAGGACGTCCCGAACTTATGGATGCTGAGCTGCGAACTCGCTATCAACTGCCCGATCAACCCCGCAATCACCAGCACGATGAGAACGGCAGCGAAGGCACAGAGCGCGAAAAACACTCCGTCGCCCACACTGCTCTTGGCTTTGGCTATAAGGGAGCGAATCTCCGATGGTACGGCAGCGCCCGCAGGTGTCCCCTGCACTGCTTGAGGTGTTTCCATAACGCTGCAAAATAGGGAAGTTTCACGCATGCATTGCCTGCACAGAAGGTCGTTATCGTTTGATAAAATCACGACGCCAACCCGCACACACCACTGCGCCCGTCCATGTCCGGCACCGCAGCCGCTCTCGGTTCCCATCGCTCATGACCATACCATCCGCATAACCGTCGACGTCGCTCCGCACATGCATGCTCATGGAGCATTGTGTATCTTACTCCGATTCCACTCACGTCATCATACGAAAGAGCTATGAAGAAACTGCTCCTCGTTCTCTTGCTTGTCGTCCCGGGCGTCCTTGTCTTCCAGGGATTCCGTGACATTCCCGACGGGACCGTGTCGCCCAGCGCCGATCCGCTGTGCTTCCAGCGGGACGTCCTCCCCATCTTGAACTCCAACTGTGCCATGAGCGGCTGCCACAACTCCGTGTCGAAAGCCAGCGGTATCGATATGACCACCTATGCAGGTGCCGCACGGATCGTGCGCGCAGGCAATGCCACGGGCAGTGCCATGATCCGCGAGATGAACGCCCTTGCCATGCCGCCCTATCCCAACATGCGTGTGCCGGATTCCCTGAAGAACCGCCTCATCGCATGGATCAACGCCGGTGCCGCGAACACCACCTGCGCCCCCGCTCCCACGTGTGATACCGCAAACGTGCAATACCTTCGCGACATCAAGCCCATCCTGCAGTTGAACTGCGTGGGGTGTCACCAAGGCACCAATGCCGGCGGCGGTCTGCACCTGGATAACGACGACAACAACGACCTGCTCAAAGAAGCCATTTACAAGACCGTCGCCCACACCGGCAAAGTGGTGATGCCGCCGAACATCGCCGCGCTCACCGCGTGCGATGTGGCGAAGATCCGCGTATGGGCCATGAGCGATATCTCAAGCGTGGACGGTCCGTCGCACGACGGCGACCTTCAGGTGCTCAACGCTTCTTCCGACGAGGTGCGTGTGCGGTTCTCGCTGGACCGGTCGGGCACGGTAGGCATATCGGTGATCTCCGCGAGCGGACAGACCGTCGTGAACCTTCCGAACGAGTGGATGGACGGCGGATCGCACGAGCGCTTCGTCTCCGTTTCGTCCTTGGCCCACGGCTTGTACTTCCTTCGCCTGAACACGCCCTTCGGCATGCGCACGGCGAAATTCCTCCGCTGATCCGTCTCGCCGGCTCTTCGGTATTCATGTGTGCATTGCGTGTGTGCACATCCTTCGCCGAAAAAGAAAAGGTGTTATCTGACCAGACAACACCTTTCTTTCTTTGAACCCGACTGTTCCCTTCCCACCTATTCCACGGGCGTCTCCACGACGATGTTCACCGTTCGATTGTACATGCGACCCTCGGGGTAGTTGTTATCGTACAGTTCCTGCTCCTTGCCGTATCCCTTGGCATTCTTCAGCGGCACGTTCAAGGCCTTCGCCGTGTACTCCGCCCGCTTCGTACTCAGCATCATGTTGTAGTCCGCACTGCCCGAACGGTCCGTATGACCGTTGATGGTGAACACGGACTTGGGCGTGGAATGCTCGCGGATGTATTGGAGCATGGATTGATGCGCCGCCGTATGCGTATAGGTACCGAAGTCGTACAGGATGAGCGAGTACTTGTCGATGTATTTGTCATTGATCTTCTCGCGGTCCTGACGTGTGACGAGTTCCACGGGGAAGGTCTGGCGCACCGTACGCACGCTGTCCAGTTTGTCCTTCACGTCGAAGCGGATGCGCACCGATTGCAGGTCGCGGGGAGCGCGGGACAGGTCGCGATTCACATCCCATTCCAACCGGTCGGCCGGCATGGCGGTTCCTTGCAACGCTATGCGCACGGTGTCGTTCAGTTCGCTGCGCACGGACCATTCCTTCACGCCGACGGACGAACGCACCTTCGGATAGAAGCGAAGGGAGCTCACCGACTCAGCGCGAAGGATGGTATCAAGGAGGACGACGTTCTTGAAGATCTCGGGATCGTTCGAACTCATCTCCACCCGCCGGTTCTCGTCGATACCGTCCTGACTCTTCGCACTGGACGGAACGTTCGGCAGATTCTGCGCTCGCACCTTGATGCGCGCGGGATCGATCTTCCATACCTGTTCGAAATACGCCCGCACATTGTCCGCACGCGATTTGGATAAGGCCGTGTTGCCCTTCTCCGGACCCATATCCTGATTGCATCCCGTCAGAGTGAGCATGGCCTGCGGACGGTCCGTCATGCGCCGTCCCACGATGTTCAACACCTGCCGATACAACTCAAGCGCCGTCGCCTTGCGCACGTCGTTGACGGCGAAGGCGTTCGTATTCTCCGCGCGCAATCGCGTGTACCGCTCGGGCAGCATGTCGCTGTTTTCGTCGAAGAAGATATACGGCAACAAGGGCTGAATGGTAAGGGCCACCACCTCTTCGATGCGGACGGTGAAGATATCCTTCTCCGCACCCGACGAATCCGTGGCCTTCAGGGTCATGTCCGCCTCCAGGAAGTACGGACGTTTCTCGGGCAAGGTCTTCGTGTACCACTCCCACCGTTCGGTGAAATACGTGACGATGTTGTTGCCCGACTCGATCTCCTCCGTGTACGTGGAATCCCTCGTCATCTCGATCTTCACCGCCGTGATATCGTACGACTTCTCCACGACGGTATCACGATGCATCACCGTGTCGTACCGCAGAATCGGCGGCTCGATAGGATTGTATCGCAACGACACGCCCGCTTGCACGCTCGATACCCTCCAGTCGATACTGCCGCTCACCCGCGGTATCATCATCGTGAAACGAAGTTCGGGCGAAAGCAGCATCGTGCTATGCTTCGCCACGGGTATGTCGTATCGCATGGCGATGCTTGCCATGGGATAGAATGCCGGAGCATCGGGAATGGCCTGATCCGCAAACGCGTTCCGCGTGCGCAAGCCCGTCGAGAAGACACCTGCTTGGTCGTCGGCCAATTGCTCCACTTGGTCGAACCTGCGCTTCACGCTCACGCAAAGCGGCAGTGAGGGCATGATGGAAAGTCCGTTGAGGATTTCGTAGACGAACTGCGGCTCGACGAAGACGTTGGCCATCGATGCCGTGACCCGGTGGTCGATGCGCGCCTGCTCCGTACCCGTGGGCGTCGTGATGGTCGTGCGGATGCTCTGCTCGCGCGCGCTCAGCTCGGCCCCGAGCGTCGTCAATCCTATGCGCAATCCCGCACTCATGCCGGACTGCAGGATGTATTCGCCAAGGATTCCTGCGTGCAGGCCGAGTCCGGTGCCACCCGTGAACGTCGGACAGCAACTAGGATAGCCCGGTATCTTCTGGAAATTCGCCGAGTGGATGTTCACGCCGCCAAGGGCGAACGCACCGACGCTGTAGGGCAGATGCGTGCGCGTACTCTGGGCAACGACACTCTGCGTGCAGAGAGCCGTGCACGCAAGGATGAAGAGGTTCACGAGGTTTCTCACCGATGGATCTCCAATCGATGGGAACGACGTTGCGTGGGTGTCTGCAACACCACCTGATACACACCGCTCGGGATGTCCGACAATGGAACATTCACCGACCACTCCTCTGCGGGAGGCATGCCTTCGTACACCACGCGATGGGTGCGACCCAGGACATCGATGAGTATCACGCTCAGCGGAGCGCGTTCGGCGGTCGTGAACGTGAGTGTCACATCGTCACCCGCGGGATTCGGATACACGGAGCGCACAGCCGTCGGTGCTGCACGGTCCATAAGGCGCGTGCCACCGTCCTGACAATGTCCGGTGATGGTCACGGTGCCGCCGCGTCCCGCCAGATCGGTGATGCCGCGCGAGTTGTAGATATCGGTGATCTGCACTCCGCATACGGTGTCGTTGCCGAGCGCTGCTTGAAGTTTCAGCGTGGCGATGGCTTTGTCCCTTCCCGTGATAGGCTCGGTAAGAATGCGGCAGGTGCGCCACGCGCCGTCTTCGCCGGTGGCTTGCAGCGTGGCGTTCTCCACACCCAGGAGTTGCATCATCGTTACGTTCCACCGCAGGTCGATGCGGATGGACTCCACGCCGCTGAGCTTCACGCCGTAGGGATCGGACAGAAGGATGGGCAAACTGAATTCGTCGCCGATCATCACCGTGGTGTCGGGCGTCGTGATCTCTGCGTTGCCGCGAATCTGCACCGCCACTTCCAGCGGCACGCCACGCGAACACGGATTCAGGAATGTCAGTGTCTCCTTGATGGAGCCGACGGAGTCGGGAACGGTGAAGCTGACATACGCAACACCTGTCGCGCCCGGCAGGATGGGATGGGGAACAATGCTGTCGATGACGGCGAAGCGTCCTGCCAGAGGCAGCGTGACGGACTGAGGAACGGTCCCGTAGTTCGTCACCTGCATGGTACCACGGGCACGCGTGTTCCGGTCCACGATACCCAGGTGCAACTGCGCGAACTCCCAACGCACATCCACGGAGTCCTTCATCAGTCGAAGATTCACGACCGTTTCCTTGTTCACCATGCTATCGGTATTGGACACCATGACAAGCTCCGCCGTGCGGAGTCCGGTGACACCCTTGGACATATGCCGCACAAGCACAAGATGCGTGGCATCGGGTGCAAGGATCATGGCGGTATCCGTAAGGATGCTGAACTCGTCGGCGTTCGCCCCGCGCAGGTGGATACGGCTGATGTCCAGATCCTCCGCACCCGAGTTCGTGATGAGCACGGTCGTATCGATAGCGCTGTAACACTGCTCCGCGATATCCACGCCGCTGACCGTCTGCAGATGCGCGGGAACCACGGGCGCCACCTCGACCGTCACACCCAGCGTGTGGGTCTTGCCGCAACTGTCCGTCATGCGGAAGGTTTCGCTGTACATGCCCACCGTATCGCCTGCGAAGCGCAGATACACGGTGCCCGTGCCGCCCGCCGCCAATGGATTCGGCGAGACGGAGTCGATGGAGAACTTGCCGCGGACCATGGGTGTGGTGAAGCGCATGGGAACCATTCCCGTGTTCGTCACCGTCGTCGTCTGCGTTGTGGAACGATAGATTTTCTGTTTGGGGAAGGCGAACGTGGCGGTGGCGAACCGCAGGTCCGACTTATCGATGGACAGCACGAACGGCTGCGTGTACACGCTATCGCGTTCGCTGTTGGAGTACACGCTCACGCGCGGCGTGAGGCGGATGGACGAAGAGCCCGCGCCCGATGCGTCGATACGGAAGTACACCGTGTCGCGGCGGAACGTAAGGATGCGGCGCGGGAAGAAACCGAGCACGGTGATGCGCACGCCGGCCGGTTGTTCCACGGTGACGGAATCGATGCGAAGCGTGTCGAGTCCGGCATTGTCGATGATGATGAACGTATCGCGCTCGGTGATGCATGGCAAGATGACGGTCGGCATGGTCCGTATGCGCACGAGCGGACGCGTGGTCTGCACTTGCACCTGCACCCGCAGTTCCTGTCCTTTACCACACTGGTCCCGCACGAAGAGCGTATCGATGCTGAAACTTCCGCTGGGCGCGCCCGAGAAGCGCACGGTGGCGGTGGCCGTAGCACCCGCCGGTGTGGGATTCGGCGTGATGGCCGTGATGGTGGAGCGACCGCTTGTCATGGGCAGCGTCCATCGTATCTCGCTCGTACCGTCGTTACGCAACCGCACGGTTTGTGTCTGTGCGGTATTGGGCGGAACATTGTCGATGACGATGCGATTGGTATCGAGCACGAAGGAGATGCGGTTCCAGGTGCCGGAGAGCGGGATGGACGTGACGCCGGCGACGGAGTTCTGGGCATCGGAACGGATGACGAGCGACGCGTTCTGTTTGCGATCGGTCGTCGGTGTGTAGCGGATGACGATGGAATCCACCGCGTTCGACTCCAGTTTCTGCGGCGGTTTGTAGCGTATGCTGTATTGCTTGAGTGTATCACCCACGATGCTGATGTCGCTGATGTTCATGGCCGACATGCCCGCATTGGTGATGATGATGGTGGTGTCGGTGAACGAGGTGCAGGGAATGCCGACGATGTCGAGCGAGGCCAGGATGACGATGGTAGGACGCGGTGACTGCGTGTAGGCGCGCAGTCGGACCGACGTCGATCCTCCGCAACTGTCCCGCACCGTATACAGCGTATCGTAGGTCGCCGCCGTATCACCGTTGTTGAAGTTCACGTAGACGCGCGCCGTGGCTCCCGGCGGAATGGGGTTCGGCGACAGGCTCACGACGGTGAACTTGCCGAGCGACACAGGCACGGGAAGGGTCATCGGTACCGTGCCGCGATTGGTGAGGTTAAGGAAAGCATCGACCGAGGTGAAGGGTCGGACGTTCGTCAGCACGAGGTTCTGCACGGGGAAGAACAGCACGACCGTATCGCGGTTGCCCGTCACCTTGATGTCCAGCACGCCTTTGGGAACATTGGCTGCGGTGGTGAACAGGCGCAGGGTGGCGAACCGCTGACCGGCCATCTGCGGCACGTATTGGATGCGGATGTTCTTCCATCCTCCGCGGGTGATGGTATCGGGCAGCACCGTCGTCACGCGGAAGCTCGTCGAATCGATGCCGGTGAACACCGCACTGTCCACGGACATCACGCCCGTTCCGATGTTCTCGATGCGGATGACGGTATCGATGGGCACGATGGACGAGCAGATGGGCGAGGTCAGCACGCACTCTTTGGGCGACGCGTTGATGCGGGGTATGCCGATGCCTTCGCCCGCGAGCAAGATGGTTGCCGGCGACCCAAGGAACGCATGGAAGAAGGCCAGGCGGGCGCTCGTCCGTGCGATGCGCGTGGGAGCGAAGCGCAGCGTGATGACGCGGGATTCGCCCGGCGCAAGCGTGAAGGAACCGCCGCCGCTGACGATGGAGAACTGCAGCGTGTCGGGTCCGAGAATGCGCGTGTTCGTGATGTTCAGCGGCGCGTTCGTCACGTTGCGTATGGTCTGCGCGACCGTGCTGTCCTTGCGTGTCGTCACTTCCACTTTGCCGAAGTCGATCTGCTCCACGAGATTCTCCGTGGGCGGGTTCACGGACTCCCCGATGAGCACGAAGCGCAGCGTGTCGCAGAGCGTGACAACGGTCATCTCCACTTGCTTGATGCCGACGACCTTCGTGCGAGGGATGAAGCCGAGTTCGTAGGTGAGACTTTGACCGGGATACAGGTACAATCCCACGTTCCTCTTCACGATACGGAACTCGTCCTTGTTATAGCCGCTGATGGACACGGAGTAGATGTAATCCCATGCCGAGCCGATGTTCATGATGATCTGATTGATCACCGAATCCTTCGATCCGTTGTTCAGCACCTTGCCGAAGTTGATGGTATCCTTCTTCTTCAGGACCGACGTGCCGATGGTGAACGGCGACGCGGAGATGTCCGACTGTATGGGCGTGGCCGCGAAGTCCCACAACCACGCGTTGCCGTCGTGCGAGCAGATGATGCTGCGCGAGGAATTCGCCGACATGGCCAGGTGCGACACCTCGTAGCCCTGATGGGGGTTCACCGTGCGCATAACGGCATTGTCGCTGGTGCGCCACACGCGCGCCTGCTTGTTCGTCAGGACCGTTCCCACCTGATATCCCGCATTCGGCGCGATGCCGTGCACCATGTCGTTGATGGTGTTGATACGGTTCATGGTGGAATCGATGACATACGACCGTGATGCCGATTGATGATACACCGTCACATACCGTGAACCCGGCGCATAGGATATCTTCATGCACTCTCCGCCCACGGCGAAGATGTCGGTGAAACGTCCCGTCTCGGCGCTCGACGCCACGTTGAGCGAAACGACGCTCATGTTCGTGGCCGAGGATGCGCCCGCGACGATGATGCGGGTGTCGTCGTAATTGTACGTGAGGTCCTTGCCCGAAAGGAACGTACTCACGGTGATGGTCTTGTACAGCTGACCCGTCGCCGTCACGTAGATCTGCACGAGGTTGTTGTTCGTCACGGCCACGTACTGACTGTTGTTGCTGAAGGCGGGACCGTATCCCGCGCCCGTGATGCGGGCGATAAGCTGTCCGGTGAGGACGTTCCAGAGCGCCATGGTGCCATCGGCGGACAGAGCCGCCAGATACACCCCGTTGGGACTCGCCCGCAGGGTGTTCGCCTTCGAAGCAAGGCTGCCCAGGTCGTTGAGTGTCCGCACCGTATCGCGTGTCCGTACATCATGCACCACCACGCTTCCGTCTTCGCCGAGCGTCGCCGCGTTCTGGTCGTCGTTGAAAAAGCACGCGCTCACCACGGCACCGCGGGCGGCGTGGCGCACCAGATGCTGTTTGCTGTGCGCGCCGGCATTGGACCACACGTTGATGCCGCCGAAGGAATTCGCCGTGACGATCTGCGAACCGTCCGACGTATAACCCGCCCAGTTCGATCGCCATTGATGATTGTTGATCCTGTTCGTGCCGTCGAACGACGTGATGCTCGAACCCGACGAGGCGTCCCAGATCACGCAGGTGCCGAGGAGGAGTCCGGTGGACACGCCCGTCTCGCCGCAGGTGACGACGCGCGAGCCGTTCGGATTGAAGCACGCATACAGGTGCGCGCCGATGTTTCCCGAGTAGCTCCGCGTTTCCGCACCGGACGAAACGGTATGGATGCGCGTGACACCCTCTTGAAATGCAGCCACGACCACGTCGTTGTTTGCGGGATGGTACTGGATGGACGTGCCCGGGGACGGACGCTGCGGATCGATGGTGTTGATACGGGTGAACGTCGTAGCATTCCAGCCGTTGATACGGCCCACGTTGTCGATGGACGCCAATCGGGCTCCGTCCGAACTGAATGCCACACCGTTCACCAGAGCCGTGTGGTAATTCATATTGGCAAGGACGGTGCCGTTGCTCGCATCATACAGGCGCACGGAGTTCGTGATGTTCTGCAGGCCCACGGCTATGCGGGTTCCCGCGGGATTCACCGCCGCGCACGTGAAGTTCGTCGTGGCATCACTGATGGTACGGATGAGCTGATACGTGGTTGCGTTCCAGAACGTGAGCTGTCCGCCGGGCGTACCGTTGTGACAGAGGATGATGGTGGCACCGTCGGCGCTCCACATGACGGATTGGATCACCTTGCCGCCCGGAGGAATCAGGGTGGCAAGGGTATCGCCTGTCAGCAGGTTCACCACAAAGGCGCGACGGGTATGCAGATACGTGTTGTCCGGTGCGAGCATGGCGACCGCTTGAGCGGCATTCGTCGGGTTCAATGCGCACATCTTCATGATGCCGGGGTGACCGGTCTTCAGGGCTTGCAGTCGGTCGTTCTGGAACTTGATGTGCGAGATGCGGATCTTGTTCCCGCCGCCCGTCCGTTGCGGAGTGCGGAACCATTGCTCGATGTTTCCCGAGTAGTTGTCGGCGAGCATCGTCCAGGTCTTGCCGTCGTCGAACGTCCACTCCACGCGCATGGAGTCGTTCGCCGCGATTCCGTCCCACCGCATATAGGTGTAGTAGCACGAGTTCCAGTTGTCGGGACTCACAGGACGGAGCACGCTGATGGTCTTGTTCGGTACCGAACGTGCCTGGTACCCCGCGGAGGCGCCGACAAAGGAGAACACGCACATGTTACTCTGGATGGTCATCGACGCGTACTGATAGCTCGTGTCGACTGCCGTGTATCGTACCGTGATGAACCGGGACTGGCCGCGGTCGATGGTGAAGGGCGGAGACGTACCACCCCAGTTCGTGATCGTGAACAGTGGATTGACGAAGGTGGCGTCGTTGATGGTGATAGGGGCGTTCGGGGCATAGATCTGGACGGTCTTCTCTTGGAAGGTTCCCGGCGGAACCGCGCCGAAGGTGAGTGATCTTGGCGTGAGTGTGACGTAGGGGATCATGGAATACGGCAGCACGTAATACCTGGACACGGCGGGCATGTTCAGCGAGGGTATGGCGATGGACACCCAACGCCAATCCGCATAGCAATACTTGTCCGCGAAGTAGTTCACCGTGCACGGCTGTGCGCCTTCCGCGTGGACCAGGCAGGCGCGGAACGCGGCATTGAGTTGTTCAGGTGTGGTGAGCGACTCATAGCCGGTTTCTCCGAAGAGAAGTCCGCCGGTCTGGGAGGCGATATTGGCAAGGATGCCCGGCGCCTGCAGGAAATACGAAATGGTATAGATGCGGATGTTGTACAGCTGTGCGAACGCAAGGATGGAATCCTGCTTCCCGCCGCCGTCGCCATCGGTGAGCATGATCACCACGCGCTTGTACCGACCCTGGGTGGCCACGTTCATCGCGCCCGTGGGCGCGGCCAGCAAGGCGTTGTTGTAATCCGTGGCGCCCTGCGGCTGAAGCGTGGAAATGGCGGAAAGCAATGACGATTTGCTCGTCGTGAAGTCCTGATTGATATAGCTCAGGTGGTCGAACGACGTGACGGCACACTCGTGAAGGTTGGTGTCGAGCATGTTCACGAACAGCGATGCGGCATCGCGCACGCGGCTCATGCGGTTCGGACTCCCCTGACTCATGGAGCCGCTGACATCGATACATAACACCACCGAGAGTCGCTCCTGCGGCGGGACCGGCGGACAGGTCACATTCGTGACGTTGAAATTCTGCGCGCCGTTCGTGATGGCGAAATCCGTCGGCTGGAAATTGCGGACAAGCCTGTTCTGCGCATCGAAGGCGTAAAAATCGGCGCTGTGATCCTGAAAAGCGTTCACTTTCACCGACACGAGCGAAAGGGTCTGTGCACTCACGGGTACCGAAGCCACCCACAGCGCCAGAAACACCGCACCCGAGGCCACCCACATCCACCACGTACGCGCGGACCGTTGAAATGACGTCATCTTCTTGTTTCCCTCGTGAAAATTCTCGCCCCGATGTTCCTGTCGGCTCCACGTTCCCTTGTGCTTCTGCGCCGTCCCTTCGTCGCTTCCCCAGGAGTGTGGAAAACTACGAAGATTTGCGAGCAGAATGACAATATTTTCAGACGAGTACCTCTGGGGTCGTCCGCGTCCATACGCATCTCCGTTCCGTGGTCACGCTGGCATCGGATAGGCAAACACCGTGCCCGATGTGACCGACATTGTGGACAATGTGTGGAAAACTGCGTATGTAGAGACGATTACATGTACTTATGGTGCTTTCAACAACCCTCTTCCCTTTCGTGGTCTTCCCCAAAGGGGAAGGGGGAGCGGGGGCGGACACTGTTCGGATGGTGAGCGGTGCAGAGGGGGTGGATACGGTTCAATACCGTGCGATGGCGAGCATGCACAGGTCGATGGTGGCTTGAAGGGCGGAGCGGTGGGTGCGTTCCATGCCGTGAGAGGCGGCCACGCCGGGTCCGATGAGTGCCACTCGCACATCACGGCCTGCGCGCCAGGCGGCGGTGCCATCGCTGGAATAATAGGGATAGACGTCCAGCTTATGGGCGATGGAATGCGCCTCGGCGAGTTCCACGAGGTTCTTCCGGAAATGATAATCGTAGGGTCCGCCGGAATCCTTGGCGCAGATCGAGCAGGAATACTCATCGCCCGCACAACCGTCGCCCACCACGCCCATGTCGATGGTGAGCAGGTCGCGGACGCTCGCGGAGTATCCCGTCGTCCCGCCGTGACCGACTTCCTCGTAGGTGGAGAAATATACTTCCACGGGTGCGTGGCGACGGTCTTCGGCCATACGCCGGGCTATTTCGAATAAGACATAACAGCCCGCTTTATTATCGAGAAAATGGGATTTAATGAATCCGCTCGACGTCTCTTCGTATTTCGTCTCGAAACAGACGAAATCCCCGACGCGTATGCCGAGCGCCCGCACGTCATCGGCCGAGTGCACCACTTCGTCCAGGCGCACATGCATGTTCGCCGTGCTGCGTTCACCGGTGCCGGCGGTTTTATTGGCATGCGTGGAAGGATTATCGAGTAATACCGTACCCGTCAGCGTTTTTCCCTCCATCGTGTAGACACGCACATAGGAAGCTTCGAACGTGGGCAGGAGCGGACCTCCCACGAGGGTGAAGCGCAAGAGGCCTGCGCTCGTGATGCTGCTCACCATGGCTCCCAGGGTATCGGTATGTGCGGCGATGGCAAGGACGGGGTTCGGACCAAGAGCGCATCGCACGGCGCCCTTCGGCGTGCGTTCGGGGGAGTACCCGTACGACCGCAGGGTGGCCTCGATGAAATCGCAAGCATGATGCGTGAAGCCCGAGGGGGAATCGATAAGAAGCAAGGAGCGAAGGGTGGAGAGATCGAGCATGGGGTAGAAGGAGATTGTGTTCGTTCGTGATTACTGGAAGGTCGCACCGGAACATGCGTTCGGTGTTCCGGAACCACATCCGATGCAAGATACGCAGGCGGAAACCGGAGATCGAACACGCCGTTGCTCTACGGACCGTGGTGAGAGCTTTTCATGAAAACGGATGGAACATCGAACACCGAGGCCTGCACTTCACGGGCCTTTGAGCGGTCCACCTCGTACCGTGCGGCGATGAGATCGAGATTCCGCGCCACGAGCAGACTGTCCGCCTCGCGCAGACGCAAGCGCAGGGTATCGGACTCCGCCGCGTGCACACGAACATGCCGGACGGAAAGGGTTGCGAAGAGGACAAGCGCGGACAGGAACGCCGAGGGGCGGGTCCTTAGCACCGTCAGAGAAGACCGAATGATCGTTGTGCTCAGAGGATTACGCATGGGATTCGGAAGGGAGAGCCGTCAACGGATCCCTGTATCGAGTCAAAGGTGAAGGCGCGGACAAGCGGTGGTTCAGCGCCATGATGTCTGTCGTGCATCACCGAATAATTATGCTGCATACGGTGATACCGAAGCAAAACTATGCCATGGGCACAAGCAGCGCGAGGTCGCAAGCGACCTGTTAACGTTCGCTTAACACTTCGTAACAGATGTTAGGAAGCGGGGACTCGCGTGGACCCATGGAATCGTCATCGCTGTGGAGGATACGTGTGCGGATCATTGTTGTCGATAAGCCCCTCCCTGCAGAGCGGACGCGCACACCGGTAGACGGACATGCTGCACGGTGCATCGGCTATGGAACGCGAGGACGTAGTGTCTGTAAAAAGGAAGTGCGGAGGAAGTGCGGAAAACTCCGCCGTCACCGCAAGACGTTCATGGACGAACGCAGCATCTAGCGGCGTCGACGAATTAAGGAAGCGAGTGATCCACGAATGAGTACGAAAGCACGGTGGTATGCAGTCAGCAGGCAGGGGGGAAATAATTATGTGGCGAAGATCATATTATATTATTTTCCGTCAATCACGATACTATGAAACGGCCATGCGGATGAGTATTTTCTTGCAATGTCTCGCTGTTGGATTCCTCGCATACCTGAACACACCCTTCATGAGGGCCGATACTACGAAGGTTGACCTGCTTCGAGGGGACGTGCAGGTGGAGTGGCAGAAACAGGAGTCGTTACCGTACGCATCCATGGGTAATCATTAGGGGTATGTGCGAGACACGAACCTGTACATCCTCACGTCGCATTCCAATCATTTCGGCGTCCATATCCGCAAGTACGACCTGCAGTTGAACCGACTGGCATCCTACGTGCGCCTTTTCCCGGATACAACGGGCTACATACCAAGTGCATGTCGCGCATCGTTCTTGTCGGACGGAACCATTCGTCTCTACGGAACCTGGTGCTGGCTCTATACCGTACCACCGCTCAAACTCAGCCGCTATTCCTGGGATTTTTCTCCGTACCGATTGGATCTTCGGCCGGATCTCACGCTCATTGGTGAGAAGATTTTCGATGAAGGACGTCGACCGAGCATGATGATTCCTTCATTCGGACTGAGCGACGCCTCCGGATCCGTTGTCACGCTCACGACGAGCGAGGATTCTCTGCGATTGGATTCGTACGCATCGGACTTGAGTTGGGGCGAGCGGCTCGTGGATCAGCCACGGACGCCCGTCCTTCGATACGTAGGTACCTCGAACGAGCCTGTCATCCTCGATAACGGCGACGTCGCGTTCCATGTACTGGAGTTGCGGAAACAGGACAGCGCGACGTCCGGTGTTTCGTGCGTGTATTATTATAATCCGACGAAGAGGAAAGTACGGCGGGTCCTGATCGATACCGTTGCGGCGGGAAAAGTCAGCTTTCGCAAGGACGGCAGTTTTTATTATCTGACGGATCATCGCACCGACAGTACGAAAACGGTGCGCCTACGATATTATGATACGGAAGGTCAATTGGTTTGGTCGGTTCTTCCCGCACCGCAATACAGCATGCCCGCGTATTACCTGACGGTGTCACGATCCGGCGGCGTGTATGTGCACGGCATCATGATGTCGAAACGGGATGCCGGTCAATCGAATGACTCGCTGAAAGACGCCATCATTATCAAGGTCAAAGCGGACGGTCACGTGGCATGGTATCATGTGACAGGCCGGGAATCTCGCTATGAGTGCTTCGTCAACGTCACTGAGGGAAGAGGCACGGACGTCTATGCCCTAGGCACCTCTTTCGATTCCCTTGGGAAGAACGTCCTGTTCGTCACGAAGTACCGTGAGCCCGCGGATACGTCGGGATCGACCTCCGTATCGGCATTCCCTCTCCCGACGGACGTCACCCTGACACCCTCGCCGGTGCGCGACGTGGCTGTCGTGCGTTTTCTCAGTCCCGCCACGGGCACCTCGGACCTTTGCCTCACCGGCCTGACCGGTACCCGTATCAAGTCATTCCCACCGGTGATGAATGACGGCAGGGAACAGGAAACGACCCTCTCCCTTCACGACGTTCCCGCGGGATATTCCCTTCTGGAGGTGCGCACGTCCGATTCCGTCCGTCATGTGCCGGTGATCGTCGCGCGCTAAGCGCACTGCGCTCTGTCATGACGTACCGCTTCGTCGTCGCGTTCCGTCCTCCTGCCGTATTTTCGTCCGTCCGGTCCATCAATGAGCGTTGGTCTTCCACGCGGTGCTGGGGAACCGGACGGACATTCGTCATTATTCCGAGGCACGCACGCATGGGTCGCATATTCGAGAAACGCAAACACAAGATGTTCAAGCGCTTCGACAAGATGTCGAAGGCATTCACCCGTATCGGCAAGGAGATCGCCATTGCCGTGAAGCTGGGTGGTCCCGAACCCGACAACAATCCGCGCCTTCGCGCCGCCATCCAGAACAGCAAGGCGGCGAACATGCCGAAAGACCGCGTGGAAGCGGCCATCAAGCGCGCCAGCAGCAAGGATTCGAGCAGCTTGGAGGAAATCGTGTACGAGGGCTACGGCCCCTTCGGTGTCGCCATCGTCATCGAAACCGCCACCGATAATCCCACCCGCACCGTCGCCAATATCCGCAGCTATTTCAATAAGCACGACGGTACTATGGCCACGTCGGGCTCTCTGGAGTTCCTCTTCAACCGTCGTGGCGTGTTCAAAGTGCCCATCGGCACACACTCCATCGACGACCTCGAGCTCGAACTCATCGATGCCGGTGCCGAGGACGTAGAACATGACACCGAAGAGAACGTTCTCGTGGCCTATAGCGACTTCAACAACTTCGGAAAGATGCAACGCACACTCGAAGACAAGAAGATCGAAGTGCTCAGCTCCGAAATGGTCCGCCTGCCGCTCAATACCGTGGAACTCAACGACGAACAGATGGAAGAGATCGCCAAACTGCTCGAGCGCATCGAGGAAGACGACGATGTGCAGAACGTGTTCGATAACATCGGGTAAGTGCTCAAGAGGAATCACGCTGTGCCGTCATCAGCGCATACGCCCGAGCTGGTCGATGCCTACATCGCCTCGCGTCCGCCTGAGCACCACGCGGGCCTGGAACGACTCCGCTCCCTAGCTCATGCCTGCATACCCGATGCCGAGGAATGCATGAGTTACGGCATGCCCGCGTTACGGAAAGACGGCAGAGTGATCGTCTGGTTCGCCTCCTTCGCCAAGCACTACGCGCTCTTCCCGCGGAGTAAGGCCATCGAGGTGTTCAAGGAGGAGCTTGCGGGATACAGTACCTCCAAGGGCACCATCCGATTCGCTCTCGGCGCGGCATTGCCTGCGGGCTTGATTCGACGTATCGTCCGCTTTTGCGTGAAAGAGCAAGGCACACGCGTAGCGGGTAAAAAGACGACTCGCGGAGCTGTCCGTGCGGTCACCGGCAGGAAGAGCTGAGGCCCCTGCGGGTGTTCGTACCGCAAAGTGCATATTGCAACAGAAAACAACCATTACCTTATCACGGAACCAGTCATGGCAGATATCTTTCAGCGTTGTCACGAATTCACGAGAGCGGATGAAGTAAAGGAAGCGGGACTCTATCCCTACTTCCGTCCCATCCAAGAGAACGAAGGCCCTGTCGTCCAGATCGAAGGTCGCAAAGTGGTCATGGCGGGATCGAACAACTACCTGGGTCTCACGTCACATCCGCTGGTCAAGAAAGCAGCCATCGATGCCATCGAGCGCTTCGGGACGGGTTGCAGCGGCTCACGGTATCTCACGGGCACCATCGACCTCCATATCGAACTCGAAGCACGCCTGGCGAAATTCCTCGGTTATGAGTCCGTGCTGTTATTCTCCACGGGCTATCAAACCGCGCTCGGGGTGATTTCATCGCTTGTCAGCAAAGGCGACTACGTGATCAGCGACAAGGAGAACCATGCATGCATCATCAATGGGTGCGTGCTCGCCAAGGGCGGCTTTGCGGAGTTCATCCGCTATAAGCACAACGACATGGCCGACCTGGAAAAAGTCTTGCAGCGCATTCCCGAGGGCGCATCGAAGCTGGTGGTGACGGACGGTGTGTTCTCCGTTTCCGGCGAGCTCGTGAACCTTCCCGACCTGATCGCCGTGTGCGAGAAGTACGGCGCACGGGTGATGGTGGACGATGCGCACGCCACGGGCGTGGTAGGCGTGGGCGGACGTGGCACGGCGAGTCATTACGGTCTGGTTGAGAAGACGGACATGACCATGGGAACCTTCTCCAAGACCTTCGCGTCGCTCGGCGGGTTCGTGGGCGGACCCGAACGCGTCATCAATTATATCAAGCACCATTCACCTGCGCTCATCTTCAGCGCAAGTCCCACACCCGCATCCGTGGCCGCAGCCCTTGCTGCGCTGGACATCCTGGAAAAACAACCGGAACTCGTCGACAAGCTCATCGCCAATGCCGATTACATGCGCAAAGGGTTCAAGGAGCTCGGATTCGACGTGTATGAAAGTCGCACGGGCATCGTTCCCGTCATCGTCGGCGATGCCGAACGTGCCATGTTCTTCTGGCGCAAACTCTACGACTACGGCGTGTTCGTCAACGCGTTCGTGCCGCCGGGCGTACCGCCGAACATGAGCATGATGCGCACCAGCTACATGGCTTCGCACGAGAAGGTGCACCTCGATACCATCCTGGATGTCTTCGCCACGGTGGGCCGTGAACTCGGGTTCATATCGTAAGGATGGGGGATTGTCGCCCCGGTGCGAAGGAGATAGTTTTCAACAACGAGTTCCATCGCTGTTTCGTGGCAAGACATACAGGTAGTTTCGCGCCTCGGCCATACCCGCTCGTTCATGTATCTCCTTTCACGGGAAGAAAAGGGCTGACTATGAGAAAGAACCCCATCTCAACGCCGGACACGAGCTCGGCACCGGCGTCATCGGGAAGAGAACTCGGTGAAAACCACTTCGATTTCCGTCAACTCCCCGTACGTGCAACGAAGCACGGAACGCTGGAGCTTGACATCGAGCGGTTCGTGAACAGCAGTGTCTTCGATGAGGTTTACGCGGGATTGTATAAGCAGTTCGTTCAGCCGGGAACACAGCACGGTGACGCGTCGAATGAGCAATAAGGGGATTTCTCCATGCCATTCAATCTTCTCCTGCTGCCGCTGTTGGGTGGCTTCATCGTGGCCACGGAAATGCACTACTTCCGGCTGAAGCTCGCGAGGTATGATCACAAACGACTGGTGTTTCACGCCTCCTTGCTCGGTCTGATGCTCTTGGCCCCGTCGTTCCTTCTCATGGCCATCATCCGCTCCCACGTACCCTGGATCTGCCAGCCGTTCGAATCCGCATTCGCCGCCGTTATCGGAACGCAATCACGATATGCGGGCGAAGCGATTCTCGCGTTCCTCTTGTCGTTTCCGTTCACGAAGCTCATCAACCGGTGGTATCCGGAAGACAAAGCGATCGTCAGTGCAATTGTCGAACACAAGAATGCGTTCGAGATGCTCTGCTTGCGTTCATTGCACGGCGGTTATCCTGCGATGTTGACCATGAAGAACGGCGCGGTGTACATCGGCTGGATACGAGAGATATCCAGTCCGTTCGAGTCCACCCATGTCCCGATCATTCCCATCAGAAGCGGATACAGGAGGGACGACGGCAGTGTCGTGTTCACGAGAAACTATCTGGAGGTCTACGACGGCTTGTCCAGAGCGGATGGCACACTCGATAAAGCGCGGTTCATCCGTGAGTCCGCGCGAAACACCACGGTCTTGCCGAAGCAGGAAATCATCGTGTCGACAGTATATTATCAGGAATACGAACGACTACATACCTCATCATCACTATGAAACACGTACCCGCATCTCTGTTTTCGCTGTGTGCTTGCACACGCATATTTCTTTTCATCCTGTTCATCGTCATCGGCACACAGGCCGTCACCGCCCAGACGCCGCGCGGCATCACCACCCTGAGCGGCACCCTGCTCGGTGCGGACGGTAAGCCGATGAAGAAGGCGGGGGTGTCGGCGATGCAGTTCTTGACAACGGATGAAAAGCCGCGCACGGCGGAGGTGAATGCCGACGGCTCGTTCATGCTCGAGCTGCCGTACGGCTGGCATGTCCTGGAGTTCACCGGAACCGATCACCAGCGTGAACGCACCTCGGCGATGTATTACATCAACCCCGGCATGAGCGTGCGCTGCACCCTTGCTTCCAATGCGCCGCGGGGAGCGATCGACTCGGTGACGTATGTGAGTTCGGTGGACGGATATTCCTTCGACAAACAACGTCCCATGACCAAACAGCCCGATGGCACCTGGCGCGCAGACATACCCGCCGGTACCTCGCAAACGGACATCGGGTATCAGGTGATCGTGTACGCCAAGGGCACCAGCGACGACGTCCACAGTATCAACAGCACCGACGGTGTGCGCTATGAATACGATGGCGGCGGTGACTACCGTACCATCGTTCCCGTGAGCGGCGGCGTGGCGCGAGCAGTGTTCGATCCCGCCCTGCTGCCCAACAGCGGCAGGCCCGCGGAGTTCGCGTTTCTCGATACCTACGGGGCTGCGGCCAAGAGGATCATCGACCAGCAGCGCAGCGATCTCACGAAGAGCATGACGGCAAGTACGGACATCATGGACGGGAAGAAGAGCACATGGAGTGCGGCCAAGAGACGCGCCGAATTGCGCAGCGAGATGAAGAAGGAAGCGGTGCCCACACTCAAGCAGCTTCGCATGATTTCCTATCTGACCCTGCCCTCGCTTCCGAACGAGGCGAGCGGGGTGGACAGTACGGTGGTGGACGAGATCTTCGCGACCATCTCGCCGGCATCGGCGGTGTGGGACAACTATGCGGGCGATCTCTTGAGCTTCACCCGCATGGGTGGTGCGCTCTCCCGTGCGTATGCCGACAGGGTGATGAACGAGAATCCCGGTGCCAACATCAAGGCCTCGATCCTGTATGACCGCCTTGCCGAGCTCATGGAGAAGAAGAACGAGGCCGAAGCGCGCGTGGTGTACGACCGCCTGGTGAAGGAGTTCGCCAAAACCTATCCCGCCATGCGCGCCAAGCGCGAGCTCAATCCCACGCGTGCCGTGAAAGTGGGCGCACCGTTGCCCATGTTCGCATTCCAGACCCTGGAAGACTCCACCATCAAGGTGACGAACGCGAGCATCAAAGGCAAGTGGGTGCTCGTCGACAATTGGGCCACGTGGTGCGGTCCGTGCGTCGGCGAAATGGGCGCCTTGCATGCGGCCTACGAGAAGTTCAAGGACAAGAACTTCACCATCCTCAGCGTGTCCTTCGATCGCGGTACGCAAGAAATCGCGCGCTTCCGCAGCAACAAGTGGAAGATGCCCTGGATGCATTGCTTCTCGCCCGGCGTCTGGAAGAACGATGCCGCTCGCATCTTCGAAGTGAACGGCATCCCCAAACCCATCCTCGTCTCGCCCGACGGCATCATCGTTGCCATGGAGGAAACCCTGCGCGGAGAGAACCTGGAAAAGACCCTCGAACGCTTCGTGAAATAAAAAGACGCTTTTCTGTAGGGCGCAACGCTTCGCTCGCGCCCCCTCTCCCTTTTGGAGAGGGCCGGGGTGAGGGCTTGAATAATAGTGACGCCCTCCCCGCGAGGTCTTCGAGCGACGTCATTGTGCGACGCCTCTCCCGCGAGGTCTTCGAGCGACGTCGAGAAGCAAGCGGCGCAGGACGCTGGGAAGTTCAACATGTCAGGACAACAGCCCCGAAGGGGCTGAACAACAATAGCCGCGGGTGAAACCCGCGGTTGCGCGCGCCATGTTGACGTTTCTTCCCTTTGAACGTCACAGCCCCGAAGGGGCTGAACATCAATAGCCGCGGGTGAAACCCGCGGATACGCGCGCCATGATGACGCTTCTCCCCTTTGAACGATACAGCCCCGAAGGGGCTGAATAGCAATAGCCGCGGGTGAAACCCGCGGGGGAGACAACGTTGTATCGTGTGTTCTTAATGCTAGAATTATAATCATGTGTCCCCGGATTTCATCCGGGGATATTGATATTCAGCCCCTCCGGGGCTGTGATCGTCGAGAGATGATAAATCTTTGCTGACCGCGTGTATCCGCGGGTTCACACCCGCGGCTATTGATATTCAGCCCCTTCGGGGCTGTAGCGGTTTGTTGAGGTTCCAAACCGCCAGATCCGCTTGCTTCTCGACGTCGCTCGAAGTCCTCGCGGGACGGGGCCGCGCTGAAGGGGATCCTCGAGGGTTGAGTTTCCAAACCCCGCAGCCCGCTTGCTTCTCGACTGCGCTCGAAGACCTCGCGGGGATGGCGCCGACCTTTGCTTTTCCTCGCGTATCTTCGAGGCCATAGACCTGCACACATTCTTCCTTGGCCTATGATGAGGTTTCCTTCGGTGCGCATTCGTGCCGTGTTCGTGTGGAGTATGGTATGGATGGCGCTGGCAGCGGCTCTGACGGCGCAAAGCAACGAGGTGACCCTTTCGGGTAGTGTACGGGATTCCGTCACAGGCGAAGTGATCATCCGTGCTACGGTATCGCTGAGCGCGGGCGATGATGCGCCGAGCGTGCGAGGCGCCCTGACGAATACCTTCGGCTTCTTCTCCATTCCCAAACTGGAAGCGCGCGCGTACACTCTGCGCATCCGCAGTATCGGCTATGCGCCCGTACAGATGCGTCTGAGCGAGCAGCAGGTACGGTCCGGCAAACAGCTGACGTTGACCATGAAGCCCGTGGACGTCGTGACCGGCGATGTGGTGGTGTCGGCCTCGCGCGAGGACGTGTCGCCCACATCCAGTATCAGTGCGGTAAGCGTGAATGCGGACTTCATCCGCTCCATGCCTGCCATGCTCGGCGAGACGGATGTGTTCCGCGTGTTGCAATTGCTGCCGGGCGTGAAATCGCCGTCGGAACTATCCAGCGGCTTGTATATCCGTGGCGGCTCGCCCGATCAGAACCTCATCCTGTTGGACGGCGTGACGGTGTATAATCCCTCGCACCTTGGCGGATTTCTCAGCACCTTCAACAACGATGCCCTTCGCGATGTACGCCTGATCAAGGGCGGTTTTCCGGCGGAGTACGGCGGACGTTTGTCGTCGGTGTTGGATATGACCATGAAAGACGGTAACTCGGAGCGCGTGCAAGGGTCGGGCGGACTCAGCATCATCTCCGCCAAAGCCCTCATCGAAGGTCCTATCGGCAACGACGTCACCTTCATGCTCTCAGGACGCCGCATGTATCTGGACCTGGTGTCCAAGCTCGCCGTCACGAACGAGAATGGCACAGCGACACCGGATTATTACTTCTACGACGCCAACGCCAAACTCACCTGGAAGATCGGCGAGAACGACCGTCTCACCGTGAGCGGCTTCTTCGGACGCGACGTGCTGGATAGTCCGTCGGATCAGAATCTTGCCCTCGGTATCGGCTGGGGCAACGCCACCTTCAACACCCGGTGGATGCATATCGTGTCGCCCGAGCTCTTCACGAATCTGAGCGTGATTTATACCAAATACGATTTCAAGACCGACCTGCGGACGAACGAGTATCTGGCCTTCTATTCCTTGTCGAAGATCGCCGACATCACCGTGAAGGGCGATGCCACGTACTATCTCTCCCAAGCGCATACCATAAAGGCGGGCTTCGAGGTCACCTCGCACGACTTCACGAACGACGTCTCCGACAGCTTGGATCTTGCGGGTTTCGTCATCCGCTCCAGCAGTACTCCCGCCCTTGATGCGGCGGTGTACGTGCAGGACGAATGGACCATCACCAAAGGTCTTTCAGCCAATGCGGGTTTGCGTGCGTATGCCTTCCCGAACGCGGACATGGTAGCCCTGGAGCCCAGACTGCAACTGGCCTACGAGGTCACCCCCTCGTTCAAGCTGACCTCCTCGTACGCCGTGGCGCACCAGTTCCTGCATCTTATCGTGCGCAACGACATCAATCTTCCCACCGATCTCTGGTTCCCCTCCACCAAGACCATCCGTCCCGAACGTTCGGAGCAATACATCCTTGGCATGGAGTGGGGATTGGGCGAAGACAAATCGTACGTGATCCAAGCGGAAGCGTACTATAAAGACATGGCCAACCTGTACGAGTACAAGGACACCGCCAGCTTCACCCTGTTCGGCGCACCCCTGGAATCGCAGTTCACCCGCGGCGACGGTCGTGCCTACGGTTTCGAGTTCTTCCTCAACAAACGCATGGGCGACCTGACGGGCTGGATAGGATACACGCTGTCATGGACCACCCGCACGTTCAGCGAACTGAATGGCGGAAAAGAGTTCTTCGCGCGCTACGACCGGCGTCACGACGCCTCCGTCACGCTCAGTTACAAACTTTCCCGAAGCATCGACCTGGGTGTATCGTGGGTATACGGCACGGGCTTCGCCTACACCATGCCCACAGGACAGTTCTCGTTCGGCGGCACGGATCCCGGATACAACGATCCCAGTGTGGGCCAAACCTTCACCGACCGTAACGGCTACCGCTTGCCTGCCTATCACCGCTTGGATATCAATCTCGGTTTCAATACCACCGTCTTCGGCTTGGCATCCACCATCAACCTGAGCGTGTACAACGCATACAACCGCCTGAATCCCTTTGCGCAATACTTCGAGGAGGAATACGATGCATCGACGAAGAAAACGAAACTGGTCTTGAAGCAACTGACCTTGTTCCCCATCATTCCAAGCATCGCATGGAATTTCCGGTTTTGACCATGAACGGTATGAGAACGATCCTGATGATGATTATGAGACCCAATCTGCTTCTCGCACTCGTCTGCGCGCTTTCCCTGCTGACGTCGTGTACGCAAACGGTAAGCACGCCGGATATCCCTTTTACCGAGCAATTGGTGGTGAGCTGTTTTCTGTATGGCGACAGCACGAACGTGACGGTGGACGTGTCCAAGACCCTTCCCGTGAATGTAAGCTACAACCGCGATGCGGCGCTCGTGAAGGACGCCGTCGTGTGGTTGCAAACGCCCTCGGATCGCGTGCGGGTGATGTATGATTCCGTCCGCAAACAGTATCGTGCAGCCGTCCCCGCATGGGTAGTGGGCGGCGCCTACACGCTGAGCGTGGAGTGGCGCGGAACGAAAACGGAAGGAACCACCTTCATGCCGGATATGCCCGTGGTGGATTCCTTGCGCGAGGATGGCGCGTATTTCCAGGCGAACAGCGCCGTGGCGTATGCGTCGGCGGAAGAACGCTATGCCTATACGAAACCCGATACGGGGTTCTTTCCCGGCAAACCCGTGTATAGCCGCGGCCTGCCGTGGTTCCGCAACCTCATGCCCGGCAAGCAGACGGATTCCGGCGTGGTGATGCGTGCCTACGATTTCACGCCGTTGCTCTTCACGGACACCCTTGTGTACCTGTCCACGAAATTCATCGCGATCGATGATAAACACTTCCGCTTCGTCAAGAGTTTCGAGAACACCGGCGGCGTGTCCATCTTCGGTTCGTTCGGTATCAACCCTGAATACTCCATGAAAGGCGATGGCATCGGGGTGTTCGCCGGAGTGTCTCGCACCACGCCGTGGTCGGTCTTGAAAGTGGTCCGCAAGTAAACCATCCTGCCATTAATCCTCCACGTGCGGAGCGGCGCCGCTTCCCGGGAGGTCTTCGAGCGCAGTCGAGAAGCAAGCGGAGCAGGACGCTGGGAAACTAAACATGTGAAGGTACAGCCCCGAAGGGGCTGAATAGCAATAGCCGTGGGTGAAACCCACGGATGTGCGCGCCATGATGACCCTTCTTCTCTTTGAACGTCACAGCCCCGAAGGGGCTGAATAGCAATAGCCGCGGGTGAAACCCGCGGATGAGATTACGATGTATCGTTTGTTCTCGATGCGAGAATTAAAATCACGCGTCCCCGGATGAAATCCGGGGCTATTGATATTCAGCCCCTACGGGGCTGTGATCATTAAGAGATATTAGAGCATCGCTAGACACGCTTTCCGTGGGTTGCACCCACGGCTATTGTTATTGAGCCCCTTCGGGGCTCCATGATGTAAGAAAGAGATATGATGGCTGGCACCGTATGTTCTCCGCGGGTTCACACCCGCGGCTATTGATGTTCAGCCCCTTCGGGGCTGTGACGAACAAAAGGAAACAAGGATCGTCCTCGCGCACATCCGCGGGTTCACACCCGCGGCTATTGATGTTCAGCCCCTTCGGGGCTCCATCGTCACATGTTGAGTTTCCAAACCTCGCATCCCGCTTGCTTCTCGACTTCGCTCGAAGACCTCGCGGAACAACCCTCTCAATGTTATATCGTAAATTCCCTCTGCTACCATGTTCAACGAACACCACTGTCATGGCAACCGACATCACCACGGTCACTCCTGAGATCGCAGAGTATCTGGCCACAAACTTCAACGCCGAGGACGAGTTCCTGCGTGAGCTTCGCGCCAAGGCGCTCGCGTGCGATATCCCCGCTATCAACATCAGCGCCACCCAAGGGGCATTCCTGCAAGTGCTGCTGCGCGCCATGAACGCACGGACGGTCATCGAGATCGGTTCGCTGGCGGGATATTCAGCCATCATGATGGCGCGTGCACTGCCAGCGGGCGGACGTGTGCATTGCCTGGAGCTGAACGAGGACTACGGCGACTTCATCCGTCGTATGGCGGTGAAGGCAGGTCTGGAAGAGACGATCGTCGTTCACACAGGTCCCGCGCTCGACACATTGGCCGGCGATACGTTACCCCAGGATGTGGACTTCGTCTTCATCGATGCGGACAAACCGAACTATGCTGCCTATTACGACGCGGCATTCGCGCGCGTCCGCGCCGGCGGCATCATCTGCGCCGATAACACCCTTGCCTGGGGCGAAATCGCGCGACCGGATACGGAGTTCGAACCGCACAACGTACGTGCCTTGCAAGCCTACAACACGAAGGTGAGTACGGACGTCCGCGTGCAATCGTCGCTCGTGCCCTTGGGCGACGGCATGACTCTTTCCGTGAAATGGTGATTTTCCCTTGACGTCCATGAAGCTTCCTTTCACCCGCCGACATTTCCTGCGCACCGCTCTCGGAGCCGCCTTGCTGGGCGCCTTCGCTCCCATGCTGCGACTGGTCGCGGGCGGTCACACCGTGAAGAACGCACGCGTGCTGCCGCCGTGGAAAGAGGAATCGTTCGCTTCACAGGATTGCCTGCGATGCCTGGTGATCGGCGACTGGGGAGCGGCATCGGCACTGCAACGCAAGGTGGCGCAGGGAATGGCACGTCGCGCCGAGCGGGAGAAGCCCCAATGGATACTCAGCACCGGTGATAATTTCTATCCCATCGGCGTGGGCTCCGTGCGCGACGCGCAGTTCACAACGAAGTGGAAGAACATCTACAATGCAGCGTCGCTGCGCCTGCCGTGGTACGTGGCGCTCGGGAATCACGATTATGGCGACAGTCCCGAAGCGCAGGTGGAGTACTCCGCGCTCGACCCGCAATGGAACCTGCCCGCGCGGTATCATTCCTTTCGCAAGGAATCATCGCTGTGCTCCGCGGAGTTCTTCGTGCTGGACACCCAAGCGTTGCTGAAGGGAACGCGCGAGGAACAAGAGAAGCAGCTGCGGTGGTTGCGTGATGCACTGAAGGCGTGCACCGCCACGTGGCGCGTGGTAGTAGGCCACCATATGATTCGGTCGCATGGGGCGTATGGCGACCAACCCTTCATGCTCAGACTCGTCAAGCCCGTGCTTGATGAGTATCATGTGCATCTGTATCTCAACGGACACGATCACGATATCCAATACATCAAACGTCCCGACGACGCCTTTGCCTGCATCACGAGCGGCGCGGGCGGCGGCGCCCGCGATACGGGCTATGGAGACTATTCCCGCTTCGCCGCCACCGATGGCGGCTTCGTGGGGCTCTCGCTCACCGACACTCGCATCCATGCGCAGTTCTGCAATGCGGAGGGCGCGGTGATGTATGCGGAGGATGTGGCCGTCGCCGCCCGCTGACCCACCTTTTCCGCAGGCGCCGGATGGCAGCCAGCCACGCCTCCAGGTTCTTTCACCTCCCGCACACGAAGCACCCGCATGGTCCGTCCATCGCCGCATAAACCCCGCGTTTCTTCAGCGGCCTCACCCCGATGGCGGTGCTCCGCGGAACGCCTTTCCGATACATCCATCTTTTCACCATCATGAGTTCCCTCGATTCCCTTCGCCGACGCATCGAACCACTCCGCGAGCGCATCGTCGCTCACCCCGTTTACGGTCGCATCCGCACCATGGAGCACGTGCATGTGTTCATGCAGCTGCACGTGTACGCGGTGTGGGATTTCATGTCGCTGCTCAAGACCTTGCAGAACACGCTTACCTGCACCTCGGTGCCGTGGTTTCCTGTGGGTTCGGGCGATACCCGTCAGTTCATCAACGAGATCGTCTTGGGCGAGGAATCGGATGTGGACGAGCACGGCACGCGCATGAGTCATTTCGAGCTGTACCTTCAGGCCATGGAGCAATGCGGTGCGGAAACACGGTCCATCCGGACGTTCTGTCGTGCGTTGCAGCACGGGACGAGCATGGAAGAGGCCTTCGAGCAGGCAGGCACGCCGGAGGCGGCACGGCGGTTCGTCCGCAATACCTTTGCCGATATCAGCTCAGGCAAGGCGCATGTGCAAGCGGCGGTGTTCACCTTCGGACGTGAGGACCTGATTCCGTCCATGTTCATCTCCATGATCAACGACTTGCACGTGACGCATCCGGACCGTATTCAGGCGTTCAAATACTATCTGGAGCGTCACATCGAGGTGGATGGCGATCATCACTCGCACCTTGCGCTGGCTATGAGCGCGAACCTTTGCGGCAGCGACCCCGAGCGTTTAGCGGAAGCCGAAGAGGCGTCGGTCCGCGCCTTGGAACATCGAATCCTCCTGTGGGACGGTGTGGACGCCGAACTGCAGGGTGCCGGCATGACATCGGTCGTGACGGAGTGACAGCCGACGCGGAATTTTCCTATGTTTATCGACAAACCCTCGAAAAGAGCAAATCATGAAATTCGGATTCCGCGTACCAAGCATCAAGAAACGCATTGCCGCGCGCACGTCGGTGAAGCGGTTCGTACGACATTCCATGGGAATGAAAGCGCCACGCGGCATGGGCTGGCTGACGAATCCGAAGAAGGCCGCCTATAACCGTGTGTATAACAAGACCACGAAGGGCTGCATGCTTGTCCTGCTCTGGGCTGCAGGTACGTTCGCCGTCGTGGTTTCGATAGTGATCCGTTTCATTTCCTGATTCATCACCATGAGCAGTTCTTCCGTCGATCAGTATCTGGCCTCCCTTCCCGACGAGCGTCGAGAAGCGCTGCAGGCGCTTCGCGCGGTCATTCTTACAAACCTCCCCAAAGGCTTTGAGGAGTGTATCAGCTATGGGATGATCGGCTACGTGGTGCCGAAGAGTATCTATCCCGCGGGCTATCACTGCGATACATCGTTACCGCTTCCCTTCCTGAGCATCGCTTCGCAAAAGAACTTCATCGCGGTCTATCATATGGCATTGTATGCCGATACCGGCCTTCACGATTGGTTCGTGGGCGAATTTCCCAAACACTCATCGCGGAAGCTCGACATGGGTAAGAGCTGCATCCGCTTCAAGCACGGCACGGACATCCCCATTGATCTCATCGCCGACCTCGTCCGCCGCGTGAGCGTCGACACCTGGGTGGCGATCTATGAGAAGATGAAGGGATAAGATCGGCAAGAGGACGGTGCGCCCCCCTCTCCCCCTGGGAGAGGGATGGGGTGAGGGCTTGGCATGAGTACGCCATCC
>JBBATK010000014.1:19030-43793 GCA_040398805.1 Kapaibacterium sp. (SeqCode) | reverse complement strand
AGACCTCGCGGGGAGAGCGTTCTCACGTGTTGAGCTTCCAGGCGTCCTGCCCGCTTGCTTCTCGACTTCGCTCGAAGACCTCGCGGGGACGGACCTCACTCAATGACTGCGTTCAATGACCGCGCTCGAAGACCTCGCGGGGAAGGCGTGTGGCTACTTTTCTTATCGCCCTACTCGATCGTGTATCGCACACCCACGTAGACGAAGCGTTGGTCCAGCGGACCCCACACGAGCGAGGCATCGAAGGCGTCGGCGTGGGGATCGCGGGGAGAGATGATGGCTTGTTGTTGGATGAAGTTCGTGGCGTTCTCGATGCCGACATAGACATCGAAGCCCGTGAAGCGCCGCGTGATCTGTCCGCTGATGCGCTCGAAGGAGGGGAAGCTTTCGGGAAAACGGAGACTGTCGGGATTAGCCATGGTGGAGGGGATGCGACCCGAGCTGTTCCACACGACGGTGGCGTCGAACTGCCAGGCGTTGTCCGCCGTTGCGTAGCCGGCGGTGGCAAGCACGCGATGCGGCGAGATGAGAGCGCGCTGACGCAGCGCGCCACCCGTGGTGGTACGCGCATCGATCAGGCGATAGGCAAGCGAGAGATCCAGGCGCTCCAGCGGTGTGGATGACACGTGTACCAATGCGCTGTTGGAGAACGATTCTCCGCCATTCAGATTCCGGATGTCCACCGCCCGCAAGCTTCGATCCATATCCACCACCACCTGATCGGAGAATACCGTGCGGTAGAACTCCGCATCGACGGTGAACGGGATTGCGCCCACGTTCCATGTGGCGGTGAAACTGCCGCCGTAGTTCCATGCCTTTTCCGGCTGAAGGCCGGACTGGATGTTCACCTGACGTTGATTCACCAACGACGAGATATTGTCGCTGATGGCATTGGCCACCCGCAATCCGCTACCCGCCGACGCCCGCAGCGTGATGTTCTCCGACGCATCGTATTTCACATTCACCCGCGGTGTGCCGAAGGTGCCGTAGAGGTTGTGCGCGTCCACGCGTGCTCCCGCGACGATGACAAGTTCGTCCACCGGCTTATAGGTGAGTTCGGCGAAGGCGCCGGGTACCGACTCCTTGCGATAATACTCTTGAAGCGAATCCCTCGGTACCGTGGCGTCGAAGGTCTCGTCCAGGGTATTGAGCATATAGCTTACACCATAGGCCAGGTTCAGGACATCCGATGCCGTGGTCGTGAAGATGAGTTTGGAGAACAGCATGTTCTCCGCCGCATTGTACGTGCGGCGCCCTATGTGCGTGAGCGTCGACTGTCCGCTGGCCGCAACCTGAATGCCCATGCGGGTTTCAGGTTCATCGAGAAGCGGGTTCACGGCGTACTTGGCGTAGCTTTCGTAGCGTTTCACTTTCGTGTGGATCTCGAAGGCGTGGTCCGAGTGCGCTTGCTCGCTGCCATGCGTGGTGCCGCTCATGAGGTCGTCGGTGACATACTTGCCGAACACCTGGAACTCCCGTCCTTCATCGTTCTGATACATCGCCCGGCCCACCGCCGTGGCGGTCTTCATCATGGGCATGTCGTTGAAGCCGTCCTTGTTCTGGTCGATCTCCGTCTGCATCCATCGCGCATGCGCCATGGCGCTCACGCTCCAGTTGTCGTTCACGTGGTGGGCGGTGGTCACATTGAGGTCGCCACGACCGTTCGTGTTGCCGTAGATGTTGAGGTGGAAGGGGACGTCTTCTTGCGGACGTTTATAATCGATGTTGATGAGTCCGGTGATGCCTTCATATCCGTTCAGCACCGAGCCCGCACCCTTGGAAATGCAGATGCCCTCGATGAACGGACCCGGGATGTACTCCAGTCCGAACGGTATGGCCAGTCCCCGCATGAGCGGCACTACATCGGTAGTGGTCTGCGAATACAGACCGCGCAGGCCCAGCAGTTGTATCTGCTTGGCACCTGTGGCGGCATCGGAGAAACTCACCTCCACCGACGGACTTTTCTCGAATGATTCCGCCAGCGAGCAGCAGGCGGACTTCTCGAGCTGTGCCTTGCGGATCACCTCGGTGCGGATGGGCGCAGCGGAGATGGTGGTGGCCGCCGCCTCCACGCGCACGGGTTGCGTCTGCAACGCCGGGGTCAACTCGACAGACAGTTCCTTTGCCGACTCCGCAACGTTCAGGGTGTCGTTCGTGAATCCGACATATCCCACTACCAGGCGGACACCGCTCTTGCGCTCCAGCGAGAAGCGGCCGTCGTTGCTCGTCCGCGTGGCGCCAAGTATCTCGCCCGACGGCGACACCCACCGCACATACGCTCCACCGAGCGGGGTCGCCGCTTTGGAGCCCGGTTCACGGCCGCGCACGATACCGCGCAGTTCGTCGGCATGAGCGGACGCGGTGAGAAGAACGAAGAGAAGGAAGGAACGAAGAAGCATCGGGTACATACGGAGTTGTGGTGAAGGAGTGGACGGGTCACGGGATGAAGCCGTTCTTGCGGACGTTCGCGCTCAGTCTTCCGCCTGCCAGCGCCAGTTGAAGCCGAGCGCCGCTTGGAAGGCCGATGCCACTTGGGTTCCGTTCACATACTGATACACGGGGATGTCCGCCAGGGCGAATACCGCCAGCGACGGCATGAGCATGTAATTGACTTGCGGACTGAGGAAGAGTTTCTGCGATCCCGTCCACTTCGGTTCGTAGCCGGGATTCTTATTCGCGATGACGACGGGATTGATCTGCATCATGCCCACCCATTCACCGCGCAGCTGCAGCATGCCCGTGCAGGAAGCGAAGAGCGGCGCGGCACCGAACAGACTTGTGCTGAAGAAATCCCCGAGCTTTTCGCCCGATGGGTTCCATCCTTTGCGGATGTACACGGCGTTGGCGAAGAAGCTCACATTGGAAACGGTATTGCCGCGGAAGAAGAAGGCGCTGAAGATCAGGTCCTGCGCACCCGACGACAATTGGATGGAAAGCGGCTTGCGCAGGTAATACGTGGTGCCGGAAAACGGTTCCACGCGGCCCACGGAATCGTCGTGCGACCCCACGGGAATCTTCATGCCCATGCCGAGCGTAATCTCCGTATGGGTCTCGCCGACGCCGGAACGGTAGACGCAGGCGCGCGGAAGAAGGATCACATCGCCGATACCGGACGCGTTATCGGTATCGCTTTTGTTGAAGCCGATCTGGTTCTTATACGGCCACGAGCCGCACTCCGCCGACAACGTCAGCCGGTCGCTCAGTCCATAGGCCACGCGGGAGTAGAGATACAGCGAGGTGAATTCATCCATGAAGGATCGTGCGGGTTCATTGCCCGAGAGGAAGGTGTGCGTGCGCACGCCTTGCATGCTCATGCCCGCTTCCCATTGACCTTCCTGCAGCACGCTCTGCGACGCGCCGCCGGCGATGGGGTTGGCGTTGCCTCCTGCGCAGCACTGGGCAAGGGAAGATGACGAGCTAGCCAGGAGGAGAAGGACCGCAAGAATGAGGAAGCGGATGGCTGACCATGTGCGCACACTCATGCGTTGCACCGTCGCGCCCGTGGAGTCTGCCGAGTCTTGACCGTGGTTCATGCGATCACCGTATCACGATGAAGGGGATGGTACGGAGCGCCACGCCGCTGCGGATGCGCGCCACATAGGCGCCGCTGGCCAGATGCGCAGTGCTGATGCGGTAGTCGGAGCCGTTGAGGGAGGCGGTTGTGCCTGCGCTGACATCGTTACCCGCACCATCCGTGATGTCCACGATGAGCGACTCCGCAGGAGTATCGCCAAGGCGGAGGTGCAATTCGTCGCGTACGGGATGCGGGGAGAGAACGATGCGTGAACCTTCATCATCGACCGATGATGTAGTGATCCGGGCCACGATACTGTCACGAAGCAGGAACCCATCCACATCATTCTCCGAACGATAGATGATTTGGCGTTCCGCTCCCGCCACTGCGATGATCTTCGGCATGCCGATATCACCGTAGTCGGTCATGGGGACACTCGACGTCGATGCGATAGTGGCATAGCCGCCGGAGGTCGTTATCGAGTACGTCTTCAGCCAACCGATGAGCGACGCGCAATCGGTATCGCCGAAATCATCCAGCACATACATCTTCACTTTTCCGGGGTGACTCTTGTTCACTTCCTTCACGACACCGTTCGTCGTGAGCATGGGCATGGCGCAGGCGCCGCAGGGCATCACCCAGACGATGACGACCACCTTGCCCGCATCGAGGTCCTGATAGAGCTCATGCTTGGCATTGCTGCAATCATTGATGCTGAAGTTCGGCGCGGTCTGTGAGATGGCAGCGCTCTGCGATACGAGCGCTGAGCAGAGTACCGACACGAGAAGGGTGAAGCGACGAAGGATGGTCTTCATGGATGTTCCTACGAAAAAACGTGAGTGGGTCCGATCGATACCGACGCCGTGGCGCGATACCTCTGCATGTCCGCAACATACTCGCGGGCAGGGCATGCCAATGTACACGATTTCGTCCTCATCGTACAGAGAAAACTCTGTCCTCCGAGAACCGCCGGACGTGAGTGCCGTCGCTCCGCAACGTGGCGCGCACCTTCCCGTACATGCACGACGGACGTTTCCGCACACTCGCCGCGGTGATGGAATTCTATCGCAAGGGCTCAGACCTTCCGCACGACCCCGCTCTGCGTTCCGCCCGTACGCTCACCGACACCGACATGCGCGATGTCATCACCTTTCTTGGTACGCTCACGGATACAAGCTTCATCCGCGACCGCCGCTTCATGGATCCGAAGGGGTATTGAGGGAGTGGGGGAGAGAGGGTCGGAGATTGGCGCAGGATGGAGTACTCCCAGGAGATCATCGTTCGCGCCACGAACCTTCCAAGCCGAGGAAATCCTCAAGGTGGTAGACCTTATCCGAATAGCGGAACAACACCGTCCGGTCGTCCACGATGGTATACTTCATGCGCTTCTCCTTGGGGAGCCTCTTCAACTCAGGAAAGTACTTCAGCGGAACGATGAGCACGCGTCCATCGTCCAGGGTGATGCTGATCTTGCCGACCGCATCGAAATCGAGTTTCGCTATGGCCATAGGCCTCGTCTTCAAGGATGCTGTCATATCATCTCAACCTTCGTGTGCGAACCTTGTGGCCGTTCTTGACTCTCGCGAACGAATCGATACGCCCCTCTCGGTTCGCTGCTATCACCTTCAGTGCTTTGGATATCTCCGTCGGTGTCAGCGACCCCATTTCTGCCACCGCCAATGGTTCCAGCCAGATTTTCGCCGAGCGCTGTCTACTACCCCGTTCCTTGACGACATGCATGTGCGGGGGCTCGTGGAGCGCATCATATGCATAGATGAAAAACGTCAGGAATTTGTACACAGCGATCTTCGGCATGACGCGAGCATCGGATTCGTCTGAACGACATCGAACAGAATCACCAAGCGCGGGTATGGAGCCGAGTTCCGAAGCGGACACTGCGTACGGGGAGGAAACGTGTTACCACCCCACGTGCAAGCGAGAACCGGCGCGAAGATAGGAAAACCACGCATGGACCCCGTTGCCCGTGCGGTCCATCGATTATCCACATTCTTTTCGGAACGCGTTGACGAGGATTGCACCGCATCGCTTCTCTTCATGGGTCTTCTCGCCGTTTTCCCCATCCCGCGGCTCTCTCTATCTTTGAGGGAGCGTTTCGGAACACGGGACGCAGGAACATCATCCACCGATCACCCACACAGGAACCACGTGAATCAGGCAACGCAACAACGTCGGGCGGTCGTCATCGGTGCCGGCTTCAGCGGCTTGGCATCGGCCGCGCATCTGGCCCGAAAGGGATTCCACGTGACCGTGCTCGAGAAGCACACACAGGCGGGCGGCAGGGCGCGCACGCTGAGCGATAGGGGATTCCGCTTCGATATGGGACCCAGCTGGTACTGGATGCCCGATGTGTTCGAGCGGTTCTTTGCGCATTTCGGACATAAGGCCTCGGACTTCTACACGCTCAAGCGCCTCTCCCCCTCATACCGTATCTACTTCGAAAACGACGTCACCATGGATGTGCCGTCCGACCTCAAGGAATACCGCGCCATGTTCGAAGGCATCGAGCCGGGCAGCGCCAAGAATCTCGACCTGTTCCTTGAAGAAGCAGCGTACAAGTACGAAGTGGGCGTGAACGACCTCGTGTACCGTCCCGGTCGCAGCCTCACTGAGTTCATGGACATGCGCATCGTCACCGGACTCTTCCGTCTGCAGATGCTCACCTCGCTCCACACCCATGTACGCAAACTCTTCCGCGATTCCCGTCTGCGACGTCTGCTCGAGTTCCCCGTGCTTTTCCTTGGCGCACACCCGCGCAACATCCCCGCGTTGTATTCGCTCATGAACTACGCCGATATCGTGCTCGGCACCTGGTACCCTGAAGGCGGAATGCACTCGGTGGTGGAAGGCATGGTGCGCGTGAACGAGGAATGCGGCGTGGATATACGCTTGGGTGAGGAAGTGACGGGCGTGGAGATGGACGGCGCGCGCATCCGCGGCGTGCAGACGCGCGGCGCATCCTACGCGGCAGACGTCGTCGTGGCCTCAGCCGACTATCATCACGTGGAAAGCGCGTTGCTGCCCGAGCGCTACCGACAATACAGCGAGGCGTATTGGAACAGCCGTACCATGGCGCCCTCGGCGCTCATGTATTATCTGGGTCTGGATAAACGCGTGGAGAAGCTGCTGCACCACACCTTGTTCTTCGATAAGGATTTCGACGTGCATGCGCATGAGATCTATACGGAACCGATGTTCCCGTCGGACCCGCTCTTCTATCTGAGCGTGGCTTCGAAGACGGATCGCAGTGTGGCACCCGAAGGATGCGAGAACATCTTCATCCTCATTCCCACGGCTCCCGGCGTGGAGGATACGCCCGAGGTACGGGAGAAGTATTATCAGATGGTGATGCAACGATTGGAGGAGCGCACGGGACAGAATCTGCGCGATCATGTGGTGGTGCGTCATGATTTCGCGCACAATGATTTCGTTCGCGAGTACAACTCTTTCAAAGGCAACGCCTACGGATTGGCCAACACCCTGCGGCAGACCGCCATCCTGAAACCGCGTATGAAGAGCTCGAAAGTGAAGAACCTGTATTACGCCGGACAGCTCACGGTGCCGGGTCCGGGCGTACCACCCTCCCTTATTTCGGGCGAGGTGGTTGCAAACGAGATTGTCAAGGACATGCGATAACGATGGCCACGAAACACCTCTTCGACGAGATATCGTTCCACACGAGCAAGGAGACGACGCTGCGCTACAGCACCTCGTTCTCCCTCGGCATCCGTTTCCTCACGAAGCGCTTCCACGAACCCATCTACAACATCTACGGCTTCGTCCGCTTCGCCGATGAGATCGTCGATACCTTCCACGGGTACGACCAGGCCGACCTGCTCGCATGCTTCATCGCCGATACGTACAAGGCGCTGGACCAACGCATCAGCCTGAATCCCATCCTCAACAGTTTCCAGAAGACGGTGCATGAGTACCGCATACCGCGCGACCTTATCGCCACCTTCCTTCGGAGCATGGAAATGGATCTGCATCCGCAGGAGTATTCGCCCGAGAAGTACAAGGAGTATATCCTTGGTTCGGCGGAGGTGGTGGGACTCATGTGCTTGCGCGTGTTCGTGGAGAACGATGACGCCATGTACGAACGTCTCACACCTCCCGCCATGAGTCTGGGTGCGGCCTTCCAGAAGATCAACTTCCTGCGCGACCTGCGCGAGGACGGCGTGGACCTGAACCGTGTGTATTTCCCGAACGTGGATTTGCATTCCTTCGACGCCGAAGCGAAGAAGGAGATCGAGAAGGATATCGCCGCCGACTTCGCCGCCGCCCTCGAGGGTATCCGCATGCTGCCGCGCAGTGCGCGCTTCGGCGTGTATCTGGCGTACGCGTATTACATCGAACTCTTCCGGAAGATCCGTCGCACCTCGGCCGAGCGTGTATTGCACGAACGCATTCGCGTGAGCGATACGTACAAGATGTATCTGCTTCTGCGCACCTATGTGTTCAATCAGCTGGGAGTGATACGATGACCTCCCGAAGCCGTTTCGCCGCAGGCCGCCGCCGGGTGCATGGCGTTGCTATGCGGACGCTGATGATGACCGTATGGATGGTGTATGCGGGCATTGCCTTCATGCCGCTCCTGCCGATGCACGCGGAGGCCGATGCCGTGGCTACACGTCGCTCGGAGCTTCGACGTGCTTGCGCCTTGGCCACCCAGAGCATGGAGCAGGCGGAGAAGATGCAGGAGGATCTGGAGAAGGTGACGGAGAGCGAGCCGCTGGCGTTCGGATACCGGGCCATGGCGGAGTTTCTGGTCGGACATCACTCCTATAATCCCGTCACGAAGATGCGGTGCTTCACGGCCGGTCGCGACCTGATGGAGAAGGCGGTGCAGGCGGCCCCCGAGATGACGGAGCTCCGCTATCTGCGGTTCACCATCCAAAGCCGTCTTCCCGGCGTGCTGCCCTATCGAGAGCATAGGTATACGGACAAGGAGCACCTGATGCGTTTTCTCATGGAACGTCGGAAGAGCGACGACGAAGAGCTTGCGGGCAATATCCGTGCGGCCTTGTTGTCCTCCGACCTCTGCACCGAGGATGAGAAGGCGCGTCTGCGCAAGTGAGCGGACGCCCGCGCATCGATTACGTCCGCCGCCGCGCCGCCTCCCTCACAAGAAAACCTCCGCTTGTTCGTGTATGGCGGGACACATAACGAATGCTCCATACCATGAAACGTTTCACGCTGAATACACGCCAGATATTGCCCATATCGCTGGAAGAGGCCTGGGCCTTCTTCAGTTCGCCGAAGAACCTGTCGAAGATCACGCCCGAGTACATGAACTTCAAGATCCTGTCGGGATTCGATGAAGGCACGACGCGCGAAGGGATGATCATCAAGTACAAGGTGCATCCCGTGATGGGCATACCGCTGACGTGGGTGACGAAGATCACGAACGTAAGTGCGCCCCACGAATTCACGGACATGCAGCTGAAGGGTCCGTACAAGGAATGGGTGCACACGCACCGGTTCCGCGAGATCGAGGGCGGGGTGGAGATGACCGACGAGCTCGTGTATCAACTTCCGTTCGGTCCTATCGGCCTCATCGCGCACGCGCTCTTCGTCCGCAAGCAGGTGGAAAGTATTTTTGCCTATCGCGAAGCGACGCTGGACAAACTTTTCGGGAAATCAAAATGACGCTAGAGAACTTCGGTGTGTTCTTGGGATTCTTCTTCGGAATGGAAGCGGTGGCGTGGACTGCGCACAAGTACCTTATGCACGGTCCGCTCTGGATGCTCCATGCCGACCATCACTTGAAGGGCGAAGACGGCTTTTTCGAGCGCAACGACTCCTTCTTCCTCATCTTCGCCACGCCGGGCATCGCGTTGCTGTACGCGGGCATGACCCAGGGGTTCGACCTTTGGTATTTCTGGGGCGGCCTGGGAATAACCGTCTACGGTTTCGGTTATTTCGTCATCCACGACATCTTCATCCATCAGCGGTTCAAATGGCTGCGCAATGCCAACACCGTGTACTTCCGTGCCATCCGACGCGCTCACAAGATCCATCATAAGCGTCTCACGAAGGAAGACGGCGAATGCTTCGGCATGCTGTGGGTACCTATCAAGTATTTCCGTGAAGCGGCGCGCTCCATGCAGAACGAGCCCGTCATCATCCGCGACACATTGCCGAAGAATTAATTCCGCGCCGCTATGGGACACAACACGTATCTGGTCATCGACCTCGCTTCGGTACTCGTCCCGCTCATTGCAAGTTTTCATCCGCGACTTCGCTTCGTGCAGACCTGGCGCGCCTTCTGGCCCGCATGTCTTTTGGTGGCGCTGGCCTTCTGCGTGTGGGACAGTTATTACACCGCCTGGGGCATCTGGGGTTTCAACCCCCGCTACATCACGGGCGTTCGCATCGCCAATCTTCCGCTGGAAGAAGTGATGTTCTTCATCTGCATTCCCTACGCGTCGCTGTTCACCTATCATTGCATCCGCGTCCTCGCGCCGCGCAAACAGACGTCGGGTACGCAGAGCGGCGCTTCGCTCATCTCCATGGCTCTCGTCGGCAGCTTGCTCATCACGGCGTCGTTCTATCCCGAGCGACTCTACACGAGCGTGGCATTCATCGTGTGCGCAGCATCGATCATGGTGGCTTGGCGCATGCGCTCTGCATGGCTGCCGGACTTCTATCGCGCCTTCGTCGTCATCCTCATTCCTTTTTTCATCGTCAACGGTCTGCTCACCGGCACCGGCCTGGACGAACCCGTCGTGTGGTACAACCCCGCACACCACTTAGGTCCGCGCATGCTCACCATCCCCGTGGAAGACACCTTCTACGGCATGGCCCTGCTCCTGCTCACAACGATGATCTACGAACACCTGCTCGCCCGCAAACACTGAATCGTCCCCCCCTCTCCCTTTGGGAGAGGGATGGGGTGAGGGCTTGAGTACTAGAGCCGTCCGTCCCTGCGAGGTCGCTCCCACGAGGTCTTCGAGCGAAATGATAGGACGAGGTCCCTCCCCGCGAGGTCTTCGAGCGAAGTCGAGAAGCAAGCGGAGCAGGACGCATGGAAACTCAACAAATGCAAATACTCTGCGCGACCATTCCCGCGAGGTCTTCGAGCGAAGTCGAGAAGCAAGCGGAGCAGGCAGCCTGGAAACTCAACACATGCAAACACTCTGCGCGGCCATCCCCGCGAGGTCTTCGAGCGAAGTCGAGAAGCGAGCGGGATGCGCGGTTTGGAAACTCAACCCTTGAGGATCCCATTCAGCGAGGTCCATCCCCGCGAGGTCTTCGAGCGAAGTCGAGAAGCAAGCGGAGCAGGACGCATGGAAACTCAACACAAGCAAACTATCGTCGCGGTTCTCCCCGCGAGGTCTTCGAGCGAAGTCGAGAAGCAAGCGGAGCAGGAGGTTTGGAAACTCCACGTCGTAAACACCCTACTTCTCACCGACGCTCCCCTCAATGAGCGCTCGTTTCTTCGCTTGACTCCAATCCTTCACTTGAATCTCCCTGGTGAACGCATCCGCAATCGAGGGAAACTCCTGACAGAACACCAGCCTTACGGGTAACCTCTTTCGCGTATAGTTGGCGCCCAAGCCGTGTTCATGTTCGAATAGTCTTCGTTCCAGATCAACAGTACTGCCGGCGTAGTACGTTCCGTCGGAGCACTCGAGTATGTAGAGCCAGCCGCGAGACATTGATGAGGTTAATGACGTAAAGGGATCTGGTGGTATGTGATGCGAATCTGTGAACGAAAAAGGGGAAGTTGCTCGAGAGAGAGTCCACAGCGTGAGGTGCACGTAGCGTCTTCGTTGATAACTACTGTTGAGTTTCCAAACCTCCTCACCCGCTTGCTTCTCGACTTCGCTCGAAGACCTCGCGGGAAGAGCCTCTCAGAGTATCTGCTCGTGTTGAATTTCCCAGCGTCCTGCGCCGCTTGCTTCTCGACTTCGCTCGAAGACCTCGCGGGGAGAGCCGAGCAGAGTAATTACTCATGTTGAAATTCCTAGCGTCCCACTCCGCTTGCTTCTCGACTTCGCTCGAAGACCTCGCGGGGAGGGCGTTAATATAAAACAAGCCCTCACCCCGGACCTCTCCCAGAGGGAGAGGGGGACCGGGCGACGTAGAGCGTCTTCTGGACGCAAATTTTGCAGATGAAACCTTTTGGTATACCTTGCGGGGGACGTTTACCTCAGGAAAATGTGTTCACATAAAGTACGAAGACGATTGGCGGAATATCATACCTTGAGTCGCGCGGTCCGTTCTGTGGTAAGCGTGATATGACAGAGGAGCACAGCTGTGCCTCGACTCCCTAAAGAAACACATGACACCTCAGGGACAACCGAGAACCAAGGCACCGGAGGGAGAGCGTTAGCCGAATGTATCGAGAGCAATGAATGAGTGACACTTTTCATCAAGACCGTAACCAAGGAGCAGCCATGATACTCTCACGTCGTATTCGAGAAACCAGGAGGTGGCTAGCGACCATGATGCTTGGTATCGCCACTATCATGGTCTCACCGTACCTCCATGCAGCCGACTCACTCGAAGCCCTGCATCCGTACTCTAACGTTGCCATGCGATCGAAAGACAGTCGGTATCTGGCTGTCACTCACGAAGGGGAGACAGTGAATCTAAAGGGACTGAATATTAGGAGAACCGGCATCATCGTTCGGCTGTGGGACGTTAAGACCAACCGTGTAGTCATAGAACGGTTGATCTATAACCACTATCCGTTGAGTACGAGCGACGACACGGGAATACGAGAGGGATTGTATCGCGATGGGGACGAATTGGCAATCGTCTATATGAACGAAAAGTACCAAATCATGAGCTGCAACGTGAGAACGGGAGTGACGCGGGATCTGGGATTGACCGTAAAAGAACGTGAGAGATACGTCTTGCGACTGGCACTTACCATGCCTTTCCTTGAAGAGGAACGCTATGGTGCGAGATTCTATGATCTGACAGCTAAAGAGGATGTATCGGCGGAATTCACCAGAACGGGCGCCTGCCTGTACTGGCTTCATGGACTATACTGCGTACCATTGGACACCACGAATGAAGCGGTGACAATCGGGGTGTATTCCATGAGGACACGTCAACTTCAACGAACAGTGGAAACCGCGGAAGCCTCATGGACCAAGTACCACTGGAGGTTTAGATATCCCTTCCAAGCCTTTATCGGCCATGCTGACTCGGTTTCGTACGATGTCACCAATATCCTCACGGGATTACGCCGAACGGGCCGTTACGACTATGGCATACTCAAACCTACCGTGACGGTTAACGGTAAGTACCTCTTGTTTGTCAACAACGACAAGACTTTTCTTGCCCTTACTATCGCCACAGGTAAGATCGATACGATCACGACAGATTTCCGTCAGGAAACCGTTCGTTTTTCAGACTCTCTTGGTTGGATACAGTTGAGTAACGGCTCGGATGAATTTCTGGCCTACAATTGCCGTGACACGATAGCGCTGTATAATCTGGAAAAACATCGACCTATCCGTTCCTTTCGGATGCCGCCCGACAGTAACGTGGCGTTTTCATGGTCTTTGGACATCGGAAGCCGGTATTTCATTTATGATCGTGCGGGACATGCTAAGCTTTATGTTGACACAGCGGGCCGATCATATGTACTCAACGATCAATGGGTGTATATCGACAGAGACGCTGAGTACTATGCGGAACGCAATGAGGAAGATTACGGTATCTACAGAGCCAACAACAGAAAAACCGGAATATTCGCATTCAGTGATCCAACAAAGTCCGTATACGAAAACCCGCAGGGCGCTGTTGTCGAAGCGGAGACAATGCACTGGTCGGCTGACTCAAACACTTATGTCGTTTACCAGGTAAGTGAAGAGCCGAATTTCATTTCTCGCAATCGATATCGCGGTCAGTTGTCAAGCTGTATCACGGATGTGTTTTTGAAGTCGTATCCGAATGGAACCAACATCTCACCCTTGACGGGTTCCATCGTCATCGTCACCAACCAAAGTGTCTTTCATGGGCACGTCGATTCACTTGATAGGATACAGTCGTTCGACCATGGTGTCGAACGAATATCCTTCGGCTTTATGCGGCAGGATAATGCTGTGGTAGCAGTAGCCGGAAGAGATTCGTTGCTGTGTATTTTCTCGGGTCCGGGTCTCGCAGATAAGAAGGTGTTCCGGACGTTCGGGAGAGTAAGGAGTGTTGTGTTCAGCCCGGATGGTTCCAAGATCGCCCTCAGTACGATGGATAGCGCAGGGTCGTTTATCCGTGTGTTCGACTCCACGATGACCAACGAATTGTACAACATGAAGACGCCGGACGTTGTGTCACGATTCAGTCCTACCTCACGATATCTACTTACCTTTTACGACATCATCGATACCCGGACGTGGAAAAGTGTGAATCTGATAGGTGGTGATTACAATACGAGCATAGAATCCAGCGCATTTATCGATGGCGATCGATGGTACGCGCGCTCAACGAAGGATTTCGGTATTTACCTGCTGAACCTTACCGATATGACCAAGAGCAGATACGAGAACTACTTCGGCAAAACACACTTCAGCCTGAACGGTGCCTATGCTTGGGTTGTGGATAGCACGTCGAAACTCACGTGCATTCGTACCAGTGATTGGAAGGTACTTTCGAGCATAGACATCCCCTACGGTATTACGGGGAGAAACGTATGGGTCGATGGGGACGTTTATCCGCACCCGTCTGCATGCGCCGTAGGATTCAAGAATTCTTTAAGGTCTTTCTACATCTGGTACCCCCTGACCTCCACCGTTACATCCGTTCCGGAAGAACCCAACGAACCCACGCATGCCCTGCGCGGCGACCCCCAAGCGGTGAGCATACGCTGTCGTAACGGCTCTGCACAACTGGTAGTGGAGACTGAACCCGAAACAAACAGCCTACGTGTCGTCGATGTGCTGGGCCGCGAAGTGGCGTTCACCATGGAGAACCGTACCCTGCGCCTGGTGAACTGCCGTCCCGGCTATCACGCCATCACCTACCGCCACGCTGGTCACAGCGTGAACATACCTGTCATGGTGGTGGAAGAATAAGCCACGCCTTGTCCCCTTGATTCAGTGCTTGACATCCCCCCCTCTCCCTTTGGGAGAGGGATGGGGAGAGGGCTTGACACGAGTATGCCATCCCCGCGAGGCTTCGAGCGAATAATAGGACGAGGTCCCTCCCCGCGAGGTCTTCGAGCGAAGTCGAGAAGCAAGCGGAGCAGGACGCATGGAAACTCAACACAAGCAAACTATCGTCGCGGTTCTCCCCGCGAGGTCTTCGAGCGAAGTCGAGAAGCAAGCGGGATGCGGGGTTTGGAAACTCAACCCTTGAGGATCCCCTTCAGCGAGGCCCCTCCCCGCGAGGTCTTCGAGCGAAGTCGAGAAGCAAGCGGGATGCGTGGTTTGGAAACTCAACGTGCATAGCCCCGAAGGGGCTGAACCTCAATAGCCGTGGGTGAAACCCACGGGAACGCGCACGCAAAGGATTCTTCTTCTCTAGCAGATACAGCCCCGAAGGGGCTGAATATCAATAGCCGCGGGTATGAACCCGCGGATGAGTGAGATGATGATTCTTGTTTCCTTTTGAACGTCACAGCCCCGAAGGGGCTGAATATCAATATCCCCGGATGAAATCCGGGGACGCGTGATTATCATTCTCGCAACGAGAATAGAAGAACCATCGTTTTCTCCACCGTGGGTTTTCACCCACGGCTATTGCTGTTCAGCCCCTTCGGGGCTGTAATCTTTAAGGGAAAACAATTCTTTGCCGGCCGCGCTTCCGCGGGTTTCACCCGCGGCTATTGCTATTCAGCCCCTTCGGGGCTGTGTTCAATGAGAGATGAGATATCATTGATGACCGCGGTTCCGTGGGTTGCACCCACGGCTATTGTTGTTCAGCCCCTTCGGGGCTGTGTTCAATGAGAGATGAGATATCCTTGATGACCGCGCTTCCGCGGGTTTCACCCGCGGCTATTGCTATTCAGCCCCTTCGGGGCTGTGTTCAATGAGAGATGAGATATCATTGATGACCGCGGTTCCGTGGGTTGCACCCACGGCTATTGTTGTTCAGCCCCTTCGGGGCTGTGTTCAATGAGAGATGAGATATCCTTGATGACCGCGGTTCCGCGGGTTTCACCCGCGGCTATTGCTATTCAGCCCCTTCGGGGCTGTGACGCTGTTGAGTTTCCAAACCTCCTCACCCGCTTGCTTCTCGACTGCGCTCGAAGACCTCGCGGGAAGGGGCCTCGCGGGAAGATCCGAGCAGAGTAATTACTCATGTTGAATTTCCCAGCGTCCTGCGCCGCTTGCTTCTCGACTTCGCTCGAAGACCTCGCGGGGGAGGGCGTCTTTATTATTCAACCCCTCACCCCGGCCCTCATCCGGGGGGTGAGGAGGATGTTCGGGGTTTTGCCGAAGCCGTGCTTTGGCATACCTTGCGAACATTGATGAACCAGGCGATGAAGAACGTAAGAACCAAGGAGACGAGATGACGATCGGGACATGGGTGCGGGAGAACAAACGGGAGGTGACGGTCTTCCTGGTGTTCCTTGTCGTGTATTGCGGCAGTATCACGTTGAACTATTCGCTATCACACGATAGTACCTATTATCTCAACGAGATCGAAGACGGTCCGTGGATCTTCCATCCTCACCACCTGCTTTTCCATATCGTCGCCAAGATGTGGATGCACATGGTCGGTGTGCTACCCTTCGCGGGCGGACTCGACATAGCGTATAGGGTAGGGACCTTGAACGCGGTCTTCGGAAGTCTCACGCTTGCCACGCTTGTGCATTTCGCCGAGCGGACCCTTCGCTTGCCGCGCTTTACGACGAACGTCCTTATCGCTCTTGTCGGATTCTCCTTCACCTTCTGGTATTACAGCGGTTGCGCGGAAGTGTATATCATTCCCTTGTTCTTCATCGTGCGATCGATCATCGCGCTGCATGCGTTCGCCGGCCGCACGGGAAGTCTCACCACCGTTGTCGTGTGGGTATCCCTGGCCACGCTCTTCCATCAATCGAACATCATCCTTTTCGGGACGCTGCTCGTGTACGTGGCCATGTTCAGAAGGGATGCTCTTGTGAGCGGGGTGGCGCGCGGACTTCTCACGAGCTTTCTCATCATCGGTCTCCCGTATCTCTATGCAGGCTGCGTGTACTACGGTCACACGTCCTACCACGACTACACGCATTGGTTGTTCCTGTATTCCGAGGACCTACCGGAATATTGGACGCCCCTCGGACCCAAAATGATCGTCAGCGATGCCATCGGGTTCGCCCGAACCTTCTACTCCACGTTCTTTCTTTACAGCATCGCTCCCCTGAGGGAACTGCTCGAGCGCGTGTTCCGCGACCAATGGTTGGGTGAAGAGATCTTCCTTGTGCGGAACATGAACCCCGCCGTCGGCGTCCTTAACCTCCTGAGCGTCGCCGTGTCCGCCCTCACCGTCATCATCTTCATGGTCGCAAACCGCTCCCGCGCCAACGTGAACATGCGCCGACACAAGGACCTCGTCGTCATCCTCGGACTCTACGCTCTCACCCTTTCCGCGTTCTTCACCTTCTGGTCGTCCACCAATCCGGAGTTCTGGATACCTCAGAACCTCATCTTCTGGATGACCTTCGTTCTTCTGTTCTTCGATGACGGCATCCGCTCTCATCGCGTCGTCGCCGCGGTCGTCATTTCGAGTCTGCTCCTGGTGAACTTCTTCGGCGGCATCGTGTATTCGAAGGACAAGTCCAACGACATGTACTACCAACGTCTGCACGGTATCCTGGAACAGCGCGACATCGATCCCCTCGTCATTTCGCTCAACAGCGGCGTCATGAAGGACTATCTTGTGCGGTACAAGGTGAAACGGTTCTTCTGTATCGAAGAAGCTCATCGGAAGACCTACAAGGACACTGCGGATCTGAAGACGGCGATGGATTCCCTCATCGCCGGTAATACCAACGACGCCGCGTACGCAACGTCGGAGATCATGAATCCCGAACCGGGTAAGTACCCGCAAGATCTCTTGGTCTTCTTGAAGGGGTATTGGAACCATGCGTATCTCCGCGTCGAGATGCGCAAAGCCGGTGCCGATGATGCGTACTACGTGATCCGAAGAATCAAATGAGGTGGCAATGGCGACAGGTAGCATGTCGGGCTAGCCGGAACTCGATCATGAAGACTCCTCACTACGAGACGGTCGAGACACACCACACCACCGAGGGTCTTTGGTCACGCGATCGATGCCGGGACTACGGCGTTGCGCATGGTACCGCAAAACGTTGCTTCCTGCGATAGCGGACTCAGTGTTCGCCGCCGCTGCGGTATTTGCAGCAGTTCGGAAGGGCGTTGTAGACGTCGTCCGCGGCGATCTTGCCGTCGGTGTCGTACCCTTGTTTCACGACGAGGTCCTGGATCTCCTCGCGCTTGATGACGGCGTCGTCGTAGGTGACGACGAATTTCTTCGTCTTCTTGTCCCACTTGGCGGACTCCACGCCCGTGCGGTCTTTGAACGGCGACTCGATACGCTTCTTGCACATGCCGCAATTACCCGATACGTTCAACGTATCCGTGCGCATGCCCAGTGCCGATGCCTGCACGGACAGACCAAGACTGAATGCGACGGCGACACCGACGAACAACAACGATTTCATGACGACTCCCGAACGATGATGGAACGAGGATGATTTCCGAACAAAGCTACGTCGGTTTTTCCTTTGCCGTGTACATGTTTGCAGACGAATGGTGCATCATCTCCGTCCACCGGACAGCGCCGTTCGACGCCGTCGTTCCGGAGTAACCACCGTGGTACCCATGAATCCGATATCCTCCCGTCTCGCCCCGCGCGCCTACGTGCGCACCCTGAACGAGCTTTTCGCCCGGAATGCCGATCCCGTGCGGGCTGCAGCCATGGCCGCCTACATGCGCAACCTTTTCGCTTTCCATGGTATCATGAGTACGCCGCGCACGGAGCTCACGCGTTCGTTCGTGGCCGAGCACGGCCTTCCCGCCGCCGATGATCTGGACGAGGTGACACGGCTGCTTTGGATGCACGACCACCGCGAACTCCAGTATGCGGCGATCGACCTGCTTCTTCGTCTGCGCAAACACCTCACTCCACGCCATCTGGAGCTTATCGAGCATTGCATCACGAACAAGTCGTGGTGGGATACGGTCGACGCCCTTGCGCCTCGCCTTGCCGGATGGCTGTATGCATCTCATACCGCGGAGCTGGCTCCGGATATCGAGCGGTGGATTCGCGCGGAGGACTTCTGGTTGAATCGGAGCGCCATCATCCTTCAGTTGGGGTACAAAGAGCGCACGGACACGAGTCTGCTCACGCGTGCCATCCTGCCGCACATCGCATCGCGGGAGTTCTTCCTGCAGAAGGCCATCGGCTGGGCTCTGCGGCAGTACTCGTACACGGATGCAGACTGGGTGACGGACTTCGTGAGGACGCAGACGCTGGCGCCGCTGAGTACGCGGGAGGCGTTGAAGGCGCTGAAGCGATCGGCCGAGCGGACTCAGCGCAGATGACGCAGGAGGAGTGACGTGGAGAGGAGTCGGGATTCCGGAAACGGCGTGGACAAGTAGGGTCCGCCCACTGCGCCGCGCTCCTCGACGGCGCATGGCGAGACGCCGCGAAGTCGGATGAGGAAGTCCCTCGATGCTGAGTCGTTCCCGTACGCTGTCACTGAAAGATTGCAGGGCGCATGAGGTGCGTCTGCAACGGCGGACATGAATGATGTCCACGCGGTAGCGGCATCGCCACCCGACGCGTCGCTGCCTGCGAACCGCGGAACCAATTGAAAGACGGTGAGAAGGGAATCGCGGACGTCGCGCTGACGTCGCACCGGCATGCTCTCTCGCGTCGTCGCCCTGGTATTCCGCATGCCTGTCGCGGTCACGACCACGACAAGGGAATCATCCTCGGTCACGGCAGCATCCACCTCGCGCATGTCCACGCTGAAGGAGGCGGGAAACGACGTCGTGCCGCGGAACACACGCAACGTCCTACCGCGCCATTCCAGGCGTACCTCCCAATCACGCACCTCGTCCGTGCCGCGCGGCTGCGGACGTATCCGGAGGATCGACGGCGTCCAGGTACGCTCCGTGGACCTTCCCACCACCGGACCGAGCAGTCGTGGCGATGCTGCGAGCACCACGCCATTGCGCGCGGATGCGGCATCCTTCCAGCCCGATGCCTCTGCGGTCGTCGTGCGAAGACGCAGGCGGGAGCGGGATATGCCGTAGGCTTGTTCCAAGACCCGTGCCACGGTCTCGCAGCGGCGCTTCACCACCGCGTCCGATGTCCCAGCCTCCGTCATGCCGACGATATCCACCGCTTCCTTTTCGTCCATGCGCATGCGTTCGCCCACGATGCCAAGGAGGGCATGAGAAGCGGAGAGCGCGGCCAGGGCGGGACTGGAGCTGTTGTCGATCCATCCGCCCGTCTCCGGCGGCTCGTAGCGCCATCGATCGGGGAGAGCGGACGACTGTTCGTCGAAGTAGATGACGGGCAGGGGCAGGACCACATCGGTACGCTCACGCGTCCGCAGGCCCAGGTACCCTTGTGCCACATCGCGCTGTCCGTCGTTCACGCTGAGATCGCAGCGCAGGTCCAAGGTGGCGGAATCCCGCGCCGTTTCTTTGGTCATGCTCCACTCGTGCATCAGCGAGATGCCCGCGCGGATGGAGTGGACGCGCCACTCTTCATTACCGGTCATCGAGGTCAATCCCACCGCTGCGGAGATTTCGGGGACGAGGACGTAGGACGAGGAGGCATTCAGTGGCAGGGACGTGCGGATGCCCGCCACGACGGATGCCGTGAGCGGTTGCAAGGCGAAGATGTCTCCCGCGCGCTTATTGCGGATGCGCGAGTCGTTCTCGAAGGTGCCCGTGCTTGGTGCGATGAGTTCCTCATACTGCTCCAGCGTTCCATCCAGCAGGAAACTGCAACGGAACCCTCCGAACACGTCAAGTCTCGTACCGATGTCCGCATGGATCATGGGTTCGATATCCAGCGCCGGTACTCGTGTGGTGAGCGTATGCTGGATACGAGCCGTTTGGAGAAGTCCGTTCACGACCACGGGAATCGATTCCACCGAGGTCAACGTACCCCCGTAGGAACCGACGGATGCGCGGATGCTGTGCCGGATGTGTCTGGTGGAAGGGATCTCCACATTCACGCCGACGACCGTTGCGGTGCCGCCACCCGCGGTGTATTGCGGACAGCAGGAAGGGAAGCCGGTAAGATACCGGAAGTCCGCGCTGTGGATCATCACCTGTCCGCCCGCGAAGATGCCTGCGCGTGCGACCAACGGTTGGTCTGCCTGCCGCGCATGACCATGGACAGTGAAGAGCAGGACCACGGCAAGGCGCAGGGCGGACATCGCGCGCTGCTGCCACGCGGATGATCGACGTCGTACGCTCTCGAGCATCATCTTCATCGGACCACCTTCACGACGGCTGCCGTAGTGGCGGTGGGAGTGGCGATGCGCACATAATACTCGCCGTCGTTGAGTGCGCCGAGCGGCACGGCCAGCCGATGTTCCCCGCGTTCCTGAACGGAGGCGGGAAGGGCCAGGAGCACGCGGCCGAAGAGGTCGACGAGCTCGATCGCCGTCGGACCTGTCTCGCGAAGGACATATCGTATCTCTGCTTCATCGCCGGCGGGATTCGGTGAGATGGAGACCACATGGAGGGAATCGCCGGAGAGGTATGCGCGAAGGCCGCCGGCATTACATGGATTCCGTATCACCAGATGTCCGTCGCGTGGTCCTTCCACGCCGCCGCATGCGTCATTCCACCGGAAACTCTCCACGAACACCGTTCCTTCGTCGCTCGCACCCAGCGCCGCGACGAAGTCCGCATGCGTCAGCGTATCACCGCTCTCGAAGCCCGTGCCGCTCAGGACGATGCGCCGGTCGGCACCCACCACGTCGCCCTTCGGTGTCGTTCCCGTGGGATACAGGATGCTCCCCGGAACCCGCAGCGTGAGAGTCCACGGTCGCGCTGCCGGCCTGTATCCTTTCGGCAACGGAGCATAGCGGAGTGGAATGCTCACGATACCACCGATGGATGCGAAGACGGTATCGGGAAGAGTGATGCGCGTGCGTGGGGACGGCGCACCGCAGACGGCGTTGCCGACAAGCCGGATCTCTTCGGACCCGTCCGCACTTTCGACGACGATACGCGATGAACTCAGGCCTTGTTCACGGGCGGAAAAGCTCACGGCGATCGGTCGTGCGGACCGGGCGGAATCCAGCGTGAAGGGAACAGCGGGAGCGGTCACGGCATAGCGGCTGGTATCGGGCGATAGTCGTTCCACTCGCGTGCACACGATGCTCGGAGCGGGAGTACCACGAACGGCGATGCCTGCATCGACAACGGTATCGATGATGCCCCCGACGGACGCGCCGGTGAACGCGATCGTTTCGGGTGTGAATACCCGACGCTCCGTCACGAAGGCCGTGAAGGGGATACGGAGGATGTCATCATCTACGTACACGCTCAGGGTATCGACGAATTGTCCGCTCCGACGTGCGTGCAGTTGGAGGACGCAGTCCCACGAGGAACCGGACGGTACGCTGCAATCCTCGCCGCGGAGCAATCGCAGTTCGCTGGACGATGTACGAACCGAATCCACCTGCACTGCAGCAGTCCGCGTGTTCTTCCAACAGCCGGAGACCGTACGGTCGACGGCGTCGTGACTGCGGACGTTGCCGAAGGAGATGGGCTGTACGGGAAGATCGGAGACGTCGATGCTGAATTGATCGGAGGTGTCGGTCGTACCGCGAAGACGCGATCGAATGACCAGCAGGCAGCGGGTGGACGACACCGCGGGCACGGTCCATACGGCGTCGTTGCCGCCGAAGGGAGGGGACGAGTCCGACCAGGTGGTACCGGCATCGGTGCTGAGTTCGACGACGACGGAGTCGTCGGGGGCGAGGCCGCTCCACGCGATTGACTGAGCGGTACGAGGACGTAATCGACGTCCGCCGAGCTCCGTCCGAAGGATCGGTCGTATGTCGCCGCCGGGCAGGCCTTTCACAAGGATGACGGCACTCTCGCTTCGACATGCGTTGCTTTGGATGGTCACGATCACCCGTTGTTCCTTGGCGGACCTGCGCACGAACCTCAAGGTGGTGGCATACGGTGTCGCCCGCGTCAGGATGCGACTTCCGACGGGAGTGACCGGTGTGCATGCGGAATCATCGGTCGTCACATCGGTCACCAGCAGATCCGCACCACGAGCGATCACCGAGACGGGGATGTCGACGGAGTCGCCCACAGGGATATCCGGGACGGTCACGAAACGGGGTTCGATTCCGGCGATGCGGAGCAGGGTATCGTGGACGACATAGCGATGGAGCAGTTGCGTTCGTAAGGACAGGATATCGAAGCGCACGTCTCGTGCGGTATCGCACGATGCGGGGTCGTTCGTCCACTCGATGGTCGCCGAAGGCGCACCATGGATGATGTGGACGCACGCACGCAGTGCACTGCCGAGCACGGCCGGAGAGACGCTGTCAAGGCACACGCCGCCCGAGGCCAGGGCCAGGGCGCGCATGGACGCAGACGCGCAAGCGCCGAGGGTGACAGTGCAGAGGCGTATGCCGTGGGACTGCAAGAGGCGCAAGGCGGAGTCCGCGGGTACGGATGGCTGCGCGTCCGTGACGAGGACGATGCCGCGAGGACGGGTATCGCGAAGCGAGACGGTGATGGCACCGCACAAGGTATCGAGTAACGCGGACGTCAGATCCGTTCCACCGCGGAGAACGGGAAAGCGAGCAGCGGCATCGCGCACGGAGAGCGACGCCTGGGCGAAGTCCCGCACGACATACGGCAGCGACCCGAAGGCGATGATTGCGGCATCATGATCAATATCGATATCCTTGTCCCACGATACCAGTGCGGATGCCAACGCCTTGGGAAGTGCGGGCGACGTGGCACTGATGGCGAAGGTGACGCCGAACGGACGTGGCGGGACGGGCGGATCGTAGTTCACCATGCCCAGAGTCTGCCGTGTCCCGTTGTCGGTCACCCGCCGGTCGCGCGTCGTATCAGGCAAGACGGGCGTCCCCGCGGAGTCGAAGGCATACACCGAGGCCCGCATGACGGGATAGGTGCCGAGGTCGAGCGAGCGAAGGACGGCGCGCTGGGCCGTAGCGGGCATGCATGCCGTAACGACAGCTGCTATCATGACCGCGTTGCGCAGTGCACGAGGAAGGGACGACATGCTCGAGGGTTTCATCCGGGACTAGAAGCGTGGAGCGAAGGTGCGTTGAAGGAAAAATACGAAACGGATTTTCCACCCCGCGCCGCGCCGGTCAGGTATGCAAGCCGCAGTCGCCGTATCTTTGCCCGCCACCGTCCAACACCGGAATGAAGAAGTATCTCATCACATCCGCCCTTCCCTACGCCAACGGCTATCTGCACTTGGGGCACATCGCGGGTGCGTATCTGCCGGCGGACATCTATGCGCGGTTCCTGCGTCTGCACGGCGAGCGCGTCCTGTACGTCTGCGGGTCCGATGAACACGGCGTGGCCATCACCATCGCCGCCGAGAAGAAGGGTGTGGCACCGCAGGAGATCATCGATCATTATCACGCGGCGAACAGCGAGGCCTTCAGCGGACTCCATTGGAGCTTCGACATGTACGGCCGTACCTCGAGCGCGGAGCACCGCGCAGTGTCGCAGGAATGGTTCACCACCTTCTTCGAGCGCGGCTTGTTGCGCGAGCGGGAGGAGGACCAGTTCTTCGATGAAGAGGCGGCCATGTTCCTTCCCGACCGCTATGTGGAAGGCATCTGTCCGAACTGCGGTTCCGACAAAGCCCGCGGCGACCAATGCGATGCATGCGGTGCGTATTACAATCAGCTCGAGCTGAAGCAGCCGAAAAGTCTGGTGAGCGGCAAGACACCCGTAGTACGCAAGACCACCCATTGGTACTATCCCTTGGGCGAGTTCCAAGAGATGCTCGAGGCCTATATCGAAGGTCACGCGGCGGACTGGAAGGACAACGTGCTGCAGCAATCGCGTTCGTGGCTGAAGGCGGGTCTGGGCGATCGTGCCATCACGCGCGATCTTTCCTGGGGTGTTCCCGTCCCGCTGGAGACTGCCCATGGCAAGGTGCTCTACGTATGGTTCGATGCCGTTCTGGGATACATCAGCGCTACGCGGACGTGGGCTGCGGACCGTGGTACGCCGGAGGTGTGGAAGGATTGGTGGTGGAAATCCGAGAAGAGCGAAGCGA
>JBBATK010000014.1:0-18930 GCA_040398805.1 Kapaibacterium sp. (SeqCode) | reverse complement strand
GGTACGCCGGAGGTGTGGAAGGATTGGTGGTGGAAATCCGAGAAGAGCGAAGCGACTGAGGAGACGGAATACGTGGCCTTCATCGGCAAGGACAATATCGTGTTCCACACGCTCATGTTCCCGTCCATGCTCCATGCCCACGGCGACTACATCCTTCCTGCGCAGGTGCCGGCAAACGAGTTCCTGAACTTGCAAGGGCAGAAGTTCTCGAAGTCGCGCAACTGGAGCATCGACGTCCGCGACGCGCTCCTGGCCATTCCTACGCCTTCCGGGCGTGATGCATTGCGCTACACGCTGGCCATGAATTTCCCCGAAACGCGCGACAGCGATTTCACCTGGCCGGACTATCGCATCCGGACGAACAACGAGCTTGCCGCGATCTTCGGAAACTTCGTCCATCGCTCCATGCAATTCCTCCATGCGCAGTTCGGCGGCATCGTACCCGATCTTGCGCCTGCGTATGCAACCTTGCCCGACGTGTGGGAGCGGACCGTGCACGAGTGCATTGCGCGAAGCGCAGGTGCCAGCGCACTGAGCGACGAGGATATCGATGGGCTGGTGGCGAAGGCATCGGGTGTGCTCACGCGCGACGATGTCGTGTTCATCTGTTCCATGTGCACGGGCATGCGGAACGTGGCCCGCTTGTATTCCGTCTTCCGCTTCCGCGATGCGATCACGGAGACGATGAACATTGCGCGGGCGGCGAACAAGTACTTCAACGACATGCAGCCGTGGAAGACGGTGAAGTCCGACCGCGACCAATGCGCCAAGACGCTCTACATCTGCGTGCAATCCATCTACACGCTCTCGGTGGCGTTCGCTCCCGTGATGCCCGCAGTGGCGTCGCAAATCCAGGAGATGCTCTGTTGCAAGACCATTGCAGACGGCCGGGTCGGCACGGCGGAGCGGGGTCCGGACGTCTGGAGCTCCTGCGTCCTGCCCACGCTAGCGCAGGGGACGAAGCTGAACGAACCGCATGTGTTGTTTCCCAAAATCGAAGAGGAGTTCATCATCGCCATGCAAGCACAACTCGGAGCGCCGGACAGCACCGCCCCCGGTACGGCCACGCCGCCCGTGGAACTGCCGGAAGGACTTATCACCATTGATGATTTCAAGAAGGTGCAGCTTCGCACCGCACGTATCCTGGAAGCGGAGCGCGTGCCGAAATCCGACAAGCTCATCCGCCTTATCGTGGATACCGGTGCCGACCAACGTCAGATTCTTGCCGGTATCGGCAAGGTGTACGAGCCCGAGCACCTCGTGGGATTGACCGTCGTCGTCGTGGTGAACCTGAAGCCTGCGAAACTCATGGGACTCGAGTCGCAGGGAATGCTTCTTGCCGCCAACAGCGATAGCGGTCTTACGCTTGTCACACCTATGAGCTTCGCGCCTGCGGGAGCGGAAGTGCGATAACAGGAGGAACGGTATGCAGACAGGATACACCTACAAACATGACGTGTATTGGCGGGCCACGACGATGTACGCAAGCGCGCTCATCGCGTATGCCTGCATCCGCGGATGGAGCGAAGGCACAAGCGACGGTCGCATGGCCATCGTGCTCGCCGATCCCCTGCTCGTGCTGCTCTTCGCGTTCGCCGTGGGCTCCGCGCTCACCTTATGCGTGCGGCTGTTCCTGCGGCGCACGATCATCATCGACGAGTCCGGCATCATCATCCGCGACCGGTTCCGTGAGCGCCGCTATCCGCTGAGCGACGTGGCCCGTATCAACTTCGGAAAAGAACGCGTGGTGCATGTGCGCGGCATGCTGCCCCTCGTGAAGATCCGTCTTCATAGCCGACGTCGGTATCTGCGCATCCGTCCGTCCGCCTTCACTCACGAGAAGGCACTGCTCGAGGCGCTTCATTCCCTGAACGACCGCATCCACGCACGCGGTAGCGCCGCTCGGTAAACCCGCTCGGGGTCGTCCGTCCGCACACACGCCAGCCCCTGCCATCCCGGCGGCTCCGGCATGGAGCCTCCACCGGCCATGACCGCGCATGCGGCATGCTCCCATCAGGCGTCCGTACATCATCCGTGACACCATCGGTGACGCGCGTCCGCACGCACGAATAGGGTAGGAATATCCGATGGAAAGCGTGGTTCCATGCGGCATCGGCGACATGTTGCGCAGTCCTCAGCGTGTGGTATTTTCGTCCGACCGACGGGTCGGTCAATGACAACGACACTTGTTCGTCCATGAACCACAACCCGACGAAAGGCGTCGGATCCGTTCATCAGCACCACGATCACGGCATGAAACCAGCGAGAGATACGACGGACGTACGGACAGCGAAGCGCGACGCTCTGATACGCGCGGCGGTGACGGTGTTTTCGCAGAAGGGTTTCCATGCGGCGAAGATGCAGGAGATCGCCGATGCAGCGGGTGTGGGCAAGGGAACGATGTACGAGTATTTCGATACGAAGGACGAGTTGTTCCTGGCCGTGTACGATGCGTGGATGGATGCCTATGAAGCGGCCATGGAGGAGGCGGGTTCGCGCAGCAAGGATCCCGTGTCCACCGCCGATGCGCTGATCGACACGACCATCGAATTCTACGAGGAGCATGCCTTGCATGCGCCGTTGCTCTTGGAGTTCTGGGCGCATGCGTTGCGTTCCAACGATCCGCACTTCCTGGAGCGCATACGCGACATGAAGAAGCGCATGGCGTTGCTCGGGGCGCGGGTGACGAAGAGCATGGTGAGCTTGAAGGCCTTCCGCAAGGTGGACGTGGAGTCGTTCGCGCGCTTGGAGCTTGGCATCAGCGACGGGATCTTTTTGCAGTGGGTGCTGGACGGACAGCAGTATTCCTTGCGCGATGCGTACAAGTTCCGGCAATCGGTGATCGGTTCCGGTCTCATGCAGACGGCGCTGCGGAAGCTGATGGAGTCCAAGACGAAGAAAAGATTGGAGAAAGGTTTCTTGGGAACGGCGTCGAAGGAGTGATCCCCGACCGTTCCTCGTGCATAGTCATTCATTACTATCATTCATTTATCACAGAGGTTCGTATGGCAGTGAAGAGTACCATTACCTGCGATATGGAAGGCGTCATCGAAACCTTCAACGCGGGAGCGGAAGAGGTGTTCGGATATTCCAAGGAAGAAGTGGTCGGCAAGAAGCGCGTGTCGCTGTTTTCGCCCGGACACATCGTGTTGCAGAATGTCGAAGGCTGGCTGGCCGCGGCCGCGAAGGACGGCGAGTACGTCACGGAGACCATCTTCGTGAAAAAGTCCGGCGAGGAATTCCCCGCGCGCATCCGTGTGAGCCCCACGTTCCGCGACGGCAAGCAGATCGGCTTCTGCGGTGTCACCGAGCCGGTGGACAAGCCCGTGAACGTGGAGATCAAACTGTCCACGAAGATCATCAGCTGGCTGGTGGTGACCCGTGCGCCCTTCCTCAGCGCGGCCATCCTGCCCGCCATCATCGGCATGATCTACGGACAATCGCTGGCTCCCGTGGTGCCCACCGTGGCTTCCACGTTCGACATCGTCCTCGGTGTGCTTGGCGTGGTGTTCCTGCACCTTGCCGCCAACGTGTTCAACGACTATTTCGATGCGAAGAGCGGTACGGACGAGGCGAACACCTCGTACTTCCTGAAGTATTCGGGCGGCAGCCGCGCCATCGAACTGCGTCTCATCACCGTGGAAGGCACCTTCCGTCTGGCTACCGTCCTGAGCCTGATCGCACTCGGCATGGGCGTGTATCTGTCGTCGCGTATCGGAAACGGCATCTATCTGTTCGGCGCGCTCGGACTGCTCTCGGGGTTCTTCTACACCGCACCGCCGCTGCGCTTGGTTGCACGCCACGGACTCGGCGAACTCTTCATCGGATTGACGTTCGGTCCGCTCATCACCGCAGGCATGGTGTACGTGGTCACCGCACAGATGCCCGAGATGGGATTCCTGCTTGGCATTCCGGCCGGACTTCTCACCTCGAACATCCTGCTCATCAATCAAGTGCCTGACGCCGATAGCGATGCCACGACGGGAAAGAATCACCTCGTGGTGACCTTCGGCAAGAACGCGACGCCGGGTATCTACCTTGCTACCTCCACGGCTGCGGCGGTGATGACCTTCGTGCTGGCCTTCATGCTGGATAACTCGTACCTGTACGCCCCGGGAGCACTGGCGCTCATCGGTGGTTTCCGCATCTATCAGCACATGCGCCAACACCTCTTTGAACGCACCTTGGTGTCATCCAATGTGAACACCATCGCCCTGCAAGCGGTGTTCTCCATTCTCTTCATCGTTGCGATGCTTGTGAAGTGATGACCCACGGCTGAGCCGGTATCATAGCGGCGGACCCATGGCGGGTCCGCCGTTTTTTTTTGTTCGCTGACAAGGGAACCCTACCACAGGGAATCGCGCCACACCAGGATGATGACACCGGCAAGGGAGAGCGCCACGGCCAGGGCCGAGAGCGGCGATATCCTGTCCTTGTATCTCGCGGCCGAGACGAGGGTGACGGTGACAGGCGTGAGCGCCAGGATGGTCTGCGCGATGGACGCTTCGATGTATTGCACGGCAAGGAGCGAGGAGCTGACGCCGAGCACCGGACCAAGCACCGTGCCCGAGAGCAGCTTGCGAAAGAGCGGCGTATCCCGCAGGGCGGTGCGGAGTTCGGCGAGCGGCGGTGTGGAGCGGATGGACACCAGGTACGCCGACGCCGTGCCCACGAAGATGCGAATCCATGCGGCGTGCACGGCGTTGAGACCCGGACCGGCGGCGGAGAAACCTTTGCGCGAAAGCACGATGCCCACTCCCTGACAGACCGCACCGAGAAGGGCATAGAGCACTCCCGCCCAGAAATGACCATGACCTTCGTTGCGCACGTCTTCCTGTTCTTTCCGCGACAGACTCAGCATCAGGATACCGCTCATGCTGATGAGCATGCCCACGACACCCGCTGCCGAAAGCGATTCATGCAGCAAGGGCATGCCTGCCAGCAGTGCTGCGGCGGGAGCGATACAGGTGAAGATGCTCGCACGCCTGCTGCCGAGGATCTTGAAGGCGGTGAAGAAGAGGGTATCGCCGATGGTGAACCCCACAAGGCCCGATATGCCGAAGTACAGGAGTGCGTCCGTTGAGACGGATTGCAGAAGCTGCCAGGGCCACACGCCTTCCAGAAGGCACACAAGGACGCTCAGGATGACGACGGCGAACAGCAGGCGGATACGGTTCACCGTGCCCGGGTGCGCCATGCGCGAGGCATGGGCGAAAGAGAAGGTGCTGATGGTCCACACCACCACGGTGAAGAAGGCGGCAAGGAGTCCGACCGAGCTGTCATGCATGAAAGACGCTGATGATGTTGAGCCGCGAAACGCGGGCGTTTCAATAATACGGGAAGGGAGTCAATGGTATGGACGGGCGTGAAACAAAAAACCTCTCGTCGAAGGACGAGAGGTTTTTCGATGCTGACCGATGTGGGAGCGGATCTTAGTAATCCATTCCGCCGCCGTGCATGTGCGGAGCCGCACCTGCTTTTTCCGGCTCGGGCTTCTCGACGATCGTCGCTTCGGTCGTGAGGAGCAGGGAGGAGACGGAAGCGGCGTTCTCGAGAGCCACGCGGGAAACCTTCGTGGGGTCGATGACACCGGACTCGAGCAGGTCTTCGTAGGTTTCGCTGTAGGCGTTGAAACCGAAGGCGCCTGTTCCTTCCTTGATCTTGTTGGCGATGACGGATGCTTCGAGGCCGGCATTGGTGACGATCATGCGGATGGGCTCTTCCACCGCGCGACGGATGATGGCGACGCCCGTGCTTTGGTCGTGGTTTTCGCCGGTGACATTATCGAGAACCGATACGCAGCGCAGATATGCTACACCGCCACCGGGAACGATACCTTCTTCGACGGCTGCGCGGGTTGCGTGCAATGCGTCTTCCACGCGTGCCTTCTTCTCCTTCATCTCCACTTCGGTGGATGCGCCGATCTTGAGGACGGCGACGCCGCCGCTGAGCTTGGCAAGACGCTCTTGAAGCTTTTCGCGGTCGTAATCGCTGGAGGTCTTTTCGATCTGCGACTTGATCTCGTTGATGCGCATCTTGATGTCGTCGCTCTGGCCTGCGCCTTCCACGATGGTCGTGTTATCCTTGTCGATGGTCACCTTCTTGGCGGTGCCGAGCATTTCCAGACCTGCTTGGTCCAAGCGGTATCCCTTTTCGTCGCTGACGACGGTACCACCGGTAAGGACGGCGATGTCTTCGAGCATAGCCTTGCGGCGGTCGCCGAAGCCCGGTGCCTTCACGGCAGCGATGCGGAGCGTGCCACGCAGCTTGTTCACGACGAGGGTCGCGAGCGCTTCGCCTTCAAGGTCTTCCGCGATGATGAGCAAGGGACGTCCGCTTTGCGCAGCCTTCTCGAGGATAGGCAGGATGTCCTTGATCGCGGAGATCTTCTTGTCGTGGATGAGGATGAAGGGGTTCTCGAGAACCGCTTCCATGGTGTCCGGATCGGTGACGAAGTACGGAGACAGATAGCCGCGGTCGAACTGCATACCTTCCACCACTTCCATGGTGGTTTCGGTACCCTTGTTCTCTTCTACGGTGATGACACCGTCTTTGCCGACCTTCTCCATCGCGTCGGCGATGAGATTGCCGATGGTGCTGTCGTTGTTCGCAGAAATCGTTCCGACCTGGGCGATCTCCTTCTTGCCCGATACGGGTCGCGAGATACGCTTGAGTTCGGCGGTGATCTTGCTGACCGCCAGGTCGATACCGCGCTTCACGTCCATGGGGTTCGCACCCGAGGTGACGATCTTCAGGCCTTCGGTGACGATGGCTTGGGCAAGGACGGTAGCGGTCGTGGTACCGTCGCCGGCCATGTCGCTCGTCTTCGATGCCACTTCACGGACCATGGATGCACCGAGGTTCTCGATGGGGTCTTCGAGTTCGATCTCCTTTGCCACGCTCACGCCGTCCTTGGTGACGGTGGGTGCGCCGAATTTCTTGTCGATGATGACGTTACGTCCTTTGGGACCCAAGGTCACCTTCACTGCGTTTGCAAGCTGATCCACGCCGCGCTTGAGCGCTGCGCGAGCTTCAACATCGAATGTTATGATTTTCGCTGCCATGTATGATACTCCTTGAATGAAAAATGTTCTCTGATGTGAGGATGATGACGAAACAGTATGCGGGGACGTGCGTTAGTGGTTCACGACGGCGAAGATGTCGCTCTCGCGCATGATCAGCAGGTCGTCTCCTTCGATGCTGATCTCCGTGCCGGAATACTTTCCGTACAATACCGTGTCGCCGACCTTGACGGTGAGTTTGGTGACGGTGCCGTCTTCAGCCACTTTGCCCGTACCTACCGCTACGATCTGGCCTTGCATCGGCTTTTCCTTCGCTGTGTCGGGGATGATGATTCCGCCTTTGGATTTTTCCTCCGGTGCTGCCGGACGTACGATCACGCGATCGTGCAATGGGGTGAGGTTCATACCTGCTCCTGTTAAGAGTGTGAAAAAAGAACTGTGTGTTGTGTGAATTCCGTCCTTGCCTGCGCCCGAAGAAGACCCGCGAGCCGAAGGGGATGGCAAAAGTACGGAGTTTGCTTAGCAGTCTCATATAACGAGTGCTAAACACGCTTATTGTATGACGGGGAGGAGAAGGCGGGAATTCGGGAAAAAGGGGAAAAGCAGGGAAAAAACCGCAAAAATCCTCGTACGTTGCACGGAACGAGGTCACAAACGGTATTTTTGTCCATCCGTACGCCGCTGATGCTCGTGGCGCTCTGTCGCGGAATATTCTTGCACCGACCTCCGTACAAACCCATGCACGACAACTTGTTGACCAGGATTCTGGGCTCGGTAGCCCTGATCGCTTCGATTCTGTGGTTCGGCACCGCGTTTTCTGCGCAGGTGGTTGCTTACGACCTGTTCGTGACGGGTACGCCGGACTTGCGAACGTTGGATGCCTCCGTCCAGATTCACACCATCCGTATCGTCAGCAACCTTGTTGCCGTATCGGCCGGAGCGCTCTTGGTGGCGGTTCCCGCATTGGTGATCTTCCTTCGGCTCCGTCGCACGATGTTCGCCGTTCGCGGTTACTACATGATGGCCGTAGCGCTCAGTGTTGCCGGAGCGCCGGCGGCGATGTACGCGGCGATGCGGGGGTGGACGTTGTACTCGATGTTCGCCGATCACACGCAGGCGTCGGTGGACCTCTTGCCAAACGTGATGCCGGTATTCATGACCATGTACACGACCCAAGGGTGGACCCACTTCGTCGCGGAGATCGTCTACGTGACCATCATGGCGGTGTTCGTTCTCCGTCCGCTTCACAAGTCCGAGAACGCCTAAGTGCAGTCACCCGACGGCTTGGTACGGCACTTTTCGTAGTTTTGCAGACTATTCTTGAAACTTCCACCAGGAACCAGGACCATGAGCGTATTATGTAATAAGAAGACAAAGCTGATCGTACAGGGCATCACCGGCAGCGAGGGTACATTCCATACCTCGCAGATGATCGCCTACGGCACCAAGGTTGTCGGCGGTGTGACACCCGGCAAGGGCGGCACCAGCTACGAGGGCAAGGGCGAAGACATGTTCAAGCATGCCGTTCCGGTATTCAATACCGTGGCGGAAGCAGTGAAGGCCACCGGAGCGAATGCCACGTGCATCTTCGTTCCCGCATCCATGGCAGCGGATGCCATTCTCGAAGCGGTGGACGCCAAAATCCCGCTCATCGTCTGTATCACCGAAGGTATTCCGGTGCGCGACATGATTCCTGTATGGGATGCGTTGAAGAAATCGGCATCCCGCCTGATCGGTCCTAACTGTCCGGGCTTGCTCACCCCCGGTGAATGCAAGATCGGCATCATGCCCGGCTTCATCGCTCGCAAGGGCAACGTGGGCATCGTCTCCCGCTCGGGAACGCTGACGTATGAAGCGGTCGGACAGCTCACGGCCATCGGCATGGGTCAGTCCACCTGTATCGGTATCGGTGGCGATCCCATCATCGGCACGCGATTCATCGACGCCATCCAGCTGTTCAACGAAGACCCCGACACGCACGCCATCGTCATGATCGGCGAGATCGGCGGTACTGCCGAGGAAGAAGCGGCCGAGTACATCGGTAAGCACGTGAAGAAGCCCGTCGTGGGATTCATCGCCGGCCGCACGGCACCTCCCGGACGTCGTATGGGTCACGCAGGCGCTATCATAAGCGGCGGTAAAGGCACCGCTGCGGCAAAGGTGGAAGCCATGACCGCCGCAGGAATCCACGTAGTGGAGACACCGGCGCATATCGGCGTGACCGTGCAGAAGGCACTCAGCCGCCGCGGCGCGAAAGCAGCAGTCAAAGCACCCGCAAAGGCAGCGAAGAAAGCGGCGAAGCCGGTAGCGAAAAAGGTTACGAAACCTGCGGTGAAAAAAGCAGCGAAGAAAGCTGTCGCGAAGAAGGGCAGATAACACACGCGAACCGGAGCGGCGGTGGCCGGTTCCGGACGCAGAAGAAGGAATCGTCGGACATCGATCCGACGAGTCATCGTGAAAAGACATAATCGATAACGTTCAACCTATTTATACAAAGACTATGAGTCGCACACTTGCCATCATCAAACCGGATGCAGTAAAGAAGAATGTCGCCGGCGAAATCATCGCACAGATACAGCAGGCCGGCTTCAAGGTACTCGGCATGCAGCTTACCCGTTTGACCACCCAGCAGGCGCAGGAGTTCTATGCCGTGCACAAGGAGCGTCCGTTCTACGGAGAGCTTGTGAACTTCATGTGCAGCGGACCCGTGGTTCCCATCGCTCTGGAAAAAGAGAATGCCGTTGCGGACTTCCGCGCGCTCATCGGTTCCACCGATCCCGCGGAAGCGGCAGAAGGAACCATCCGGAAGCGCTTCGCAGCGAACAAGGGCGAGAACGCCATTCACGGTTCGGACTCGGATGAAAACGCGGCGAACGAGATCGCGTTCTTCTTCACCGGACGTGATATCGCATCCAATAGCTGATTGTGCCGTCATCGACGCTGTGAACGGAGGGCCGTTGCGGAGATGCTGCGACAGCGACACCGGGGCGTGATGGCAACATCAGACATATGACGACAGACACGACAACGGGATGAGTCATCATCCCGTTTGTTGTTTACAGACGAATGTTCGTTCATCGATATGAAAGCACAACGACAGATAAGGACCGAACTGCGCCACAAGAATCCGTATTGGGAGTACCGACTTGACCGATACGAGCTGGGAGAGGGACAGGAGGCGGACTACTGGTATGCGCACACGCATGGCTCCGTGTTCGTCATCGCGCGGACGGACGATGAGCGCTTCGTTCTGACCGAGCAGATGCGCTACCTGAACCGTCGCGCAAGCATCGAGTTTCCCGGCGGAGGTGTTCCGCAGGAGGTGGAACCGGCCGAGCAGGCGCGCAGGGAGTTGCGCGAGGAGACGGGGTATGTGGCGACGCAGTGGACGAAGTTGGGCGAGTTCAATCCCATGAACGGCTTGACCGATGAGATCTGCCATGTGTTCCTTGCGGAAGAGCTGCGCGAGGGCGATGCCATGCCCGATGCGACGGAGGATATCGTGGTGCGGTTGCTGTCCGCGCGTGACATCGACGCGGCCTGTGCGACGAATACGATATGGGACGGCATGACGTTGGCGGCGTGGATGCTGTATCGTGCGCACATGGAGCGGCTGTCGTGAACGCCCGTCCTTGCGTGGTCATTGCGACGGACGACGGGTGGGGCGATGGCGCACGACGTAAACCTGTGTATTATTGCGCCTGTCTCAGCCGAGAACGGAACACGCCGGTCATGGTCCTCTCCGCGTATTCCACCACCATTGTGTATGCAATCAGATATGATTCCTGACATGAAATCACGTTGCCTTGTTTCCCGGAATTCCGTCATTGTTCTTGCGGTTGTCCTGCTCATGCTCGTGGGTGCGGGAACGGCACAGGCACAGCAGAAGGGCGAACCCCAGAAAGGCGAGTCGCAGAAGAGTGGAGCAAAGGGCACGGCCGGCTTGCAAGCACCCGATAACACGCCGATGCCGACCATGAACAGTCTGAAGCTCGTCTTCCCGCCGGGCAACGAGTTCGGCTATGTGTATAAGGACAGCACGGTGGTGCATCGTACGTACAGCGACAGCTCCACGTTGGACTATCTGCGGGAGACGACGTATTACATGCAGCTCAAGGCATTGAAGGATCCGTCCGACGGCGTCCTGGAAGTCATGGTGAATATCGACTCGCTTACCTACCGTTTCAAGAGCGGTGATGCCGAGTTGAACTACGACGTCCGCTCGAAGATGGAATTGAAGTTTCCCGATCTCATCGCTGCCACCGTACCGGTGAACCGCGAGTTCACCATGAAGTTCTCACCGTACTGGGAAGTGGTGAGTACCGAAGGCGAGATGCTGGACTGGCTGCGCAACTATATCGAGGAGTACGGCGAAGGTCGTATCGACTCCATGAGGAAGTTCCTTTGGCTGAACGGTATCACGACCACGGCGCTGGCGCAGTTCGCGGATTTTCAAAAGGGTGCCTTGCCGAACTCGCGGGTGCATAGGGACTCTACGTGGCGCAAGCCGTTCTTCATGAAGGCGGATGGTATCGACTGCCGTGACGACAGTGCAACGTCTAAGATCATCACCTACAAGAACGGTACCTACACTATCGAAACGAACCTTCGGAATCTGAAGGTGCTTCCCACCAAACAACGACTCTACAAGATCGAGTCCATGGTGGATATCACCGGTGGTAAGGGCAAAGGAACGCACGTGACGAATATCACCCGACAGGGTGTCGTGACGGAAGCCGTGACTCGCTGCACCACGCAGATCAATGCGAAGATCCGCAAGGAAGTGTTCAGCGAGACCGTGGAATCCACCTATACGTGGAAGTGCCTGGGTCAGACCGCATACTAACGTCCGTCCATTCTTTCATCGGCATGTACCGAGTACTGCCCTCATCATATCCGTCCATGAGAAGATTCACTCTCTTGTCCGTCCTCCTCGTCGGTATCATCATGCTGAGCTGTTCACAGAAGTCCGGTGATGTGCAGGAGTCCGCCGCCGGCGACCCCTTCGCTTTCACTGTCGACAATGCCGCAACCGTCGGCACGCGCGACATGAAGCTCAACCTGCCGATATCGGCCGTGTATCGCTATAAGGCGGAGCAGCGCGAGGAGTTGATGCAGGACGACAGCATGTCCGTGACGAGCGTGACGACGGCATTCTACACGAAGAAGGTCACCGCCAACAACGCAGGGATCATCACGTTCACCGTGCGCTACGATTCCATCATGGAAACCCAGGTGGGCAAGGGTATGGGAGCCGATGACAAGACCGTGAAGTACCGTTCCTCGGACAGTGCCGACCGGATGAACCCGAAGTACATGGTGGTGAACAGTCTCATCGGCAAAGAGGTCACCATCACGATCACGGAACGCGGTAAGATTCAGGAAATCAGCGGACTAGCGGGCATCGTGCAGGACATCGCCTCGCGCGCGCCGCAACCGCTCAGCGACACCATGCGCATGCAGGCGGCCGAGCAGATCAAGCAGGTGTATTACATGCAACTCGTCTCGCAGGAGCATTCGTCCATGCCCGATGCACCGTTGGATTCCACGCGTTCGTGGTCCAAAGACGTGGTGCAGCAACTCCCTCCGGTGTTCCTTGCGCGATCCACGATGAAGTACACCATCACGGGTGTGGGTACACGGTCCAAACAGAACGTGGGACGCGTGGACGCGGTACTCAATGGTACGATCGGACTTGTCACGGACAAGATTCCGGTGCAGGTCTCGCGCGGTGTGATCAGCGGCAAGGGGTCGGCGCTCGTGGATGTGCAGACCGGTCATACCATTCATAAGGTGACATCGATCCGGCAGGAGCTGACGGCGACGGCGCCGAACCCGCAGACGAAGAAGGAGGAGACGATGAAGCAGGTGAAGGTGTCGTCCCTCACCGTCGTTCTCCTGTAACGGCGATCATACCGGTGGATGGTTCTGCAGGCCGATGTGAAGTGCGTACTTCACCAGACCGGCGATATTCCGGATGCCGAGTTTCTCCATGATGTTCTTGCGATGGGAGATGATCGTCTCTTCGCCGCGATTGAGCATTGCTGCGGTCTCGCGGGTGGTCATGCATTCGCAGGCGATGTAGTACAACACCTTCCGTTCCGCGCTGGTGAGCGGCGTGGTCTCCTGTATGGGGACGAGTTCCTCGGGAATGTTTTCGATGACGGGTCGGGGTCCCTTCATGATACGGTGGAGGAAATCCGTCAGCTCCGGAATGCTCGCGCTTTTGTAAATGAGTCCGTCCACCTTCGTCCGCATCGCCTTGAAGCGCGTCTCCTCGTTCATTCTGTAGGTCAGGTATCCCACATACGGAAGGTCGCCGGACTCCTTGAGCGCGGAGCATAGCTGGAACCCTGTCATGACCGGCATCTCTATATCGGTGATGACGATATCGACCTGACTGCGCTTGGCGCGTATCATGTCCAGAGCGTCCGTCGGCGACGTGGACGTACCGACGACGGTGACATCGGGCACGGTGGAGAAGTTCTTCACCAGACCGTCGATGATCAGCTCATGATCGTCGATGAAAAATACGCGTATGCTCATTCGATGTCCTTTCGTGGAATGGTGATTTCGATAAACGTGCCATGTCCCGGCGTGCTGTCGATCGCCAGGTTGCCTCCCACCACTTCGGTGCGGGCGAAAAGCTCCCGCAGACCCAGGCCCTTTTGCACCCGCACACGGTCGAACCCCACGCCGTCGTCTTCCACGGAGAAGACGATCTCCGTGGGGTGAACAAGAAGTTGGATGATGCAGGAAGCGGCCTGACTGTGCCGAAGGATGTTCTGCAACAAGGTCTGTCCGCACCGGAGTATGGTCCGCGCCACGTCGTCGGGTATGTGCTCCAAGCCGTTCGAGATGACAAGCTCGATCTCGAGGCGTGATGCGCCTTTGGAGATATCCTCCTTGATGGTCGCGAGCGCATCGCGAAGACCGATGCCCGTCACGCCCATGCCCGAGACCAGATGGGAGATGCGGCGGGTGTCGCTCTCCACGCGTCGCACGATCTCGTGCATACGGGTGTGGATCTCCTGCATCTCTTTGGACGGGAACTGTCCGCTGGTGAGGCGTTCCGTCATCAATCGCAGGACCGTCAGGTCCTGGCCCACGGAGTCGTGGATATCCCGACCTATCTCTTCGAACAATCGCGTTTGCGTTTCGAGGACGGTGCGGGTGATCTCCTGCTGACGCTCGATCTCCCGTGCGGATTTCTCCTGCTCGTACCGCGAACGTAGGTCGATGAGCGAGGTGATGCTCTTCGACGTGTTTTCGTTCCGACGGTCCTGGATACGTATCAGGTCTTCAAGGTATCGGGTACGCATCGGACCGTGCACCCAGTCCAAGGACTCACGCAACAACAGATACTCCTCATCCACCAATTCGCTCGCTCGCGCGCTCTCCAGCGCCTCGGTGAGTCGTTCTTGTGCTTCGTGGTATCTCTCGGACAGACCGTGAACGCGTGAGCGCAGCGAGTGATACTCCACGTTCACCAGGTCCCGTGTTTCCGGTGTCACCAACCGGTCCACCTCCGCAAGCTCCGCATCGGCGGTGACGATATCGCCCACCCTGAACGCCAGCTCGGCAACACCGACGCGCATGCGTATGTGTGCCGCCGGCGAGGTCGTGAAATCGACACAGGCCAACGCCTCCTCGTACAGATCCAATGACTGCTGGTATCGACCTGAACTCTTCGCGATCACGGCCAGGTTGTGGAGTACTTGGGCCCTGTCGGCGCCCTTGGCATCGAACGGCGGTGTATCGAGCAAGGCGCGAAGTTCGCGCTCGGCTCCATCGTTGTTCCCCGAGCGTTGCATCGCGATGGCAAGGTTCGACCGCACGGCGATCTTCTGAAGCGCACTACCGTGCGCCTCGAATGCATCGAGCGCCGAAAGGTAGTTGCTCGTGGCAGCGCCCACGTCTCCGCGGCTTAAGAGCAGCGACCCTATCTCCGCTTCGCAGACGGCCCTGTCCAGCGGCATCTCCAGGCTGTCGAACATCGTCTTGGCCATGGTCAGAGACGAGAGCGCGTCTTCCGCGTGATTCAGCAAGCGATGCGCGATACCCATGGGAAGGAGCAGTCGGGCCTTGAGGACTCCATGTCTGTTTTCCCACGACACGGATTCCAGAAGATGCAATGCCTCCGCGGCACGTCCTACTTGCAGATAGGCACGCACACGGACAAGGATACGCAGGCAGGTTTCCGTCTCATCGTCCGTGCTCTTCAGTGCGTCGAGCACGTCCAACGCGGCGGCAGGACGTCGCGCTATGCTGTGAAGATTCGCCGAGACAAGGGATGTCCACGGCTCTTCATCAGGCACCGAATCATAACCCGTCGTAAACCTCGAAAGAAATTCATGAAGATCCACGAAATCCCCAGAACATGGTAGATGGAGAAAAAACCGAATCCGTAATGTTGAACACCGTTAACGGATATGTTTTACCCAATATAAGGAGATGCAATGGTCATAGCCATTCTGACATCTGGAGCGATCGATGCGAACAATGCCCGCACGGTCCAGAACACGAACAACCCCGTCAACCCTTCGGTCGTGTACAACGGCATCCCGCTCCCGGGCCCCGCACCGTCCATCTACATGGTGGATGACAGCAATATCGACACTGTCGGCGGCGTGCGCCAGGTACGCGTCGGCTCCTTGATGGTGAATGTCAACGGACCCGACGTCACCATTATCGAAACGACGAAACCGATCGTCATTCACTAATGAGTGCTTCGACGGTGAACGCGGATTGACGTAGCCTCGGCAAACAAAAAAGAACACGGACGGTGTTCTTTTTTTGTTTGTCCCTACATGCACGGTGTCCACACCATGCTCGCGTCGTTCGTCCGATCACTGCTCTTCCATCACCCATCGAACGCGATGATACGTGTCCGGTGCCTGCATGCATCTTCCATCCCGCAGAAAAATCCACCGATCATACTGCATAAAATCGACGGAAGTTCCTCACATATAAATCACACGTTCGTGTTATTGTCCCCACACCACGCCCGGAAGTAGATTGACCCCATAAACCACACGTGACAAACACGGGGGAGAGGGAGCTGGGGATTATCCTATCCGAGCGCCTGATTCGACAGAAGAACACCGTCCATCGCTACGGAATAACATCAGATAGCAGCAATCATGTCCGTTCGTGTAGCAGTCGTCACCGACGATATCAAGTACCGCAAAGGTCTCGTCCGCTCGCTTCGAACAGCGGGAGGCTTCGACGTGTGCGGCAGTTACTCGTCGGCGGTCGACGTGATCAAAGACGTCCGGCGCGCGCGTCCGGGTATCGTCATCGTGGATCTCGATCTCAGCGACGGCCTAGGCGTCCAGTGCATCCGTCAGGTCCGCCAGACCTTTCCGTCCATGAACTTCGTCGCCATCAGCAGTCAGCCCGAGGAGGATTCCGTCCTCCGCGCATTGCACATGGGAGCCAACGGTGTCGTGCACAAGGCGCATGCCACCGACCGTATCATCGATGCCTGTAACGTCATCCTGGACGGCGGCGCGTATATCAACGAGCATACGGCCCGGAAAATCCTCGACCACGTGCGCACCTATCCTGTCATCGCCGCCGAAACGCATACCCTGACGCCACGGGAACTCCAAGTGGCGCGCTGCATGGATCAAGGACTCAGTTACGCCGAGATCGCCGAGGAACTCTACATCAGCATCGAAACGGTCCGTCGTCATTGTCACAACATGTACCGCAAGCTCGATGTGCGGAACAAGACGGAAGCGCTGAGCGTGCTCCGCGACTTGAAATCCCCGTCCCCAAAACGCTCCTGACCCGGCGAGCATTCCCCGAATCGCCGCTTCCGATTATCCATAGTCCTGCCATCGCATTTTCCCTTTCCGTCTTTTTCTCGTCTCTCGGTACTTTGCACACGGGGAATCGAACCAGGAACCGACACACGGACATCGGAGGCGATCATGTGTTGCAGGACATCGGCGTTTTCTTTTTCAAAGGATATCAATTGGGATGGCGACGTCGTGTTGTTCGACACGACGGTCCGCGCCATGCGGACGCTTCCGGATGTGAAGCCGCGGCGACGGTATGCGGTGGATATCCGCGAGTTCCTTGCCATGGAGAACAGCTCCGTGCTGCATGATACGCTCACCCGCATCGCCAATGGCATAGAGAAAGAGGAGCGGTACCGGTTCTTCATAAAGGAGCGAGGCGCCTTCGATTTCCGCGCCTTGCACGTGGTCCATCATGTATGCGAGAATGTGCGATACGCCCGCAAGGGCTCGCGCAATTACGACACGTGGTTGTATCCCGATGAGACCCTTGCCGCGGGCGGCGGTGATTGCGAGGATCTCGCCTTTCTCATCGCGGCGCTCCTGACGGCCTCGGGCATCAGTCCGTACATGGTACGGGTGGCCTTCGGCTATGTGCGCGACCTTCGTCATCCTCACGACACGCGCGCGGCGCTCCACCAGCACGCATGGGTGATGTACCGGTCTGAAAGCGGCGCCTGGATGCTCTTCGATCCTTTGGCGTTGCGCGTGCCGAAGCGGCGCGCAAGGATGTCCGTAGCGTCGACCACAGGCACGAAGCGCACGAAGCGTTCGACCGCTGCCGCCGCAGCGCATGTGTCCGACAGCAGGCAGCGCTTCGAGTATCTGCCCATGTTCGTCATGAACGCCGATCATGTGTGGAGGGTGGAACATGGTCGCCGTGAAACCCTGCCCGATTTCCTTCAAAGGAATTACCGCGCGCCGGATGCCTTCTGGCGAAGCTTCAATCCCTCGTTCAATGCCGAGACGCACTATACTGTGTTCGTCCGCGCGTTGCATGACACCGGACTGTTCTCCGCGGCTGAACTGTTCATGATCAATGCGGCGAGCTTGGCCATCGATGCGGATGTGGGACTCTATCATCCGTACGACCATTTCGACAACGGCTACATCGATGAAGGGTGGGCCAGGGTGGAGGAACGGTTGGGCAGGGGGACGATCATCGACTTCGCCCATGCCATGCACGCGGTTGCGGATTTCTATGCGCACTCAAGCTATGGACATTTCTTCCTGAAGGAGCCGAGCATCCCCCTGTACACGGGCAGGGATGCGATACGTGATTTTTCTGCGAGAGCGGAAGAGATGTACGTTCATGCTCCGGTGCGGGACCATGCCGACTCGCTCAATCCGGATCATTTCAGTTCTCATGCGCGGGCGGGTGCACACGTGCGTCCGGCAGCTGCCACGCGATACTGGATGCAGCAAGGAATTATCAGCGGACGCTACGCGCAGCCGGGCGACGCCATGGAGGGGGCCTTCAGCTTCGGTGCCATCACCGCCTATCCCGATGAATTGAAGAGAGCATCGGAGCTCGAGCGACGCGGTTGGCTGCCGCACCACAACGAAATCGCGGTAGACAGCGAGCGCATGGGTGATGCGCACACGTTGTATGGTCCGGAATCGTACTCGCGAGAGTACGTGAAGCGGGTGGATGCCGCCGTTCGGCATACGGCCATGCTGGGACGTGCGTGGAAGGGGAAGAGGTGAAGGCGGAGGGGGGTAGTATCGGGACGTCTCCCGCGGTATCTTCGTGCCAACAGAATCGTTTTCACTTTTCCTTGGGGACTGACATGCGCTTACCCGCACTTCTTCTCGGCCGCATCTTCCTTGCGCTGCCGTTTCTTGTTTTCGGACTCTTGCACTTCTCCGCAGGTGCCCAGATGGCGGGCTTGGTACCCTCGTGGATACCCGGCGGCGTGCTCTGGGTATATCTTACCGGCGTTGCCAATGTTCTGGCCGCCGTCGCCTTCCTGACCGGTAAGAAGGTGAAGCTTGCAGGCCAGCTGACGGCACTGATGGTGCTTGTCTTCATCCTGACCATTCACCTTCCGGGTGTGATGAACGCCGCTGACGACATGGCACGACAGATCGCCATGACCATG
>JBBATK010000013.1:29546-51824 GCA_040398805.1 Kapaibacterium sp. (SeqCode) | reverse complement strand
TTGTTCACCGTACCGCCGTCGATGGTCAGGTCGTTGTTCACTTGTGTATCTGTCAAACCGTTACCGATGCGCGCCGCGTTGACGGTTGCCGACGTTGCAGAGTTCACCGATCCGATAAGCGCTGCACCTTGTGCGTCCGTCGTCGGCAAGGTCTGGGTGGCTGTCCATGTATTCGCATTGCCAAGGTTGATTCCAAGGGGCGTCGCCGTCTTGCCGTCGCCCGTCATCGTTGCGTCCTTCACGATGGCGATTTCGCCCGTAAGGGATGCCGCCGTGCGGGTTTCGAGAGCACCGCTGTTAGAGGTGACGAGGTTCGTCGAGGTGCTGGTGGCAGGAAGCGCTGTTCCTGTGATTGTCGTGAACCGTCCCGTCGATGCCGTCGTGGCACCAACCGGCGTGTTGTTCACCGAACCGCCGTCGATGGTCAGGTCGTTATTCACTTGCGTGTCGGTGAGGCCGTTTCCGATGCGGGCAGCATTGATGGTCGTGGTGCCGGCATTCGTCGACGCGATGAGCGCATCACCCTGACCTGCCGTCGTCGGCAAGGTCTGCGTTGCTGTCCACGTATTCGCATTTCCAAGGTTCACCGAGAGCGGCGTACCCGATTGACCGTCGCCCGTCAAGGTGGTATTCGTCGAGACCGCCGCCGAACCCCATGCGGGAGCACCGGTGACGACTTTCAATACCTGACCGTTCGTTCCGACCGGCAAACGTGCGTAGTCCGTACCGTTGTACACCATCAGGTCGCCGGCTGCATCCGAGCCCAAAGCGATCTTCGCACCATTCACGGCGTTGTCCGCGATCTTCGCTGTCGTGACCGCGTTGTCGGCAATCTGTGTCGTTCCCACGCCACCGTCAGCGATGCCGAGGGTGGTGGACGAACCAAGAGCAACCGCGCCGCCACCCGTCATGCCCGTTCCGGCGGTGACGGTGACAGAGCTGTTGGCGAGTTTGGCGTTCGTGACGTTTCCGTCGGCGATCTTCGTTGTCGTGACGGCACCGGCACCGATGGTCGTGACACCCGTGTTGCTGATCGTGACGTCGCCGGTGGGCGCGACGGCTGTTGCCACACCCGAACCGTTACCGACCCAGATGTTGCCACTCGCGAGTGCCGTGCCGAGCTTGTTGTTGAAGGTGGTCCAATCGGTGGAGCTCAAGAAACCGTTCGACGAGCCGGATGCCTGCGTGATGGACGCCGTGCCCGCTGCATACTGCAACGGTGCCGTCCATGTGCTGACCTTCTTGCTGTTCGCGTCGTTCCAGTTGGTCTGTTCCGTGGTCGTGGGGATGACATAACCCGAGGTCAGACTGATGTCGCCCGTACCGGAGGTGTAGGTAAGACCGGTCGCGCTGGATGAAATGGCATTGCGAGCACGTGCGTCCGTGAAATACACGTTCGAGCCTTCGGGAACGACCGATGTGTTCAAGGTCTGCCATGACTTGTCACCGCGCCAGTATTGCGCCGTGGTTCCTGCCGTGATGGCGTTCTCTTTGTTGTTGAACGTGGTCCAATCGGTGGAGCTCAAGAAACCGTCGCTCGATCCGCTCGCTTGGGTGATGGATGCGGTACCGGTTCCCGCGTTGTACTGCAACGGCGTGGTCCAGGTGTTCACTTTCTTGCTGTTCGCGTCGTTCCAATTCGAGATGTCCGATGTCGAGGGAATGGCATATCCCGAGGTAAGGCTGATGACGCCCGTGCCGGGGGTGTAGGTCAAGCCCGTCGCCGTGGACGAGATGGCGCTGCGTGCGCGAGCATCTGTGTAGTACAGGTTCGATCCTTCGGCGATGTCCGTCGTCGTCGCGTCCGCGCCGGCCGTGACAAGGCCCTTGGAATCGTACGTGATCTTCGTCTTCGTATTGCCGGTAATAGGCGCATTGGCGGTCACCTTCGAGTCGATCTGCGCTTGGATTGCGCCCGTGACACCGTCCAGATATCCGAACTCTGTGTTGTCCACCGAACCGGACCCGATTTTCGACGCCGCGATAGCCGCGGAAGGACTGATATCGGCATTGACAATGGTTCCGTCGAAAATCTTCGCCGAGGTCACCGCATTGTTCGCAATGGACGGATTGGGATAGTTCCCCGACAGGTCACCACCGGCAGTACCACCCGGAGTAGGATTACCCCACACGGCGGTGGAACCCGATCCGTTGGACATGATGGCCTGACCGGTGGACGCACCGGCGGTCGAGACCTTACCGTTGGTCACCGCACCTGCGGCCAGTTTCGCATTCGTGATGGCACTGTTCGCCACATACACGGGCCACGTCGAATTCGCCGTGGTCACCGATCCTGAAAGGTCACCGGAAAACGATACCGTCGCAGGGACCTGCGTGACGTTACCGCCCTTGTCAATGATACCGAAGGGGGTACCGATGGTGATGACGTTGCCCTTCTGGGTCACCGTCGTCGCTCCGTCGCCCTTGATGACCAGGTCGCCCTGCGTGCCGTTCAACGAGTTCACGACGCCTTTGGCGTTCGGTGCAACGTTCGTTGCCGTCTCCGCGCGCATCGCGTACGGCGTCGAGGTCATTGCCGTGCGCGGAACCATTTCCGTGCCGTCGTTCACGCTCATGCCGATGAAATACGCCTTGTCGAAAGACAACGTGGCGGGGAACGGCGTGACGGAACCGATCATGATGTTGAACACACCATGGGTAAGGTACACCGTGTGGTCTTCCGTGTACAACGGACTCGTCGCATTCATGTCGTCATACAAGCGGATGGTCACCTTGTAGGTTCCATCGCTCATCAATTTACCCGAAGGGTCAGCAAGTACCCCTTGGTACGACATGGTTCTCGGCGTCTGGGCCGATAGCGTGGTGGAACTCGCCATCATTAGCGCGAAACACACCAAGCTCACGAGGAAGAACATCCTACTCTTCATAAAACAACACTCCGATGATTATAAATATTAACTCTTCTCTTTTTTCTCTTTTTTCTCTTTTTTCTTTCTTTTCTTTTTTCTTATCTCAGCTTCTCACCGAGGCACGTGGTGTTTCACCGGGCGTCGCGATGGAGGAAGGCAGACAGAGCCGCTCCCGCCTCATGCATCTTAATGCAGGATGACGATGCGCTGACTACGCTCCGAACATGGTGTCTTCACCCGAAGGATATACGTGCCGCTCACCAGACCGTTGGAGTCGAAGGTGATGTTGATATCGCTTGCCGTGTATTCATTATAGATGGTCGCCACCGTCTCCCCTGCCAGGTCTACAAGCGCAATGCTCACGACACCCGTACACTCGGGAACGAATTTGAAACTGGAGATGGTCGTGACGGGATGAGGAGTGACCGTGATGGGTCCGGTGACAAGTGAGCCCGTCGGCGTGGACGTGCTGCCTCCCGTGGCCGAGGTGGTACGCGGATCCTTGACCACGCTATACCAGAATCCGGAAAGGACCGTGGAACGGAGGTCGTTCGATCGGCCGATGACCGGCTGACCGATGGTGCCCGAAACGACCATGCCGCCCGTGCGCGCGATGGTGCCACCACCGCTCACGACCGACTTCATGACCTGCTGACCGAAGGCTTCCCGTGAGCACAAAGCGACGAAAAGAATGACAACGTACCAAAAGCGCATACCGGCCTCGTAATTGAATCGTGAATGGACTTTACCTACGGATACCCCGGGGCAAAGATACAACAAATGAGATATTTCTATCCTATACTTTTCATGAACCTTTCTTTCTCTCGCCATCCAAGATACATCTTCGCCCAGAGTTTTCCACATTTTTTTTCATAAATCATCCGTACGACTACGGATTTCCGACCCGTCCCTACCCCCGAGTTGTCGGTAGGCGAGCACCGAATGTTGAATGCGACGACGGTTGTATTCCCAAGGAAAAACACTTTTTCGTCGTTTTCAGAGATTTTTAGCCACTTTCTTCCGAACAAAGCCCACCCCTGACGACGTCGCTCTACCGAACATCATCATTTAGCAAACCATGTGCCGAAAAAGAGTGCCGAAAAAAAACAAACCACGACCTCGGTGGAAAAGTTTGCTTAGAACCGGACGGTATATCGCAGACCCATGGTCACCAGGGGCTGGAAAGAACGGGTGACGGCGTTGGCCGACCCGCGGAGGACCTTGAGCAGGTCCTTTTGGTAAGAGATCATGAGGGTGGGGTCGGCGAACAGGGAGAATCCCGCACCGATGTCGGCATTGAAGAACACGTCGATGACGATGACGCTGAGGGAGAATCGGGTTCTGATCGATCTTCCCGTGTTCTTCCGTGTATATGTCGAGGATGCGAAGGTGACACTCGCGCTTGGCGTAACGAAGATCGATGCATCATCCCGAAGAAAGAAGGTATACCCCGTACTTCCGCTCAGGTACGTGAAGGTATTCGTGCCGAGGAATCGCTCCAGACTCACGCCCGCCTCCCATTCCTCCCCCCCCCAGTCCGCCGACAGCGACAGCGAGGCGGGCGATTGGGCCAAGGCATTGACGGAATCATTGGGATACCGATACACCGTCACATCCCCCGAGAGGTCCCACGCATCCGAGAGCGACAGCGTGTATCCGCCCGTGATGGAGGTTTGTTGATAGACGGCGCTTGCGCCCAAGCGCTGCGTTCCGACCACGTCGGCGTAGGGTCCGGCCGTGTGACCCAGCCGCAGACCGCCGTCGAGGGTCATCTGACTTCCGCTCAGATCCACCCCGGCCCGCTGCTGTTGCGACGACAGCACGGTCCGCGCTTGGATGCTCCACGGCGGCAAGGGTGCAGACTCCTCCTCGGGGACCGTGACACTGTCCGTGCCCGCACCCAAAGAATCCGTCGTGTCGTCCGCCTCCACCGAATCCGCGCCGATACCGTCCTGCTTCGTCGTCAGGGTGTCCGGACCCGGAAGGTCGGGCTCCAGGGTGTCGGGTTCCAGTGTATCCGGTTCCAGCGTATCCGGTTCCAGGGTGTCCGCCCTGCCGGGAACGTGCGCACGATATGCCGAAGGCGCGCCAAGCATGGGGTATTCCGGGTGACCTCGTTCTTGGAGCACCAGGTCGTGAGAAACGACGATGCGGGCGGACGATGTCGGGCGGAGCAGCCCATGCGCGGGACAAGGGACCTGCACGACCGCACACCATAGCACCAGACACGCGAGGAACGATGTCCGACGCAGGAGCGAGGCGAGCCTTCCTTCGCGAATGTTCATGGCGGGGCGCTTCTGCATCAATACTCCTGCTGGATGATGATGGAGTACCCGTTTGCGGCGGAACCGCAAACGATCACCGTGTAGGCCTTCCCTGCCAAGAGGGTCACCGAGTAGGTGGGACGGAAGATCTCCTTGAGGGTTTCGGCGTTACCGCACACGAAATTGATACGACGGGGTTTGACTTCGGTGCGGACGGCAGAGGGTTTGCCGAACTCCATATCATCCGCATACACATTATATCCCAGGTTCGTCACGGAGTCGATGGACACGCGCAAACGGGGCACGTCCTTCGTGACATTCAGATACCGGCTACGGGCGGTGTCCGGACTCGGCTTCATGGAGACTTCGTCGAGAGTGACCATGCTGAGCGAGGAGTTTTCGCCGGTCACGACCAGGGTCAGTCGCCGCGCGCTATCCGCCGTCACTTGCTTCGTCACACCCCCGAAACTCACGGATCCCGTCCCATGCGGCACCACGGTGGCAAGCGCATTGCCGAAGGTGAGTCCCGTACTCTGCACCACCCCGTCCACCGATACGGTCAGGGATGCCCGGTCGCTGCGGGCTTGGACGAGCTGCGTGAACACGCCTGCCGGTACCACGTCCAGCGACGACTGTACCACGTCGTTCTCCACCACCGACACATGAATGGCATTGATGGCCGAACCCGGCGAACAGACAAGCAGGTATTCCTTGCCCGCCGCAAAGCGCGACAGCGCCGTGGAGCGGAGGATATCCGGCTGACCCGTCGCCATGGAAAGGAAGGTCATCGGCGCTACACCCGGAGGAAGGCGAACCGGTGCGGACACGCTTCCCAGTTGAAGATCCTGCGCCACCGCTTCTCCGTTGTGGAAATGTCCCGCATCATCCGTCCGCGCCCCCATACGCACCCGCAGCAGTCCTGCTCCCGGCGCGCAATGCACCACGCGGATGGTGACAGAGTCTTTCGGCGTCATCGTGCGCGTGGGCGGCACAAGCACCATGCCCGGAGCGGAGCGGGTGAGGGAGGAATCGTAGGCGATGATGGTATAGCGGGCAGAGACACCGAGCGAGGTCCGCGCGGTCACCGTCTCGGACCCGTTCTCGAACAGACGGAACTCGTCGCTCGTGCTCCCCGCGCAAGCCAGCACGGGCACATAGGCACCGATGCGGCGCGCCGTGAGGGAGGAAGCGACGACGCCCGTGCCGTTCGCCGAGATGGAATCCACCGACCGTTCCCGCGCGTTGATCACCCGCACGAGGGACACGCGATCGGCACCGGGGACGGGAACGGAGGCGGCCATGGCCGTCGCCGTCGTGTTGTCCTCATCCACGGTGCGAACATCCGGCGCTTCATTCTTCCGTTTCGAAACGACGATGGTGTGACTGCCTCGTGAGCGGATGGCGACGACGTAGGTACCGACGAGGACGGAACCTCGACTGAGACTGAAGACGAAGGATCCCGCCGGAACGGGTGTGTAGCCGTTGGCTTGACGCGCCGATACGGGCGAGCCGATCATCGTTCCGTTCGGACATCCCTCGCGAAGCGCGTAGGAGGCGGTCGGATCGTCGTTGGCCACGATGAGTCGTACCTGACCGTAACCCGCCTGCGGGAGCAAGGCGCGCGACGTTGTGAAATGCAGAAGCGTATCGATGCTGCGCGGTTGTTGGGACGACGGCAAGGAAGGGACGGCGATGATGAGTTCCGTCGACATCTTGGAGAAGCGCACACGTCCGGAGATGGAGTACACGATCGTATCCTGCTCCGCGACGGACACGAACGCGGAATCGGCAGGAGCAAGAAGGCATGCCGACGCCGACGCGTCCGGCGTGTCCTCGGAGCGCCGGGTCCCGTCGAGCACCAATGCCCGCGACCGCCCATCACCGCTCATGTTCAGGAAGCGCACCAGAATACTGTCGCCGCCTGCGGGCGGGTTGACCAGATTCCAATTCTCCTCTGCACACCCGGCTGCGAACAACACGGCCACAGTGCAGATGAGCGAGAGCAGGAACGCCACGCCACCCGCATCGCTTGTGCGGATCCTGTTCAACCGTTTCGGTCCTCTCATCCCGTCCATCATTTCCCGTTCGTGATTCGATTGCGTCGTTGAGCACAGGCGGCGAGCGCACACAGCGTGCGCGGATCTGATGCCGACACCATGTTCACGTTTCTTTCTCATGCTCCCTACGCGGATTTCATACTCAGACGTCGCGCGGAGTCGACACGCAGGAGCGATGGAAAAATACGTGTTCGCCAAGAGACGAGGGCGGTGAATTATCTTTGCATGCTCTTCGGTTGGCACACCCACGGCACCGAAGACCCGGCAGAGCACGTCACCAATCCCCGACCATGGAAGAAAAGATATCAGCGATCATCGAGCATTTCCGATCCGTCGAGCACCGACTCAACGATCCCTCCGTGGCGAGCGATCCGGCGGCGATGAAAGCGCTCTCCAAAGAGCACAAGAACCTTCAACCCATCGTCGAGGCCGGTGAACGATATCTGCGCATCGTCCGCGACATCGCCTCCACCAAAGAGCTCATCGCCGATCCTGCCACGGATCCCGACCTGCGCGACATGGCATACGATGATATCAAGCAGCTGGCGGAACAGAAAGAGACGAGCGAGGAGGAGTTGCGCGTGCTTCTGCTTCCGCGCGACCCGAACGATGCGAAGAACTGCACTGTGGAGATCCGCGCGGGCACGGGCGGCGACGAAGCGGCCATCTTCGCGGGCGACCTGTTCCGTATGTACATGCGGTATTGCGAGCGGAAGGGATACAAGCTCTTGCTGCTCGACGAAAACGAAAGCGAGCGCGGGGGCTTCAAGGAAGTGACCTTCGAAGTGAACGGCGACGGTGCGTACGGATTCCTGAAGTTCGAGAGCGGCGTGCACCGGGTGCAACGCGTTCCCGAAACGGAGGCCAGCGGACGTATCCATACGTCGGCCGCCACCGTGGCCGTGCTGCCGGAGGTGGACGACGATATCGTCATCGACATCAATCCCGCGGACCTGCAGATCGACACCTTCCGCTCCGGCGGTAAAGGCGGACAGAACGTCAACAAGGTGGAAACCGCCGTCCGTATCACCCATAAGCCCTCGGGCTTCGTCGTGGGATGTCAGCAGGAACGGTCGCAGCTGCAGAACCGTGAACGCGCCATGAAGATGCTCCGCGCCAAGCTCTATGAACAGGAACTGGAGAAGCGGACATCGGCACTGGCGAGCACGCGGAAGAGTCTGGTGAAAAGCGGTGACCGCTCGGACAAGATCCGCACGTATAACTATCCGCAGAACCGGGTCACCGACCACCGTATCGACGGCGACGGGAAGAATACGGCGTTGCAGACGGTGATCGATGGCGGACTCGATTCCATCATTGAAGCACTGCGCCTGCAGGAACAGGCGGAACTCCTCCAGAACAGCGGCTCCCAGACGCCCTGAACCGACCGCTCAGTGGCGCGACACGGGGTGTCGCCGGCATTCCTCGAACAGTCGCTCGTACGCCTCGCAGGCCTGAGCCACGCCGTACCGCCGTGCAGCCTTGTCCGCAACACTGTGCGCGCGCTCCCTGTCCGACGGGCCGTTGGCAACTGCATCGCTGACCACGCGGACGATCTCGTCCGTTGAATCGGGCTCGAACAACCGACCCCATTCCCCCTTCATGAGGATCTCGGGCGTGCCGCCCGTGTTCGTTCCCGCAACGGGACATCCGCAAAGAAGCGCTTCCACCGTCACCATGCCGAAGGTCTCGCTGCGTGTTCCCATGAGGAACAGGTCGATGGCATCGAAGAACACTCGGGGCTTGGAAAGGAAGGGGCGCACATGGACCGCCTGGCGGACGTGACACTCATCGATGGTGCGATGCATGAGCTCGGTTGTGGACTCATATCCCACGGACGCTTCACCCACAAGGAGGAGCTGAACGTTCGGGTGCACCTCAAGGAGTTGCTTCATGCTCCGAATGGCGGTAAGCTGACCTTTCGCAGGATCGAAGCGTCCGATCATCCCCACGATGAACGCATCCTGCGGCAATCCCATCTGCGTCCGCGCTTCCTGCTTCGTGCACGGCGCACCAAGGTCCCCGATGTCCACCGCCAAAGGTATCACGTGCACACGGTGTGCGGGCATGCGGGTGCGGCGCAGGACTTCGTCGCGCAGCGACGGCAACGGGGCCACCCATGCATCAAGTGCGCGGTAACGTCTGGAATGAAGCGGATCGCGCTTGTCCACCCCCAACCCCATCTGTTGCATATACACGACGCAGAGATCGGGAGCGGAGCGCTTGATCCGCGACGCCATGCTGAGGTCGTGGTTGAGACTGACGACGACCGTGGTGCAGGAGGCGGCGCGGAGCGCGCGGAGCACCCGTCGCGCGGTAGGAATATCGCCGTACTTCCATGGTCGAGGAATGCATAACACATCCAGACCTTCCTTCTCGCTCATGCCGGCGATGGGCGTGGACTCCACGCACATCATGATGACGCGATGACCGCGCTGTCGCATGCGCATGGCAAAGCGCACCAGGTTGAGTTCCAGTCCGCCCTTACTTCCCGAACTGCATACACATGCTATCGTCTGGCGCATCGTTTCCGCGTTCCTTCCTCAGTACATCGTGCCGTGACATTACCTACCTGCAATATCCTGCACTCCCGTAGTTTTGCCTAACCTTTATTTGATAACCACCGAACTATGATCGAACGATATACACGACCGGAGATGGGTGCCCTGTGGAGCGACGAAAACCGCTTCCACATCTGGCTGGAGATAGAAATCCTTGCCTGCGAAGCGCAAGCACAGCTCGGCGTCGTCCCCCACGAAGCCGTCGCCGAAATCCGCGAGAAGGCGGACTTCGATACCCGGCGCATCCTGGAGATAGAGCAGACCACCAAGCACGATGTCATCGCCTTCCTGACGAATGTGGCGGAGTATGTCGGACCCAGCTCCCGCTTCGTCCACATGGGCATGACCTCCAGCGATGTCCTCGACACCTGCCTTTCCGTTCAGCTCAAACAAGCAGGCGAACACCTGATGACGGAACTCGTGCGCCTTCGCGACGTGCTCGGAAGACGGGCGGTGGAATTCAAGAACACCATCTGTGTCGGACGTTCCCACGGCATCCATGCGGAACCCACGACCTTCGGCTTGAAGCTGTTGCTATTCTTCGAAGAGTGCAAGCGCAACATCACGCGTCTGGAACATGCCATCGACACCATTTCCGTCGGAAAGATCAGCGGGGCCGTCGGCACCTTCGAACATATCTCCCCCTTCGTCGAGGAATACGTCTGCGAACGCCTGGGATTGAAGCCCGCTCCCGTTTCCACACAAGTGGTCCAACGCGACCGTCACGCGGAGTACCTTTCCACCCTCGGCATCATCGGTTCATCGCTGGAGAAGATCGCCCTTGAGGTACGTCACCTTCAACGCACGGAAGTTCGGGAAGTGGAAGAGTATTTCTCCAAGGGACAAAAGGGCTCCTCGGCCATGCCGCACAAACGCAACCCTATCGTGTCCGAGCGCATCTGCGGTCTTGCGCGCCTGCTCCGCTCCAATGCGGTGGCCGCCGTGGAGAACAATGCGCTGTGGCATGAGCGCGACATCTCCCACAGCAGTGTGGAGCGCGTGATATGTCCGGACAGCACCATCACCCTGGATTACATGCTCGGACTGACGATCAATCTTGTGGACACGCTGCTCGTGTATCCCGATGCCATGCTTGCCACCATCCGCCGTTCCCATGGTCTGGTGTTTTCGCAAACGGTGTTGTTGGAACTCATCCGCAAGGGTATCACGCGGGAGGACGCCTACGCTCTCGTGCAAAGCTCGGCCATGCGCACCTGGCATGAACAACGTCCGCTCATCGACACCCTGTGGGAATCCGACGGCGTCCGCGCCCTGCTCACCCGCGAAGAACTCGAAGAACTCTTCAGCGGAAAGAAATCCCTGCCTCATGTGGATCATGTCTTCGCTCGCTGCGGCTTAGGCTAAGGCATACGGACCGTTCACGGTGAATCGCGATGCTCCGCATGTGGTGTCGCGGGATCCGCCGTGGTTTCTCGAGGGTCTCTCCGTTTCCTGCATGGTCCCCGAAACGGTTCTCAGTAGCGAAGGGCGCGCTGTTGCTCCCTGCGCACGAACGCACCGGCGATGCGGAGTTCCGCGGGCGTGGCCTCGGCGCCGATGGCGGCACGCAGTTCCTTAAGGAAGGCCCGAGGGTTGCGTTGAAGCTCGTGGCGCACCCGGGCGAGTATCGTCGGGGACACCATTCCTTCGTGGGGCATCGACACCCCGCTCATGATCATGTCCTGCACGGTCGCGGCCACCGTTCCCACGGTCATGCCTGAACGCCGCGCTATCTCGTCCACCGATGCGCCCTGACGCACGAAGGTCAGCACACGACGTTGTTCCTGCGAAAGGGATGTCTCCGCATCCGATTCCGCGTGCTCTTCGTCGCGTTCGCGGATCACCGCCAGGAACTCGCGCGCATAGCGCTCAAGGAACATCCGTCCGATGCCGCGGATGAGTCCGCATTCCTCTACAGACGACGGCTTGTTCGACGCGAAGGCGCGCAGTTGCTCGTCCGAAAGGATGGTGCGCGCGGGCACGCCGCTTCGCGATGCCAGATCGGCGCGCACGCGTTGCAACCGCTCGAGGAGCGTCTGCAGGTCCGACGGTTCGCTTTCCTCCTCGCTTTGCACGTTCATCGGCAGGCGTTCGGGCATGAGCGATCCCAAACGCTCGCGGCCGCGTTTGGTGAGAGCGACGGTGGGACGTTCCCCCGTGCCGTTCGTGAGCAGGCGTGCGCGAATGAGACCGTCCACGGCTTCGACGACGGACGCCACGGAGCGACCCTGCAAGCGAGCGTAGAAGCGGCTTCGGGAAAGGACGAAGCGGCGCACGGTGGAGGTTTCGTCGCCGACGCAGACGGCAGCGATGGTGGTGCGGCCGAAGCGCTCGCCGAGTTCCGCCACTGTCTGCAGGATAATGAGTTCCGTCTCCTCCTGCTCCGCGGTGGACCGTGCTTCGGGTACCGGACCCGCCACGCAGGATGAGCAGCGACCGCAGACATCGTCGACGACATCATCGAAATACCGAAGGAGCACATTGCGTTTGCAATCGGTGGTCTCCATGTAGTGCACCACGTCGTCCAGCTTTTCCATGGCGCGACGTCGCCGAAGCTCGAGCCCGTCGCGATCGTAGTCCATACGGTCCCGCACCGCACGCGGCTCCAGCAGGACGATGCCGCCGGAACCTGCGGCCGGTTCGAAGCGGAGGATGCGCGCGAATTCGAAGGCACGCAAGGCCTCGATGCATTGGTCGTAGGGAAGGTCGTGTTTGCGGGTCAGGGACTGAAGGTCCAGATACACGGACGACCGCAGCGCCTCGGGTCCGACACCGCGCAGGAGCATCTCGAGCACGGCACGGCGCTCGTCCGTGGTCTGCCGGAAGTACTCGCGGATGCGCTCGGGGTCCGCCGTCAGATGCAACCGCGCCTGCGCGTTCCGCGGTCCGCGACGCACGATCTGCGACCGTTCCAGAAGGTTCAGGACGCCGCCGACCAGAGCGGCGGACAGACGAAGACGATTGCCCATCGTCACTTCGTCCACATACACAGGAGCCATGGCCTTTTCGCCGGCGGCCACTCCTGCGGTATCGTACAGGAATCCCGCGACCGCGCGAATCTCTTCCGCTTCGGGATACATGTTCCGCAGGAAGAACTCTTGCAGGTCCCGGTCGCGCGGGTGATACAAGGCTGTACAGACGGATTCCTTCCCGTCCCGTCCCGCCCTGCCCGCCTCCTGGTAATACGCCTCGAGTGTGAGCGTGAGTTCCGTGTGGATCACCCGACGCACATCCGGCTTGTCCACCCCCATGCCGAAGGCCGAGGTGGCGGTCAGCACACGAAGGTCGCCGGCAAGGAACCGTTCCTGGTTCTCCTGACGTTGCGCATCGGGCATACCCGCGTGATAGGCACCCGCCGCATGCCCCATGCGTTGCAGCGCTTCGGAGGTCTCTTCCACTTTCCTGCGGGAGCCGGCATAGATGATGACGGAGCCGCTCGGTGTCCGCAATACCAGATCGCCGACGCGCGCGATCTTATTCTCGCAGAGTTCCGTGTCGTAGCTCAGGTTCGGTCGGTCGAAGCCCTTGACGAAGGTGGCCACATCGCGCATACCGAGCGTGCGGACGATATCCTCGCGCACTTCGGGCGTGGCCGTCGCCGTGAGGGCGATGACGGGAACGCGCGTGAGCGACGTCAGGGCCTCGGGAATGTTCCTATACGACGGCCGGAAGTCATGTCCCCACTCGCTGATGCAATGGGCTTCATCGACGGCAAGGAAGCTGATATGGAGTTCGCGCAGCTGCTCGAGGAACTGCGGACTCTCCAATCGCTCGGGCGCTACATACAGCAGTTTGTACGCACCGAACTTCGCATTCGTCATCCGTTGCTGCAGCTCGCGCACGGGCAACGACGAGTTGATCTCCGTTGCGGGGATGCGCGCACGTTTCAGCGCATCCACTTGGTCCTTCATGAGCGCGATGAGCGGCGAGATGACGAGCGCGATGCCCTCATGGAGGAGCGCGGGTATCTGATAGCACACGGACTTACCGCCGCCCGTGGGCATGACCGCAAGAGTATCACGTCCACTCACGAGCGAATGGATGATCTCCGCCTGACCCGGCCGGAACGCGGGGTAGCCGAAGTGCGTGCGAAGCAGTTCTTCGGCACGCGCAGACCTGTCTGCGGCGGATTGCTTCATGCTATTCGGCAAGGGTGAAAAACTCCGAGGTCTTGTCGGTGCAGATGTTCAGCACCTCGGCGCGGACCAGGCGCACGAGTATCTGCGACGAGCGGCGAAGGGAGATGTTCACAAGGTCTGCGAACTCCTTCACGGTGATGCGGCGGTGTTCCTCGAGGAAGGCGAAGAGGCGGCGTTCCCGATCGCCGATGTGCAAGGTCATCGCTCCCGTGTGCGGGTTACGTCCGGACATCAGGCGCATCATCTCCTTGCTTGCCAGCACGGACTGGTCGGCGTTGCGGATATAGGCCCGGCGGTCCCGGTCCGACGGTTGGTCCGGATCCACTTTCAGCATATGCGGCTTCGTCTCGCTTTCGTCCACGTGGATCACCACCACTTCCTTCCAATCCACCTCGATGCATTCCACCCGGCAGTGCACGGGCGGCTCCAGATAGAACTCCGCAGCCGAGATGGCAAGGTCGATCTGTTCCTTCTCGCTGTCCACGCCCACGATACGTCCGTTGTCGTCCACGCCCACAAGCATCACACCCCCTTTGGTGTTGGCGAAGGCGGAGATCTCCTTGGCGAACTTCACATGGGAACTGAACTTCCGCTTGAATTCCACGCGGAGTCCTTCACCTTCCAGGATCATTTGACGGAGCTCGTGACGTTTCATGCGAAAACCTTCCTGCGAATAACCTTCCGGCGAACGACCTCTGACGAGTTCCTTCGTGGGAAAACCCTCGGGCGAAAAGACCCGTCAACGGAACGACGGCGTAAGATGCCGACCGTTGCCGCTCTTGCGGGCACGGTCGGACTATTGGGCGATGTGCGACTGGAGACGGCGCGGCACGAACCATTCGGTGACGATGAAGCCCGGCCGGACCGGCTTGAACTGCACATTGGCAAGTCGACGATTGACGAGGGCCAATAATTGTGGCGACCACAGGAAGGTGTAGGGCGCTTCGTCGTGGACGATCCGTTGGAATTCCCGCATGAGCTGCGTGCGCCGCGCCGGATCGAACTCCACGCGATTGAGTTCCAACAACTCATCGGCCCGCGTGTTCCGGAAGCCCACGTAGTTGGATCCCTCGTTCTCCGCCTGACTGGAATGCCAGAGCTGGAGCGGGTCCGAGGGGATGTTGTCGTTGACCCACGAACCGATGTAGGCATCGAACGCGTGCGTGGCGTTCTGCTTCAGGAACACCGACCATTCGATGCGCGCCACGTGACAGTTGATGCCCACGCGTTTGGCTTCGTTGGAAAACAGGATGGCGATGTTCTCCCTCGTCTCATTACCTGCGTTCACGTTGATGGAGAATTCCATGCGCACCTTGCGTCCATCGACCGTCTTGTCGAGCACACCGTCTCCGTCGGTATCGCTCCACCCCGCCGATGCCAAGAGCTGCTTGGCCTTCTCGGGATCGTAGGCATACGGCACCATGGAACTATCGTACTCGGGACGGTTCTTGTAGACGGGTCCGTCGATCGTCACGGCGTACCCGCGCATCACGGTCTTCATGAGATACTCCCTGTTGAACAGGTGACACAGTGCCTGCCGGACGCGCTTGTCGGCGAATTGGGGCTTACGCGTGTTCCATCCCACGTAGCTATAGACGCTCTGTTCGTACGGCGCCTTGGTGATGTACGGGATCTTCGCGGTGTCGAGCTGTTCATCGAACATGGGAGGAGGCACAGACTCGAAGAAGTCGATATCCTCCGTCTTCATGGCACTCATGGCTGCGGTCCGGTCGTTGATGATCACACCGACGATGGCATCCACATAGCCTTTGTGCCAGGGCGAGGGTGAATTCCATGGACGGAGGGATTTCTTGAGGACCACCTGTTCGCCCGTGCTCCACGAGGCGAGCGTGTACGGTCCGGAGCCGATGAGCAGCTTCGGGTCGCGCTTCATCTCTGCGCTGCCGAACCAATCGGCGAACTCCTGGATGGCGGGATTCTTCGTGACAAGGTTCGTGTCGTTGGTCTCGCGGATCGTGTACCGGTCGGTGAGCCCCTTGGGATCCATGACATGCTTGGGAATGATGCGAAGATCGCCCAGCTGTATGTCGGCCATGAAATACGGTTTCTTCATGGTGATGACGACCGTGAGCGAGTCCGGTGCGCGCACATCCACCACGTCGTCGAAATACACGCGCAGCGCCGAGGCGTCGAGCACCAAGGGATTCTTGATCGCTTTGAAACTGAAGAGCACGTCGGCAGAGGTCAACGGATGTCCGTCGCTGAAGAAGACATTCTTCCGCAGATGCCAGGTGTACGTGAGATGATCGACGGAGATATGCGGCAACGAATCGACAAGGTTCGGTTCGAACTCCGTCGTCGTCGGATTCTGTTCCAGCATGCCATCGAAGATCAACGTATAGATGGTCTTCGCACTGTTGTCGTTCGTGGTGTAGGGATGCAGTCCGGAGGGATCGGACAAGAGGTGCGTGAACACGACATCGCCGGTCACGGGCTCACCGGGGTTGAGGAACTCTTCCCGCGTGTGGCGGATGCGGTTGCAGGAGACGATGCTGAGGGCAGCAAGAAGCAGGAATGACAGCTGTCGGAGGTTCATACGCATAGCGTGGACAGAGGAAAAAACCGCCATCACCATATGGGTCGCAACGAAGGCGTACCGCACACGGCGCAGGCGCGACGGACGCGCGCCAAGGGCGACGCAAGATACGGTAGGCGTGGTGCGACAGGGGGCAAAAATTGTCCACGAAGAGCGGACGTTTCCGCACCGTGTGGAGAGTAGGAAAAATCGTCCGACGACGTGGAGGTGCGGTGCTTCCTGCGTAACTTCGCGCGTCGGCAGATGACGACGTTCGCGGACGCCGCATCGACGCATCAAGGCACGGCGTTCCGTCTCCATCGTCGCCGCAATAACCGTTTCACGAAGAATCATCCTATCGTTATGGCAAAGCAAAGCAGAACATCCGCTTCGGCGAAGAAGGTCGTTTGGGAATTCCCGTATTCTCGGAAGAACTTCATGATCTTCGGACTCGGTATCGTCGTCATCATCATCGGGTATCTGTTGATGTCCACGGGCATCAGCGATGAAGCGTCCCATCAGCAAGCGTGGAACAATCCGCTGGCTGTATCGGTAGCACCTGTGGTCCTGGTCCTTGGCTACTGCGTCATCATTCCCTACGCCATCCTTCGCATGTTCAAAGACAAAGCCGCCGGCGAGTAGTCGCAAGGCCCGGATTCGTCGTGATGTCCGCAGCGCGCGGCCATGACACGGAGCTTGTACCGCAGGAAGTGAGAGGAGGACACCATGAGCACGGAATCACCATCGCCGTCATTACCCGTCTCCGACGACATCGAGCGTGACGAGGCCACGATCAATGCCGCATTGCCGTCCAAACTCGACGACATGGAACACCGCCGTCAATCGCACGCGGTGAAGCTCCTTCTGAAGAACGTCCGCTTGCTGTTCACCATGATACGCGACCGTCGCTTCCGTATGACCCTTCGGTCGAAGGCCATCATCGTGGGCGCGCTGGTGTATTTCATCGTTCCTATCGACGCCGTTCCCGACTTCCTTCCCGTGATCGGCTATCTGGATGATGCGGGTGTCATCTCCGCCGTCGTGCACGCGCTTGTGGACGAGATTCGCGCCTATGAGTCCTTCCGTACAGGCGGCTTGGTTTCCTAGCAAACGGCTGTTCCTGCGTTTCCGGTTGTCGCAACCATTCCCGTCGTCCTTCCCTTTCCCTTAAGCAAAAAACGAAGAGCCGATATCGCTGGATATCGGCTCTTCGTGTCATGTCATAGTGGTGCTATGGCGGGGCGTGATGCCTCCTACCAACGACCGCGCCGTGGTCCGCCGGAATTGCCACCCGAGGAATTCCCCGGGTTGCCGTTGCCTCGATTGAATCCACCGCGTCCACCACCACCACCGTTACCACCACCGTTACCACCACCGTTACCGCCGCGACCACCACGTCCGCCGCGACCACCACGTCCGCCACGTCCACCGCCTCCGGGCGGACGGAAGTTCTGCCGGGCTGTGGCATCGAAGACGGAGTAATTCGCGCCTTCGCGGTTTCCGAAGTTCTCGCGTTCATCGTAGCTCTCGTCGTAGAATTCTACACCCGAGCTCGATACCGCGTTGTAGCGTTCGTTGCCGTTATGCATCGGTTGCTCGTCGCGGTACGGACCGCGATCGTCACCACCGTCACGATAGCCGCCGCCGCGCTGCGGACGATTACCGCCACCGCCTTGCTGACGGAAGCCGCCGCGACGTCCGCCTCTGCGCCCGCCGTCACGCCCACCGTCACGTCCGCCGTCCCTATTACCATCCGCGCCTTCGCGACGCGGTCTGGGTTGACGCGGATCATCGAAGCCGGGTCCTTCCGCCTGACGTGGAGCAGCCTGATCATCGAATCGCACATTACCATCGGCATATCTCGCCGGCGCGTTCCCCTCGTTGTATCGGGGCTGCACGTTGCCGTCCGCATTGCGCGGCGGTGCATTGCCATCGTTGAACCGAGGTTGTCGGTTGCCATCCTGGAAACGCGGTTGCGTATTGCCGTCGTTGAATCGGGGTTGTGCATCGCTATCGCGATATCCGCCACCGGCTGCACGCGGTTGATCGGCATCGAAGGCTGCCCCTTCGGCACGGTCACCGCCGTGACGACGGTCGTCGAAGCGACGTCGGTCGTTGAAGCGACGGTCATTGCGACCGCCACGACCTCTGCGACGTCCTTGGTCATGCCGGTGTCCTTCGTCCCGCATGCCACCACGATCGGCACCGCTCTCCGGTCCGTCACCGACGGGCGCATAACCGTCAGCCCCTGCATCGTCGTCCTCGATTCCTCCCTCCGCATGCCTTCCACGATCATCGTGCGCATACTCATCGGCATATTCATCGGCGTACTCGTCGGCATACCCGCTCGCAGGTACGTCGCTGTGCTCGGCGACCGGCGCACGACCACGTCCGCGACGCGCAGGCGCTTCGGCAGAAGCGGCAGCAGACGGCGCATGCATCGTGACCGGTTCATCGGCGACGGCATCGGGATTGCCTTCGATGACGATGACGAATTCCCCGCGGAACTTGTTCTCCTCGAAGTACGCGTGGAGTTCTTCCAGAGTACCATAGTGATGCGTCTCGTTCGACATCGTCAGGTTACAGCCGATATACGCAGGACGTGAGGGCATGACGCTGGCAAGGGCGCTGAGCACGGTCTTCAAACGATACGGCGTGTCCATCAGGACGATGGTCCGCGGCTCCCGAGCAAGTCTCAGGATCTCCGCATCGCGCTCTTCGTTCTTCCGACTGAGGAAGCCGGCGTACACGAACTGCTTGGCGCTGTGCGTGCTGCGGACCAACGCCGCAAGAACACTCGACGCGCCGGGAAGCACCCGCACATCCACCTTGTACGCAACGGCGGCCTTCACAAGGATGTCTCCGGGATCGGCCAGAAGCGGCGTGCCCGCGTCGCTGATCAGCGCCAGCGTCTTGCCTTTGGTGAGAAGCTTCATGCACTCGACGCTCGCTTCGGCGTCGTTGTGCTCGTTCAGCTCGATGATGTCTTTCTCGATTTCGTAGTGATGAAGAAGGCGCCGGGCCTCTTGCTCTTCTTCGCACACGATGACGTCGCATTCCTTCAAGGCTTGCAAGCCGCGGAGCGTGATGTCATCATAGTTTCCGATCGGCGTTGCCACAACGTACAACGTCCCCACTGCTTTGGTCGCAGTTGATTTTTTCATGATACCTGATATATAGATGAATAACTGATAGCCGATTCCGATGTCGTCATCGCTGAGTTCGTTCGGGATGTCCGTCCGAGCGTCGCCGGGACTTCACTCCAGTTCCTCCCGAGAAAGAAAAGGATCGTGGCACTACGATTGGAGCCGCTATGCTACGAGCGGTCTTCAGAACAATGCGGTGCGCTGCCTGCACCGAGTTGTGTGGTCGTTCAAACGCCGGATAGAGCTTCCGTCGCGTCCCGCGCGACGTCCTCTGCCTGTGGGCTGATGGCGGTTCTTATCCTTTGCAGATGCTGAACGGCAGTGTGCGTCGTTAAGGTCATCGCTTGCTTCGTGGAGAGCCTACCTCTCGAGCGTGCGGCACACTGAACCCTGCGAACGCGCGCCCTCACTTGATTCACGTATCCAATGGATTGTCGGCGCGCGGAGCAATATACAACCGCATGCGCAACCGAGAAGGGAAATTATGGACGGAGTTCCCTGTGTTCCGTGCGCGGAGTCCGCACCAATGTGCGCTCCGCCATTCGTCCTGCGTGGACCGTGCTGACGGGCGCGCTGTCGTGACTGTTACGGCAAACCGTCGTCTGCTCCACCTATCGATCGTCGACTGTCGAATGTCGTTCGCACCGCGGACCAAGGCGAACCATCGGACCACGAGGTCCGAGGTTCGCATCGGTCGATCATCGCTGTCATCGGGAATACAGGTATAACGGTACTGAACCGTGCCCCCGTGTGTGTCACTGACGGCGCATGCTTCTTCGTCCGGACTTACTTCTTCCTCTCGACTTACTTCTTCGTCCACTTGATACCGCAACCGACGGCCTTGACGTTGTCAGGCGAAGGAGCTGCTCCGCGCAAGAGGGCGTTGACGGCATCCGCTACGTAGAGCTTCTTGGCTTGTTCCGCACTTTCCGCATTGTCGTCGATGGCGCCGATATACCGGACCACGTGACCCTTGCTTTGCTTCTCCACGACGAACACATGCGGCGTGCGTGTCGCACCGAACGCTTTCGCCGTCTGCTGCGTGGGATCGTACAGATAGGGGAAGGGGAATTTCTTTTCCGCTGCGCGTTTGATCATGTTCGCATAGGAATCGTCGGGAACGATGTTCGTGTCGTTCGGGTTGATAGCCACGACGGGATATCCCTTGGGGGCGAAGGTGTTGTGAAGCTCGATGATACGGTCTTCGTACGCGACGGAATACGGACAATGATTGCAGGTGAAGACGACGATGTACCCTTTGACATCGGAACGTGAAGCCATACCGAGATTCTTGCCATCGATATTGAGAAGGGAGAAATCGGCGGCTACATCGCCTACCTGATAACCACCGCCCGCGAAGGCGGTGACGCTGAGGACGAGTGCCGTGAGGACGGAGAAAAGTGTTTTCATAGTTGACCTTATTGTGAATGAATACAGGATTGCACGAGTTCCAAGAGTTCCTCCGACGTTACCTGACGTTCCAGGAAGGTCCGGCAGGAGCCGCGCTTGCCCGTCACGAGGGTGGCCGGCAGCGAACCGCTCCAGTCCTTGTCGACACCGTTGATGAAGGCGCTCATGCTCGGCTCGACCATGAGCACGCATGGCAGGTCGGGGATACGCTTAGTAACGAACGGGATGAGCTTTGATTGCAGATCGCGACGGAAATCGAAGCTGACCATGAGAATGCGGGCCGGAAGCTTCCGTGCTTTGATGATACTGTCCAAACGGACGAATTCCGGCAGTTCCTCCACACACGGTGCACACCACGTGGCCCAGAAGTTCACGATGACGACGGTATCGGCGGACTTCCCCCGCTGTCTGCCGACGTCCGCGCGAAAGGCCTTGGCATCCCATTCAGGTACGCGTGATGGGACAGATTGTGCTTTCGCCTCCATCCATGACAAGGTCAGACCGACAAGCAATAGCGGACCGATGAGGTGAATATTTCGCATCATGATGTGATCCTATCGAATGTGTGTCAATAAACGTCTCGTCTCCGCGTTAATTTTCCCATGCATCTCCTCGGTATCGAAAAGCCGAACGTGGTTTCGGCGACGAGAACCGAGAGGCACCTTGATGTGGATGGACGATTTTCCCTGGCCCTCGTATGAACGAATTACGTGTCGACGAATTTGATTATTCCCTTCCTACGGAGCGTATTGCGGCGCGTCCGCTCCCACAACGCGACGCCTCGCGTCTGCTCCTGGCATCGGAGCAGTCGGCGCGCATCGACCATCGCGTGGTGCGCGACCTGCCCGAGTTGCTCCCATCGGGAAGCCTGCTCATCATGAACAACTCCCGCGTGGTACCGGCACGCTTGCATCTGAAGAAGCAGACGGGCGGTGCCGTGGAGGTGTTCCTGCTCGAACCCGAAGAGCGTGGCACGCACGCGGAAGCGCTTGCGCGTTCCACGCCGCATCGGTGGCGCTGCATGATCGGAGGCAAAGGGGTGCAACCGGGAACCGTGTTGTCGGGACGTGATCAGGACTGCACGGTCGAGGCCCTCGTCGTGTCCCGTGATGAAGGTCTTGCCCTGATCGAGTTCTCCTGGACATCGCTCGAGACCTTCAGCGAGATCCTCCACCGCTTCGGCGCTACCCCGTTGCCGCCGTACATCAAGCGTGACGATGACGACGAGGACAAAGAGCGGTATCAGACCGTGTATGCGCGCATCCATGGATCGGTGGCGGCACCCACCGCCGGCC
>JBBATK010000013.1:0-29446 GCA_040398805.1 Kapaibacterium sp. (SeqCode) | reverse complement strand
TATCAGACCGTGTATGCGCGCATCCATGGATCGGTGGCGGCACCCACCGCCGGCCTGCATCTGAGCGAGGAGGTACTGAATCGTTGTGCTGAGAAGGACGTACAGCGCTGCGATGTGACCTTGCATATCGGACTGGGCACCTTCGAACCGATGCGGGATACGTCGGTGAAGAACCACGCCATGCATATCGAATATGCGGCGGTGGACAAGGTCTCGGTCGTGGCTCTCATCGAGCATATGCAGGCGGTGGAGAGCGATCCCGAGAAACGGACGGTGTGCATCGGGACGACGTCGCTCCGGACCGCCGAATCGTTGTATCATCTGGGGCGCACACTGCATGCGCATCCCGAAACGGAGCCGTCGGTCCTGGAGGTATCGCAATGGTGTTGGACGGAAACCGGTGCCGCCGAACTGACCGCCGTGAAGAGTCTGCGCGCGGTTCTGTCCTATCTTGAGAAAAACCATCTGGACCGCATTCACTTCGCCACGCAACTCATGATCGTTCCGGGATTCCCCTTCATGATATGCGATACCCTTCTCACGAATTTCCACCAGCCGCGGAGCACCCTGCTTGTGCTCGTGAGCGCGTTTGTCGGTCATGCACGACGCGCCCAGATCTACATGGAGGCGCTGGCGAACGAGTATCGCTTCCTTAGTTACGGGGACGCCTCTCTGCTCTTTCACGAGAGGTCGGGCCGCGATCGGGAATGATGTGGACGAGGCCATCCGGTCGCACACCCAGCACGGTCACCGATGACGGTGCGACGACGGTCGGAACGATGCTGCCTGTCGTGTCGGCAAGGACGGCGGCGTACTCCACGACCACCGAGATGTTTTCGCGGGTGATGGACTCGATATCGCCGAGACCGCCGCGCAGTGCCACGGTGACGAGCATCGGACTCAGCACGTGGGCCGATCCGCTCTCGGGAGCGCCGCGGACCGTCACAGGAACATCATCGATCTCGATGTCCGCGCTCCGCTGGATTCGCGCGCGATAGCGGACGGACCGGGGATCGACGGTAAGGATGGAACGTAAGGAGTCGGACACCGCAATGAAGCCCGAGACATCCGAGCTGGCTTCCCGCACGGTGCGTTCGCGCGTGGTCCACGCATCGATGGCCGACAGCACCTTCACGTTACCGCGCAGCGTGACACTGTCCGGCACGAGTTCCACCGTGCCCACCACCATGAAGCCGGGAGCGCATGCGAACGTGACGCGGGACACAAGAGGCACCCGCTTCTGTCCCACGATACCGAGCTGGACCATGAACCCGTCCGTCAGCACTTCCACCACGGTGGCGGGAACGGGAGAACGGAATCCTCGCTGCAGGTCCTCCGCTCCCACCCGCACCGACGTCGTGGATGCACCCGTCAGGTCGATGACACAGGAACTCTGCGCGTTGAGATAGAGGATGTTCAGAAGATGCCAGCCCGTGGCATGGAGCTTGACGCGGACGTCGGAAGGGACAAGGGTCTCGACGCTCCTGTCGGCAGGAACGACGAATTCCAGCGGAACGGTCGTCACCACGTCGTAGCTGTTCCGCATGCTCACGTACACCCAGAGGGAGAGGGCCAGGAGGACGCTGAAGACGGTGGTCCGTATGGAAAAACCCGAAGAGCTCATAGATACCCGTCCTTGATTTAGCCGCGCACGGTGGCGCGCTTGGCCACATACTCCGTCAGCGCCTTGTCGAACGGCGTGGCGGTCGATACCCGCAGGAAATCAACATTCATATTGTAGCATTCGCTCCGCAAGCGGTCGTTGAATCTCTGCAACGACTCCTTGTACGACGATTGGATGTGGAAGGGCTGTGTCACCATCTCTTCGCCCGACTCCATATCCACGAAATTCGCCGCCCAGCCGAAGTCGAAATCCATCTCCCGCGGATCGAGCACCTGGATGGCAAGCACGTCGTGACGTTGGTGACGGAAGTGTTTCATGGCGCTGATCACCGATTCGATGTCGTCGAAGAAATCACTGATGATGACGACGAAGCTCCGTCGAGCGATACGCTCCGCGAGCACATCCAGCGCCGCCGATGTGCCGGTCGCACCGGAGGGCGTGGCTCCATCGAGCGCCGAGATGAGCTCGCGCACATACGAGAGCTTCGCTCGGGGCGGAAGGTAGGTGCGCACCTCGGAATCGTACAGGGCGATACCCGCGGCGTCCTTCTGTTTCAACATGAGATAGCACAAGGCCGATGCCAGGTACGTGGCATAGGCGTACTTCGTGATGTTGCCGTCGGACGCATAGCCCATGGAGGCACTGCCATCCACCGCCACCACCGCCCGAAGGTTGGTCTCTTCCTCGAACTGCTTCACGTAATACCGATCCGTCCGCGAATACACCTTCCAATCGATGTACTTGATCTCGTCACCCGGACGGTACTGACGGTGCTCGGCGAACTCCACGCTGAATCCGTGAAAGGGCGATTTGTGAAGTCCCGTGATGAACCCCTCCACCACCAACCGCGCACGCAGTTCCATGTTCTCGAGTTGAGCAACGACCTCCGGCTGCAGATATTTCTTGTACGCTTCCACGATGATATGACAGTGGGGTGGTGGTGATGGACGAGTCTGTGACGGTAACGACGGAGAGAGGCGGAGATTGCACGCCGCGTGCATTGATGCTCGCAAGATAGCATGCCGTGCTATTTTTGCACACCATGAACGACGAAACCGAAGCAGCGTGTAACTCAGCCGACTATTGGTCCGAACGCTATCGCAGCGGAGATGCTCCGTGGGACCTGCGTGAGGAGACCGCCGTGTTCGCGGCCATGAGGCAGACCCATCCCCTCTTCATGCCGCGCAGCGAGGAGTCCCGCACGCTCCTTGTTCCGGGTTGCGGCTTCGGTCATGACGCCATCGCCTTCGCGAAAGCCGGCTACCACGTCACCGCGGTGGACTTCGCCCCCGAGCCGCTCGAGAACCTACGCGCCGCCGCGGATCATGCCGGCCTGCGCATCTCCATGCTGGAACGCGACGTCTTCACCCTGGGTTGGGATCTGGGCCAGAGCTTCGATGTCGTCTTGGAATACACCTGCTATTGCGCTCTCGATCCCACCCGACGCAATGAGTACGTGCAGATGCTCGGCACGGTCACCAGACCCGGTGGTCTTGTGGCCGGACTGTTCTTCCCTCTCGACGACGTCGAGCGGTCGGGTCCGCCCTACACCGTCCATGAAGCCGATATCTACCATCAATTCGAAGACGCCGGCTTCATCTGCGTCAGCTCGGACATTCCGCGGGAATCGCACCCGGCGCGCGCGGGCCGTGAACGCCTCATTATTTTCCGTAAACGACAATAATCCATGCCATGCTCACTCGTCTTCTTCAGAAACTCCACGCACTTGTCTCATCATCTTCCACGACCATGATTCCGTCTATCACCGTCGACGAACTCCGCTCCCGTATGCGGGCCGGCCAAGACCTGTTCATCCTCGATGTCCGCCAACCCGAAGAGCACGCCTCCGCGCGGATCTGCGACGGTCCGCTCATCCCCCTTGGCGAACTGCCCCATCGCATCGGCGAACTGGAGTCGGTGCGCGACCGTGAGATCATCGTGTACTGCCGCAGCGGCGCACGCAGCGGTCAGGCCGCACAATTCCTCAATCAACAGGGCTTCACCTGCACCAACGTCATGGGCGGCATCCTGGCGTGGAATCAATCCAAAGGCTGATCCATGGACGCAACTCTTCAGTTTCACGGCGGACATCATTTCACGGGCACGGATGCCAAGGGAATGGTCACGCACTTCGATGCCCCTCTCGACGGCGCCGCTCCGCTTGCCGCTTCGCCCATGAGCATCATGCTCCAATCGCTCGCCGCATGCACGAGCGTCGACATCGTGGACATCCTTCACAAGAAACGCAAGACCATCACGGCCTTCTCCGTTCGCATCCATGCGGAACGCGCCGAAGAACATCCCAAGGTGTTCACCTCGGCTGCTCTGCATTTCACCCTGACGAGTCCCGATGCAGCCATGAGCGACCTCGAGCGATGCATCGAACTCTCCCAAGAGAAGTACTGCAGTGTGGCAGCAATGTTCAAACGCAGTGGTTGCGAGCTCGTCACCACCGCCGAAATCATCGTCGCCTAATTTCCACCGACGACACCGGCTCGTGGCATCACCGCATCTCCACCGACTGCTTACCGACCTCCGCCGTCTGGCGGGGAACGACGGCGCATCATCGGCCTGCGTCCCCTACACCGTCCCTTCGGTTTGGTGCCAGCCGCATACAAGCAATGGTCGGACGACCGTACCGTCGCCCGCCGCCTTCTTCGCGGACGGTATCCACGACATCCTTGCAACTCCGCCCCGACCGCGTCCACAAGGACTCGACGACGCCGTCGTCTATTCGCTCCTCATCAGGCATGCCACGGCGTTCGATCACGATACCACCGACGAGCACGAAGCAGAGAACCGATCGCTTCCACTCCTCACGCACGATGGCTGGCGGTGCACGGGTTCCTTCGTGAAGTCCATCCTGCTCCTTCCCTACCTTTCATGGCTGGGGGTGAATACCTTGTACGTGCTTCCCGTGTTCCAGCCGAGCACGCTGCATGCAAAGGGATCGTTGGGCTCGGTCTTCGCCGTTCGCGATTTCGCATCGCTGGATTCCTCTCTTGCCGAGCCGCTCTGTTCGCTGACCGTGGAAGAACAGTTCCAAGCCTTCATCGAGGCATGCCATCATCGTGGTTTCACGGTGATCTGCGAATTCCCCCTGCGCACCACCGCCCGAGATGCTGTGTGGTGCACAGAGCACCCCGCGTGGTATTACTGGATGCGGGAGTCGGCAGAGGCGCTGCATCCGCCGGCGTTCAGCGACGAAGAACGTTCGAGCATCCATGAACAGGTGCGGAAGAAGGACTGGTCTCGTCTTCCCGAACCCGACGCCGACTACCGGTCTCGATTCGTCCCTGCACCACCGGTGGTGATGCGTGAACAGAACGGCGATATCGTCGGCACGACCACCGATGGCACGCGCTACCGTATCCCCGGTGCCTTCGCCGATTACCCGCCGGACGATGCGCAGCCGTTGTGGGAGGATGTCACGTATCTCCGACTGCACGACCACCCGCACTTCGCCTATCCTGCCTATAACACCGTCCGCATGTACGACGAACGTCTGCGCAACGGTGAATGCGAGCGCACGGACCTGTGGGAGGCTCTCAGCGAGGTGATTCCCTCGTTCATCCGTCGCTTCGATATCGATGGCGCGGTGCTGGACATGAGTCACGCGCTACCGGAACGGCTGCGCGCCATGATCATTGCGCGTGCGAGGACTGCCAAACCGTCGTTCCTCTTCATCGAGGAGAACTTCACCCGCGATGAAGAGTCCAAAGACCTGGAATTCGATGCCGTGCTCGGCGACGTATGGTGGCATGCCTCCTCGCTTCCTTCCCTTCGTTCCTGTATCGACCATCATGCGGCCCTAACGGATGCCATACCCACGTTCCTCACGCTCGACACGCACAATACACCCCGCTGCGCCACGCGGCTTTCGTCCGCGGACCTTCGTGCGGCATATGCGACGATACTCGCCGCCCGTGCCGGCATTCCCATGATCCTTGCGGGGTCGGAGTTCGGTGAGACCGTGCCCGTGAACACGGGCCTGCTGTTCACAAAGGAGGAGATCGGCGCTTATCCTCCATCGCGGCTGGCACTGTTCTCTGCCGTACGCATGAAGTGGGAACACGCAGATGTGTCGTTGCTTCGGGAGCTGCGAAGGATGATCTCCGCAAGAGCGGGCGCTTAGCGGACGACGAGGACGGGAACCGTGATCTGTGAATGTTCCGTGACGACGCTCACGGCATAGACGCCGGAAGCCAGCATGGATGCGTCAATGGCGAGACATCCCGACGCATCGAGGTCCGTGCGGATCGAGCGGTTCTCGATGCCGTGAGCGGAATGAATCACGACAGCGACACCCCGCGACGGTTCCGTTCCGAACAGCCGAAGACGGATGACATCGGAAGCCGGTTGTGTGAGGACGCGGACGTGCGGACCGGTTCCCGATAGTGTAGGCGTACCGTCATCCACCCACGTCACGCCCTCTCCTGCATACACCACCCCGAGGCCTTCGATACCGGCCATGACGACGCCGTCGCCTTCGGCGATACCGAGCGCATACTTGCTCTCCAGACCTACCGATTCGGCATCCCAATTCATACCGCCGTTCGTGCTTTCGAAGAGTCCGGCACCATAGGCGGACGCGAAGACGGACGGATGCGTGGCGCCGGGCCGGCGGAGACCGCTCTGCGTGGCTCCCAAACCGGTCACGTCGGACAGTAACACGCTGTGCATGAGGCGCTGTTCGAAGGTGCGGCCCGAGTCCGTGCTCACTTTCACATCTTGTCCCGCCAGCCCCACCACGATGGCAGTGCCCGCAACGGCCACGGAGGTATACCAATCCTCGACGTTCTCATAGAGTGTCGAGAACGTGGCTCCTGCATCATCGCTCCGCAATACCACGCCTTCTTCCGTAACGGCGATGACACTGCTTCCGAACATCGTCATGGCGGTGACGTTTCCGCTGCTGACGGAAGCGGAGCGCCAGGTGGATCCGTTATCGGTGCTCAGCTTGATGCCGCTCGTGGCGCACCCGGCAACCAGGTTGGCTCCCGCGCGGACCAGCGCGTACACGGTGTCGCCGGCAAGAGCCGTACTGTTCCATTCCAACCCGCCGTCCTTGGAGGCATAGATGCCATCGTCGGTGGCTGCAAGGTAGGTGCCGTTGTCGTTCATCAGGGAATACACTTCACCGGTGAAGGACAGCCATTGCCAGGTACGTCCGCCGGACTCGGAGATGGCGATACCGCTACCACCGGCGAAGCTCGGCTCGCTTGCCGTGCGTGCGGGAAGGAAGCAGCGGAGCGGAACCGCCGTGAGCTCGGTACTCCGGTCTTGGAAACTCACTCCTCCATCCACAGACCAGAACACGCCGTCCAGCCATGAACCGGCCATGATCTCCGCGCCGGAAACGCTCAGCGAGAGGACGGACTCATCGGCGAGGTTCGCCGCTACCCACGGTGCCGTGCCCACGCGCACTTCCACACCCGAGGTGTCCGTTCCTGCAACGATGGTATCGCCCTTCACCGCAACGCACCACACGATCTGGTCCTGCTGTCCCGCAGGCGTCCACGTGGTGCCGTTCTTCGACACGGCGACGCCGAAATCACCGCACGCCACGACCGCGGTGGCGTTGGCGGCAAGACCATAGACACCGCCGCGATTCCTCAGTCCCGCGCTTGCCCACGTCTTACCCCTATCGCTCGAGGCATACACGCCGTCGGCATCCGTTCCTGCGTACATCATCGAGCCGCGGATCGTCACGGCATAGACGCTCTTGCCCGGCAAACCGTTCGTCCATACCGCACCGTCCGTCGTCGTGAACACCCCATTGCCATCACTGCCCGCCACGATGATATCCGCCGACGCAGCTACGCACCAGACATATTCCGTCGTCAGGTTCTTCGTCCAGGTGAGTCCGTCATCCACACTACGGTACACGCCTCCCGCACCGTCTTCTGCCGCATAGCCGATGGCGGCGTACACGGTATCACCACTGCGCGCCAGACCGTTCACCGTGGCAGAGCGTATGCCGCGAAGCGACCACGACGCACCCGCGTTCGTTGTCGCGAACAGCCCCACCTCCGTCCCCGCCAGCACATCACCGTTCTGCAGATGCAGCATCGCAGTCACCGTCCCGCCATCCAACCCCGACGCGCGCTTCCACGCCAGGCGCTGGGCCGAGCTGGGAACGCTGAGGAGAAGGAGGAGGATCGCCACACCAAGCTTGATGCGTCTGTAGACAAAGGGGTTGTTCATCGTCATCATGGATGTAGGAAGTGTCAGTTCGTTTCTGTGGTTGCGGGGTTGGGCTCTGCGGGAATCGTTCACCCGCATGAGAGGTGAATACTGTGGTTCTCGGATTCACATAGCCTGGACATCGGTAGTCGCCAAGGATACGTGGAGGGTGACGGGCGCATCAAGCGCCGAGAAGACCCGAACGATGGTCTCGAGCGAGACGTTGCCCGGATTATTCTCGAGGCGGGAGATTTGCGATTTCTGGACGCCGATACGTCTGCCCAATTCTTCTTGGGTCAGATTGCGCTTCTTACGGGTGCGCCGAATGGCCGCACCGATCAACTCCATCCGCACTTCCAGTTCGAATGCATCGCGTTCCGGCGTACCGACCGGGCCAACAAGACTATCCTGCACTTCGTCAAGGGTGAATTTCCTCATGGTCATGATTCTCTTTTCCTCACTTCTTCGAAGTATCGTTCTCGTAGGTTTCGTGCCCGCAAGATTTCTTCTGTAGGGACTTTGCTCTTCTTCTTGACGAACCCGTGCGTCGCGACGACAAGGGTTCGGGTGCTGGATGTCTTGTCCCAGAACGCCAAGAGTCGATACTGTTTGCCCTGAAACAGTGTTCTGAACTCCCAGATGTCATCGTCCAGCTTCTTGAACAGTTCCGAATCGGGCTGAACCTGTACTTTTCGGATGTTGAAAAGAATCTTCTCGTAGTGCTTTCGTTCCAGGCCTCGGAGAAAATCGAATGCCTCCTCGAGAAACACAAGGGAAAACCTGCTGACCATGGAACAAGAGACCGTAAAGGGGATTAACCGTCGATTCTCCTCGAACAAAGAAACTGTGTCAAAGGTACAAAAGTTTCGTCATAACGAAACTTTTGTAGAAAAGTCATTCACTGGACGGAAGGTGGAGCGCTGTCAAGAATCGAACGCGAATTCCTTACCGCTTCACGCATCCTTCGCTGTGATCCCGATGCCCAACTCGCCGAGCTGGCGTTCGTCCACGGTGGAGGGACATCCGTCCATGAGCGAGAGACCGCTTGTGGTTTTCGGAAAGGCCACCACGTCGCGGATGTTCTCCGTACCGCACAAGAGCATCACCCAGCGGTCGAAGCCCAGGGCGATGCCGCCGTGTGGCGGAGCCCCGTAGGTGAGCGCGTGGAGAAGGAATCCGAATTTCGATTCGGCGTCTTCACGGGTGAAGCCCAGAAGGTCGAACATGCGTTGTTGGACGTCGCGGTCGTGGATACGGATACTTCCGCCGGCGATCTCGTACCCGTTACACACCAGGTCGTGCGCCTGAGCGCAGGCCTGCGTGGGATCGGTAGCAAGCAACGCGACGTCGCGGTCGAGCGGCGCGGTGAACGGATGATGTCGTGCGATGTAGCGTTGCTCTTCCTCGCTGTATTCCATCAAGGGGAAATCCACCACCCAGAGGAAGGAGAATTCGTCCTTGACAGTTTCCAAGACGCCGCTGCGCTTGGCCACCTCGATGCGGAGGGCACCGAGAATGGTGTAACAGCGCTCGAACTCGTCGGAGATGATGAGGAGCAAGTCGCCCGGTTCAGCGCCGGTGCGCTCTCGAAGGGAGGCGATTTCGTCCGGCGTCAGGAACTTCGCGATAGGCGACTGTACGTCGCTCTCGCCGATCTTCATCCATGCCAGACCCTTCGCGCCGTACTTCTTGGCGTGCTCCGTGAGTTCATCGATCTGCTTGCGGGAGAACTCGCCGCACCCCTTGGCGTTGAGCGCCGCCACCACCCCATGCTTCTTGGCAAGGGTGTCGGCGAACACGGCGAAGGACGAGGTCCGTACGCAGTCGGACACGTCGCAAAGTTCCAAGGCATAGCGGGTATCGGGCTTGTCGGAACCGAATCGTGTCATCGCCTCATGCCACGTGATGCGCGGAAAGGAGGCAGGTACCTCGCGACCGAGAATGCTCTTCCATGCGACGGCGGTGAACTCCTCGATCAGAGCGATGATGTCGTTCTGATCGACGAACGACATCTCGATGTCCACCTGCGTGAACTCGGGCTGACGGTCTGCGCGCAGGTCCTCGTCGCGGAAACACTTGACGATCTGCATGTAGCGGTCGAAACCGCTCACCATGAGGATCTGCTTGTAGAGTTGCGGACTTTGCGGAAGCGCGTAGAACTTGCCTTTGTTCACGCGGCTGGGAACAAGGAAGTCGCGCGCGCCTTCAGGCGTGGACTTCATCAGCACGGGCGTTTCCACTTCCACGAAACTCTTCTCGGCGAAATACCTGTGCACCACTTGGTAGAGCTCGTTGCGGACGATGAAGTTGTTCTGCAAGGAACGACGACGAAGGTCCAGGTACCGGTACTTCAACCGGAGTTCCTCGTTGGCGCGGGCACGCTCCTCGTGCTCCATGATTTCGAACGGCGGCACCTCCGCGCGATTGACGATGACGATCTCCGTAGCCTCGATCTCCACGAGTCCCGTCGGGATCTTGGGATTGGGATTGGATCGCATGCGCACGGTACCCGTGGCCGTGATGACGAACTCGCTGCGGAGCTCCTGCGCAATGGCGGAGAGAGTGTCGGGAGCGTCGGACTGCACCACCACTTGCGTCACACCATAGCGGTCACGCACGTCCAGGAAATACACCCCGCCGAAGTTGCGGACGGCGTGAACCCATCCGTTCAGAGTGCAGGACTGTCCTGCGTGGTCTTCCCGCAGTTCGCCGCAAGTATGCGTGCGCTTTGCAAATGATGCCATGGCTGATGTGAGTGTAGGTGAATCGGACGGCAAATATACCACCGGCGAAGGGCCGAGAGTCCGCCACGCATGGCGGCTGCGCGGTTATCGTGCCCATGGCCGCCTCCTTCGTTGTCATGCGACCGGCGGCGAATGCTCAGGAGCGGAGGAACCGGGTGCGACCGCGCCGGAATCGAGCTCGGCAACGAGGGACGTGACCGCAGCGGTCACACGATCCACGGGTATTCCCCGTATGCCATCGTCATCGGTGGCGATGACCGGCCGGCAAGGAGTCCGGTACGGCAACCATACCATCCGGTCGGCGTGGGGTTTGGCATAGAGGACCACGCTGGGACGGTGCAAGGCGGATGCGAGGTGCACGACGGATGTGTCGGGCGTGACGATCATCCTGGCCTGCGCCATGTGGGCGGCATATTCCACCACGGAACGACTGGACGGAAGCACGTGCACCCCGCATGCGATGGCGACACGCTCGGCCACCGATCGGTCCGACGGTGCCGACCCGAGAGCGATGCGGTATCGCGGATACTGCGTGCGCAGGTCCTTGACGAGTGCGCGGAAATTTTCCTCGCCCCACCATAGCGACTGCTTGCCCGCGCTCAGATGGACAAGGATGTCGATGCTCGCAGGAGCGGACACCGCAGGCAGTCCGGGAAGGGACGGACGTCGGTCCACCGTCTCGGGCTCGATGCCGAAGGGTCGTAAAAGTTCGGTCATGCACTCCACGATATGGACCCGGGATCGGTCGGGCACGGGCACGGAATGTGTGACGGGAGATGTCCTCCCATTGGCGAACCCGACGGAGAATGCGGGTGCGAGAAGGCGGAGGAGAATCGAGGATGTTCTCGATGGATTGTCCATCATGTCCACCACGACCTCATGCGAGCGACGAAGAGAAAGCAAGAGACGGATGGTGCCGAGGAGTGATTTGTCGTAGACGGACGACCCGATCGTCCACCCCGCAAGAGCCGATGCCATGGACGCATTATGCCGACCGAGCAGCACATCGATACGAGCATCGGGGAAACGCGATCTCAGCGCGCGGAAAACAGGCGTGGAGATGAGCACATCGCCGATCTTGTCCGTGCGTATGAGCAGGATGGACACCGGTCGCGACGGTGCGGAGACGACGGGTAGCACATCGGCCTTCATGACGTCGCTCCGCAGGGTTCGAACCTCGATGATGGACGTGATGATGAGATCGGGTGCATCATGGCCATCATCCTCCCGTCTTGCGATACCCGCGGAACTCCTGCAATACTTCTTTTGTTGCCTGGAACACCGTCACGATGGGAATGTCGGCGATCTGCGAAATGCTGATTTCCGGTTGCACGATACGCTGAATGGTACTGAGCGGATGGAACTTGTAGGAGTTCCAGAGGATGGAATTGAAGATGCCCACGATCGGGATGTCGAGTGCGGAAGCGATATGGATGGGAGCGCTATCGCAGCTGACGAGGACATCGCCGCGGGAGATCATGGCGACGGTCTCGTGAATGGTGTTCGCGCACAAGGCGATGGCTCGGGGTCCGATCTGCGACACGATTCTCTCCGCTGCCGCATGGTCCACGGGTGCCGCTAGGACCACCACCGATCGCGCCTCCCGCGTGAGAAGCTTTCCCAGTTCGATCCATTTAGACACCGGCCACTCGCGTTGCGGCTGACCGACGGAGATGTTGAGGATGATCCGCGTGGACCGGTCCGGATGTTCAGGCACGACGCGCATGGTCTTGGCCAGCGCCACCTCATCCACCGCTACGATGGGCATGTACCGTTCCACCGAATGTCCGAGCGCGGTCATCACGTTCAGATTGCGGTCCACTGCATGGAGCGGCGGTATGAGCGCATCATTCGTGTCCGACGAGGGAATGCCGTAGGTATAGTTCTCTTTCGCTCCGTAGTTGAAACCCACCGTGACTCTTGCGCCGACAAGGCGGGCCAGCAAGGTGCTCTCTTTGGAGGAATGGTCCTTGGGGTCGAGGAGAAGATCGAACGACTCGGCGCGGAGGTCGGCGACGAGTTTGTAGACATCGACGGGCGACTTGTGATACACATGCAGGCGGTCCACACAGGTCAACCCTTGGAGCACATCGTAGTTGCGCTTGGACGCGAGCACATGAACCTCGGCATCCTGATACACGTCCTTCAACGCAAGGAACAACGGCGTGGTCAGGATCATGTCTCCATACCGTCCTATTTGGATGACGAGAATCTTCACAGGGAAATGCTGTCGTTTTGTACTTTGAAACACCCGTTCCGTCGCTGCTGCCCGCCCGTCAAGGCCGCAGTGCCCGTCCCCAGGGGTGTTCCCATGAAAACCCGGAAGGGAGGGATGGGGCGGTGCCGACGCGGACAAAATACCGTATCACATGAAACTATCGCCGAGAGAAGTGCTGAAGAGAACCGAGAGGGTCCTTACAAAGGCCCCCAAACGGGCGCTCTATGCCCTGCTCGCCACGGTGATCCGCAATCCCCCGCTGAAAGCGCGCCTCCGCCCCGACCGGGTCCGACGCATCCTTCTCATTCGGACCGATCGCGTCGGCGACATGATCATCACCATCCCGACGATCATGTTCCTTCGTCGTCTGCTTCCTCATGCGGACATCGACGTCCTGGCCTCGGCGTCGAACGCGCGCGTGGCAAGCGCCACCGGCGCTGTGACGAACGTCCACACGTATCCGCGGTCTGTGCTCGATCGCCTTGCGATGCTCCGCACCCTGCGCTCCCGGTCGTACGATGTCGTCATCGCCTGCGTCACGAACAGGAGTACGGGCATCGGACTCATCTGCAGTCACCTGACGGCTCGTCATGGTGTCTCGGCCACCACGCATCGCGGGGACAAATACGATTGGCTCTTCCACGTGCAATCACGGTCGGCGGCGAGCGAGCGTACGGCTCTGCGGAAACTCCTCATGGTGATACCCGATGTCATCGATTGCGCTGTCGGTGACGACGACGCTGTCCCCTGCCTGCCTATTCCCGCAGGGAACCGGTCGACCGTCGATGCCTTCCTTCACGAGCACGGACTTCCAACCATGCGATACGGCATCGTGAACATCTCGGTGCGGACGGAGCGCAATGCATGGACGGACGAGGGATTCATCCGCATGCTCGACACCATGTCGACCCTCTCCGGCCTTGCCTCGCTCCTCGTTGCCATGCCCGACGACATGCCACGGGCGCAGGCGTTGGCAGCGAAAGCCCGACGGGCCATCGTCGTGCCCGCCACGCGAGACGTAATGGATGTGGCTGCGCTCGTCCGATCCGCGCGATGCGTGGTGACGCCGGATACGGCCATCGTCCACATGTGCTCGGCGTTCGCCACCCCGATGCTGGGATTGTATTGCACGTATTCCCATGGAACGGACGAATGGGGTCCTACCCACAATCCCTACGCACGTGTCATCACACCGGTCATCGGCAACACCGTGGCGGGCATCACGCCGAAGCTGGCGGAGCAAGCGCTCATGGAGGTATGGGAGAATTCCGCCGAGCGCGTAACCGCAGGAGAGTGAACTCCCGTCATCGCACTTCGTCGAAGTTCCGGTATTCGAACATGCGCCAGCCTGTGATCTTCTCGAGAGAATCGCTCACGGCGACGCGAAAGGGTTTTCGTGTGGTGGCCCGGACGGGATCGAAAGCCGACGTCCAAACACGGTCCCGGCGGATCCGTTCCTGCATGCACGCGGGATGACCGCCCGTGTAGGGAGCGATGTCGTAGCACGTGGCGTGAAACTCATCGGCGCTCGGGATGTTCTCCGCCATCCAGGTGTCATCGTGATACAGGCGGTTCATGGCCTGAGCCTTCGCGGCCTGATGACGCGGGTGCCGGACCCATCCGTAGTGGAAGATCCTGCACTCGGTCTGTCGCGCCCGCAGCTTGCGCACCATTCCATCGCTCTCGCGCGTTCGGAACCCCTGCGCATCCCCCCAGGACATCACCTTCCCCGTGTTCCGAACGGCGCGGATCTCCCGTCGGTACCACTGACGTCCTACTCCCTGATAGTCATAGCTGCCGAACAGGTGTATCCATCGGAAGAGAAGGGCTTCGACAGCGGGATCGCCATCGGCGCGAAGGATCTCCGCACGCAGACGGGCGTCGTCCGCTTCATGGAGCACTTCATCGCCTTGAAGATACAGGCACCAATCGCCCGTACATCCGGCAAGAGCCACATCGGTCTGCTGCGCCAGGATACGTCCGCCCTCCCGCAAAGAATCATCCCACACCGTATCGATGATCCGTAAGCGCGGATCACCGAGCGAGGCCACGTAGTCGCGCGTGTCGTCGTCACTCCGCCCCACGGCGATTGTCACGTCGTCGCACACGCGCAGAAGCGACGCCAGCGACTCCTCGAATGGATACCCAAGGGAACGTCCGTTGCGTATGAAGGTGAAGCCGGAAAGGGTCATGGACGGAAAGGCGAAATGGAATGGCAAAAGTAGGTGCTGACGGCGATTCGCGCACCCGTGACCCGCGAGCCGGTCACCCGACATGCGGTGTCGACATGACAAAGGGAGCCGACCTGTGCATAACTCCGGCTGCACCACTTCCCCCTTGTGGCTATCTTTGCCGCGAAATGTCGTTGGTGCTCCGCGAACGCGGAGAGAATAGGGAATCCCGTGAAAACCGGGAACGGTTGCGCCGCCGTGAGGGTAGACGATCTGTCGCTCATGCCACTGCCACAAGCGGGAAGGCAGACAGAAAGGATGAAACCCGAGTCGGAAGACCTGCCAACGATGCTCATCACGTGTCACCCGACACCCCGCCGCGCCATTCGGCGGAGATGAGGAAGATTGACCGCGGTATCATCGGGACGTCTCGTCGATCCCCGGGAGTCGTGTCATCCCTTCCCTTTTTTTCTTCGCCGTCCATGGCAGACGGCCCGCAGTCCAAACATCATGCTCAACTCGTGTTTCGCACACCTACGTGTGCTGTGCCTGTGCGCACTCGTCCTTGCAACCGCATCCGTCTCGTCCTGCACGTCCACCTCCTCTCCCGACGCCACGCCGCCGCCCGCGTTGGACAGTGCGGTGATGGTCGTCAATCAGGGTGCCTTCGGCCTCGATAACGCGTCGCTCTCCCGGATTCGGCCGGACAATACCGTGGACCTTTCCTGGTTCTCCTCTGCCAACGCCTCACGAAAACTCGGTGGTACGGCTAACGACATCGCCTTCAAGGGCGATACGGCCTTCATCTCCGTGACGAAGTCGCACGCCATCGAAGCGATCAACGCACGGACGGGAGTTCACCTTGGAACAATCCTCCTTCCTGTCGCCTACGACCCGTGGGAGATCGAAATCATCAATGGTACACTAGCGTGTGTCAGCACTACCAACGGCGACGGCGTGCAGTTCTTCAATCCCTCCACCTTGACCCTGCTCGATCATGTCGTGACAGGGCCCGCGACACAGGGTGTCGCAGCAACGGCCACGCAGGTGTTCGTTGCCAATAGCGGCTACGGTACGCTGCGCGACACCGTCAAAGGCGCGGGAACCGTCTCTGTCATCGACATCGCGACCCGCTCGGTGACGAGCGTGCTGAACGTGGGCAAGAACGTCACCGAAGTGCAGCTGAGTCCGGACAAGAAACGTCTCTACGCCTACTATCAGGAACTCTACACCAATCCTACGGCCAAGCAAGGCATCGTGGAATACGATGCGGCGTCGCTGAAGGAGACGGCACGGTGGACCTTCATCGGCAGCGGGTATATGAATGTGACATCGAACGGCGTGTATGTGATCGGTAAGAGCGCCGAAACCGTGCTCGCACAACAGGTGCTCATGATCAATCCTCTGCTCGCCACTCCGACGCCAGCGCCGCTGTTCAGTATCCCGGTAGGGATCACCGTGAACGGACTCACCGTGGATGCGCGCGACGGCTCCGTGTGGATCTGCGATGCCGTCGATTACAGTCGTAACGGCAGTGTCATGCACTTCAGCGCGCAGGGCGTCCTGAAGCACGCACACGATGTCGGACCCGTCCCCGTGCGTATCGCCATCTACCGCTAAGCGCCGTCCATCGATACCTCCGCCCACGTCCCTGGTCCTCGATGGCCGTGCATCGGAACGCGGACCACGTGGCTCGAGGAACGGCGGCCATGCGGATTCATTCACCCACCGACACCCTGATGCGGTCAGCTTTTCCCATACGACGTCGTGATAACAGTGTACGCAGACAATGGATCCTGCGTGCACTGTTGCTGTTCGTCGGCAGTGTCGTCGTTGTCGCCCAGGCACCTCGTCGCAAGGACACGGCAACGTATCGCCTCCGGGAAGTGACGGCGGAGTCCGCTCGTCCCGTCGTCCCGGCCGTGCTCGGTCACACCCGCAGTGCCGAGCTCCACGACTCGGACCTCGTGCGCATGCAGACACGTCAGTCGGCTGAGATACTACGATACATGCCGGGGGTGTTCGTGCGGGATTACGGCGGGCTGGCAGGCATCAAGACCGTCTCCCTGCGGGGTGCGGCCGCCTCGCAGACGGCGGTGTATCTGGATGGAGTGCGACTCAACGGAACGCAGAACGGACTCTTCGATTTCTCCACCTTCACGTCCTCCTTCCTCCGTTCCGTCATCGTGACCGATGCGGTGGACGCCACCCTTTCGGGAGCGCATGCCATGGGCGGCATCGTGATGATGACATCGAAGACCCCCGATGACTCGTCGCTGCGAGCGAGTGTCACAGCGGATGCAGGTTCCTGGGGCGAGCGCGGCATCGCAACGCGTGTGAGCATGCCGGCGGGCCGCGGCATGGTGGTTGCGGCGGATGCGGATCTGCGCCGTGCTCACGGCGATTATCCCTTCGCCTTTTCCAACTTCGGCACCACATCGGAGTTCCGTCGCACCAATGCCGACTACACATCCGCTAATGGCATGCTGACCGTGTCCACCAACGATTCGTCGTGGCGAAGCACCACCCGTGTCATCCTTCGCTCTTCGCGTCGCGGCGCGCCCGATGCGGTGACGCAAGGGAACATCGGTACGTCGACGGCGCGGCTCGATGACGATGCGGCGCTCCTCATGCATAACGGTATTGCACAGCTATCCGCGACGACGGAACTCCGGTGGCAGGCCTTCGGGAATTTCCAGACCCAGCAATACGCCGATACGTCGTCGTCCCTCTTGGGCGTGCCCTTCCGTAACCGCTTCGTCTCGCGCGACGTGGGCGGTGCTTTGTCCGTGCATCACGCCACGGCCATGCGCGACGAAGCAGCGGTGCGGGTGGATGCGACGGTGAGCGAGGTGCGGGGGGACCTGTTGCGCTTCGGTGCGGGCGATCGCGCCCTTCGTACCAGCATCGGCATCGGAGTCGGTGCGCAGTCACGTCCGTTGCTGACGACGCCGTCCATGAGCGTGTTCCTTCTTGGCGGTGTTCGTGTGGATGCCAACAGCGATGCGGCGCCGTTCTGGACGCCGCGCGCGTCGGTACTGGTGCGCTTGGCGGACGGAGTGGACATCAGCGCTCATGCCGCGCGGGCCTTCCGCCTTCCGTCATTCAATGAGTTGTATTACCAGAACTACGGCTCAACCACCCTCACGCCCGAACAGGCCACCATGGTCCGGCTCACGGCCGAGTACGCGTTTCCTATGGTAGCTGCCACGCAAACGACCATGAGCGCCACCGTGTTCCATCGGGAGACGAAGGACCAGATCGTTGCCATTCCGCGGAGTCCCGTCACGTGGTCTGCCATGAACATCGCCTCCGTGCGGTCGAGGGGCTGCGAGGTGGGCCTCGTCTCCCGCCTCTCGTCCACGCTTCTCTTCCGCGCCGGATTCACCCTGCAGGACGTGCGGGACCGGACGTCCGGCTCGAGGAATATCAATAGGCTGGTACCGTACACGCCACAGACGCTCGGGTATGCGCAGGTGATGGTGAGTGCCGGACCGTTGAGCGGCGGTGCCGGGTTGAACAGCTGTGGTGAGCGCTTTACGCAAACGGACAATGCTCGGGCGTCGGCGCTGTCACCGTACACGACCGTGCATGTCTTCGCCGCGTATCAGTGGTCGATGGCGGGCGGCATGGGCAGTGTGCGGGCGGAGTGCGACAATCTGCTCGGTGCCGACTATGTGATCGTGGCGAATTACCCCATGCCCGGACGCATGTTCAGGATGTCCGTGGGCTGGACCTTTTAGAGTGGCGGCGCTGTGCTGTCGTCGAACTTTTTTCCCCGCATAGCGAGGTCGCTCCCGCTATTTTGCGGGCCATCATCGCCTCACGCATCCCTACTCCCATGTCGGAAGCACGTAAGAAATACATCAGCATCCGCAACGCCCGCGTCAACAGCTTGAAGAACGTGTCGGTGGACATCGAGCGGAACAAGCTCACGGTGATCACCGGCGTGAGCGGTTCGGGGAAATCATCGCTTGCCTTCGACACGTTGTATGCCGAGGGTCAGCGTCGGTTCGTGGAATCCCTCTCGGCGTACGCCCGGCAGTTCCTGGAACGGAAGAACAAACCCGAGGTGGACAGTATCGCCGGACTTCCTCCGGCCATTGCCATCGAGCAGAAGACCCTGACGCGCAATCCGCGCTCCACGGTGGGAACGACCACAGAGATCTATGACTATCTGCGATTGCTCTACGGTCGCATCGGCACCACCCGGTGCAAGGAGTGCGACCGCGAGGTCCGGAAGGACACGCCGCAATCCATCCTTGACACCGTGTGGACGTGGAACGAGGACGACCGTATCTACCTGCTGTTCCGCCTGCAGGACGATGTGAAGGACCTCGCGGCCGAGCTCAACCGTCTGGTGGCCCTGGGGTACACCCGCGTCATGATCGACGGCACGTTCGATATCATCGATGTGCAAGAGGAGAAGCTTCCCGATACCGCCACGGTGAACAACCTGCTCGTGGTGGCGGACCGTATGCTCCTGCGCAAGGACGAGGACACGAAGTCCCGTCTGTTCGACTCCATCGATGCCACGTTCAAGCTCACGGGCGGACGCGTGGTGATGCGTAATGTGACGACGGGCGAGACGCACCTGTTCACGAACACCTTCGCGTGTCCGTACGACGGCACGGAGTATCAGGAACCCGAGCCCCGACTGTTCTCTTTCAATTCCCCCTTCGGTGCCTGCCCCACATGTCAGGGCTTCGGTCGGAGCATGGGGATCGACGAGGATCTCGTCATCCCCGACACGACGAAGTCGCTGAACAACGGTGCCATCCATGCCTTCAAAGTCCTGCAATCCTCCGCGCACAACCGCGAGCTGATCACCCATGCCACGCGTGTGGGTATCAGAGCGGATGCGCCGGTGGCATCGTTCACGAAGGAGCAGTGGGAATGGTTGTGGAATGGCGACCGGCAGTATCCCGGACTTCACGGGTACTTCAAGGAGCTCGAGGAGAAGTCGTACAAAGTGCAGAACCGGGTGATGCTGTCGCGATACCGCGGATACACACGCTGTCCGGCGTGCCACGGCTCGCGCCTTCGCACCTCCGCGCGCCGCGTGTATCTGGGAGGAAAGAGCATTCCCGACGTCGTCGCGTTGACCATCGAGGCGGCATCGGCATTCTTCGACTCCCTCGTCCTCACGCCGTATCAGGAACATGTGGCAGCCCATGTGCTCAAGGAGATCCGCTGGCGACTGAAACTGCTCGTGGATATCGGCGTGGAATATCTTACCCTGGACCGGTTGTCGCATACGCTGAGCGGTGGCGAATCGCAGCGGTTGAACCTGGCGACGTCCTTGGGATCATCGCTCGTGGGAACGCTGTACGTGCTCGATGAACCGAGCATAGGACTGCACCCGCGGGACACGGAGCGACTCATCCGTATCATGCATCGTCTGCGGAATCTCGGCAATACCGTCGTCGTCGTGGAACACGATACCGACATCATGCGTCACGCCGATTGCATCATCGACATGGGTCCGCGTGCCGGCGAACATGGCGGAACGCTCGTGGCCCAAGGGACGGTGGACGATATCATGGCGCATACGGAGTCGCTCACGGGCAAATACCTGTCGCATCGCATGCGCATCGACCTTCCGTCCAAACGTCGTAAGGGCTCGGGACAGCATATCACCATTCAGGGCGCTCATGAGAACAACTTGAAGGTCAAGGAGCTCGATATCCCCCTTGGCTGCATCACGGCTGTCACGGGTGTCTCCGGTTCCGGTAAGAGCACGCTCGTCCACGACGTCTTGTTCGCCAACCTGAAGCGGTACATGGGCGGGTACAACGGCATCGTCGGCAAGTGCGAACACATCGAAGGGATGAATCTCATCCGTGATGTCGAGATGGTCGATCAGTCGCCGATCGGACGTTCCTCGCGCTCCACGCCAGTGACCTACACCAAGGCCTTCGATGTCATCCGCGAAACCTTCGCCGCCACGCAAGCCGCACGGCAGCTGGGCTGGAAGGCAGGACACTTCTCGTTCAACGTGGCGGGAGGTCGCTGCGAGCAATGCGAGGGCTCCGGCACGGTCGTCGTGGAAATGCAGTTCCTTCCGGACATCGAGCTGGAATGCGAGACCTGCCGTGGCTCTCGATACAAGCGCGAAGCGCGCTCCATCCTCTTCCGCGGCAAATCCATCATCGATGTCCTGGCCATGACCATCGACGAGGCGGTGGAGTTCTTCAAAGGCATCAAACGCGTGACCGAACGGCTGGAAGTGTTGCGCGAGGTGGGGCTGGGGTATCTGCGCATGGGTCAAAGCTCGTCGGTATTGTCCGGAGGCGAAGCGCAGCGCATCAAGCTTGCCACCCATCTGGATGATAACAACCGCAAGAACGTCCTATACATCTTCGACGAACCCACCACGGGCCTGCATATCGACGATGTGGCGAAGCTTCTCCATTGCTTCCGCCGACTCGTCGACAACGGCAGCAGCGTGCTCGTCATCGAGCACAACGTCCATGTGATGGCGTCCGCCGATTGGATCATCGACATGGGTCCGGGAGCAGGCGACAAAGGCGGGACCGTGGTGTGTACGGGAACTCCTGAACAGGTCGCCAAGCATAAGACCTCTCCCACAGGTGCGGCACTCAAGAGTCTGTTCGCAGAATATCCGTCCAAGACCTGAACAACCTTCCCTTCGTTCCCGCGTAATCCCTCGCGATAGCGCAATCCTTCTCGATAGCGTCATGTTGCCCGGGATCATAGGCAATCGCTCCACGTGCGCTCAACCGACGCCGGATGATCTCGTCGCGCGACCGCTTCTGCTTATCTCCACACCATGCACCGCACGGCGATGCGCAGCAGTGCGCCGTTTGCATCGACGGTGCTGAACAGGTACATGCCCGGTGCAAGACCCGAAACATCCACATGACCGCCTGCCATGACGGGCAGGATGCCAACAGACGTGCCGATGGACGAGCTGACGCTGACCGCGGTGCAGGAGGCGAACAGCGGACTGCGGACGAGGTCCGAAGCGGGCTGTGGGTGGAGCAGGGTTGAGGTTTCCTGCTCCGGGTCCGACGGACTCTTCACCGACACAAGGGCATCATCGAAGGCCACGAACAGTCCTTTGTATTCCGTCGAGGCCCAGAGGGTAGGACCTGCGGACTTGATATCGACAACGGCATCGGTCAATCCCGTCTCTTCTCGTTGCCAGCTGTCGCCATCATCGGTGCTGCGCATCAGGCCCATGGGTCGGAGCACGGCGAACACGGCGTTTCGCGTACAGCGCAGAGAGGCGATGGAGTCGGTGAAGGGCACGCTCCGTTCATCCCACCGTGATCCGTTTGCGCCACCGGATCGGTTGACAAAGAATCGTCCGTCGTGTGTCAGCACATACACGCGGTCTGTGTCGCGCGCTACCAAGGACCGCACGCCATCGCGGAAGGAGGCCGTGCCGTCGATCATGGTGACGGTGTCCTGGCGGATCCACCAACCACGAGCATTCGTCATGAGTCGGCAGAACCTGTTCGCGGACACGACGCAAACGGAACTGTCGTGGCACGCAACGTGATCGGGAACCTTTGTGAATACCGAAGTCCACGTCGCATCCGGTCCGGTGGACATGTACACGGAACTATCGGCGCCGTGCAGGACGAGCATGCCGTTATGGACAATGAGTCGTTTCCACCGCACGTTCGCGGGAAGTCCGGTCGCGGTTAACGGAAACCACGACAAGCCCCCGTCGTCGCTCACCGCCATGTCTTCCCCCTCGCCCACGGCGAGCAGGCGACCGCCGACATAGGCGACGTCGGTCACCGTCATGCGCGGCAAGGTGGACGGCAGCCACTGGTCCCAGTTCCTCAAGCGTTTCATCGGTTCCTTATCGCACACCACGAATCCTGTCACGGCGTGCGGCGCCATGACGGGCAGGGCGCAATCGACGGGATAGGAACACAAGTCCAGGTGGTCGTTGATGACAGGTTTCGCACAGATGACCCGTCCGCGGATATCCATGGCGATGACATCGTTCTTGTATGCCACCGCATCGGCGACGAGCGCGGGAAACTGCGGCACCAGCTTCCAGGTGACGCCGAGATCGTCGGATCGGTACACGATGCCGACGGCATCGAAACTCGAATTCATCGCGATAGCGCAGAACGAGGTGAGAGAGGTGACGCGCAGGGGTTTCCGTTCGTCGTTCACCATAAGGAGCTTCCACGTCTTGCCGCCATCCACGGACCGATAGCCGCCTTCGGACGTCCCGAAGAGGAGAACACCGGGAAGTGCTGCGAGCGAGGTGATCTCTTCCACCGAGTCGCGAAGCTCCAGGCACGGCGTGAGGACGGTATCGCGATAATGCGCCTTCCACAGTCGCTTCTTCGTCACCGTGAAGATCGAATCGTCCACCACGCGCATGTCCACGATCGGGTCTTCGATGACCGTCGTGAAGAGCCGCCACCGGTTCGACCCGACTTCCTGTACCGCTATCGTGTTATTCGTCTGGGTGATGATGTTGAACCGCTGAGCGCAGGCCAGGTGGACGACGTCGATGGTCGAATCCATCGATTCGAACGGCCATTCGAAGGTGAAGCTATTGCCACCGTCGGTGGATCGGAGAAGTCCACCCTCCTGCACCCCCAACAGGCACAGATTTCCTCGCACGGCAGCACGGAGGGAAGGATACGACATGGTATTCTGCCTCAACATTTTCCAACCGCCGCCGTTGATGTGCGAACGCTGAAACCCCGCGATGTTCACGCGGGACGCATTCGAATAGGTGTTGACATAGACGAAGTCGCTATCGACCGTCAGGGTGGACCAGAACAGACCCTTGAGCGGATTCTCCGGTTGCATCCACTTCAAGCGCTGGGCGGTTGCGTCCGGTCCGCTCATGCCCGCCACGAAAAGAAGGAGCAGGATTGAAAAAAGTCCACGGACGAGGAATCGAGATGTGACCATGTACCATTCTCCGATAACGGGTGATGCATTGAGTGGGAAGAATATAGCACCCCCGTGCACAATCGTACGGATGCACAATCCTGTCGCGAATGACCGTGTCGCCTTCCTCCACGGAACCGGCAGTCTCCGATCACCGTCTATTCCGCCGTACGAGGAGGACGACGCGTTATCATGTGATGGCGTTTCCAACGGTGATGCGTATCCCCGTGCGGGTGATATGGTCGATGAGCGCAGCGTATTGCGGAAGTGTCCGAAGGGTATCCTCGTCGCCCAGCAGGATGAACCGTTCACGGGCCCGGGTGAGTGCCACATTGAGTTTCCTGTCGATGACGGCATCCTCCTCGTGGGTGAGACTCTGGATGGCGGAGAGAGCCGCAGCCGATGACACGACGGGTGACAGGATGATGACATCGCGTTCCGATCCCTGGAAGCGCTCCACGGTGTCGATAGTGACGGACGTGCGCAGGCGCGGCGGGAGCGCCGTGCGGATCTCCTGGATCTGTGCGCGGAACGGCGTGATGATGCCGAGCCGCATGTCGTTCCATCCCTCGGCATCCCTCGACGCCTCGAAGAACAGGATGGCCAGTTCCGCGCACAACCGCGCTTCCGAGGGATTGACGTTCTTCGAATTGCTCCGCGGCGTGGGGATGTACACGCACCGATGGCGAAGGATCTCCCTGGCTTGATGTTCCGGGAGCAGGCCGCCGGACCCGCGACGCACCCGGCCCGCGACGACCGGTAGGTTATCGTGCTGACGGGAGGTCAGCGACACCAGGCGTCCGCCATAGAACAACTCCGAAGCGATACGGCCGATCTCCTCATGCATACGTCCTTGGTGCGTGAGCATGCCATACGCATGCGTCCACCCGTTCCGCATGCAGCACCGCAGCAGTCGATCGAACAACGATACCTGCAGATCTCCGATGCCCATGGCGTCCAGACGTTCATTGCTCACCGTCCGCGACCGCTCGTTCATGCCGAGCACGGGCGGTAGCTGCTTTTCATCGCCGATGAGGATGAAGCGATTCATCCGCGAGATCATGCCCACGAGATGGGGTTCCAGGATCTGGGCGGCCTCGTCGACGATGGCGGTGGTGAAGCGGCAGACATCGAAGAGTTCGGGATTACTGTTGATGAAGGTGACGGTGGCCACCACGACGCGGGCATTCCGCAGATGCCGCTCGGCTTCATCAAGTCCCTTGTCGCGAACAAGCGTCTGGAACAGGATATCGGGATGCTCCGTGTTTTCGTGCCGTCCCATGCGAACGTACTCCGCTTGCGGCAACGTGCGTTTCAGCATGCGGCAGATCTCATCCACCGCGCGATTCGTATAGGCGGCGATGAGAACGGTCTCGCCTAAGTTCTCGCGCAGGTTTCGCACAAGGGCCCTGAGCATGACGGAGGTCTTCCCCGTTCCGGGCGGCCCCTGCAGAAGGAAGTAATCATCCGCCCGCAGGGCTTTTTCCAGCAGCTCCCGCTGATGGGCGTTCAACTCCTCCTCCGTATCGATACCGGATCCGTTCGCCGGCGGCGGCGCAGTGTCCGCCGTCCCACGCTCCACCGCAAGCGCCATCACGGTCGACGTCCCGCGGGGTTCCCGCAGTGCCGGCGGGATGCGGCCAAGGATAAGATTCCGGGTGCGTTCCGATGATCGGAAGAAGGTCATGAAGGTGGCAAGCGTAGCGGACGCGGACGATTCCATGTAATCGGCTTCGCACTGCCAGTCCAAGAGTTCCTCACCCGGTGCGATGACCGGCTGCTGACCGCGAAGCCGCACCACCACGTGTTCGCCGTCGATGGTGCGGATGCTTCCCTTCCGCTGCAGACCATGATACACGGCCCGTCCGCCGAGGGGATCGACCGGATAGACGACGACGATGTCGCCCACGCGGAACACCGCCGCGGTGTCGTCGGCAGCGGACCGCGCAAAGGTCAGTGTGCCGTCGTCATCGACCGCGTCGGTGAGCAGACGCAGACCGCTGAGAACGGCGTGACGCTGTCTCTTCTCGGCAAGGGTGGATGCCCAGAGTCCCGCGAACCCCGATCCCGAGCGCGACCCACCGACACGCTGTTCATGATTCTCCCGCAGCATCAGATACAGGAACGCCTGGGCATACATGAGCATGTCCTGATCGTCCGTCACGAAGATCGCTCGCACCTCTTCCTGCGATTTCGTCATGAAGGACGGTAACGAAGGGATGGACTCGCAGGCTTTGCGTATCGCGGAGAAGTTCTTCGAGCGGATCTCGTGCTCCATGCGGATGATGGCATTCCTGCACAAGAGCACCTCTTGCAGCATCGACGGGGACACATCAACATTCCTTAACGGTTCTTCGTCCGTCTTCGAATACAGTATCTCACTGGCACCGTACCGACCCGGATAGGCCGATTGCAGCAACAGCTGATAGCAGGCGATCTGCGCCTCGTGGTTGCGCCACACGCGCGAACGCGGCGTCCCGAAACCTCCGGCTGCCGCCATGCCCGGAGCGGAGCCCGACTTCAATTCGATGATCGTCTTGTGCAAGGGATGATCGTCGTGTTCCAGCATCACATCCAAGCGTCCTTGGAGTCCGAACACCGGCGAGATGAAACTCGGCTCCACGACCGCTCGGTCGTAGCTCACCCGCTTCATCACCTCGCGCAATCGCTGCACATGGTCGCGAACGGTCTCCTTCACCAGGATGCGCTGCTCCGCACTGAGCGCAGCGATACTCGACAATGGTTTGGCCACGCAGGCGTCGCGGAACATGTCCTCGAACTCCTTGTCCGGATGAAGAAGGATGTCGTCGAAGCAGGAGTTGATGATGGAACCCGTCACCACCGCTTCGCTGGCAGAACTGCGCGTGAACTTCCGCAGAAGCGACAGCAGCGGTTCCACACTGCGTTGCTGGAAGCACTCCGCCACGTCGGTCACATCCACGAGTACATCCGGCTCCACCACGCAGACACTCTCCGCCGTCGTCACGATGCGCTCGTCGTCCAACGCCCGTGCCTCGGTGATATGGATGGACGCTCCTACCCATACCTGCTCGGCCACTCCGAGCAGAGAATGCCGGAGTGCTACGCGGACATCCCTTCCGTCCTCGCTCAAGCAGTCGAGCACGTGGATCTCGCCATTGGCTGTCTGCAGTCGCCGCCCGATGTCCGTCACGACCAATCGATGCAATCGGGGTGCCGCGTCCGCCGTTGCCGCGCCGGCGGCATCGGACCAGGATGTCAACGCCGATGACAGCTCGAGTGAGAGTGCTGATGCGGGTTTCGCGGATGTGCCATCGGCAGGTCCGCCATCCTTTCGCGTATCGCTGTCGGTTGTCGATTCATGGGACGTCGACCCCAGGGTGTGATGCTCGCAAAGATCGAGCGTGTGCAAGAGGAATTCGACATAGTGCTGCGGAAGCTCCGGATTGAGGATGGCCTGAGCGCGGTATGGGTTCGTTGCGATGTCTAGGAGTTTTGCAAGAGATGTGTCGATCTCTTTCTCCATGCGAAGATCCATGGCGACGAATCGATGCCGGGCCACGGCCGATGAGTAGTATCGGTTGGAGTCCGCCACGTACCGGTTCAGGATCTCCGTATGCACGACCGCGAGGCGCTCAAGCAACGGACGCGCTTCCATGTCGCCGTTGCCGCCATACTCATGCACACGTGCACGGAGTTCGAAAACATCGTCAAGACCAAGCATGGTTGTTATCCACCGAGAGTGAAGGGTGACCGAGATGAACGTGCGACCGAGCGTGAATGCGACGAGCGGAAGCGGGACCGGAGGATCGGGCGATGCTGCTCCGGACACGGGAAGACAGAGCGCGGGTCATCGCGTTGCGGCGACCCGCGTTCTGCGTTCAATCGTCCAAGCGGATATCCTTGATGCGGATCTGCGGAGCCGTGATACCGTTGTAGGTGTTCTCCTCCAGGGTGAACACGAGCGAGAACGGACGTCGGGAAGCGGCGATGGAGATCTTGTCTCCCAGGTTGAATCCGATGGCATCGATGACGAAGTTCGATTGCAATGCCCGGAACTTCAGGTGATTGTTCCCCACCACTTTCACTCCATTGGCACTGAGCACTCCTTGGGAATGGAACACCGGTTTGTGGTTGCTGAAACCGAAGGGCGCGAAGCGACGGAGATGGTCGAAGAATCCGGGTGAGAGTTCGCTCAGCGTGAGGTTCGCATCGATGAGGATTTCGGGCACCAGCATGTCGTCTGTCACATGGATGCGCGCCACTTCATCGAGCGCCTCCCGGAACGCGTCGACGTTGTCGATGGGCAGGGTGAGTCCGGCCGCGTGCTTATGTCCGCCGAATTCGTTCAGATACCCTTCGCAATGCTTCAGCGCTGCGTGGATGTCGAACTCCTTGATGCTTCGCGCCGAACCCTTGGCGAATCCGTCCATACTCGTCAACATGATGACGGGAATCTGGAACTTCTCCACGAGTCGCGAGGCGACGATGCCGATGACGCCTGCATGCCAATCGGGTGAATACAAGACCAGGGAACGCCGGGTACCCGACGCCATGAACTTCTCCGCTTCCGCGAAAGCTTCGGCGTACGTCTTCTCGTCGATCGTCCTCCGCGTACGGTTCTCCTGCTCCAACTCCTGCGCGATCTTGTACGCCGCAACGACATCCGGTTGGATCATCATCTCCACCGCGCGCTTGGCGTCGCCGATACGACCGGCCGCATTGATACGCGGGGCTAGTCCGAAAATGATGCTCGACGTGGTGAGATTACCGAACTCGAGATTGGCACAGTCCACCAGACTTTTGAATCCGGGACGCGGATCCATGTTCAGCTTCTCCAAGCCGTGATGCACGAGCACGCGGTTCTCGCCGATGAGCGGCACGATGTCCGCCGCCGATGCGATCGCCACATAATCGAGATACGAGTACGCCCTCTCGGGATTTCCGTTCACCGCACAGATGGCCTGCACCAGCTTGAAGGCCACACCGCAGGCGGCGAGGGACTTGAAGGGATACGGACATCCGGGCTTGATGGGATCGAGTATGGCGTAGGCGTCAGGAAGGACATCTCCGGGTTCGTGGTGGTCGCAGATGATCACCTGCATGCCACGGGAGTTCGCGTACGCGATGGTGTCGTTGGACGTGATGCCGCAATCCACGGCTATGAGGAGCGTCGCTCCAAGGGAAACGGCTTTGTCAACGCTTGCGTTGGACAGACCGTAGCCCTCCGTCATTCGCTCAGGAATGTAATACTCGGCCCTCGCACCAATCTCGCGTAAGAATTGGAGGGTCATCGCCGTCGAGGTGGTACCGTCCACATCGTAGTCACCATGGATCCAAATCAGCTCCTTCGACCGGATAGCCTCTTCGATCCTTTGCACTGCCCTCTCCATACCATCCATGAGAAACGGATCGTGGAGATAGTCCAGTTCAGGTGCGAAAAATTTCCGCGCATCGTCTGCCGAACGAAGTCCCCGAGAACTCAGGACTTTCGCAAGACTGCGGGGAATCTTTAATTCTTGTACTAGTGTGTCGGCTGCTTTCTCATCAGGCGTTTCTCGAAAAACCCATCGATAGTTCAAAAGAGTATACCAATTGTTAACTGCCGGAAAGATACGAAAAAATGTGT
>JBBATK010000012.1:0-80559 GCA_040398805.1 Kapaibacterium sp. (SeqCode) | reverse complement strand
ACGGGAACGGGAAGCGACGACGTCCTGCTCATCAATGCCAGCAATCAGGTCACCAAGTCCACGCGCGCGTCGTTGATCGGCGGAAGCGCATGGGCTCTTACAGGGAACACGGGTACCACGAACGGTGGCACGCTGGGTAGTGCGCCCACAGGAAATTATCTTGGTACGTCGGGCACGTTGGCAAGCGCCCGCGACCTGTCGCTGGTGACCCAGAACCTCATCCGCATGCAGATCGACACGGGTGGGGTGGTGAGCACGCAAAAGGACATGTCGGTGAATTCCGTGACCGTGGGTAGGGGAGCGGGCAATGTTGTTTCCAACGTCGCTGTCGGTAATGCGGCACTTGCCGCCAACACGACGGGCAGCAACAATACCTCCGTCGGTGCTCAGTCCATGCAGAACAACACCTCCGGCAACAACAATACGTCGTACGGATATCAGGCATTGCTCAGCAATACCACGGGTAACAACAACACCGTCAGCGGCTTCCAGTCCATGCAGTCGAATACCACGGGCAGTGGCAACACCGCCGGCGGATTCCAGTCTCTGCAATCCAACACCACGGGTAATAACAACACGGGTACCGGTTTCCAGGTCTTGCAATCGAATACGACGGGCAGTAACAACACCGCCGTCGGTACCAGCGCCCTGCTGTCCAATACCATCGGTACGAGCAATACCGCCGTGGGTCTGCAATCGTTGCAGTTCAATTCCACGGGAACGAACAATACCGCTCTTGGTTCGACTTCGCTTCGGGCGAATACCACAGGAGTCGGTAACACAGCCAGTGGTGGAAGTGCGTTGGAGCAGAACACGATCGGGTCTAACAACTCTGCAATGGGGCTGAATGCCCTTTTCGCCAACACGACCGGGTCTAATAACTCTGTAACGGGGGTCAATGCCCTTTTGTCCAACACGACCGGGTCTAGCAACTCCGCAACGGGAGTGAATGCACTTAGATTCAACACGACGGGGGAATATAATTCTGCAACGGGGGTGAACGCCCTTTACTCCAACACGACCGGGATTTATAACGCCGCAATGGGGGCGAATGCCCTTTACTCCAACACGACCGGGTTTTATAACGCCGCAACGGGGGCGAATGCCCTTTTCGCCAACACGACCGGGTCTAATAACTCTGCAATGGGGCTGAATGCCCTTATGTCCAACACGACGGGGGATAATAACTCCGCAACGGGGCTGAATGCCGGCCGTTATATCAATGCAGGTGCCGATCTCACTTCCGTCGACAACTCGGTCTTCCTCGGAGCCGATACCCGCGCTTTGGCTGTTGGCAATACGAACACCATCGTCATCGGTCAAGGTGCGCGCGGTCTTGGCAGTAACACCGCCGTTCTCGGTAACAGCAGTATCGCCGCCACGCGTTTGCAGGGTCGTGTGGGCGTGGGTGCGGACCCGACCACCAACGCTGGCGATGCGCAAGTGCAGATCACCCCTGCCGCGGCGGCGAACGAAGGATTGCTCATCAAGGGGGCATCGGGTCAGACTGCGGATCTTCTTGACCTCCAGAACAATGCTGGAACCACGCAGTTCCGCGTCGGACCCTCCGGTGCCACGACGGTTGGCGGAACGCTCACGCTCTCGAGTACGGCCTCGGCCGCAGCGGCGGATTCTGTGCTCATGATTAACAGTAGTAATCAAGTCACGAAGACCACACGCGCGGCACTTGTGGGAAGTTCATGGTCGCTCACCGGTAACGCAAGTACGAACGCCTCGACGAATTTCATCGGAACAACGGATGCGGTGGATTTTGTTGCGAGGACGAACAACACCGAGCGCATGCGGATCACCAGTGGTGGCTTCGTCGGCATCGGTACGTCTTCGCCCGTCAGTGTCTTGCAGGTGATGGGTGGTGATATCACCCCGGCTGCCGGCTTCGGTTTGAACTGGCCGAACGACATCGGCGGCGGCGGTATGGATGATGCGTATATCAAGTACTACGCGGAGTCCGGAGAGAATACCAAACTTCAGATCGGGATCAGCAACGACGGCGATGATGATATCGAGTTCGTGCAAGCCGGTGCCGCACGACTCAACATCTATGGCGGAAACGTAGGGGTGAATAACACAATGCCCGCAATGGCACTTGATGTCAACGGAACCTTCCGAGCCAGCGGTACGGCTACCCTGACGAGCGTGGCAGCAGGAACGACTTCGGACGATGTGCTTCTTATCAATGCCAGCAATCAGGTGACGCGGAGCACCCGCGCCGCCCTCATCGCGAATTCGGGGTGGAGCCTCACGGGTAATGCGGGCACAAGCATATTGTCGAATTTCATCGGAACAACGGATGCGGTGGATTTTGTTGCGAGGACGAACAACACCGAGCGCATGCGGATCATGTCGACGGGACGAGTGGGTATCGGAACCTCGAATCCCCAAGGAATGTTGGATGTGGCTCTTGGTAACACCGATGCGGTGTATGACATGGGCGAAGAGGCGATTGTCATCCGGAATACGACCACGACGGCGGGTGCCCGCATGGGACTTCGTTTCACCTCGGGAACGAACTCCGCCGGTCTTGCCCAGATCGACCTTCTCAATGGCGCGACGACGAACGAGGGTATCCTCTCATTCGGAACGCGGAACTCTGCGGGTACGATTGGCGAGCGCATGCGCATTACGTCGGCTGGAGACGTCGGTATCGGCGAGAACTCGCCCACCGCGCGCTTGAGCGTCACGAGCACGGGATCCGGCTCTGTGCCGGCGCTGAGAATCACGACGACCGGTGCCGATACGTGGAACTACGCCTCGTCATCCATGAATGCAAACCTGCCGGCGAATGGCAACGTGCTTCATTTGTTAGGTCAGTCTGAAAGCATCTATAACTCCGGCTTTTTAGGATTCCGCTATGTGGGAGCAGGTTCGTCGTCGAATATGCTCTACTTCGGAATCTACAATACTCCCGCGTTGACCTTGGGACTTACTCTCTTGGCCTCGGGAAATGTCGGTATCGGAACGACGTCGCCTGGTCAGAAACTCACGCTCATGGACGGCAACATGTATCTTGATAACTCGGGCACGGCGGGCGAACTCCGCTTCCGTGAACCGAGTGGCAGCGGATCGAATTTCAGCTCGTTCAAGGCAGGAGTGCAAGCAGGAGATATCTCCTACACCTTGCCGACGGCACTTCCTGCGAATAACGGGGTGATGCAGACGACGAATGCGGGCGTGCTGTCGTGGACCGATCTCGGGGCCGGTAACAGCATCGTCTCCACGCCCGGTGGTGTGGCCACGCGTGTGGCGTTCTGGAGCGGAGCAACCACCCTTACCTCCAATGCCAATCTGTACTGGGACAATACGAACTCACGACTCGGGGTGGGAACGGCTGCGCCCGTAACCGCGTTGGACGTTGTCGGCAACCTTGCCATCGGTGGCGGGGTGGCGGCCAACGGTCGGACGGACTACGCCTACCTCACCATCGCAAGGTCCGGCGTTGCGGACCGGCGCGCCGCCATTCAGCTCAAGCAGGGTGCCACCAGCACCTGGGAATTCGGTGCGGACGCCTCGAACAATAACACCAATAACTTCTATTTTTATGATAACGCGGCTGCAGCATATCGGATGCTCATCGACCCGACGGGACAGGTGGGCTTCGGTCTTCTGGCTCCCACGAGCCGTGTGCATGTCGATGCCTCCACGGGAACGAATTCATACCTGACGTTTACGAATAACGCCACCTCGGGCGTCACCGCCTCCGACGGTATGTACATGGGACTCGGTTCGGACCTCTCGGCGAATTTCTTCAATCGCGAAGCGAACCCGATGATTTTCGGTACGAGCAACACCGAGCGCATGCGCATCACCTCCACCGGCGATGTGGGTATCGGCTCAACGACCCCGGCCTCGGCTTTGGAGATCAGACGAACCGTAACCAACGGCACGGAAACCTCCATGCTGAACACCTATGCTGTGGGAAGTAATCAGAACCATGGTTCGTCCATCGATTTCCGTAACGACGGTGCGGGATATTATGCGGCCATCGCGGGACTGGATGACGCAAGCTCGGACGGTCGTCTCGAATTCCGCGTCAGCGGCAACAGTGCTGTCAATGCCACGAAGCTGACGACATCGGAAGCGGCCATGGTCATCCGTCGGACGGGCGATGTCGGTATCGGCGTCTTCAATCCGGCCACGAGATTGCATGTGGACAAGGGCACAGGCACGAACACCTACCTCACGCTGACGAACGGCAGTACGTCCGGTCAGGGAAGCACCGACGGACTTGCCGTGGGTATCCTGAGCGACTTGACGACGCGCCTGTGGAACTATGAGAGTTCCGCCCTGGTGTTCGGTACCTCGAACACGGAGCAGATGCGCATTGCCGCCAACGGGTATGTGGGTATCAACACGAACGCGCCCGCGGCCGGTATTCACTACATCCGTGATAGTGTCATCTTCTCCACCGATGCGTTCCGTCCGCAGAACCAATCGTTCTTCATGCTGCTGGCGAACCTGAACAACGCATCCTATCAGTTACGTATTCAAGAGCCGAATGGTAGCGGTCAGAACTATACGTCGCTGCAGTCGCCCATTCAAGCGTACGACCTGCGATACACGTTCCCGGCTATCGTGCCCACCGTCAATCAACTTCTGGCGGTCAGTACGGTGTCCGGTAGTGCCGCAGCGGGATATGATATCAGCTTGGAGTGGCGCACCGCCTCCGGCACCGGTAGTCCCGGTCCCGTGAGCGGTACGGGCGTGGTGGGCGAGGTGGCGTGGTGGTCGACAACGACGCAGATCACCAGCGATCCGCGCTTGTATTGGGATGATGCGTCCCTTCGCCTTGGCGTGGGCACGTCGTCGCCCGACGAAAAACTCGATGTCGAAGGTCACCTCCTCATCTCCAATGGGAACTCGCTTCCGAACGAGCTTCGCATAGCAGAGCCGTTCTACACGACCGGTAACACGAGCTACACGGGCTTTGTCGCGCAACCCCAAACCGTGAACCTGACCTACACCTTGCCGGCGGCAGGCCCGGCCAGCAGTTCCTTCGGGTCCAACCGGTTCGCACTCGCAACCGACAATAATCCCGGTAACAACGATACCACGTCGTGGCAGACCTTCTGGTCGCCCCAGGGTAATGCCGGTACCACGGAAGGCACCTCGTTCATCGGTACGACGGACAATCAGGGCTTGGCCTTCCGCACGAACAACGTCGAGCGCATGCGCATCCACAACGGAAACCTCGGTATTGGAACAAGCTCTCCGAACGCTCAGCTCCAGTTGAGTAACACCGTCGCCAACCGGAAAGTCGTCTTATTTGAGCTCGCGAACAATGATCACCAGTTCTATGGTCTGGGTATCGCGAGCAATAATCTCCGCTTTCAGATACCCGCGTCCACAGATGTCTTCACCTTCAATGCCGGCACGTCGACTTCGGCGAGCAGCGAGTTGATGCGTATCCAAGCCAATGGCAATGTGGGTATCGGTACGTCGTCGCCCATCAGTGTCCTGCAGGTGATGGGTAGTGATATCACCCCGGCGGCCGGCTTCGGTTTGAACTGGCCGGACAACATCGGCGGCGGCGGTGGGGACGATGCGTACATCAGGTACTACGTGGAGTCCGGAGAGAATACCAAACTGCAGATCGCAAACGGGAATGACGGCGATGACGATATCGAGTTCGTGCAGGCAGGAGCGGCGAGACTCTCCATCACCGGTGGAAACGTGGGTGTGAACACCACAGCGCCGGCGACCGTTCTGGATGTGGCAGGAACGTTCCGTGCGAGCGGGACGGTCACCCTGACGAGCGTGGCATCAGGCACGACCTCGGACGATATACTTCTTATCAATGCCAGCAATCAGGTGACGCGGAGCACCCGCGCCGCCCTCATCGCGGCATCGGGGTGGGGCCTCACGGGTAACGCGAGCACGAACGCATCGTCGAACTTCATCGGAACGACCGACGCGGTGGATTTCGTCGTGCGGACGACGAACGCGGAGCGTCTGCGCGTTCTTTCCGGCGGAAACGTCGGTATCGGCGACGTGTCGCCCGCATCGCTCTTCACTGTGGGTAACGGGGATCTCTTCCAGGTGAACTCCTCCGGTGCCATCGCGGCGGCCGCGGGGATCACAACGACAGGGAATATCCTCATCAACCCCACAGCGGGTGTAGCCGGTCAGCTTCAACTGCGCAATCCGGCAGGTACCTTCCAAACGAATATCCGGGCCGGAGCGCAAGGCGCTAACATCACGTACACCTTGCCCACGGCGGCTCCGACGGCGGGTCAAGTACTGAGTAGCGATGCGAGTGGAACTATGAGTTGGACGACGGTCACGGGTGCTGGTACGACATGGTCATTGACCGGTAATGGTAGCACGAACGCATCGTCGAACTTCATCGGAACGACCGACGCGGTGGATTTCGTCGTGCGGACGTCGAATGCGGAGCGTCTGCGCGTCCTGTCCGGCGGAAACGTCGGTATCGGTACGAACAATCCGGGAGCCCAACTGACAGTGAACTTGCCTACGCAAGCGACCAATACCGTCAATTCTTTGCTCATAGCAAGATATCAAAGACCACAGACGGCGACTGTCAAATGGGGGAACGCATTCGATGTGATGCTGGGTAGTTACGGTACCTCCGTCAGTTCTCAGACGAGGGTGGATTTCCGGTTGGCCGATGGCGGTACGGATCTGCCGGACGCCACCGTCATGACCTTGCAAGGCAATGGCAATGTCGGTATCGGCGACGTGTCGCCCGCATCGCTCTTCACTGTGGGCAACGGCGACCTCTTCCAGGTGAACTCCTCCGGTGCCATCGCGGCGGCCACGGGGATGACGACGACAGGGAATGTCCTCATCAACCCCACGACGGGTGTAGCCGGTCAGCTTCAACTGCGCAATCCGGCAGGTACCTTCCAAACGAACATCCAGGCGGGAGCGCAGGCCGCGAATATCACGTACACGCTTCCGACCGCAGCACCGACGACGAACGGACAGATGTTGTCGGCAACGACCGGCGGTGTCATGAGCTGGACCGACCCCACAAGCATGGTTTCGACAGGTGTCCAATTCGTCCGGAAGTCCGCCGATGAAGTCGTCACGAGCAGCACGGCGTTGCAGGCGGACGATCATCTCACCGTGTCCATTCCGGCGAACCAGACCTATGAGTTCGATATCGTCATGTATGTCACGACGAACAACGCCACCAACGGCGGCATGCAGTTCACCGTGGTCTCGCCGGCGGGATCCACCGTGTTCCTGAGTTCATCGAAGACGAGTACGGCGAACGTGGGCGAGGGTATCATCACGGCAAGTGGTGCCACCGATAATATCTCCTCGCTGACGACGACGTTGAACAAGGTCATCCTGAAGGGCTATGTGGCCAACGCCGGAACAGCGGGCAGTGTGACCGTCCAGTGGACGCAACAGTCCTCGAGCGCGAACGAAACCCGCGTGAAAGTCGGTTCGTACCTTAAAGCCACCCGTGTTCAATAATCCTTACGGACCACCTCGACATCATGAAATCCATTGTCATCCTCGTTCTTCTTTTCGTCGGTTTTTCCATCGGCGCCTTGGCGCAAGGCACGGATTCATCGGTGACTGCTACCGTTTGGCAGGGGACCTTGCAATGGCAGGGACAAGCCGAACCCACGCATTTCTATCTCATGATGAAAAGCGACAGTTCGGCACTGCTCGTCTCGTTCGACAATGACCGCGTGGTGAAGGACAAGCCCACGTGGCAGGTCAACAACGACACCCTGACGGTTCTCTTCTCCAATGGAACGGTCCACATGGATGCAGGGAATAGCAGCTCGAATCTGACGGGAACGTGTACGAACGACGCCAACGGCGCTACCGGCTCATGGACGGCGGCGGTGCAACCCACCATGACGGAAAGCTCGCTCAATCAGCTGATCGTCAACGCGTCGAAGAAGAAGTGAAGAAATGACGTCATTTTGCCATATTCCGGCGTTTTTGCCCAAAAACGCCGCGCGTATGGTGACCAAACCCCTCGTTTGACCTACCTCCGAACGCTCTCCCACCCCCGTGGAGATGGTTCTGGCATCGAATTTGCCTGTAAACTCATGTGATACCCATTCGGTCCCGTTAGGGGACGATGCGTGGTATGGGCGGTGAACACCGCCCGCATGTCCGGTAAACCACAATGCCCATGAAAAACCTCCGTTCCGTCATATCGACCGTCATCGTCTGGTTGTCTGCTGTCACCGTCCTGCACGGACAAGGTGCCACGACCCATCAGTCGTTACGTGTCATCCATCCTTCGGATCCGTCCAAGTCCATCATGTTCCAGCCACCGAGCAGTATCACGAGTTACTCGCTCACCTGGCCGGGTGCTCAAGGTGCAGCGTCGTCGGTGATGCTGAACGACGGAAACGGACTGCTCAGTTGGACCACGGCCGCATCCCTCGTCACCAATACCGCGTGGTCGCTCACGGGTAACACCCTTACCGATTCCACGACCCAGTTCCTCGGTTCGGCGAATGCGTTTCCCGTCATTCTGCGCTCGAACAACACGGAGCGCATGCGGATAACATCGAGTGGTAACATCGGTATCGGAACGAGCAGTCCCGTGAGGAGACTGCACATTGATGGAGGAGCAAATCCACTGTTGATCACTTCCACTGATTTTCGCAGCATCGAGCTGTCTCGAGTTTCAGGCATGACAGGCATCGAGTTCAGCAATACGGTCGGCAGTCCAAGCGCAGGAATCTACGGCGGTAGTGCAGCCGTTGCGGTGAATACCAACGGTAGTGAGCGCATACGGATCACGGCTGGTGGTAATGTGGGTATAGGTACTGATGCGCCTACGGAAAAACTAGATGTCAATGGTAGTATTCGTTTCGCAAGTTCCGGAATTGTCGGTCCCACGAATTTGAATATTACGACAGATACATGGCAGGAATATTATTATGGGCTATCTCGAAATAGTCAGCTCAGTGCACGATTCAACGGTATGAAAGTGTATAATAATGCCAACGGTCATTTAGGAGTGCCAGCATCAAGGATTGGTTTCTTTACCGACAGAACAGGTTTAGTAGCCTCAACAGAAAGAATGACTATTACAGAAGACGGTAACATAGGTGTCGGTACCACGACTCCAAGCACTCTTCTTGACGTGGCAGGAACCTTCCGTGCCACGGGGGCATCGACCATCGGCAGTACCCTCACGCTCTCGAGCACGGCCTCCGCCGCCGCGGCGGACTCCGTCCTCATGATCAATAGCAGCAACCAGGTCACGAAGACGACGCGTGCGGCTCTTCTTGCCGGAGCGAATGCATGGACTCTTTCGGGAAATAGTGGCACGACAAATGGTGGCACGCTGGGAGCCGCACCCACCGGAAACTTCGTCGGAACGACGGGGACGGCGGCGAGTGCGCGGGACCTGAGCTTCGTAACGAACAACGTCATCCAGGCACAGATCAGCACAGCGGGTGTGCTGAGTACGCAGAATGATGTGGTAGCGAATGGTGTGAACGTGGGTCGTGGGGCATCCGGCATTTCGACGAATAGCGTTGTAGGCGCGAACGGGCTTGCGGCCAACACGACCGGGATCCATAATAGTGCTTTGGGAAGCACCGCTTTGCGATTCAACACGACCGGTTCGTCCAACAGTGCCGTCGGTATGAGCGCACTGTTTACGAATACCACCGGATACGATAATAGTGCCGTCGGTATGAGCGCCTTATACTCCAACCAGACCGGTTACCAGAGTAGTGCCTTCGGTAAGCAAGCGCTGTATCTGAACACGACGGGGTACTCTAACAGTGCCGTCGGTATGAGCGCACTTTATTCGAATACGACCGGAAACAACAACAGTGCTGTTGGTATGCAAGCTCTCTACTCCAACGCGACGGGCGATAACAACACGGCTGTCGGTACACGAGCGCTTTATCATAATACCGCAGGAAGTAGTACTGCTCTCGGTTTCGAAGCAGGTCGTCATATCAACGCGGGTACGCCACTCAATTCGGTGAGTAACTCGGTGTTTCTTGGCAACGATACCCGGGCCTTGGCAGACGGCGATGCGAATACCATCGTCATCGGCGCCGGTGCGCGCGGTCTTGGTAGCAATACCGCCGTTCTCGGTAACAGCAGTATCGCCGCCACGCGTTTGCAGGGCCGTGTCGGCGTCGGTGCCGACCCGACCACCGCGACTGGCGATGCGCAAGTGCAGATCACCCCTGCCGCAGCAGCGAACGAAGGATTGCTCATCAAGGGGGCATCGGGTCAGACTGCGGATCTTCTTGACCTGCAGAACAATGCAGGAACCACGCAGTTCCGCGTCGGACCCTCCGGTGCCACCACCATCGGCGGTACGCTCACCCTCTCCAGCACGGCATCGGCGGCGGTAGCGGACTCCGTGCTTATGATCAACAGCAGTAACCAGGTGACGAAAACGACGCGTGCGGCGTTGCTGGCAGCAAGCGGTTGGGCGCTGACGGGCAATACTCTCGCGGATTCTACGACGCAGTTCCTCGGTTCGGCGAATGCGTTTCCCGTCATTCTCCGCTCGAACAACACGGAGCGCATGCGGATAGATGCCGCGGGTAATGTTGGTATAGGCACGACGAGCCCTGCCGAACGACTTGATGTCACGGGAGACTTGCGTCTGACGAATTTCCGTACGCGGAGTATGACACGGTCCATCCCGACGGTTATCAATGATGCGGTGGATCTGGGAACTTTCAGTTTCGGTAATGGATCCTCGGCTTTGTGGATCGCCGTCACGGTCAACCAACCCAGTTTCGCAGTCACCAAGCAGTATCTTCTTCCAACGGCGTTCAATATCACCGGAGGTGCGTGGTGGCTGGTGCAACCACTCTCCTCAACGGCGGCATACGGTGGTAACGACTTCGAAATCGATGCCAGTGTTACGAACGGCACTGTAAGCTTACGTCTTCGTCGCACCGGTGGCTCGTCCGACCGTATCGCCCACATTCTCATAAAAGAGGAAGGAATCAATACGAGTACGTTCACACCATCGACGGCGGTGAACTCCGTGGCTGCCCCTTCCGTTATCTTTCCCGCTACTCCTCTTCGGCAGGTGAGCGGTCGGGTCGGTATCAACACCATCGCTCCGGTAAGTACCCTTGATGTAACGGGTACTCTCGGGGTGTCCGGCGCTTCGACCATCGGCGGAGCACTCACGCTCTCCAGCACGGCATCGGCGGCGGCGGCGGACTCCGTCCTCATGATCAATAGCAGCAACCAGGTCACGAAGACGACGCGTGCGGCGTTGACGGCAGCGAGCAGCTGGGCGCTGACGGGTAACTCCCTTACCGATTCCACGACGCAGTTCCTCGGTTCGGCGAATGCGTTTCCCGTCATTCTTCGCTCGAACAATACGGAGCGCATGCGCATCACGAGCGCGGGCAACGTCGGCATCGGAGTCATAAATCCACTAACAAGGTTTGATTCTAGAGGGACTATTTTAGTTTCAACGAATATTACTGGAAACAATATTTTAGCATTTGGTAATAGTGCTTCATACGGCCCTCTAAATGGAGCCCCAGATGGTTCTCACGGTAGTTCATTTATTGTTGGTAATTCAACTAATGATCCTGGAGCCGCAAGTAATCTATCATTTTGGACAACTGTTGGTGGAAATGTTAATGAAAGAGTTCGTATAACTTCAGCTGGCAACGTCGGCATCGGCGATGCGTCGCCGGCAGCTTTACTCACCGTCGGTAGCGGCGATCTCTTCCAAGTGAATTCCTCCGGCGCCATCGCTGCAGTGACGGGTATCACCACGACCGGTGGCTACACGCAGTCCGGCGCGGGTGTCAATACGCTGTCCGGTGCCACCACTGTCGGTGGTACGCTCACACTGTCCAGTGCAGCTTCAGCTGCAGCAACGGACTCGGTGCTCATGATCAACAGCAGTAACCAGGTCACGAAGACCACACGCGCAGCGTTGGTCGCGGGCACCGGTTGGGCTCTGACGGGAAATGCAAGTACGAACCCGACGAACAACTTCATCGGCACGACCGACAACGTGGATTTCACTATTCGGACGGCTAACGTCGAGCAACTCCGCGTCACGTCGAGTGGTAATGTCGGTATCGGAGTTTCAGCACCCAGCGCCAAACTTGACGTGGCAGGGGATGTGCGCGCGAACGGTGAGGGTGTATATATGGGCGCTGATGCCGGAGCCAGTCGTCTGGGCTTTGTCAAGAAGGCCGGAAGTTCTCCTGTTTTTGCAGCTGGTTCGGGCACGAGTTTGATGTTTGGACATTGGAGCACCGCAGATATTCGCGGTAACGTCAGCGCGGGAACCTTCACTGAACGTCTGCGAATTAATGCCTCGGGAAATGTAGGAGTCGGTACCACGGCGCCGTCGGCAAAGCTTGATGTGGTTGGCGATATCGTGGCACATTCGGAAGACACGTACATCGGCGTCGATGCCCCGGGCAACAGCCGTCTTGGACTTGTCAAGAAGACAGGACTCAGTCCCGTCATTGCGGCAGGATCCGGCTCTCCGGTTTCATTCGGTAACTGGAGCACCGTCAATCTCCTGGGTAATGTCTCGACGGGTACATATACCGAAAATATGCGCATCACGTCCTCTGGCAACGTCGGCATTGGCGATGCCACCCCGGTGGCGATGCTGACGGTGGGCAACGGCGACCTCTTCCAAGTGAATTCCTCAGGTGCCATCGCCGCAGTGACGGGTATCACCACGACCGGTGGCTATACGCAGTCCGGCGCGAGTGTCAATACGCTGTCCGGTGCGACAACCATCGGCGGTACGCTCACGCTCTCCAGCACGGCCTCGGCCGCAACGACGGACTCCGTGCTCATGATTAACAGCAGTAACCAGGTCACGAAAACGACGCGCGCGGCGTTGTTCGCGGGCACCGGTTGGGCTCTGGCAGGAAACAGCATCACTGACGCCTCGACCCAGTTCCTGGGAACAACAAGCAATCAGCCCCTTGTCATCCGGACGAATAACACCGAGCGCATGCGCATCACGAGCGCCGGCAACGTCGGCATCGGGACCAACAACCCGAGTGGGCTGTTGCATCTTGAGGGCGGGTCCGGTGCGACTGGGGTGCAATTATATGTAAGCACCACCGCTGGGTATACGGGACCTGCTGCTGGTAATGCTGCTTTTCCCGGCGGTGCAAAAATTGTATTGTGGAATGACGCAGCTACACCACAAAGAGCAAGTATCGGTATGGATCCAAATGCCGATATTTGGTTTAATAATGCTGGTGGTCAAGCAGGAAGCGGATTTACGTTTTATACCGGTAACGGCGCAAGTGCGGCTCCAGCAGCGCGGCTGAAAATCGCCAAGGACGGCAACGTCGGCATCGGCACGACGTCCCCGTCGTCTCTCCTTTCTGTCGGCTCAACGAGCCAATTCCAGGTCAACTCCTCCGGCGCCATCGCCGCAGTGACGGGTATCACCACGAGTGGTGGCTACACGCAGTCCGGCGCGGGTGTCAATACGCTGTCCGGTGCGACGATCATCGGCAGTACCCTCACGCTCTCGAGCACGGCCTCCGCCGCCGCGGCGGACTCCGTCCTCATGATCAACAGCAGTAACCAGGTCACGAAAACGACGCGCGCGGCGTTGTTCGCGGGCACCGGTTGGGCTCTGGCAGGAAACAGCATCACTGACGCCTCGACCCAGTTCCTGGGAACAACAAGCAATCAGCCCCTTGTCATCCGGACGAATAACACCGAGCGCATACGCATCACGAGCGCCGGCTTGGTGGGCATCGGGACGGCGAACCCGTCGGTTCCTTTGACCATGCAAACACCCACTACCGGCTCTGTCGTGGATATGCTGCGTTTTCAGGTCGCCTCGAATGCATCTGGTTCGGGACAGCGGATTTCGTGGTTCTCTGATGTGCAGAACGCCTACATCGACGGCGTGCGTGACACCGACGCCGGTCCGACGATGAGCCTTCGATTCGGAGTTGGCGTTGGCGAAGTGATGCGGATGAACGTAGGCGGTAATGTCGGCATCGGCACGACGAGTCCGGCGACAAGGCTCGATGTATCTGGCGGATTGAGGGTTGTCGGAGACCCGAGTTCGACAGGACTGGGTGCAAACCTGCTCATCGACGGTTCGCCGAATGCTATCGCTAGTTTGCTCTTCAGACAGAATGCCGGCGATGTCCATAGAGGGTTCATTCGCATTGATGCTACCTCCGTGAACAATGTGCAGATGGAGTTCGGCACCGCGAATACGACCCGCATGGTCATCGGTGGGGCTGCTCTCGGCGGCAACGTCGGCATCGGCACCACGACTCCAAGCACTCTTCTCGATGTGGCAGGAACCTTCCGTGCCACGGGGGCATCGACCATCGGAGGCACGCTCACGCTCTCGAGCACAGCATCGGCGGCGGCGGCGGACTCGGTGCTTATGGTCAACAGCAGCAACCAGGTCACGAAAACGACGCGCGCAGCACTCTTCGCCGCGAGCGGCTGGTCGCTGACGGGTAATGCCGGCACCAGCGCCTCGTCGAACTTCATCGGCACCACCGATGCGGTGGACTTCGTCGCCCGCACCAACGGCACGGAGCGGATGAGAATAACAAGTGGGGGAGTGGTTGGTATTGGAACCGATAATCCGACTCAAGGGTATGCAGGTACAATCGCAAATGTAAAACTAGCCTTAAGAAGTGGAGCTGTTGGAGCCGAATATGGAAGCTCAGTCCTTTTACTAGGAGGCAATGATAATCATTATTCTTCTATAGCCGGAGTACATACACAATTTGGTAATACATACTTGGCATTTGGTACAAGTGCAGCGGTTTCCAATCCGACCGAGCGAATGAGAATAACAAGCGCGGGCAACGTCGGCATCGGCGACACCACCCCGGTGGCGATGCTCACCGTCGGCAACGGCGATCTCTTCCAGGTCAACTCCTCCGGCGCCATCGCCGCGGTCACCGGCATCACCACGAGCGGCGGGTACACGCAGTCCGGTGCAGGTGTCAATACGCTGTCCGGTGCGACGACCATCGGCGGTACGCTCACGCTCTCCAGCGCAGCTTCAGCCGCCGCGGCGGACTCGGTGCTTATGATCAACAGCAGTAATCAGGTGACGAAGACGACGCGCGCGGAACTCTTCGCCGCGAGCGGCTGGTCGCTGACGGGGAATACTCTCGCGGATTCTACGACGCAGTTCCTCGGTTCGGCGAATGCGTTTCCCGTCATTCTGCGCTCGAACAACACGGAGCGCATGCGGATAACGTCGAGTGGTAATGTCGGTATAGGAACGAATAATCCGGGGGCTCCATTACAAGTAGGTAATTACACGCAACTCACAAATGACAATACGAATGAGTTTGCTGTCCTGACGGCGAAAACCGCTGTCGGAGGTGGACAGAGGGTGTTCGTGAGTGCGACGGATTTCCGTTTGGGCACTTCCGTAACTGCACCCACATTATACACCGCGAGCGGAAATGTGGGCATAGGTACTACCACCCCTCAAAGCAGACTGGATATAGCGGTGGGCAGCACGGCAGCGCCAACGTATAAAGGTGCTGTGCGTGTTTTGGGCGGAAGCGAAACCGCGGAAGGCGGTCTCGAGATCCAGAATTCGCCATTCGCTTCGGGTTACGGATGGAGAATCTTCGGACCTGACTTTGGAAGCGGAAATGTACCGCTGGTAGTCGCCTCGCGAAACAATTCGGCGATGTGGACGGAGCGGATTCGCGTTACTTCCGATGGCAAAGTAGGTATCGGTACGACGACGCCGGCGGACAGACTTGAGATCAACAATGGCGGAATCCTTGCCGGTAATGCCGTCAATAACTTCAGAATCAAAGTATCCCGTACCGGTGCTAATCCGTCATTGTTGACCATCGGAGCATTCACAGACTCGCCGGCAATCGAGTATGATGGTGCATTTGGTCTACGTTTCCTCTCAGGGGAAAGTGGGACGGAAGTCATGAAGATAACCACTGCCGGCAACCTCGGTATCGGCACCACGACTCCAAGCACTCTTCTTGACGTGGCAGGAACCTTCCGTGCCACGGGGGCATCGACCATCGGCGGAACCCTCACGCTCTCGAGTACGGCCTCGGCGGCGGCAGCGGACTCGGTGCTTATGATCAACAGCAGTAATCAGGTGACGAAGACCACACGCGCAGCGTTGTTCGCGGGAACCGGTTGGGCTTTGGCAGGAAACAGTATCACTGACGCCTCGACCCAGTTCCTGGGAACAACAAGCAATCAGCCCCTTGTCATCCGGACGAATAACACCGAGAAGGTGCGGGTGACGACTGACGGTAAGGTAGGTATTGGCACCGCTGGACCTGAAGCGCTCCTTCATGTACTTCCAACCGCCGGTAGCCCGACGTCTGGCTCTGCGTTCCTTGTTGGAGTGCGACCAGGTTTCGGCAACTCATCGGCAGACAGGTATGGCCATGTAAACTTCGGTGATCTGAATACGGTAGGGAATCCGTCGGTAGTCTCTATCAGTTCAAAGCAGGTGTCTACGGGTAGTAATCTCTACACAGACAAAACGGGAAACATTGCGGAGCTTCGATTCATCGGCACAGGAACTGATGGGTCTACCGGCTCACAAGCAGCGTCGGTCATCGCCAGCACAGGCACCCCTGGTTTTGGTAACGCCTTCACGAATCTGGCGAATCTGGATTTCACCGTCAGAGGTCCCGGCGCTACGGATGGTGTGGCGTCGCCAATCAGGATGAGAATCACCGGTGACGGCAACGTCGGCATCGGCACGACGACTCCGTTCGGGAGATTGTCTGTAGTAAGTACAACAGGAACGGGAGCAAGTGTTTTCGGCTGGTCAACTGGCTACTCTGTTTTTGGTCCTAACGCTGGCAGCGCAAATGGTGCTGCATTAGCGTTGGCATATAACACAACAAGCGACAGAGCCGAGATATTGTCACTGGCGCCGAGTGTGTCTTGGAAACCCTTGTCGTTATATTCTGCGGGGTTAGATGTCCGCTCTCAATCGTCAGAGACCATAACTGCAACATTCACAACTTCCGGCAACGTCGGCATCGGCGATGCCACCCCGGTGGCGATGCTGACGGTGGGCAACGGCGACCTCTTCCAGGTGAATTCGTCGGGCGCCATCGCCGCGGCGACGGGCATCACCGCGGCGGGCACCATCGCCCTCAACACGACGGGCACGGCGGCGACCACGATCGGCAACACCACCGCCGCCACCGCGGTCACCATCGCGAGCGGGACCACCGGGCGGCTCGCTCTTACCGGGCTGCCGACCGTCACCGCGACGACGGGCGAGAACGTGCTCGTCATCAACGCCAGCAACCAGGTCTCGCGCATCACGCCTGCGAACCTCGTCGCCGGCAATGCCTGGGCGCTGACCGGCAACACGGGCACCAGCGCCTCGACGAACTTCATCGGCACCACCGATGCGGTGGATTTTGTTGCGAGGACGAACAACACCGAACGCATGCGTATCACGAGCGCGGGCAACGTCGGCATCGGCACCACCACACCTGGTTCCGCTTTACAAGTCAACGGAAATGTTTTATTCCGGGGAACTGGTAACACAAGCGCAACAAATGCTTTAATTATTCAGAATGTTGATGGTACAGTCGGATTTAGAGTACAAGATAATGGTGTTATTGCAGGCAATGATTATATTCCCGTAACATCAACCTCAGGTTTGAATATATATGGAGGCAATGGTGCGATTTCTGCAATTAGATTGAGACACTTATCAATAAATACACACACAAGTGGAGAAAGAAATACTGTATTGGTTCAAGATATTTTTGAGCCAACAAGTGGAAATGGCACTTTAGGAATGATATTGATAAATCCTACTATAAATCAAACAGGTGGTGCAATTGGAACAACACGTGGTTTGTATATCAATCCTGTTTTAACCGCTGCTTTTGATTGGAGGTCAATACAATGGACTAACAATAGCGGATATGGATTGTTTGGATCGGGAACAGCTAATAATTATCTGGCAGGAAATTTGGGAATTGGCACGATGACCCCGTCGTCTCTTCTGTCTGTTGGCTCAACGAGCCAATTCCAGGTCAACTCCTCCGGCGCCATCGCCGCGGTCACCGGCATCACCACGAGCGGTGGGTACACGCAGTCCGGCGCGGGTGTCAATACGCTGTCCGGCGCCACCACTGTCGGTGGTACGCTCACACTGTCCAGTGCAGCTTCAGCTGCAGCAACGGACTCGGTGCTTATGATCAACAGTAGTAACCAAGTCACGAAGACGACGCGTGCGGCGTTGCTGGCCGGAGCAAGCGGGTGGGGACTTACGGGCAACGCCCTTACCGACTCCACCACGCAGTTCCTTGGCGCAACGAACGCCTTCCCGCTTGTCATGCGGACGAACAACACCGAGCGCATGCGGATCACCAGTAGTGGCTTCGTCGGCATCGGAACCACGACCCCCGGTGCTCTTCTTGAGGTCGTGTCCAGCAACACCGATCTCGGCTACGGTGTGGGAGAGCAGGCCCTTGTGCTCAGGAACAATGGTACTGTGTCCGATAGGCGCGGCGCCGGCATACGCTTCGTCTACGGGACGAGTGTGAACGCCTCAGCTCAGATCGACTTGGTGAATGGAAGCTCCAATCAAGCAGGGTCGCTGGCATTCGGAACGAGGGGTGGTACAGGAACAATTTCTGAGCGCATGCGCGTTACGTCGGATGGCAACGTAGGAATCGGAACAACGACTCCTGATTCGCGTCTCACGATAACCGGTTCCGGTTCCAATAGTATCGGCGTAATGCAGATAAATCCGACCGGAGCGGACTCTTGGAGTTATGCATCGTCTTCAATCAATAGTGCGTTGCCGGTGAATGGGACTGTCCTCCATATCATGGGACGTGCGCTATCGGCGTACAATGCCGGCTATGTAGGATTCAATTATGTCGGTTCGGGTTCGACGTCCAACTTTCTTTCGTTAGGCCACCACAGTAGTCCGCATTTGTTGAATGTCCTGGCAAACGGAAACATCGGTATCGGTACCACGACGCCGAACGCGCAGCTTCAGTTAGGTCAGACGACGGCAAACAGGAAAATCGTCATGTTCGAGGTGGCCAACAACGATCACCAGTTCTTCGGACAGGGTATCGCGTCGAATACGTTCCGTCTCCAGATCCCCGGAGTCAACGATAGATATACGTTCAATGTCGGTCTGTCGAGTACGCAGAGTAGCGAGATCATGCGTATACAAGGTGACGGAAACGTCGGTATCGGAACAGGCGCTCCCGCTGCGCGGCTGCACGTAACGAATACGTTGGCAACGACGAACACGACGGTTCCCGTCATGCGTCTGGATGGGCAAAGCAGCGGCAATCCAGCAGTCGGCTTGGGCACAGGTCTTGAGTTTGCGACGGCGACGACGTCGGCCAACACGGAGATCGGTTCGGTCATCGAATCGGTGACGACGAATGTGGGCAATAACACCGAAGCATTCGACCTCGTCTTCCGCACCATGGCGGGCGGCGCTACCGCCGCCGAGCGCATGCGCATCTCCTCCGCGGGGAACGTCACCGCTACGGCCTTCTTCGAATCCTCCGATGCCCGCTTGAAGGATGTCATTCGCCGCGACGGCGATGTGGTGTACTACAAGTGGAAAGACGGTCGCGACGACAAGATCCACATCGGGTATCTGGCTCAGGAGGTGCAGACGACGCATCCCGACCAGGTGAATACCGATGCGAAGGGCATGATGAGCGTCCATTACATCGAACTGCTCGTCGAGAAGATCCGTCAACTCGAAAAGCGGGTGGAAGAGCTTGAACAACAGAGGAAGTGATCAGGGTATGAGACATTGTCGACGATATGTGATCATTCTGGCCGTTGCATGCCTGTGCGCAGTGCACAGCACGCTCTTCGCCAATAACTTAGCCGTGAGCTCGCTTTCGCTCACCGGAATGAATTCCGCGAGCGACTTCATACTGGTGAAATTCAATGTTAGCTGGGAGAACTCCTGGCGCACGTCCATCGGTCCATCGAACTGGGATGCCGCGTGGGTGTTCGTGAAGTTTCGCGTAGGGGATAGCAATCCCATCTTGACGGGCGCCAGCAGTAGCACGACAACCGTAACCGTAAGTAGCACGGCCAATCTGCGTGCGGGTATGCCCGTGAGGGTGACGAGCGGAACAGGAGCGTTCGCCGCCAATACGGTGATTTCCAGCATCACCAACAGCACGCAGTTCGTGGTGAGTGCCACACCCGCCACACCACTAAGTAATGCGAGTATCGAATGCACCCGTATCTGGGAACATGCCCGTCTTAACGACAACGGACACACTGCCCCATCGGGAAGCTCCCTCGATGCCGGCCTTCTTGCTCCGGGCACGGCATTCAATGCAACCTCGAACCCTGCTCTTGGAGTGTTTCTCTATCGTAGCTCCGTGGGTGCGGGTAGCAATTCGTTCAACAATGTGCAGGTGCGATGGAACTATGGTGCCAATGGCGTTGCCGATGACGCCGTCATCAGCATCCGGTTGTTCGCCGTCGAAATGGTGTATGTGCCGCAGGGCGCGTTTTTCGTCGGATCAGGCGGTACCGATTATCATGAATGGGGCAGTATGACCGATGGATCGAAATCCTTCGGTCCGCAAGGCGTCAGCACCTCTCCTCAGGGAAGAACATCCATTCCTTTCAGGATAACCGGTGAAAATGCCATTGATATTGATAATGTGTCCGGCAGACTTTGGGGAATGTCCAATGATCTGTCAGTCAATCAGAATGACAGAGGTCACCACATGGGCAACTCTACAGATGCTGCGGTATCGCTTCCGGCTGCCTTCCCGAAAGGCTTCGGAGCCTTTTACTGCATGAAATACGAGATGAGTCAAGGTCAATACCGGGATTATCTGAATACGCTCACCTACCAGCAACAAACATTATTTCATTTCAACGGCACCCCTGAATCGGGAGTCGGTACGAAAATCAATGCAAGCACGTGGAACTATATAGAGATACGAACCCCGGGGAATTCCACTATCAATACGCCGGCTGTCTATGGAGCGGATCAATCAGGCAATAACATCTATGATGAATCCAACGATGGCGCGTCACTGGCGTCGACAAGTGGCACGTATTATAATTTCGCGTCGTATTTGGATTGGTCGGGCTTGCGTCTTATGACAGAGCTGGAATATGAGAAGGCCTGTCGTGGCACGCTATCACCTGTGCCGAACGAATATGCATGGGGTACCACCAATATCGTTGCAAATACGAGTATAACGAATCGTGGCTCCGTCAATGAAACAGCAACCAACGGAAATTTTTCCGGGAAAAGCGGCACCTATAACCCGAACGCAGAGTCGGCAACGACAACGACAAGTACGAACCCTACGCGAGTCGGAGCTTTTGCGGGTAATGCAACGGCAAGAGAAGCTGCAGGAGCTGCGTACTATGGTATGATGGATATGACAGGCGGACATTGGGAACAAGTGGTTAATGTGGCGCGTAATGAAGGGAGAGCGTATACCGGATTGCATGGCGACGGTAGTTTGAGTTCCACAGGGCACCATAACGTGACAAATTGGCCATCAACCCCACCCTACGAAGGTGCAGGTTTACGAGGGGGAGCATGGAGCTCGAATTGGAACAACTATATGAGTTACTCCGTCTCCGGTCGTAATATCGGCGCATTCAGAACCGGCGTCGTACAAGGGGAAAATTTCTGGGAAGTCATCGGCGGTCGTGGCGTGCGAACTGCTCAATAAACAACATGTATTCCACTCTTAGCGGAAACCCACTGAACATCGTGAAGCGGCATGGATACCATATCATCCTGATCACCTTGGTGATACTGATGCAGAGTGTCGCTCAGGCGCAAACCTCGGCTCAGTCCGGCAACTGGAATGTCGGCGCGACCTGGGTGGGTGGCGTGGTGCCTGCAGCGGGAAACAACGTAACCATTGCTGCCGGGCACACTGTCACCCTCGTTGCGAATACGGATATCACTACGGGCAACCTTACGGTGACGGGCACCCTTGCCTTGGCGGGCTTCAACCTCACGGCGGGTTCACTCGCCGGAGCGGGCAACATCGGGACGGCCTCCGGCACACCGACGGTGAACGTCGGTGGCAATAATAGCAGCACCAGCTATTCCGGTGTCCTCAGCGGCACGGGAACAATTCTCACCAAAAGCGGATCGGGCACGCTCACCCTCACCGGAACGAATACCTACACCGGCGCTACCACCATCTCTGCCGGCACCCTGCAAATCGGCGATGGAGGAACCACCGGGAGGCCCGGAACAGCAAACGTTGAGATCCAAAGCGGTGCCACATTCGCGGTCAACCGCAGCAATACCATCACTACAGCGAATGGGGAGCTTCCCACCTTCAGCGGCGCGGGCATCGTGGTGCAGCGTGGCACCGGCACGTTGGGATTGCGGAACCACAACTCTGGGTTGACGGGTGGTGTGCGAGTCGAGCAGGGCACGTTGGACTTCGGCAACACTCAACAGAATCTCGGCACGGGCACGCTCACGCTTGGCGTGAACGGCGGCACCGGTAATGTGGTTCTATTGCCCAATGACAACAACCCTGCGTCCTTCACCAACCCAATCGTGCTCGCTTCGGGCCATACGGGGTCTATCACCATCGAGATGATCGCCGAGGTCAACCCCCCTGATGGGAGTGTTGGCCTTTCGAAGACACTCACCGGCGGCATAACCGGCACGAATAATCTTACAATCAAAAATAGCACACTCAACGAAGAACTCATCTTCACCACAGGCTCGATCAACTTTACCGGCACCCTTACCTACGAGGGCAGGGGGTTGACCACCATCAGTTCGGTGATCGGTTCAAACGTGACGAACCTCACGCAGAGCAGTAGTGGCAAACTCATTCTCTCGGGTGCAAATACCTACTCGGGGGCAACCACCATCAGTGCGGGCACGCTTCAGATGGGTGCCTCCAGCGTCATCCCCGATGGCAGCGCGCTCAGCGTGGCCAGCGGTGCGACCTTCAACCTTGCGGGTTTCAGCGAGACTGTTGGCTCATTGGCCGGCGCGGGCACGGTGTCTAGCACAGCTGCCGGAACCCTGACCCTAACTGCCGGCGGCAACAACACCTCCACCACGTTTAGTGGGGTCATTCAAAATGGTACGGCCACCAGCGTGGCCCTCACCAAGCAAGGTACCGGCACGCTCACCCTTTCCGGTGCCAACACCTATACGGGAATAACAAATATCAATGCAGGTTGTGTAAACATCCAAAACAATTCAGCGCTTGGAACAAGCGCCAGCGGAACAGTGGTTACGCGTGGTGCCAAGTTGCAACTACAGGGCGGTGTCACCGTTACCGGCGAGACGCTGACGCTCAATGACGCGGTGTCTGCCACAGGAGGAACGGTCACGGATATCAATGTGTCAGGCATAAATTGTCGCGTACACACATTTACTTCTTCCGGCGATCTAGTGGTGAGTAGTGGCGGAATGATAGAGTATTTGATGATTGGTGGGGGTGGCGGTGGTGCCAGAGGAGGCGGTACCTCTGGCGGTGGCGGCGGTGCCGGTGGTTACCGTTCCTCCGTGGTGGGCGAATCCAGTGGCGGTGGAGCGTCTGCCGAAGCCCGTATCACCCTGACGCCGCAGACCTACGCAGTGGCCGTGGGGGCAGGAGGTGCTGCTGGAACCTTAGGTACAGGATCGCCGGGAGGAAATTCTTCCTTTGCGGGTATTGTCGCCCTTGGTGGTGGTCCCGGACATACCTATCAGAACGCAGCTGACGGTTACGGTTCCGGAGGAGGTAGTAGTGCAGGTATCAACAATGGAGGTTCCGGTACCGCAGGGCAGGGATATGATGGCGGAGGAGATGCCAGTGGAGACTGGGCCGGTAGTGGAGGTGGCGGCGCAGGCGGGAATGGTGGAAATACCATCGGTGGAAGTAGTTCTACTGTTGGTGGTGCCGGTGGATCAGGGGTTACCTCATCCATCAATGGAACTGCCACAGCGAGAGCAGGTGGTGGCGGTGGATCGTCATGGTCGAGTACTCCCGGAACCGCCACCGCCGGTGGCGGAGCAGGTGCTACGGGCGGTGCCACAGCTGCAAATGCCACGGCCAATACCGGTGGCGGAGGTGGTGGTGCTGCAGCTAATGGTACAGCCGGAAGCGGAGGATCGGGCATTGTCATCGTGCGGTATACTATGAGTGATGATGCACCACCGGCAGTAGAAAACGTTAGCGGTAATAATACCTGGGCGGGCACGCTCACAGTGAATGTCAACGCGATCATCAATCTCGGTACGGGAGCAAACAACCTCAGTTTCGGTAACTCGTCCTCGGTGAGCTGGGGCACCAACACCCTCACGGTGAACGGCTGGACGGGTGCATGCGGCTCTGGCGGCACGTCGGGAAAAATCTTCTTTGGAACCTCGACCGGCACGCTTACCGCCAGTCAACTGGCGGCTGTCGTCTTCGCCGGCTACTCGCATGGTGCCCAACTCCTCTCAACCGGCGAACTGGTGCCTGATAACTGTGACATGTATAAGGGTGGTAACGGCCGCGGTGACGCCTCGGTAAGTCTGTTCAATGATCTGATGACGTCCGCCGATGCCCCCTATCGTGGCGGCGTCGACGACGGTCATGCCGTATTCACCGTGCTTGGCACCCCGTTGACCGATCCGTGGGACCTGTTGGAAAATAATCGTGTGGTGACGTGGGACCGGTTCAACGCCGCCGTCCGCGCCGGCGTCTTCACGGTCACGGGTACACCGCCGACGGGACTCAAGGGTGTCAACCGTCAATCACTGACCACCTATGCCGTGACGAAGTCACAAGGCGGCACCCAAGGCCTGCTGGCCTCGGGCATAGCGAAATCCGACAACGTACAACTGCTCATCAAGGGTGATTTCCGGAGCATGCGGATAGGGACGGCGGCGGGTCAGACCTGTCCGTCCACGCCCGCATCCTACAACCAGCTTCTGTGGCTTGATCGGGATGTGCTTGTTGTGAATTCCACAAAGTGCTACACGGACAAGACCTTGACCACCGTGTTCACCGGCAACGGTACCGATTGGTATAACATTCAGAACTCCACATCGAACGCCCGCGCCGTGAAAATCAACGCCAGTGGCGTGGTCACGGAAATTTGTTCGCAATAAGTCAGGACACACCATGAAAACACGCACGTCATTCTCCGAGATTCATCGACCGCATGTTCGACGGTCGCTCTCCGTTGCAAGCGCATGTGTTCTGGTCGTGGTGTGTGTCGTCGGTACCGTGCTTCCATTGCGCGCCAATAATCTGTCTATCAGTTCGGTGAGTCTGTCAGGTCGCGATGTTTCGGCGGGCGCGAACAACGCTGCGAACTTCGTCTCGGTACTCGTGAGTGTTTCATGGGATAACTCATGGCGCAGTCGCAGCACGGGCAATTGGGACGCGGCATGGCTGTTCGTGAAGTTCCGTCGAGGTACTTCGGACCCAACCTTCACGTCCGTCAGCAGTTCCTCGACAACAGTCACGGTTTCCAGTACCGCCGCTCTGCGTGTCGGCATGCCCGTGACGGTCACTGCCGGCACCGGCGCCTTCGCTGCGAATACGGTCATCACAAGTATCACGAATTCGACGCAGTTCGTCGTCAGTGCCACACCGACGACCCCGCTGAGCGGTGCAAGCATCACCTGCTACCGCATCTGGGAGCATGCACGATTACATAATTCCGGACACACAACGGGTAGCATCGGAACCGCAGGGGCTATCTCGGTCGGCTTACTTACTCCCTCCGCTGTCTTCAATGCCACGACGAACCCCGGACTGGGCGTGTTCCTGTATCGATCGGACGTCGGTAGCGGGACATTCACCTCCAGCAACGTCCAGCTCCGCTGGAACTATGGCGCCAATGGCATCAACGACGCGGACTCGGTGGATATCCGAGTGTTCGGAACGGAGATGGTCTATGTGCCACAGGGCAGCTTCTTCGTCGGCACCGGGGGAACGGAAGATGGGAGCTTTACCAACGGTTCGTGGACCAGTGGTAGCACCGTTCCCCTTCAGATCACCTCGGAAGCCGCCTTGGGTATCGACAATGCCGCGGGCAAACTCTGGGGAACATCGTCGTCCGGAGGTAATACCATTGGAAATGGAGCGGCAGATGCCGAGGCGACCCTGTCGGCGAGCTTTCCTAAAGGGTTTGCCGGCTTTTATGGCATGAAGTACGAGATCACGCAGGGGCAATACAGAGACTTTCTGAATACGCTCACCAGGACGCAGCAAGCCAACCGAGTGACGATGGATGGAGTCGTGGGACGATATGCCGGTGGCTACACCTTTACGAGTGGTTCATGGAGCGCCGGTGAGATCAATAATCTCTCCGCACCCGTCAACCGTATCGGTCTTCGGCTCATAACCGATCCGGGTGGCGAGAGCCCGCGAACATATGCTTGCGACATGAACAGCTCCACGTCTCCGTACACGACCGTCAATCAGTCCGATGACGGAGAGTGGATAGCCATGGGACAACTGAATTGGATGGATGGTTGTGCCTTTGCCGATTGGTCGGGTCTGAGACCCATGACCGAGCTTGAGTTCGAGAAAGCCTGTCGCGGACCCATAACACCCGTCAGCAACGAATTCGCATGGGGTACGACGACGGCGACAAGCGCGAGTGATATCACGAACAGCGGACAGGCGGGGGAGGTCACCTCGACGGCCAACGCCAACAGTGCCTTCGACCGACAGACCAACGTGCAAGGCCCGATGCGCGCCGGTGCCTTTGCCGGCACCGCGACCTCACGAGCGCAGTCCGGTGCCAGCTATTTCGGCATCATGGAAATGAGCGGCAACGTGTGGGATCGACTGGTGAACGTGGCAGAGACGGCCGGACGAAACTATACCGGTGTCCATGGAGACGGTGCTGTGAGCACGAACGGCAACGCGAACACCTCGTTGTGGCCCGGCATCAGTAGCGGCGAGGTGACCGGGGCCACGGGCTCGGGCAGTCGTGGCAGCAGCTGGGATACACAGGCATCGAACAGCTTACAGGTCTCAGCCAGAAATCTTGCAGTGATCAACATCCCTCAACGCTATAGCGCCACCGGTTTCCGCGGCGTGCGCTCCACCTCCGCCGTTGCGGACTACGGCCTGGTGTTGCACCTCGATGCAGGGAATACGTCAAGCTATCCGGGCACGGGCTCGACATGGACCGACCTGACCGGTAATGGGAATAACGCGACCTTGTCCAACTTCACCTTCAACTCCGCCAACGGCGGAAGTATCGATTTCAACAGCAGCACCACTCAGGCGATCGTTGCCGCCAATTCCACCATACCCTATGGAGCAAGCGCGCGAACGGTGAGCATGTGGATCTACACCGTTGCCACCTCGTGGAATCGCGACCAGAACAATGTGTTCTTCTATGGTACCGCAGGGAGCAGCCGATTGGCCTTCGGACTCGATATGGACACTCCCTATCCCCAGATGCAGTTCTGGAACTTAGGCGACGGCGACATTACTTGGACCACCACCTTTCAAGAGGTCGGATGGAACAATATCTGCATCACCTACGGCACGGACCAGAACATCCGGATCTACGAGAACGGAGTGCTGGTGCAGAACTACTTCGCGCCCAACCCGATGAACACGTCGGCGAATACGGCCATCTCCATCGGCTCTGAAGGCGCCTTTCGTGTCTTCGACGGCCTCATATCCGCTGTCTACCTGTACAACCGCGCTCTCACGGCAACAGAGGTGCTGCAGAACTTCAACGCCCTGAAAGGACGCTACGGTCTGTGATGCGTGCGCCGCTGCGGAAGGATGACCGTCAGGTTTCATGGCATGTCAATCGGAGCTCTCGCCATCACGCATGCCCACCGCCGCGCGCAATTCCTCCGCATCGCTGAAGCGTACCTTCGTCGTACCGATGACCTGGTAGTCCTCATGTCCTTTGCCGGCAACAAGAACCACATCGCCCTCGTGGGCTTCCTGCACCGCCGCGCGAATGGCTGCACGACGGTCCACGATCACCCGCGGCGCGCTACCCTCCGGTAGGTCCACCGTCATTTCCCGCAAGATGCTCTCGGGATCTTCCGTTCGCGGATTATCGCTCGTGAGCCATGCCACGTCGCTCAACGCGCAGGCAATGGCGCCCATGACGGGACGTTTCGTCCGGTCCCTGTCGCCGCCGCATCCCACCACGCAATGAAGCCGCTGTCCGGGGAGAAGGACATTGCGGATGGACGTCAACGTCTTCTCCAATGCATCGGGCGTGTGCGCATAATCCACGATGCCCGACACTCCGCCAAGCTCGATGACTTCCATTCTCCCCGTCGCACCATGCACGGACCTCAACGCGTCGGTCGTCCGCGCGGCATCATACCCGAGCGCACGCATGCACTGCCATGCAAGCGCCGTGTTCGCCACGTGAAACGCTCCGAAGAGCGGTGCGCGGAGGCGTGTGCCGTCCATGGTATACCGTATTCCTTGCAAGCCCGCCTCCGACTCCCGCACGGGATGAATGGTCAGCGATGCGCACGACGGAGCCGTCCACGCAACCGCGTGTGTGCCTATGGCGTGGGCCTGCGCCGCGCAATCGGCAAGCATGAGCTCCGCATATTCGTCATCGCTCCACACGCAGGCTACGGCACGGGAGGAGAGTCCGTCGAAGAGAAGCTTCTTGGCCCGCGCATACGCGTCCATGGTTCCATGGAAATCCAAATGGTCCTGCGTCAGATTCGTGAACAGCGCCGCGGCGAAATCGATGCCATGCACACGGTGCAGGGCAAGGGAGTGACTGCTCACTTCCATGACGACGGTGCGGCATCCGGCGTCCTTCATGCGGGCCAAAAGGGCGCAAAGCTCGGGCGCTTCGGGCGTCGTGAACGTCGAGGGTATCATCTCCTTGCCGATATGGTTTCCCACCGTTCCTATCATGCCCACGGTCTCGCCATGCGCCTCGAGAAGTTGCTTCAGAAGTGTCGTGCACGAGGTCTTGCCGTTCGTACCCGTCACGCCGATCATGCGCAAGGAGCGGGCGGGGAAGTCGAAGAGCGCGTGCGAGCTCTCCGCGAGAGCCATGTGCGCGTCGGCGACGAGGGCGTAGGTGGCGGCGTGCATGACGGCGGGGTCGTCGGGCGGTCGTTCACACAGAACCGCCGAGCAGCCGCGGGAGAGGGCGTCGGCGATGAAGGCATGTCCGTCCGTCGTCGTCCCGCGACGCGCCACGAACAGCGCTCCGGGTCCGGCAGAACGGGAATCCAGCGTGATATGGGTTATCGGCGGATTCGACCCGTGAACCTGCAGGTGAGGGACATGGGCGAGCAAGTCAAGGAAGTGCTTCATGGGACGGAACATGATTCGGGATTGTTTTGCCATGCCGGGCAATGATGACCGACGAAAATACGTCCTTCTCATCATGCGCCACGTTGCCGCGGAGGCCGACGTCATTCTCCGTAATTTGCGGTCCGATGCGCGCAGTCGCGCCGATGTATCCACAATACCACGACCATGGCAGAGCAGGGTGAAAACCGGGAAATGAGCTTCTTCGATCATTTAGGTGATCTGCGGGTGCGCATCATGTGGGCCTTGGTGGGTCTGCTCATCGGTTGTGTCATCAGCGGTGTGTTCGTGAACACGATCATGGATACCGTGCTGCTCGCCCCCGCCACGAGCGTGGGTATGAAACTCCAGAACCTCCGACCCTTCGGTCAGGCCTTTCTGTATTTCAAAGTCATTCTTATCACCGGACTCATCATCGCCTCCCCGTGGGTGCTCTGGAACCTCTGGCAATTCGTCGCACCGGGATTGTACGAAAACGAGCGCAACTGGGCCCGCCGTATCACGGCCACCACGAGTTTCTGCTTTCTGTCGGGAGTGGCCTTCGCGTACTATGTGATGCTGCCCGGCATGATGCAGTTCTCGGTGTCCTTCGGCTCGAAGAATATCGAGAACAATTACGACATCAACGAGTACTTCGGATTCGTCACCACGACGATGCTGGCGTCGGGGTTGATCTTCGAACTACCCATGATCACGTACGTCCTGGCGCGGTTCGGACTCGTTTCCGCGGCGCTCATGCGCAAGTACCGTCGTCATTCGTTCGTCGTCATCCTCATCGTCGCCGCCGTCCTGACGCCGAGTCCGGACCCCGTTAACCAGCTCACCTTCGCCGCTCCGTTGTATGTGCTGTACGAAATCAGCATCATCGTGGCGCGCGTGGCACGACGCAAAGAAAGGATACCGTTTAGCTCATGATGTCCACAACGAAGAACATCCTCGAGACCGTGGGAGAGCCGGTGCGCGAGCACCTGGAGAGTTTCAACAAGGACTTCTTCCGACGTCAGATGAAGTCGGATGTCGCCCTTCTCGACCTCGTCGTCCGCTACATGCACCGGTCCCGGGGCAAGCAGGTACGGCCCACGCTCGTGTTCCTGTGTGCCGGACTCATCGGCGAGATTTCCGAGCGTACCTACGTGGGCGCTGCGATGGTCGAGCTCCTGCATACGGCAACCTTGGTCCACGATGATGTTGTGGACAACGCCGCAGAACGCCGGGGTCTTGCTAGCATCAATGCCGTGTGGAAGAACAAAGTGGCGGTGCTCGTGGGCGATTTCCTTCTCTCGCGCGGACTGCTCGTGGCGGTGGAACATGGCGAGTCGGGATTCCTCGGCGTCACCAGCAACACCGTCCGCCGCATGAGCGAAGGCGAACTCTTGCAAATCCAGAAGTCACGTCAGAAGACCCTCGACGAAGCCACGTACTTCTCCATCATCAGCGACAAAACGGCGTCCCTGCTTTCCGCCTGCTGCGAGATCGGTGCGATGTCCGCCACGAACGACACCGCCGTTCACGCCCGTCTGCGTCAGTTCGGCGAACTCATCGGCCTGGCATTCCAGATACGCGATGACGTGTTGGACTATACGAGTCGAACGTCCATCCTCGGCAAACCTGTGGGCAACGACATCCGCGAAGGGAAGATCACCCTTCCTCTGCTTCTTGCCCAACGGCATGCTGATGCATCCGAAGCGAAGAGGATGATCACCATCGTCAAGAAGAAAGACGCGTCGGACAAGGATGTGGCGCGCGTGCAGGACTTCGTCGTGCGTCACGACGGTATCGCCGCCGCACAGTCTAAAGCCATGGACCTGGTCCGCGAGGCGCAAGGTCTGTTGGACATCTGTGACCCCTCGGTGTATCGCGACGCGTTGCGTACGTTTGCATCGTACGTCGTGGAACGGGAGAAGTAGGGTAGGGAGGATACCTGTCAGTGTCCGAGACGGGAAACCAGAACATCGTTCCTTCATGCCGGAAGTCGTCAGGCGAGAGCACAGCGCGGGTGGTACGATTCACGAATTAACCTTCAACGATCATAAGCCTGAATCAATCTCAGTCAATCTCAGTCAACTATCTACGGAGAACACTATGAGCACCGATATCGATGCACTTCTTTCGAAGCAGGATCACGCGCTTCGCAGTGATGCCGCCGGTTTCATGCAACGCGTCTATGCGTGGATGATGGGCGGTATGCTGATCACGGCCGCCACCAGCGCCGCTGTCATCAGCAATGAAGCCCTTCTCGGCACCGTGGCGGGTTTCTCGCTCTTTCTCATTCTCGCGGAACTCGGTATCGTCGTCTGGCTGTCCTCTGCCATCGACCGGTTGAATCCTCTGACGGCGAAAGGACTCTTCGCCCTGTATGCGGCAATGAACGGCGTCACCCTTGCACCGCTCCTGTTCGCCTATACGGCAGAGTCCGTGACGAACGTCTTCCTCAGCACCGCCTTCATGTTCGGCGCTACGAGTGTGTACGGATTGGTGACGAAGAGAGACCTCACGAGCATGGGCGGTTTCTTCGTCATGGGTCTGTTCGGCCTCATCGGTGCGTCCGTCGTCAATATCTTCCTTGCCAGCTCCGCGCTGAATTTCGCCATCTCTCTTGTGGGCGTTGTCGTCTTCTTGGGATTGACCGCTTACGACAATCAGAAGATCAAGGAAATGTACGCCGTCGAATCGCACGAGGGTGCCATCGCCTCGAACGTTTCCATCATCGGCGCGCTGACCCTGTATCTGGACTTCATCAACCTGTTCCTGTTTCTGTTACGCCTGCTCGGAAGCAGGAAGTAACAAAAGGGACGTACCGCATGCCATCGGCATGCATCGTTTCATCTCACCTTTCTCGGGCTTATGGACATTTCTCCGCTGTTTGCCATCGATGCACAGAAGATGCTGGGTTCCGGCGATTCGTCCGGTGCCGTGCAGCTTCTGGAGCAGGGCATTTCCGTGTATCCCGAGTACACGACGGCCTATGCCGTCATCGCGCGGGCATACATGCAGATGCGTGATGCGGAGACCGCCTACGAGTGGGTGAAGCGTGGGTTGAAACGTTTCCCGTCCCATCGCGCACTCATCATCCTGGAAAGCGATCTGAAACGTCAGACCTTTGCCGGGACGACGGGAGCGGAAGAAAAAAAAACGATTGAGCTCCCGCGGACGGCAGCCGTCGCGTCGCCTCCCGCCGTCGAAACACCCGCACGGGCAGCAGCGCCTGTACCGGCGCCTGCTGTGGCCCCTCCCGTTACGACGGTTCCGATCATCAGCGAGCCCGTCATCAGCGAGCCCGTCATCAGCGAGCCCGTCACCAGCGAGCCCGTCACCAGCGAGCCCGTCACCAGCGAGCCCGTCACCAGCGACCAGGTTGCAGCCCCTCCGGTCGAGATGGCTTCCGCGAGGCAGGAGACAGAGGTGCTGAGCGTGCCATTGCCGGACGTCACGACGTCGGTGGTTGCAGGGTCCGCGACGGACGAGGCACCGGACGATATCGTCGAGTTGCGGATCGACGACGACACCGACGAAGACGTCCGCACTCCGTTGACCGATACCGGCATGCCGATGCCGTCGGCGAGTGAGTCCCCTCGTGAGCGTTCGACCGGGAGCGGGGATGAAGAATCGGAGAACACGCGCATGGTGGCCGAGGAGCCGTCCCGGACGTCAACGGCTCATGAGCAGGTGTCGGTGGATGTGCCGCATCTTCCCGAAGCGGACGAAGAGGAGAGACTGCTTGACGATGCGTTGTCCAATGTGGACGATGACAACGACGACTGGGAGCATGCCCGCGATGCGGTGGACGATCGCGAAGTGGATGTTCCGGTGACCGATTCCTCACCGGTAGAGCCGCCGAATGATGAACAGTTGCTCGGCGATGCCGTATCCAATGTGGATGATGACAGCGACGGGTGGCTCGAGGCCATGGGCCTCGTGGAAGACGTCGATGCGAGCGTGCGCCGGGACGAAGAGGCGGAAGCGGATGACGTCGATGCCGAGAAGAACGACGATACCCGACAGCGATCCGAGCCCATGCGGACGGACGAGGTCTTGCAGAAGATCAACGTCGTCGGCGGAAATGTCGTCATGGACCGGGTCTTCATGCGCGACGTGATGGAGCGCATGGAGCTTCAAGGCCTTCGCCTTGTCAGCACCTCCACGGGGTCGTCGCGTCGGACCATCCGCAGTTCGGCCATGCGCCTGATACCCGGACTCGAATTCACTCCCTTGCGTGTGCAATCGTCGCCCAAAGCGTACCGTACCGCATCGCAGCTTCCCGAGATGCCACCCTTCCCGGTGATCCGTGGTTCCTCGATGAACGTGTCGCCCATGCTTTCCCCGACAGCATCGCCGAAGCCGTCGCGCAAGGTCCCGAAACCGGAGCGCGCTCCGCGTGCCGCCGATGCTCCCCGCACGCATCTGGAGGAGCTGGCCCAGCGACTCGAGAAGGTGCGGACGCCCGTCACAGAGGAGCCGGACGGAATCACGACGCGCGGTGCGGCCGAAGGAGTGGAGCCGACGATGGTGACGGAGACGATGGCGAGGATCTACGAACAACAGGGATTCACCGAACAGGCCATCAAGGCCTATCGCCAGCTGGCGCGGGTGAAGCCCGAGAAGCGCGATGAATTCGAACGTCGCATAGCCGCTCTCGAATCCTCCGATTCCGGCGAGTGACCATGCTCATCGTTCCCCGCTACATACTGCGCGCGCACATCGCTCCGTTCCTCTTCGGAACGTCCGTCGTGATGTTCCTCTTCCTCATGCAGTTCATCCTGAAGTATATCGACGAGCTGATCGGTAAAGGACTCGGCACGTGGGTGATTCTTCAGCTCATCGCCCTGAATCTTTCCTGGATGGTCGTCCTTGCCGTACCCATGGGTGTCCTGTTCTCCACGCTCATGGTGTTCGGCTCGCTCTCCGCATCGCACGAAATCACCGTACTCAAGGCAAGCGGCGCGGGACTCGTGCGACTCATGCTCCCGGTGATCGCCGTGGGGATCATTGCGACGGGATGCATGTTCTGGTTCAACGACGCCATCCTGCCGGATACGAACCACAAGGCGAAGATCATGCTGTGGGATATCAAGAAGAAGAAACCCACGTTCGATATCGAGGCAGGTCAGTTCAGCACGCAGCTCGAAGGATACACCATCCTTTCGCGCTCGCTGGATTCCGCTCGCGGACTCCTGCTCGGGGTCACCATCTACGATCGCACCGCACCCGAGCGGACGAACGTGGTGAGCGCCGATACGGGATCCATCCTGTTCTCGCGCGATGACCGCAACGTGGTCGTGCTCCTGCGCCACGGCGAGATCCATCAGCTCTTCACCAATCAGGCCTCCGTGTTCCGTCACATCCGTTTCGATGCTCACCGGATCATCATTCCGGCATCGGGATTCACCCTGCAGCAATCCACCGAAGGCGTGTTCGCGCGCGGCGATCGCGAGATGCACATCTCGGACATGCAGGTGGTGGTGGATGAGGCGCGACGGCAGCAGGAAATCGCGCGGAAGTCACTCGATACCATGCTGACACAGCATGTGGAATTCCTCTTCGGTGATGCACCGTCGTCGTCGATGGTGGAGTGGGGAGTGCAACGCGAAGACGCCGCGCTCGGTCGGTTGGACGTGCTCCGGAGTCATAGCGAGTCGCTCGTTCAGCAGATGGCCGACGGCGACCGTCAGGAACGTCAGTACCTCGTGGAGATCTACAAGAAATACGCCTTGCCCTTCGCCTGCCTCGTCTTCGTGTTCGTCGGATGTCCGCTCGGCATCATGACCCGCGGCGGGAACTTCGGTATCAGCGCCGCCATATCCCTCGGGTTCTATGTCGTCTACTGGGCGTTCCTTATCGGAGGAGAGAAACTGGCAGACCGGCAGATCGCCTCGCCGCTCGCCATGTGGCTGGCCAATGCGGTCATCGGCGTGGTCGGCGTCCTGCTCACTTTGCGCGTCCACTACGGCACGCTACGCATCCCTTCCTTCAAAGCTTCCCTTAAAAGCCCACGGGCACTGCCGGCCGATCATTCGATGTAATCGGCGATGTCTGCCGAGGCACGTATGTGCAAGAGTATCTTCTCTTCGGCAAGCTGATGCACTGCTTCCTTGGCGCGGGAGAGCGGGATGCCGTGATGCCACGCGAAGTGCCAGATGTCCACCGGCGACATGCTGCACTCCAGCGCCAGCACTTGCGCCACGGTGAGTTTCTCCTTCGCCAGGAATCGCTCCCGCACGGCTTCCACGAAGTCCTGCGCATGTTCGCCCTGAACAAGGGAGGGGAGGAAGAAATAATTGTCTACCGACTCCAGATCGCAGATCGGAAAACCCCGCGACGTGTCGAGCACCACAGGCAGGAAGGTCAGCGACACCACGTATTCGGCTTCGTCGGTGCCGGACCACAAGTCGTTCCACACCTCGGGGTCGTTCTCCTTCAACCACGCAAAGAACTCCCGCTCTCGCGCGGGCAGAACCATGAGATGTCGCGCCCTGTACAGGCGGGAGATCTCCAGCGCCGTCTCTGTCGTCAGCGCGCTGAACAGCTCGGCGGGAAAATCGAGGACCCGTTCGGTGGTGGTGCGGTCCGCGCACCAGGCAAGTATCTCGTCGTGTGTCATCGCTCTGCTCGTGGTGGTCAAAGAAAAAGGGAAGACGCGTTTGGTTCGAGTTCAGTGCATGCGGTCGGTCCGATCACGCGCGACAGGCTGCGATGCTCACACCGACTCGAGTGCTGTTCGGTAGGGAAGCGGATCATCAAAGGCGGTCCCCGTTCTCGGCGAACAGATAGGCACGTTCATGACGGATGCCGAAGTGCGCGATGGAATCCACCGAGGGCACATGGGACGCATGCGTGCGGGCGGTGATGAACGAGCCGGCATTGCCAAGAAAGAGCAGCGTCTCGTGTCCGACGAACTCGATGGCACGCACAGGGAGCGCGATGCTTCCTTCCGCATCCAGCACCACGTCTTCCGCGCGAACGCCCAGCGTGCACGGGGTGCCGTCGGCAGGCATCGATTGCACGACGACGGCGGAGAGGTCGATGCTCCATCGGTAGGTGTCGCTCAGGAAGCGGGGAGTGCCGTTGTTGACGATGCGACCGGGAACCATGTTCATGGACGGTGTGCCGAGGAATCCTGCAACAAAGGAGTTGTCGGGGTTGTAGTACAATTCCTGGGGAGTGCCCATCTGCATGAGCGCCCCGCCCCGGAGGACGGCGATGCGGTCTCCCATGGTCATCGCTTCCGTGTGGTCGTGCGTCACGTACACGGCGGTCGTGCCAAGGCTGCGTTGAAGCAAGGTGAGTTCCGATCGCATGGCGATGCGCAATTGCGCATCCAGATTCGAAAGCGGTTCGTCGAAGAGGAACAGGCGCGGCTTGCGGGCGATGGCACGTCCGACGGCCACACGCTGACGTTGGCCGCCGCTGAGTTGTTTGGGCAGACGTTCCAGGAGAGCGCCAAGGGAGAGCATCTCTGCCACGTCGGTGACGCGAGAGCGGATGGCGGTGTCGGACTCCTTGCGCACGCGGAGCGGGAACGCGATGTTCTCGAACACAGTGAGGTGCGGGTACAATGCGTAATTCTGGAACACCATGCCGATGTCGCGGTCACGGGCACCGACATCGTTCATGCGCTTGCCGTCGAACAGGAGATCGCCGGACGTGATGGTCTCCAGTCCGGCGATCATGCGGAGCAAGGTGGATTTGCCGCATCCCGAAGGACCGACAAGCACGAGGAACTCGCCCGGGTGCACGCTCAAAGAGACGTCGCGGACGGCTTCCGTCTGGGCGTCGTAGCGCTTGACGATCGATCGAAGTTCCAAGTGAAGTGGCGGATGCATGGCAATGGGGTTAGCGTGAGTATTCGTCGTGACGTGCCGAGCTGGTGATGAGATGGGCCACGGAGCCGACGAGGGACATGAGCTTCGCGTAGTTCATGCGCTTGGGTCCGATAAGCCCGACCGAATACGAACGCGCCCCTATGCGATACTGCGCACTCACGAAACTGAAGTCGCGGAGCAGGTCGCTTTGGATCTCCGAACCGATCATCACGCGGACGCCTTGCGATGAGGCATCCATGCCCGAACGTTCCATGAGATGCACGATGACATCCTCGTTCTCCATGAGCTCCACCACACCGCGCAACCGATCGGGCGTGTCGAACTCGGGCTGCTGGACAAGGTTCTGCGCACCTGCCAGATGCAATCGGTCCGACTGGTCGTGCAATAACCGGTCGAGCGAATCCACGAACAGGCGGACGACAGGATTGGAACGATGGTCGTCGAGCATCTGCGGGAAGTTCTCGCGGACGAATCGCAGGGGCTTGCCGCTCACGCGCTCGTTCATGACGCGCGAGACGGCGTCGAGGGACTCCGTGGCGATATCGCTGTCGGTTTCCAAGGTGACGGTGCGCAGCACATCGGAGTCGAACGCCACCACGACGAGCAGACGCGTGGAGGAGAGCGAGACGAGCTCGATGCGACGGATGGTGAGGTCGCCCACTGTGGGCAGTTGAACCACGCCGAGCAGACGCGATACGACACCGAGCAGGCGCGATGCATCGCGGAGCAGAACCTCCGTCGTGCCCGCACTCAGATTGGCTTTCAGGGAGCTTGCTTCCGATTGCGAGAGCGCCTCGGGCGCCATGAGGGAATCCACATAATACCGGTACCCCAGATCCGTGGGCACGCGTCCAGCCGATACGTGCGGATGGTTGATGTACCCGCGCTCCTCGAGGTGCGCCATGACGTTCCGTATCGTCGCGGAGGAAACTTTGAGGTCCGATTCCAATTGCTTCATAAGCGCAGCGGAACTCACGGGACTGGCAGAGAGCACGTAGGACTGCACGATCGCCCGCAGGATGAGCTCCTCCCGTTCGCTCAGGCCATGCGCTCCCGCAGCGTCCGTGCGGTGCGCAGAGCGGGGACGATGGATATGGACGGCGGAAGGTTCCATGATGAAGGTGATATCAGTAGGAGTTTCTCGGTGCATGTCCTGCGGCGATGCGGACAGCGTCACCATGAAGACACGTGCAACCGTTTACCTGCGAAGAATAATCCCTAGACGACCGCCGAGAAGTAGTACCACAGATGCGGGAAGAAGGCATACGAAGAATCGTAGGTCGTACTCAAGGCAAGCAGGATGATGCCCACGAACAACGTCGCACCTGCATACAGCGGTATCGGCGGGACGTCGAAGACGACCACGGTGCACCGAAGGATGCGGATGAAGATCCAGACACCCATGATCAAGAGCAACACCAGCCACAGCGACACGGAACTGACATCCAGCGCGCGCACGAGGATGGTGGCGAAGGGCAGGAAGAACAGGACGGGCAGACATGACCACACGGTGATGATGTACGTATCGCCGAACGTGATGCGTCCGCGAACGAAGAGCGCCACCAGCCGAAGGAGCCCGGCAATGACGGCTTGCTTCACGAGCACGATGAGCATGGTGTAGATGATCCCCAGATCCGGACGCCACGCAAGGGAGCTCAGGACGGTTTTCAATCCTTCTTGCGGGAACAGCAGCATGAGCAGGTACTCCGCCTCCGTGCTTCTACGCGCGTGATACAACAGCGTGGTGAGCATGACGGCGAGCGTGCCCGCGATGACGACGGCGAGCATCACGGTCTGCGCTCGCGACAGTATGCGCTGGTCCCGGATGTCCGAGGCGAAGTTGTGCGCATGGAACACGGCGCGGAAGGCATACTCCCGGAAACGGCGCGAGCGGTTGAGCATCAGCGCCATGATCATGATGAGCAGCAATCCCGTGCCGATGAAGATCGCATGGTTCGATTCCGTGTACACACCCGCCTGCAGGGTGGGATCCTTCTCGTCGTTCAGCCATGCCTTGTACATCTGGAAAGCGATGCGCGGTTCCCGTGTCTCGTCGGCGATGCCGCTCGTGCACAGGTGTTCACCGGCGGTATTGGTGAGCATGGTGGAATGGTTCAGCGAATAGTCGGTGAGTGTCCACACGAAGCTTCCACCGCTCTGCGCGGCACGGAGTGCGCGGTAGCACATGAGGATGTATCGTGCCTGGGCCTCTGCGGAAATGGGATCCGCATAACCGTTCCGGTTCTCCGGTTGCACGGGTTTGCCGAAGCACAGGGCGAAGGGACGTTCTCCCAGTCTGGCACAGCGTTGCAGCTCGGCCTGAATGGACTCCTGCGCTTCATCGAAGCGGTCGCAATGATAGATGATGGCATCGATGTTCTCGTTGACAACCGTCTTGGTGCGGAAGCGAACGAGCTGTGAGACGGGACGTGACGACAATCGGTGCATGGTGGAGCTCATGGAGCGAAGGAAATCCGCCGTCGCCGGTTTGTGCTGCTCGAGTCCGCTGGCGATGTTCCACATCGCCAGAGCGGGGATGCGCTCATAGGCAGCCACCATCCGCTCCGCCGTATTCATCAGACGGGCGCGGATCTCATCGTCCTTCAACAGATCCGAAGGTATGTCGTAGACGGGCAGGTCGGCAACGATCATGATGCCGTTCTTTGCACACAGGTATGCCAGGTAGGGATGCGGCGCGGAGAACAGGGTATGGATGCAATTCACTCCTAAGGTCCGCAACAACACCACGTCCTTCTCTATCTGCGAGCAGCTCACCGTGGCACCGTCACCGGCGACCTCTTCCACATAGTCCACGGCCTTGATGAACACGGGCTGTCCGTTCAGAGCGATCAATCCTTGGGACGCCACGGATCCGGGCGTATACGTTGCCAAGCCTACCGGCACGCTGAGTTCGTCGATGACACGGCCGTTGGCTTCGATACGCAGTTCCAAGGTGTAGAGCGCGGGGTCGGACGGCGACCACCACCGCGGCGAGGCGACAGACAGGTCGAATTGCATGTCGACCACGCGGTCTTTCATGACCCGGACCTGTTGCTGTGCGGTGCTGGTGATGAGTCCGTCGTTTGGCGACCGCAGCTGTGCCGTCACGAGCACGCTACCGACACTCATGCCGGATTGCATGCTGTCGTTGACGGCGATCTTGTCGCTGCTTCCCACGTGCGTCGTCGTCCGCGCCGTGATGCGGGCGCCGGAGCCCGTCTGTTCAATGGTCGTGCGGATGTCGCCAAGGGAAATCTGCGGAGTGCCGACAAGGAAGAGTTCCCGCACGATACCGGTGGCGATGCGCTGACCGAAAAGTTGTTGCTTGCGCGAGCGCACGGAGTTGTCGGATGCGGGATAGACGACAAGGCGGATGGTGTTGGTTCCGCCTTTGATGATCTTGTCGGGAACATGTGCCATGAAGGGCACCATTCCTCCGAAGAACTTCCCTACGTAGCGGTCGTTGATGGTGACTTCCGCCGCATCGGCGAGTCCGAGGAAGGAAAGGTTCCAACTCATCGAACGCGCGGAGGATTCATCGACGGTGAACGACCGACGGTAGGTGACACGGCCGTCGTACGATTCGCTGCGCGGAAGGTAGACGGTGGACCATTCGTTGTCGTCGACGGACCGCTCCCACTGTCCCGCGAGAGAGTTCATGACGCGTGTGGACGACGGCATGAGGATGCGCTGTTGCTCCTTCGTTATCGGCGCGTAGGCCATAGCCCCGGTGACCACGAAAAAGGCGAGCACGACCAAGGCACAGGAGAATGTCCGTGGGTTCATAACGGTGTAGTACGGAAGTGTGTAGGTCACGGAATACGGAGTGCAAAAATACTCCCCGGGGGGACGAGAACGATGTGCTTTCTCGGGGTACGGAACAGCTTCCGTCTACCGACCGCCTTTCCGCTTGCATAGATTGTCCGTCCTGCGTAATTAGACCGAATTGATCACCTGTCGGGACTCCCTATGAAGGTATTTGCCGCTCTTTTCGTGACCGTCATTCTTTGCCCACCGGCCTCTGGCAGGTCCGGAGGAGACGACGTCGGCCGCTCGTCCCGGCGGTTGCTCATGGACGCCTCCCGTCCGTCCGTAGAACCCGCATTCCTCCGTCCGCTCGGAGAGGGCTTTCCGCCGTCGGTATGCATCGCCCAGCCCACGTCGTTCCTCAATGTCAATCTCATCGAGCCGGAAACGGACAATTCGCCCATGCAGAACGAGTCGTCCATCGCGGCGAACCCGCGTGACCCGCGCTACCTCATCGCGTCGGCGGTGGATTATCGTGCTGCCCAATCCGCTTGGGTCTACGTCTCCTCCGATGCCGGCCGCACCTGGAAGAACATCAACCTTGGCAAGCCCACGGGCATGAACTTCATCGTGGGGAACGATCCCAGCGTGGCGTGGGATGCGGAAGGGCGCGGCTACCTGGTGTATGGCGGATTCGACGCCAAGCGCACCTCCGGCGAGAACGGGGTGTTCATGAGTGTCACCACGGACAATGGCACCACGTGGACCAAGCACCTGCCCGTCATCCTTCATACGGGTGTGATGACGAAGGACTCCGCCTTCGAGGACAAGTACTACATCAGCATCGATAATGCCCACTCATCGCCCTACAAAGGACATCTCTACATTCCGTGGAAACGGGTGTACGACCGCGATTCCTCCACACAGATCGTCATCACGAAGTCCACCGACCGCGGTGCGTCGTGGTCCGTACCTAAACGGGTGAGCACGGTGCTCACGGGCAAGTCCCTCGACACCACCTTCGGTCAATCGTTTCCCATTGCCGCCACAGGTCCGAAGGGTGAAGTGTACGTCGCCTGGAATTACGGTCCGCTCCGCAGTATCGGCTTCGCCTCGTCGCTCGACGGCGGTGCCACGTGGTCCGCGCCGCGGAACGTCATCACCTACGAGTGGCTGGGCGTGGCGATGAACACGGGAAGTCAGTTCAACCACACGCTCAAAGGCGGCACGCGCGTGGAAACCTATCCGTCGCTCGTCGTCGATACCACAAGTTCGCCGCGGCGCGGCTGGCTGTATCTGAGCTGGGCCGCGGACCGCACGCCGAACGTGTATTTCGCGCGCTCCACCGACGGCGGTGCCACGTGGAGCACGCCCCGCATCGTCCATCGAGATACGACCAACGACCAATACTGGCAATGGATGGCGATCGACGGAACGAGCGGTGACCTTGCCGTCACGTTTCTCGACAGTCGCGACGATCCCGAGAACCGCATGAGCAGGGCGTATGTGAGTATCTCCCGCGACGGCGGGGAGACCTGGACCGATCGCCCTGTCGGCGACGCGGGCTTCGACATCCGCCGCAATCCGTTCGGCTCGTCGTCGCTCAGTGGCGTCTTCGCCGGCGACTACAGCGGCTGTGCCTTCATCGCAGGCAAGGTGTATCCCTCCCATGTGGACATGCGAAACACCTATCCCGTGGTGGCCGACAACGATGTGTATACGGCCGTCGTCAACGTGAATGCGCCCATGCCCGTGGAGAATCTGCGCGCCCGCACCATCGTTACACGTCCGTCGGTCATCGACCTCTCGTGGACGGCACCGGCGAAGCGGGTGTTCGGTGAGATGCTTTCGGCGGCAGACTTCCGGCTGGTGATACAACGGGACGGGAAACCGTGGCGCGTGGTGGACGGATCGGTGACGTCTATCGAGGACGATTCGCTGGTTGCCTACACCGAGCATACCTACGACATCATCGTCGCCATGAAAGCCTCCGCCGATAGTTCCGTGGTCCGCAGTGTCACGGGGTATGCCGGTGGTGCGCCGCAACCGCTCGGCGGCTCGCTGCTCGGAGTGAAGAACGATACGACGACGGCGCGATTGGAAATCACGACGCCGTCGCTGCGCGCCGACTCCGTGAATCCGCTCGTGAACATGGCGTTCGTGCGCGTGTATACGGACTCCGCCGCGTGGACGGATATTCCCGTGAAAAGTCTGGACACCGCACGGAATCTCGTGTTGACGCTCCCCGTTTCCCGACCCGGCTACTACGATCTGCGTATCGCCATCGGCGACGACAAGGGCAATCTCAGCGCACGGTCCGAGATCGTGACCCGCTACATCGGTGCCATCACGACCGAGCATCGTGACGCCTTCGACAGTGATGTCCAGGCCAAGTATCTGCGCCGCGGCGGATGGACCGCCACCGATGAGTTCTCACTGTCGCCAAGGAATTCCATGACGGAATCGAATCGCATGCAGTACAGCGGTCTTGCCCGTGACACCATTCAGTTCTTTCCCGTCCGCAACGGGTCGGCCGACGGATTGCCCATAAGCTTCGCGCACGCAGCCATCATCGACAAGTCGGACACGGCCTTCGTGGAGTATGCGGCCTACCGGGAGAACCCGGCGGAGGAGGTGTGGACGACACTTGCATGGTACAACCGTACCGTGTTCGCCGAATGGCAGAATGCCGAACTGACGCAGGCGGATTGGCGGACGGAGGTGCTCCGCGCCCCTGTGGCACGAGACAGCATCGTGTCGCTGCGACTGCGGTTCAAATCGAATATCGTGACGAACGCCGATGGCTGGTATGTGGATGATCTCGCCGTTGGCGCGTCGGTGAATGCTGTGACCGATGAGGACGCGCACTCCTTTGTCGTGACACCCAATCCTTCGTCCGATCATCTCGTCGTCTGGTCGCCCGTTGATGCAACGCTCGATGTCTATTCGATGAGGGGTGAACTGCTCTCCTCTCATGCTTTGACGGCAGCCACCGCTCTGACGGTGTCCACCGTCGACTGGGCCTCCGGCAGTTATGTGCTCGTGCTTCGGGGAAGCGCCGCACCTGTGTCGAAAGTCCTCCACGTTCTCCACTGATGCCACGTATGGACGTCCGTCATGGACGGCTCGAGCTTCCAAGAACGTTTCCGCTGCATAATGAAAATGAAAAAGCACGCCGTCAGGGCGTGCTTTTTTTTTCTTCTGTTCATGAGGACGGAATCCGGCGGATGAGGTTTTCCTCGTGAGGAGAACACGAGCACCGACTGCTTAGCCGAAAGATGATTGCGACAGGTCTACCGATTCGCCCATGCGACGGCGTCTATTGCGTATCATGACGACGATGATGAACACGATGACGGCCATGATGAGCAGGGTGAAGAACAGTTTCCCGAATGAAAAGGTCGGCGGGAAGTACTCCATGGTTCCGTCGGGACGCATCACATAGGGCGGCGCCGTGTAGTAGAACGCAGGATGGAAGGGGGTGGCCCACCACCAGCTCATGCGTCCCATGGCATAGCCCGTCATGAGTCCGTCGGCATATCCGCCGTATTGGTTGAAGACGTAGTTCCGCGACACACCGTCGCTACCACGAAGCGGCGTCGTTTCCGTTCTCCGCGGAACACCGTAACTGCGTGTGTATTCCTGTGCGGAATTCATACGTCCGCCGCTGCGGAACATGGACGTACCGCTGCTGCGCGAGCCGCCGAAGGACGAACCGCCGTTGTATCCGGAGGATGGCGCAGGACGCGAAGAATTGTATCGGGGAGAGGAATAGCTGCGGTTGCTGCGTGAGCCGCCGAAGGATCCTCCACGACTTCCGCCCCGGCTTCCGCCGAAGGACCCGCCGCGGCCGCCCGCATCAAGGTCCGGGACGACAAGAAAACCCAACGTGACAAAGGTGATGACACCGACAAGAAACATTCGCATGAGATTGATCCTTAGAAGACTGATTCAGTGATAAGGGAGTCGTCCGCATTCCGGTACGTGATATCGGCGCTGAACTCCGCACGGCCTTTCGTCCCTGCGCCGCCAAGCCATCGACGGATGCCCGTCGGCTTTTGTGTATCAGGTGCCTTGACGTGGAGGAACAGGGAGACGATGCCGTCCTGCGGTTCATCATTGATGGCCACGGTGGTCGATTCCACGCTTCCGTCGCTGTCGATGGACAATTGCTGGAGCATCGAGGCCTCTTCCTCGGTGAATGCCGGTTCCCGCGTGCGCACGTGGTCGGCGTATTCGGAGAAGACGTTCCGCGTGTACTGCGTGCCGTCATCACCGGTATAGACAAGGACGCAATCGAAGGTTCCGTCCTCGCTGATATTCACCATGAGTTCGCGTATGCCGTCCAATTGCTCGCCGTTCAAGTAGACGGCGGTCTTTTCGATGCGACCGTTGCTTTCGACGATGAGTGTTGCCATGAGTGTCGTTGTTGATATACCGTATGACTACTCATGAAGGAAAAAGGTTGTCACGCGGGGTTTGCCGCCGGCGATGATGCGAAGGGAATACATGCCACGAGCCAGACCGTCCACGGGAACGCTAAGGCGGGAACCTTGCATCAAGGAACGCGTGGACAGGACCCGCTGTCCCGTGATGTTCATGATGTCGACGTCGACCACGCCGTCTGCGAGGGCGGTACATTCCACAGTCAGGACGGAAGTGGACGGTTGCGGGAACACGCGTGCGACAAGGGGTGTCGCATCGTCGTCCACGCTGTTGATGAACGTCTTTCCTACGCCAATCAGGGTCACCGATTTCGTCCCACCGTTACTTGTCACCGTCAATGTCGCCGTGCGTGTCCCTTCGGCGCTGGGCGCGAAAGCCACGCCGTAGGTGCCGGATTCACCGGGCAGAAGCTGCGGCAGGGATCCCGTCGTGATGGTGAATTCGCCGCTCGTGCTTCCCGAACCCGGAGCGATGCTTGCCGTGGCGACGGTGAGCGGCGCGCTGCCGGTGTTACGGACGTTGACGTTCTTCGAAAGCGACGAACCGATATTCACCGTGTCCCAGCGCACCTCGGCATCGGCGGACAACTCCGCTACACCGGCCGATGAACCCAAGAACGGGAACTTCAGGACACCGATGGTCTTGCCCAGGATGTACATCGTCACGGTGGATGTTCCCGAGGTCAGGCCGAAGCCCGCATTGGCGGTAAGACCGTTCTCGGAAAGCAAGGGTTGGAATGTCTTGCCGCTATCGGTGGACATGACGACTTCCGAAAGGGAACAGACAAGAACGCACTGAAGGGAGTTCGGTGGAGCATAGGCATACACGGGACGCGCACCTGTTGCGGGGAAGCTTGCACCCGACGCTTTCCATGTGGCACCGCCGTTCGTCGTCACGTACACGGTCGCCGTTTCCGATAAGCCGCCCGTGGGCCGTGTGACGGCGTATCCAAGCGAGGCATTGGCGAAGGCGAGTTGGGTGACGACTGCACCTGGAGCCACGGACGACGACGTCCAGTTGGCACCGCGGTCGGTGGTGCGGATGACACGACCCACGGACGTGCCGATCCATGCGGCATCGCCGTTCCACACCACAGCGCTCGGACGTGACACCTCGCCGGTTCCCGGGGTGGGAAGGGTAGCTCCCTTGTTCCAGGTCACACCCCCATCGGAGGTCGTCGCCACGCTCCATACGTCGTTGACCGGGGCGCCGATGAGCACGCCGTTCGATGCATCGGAGAAATTGATGGAGTAGACGCGGGAGACGATCGAGGTGATGGAGACGCGACTCCATCCCGTGCCGCCGTTCGTTGTCCGCAACACGACGCCCGTTCCCGTTCCCACGTTCGCGATCTGTGTGGAGTTGCCCCACACGCACGTGAGCTCGTCGGTACGTGCGCTATCGATGCTCGTGCCGCGCATGACACAGTTCCTGCCCGAGGCCGTCTTGCCGACAGCCCAGAAGGTGACCGGTGACTTCGCGTAACCGCCCGAGTACGTTATGCTCGGAGTGACGGCGTACGCTGAGTAGGAGTTCTGCGAGCTGATGTTGATGGGAATGGTGATCTTCTGGTAGTTCGTGTACGTGCCCGCGCTCATGGTGACCAGCACATCCACACTGCCGCTCATGAAATACGTGGGCGTGGTTGTGGAAATCACGCAGTCAAGCAGCACGCTGTCTGCCGCCGGCATGGTCGGCACGGTGAACGACGTCTTCGAGAAAGTCAGTCCTGTCGACTGCGGCGCAAGGGTCACCGTGACGTTTGTCGCTCTTCCAAGATAATTGCGAAGCGACAGGCGCGAGGCCACGGGACCGGTCGTCGTGATTTCGGACTTTCCGCCGAAGTCCGCCGAGCTGATCTCCAAACCAGGGAGGGTGCCGGGATTGAGATTGCTGTTTTCCGACAGGGCGCGGAAGGCATTGATACGACCATAGAACTGCGGACGTGCGGACTGATTCGTCACAAGCACGTTATCGCAGGTGGAGCGAAGCTGGTGCATCACCATCTTCGGTGTCCAATCCGGATGCAGACTGCGGATGAGTCCTGCCACACCCGCAACGATGGGGCACGCAAAGGAGGTACCACTCGTGGGGACGTAGGAGTTGTTGCTCGCTGTCATGAGCACGTTATCTCCGGGAGCCCAGACATCCACGCGCAATCCCGTATTCGAGAACGATGCCCGTTTGTCGGATGCGTCGGACGCACCGACGACAAGGACGTTCTCGTAATTGGCAGGGTACTGATTGAAGGTGTCGATGCTTTTCGAATCGTTGCCGGCGGCAGCGACGATGAGACAACCCTTGGCGGTTGCGGTATTGATAAGATCCTGTTCCGCGGGCGAATTGCCTTCACCGCCCCAACTGCAATTGATGATCTGCGCGCCAAGGTTCATGGCGTAGCGTATGCCTTCATAGCCGCGAAGGACGGCGTTGCCGAACTGATCCGATCCGCATTTGATGGGCAGGTACTTGCACGCGTATCCGGGAGAGGCGATGCCCTTGCCGTTGTTGGTGACTGCCGCGGCACAGCCCGTGGTGCCGGTTCCGTGGTTCCGTGACGCGTCGATGTTGGTGGCACGGACCTTGGGGTCGTTGTCGGGCCGAAAGGTTCCCGACGCCGCTTCCGTGGGGGTGATGCTGCCAACGAAATCCCACCCGCGGAAGTCGTCGATGTATCCATTGCCATCATCATCCACACCGTTGGTGCGTTTGTCCTTGCCCTTGGAGTCATTACCCATCTCACCGGGATTGTTCCACAAGTTTCCCGCCAGGTCCTCATGCTCGAAGTCCACTCCGGAATCCACATCTGCAATCACCACCGACGCACTACCCGTGCTGATGTCCCATGCTTGCGCCGCCTGGATCTTCGACATGGCGTATTGACTGCCATATCGAGGGTCGTTCGGAACGAGCGAGGTGCGACGTTCGTACACCGGTGTCACATATTCCACATCGGGATTCTCCGCGATACGACGGCAGGCGTCGAAGACATCGACAGCGGGGTCGAACCTGACTTCGAAGATCCGGTCGATACCGAAGGCGCGCTCCTCCATGCTTACGGGCATGCCGTCGGCGATAAGACCGTTGATGCCGGAGATACTGAGAGGCGACAGGGTGGATTTCCAGGACACGCTTTGAAAACTCGTGGCGTTCTTCGCCGGACGTTGGGAAGATCGTGTCTTCACGAGGACCGTGCCCGGGTAGGCGGTTGTCACGGACTCTTTCGTGATGGTCGCCACGCGCGAGGGGACCGTGAGCGCATTCACCGACACGGCCGGAAGGGAGAACTTGAGGGCGTCCGGGGTGAACGCTTGGGACCGGGATTGCGTGGGAACAACGACGGAAAGAAGGAACAATGAGACGATGCGAAGGAAGGTGGACGGCAAGCCGATGCGCATAGGAAAGTCCGATTCAGATGAAAAAAAAGCGACGCCGAAATTACGCATTTCGCCTTCGCAGAAGTACCTATCTTGCCCGGGGTATCACCGACTCGACACTGACCATGGATCTGCTGTTCTCCTGCGCCCTGGCGGGCAGTCTCGCCGCTTTGTATTTCATCATGAAGGGCATGGATGTGCGCTTGGTGCTCTTCGCCGCATCCTTGGTGCTTGCGGCCGTTGCGGGGAATGTCTTGAGCATCTTCGATGTGTTTCTGAGCCGGATGGGAGACGGTCAGGTCGTGGGCCCCATCTGCTCGGCCATGGGCTTCGCCTTCGTGATACGCCTGACGGGGTGCGACCGGGAAATGGTGCGCGCCTTGCTGAAGCCCTTACGTGGATTGCGATGGCTGCTCATTCCGGGCGGCTGCGCGGTAGGATTCCTGACGAACATGGCCATCACCAGTCAGACAGCCGCAGCCGCTGCGGTCGGTCCCATCCTGGTGCCGCTCATGGTGGCGGCAGGGTTCCATCCCGCCACTGCTGCCGCGACGCTTGTCTTGGGCTGCTCTGCTGGCGGCAACCTGTTCAATCCGGGCGAACCCGATGTGGTGAATATCCATGTGAATGCCGGCGTGACACCCTATCAGGTGATCGGTGCTCTCGCCGCGCCGGAGCTTGCCGGCATCCTCGTCGCCATCGTCGTATTCCTTTTTTGGGAATGGCGTCGCACGCCATCCGCTCATGTGGCTTCCGAGGACGTGTCGCCCACGGATGCGCCGGTGAACATCCTCAAAGCATTGCTGCCGCCCGTACCCGTGGTGATCCTGTTTCTCAGCATGCCCCCGTTGGGTCTGTTCCCGCCGCTCCAGAAATGGTATCCTTCCGGCATTCCCGTCGTCCATGTCATGATCGCCGCCACCATGCTTACGATGCTCGTCGTCCGCAAGGACCTGACGGAGATGACGAAGTCGTTTTTCGAAGGACTCGGATACGGCTTCACGAATGTGATCTCGCTCATCATCGTCGCTTCCTGCTTCATCGAAAGCCTTCGCCTGTGCGGCGTGATGGACACGTTGGTGCGCGGCATCGCGTCCGGTGGCGCGTGGGGATATGTCTCGGCAGGCGTCTCCACCTTCGTTCTGGCCATCGTCAGCGGTTCGGGGACAGCCCCGAGCATCGCCTTCTCCAAGGGCGTCCTGCCGGGCTTGCTCGCGCATGGTATGGATGTGGGAGCGGTCGTGGACATGGGACTGCTCGGAGCCATCGGTGCCACGTTCGGTCGTACCATGTCGCCCGTGGCGGCAGTGGTGATCTTCGCCGCCACGTTGACATCATCGACAACCAAGGACATCGTGAGCAGGGTGGCGGGTCCGTTGTGTGCAGGACTCGTCGCGGCGCTGCTCGTGACGGTCTTTCGCCTGTAGCCGAGCGCATTGATCCGCATGCGCATCGCAGCCATGCTTGCGGCAGGGCCTAACGGGAAATCACCGAGTGGGGAAGTGGGACCTGAGGGAGTTGAACCCCCAACCAACAGATTATGAGTCTGCTGCTCTAACCATTGAGCTAAGATCCCAAAGGTCGACGACGACTATTCGTTACGGAACAGACCGAAGAACACACCGAATCCCGCGGTGAGGCCACCGGAATTCAGCTCCTTCTGCGCGCCTGTCACCTGCGTGGTACGGTTCAACGTCCAGGTATCGCCCTGGAACGTCATCGCATAGCCCACATTGGCGCGGATCATCGTAAAGGTCGTCAATGCGTATTCGAATTGCACGGTGGGCTGGACATACAGGTGACTGATTTCCAACCTGCTCATCGCGGCGGGCGTCGTACTTGCGCCGGTCCAGGTGGCGTTCGCCTTGCCGTCGTATCTCTCGAAGGTCATGCTACCGAAACCCGCCTGCACTCCGGGGAGCACAGTGAAACCGCTGAACACGGGGATGGCGTAGTCGATGGTCACACCGTTGAAACTGGCACTGTAGTCCATCTGTTGCTTGATGGTGTCACCGCCGGAAACGAAGGATGTATCCGTGGTCTGGGTTCCGATGCCCGCATTGAAGCCGAAGCGGATGTTCTTGAAGAAGAAGGTGAGGAAACCTTGCCCGCCGCTGACGAACAAGGGACTCTTCAGGGAGCCGACTTTGAAATTCGCCGGCAGATTGGCATTCAACGCCGCATCGTCCATCATGAGGAAGTTTCCCGTGAAACCGCCGCCCACGGCGAAATACTGCGTGCTCTTCTCCTTGTCCTTCAATTCCTCGAAAGTGATCTCACCCAGATTGTCACCGTCGTTCTGCTGTGCGAGAACGCGCGCAGAGGGGGCAAGCATGAGCAAGAAGACAAGGGATGCGATGAGCTTCATGGTTTCTCCGAAAAATGTAGAGGAAAATCTCTCGAACCGCCGAACGGAGTGCGAAAATACCAATCCGGGTGAACGTACGGTGCGACGCGCGTTAAAATCCCCCTGCTGTGTCATCACCTCGCGGATCCGCGCCGCCGCGCAGACGTCCCTTGGCATCCCGCTCAATGGCATCCACCCGTCCGATGGCCTCGCGCTCGACCAGCGTGTGACCCCGACGTTCGAGCTGGCTGCGGATGGCCGATTCCAGGCATCCTTTTTCCGCCGTGATGCGGTCCGGCAGCCACTGGTGATGGAATCGCGGAGCGTTCACGGCCTCTTGCACGGACATTCCGTAGTCCAGGACATTGACAATGGTCTGGAAGACCGACGTGATGATGGTAGCGCCGCCCGGTGTACCCACGACCAGGCGAAGCGCTCCCTCGCGCTCCACGATGGTCGGGGTCATGGAACTCAGCATCCGTTTGTTCGGCGCAATGGCATTGGCCGTGGTACCTACCAGACCGTACATGTTCGGGACGCCGGGCTTGATGCTGAAATCGTCCATTTCGTTGTTCAGAAGAAAACCCGCACCGCGCACCACGACCTTGCTCCCGTAGGAATCGTTGAGCGTCGTCGTCTGTGCCACCGCGTTGCCGTCGGTATCCACGATGGAGAAGTGCGTCGTCTGCTCGTGTTCCCGGGTCGACGCGACCTCGCCGGCCTTGACGTCGCTGCTCGGTGTCGCCCGCATCGGCGTGTACGAGCGCATGCGCCCGCGAAGGTAGGCTGTGTCCGTCAGCGCCGGCACCGGAACCCGGATGAATGCGGGATCTCCGAGATATTCCGCCCTGTCGGCATACACGCGGCGCTCGCACTCGGCCATGAGGTGCACGTGGTCGGTGGAGTGAAACGCCGGTAAGGATGCGTCCGTCTGCTGTTCCCACATGGTGAGAAGTTGAAGCAGCGCCACACCTCCCGATGACGGCGGTGGCATGGTGACGATGGTGTGTCCGCGGAACGTGCCGCGGATCGTCTGTCGCCACACGGGACGGTACGCCTCCATGTCCTCTTTCGTTATGAGTCCGCCCCCGCGATGCATTTCCGCCGCCATCAGGTCGGCGGTCTCGCCGCGATAGAATCCGTCACGTCCTTCATCCCGGATGCGACGCAACGTGCGCGCAAGATCCGGCTGACGCAGCATCATTCCTGCACGCCACGTGCGACGGGAGAGGAACGCACAGCCCGAGGGGTTCCAGCGGGTGAACGCGTCGTGGTGTTTGTTGAGTTCGGCGGCTTGTCTGGCGGTGATGCGGAAACCGTTTTCCGCAAGGTCGATCGCGGGTTGAAGACAGTCGCGCCAGCGAAGCTTGCCGAGTATGCGATGGACCTCCCACATTCCGGCCACACTCCCCGGCACACCCGACGCCCGGTGTCCTTCGAGCGAGAGCATGGACACCGGATTCCCCGCGGAGTCCAGGAACATGTCCCGGGTCGCACGCTGCGGGGCGGTCTCGCGGAAATCACAGGCCTTCGTCGTTCCATCGGCCGCACGCCACACGAAGAATCCACCACCGCCGAGATTCCCGGCATTCGGATAGACGACGGCGAGGGCGAAATGGACGGCCACCGTCGCGTCGGCCGCGTTACCGCCGCGGCGGAGTATGCGGACGCCTACGTCCGTGGCCACGGGATGCGCGCTCACGACCACCGCCTTCGTCGCCGTCGTGGCGGACGATGTGACAGCGATTGCACGTGGGTGAAGGCAAAGGGAAATGAGGAGGATGCAGAGTTTCATGTGCACGGAACCACCGATCGGGGATGAGGCCGGAACCGCACGGGCCGCGGTGCGAACACGCAAGCGGCCGGATGCGTCATGAGTTGGCGGACAAGGGTTCACACGGAGCTCCTGCGTTGTATCTTCGAACAAAATAACCACAGAGTGGATCACCCATGCACGCCGGCAATCTCGTCGTCATCCTCCACACGCACTTGCCCTACGTGTTGCATCACGGAGACTGGCCGCATGGAACGGACTGGCTTTGCGAAGCCGTCGCGGAGTGCTATCTGCCCCTGCTCAACGAGTTCCATGCCTTGAAGCGCGACGGTATCACGCCGCGCGTAACCCTCGATGTCTCTCCTGTGCTCTGCGAGCAACTCGAACACGAGGAGTTCCCTGCGCTCTTTACGAAGTACTGTGATACGCGTGTGGAGCTGGCCCGTGCGGACGAGCATCGCTTCGTGGCGATGAACGAGGATCCGCACCTCGTGCATCTTGCGCGCATGTGGCAACACTGGTATGCACGGCGCAAGGAGGAGTTCCTCGGTACTTACGCCTCCTCCGTCGTCGGCGCCTTGCGCGCATTGCAAGACAGCGGCGACATCGAGATCATGACCTGCGGTGCCACGCACGCATACCTGGCGCTTGTGGGCAGCGATGCCGCGGTGAGGTTACAGGTACGTGCCGCCATCGCCAATTACGAGAAGCATTTCGGTCGGAAGCCCCGTGGCATCTGGCTTCCCGAGTGCGCCTACCGGCCATCGTATGCATGGCGCACGTTCCTGCCCGTGGAGCATGTGCAGACGGTACGTGAACGCAAAGGCGTGGAACAGATCCTCGCGGAAGAGGGGATCGAGTACTTCGTCGTCGACGAGAACACCATCCGCACCTCGAAGCCGCTCGGATACATTTCCGAAACAAACGGCACCTTCATTCCCACCACCGAGCGCAATGCCGATCATCCATTCGACGCCACGCCCATGACGGTCTATCATGTGGCATCGAGTGCGCAGGTGGAGAAGGGGACGGCCATGGTGTTCACACGGGACCAGAATATCGCCATGCAGGTGTGGAGCGGCGAGAAGGGGTATCCGGGCGATCCCGCATATCTGGATTTCCACAAGAAGCATCACGCATCGGCACTGCGGTATTGGCGCGTCACGGATGCGAAGGCCGACATGCAGTACAAACTGCTGTATGTGCCGCAATGGACAGAGGGTCGCACGCGCGACCACGCCTTCCACTTCACGCAGAGCATCGAGCGTACCGCGTTGCAGGTAGCGAAGGACACCTCGCGAATGGCCACGATCTGTACGCCCTTCGACACCGAGCTGTTCGGTCATTGGTGGTTCGAAGGACCCGCCTTCATCGGAGCCGTGCTTCGCGGCCTGTCGGCCTCACCGTTCGTCCGGGCCGTCTGCGCATCAGACCATCTCCGCCAGGTCAGGCCACGCGAAGTGGTAGCCATTCCGGAGAGCTCCTGGGGCAAGGGCGGTCATCACGAAGTATGGATGAACGACGAGGTGTCGTACATGTGGGAGTCGTTGTACCGCATGGAGCATGTGCTCGAGGAGATTCTTCCGTTGTGTTCCACAACCCGGAAACCTTCTGTCCTACGGCGTGTTATCACCCATTCGGTCCGGGAATTCATGCTTGCACAAGCCAGCGACTGGGAGTTCCTCGTGAGCACGCATTCGGCCGAGGACTATGCGAAGATGAGATTCCATCAGCACCGCGAGGATTTCTTCGAGCTCATCTCTCTTGCACGGAAGCTCTTGGAGGGAAAACGATTGACGAAGGCGCAGGAAGTCTTTGTGCGTGCGTGCGAGGCGAGGAATGCCATCTTTCCCGAATTGCAGATCGAGTGGTGGACGGAGGAATATCCTTCGTGATGACCAACCATGGATTCGCCTTTGGCGGCTGTGGACGTTCACCATCAAAAGTTGATTTTGCTGAACGTAGCGTGAAAATTTATTTCGTTGCGATGGACTCTCGGCAGTGGTAGTTTATTTGCAAGCATAAACGAAAAATGAATTCGAAGGGAACGGCGCTGTATGAGAATTCTCGTGATCGAAGACGAACGGAAAGTGGCGAATTTTGTCAAGCGCGGACTTGAGGAAGAGCGATACGTCGTTGAAATCGCGACGGACGGAGAGACGGGTCTGCAGATGGCTCTGAACAACGAGTTCGACGCTGTCGTGCTGGATGTCATGCTTCCGCGAAAGAACGGTCTGCAAGTATTGTCGGAAATGCGTCAAGCGGGAAAGACCCTTCCTGTTCTCATGCTCACCGCGCGTGGTTCCATGGAGGACCGCGTGATGGGCTTGGACCTTGGCGCCGATGACTACCTGCCGAAGCCGTTTCATTTCGAGGAGCTCGCCGCCCGTCTTCGCTCCATCATGCGCCGCTCATCCAATGTGAAGTCCACGAAGCTCGAAGTGGGCGACCTCATCCTTGACACGGTCCTGCACGTGGCTTATCGCGGCGGGAAGGAGATCGAACTCACGACGAAAGAATACTCCCTGCTCGATTATCTCATGCGCAACAAGAATCGCATTCTCAGTCGCAGCATGATCATGCAACACGTGTGGAAGGTAAGCTTCGATCCCGAGTCGAACATCATCGACGTGTACATCAAACGCCTGCGTGCGAAGATCGAAACCGACGGCAAGCACTATATCCAGAGCATCCGCGGTGTCGGCTACCGGATCAAGGATCCCGTTCCCGCCGGCGGAGACCGCTCCATCGCCTCATAGCCCGAGCATTCTCCCGAGTCCATTCCCTTACCCGCCCATGGAACCGTCTTGTGGGCGCGCGACGTCGTTTGTCGTGTCAACGGTGGAAACCGATGACCGTGCCGTTCGCGCTTCGATTGTATTTTGACGTCGGTTCTCACACACAGGTTCCCGGCGTGGTCGCCCGCGCTGCATCGCCATTTACGGAGGAACATCCTCATGTCGTCATCGCAGCCATCCCTTGCGGTCGGTCTTCAGGAAACGGCGCAGGCCGGACTTCACGCTGTGCAGCAGTCATTCCATGCGTATCAGTCCGCGCATTTCCCCGAGCGCAGTCCCGAGTTCTTCTGCCTGGAGCTTTGCGGCGAGGCCGGCGAATTGGCGAACCTAGAGAAGAAGCGATGGAAAGGGAAGACGATCGATGATGTCCATATCGCCGACGAAGCGGCGGATGTCTGCATCGCGCTCATGAATTATGCCAACGCCCGAGGAATCGACTTGGGTGCGGCGGTGAGATTCAAGCTTGCGCGCATAGAGGCGAAGAGAGCCGAGTGCGAGCGTCGTGGTGAGATATATTAACGCCGGGAGTTGAACATGCGCGGATTACCATGTGATACCATCCTTCGTTGCCGAGCGGCGCTCGTCATTGTGATGCTCGTGGCCGGCGCGTTCCATGCGGGATGCAGCGGCGGTATCGATCCGGCGGACTATGCAGGAAGCGCCAGCATCAGTGGCAGAGTGCGTTTCGTGCGTGGCGCGGGTCCGCAGAATTTCCCTCCCAAAGACAGTCTCTACGATCTCCGCGTGGTTGCGTTCAAGATGATACCGCGGGATACGAACCTTGTGCAGACGCTTGCGCAGGGTGAAGCGTTCTTCAGCACGTCTTTGCTTGATACTTCCTATAAAGCCGAGATGCCGTTCACTTTCGATGTCCCGCAAGTGCAGATAGCGGATTCCTCGGTGTTGTTGCAGTACATCGCCGTAGGACAACAGTATGGTTCGAATCTGTTTTCCGACTGGCGCGTGGTGGGCCTGTACTCCATGGACTCCTTGTTCACGCCGCGCAGTCTTCGCGCGACGCCCGGACTTATCGTGGATACCATGACCATTGACGTGGACTTCCTCCGCATCCCGCCTCAACCGTTCATCCGCTAAACAGTGAGGATACCCCGTATGCATAGAGCCCGCACGATCGTCCTGTTCTCGCTTGCAAGCGCGTGCCTCATGTCTCTTTTCCTCAGCGACGCCCTTCATGCGCAAGGCAGGTCCGTTCCGTCCACCGGCGTGATTCGTGGCCGCATCCTGGACTCCGTATCCGGGGAAGGGACGAAGGGAGCGCATGTGCGAGTGGCGGGCACCACCGTGGGCGCGATCGCGGGCACCGATGGTACGTGGCTCGTCAGGAACGTCCCTGCCGGCGACCGCACGATCGATGTCACCTATCTTGGCTATCGCCGAGCATTGCGAAGGGTGCGCGTCCCAGCGAGCGATACGGTGGAGTGTACGGTCCTCCTTGTGCCGCAGGCCGTGAAGACGACGGAAGTGGTGGTGAGCGCCAACAAGCGCGTGCAGGCGGTGCAGGACGTCCCGTTGAGCATCGCCGTCATCGATGCGGCGGCGATCGGGGATAGGACGGCGACGAAGCTGGACGAAGTGCTGCGGTATGTTCCGGGAGTGAATGTCTCCCAAAACCAGGTGAACATCCGTGGAGCATCGGGGTTCGCCTACGGACTCGGCTCGCGCACCACGTTGCTCCTGGATAACTTTCCTTTGCTCTCTGCCGACAATGCCGACATGTCGTTCGATGCGCTACCGCTTTTTGCCACGGAGCGTATCGAAGTGGTGAAGGGCTCGGGGTCCGCCCTGTACGGTTCAAGCGCCATCGGCGGCGTCGTGAATGTCATTACGAAAGATCCGCAGGGCGATGCCGCCTTCAAGCTGCGACTGGTGCAGGGTGTGTACACCCGACCGCGCTACGATGAATGGGACTGGTCGAAAGACCTTCTTCAGCAGCGGGGTGCGGACCTCAGTTACGGTCAGGCATTCGGCAAGAGCAGTGTCATTGCAACGGCGGGAATTCGCACGGACGACACGCACTTGCAGTCCAACGATTCACGACGATCCAACCTCTATGCGAAGTTCGCCACGGAGCCGACGGCGACCTCCCGCTTCATGGTCTTCGGTCAGTTCGCCTATGAGGACCGCGCCAATTGGGTGAACTGGCGGAATGTCCGATTCGCCACGACACCGGCGGTATCGGCGGACTCCGGATTGCGCATCTTCTCGAACAAGGCGGCCGTGGGTGCGGAGTGGACGGAGCGTCTCTCGACGACGTCGTTCCTCGTCGGACGTCTCAGCCGGTTCCAGACATGGTACCGCAACACGGCGCCGCGCGATAGCGGTTCGTTCATGTCATCCGATGCCGGTGCTTCCGTGGCCGAAGTCCAGATCACTTCGCAAGTGCTCGATGCAGTGGCACTCACGTGCGGCGTGACCGGTAGTTACAACGACGTGGTGTCGCCGCAGACGCGCGGACCCAAGACGCAGAGTTTCCTTTCGGCGTATGTGCAAAGCGAGTGGAATATCGGATCGCGATGCATCACGACCTTCGGTGTGCGATACGACCGCGAGAGTACGGTGGGCGAGGCGATCAACAACGAGATCTCTCCGAAGTTCGGGGTGAGCTACAAGCTCGGTGATGCGGGCGCCCTGCGGGCGAACATCGGACGTGCGTTCCGCGCGCCGGCAGTACTGGAGCGCTTTGCGAGCATCCGCTTTTCGGGATTCACCGTCGGCCGTAATCCTCTCCTGCGTCCCGAAACAGGCTGGTCCGCGGAAATCGGTGGCGATTACTCCTTCAACGTGGGGCCGCTGCCGGTGTCGTTCGAAGCCGCCGTTTTCCAAAACGACCTCACCAACCTCATCGAGCCGCAGTTCGTCGTGGATGCCACGCGTTCGGAGATACAGTTCATCAACATCACGCAGGCACGCATCCAGGGGGTCGAAGCGGCACTGCGGACCTGGCTTATGAAAGGTCTGGGCATCGAGACATCGGTCCTTGCCATGTCGCCGCAGAACCTGACGACGGGACGGGATCTTCTGTTCCGGCATAACATCATGTGGACTTCCCGCATCATGGCGTCGGTGGACGCATGGGGTTTCCAAATGGACTACCGGTACCTGTCGCGACAAGTGGAAGTGGACGAGCGGCTCGGCAATCTGGGATTGGTCGTCAATGCGGATGTGCGCGTACCCGTGCATGTCGTGGATGCCCGAATCCTGTTCAATGCGGAATCCGCACTGTCGCTTCCCATGCGATTCACTCTGAACGCGCGGAACATCTTCGACTATTACTACGTGGAGGTGCCGGGTAATCTTGCGCCCACCCGCTCCCTCTCGCTCCAAGCGGATATATCCCTCTGAAATTCTTGAGATGCCAGTGTTCATGCGGTGTGCAGGGCAGGCATGCGTACGGCCGGGTTTCTCCGCTGCGCCCGCCCTTTCTTGCGCCTTCGTATCATAAAATCCCTTTCCGTCCGTTTATGCCTGTCGTTGCGATGCGGAGACACCGTGCCGCACACCATTCACGTGAACCCAACGGATCCAGACCATCATGAGTACATCGAACGTGCAGGAAGAGCAAACCACATCGGCAGTCGCCGCCTTCATCCGCGGCCGGTACAGTCCGCGCATCTATTCACCCGCCCTCATCGACGATGCGGACCTTCGGACCTTGTTCGAGGCGGCGTCGTGGGCGGCGAGCAGTTCCAATGTACAGCCGTGGTCGTACATCTACGACCGTCGCGGCGGCGATACCTTCAATGCCATCCTTTCCTGCCTGAACGAAGGGAACCAGGGATGGGCGAAGAACGCCGCAGCCCTTGTCGTCTCGGTCGTGAATACGAAGACGGCGAAGGGAGGCACCAATCGTTTCGCGCATCACGATATCGGGATGGCGAATGCCACCTTGTTGCTGCAGGCGCAGACCATGGATATCTATGGTCGGATGATGGGCGGGTACGACATGAATAAGGTCCGGGAGACGTTCCTCGTTCCCGACGGCCACGACATCTCGGCGATCATCGCCCTGGGGTATCGTGGCGACCTGGCGCTCGCCGACGAGGCCGATCGTGAGCGGGAATTGCGTCCGCGAACCCGTAAGCCCACCTCGCAGTTCGCCTTCACCGCCTCGCCGTTCGCTCAGGACGCATCCGCCGGGTAAGACGGCGGTGTCTCCACGCGAGAACTCCGGAAGAGAACGAGCAAACGCGTCGACAGTAGAAAAGAGAAAAACGTCCCGATGACCACCCCGTCATCGGGATTTTTTTTGTCCTACCGGCGGTGCGTTGCTGCCAAGCGAGGAACATTCCCCACAATCTCCCCCACGGCAACATGCGCGGGAAAACAACGCTTATGGACGAGCAAACGGAGGAAACGAGGGGAGGGAGTGGGAGATTTTCTCGATGGGCGGCGGAGGTGAGTGCGCAAAAACAACGAAAAAACGGGTTGTGTAAAAGTTTTTTCGCGGGAAATGTCAAATTGTGGTGAAAAGTGGGAGATTGTGTGCCGATTCCCTGTATCTTTGCGCGTCGTAAAAAATCACAGAGTAAGGACGGCATCATGCCGGGATTCAAGGGACAAGAAGCGTACTCGATCGATGCCAAGGGCAGGGTGAACATCCCGCTCAAGATGCGTCGCGTGATGACGCCTGAGTCCAACGACACCTTTGTGATTACGCGGGGAACGAACAAGTGTATCGAGGCGTTCCCGATGGAGGACTGGAAGAAGTACGAAGAGCGGTTGCAGCAGCTGAACCACAGCGCTGAGAAGGACCGTTACTTCTTGCGCATGATCCTTTCCTGGTGTGATGAAGTGGTGATGGACGGTCAGCAGCGTATCGCCATTCCGAAACGCCATTTGGATTACGCGGGAATATCGAACAGAGTCACGATCGTCGGGGTGATGGACCGCATCGAGTTGTGGAACCCCGAGGAATTCGAGAAGTATCAGAACAGTTTCACCGAGACCTACGAGCAGATCGCTGCAACAGTAATGCAGTAACCCACCAGAGGGCAAAGGCATGAGTGCAGACGATGCGGGCGCGGCAGGAGGCAGAGCGGTGAAAGCTGACGAACGAAGCAAAGACGTGTATCACATTCCGGTGATGCTTCGCGAAACACTGGAATGGCTGATGACGGATCCAGATGGATTGTATGTAGACGGAACATTAGGCGGCGGCGGGCATGCAGCTGAAATACTGAGGAAGGTACGACAACGTGGTCGCCTGGTATGTTTCGATGCAGACAAGCAAGCCATTGATGAATGTCGGGGGGCATTCGCCGATGAGCTTGAGCGCGGTGAGGAATCGCGGATACGGATAGTTCATGCGAACTATTCGGAGGTATGCACGCATAAGGAAGTGGTGGCAGGACCGTGGAAGGGAATCAGCGGACTCTTGCTGGATCTCGGTGTGTCCTCGTACCAGTTGGATCATCCCGCGCAAGGGATCAGCCACAGGTTCGAGGCGGCGTTGGATATGCGCTTCGGGGGGAGCGGACCGACAGCGGCCGATATCGTGAATACGGCATCGGCGCAGGACATCGAAAGGATCTTGCGGGAGTACGGCGAAGAGAAGTTTGCCAGGAGAATAGCCACATCGATTATTCACCGGCGCAGCATTGCACCAATCACTACCACACTCGACGTACGCACATTGGTGGAGGAATCCGTTCCTCCACCGGTGTTCGCATCGGCACTGGCCCGTGTGTTCCAGGCGTTCCGCATCGCCGTGAACCGCGAGCTCGACGTGCTCCGCGACACCTTGGAGTGCGTCATTCCGTTACTCGCTCCCGGCGGTCGCATCGTGGTCATCACCTACCACTCGCTGGAAGACCGCATCGTGAAGACCATCTTCAAGCGGGAATCGGCCGACCACCGGCCCACCTTTCCCGGCGATACGGAAATCATCGCACCCTTGCGGTTGTGCACGCCCAAGCCCTTGCTTCCATCGGACGAAGAGATAGCGCGGAACCCGCGGGCCCGGAGCGCCAAGATCCGCGTGGTGGAGCGCAAGGCATGACGTCGCGTGTTTCCATTTCGAAATAGTGTTTTGCCCATTTATCATCGCGTGCTACTTTGCACTGCCTCGAAGCGCCGGCGCAACACATCACTTCCAGTTGCACGTAGGGCCAATCTTCAAAACGTTCCCGGTAGAATCACTTCGTGGCCGTAACCTGTTCGTTCAAAGGCAGTCACCCTGACGGTTTTCCGCCAACGGTCTCCCTGAGCGACGTCGATACGATACGACTCCGCAACGCTTTCTCGCAGTGAACCGTCGTCCGTGATGACCCGGAGCGATTCCATTCCACCGATATTTCTTTCACCCTCTTCACTTCATCATGCCCAGAGCAGAACAACCGACCACACAGGTCCCCACCGTCATCGATATCAACGAGCTCAAGACGCACAAGATCGCCGAGCTCACGCGCATCGCCAAAGCGCTGGATATCCCCGATACCTCCGACCTTCGGAAACAGGAACTCATCTTCCGCATCATCGAGGCGCAATCCGCCCTTCAGATGAAAGAGCAACACACCGAGGGTGTCACGGTCAGCACGGGAGTTCTTGAAGTGCTTCCCGACGGATACGGATTCCTCCGCTCGGCGGATTACAACTATCTGCCGTCGCCGGACGACATCTACGTGTCGCCGTCCCAGATCAAGAAATTCGGACTCCGTACCGGCGATACCGTTCGCGGTCACGTCCGTCCGCCCAAGGAAGGCGAGCGGTTCTTCGCGTTGCTCAAGGTGGAGACGGTGAATTACGTGGAACCGGACCTGATGCGCGATCGCACCATCTTCGACAACCTCACGCCGACCTATCCCGAACGCCAACTCAAGTTGGAGACGATGCAGAGCGAGTTCCCCATGCGGATCATCGACCTCTTGAGTCCCATAGGTAAAGGTCAGCGCGGCTTGATCGTCTCGCCGCCGAAGTCCGGTAAGACCATCCTTCTGCAGAAGATCGCCAACAGCATCGCTCGCAATCACCCGGAGGTGAAGCTCATCGTGTTGCTCATCGACGAACGTCCCGAGGAAGTGACGGACATGCAACGGTCCGTGAAGGCGGAGGTGATCGCCTCCACCTTCGACGAACAGCCCGAGCGTCACGTCCAAGTGGCCGAGATGGTGCTGGAGAAAGCCAAGCGTCTCATCGAAGCCAAGCAGGATGTCGTCATCCTTCTGGACTCCATCACGCGACTTGCGCGCGCCCACAACACCGTCATCCCGCACTCCGGTAAGATCCTCTCCGGAGGTGTTGATGCCAACGCGTTGCACAAGCCCAAGAGATTCTTCGGTGCGGCACGGAACGTGGAGGAGGGCGGCTCGCTCACCATCATCGCCACCGCGCTCATCGACACCGGCAGCCGCATGGATGAAGTGATCTTCGAGGAGTTCAAGGGAACGGGCAACATGGAGCTTGTGCTCGATCGTCGCCTCGCCGAGCGTCGGATCTTCCCCGCCATCGATGTCAACAAATCCGGTACGCGGAAGGAAGACCTGCTCATTTCGCCCGATGACCTCAACCGAATCTGGATCCTGCGCAAGTTCCTCAGCGACATGGGCAGTGTCGAGGCCATGGAAACCCTGCTGGACCGCATGAGCAAGACCAAGTCCAACAAGGAATTCCTCCAGACGATGAATTCCTAAGAGATACCGGACATGATGAAAAAACATAGCCCCGATGCCACTGGCGTCGGGGCTTTTTTTTATGGTCGGGAAGACGGGCGGCGGTGTCGTGTCCGGAAGTCGCGCTTAGAGCGACTCTATGGAGAGCATGTTCGTGCGGGAGCGCGCCACGAGCGGACGTCCGATGGTGAACACGATGGTATTGCCTTTCTGGAAATACCCGCGTCCGACAAGAAGTTTCTTGATATGCTCGATGGTATCGTCGGTGGTCGTCACCTTGTCGACGACGAACCCGTACACCCCCCAGGAGAGTCCCACCCGTCGCGCCGTGGCCACTTGCGAGGTGACCGCGAGGATGGGCGCTCGGGGACGTCGGTTCGAGATGAGTTGCGCGGTCTGACCCGAGTAACTGAGCGAGGCGATGCCGTCGATGGGTTGTTGCTCGGCGATGGTTGCGGCGGCGGCGGCCACCGACAGGGTGTTTGCTTGCGCGTTGATATGTTCCTCCTGCAGTTCCACCCGCACGTGGGCGAGGTTCATGGACTTCTCCGCTTCCGTACAGATGAGTCGCATGTAGGATATGGCTTCGACAGGATAGGCCCCGACGGAGGTCTCGGCGCTGAGCATGACGGCATCGGTTCCGTCGAGCACGGCATTGGCTACGTCGCTGGCTTCCGCGCGGGTCGGGCGCGGGTTCTTGATCATGGACTCGAGCATCTGCGTGGCGGTGATGACCGGCTTCGCGTATTGCTTGCAAAGGGAGATGATGCGCTTCTGCTCCATCGGCACCTGTGCCGGCGGAATCTCCACGCCCAGGTCACCTCGTGCCACCATGATGGCGTCGCTTGCGCGGATGATGGCCTCGATGTTCACGAGCGCCTCGGGTTTCTCGATCTTGGCGATGACGGGAATATCCGCATGGAGAAGCTGCAAGGTCTTGCGTACCTGCGCAACGTCCTTCGCCGCGCGCACGAACGAGACGGCTATATAATCCACCTTCTGTTTCACCGCGAAGGCGATGTCCAGCCGGTCCTTTGCTGTCAGCGACGGCAGGCTGACGTTGATGTTCGGGAGATTGAGTCCCTTGCGGGATTTCAGCAGACCACCGTTGATGACCACTGCACGGACGAAGATGCCGTCGGAGGAGACGACCTGAGCCGAGAGCAATCCGTCGTCGAACAGCAAGGTATCGCCCTTCTGCACGTCGCGCGCCAGAGAGGGGTATTCCAAGGGAATCGTGCCCTCGGGCATGCGGACTTTCTTGCGCTTGCACACGGCGGGATCGGCGATGATGATTTCGTGTCCCGTCATGAGCATGCGGCCCTCGCCGAGTTCGCCGACGCGAAGTTTCGGACCCTGCAGATCGGCGATGACGGGCACGTGGAGTCCCGTGCGCTTCTCCGCCGCGCGAATGAGTTTCACGGCTTTGGCGTGCGCTTCGTGGCTGCTGTGACTCATGTTCAAGCGAAAGGCGGATGCTCCTGCATACAATGCCTCTACGATCTTATCCTCACTGCCCAGGGCGGGTCCCATAGTGCAAAGGATTTTCGTTTTGTGGGAGAGGTAGGAATGCGTTTTCATGATCGATCCGTAGTGATTCACTGCAAAAGTACCGCTTTGCGGCTCAGCACGGACCTCGGGTTCACGACATGCATCGAAGCCGCAGTGCCGGCATGGTCATGAGTGTCGTGAACAATTGATTGGAACTATGGATAGATTGCTCTATTTTGAACGCGTAGTCAAGAGTGTATAAGTAACGGAGATTCCCATGAGATCAGTCGGCATAGCAGCGTGCATCGTGTGCGCTTTGGTTTTGACATCGACTCCCGTGATGTCGCAGATGACGAAAGGTTCGAACTACCTGGGTGCGCGTATCGGTATCGGTGCCCGCGAGGATGCGTTCGCCTTCAGTCTGGACTTCGATCATTGCTGGTTGAAAGCCCGGGAATTCGGTCCGGGTCAGGTCGTCATCGGCGGCAGTATCGATGCATCGTTCCCGTCCAACGACCTCACTGCTTCGGTCAGCGGCACGAGAGTAGGATATACGCAAAAGACCACGTTCGTTCCTATCTCCGCACACGCGAGCTACCACTTCGGTCCGATGATGGACGACAAACGCATCGATCCCTTCTTCCTCGTGGGATTGGCTTACCGCTACATCGTCGTCTCTAACGAATACTCCAGTCAATACGCGGCCTTGAACGCCTCCATCGATTACAGCGACTTCGCCTTGGTCGGCGCTGCCGGTGTGCGGTACACGCTCAACGAGATGTGGACCGCTCACGCCCGTATCGGTTTCGGATTCACCTTCATCAGTGCGGGCATGTCGATGAAGCTCTGATGGAGCAGGTCACGAGTGTGGCGCTCTGCCATGCTTCCTCGAAGAATTCATGACGGAAGCCGCAGCACGTAGGCGGCTTCCAGACTGAACAGCGACTTGATGAACGGAAGCCGTTTCAGCGCGGTGATCCTGATGGCCGGCAGACCGAATTTCATCTTGAAGACCGGTCGTAACAGATAGTATTCCTCGTCGATTACCTCGTACCCCGCATCGCGAGCGGCCTTCAGCATTTTCTGGGCGCTGAACCTGATCGTCGCCAAGCGTTCCACCTCCACCGCATTCGCCTCCTGTTTTCCCGTCCGTGCGATCTTCACGAACAGTGCTTTGGGGAGCATGTGCAGATACGGGAACACTCCCCAGACATTCTCCAGCAACTGCTGATGTCCGCCGAACGGCGAACTGTACGGCGGGAAGGTGATATGGATGCATCCCCCCGGAGCGAGGATCTTCCGGATGTTCTTCAGTGCGAGCGTCGCATCGTCCAGGTGCTCGATGACATCGCGTAGCAGGACAAGGTTGTAGGCGTTGCGCCACTCGTCCTTTGGCTCGGAGAACAGGATGTCGTGCTTGGACAGGGTGAGGGGGAGGTGAAGAAGATCGGCGATCTCTTGCGCTTTGCCCAGTCGGTACTCGACGATGTCCGTCCCTAATGCGTTCACCGCTCCTGCCTGGACGAAGGCCTCAAGCACTCCTGCCTCGCCACAACCGATATCGGCCACGGCATCACCGGAACGGAAGACGCCTTTACGGATGAGTTCGGGAACGATCACCTGACGTCCGAGCTGGTACGGATAGTTCCAATAGTACTTCACGACGTCGTCGAGTTCGGTTGATGCCTGAACGACAGGTGCAAGGTCGGGAATGGGAGCGATGGTGGTATTCATGATGAAAAGGTCGCTATCGCAGGACTGAAACAAGCGTGAAGATACAGTGATGTTCGCACATGAGCGCCGTCCTTGCGGAAGCACCCAAGACCTGACTCTCCGACGTATACTTTCGTGATTCCGAAATCATGATCTGCGCTCACGATCAATGGGTCCGCTTCGATGACAATTGCACACCCACGAGCAAGCGAAGCGAACTCATTCCCATGGCCACTGATGCGCCGCGTACGGCGTCGAACCGGGAATCGGAGGCGGGGATGGAAGCGAACGGACGATGGATGTTCGGCGCGTAGGTGTATGATACCTCGACAAGCAGACTCCCCGCGGTACGACCGGCGTAGTTGTCGAAACATAGTTCCACCCCGACACCCACACGCGCGAGCGGGACGACATGCGCAGAATCCAGTCGTGTGCCGCTCTTCAACGCGTCGCCGATCACCGTGCTCGACACGTTCTCCGACCACTTCGTCACCGTCCGCGTTACACCGATGCCCATGGTGACATATTCGCGGAACTGGGTGGCCGACGGACAATAGTCTACACAGAAGGCAAGCGGGGCGGATTCCACGGTAACGCTCTGGTCGTAGGTCCGACGTCCCAGCGCGAGGGTGGGGTCGCTACGTCCGAACACGGGCACGATGCTCGAGAATTGCGTGTACGAGGAACAATACCCGGCGTCGATGCCGAACGACCATTGGGCCCGACGGAGTTTCAATGCTGCGTGGTAGGTGACGGGAGCGGAGAGGGCCTCCGTTGTCATGCCCCCGTATCGTTCCAGATACCGCAGGAAATCCGTGGCGGAGAGAGCGGTCTCGGGTCCTGCCCTCAAATTCAATAGCAGAGCATCGCGCGAGTCGCCTCGCACGGTCGGCACAGAGCCTGCCGGGGGCAATCCACCGGAGACCGATTCGTTGGAGTCTGATTCACCGGAGACCGATTCATTGGAGACCGATTCACCGGAGACCGATTCCGCCGGCATTGCAACCACAGCGGTACCGGCCGATACCAGACACCACATAAAGAATGCCACGATGACCAGAGCGCATGAGCGACGCCGGCGGGAACGTCCGCACGACGCTGCACGTACTGGGAGAGCCGGTGTGAGAGGCGGTGCGGCCAAGAAGGTATCATGAAGAACAAACATGCGTTCGGCCGATTGGTGAGCGACGGTGCGTGCGAAAGTGGTTGACGGTGTCCCGGTCTACCTAGAGAATGTTCTTTCCCATCGTGGAAGCGACGACATCGCAGGCGAAGACGGCGCTGTTGTTCCTATCGTCGAGGATGGGGTTCACCTCCGCCACTTCCAGGCTTCGAAGCAGGCCGCTTTCGGCGATCATCTCCATGGCAAGGTGTATCTCCCGGTAGGAGAGTCCACCGGGAACGGGCGTGCCCACGCCTTTCACCAGTGCGGGGTCCACACTGTCCAGATCGAAACTCACATGCAGATGATCCACATGTTCTTTCATGTGCCGCAGCACCTGCTTCATGATGGCATACATGCCCTTCTTGTCGATATCGGGCATGGTGTACGCGTGCACTTTACAGCTCTTGATCAGCGTGCGTTCGCCGGGATCCACACTGCGAATGCCGATGAGAGCGACGTTTGTGGGATCCACCTTCGGAGCGAACCCCATGAGTTCCGTCAGCTGGGGGGCGCCGTATCCAAGGGAGACGGAGAGCGGCATGCCGTGGATGTTCCCCGACGGGGTGGATGCCGGGGTGTTCATGTCGGCATGGGCATCGATCCACACGACACCGAGGCGTTTACCGTTCGCACGACAATGTGCGGAGATGCCGGCAAGCGACCCTATGCTCATGCTGTGATCGCCCCCGAGGATGAGAGGGAAGCGATCGCGATCGAGGATCTGTTTCACGGACCGTGCAAGGCGCTCGCACGCGCGACGGATCTCGGGGAGATACTTCAGCGAGGGATCCTTGATGGTCTGCACCTCTTGCGTCTTCACTTGGATATCACCTTCGTCGATGATGCTGTAGCCGAGTGACGTCAGACGTCCGGCGATATCGGCGATGCGGATGGCACTCGGGCCCATGTCCACGCCGCGTCGGTCGGCGCCAAGGTCCATGGGAAAACCCAGAAGGGAAATCGTCGGTTTCATAGTGGTGTCGTCGTGAAGTCGTCGCCTGCAGCGCAGGAAGAGCGGTGCGGGCACGCGACCTCGAGTTCGTGAAAGCAGGCAAGGCAAACTTACGAAACATCATCGCCTGCTCCCGTGGATGACCGTGCCCGTGTATATTTGCACGTCCGGGTCATAACGTGTACTACCATCTTGTGTTTTGGTTATGGAATCCATGCCTTTCGTGAATTATTCGATCCTTATCATCTGCTATCTCGTAGCCTCGGTGTTCTTCGTCATCGGCCTGAAGATGCTGTCCCATCCGGACAGCGCCCGGAAAGGAAACATCCTGGCGGCAGTGGGTATGGGTGTGGGAATTCTCGGGACCCTGCTTCTGCATGAGTCCAACGGCGAGTCGATCCACAATCACGAATGGATGATCCTCGCCATGCTCATCGGAACCGTCCTCGGGTGGGTTTCCGCCAAGAGGGTCGCCATGACGGCGATGCCGCAGATGGTGTCCATCTTCAACGGTATGGGTGGTGCATGCGCGGCGGCCATTTCGCTCATCGAATTCGGTCATGCCACGTCGCATGTGGAAGGTGCGGCCCCTATGTCCATGGGCATGTCCATGACCATCATCGCCGGACTCATCATCGGTTCGGTTTCGTTCAGCGGTTCGGTCATCGCCTTCTTCAAGTTGCAAGGCATCATGGAGAAGAACCTTCGCTTACCCGCGCAGAACATTTTCAATAGTGCGATGATGCTCGCCACCATCGGTCTCGGCGTCTACATCGTCTCCTCGGGTAGTACCGACATGAGCTTGGTGCTCACCGTCTTCGCTCTCTCCATCGTCTACGGTGTCATGTTCGTTGCCCCCATCGGCGGTGCCGACATGCCCGTCGTGATCTCCCTCTTGAATTCCTTCACGGGTATGGCGGCCGCGTTCGGCGGGTTCCTGTATAACAATCAGGCCATGCTCACGGGTGGTATCCTTGTCGGTGCGGCCGGTACGCTTCTTACGGTCCTCATGTGCAAAGCCATGAACCGCTCGCTCGTGGCCGTGTTGTTCTCGGCCTTCGGCTCCAGCGGATCCGGTGCTGCGAGCAGCAGCACGCAAGGTAGCATCAAGGAGACGAATGCCACGGATGTGGCGGTGATGATGAACTATGCGACGAACGTCGTGATCGTTCCGGGGTACGGTCTGGCCGTCGCTCAAGGTCAGCACATCGTCCAGAAGATGGCGTCCATCCTGGAAGAGCGCGGCGTGAATGTGAAGTACGCCATCCACCCCGTTGCAGGACGTATGCCCGGTCACATGAACGTGCTCCTGGCCGAGTCGAACGTTCCGTACTCCCAGCTTTTGGATATGGAGGAGATCAACCCTGAGTTCCCTGCAGCCGATGTCGTCATCGTCATCGGTGCGAACGACGTCGTGAATCCCGCAGCACGTCACGACACGAATTCACCTATCTACGGCATGCCTATCCTGGATGCCGACAAAGCCAAGAACGTCATCATCATGAAGCGCAGTATGAGTGCCGGCTATGCAGGTATCGACAACGAGTTGTTCTACTACCCGAATGCGTATATGTTCTTCGGTGACGCGAAGAAATCGCTCGAACGATTGGTGGACGAACTCAACGCGCTGTAAGAAGCGAGTCAGCACCAGAGAAACAGAAAAGCCGATGTATCCACCGATGCATCGGCTTTTTTCATGGTCATCGGGCGAGAGGTGGTGCTTGCGTACATACGCGCGTGCAGACCAGGAGTCGTGTGGTACCGCCGGTTCAGCGGATGAGGATGAGATACACATACACGAGGGGTCCGGCGAACAGCAGACTGTCGAAGCGGTCGAGAACACCGCCGTGACCGGGAATGAGCGCCGAGCTGTCTTTGATATCGGCATCGCGTTTCAGCAACGACTCCGCGAAGTCGCCGATGGGACCGATGATGCCGATGAGAGCGCCAAGGACCACGGCGTGGACGAGCGGGAAGGCGGGAACGGCAAGATTCATGGTGACGCTGAAGGCGACGGGCGAGATGATAAATCCGGCGATGCTTCCTTCCCAGGATTTCTTCGGACTCACCCGCGGGAAGATCTTGTGGCGACCCATCGACATGCCCACGAAGTAGGCGGCACTATCACCGCTCCAGACGGTGACACATACTCCAAGCAGCAGGTAGGCCTGCCAATCGGGAGTCAGGTCCGGCGTGGCACCGATCACCGTGTTCGGGGTAAGGGACATGAATCGGACGAGGTTCAGACAGGAGAAAAGCGCGCTCACGTAGGCCAGCGCACTCAGCGAGGCGGAGATGTTCTGGAGCGGATTGGGGATGTTGCGCCATAGTTCCACGCTCAGGATGACGAGGCAGGAAAGCACAGCCGCAGCGAAGGCGTACGAGCTGCCATGGAGGGCGTCGTATCCCACGACGAGCGGAAGGGTGAAGGCCGGGATCATGGTGGCGAGCGCATGAGGACGTGCGCCTTTGGTTTCTGCGAGCTGACAGAATTCGCGGACGCCGAGAGCGCTGAGGACGGCCACGAAAACCGTGAAGGCGAGTCCGCCCGTCAGTACCAGGAACACGAAGAGAGGTATGGCGACAAGGGCGACGAGTACTCTGGTGACGAGATTGCTCATGGCGGTATGGTAATGGGTTGTGAGGGTTCGAGCAAAGATACTCGACACGGAGAACACGAAGACGATGCGGGATGCTGAGCACACATTCATGGTGGTTGTCGGGATTTTCGGGAAAACTTTTGCCTGCGATTCTGAAAGGACGCTTGGTATTTTCCCGCATCACACTCGGTACGGATATGGCAACATCGTCACGTAACTTCTTCGTCTCCAAGAGCGAACAGCTGGCATTGAACGCGTCGCTCGCCGTGGGCGTCTGCATGCTTGGACTTAAGTGGTATGCGTATCACATCACAGGATCGGTTGCCATCTTCTCGGACGCGATGGAATCGGTGGTCCACCAGTTCGCCGTGGCGTTCGCCTGGTATTCCTTGCGGGTCACGTATCGTCCGCCGGACGACGAGCATCATTATGGTCACGATAAGATCACGTATTTCTCCGCCGGACTCGAAGGCGGCCTCATCGTTGTTGCCGCCGTCGTCATCATCTACGAAGCGGTTTCGAAACTCATCGTCGGCGTGTCGTTGGAGCAACTCGGTATCGGTACCGCTTTGACGGGCACGGCCGGCGCTATCAATGCTGTACTGGGATGGTACCTGGTCCGGACAGGTAAGCGCGAGCGCTCGCTCATCGTGGAAGCGAACGGACGTCACATCCTCACCGATGCGTGGACAAGCGTCGGTGCCGTTATCGGACTCCTCCTCGCCTGGAGGACCGGATTCTACTTCATCGATCCCATCCTTGCCTTGTTCTTCGGCGGCAATATCATTTTCGAGGGCGTGAAGCTTGTGCGGAATTCCGCTGGCGGTCTGATGGACCGGACGAATGCGGAGTACGAGCAAGCCGGGCGTGATGCGTTGCAGTCGTACTGCGACGCGCACCATACGAGTTATCACCGTTTCCGGTTACGCGAGAGCGGACAGCGCGTGTACGTGGATTTCCATATCGTCTTCGAGGACGGAACGACCATCGAAGATGCCCATCGCATGGCGACGGAAGCGGAGCAGTGTGTCGTGGATGCCATCGACCACTCCGTGGAAGTGCTGAGTCATTTGGAAAGTACGAACGTCCCGGACTGGCATCAGGACTGAGACGGCGAAGGGACTGAATCACACGAGCGGTTCAAGGAGGTCCTCCACGTCTTCGCTCCGTGCTCCATGGCGAAGGATGGCGAAGGCGTTCGTTCGCATGTCGATGATGGTGGAGCGCTCGAATCCCAGACTTTCCGACGCGTCCGAAACGGCATCGATGGACACGATGATGTCGACGCGGTGACCGATGTCGTCCACACACTCCTGCCACGACGCGTATTCCTCGTCATCACCGTTCTTCGCGCTCACGGAAATGAGCGGCTCCTCCATGGCGCGCAACAACTCCCTTGCAATAGCGGCATCCGGGACACGTATGCCCACCGAGGTGCGTTTGGGATCGTGAGCATAGACGGGAACGCTTTTCGTTGCGGGAAGGATGTACGTGAACGGACCCGGGATGAGTTTCTTCATCACATGGAAGGCGCGGTCGGTCACGTAGGCGTACTCGGCGATGTGCGCTAACGAGTCGCACAAGAAGGTCATGCTATGTTTGGCCGGGATGTTCCGCAGGGTGCGGATCTGTTCGATGCCCGCTTTGTTCCGTAAGGCGCATCCCAACGCCATGCCTGTGTCCGTGGGATAAAGGATGACCGCTCCGGAACAGACGTGCTCGGCGATGCGTGCGACGATGGCTGCATCGGGTGTCCGGGCGTGAAGAGCGTAGGTATAGGCCATGGGTGTCGATGCGTGGGTGTGGTTGCCGACCTTCTTCCACCGTCCACAGGGGAACAAAGGGCGTGCGGATTCCGGAGCTCGGCCGGTTCGTCGTTACTGGAGCAGCGGCGCAGGCAACTCGCCAAGAGGGAGCACGATGGTCATGGTCGTGCCGCGTCCCAGGCCTTCGCTGTGCGCCGACACGCCACCGCCGTGGAGTTCCACGATACGCTTGACGATGAAAAGGCCCAAGCCCGTGCTGCTTTCTCCTCCTGTGGGCTTTGCGGACAGACGGGAGAACTCGCGGAAGGCGTTATTGATATCATCGGACGTCATGCCGAGTCCGGTGTCTTGCACCTCGATCGTCATGTACTGCTCGTCCTTCGATGCCCTAAGGGTGATGGCACCTTTATCCGACGTGTACTTGATGGAATTGCTGATGAGATTGTCCAGTGCTTTGCGCAGTTGGATCTCGTCTCCCACGATGGTCGTATCACCGGCCGGGATGTCCACATTGATCCATATCCCTTTCTGTTCCGCGACGGAGGAGAAGGATCGCGCACAGGCACGAAGCATTGATGCCACATCGATGACGTCTTTGCGCATGCGCAGGTCCGCCCTGCTGAGAATGGCGATCGACAGCATGTCCTCCACCAGAGCACGCATCAGATGCGATGAACTCCTGGCCATTTCCACAAGGTCGACAAGCTCGGGTTGCAGTGCGGTCTCCTTCAGCAGTTCGACAAGGACGGAGTCGAGATTGTCGAGCGGGTTCTGAAGATCATGAACCGACAAACGGATCACTCGCTCTCTCGACGACTGAAGTTCCTGAAGGGCTTCGTTCGCGCGCGATAACTCGGAGGAGCGTAAGGCCACCAGACGTTCCAAATGAAGATTGTGTTCCTGGAGCCGGTGCAGGAGACTCTCATGAGCATACCGTAGCTGGATGTGGTCGCTTACTCGATCGATCATGATGCGCAGCTGGAGCAAGTCCAGTGGCTTCGTCAGGTAATAGGAGATACCCGCTTCGTTGATCGCGTTGATGATGGACATGGCACCCGTGTATCCTGTCATAAGGATACGTTCGCACTCAGGACGCAGGCTTTTGAACTCCGTCAGCAGATCGGCACCGTTCTCGCTATCCAGACGGAGATCGGCGATGACAACGTCGAAATCGATGGACGAGAACAGCTGCCGTGCTCGTAATGCCGTCGTGCAGCAGGTTATCTCGTGGATGTTCTCGAAGAACAGGGAAATGGCGTCCAGCATCGCTTGCTCGTCATCGACCACGAGAATGCGTAGTCTCGGCATCGGCGTGATGTCGCTCAGGTCCGTCGTTCTATGTATATGTGGCGCGAGATCCAAAGAATTCCGACACGGCTTGCGCCGCGGCTCGATTATGAACAGAAAAATCGGATAAAAGATACGAAAATGTCCACGAACATCCTTCGGAATAAACGCGCCCATGCCTGCTATCTTCGAGGGCAAAGGTCCGAAAATTGTTTTCCTTATCTCCGCGCGCTCAACCATGCTCGAGCTTCTCATAGGTTTCTGCACCGGTTTCGTCCTGACAATCCCTCCCGGACCCGTGGCGGCTTTCGCCATCGAAACCACGTTGCATCAAGGTCACAGGGCGGGACGTGGTGTGGCGCTCGGCGTGGCGCTCGTGGACACCGTCTTCTGCCTTGGCGTGCTCTTCGCATCGTCGGCACTCGTGCAGTGGGGTATCGGCGTGGCGGAGCAACATCAGACCCTCTCGCGGATCCTCATGACGTTGATCGTTCTCGGCATCCTCGTTGTGGGCATGAAGCAGATCATCCGTCCAACCTCCACCGTCGCCACCTCCCGTGTTCACCTTGAAACGCACGTTCCCGGCTCCCGTCCGTTCCTCGTGGGAGCGGCGACAGCACTGAGCAACGGATTCAATCCCACATTCCTGCCATCGCTCACCGCCATCATCGCCTCCATCCATTCCATGTTCCCCGATGCTACAGCCACAGGAATCCAGCGCGCAATCCTCGCCGGTGGGTTCGGCCTTGGTACCTATGCATGGATCCACATCATCACCCTGGTGGTACGCAAGCACAAGGAAGCGATGTCGCCCGCCATGCTCAAGCTCATCCGACGCATCGGAGGAGTGATCTTCGCGCTCTTCGCCCTCTGGCTTTTGTGGAAAATGTATGCGTGACACCTCGTTGAACGGGCACCGTCGGGTTCGTATGTTCGCTGCATGAGTACGCGATATCACCGGATACGCCTGCTCCTTGTCCGCTCCGGTTGTCGTCCTTCATTTATCACACCTCGCGTATGGATTCCATCATAGTCCTTGATATCGAAACGTCGCCATTGGCATGGGAGGATTTCGACGATGTGCAGCACGAGTACCTGTTGCGCGGAACGACCACCGATGAGGAGCGGGACCGAAAGCGGTCGGAGATGGCGTTGACGCCGCTCACAGGAAAAATCGTCTGCGTGGGTTTCATTCACTTGCGCAGGAACGAGGAGGGCGGATACGACGTGTGGAAGAAGGTCTGCCTTGTGCGGGATGCGGATGACAACGACGAGCTCGTGAAAGAGGAAAAGGGCGACCTGACCGTCGTGCGGACGTCCGAAGCGCGCATGCTCGGGAACTTCTGGACGTACCTGCAGCAACAGAAGGAGTCATCGCGACTCCACTTCGTCACCTTCAACGGTCGCGGGTTCGACATGCCCTTCCTCATGCTCCGATCGGCGGCGCTCCGTGTGCGACCATCCGTGAACCTCATGAACGGGACGCGCTGGAACTATCGGGAGTCGCATACGGACCTGCTGGACGAACTCACCTTCTTCGCCCCGCAGCAAAACGGTGCCACTCGACGCTTCAACCTGGATTTCTACACGAAGTCGTTCGGCATCGCCTCGCCCAAAGCCGAGGGCGTGGACGGCAGCAAGGTGGCCCTCATGTACGATAACAAGGAATACCTTGCGATAGCGGAGTACTGCATGCGCGATATCGAAGCCACGTGGGACCTGTACTGTTGCTGGCGCGACTTGTTGAAATGGTGACGGACTCCGCCGAACCCTATGCCGCATGCGTCACGCGGCACGTCCCTCCGAGTCCGCGATGAGGGGCGACGCATGTTCCGTGCGAAGCTCGTAGAGATACTCGGCGACCTCCGCCGAGACAAGGATGATGAGCGCCGAATAATACATCCAGAGCGACGCCGCGACGAGGACGCTGAAGGTGCCGTAGAATCTGCCGAACGACGCGATGTGGTTGAGGTAGTACGTGAATATCGCTCGGGCCAGTTCCCACAAGACCGAGCTGGTGGCGGACGCGAAGACGATGATGTACAACGGTTGCGGCTTGTTGGGGACGAAGCGAAGGATGACCGCGAAGAAGACGAAAGCCGTTCCCGTGGAGACGACGAACGCCAGGAGATTCGAGATGCTCCACGAACCGAGGATGGTGGAATCGCTCACCACACCCGAGCTGAACAGGGAGATGACCGGCGTGATGAACGTGGAAAGCAGGATGAGGAGTCCGATGATGATCGTGAATGCCAGGTCTTTGAGCTTATAGAGGAGGAAGAACTTCGGCGTCGGTATGCTGAAAATGGCGTTCAATCCCGTGCGCAACGAACTGAACAATGCCGATGACGTCCAGACCAGGATGATGAGTCCCACGAACCCCGCAGTGCTGCTCGTGTTGCGGATGGTCTGGATCTCCTCGAGGATGGAGACGACAAGGTTCCGTGTGCTTTGTGTTGCAGGCAGCGTATCGTACATGGTCTTCTTCAGCACCGTCGTGGCCACTTCCACGTCCACGAAGCGTCCGGCCACATACACGCCGACGAGCAACAGCGGAAAGATGCACAACGCCACGTTGAACGAGATGCCAGCGGCGAGGAGGAATATGTGCAATCTCTCGAGCCGTTCGCCGACGGTCCGCACGTGATTCACCAGGGATCGCACCGCTATTGTCAACGTATGGAGTGTTGATGAGGACATAGGTAGGGAGCGGATACGTCGCGGACTCCGTGAAACAATGGTAACAAGCCGTCGTCGACTCGTGGTGCGACATTGCTTGCCGTAGATTTGTTGCAAAATATCAGTGTAGCGATGTCCACACCCTTCAAAAAAATCCTCGTCCTCTCGGTGTCAGCCGGCGCAGGGCATGTGCGAGCGGCCGAAGCCTTGGTGGAGCAATTCTCTTCCGACCAGCTCGCGCCGGAGATCGTCCATCTGGATATTCTCAAATACACCTCGAAGGCGATGCGCACGCTGTACAGCAGGGCCTACTTCGATGTCGCCAAGGCCGCGCCCGAGCTCTTGGGGTGGATTTATGATTATCTCGACAAGCCGTGGAAGAACGAGAACAGGATCCGTGCACTGGAGCTGTTGAATATCTCGCTTCTGGTGAAAGTCCTGGAGCGCATTCAGCCGGATGTCGTCGTCAGCACGCATTTCCTGCCGGCCGATATCATCACGTATCTGCGGAGGAAGAAGAAATACTCATGTCCGCAGGCGGTGGTGCTCACGGACTTCGATGCGCACGCGTTGTGGTTGAACAGGGACGTCGACTTGTATTGTGCCGCGTGCGAGGAAGAGCGCGCCTATCTCATCGCGCTCGGGATGCCGCCCGACAAAGTGGTAACGACGGGTATTCCCATTCATCCCGTGTTCGCCCGGGAGAAAGATACCGCCGCCATGCGACGCAAGCATGGTCTGCCCGCGGACAAACCGGTCATTCTCGTGTCCGCCGGCGGCTTCGGCATCACGAACATCGAGCACATCGTCGAGGCGCTTACGCGGATCGCATCGCCCGTCACCATTGTCGCTCTTTGCGGATCGAACACGGGTGCGGCGGAGGTGATCACGAAGACCTTCTCCGCCCGGTCCTCCGTGCATACGGTGCTTGCGGTAGGACATACGACAGAGATGGATGAATACATGAGCGCGGCGGACCTCATGATCGGAAAGCCCGGAGGTCTGACAAGCAGCGAGGTGCTGGCCAAGCACCTCCCCATGATCATCGTGAATCCCATCCCCGGTCAGGAAGAGCGGAATGCCGATTATCTTCTTGAGCATGGAACGGCGTGGAAGTGTAACAACATCCCTGCCTTGTCGTATAAGGTGGAGGCACTCCTGCATTCACCGACTGCCGTCGCCACGATGAAACGATCCGCAGCGGACATCGCCACGCCCTTTGCGGCAAAAGCCGTTTCGGCGGCGCTTTGCCGGGCATTCGGCACGAAACGCGGATGAAGGGGAGTGTCCGGCACCGTCGCGGCTCTTACCGATGCACCGCTCGCGGAGTAAACTCTTCGTATTTTGCAAAGCTCCTCCGAAGGGAGGGGTAGTCGTATCCACCAGCTGGTTGCACCCTCGACGCGTATGAAAATCGGTTCCGTAGACGTAGAGCGCGGAGTGTTACTCGCACCCATGGAGGATGTCAGCGATCTTCCGTTCCGTGTCATATGCCGTCGGCTCGGCGCCGACATCGTGTACACGGAGTTCATTTCCAGCGAAGGCCTGGTGCGTGATGCGCGGCGGTCGCTGGAGAAGCTGGAGCTGGATCCGAGCGAACATCCGGTCGCTATCCAGATTTTCGGTGGTAATATCGACGTGATGGTCGAGGCTGCACGGGTGACCGAGCAGTCGAACCCGGATTTCATCGATATCAATTTCGGCTGTTGGGTGAAGAATGTCGTGGCCCGTAATGCGGGTGCGGCCTTGTTGCGTGAGCCGGAGACGATGGCGAAGATGACCCGAGCGGTCGTCGATGCGGTGGGCCTGCCGGTGACCGTGAAGACACGTTTAGGGTGGGACCCTGATTCCATCGTCATCGTGGATGTGGCGCAGATGATGGAGGACGCAGGAGCGGCGGCGATCACCGTTCACTGTCGGACACGGGACATGGGACACAGCGGTTCTGCCGATTGGAGTTGGATACCGAAGATCAAGAAAGCGGTCTCCATCCCCGTCATCCTCAACGGCGATATCGTGACCCCCGAGGATGCCCGACGTGCGTTCGCCGAGACGGGCTGTGATGCGGTGATGATTGGTCGTGCGGCTATTGCGAACCCTTTCGTGTTTCGGGAGACTCAGCAGTACCTGCGCACCGGAATTCTGCCGGAGCCCGCGACGGTGGAAGAACGAGTTGACATTTGTTTGGAACAATTACGTCGGTCCATTGCCAGAAGTGGGAATGAGCGACGATCAAGTAGAGAATTTCGAAAATTTTTTTCCGGTTATCTCAAAGGGTTGCCCATGGCGTCGACCGTACGTCGTGATCTTGTGTACATGGAGTCCTACTCGCAGATCGAAGACCGTCTTCGTGAGTATGTGGAATTCCTCCGGTCGCATGACGATGTTGCTGTCCCAGCGCAGGAGATCCTTGATATGAGTCCCGGTACTGCATAAAGGATGCAGGCGTTCATCGTGAGAAGCGCGTCGGTGGTGATGACATTCCATGTCGCATCCGCTTGCGTCTTACGGTGAGCAAAACACAATTCATGATAGAAGACCCACGCTCACAGGAGCCGAACGGCTCTGAAGCGCAACCGAACGCGAACAACGCTTCGCCGTCCACGCGCACCGCCCGCAGCACAGCATCGAAAACCTCCACCGCCGGCCGTAAGCAGAGTGCCGCTAAAGCTCCAGCAGCTGCAGCGAAGAAATCCGAGGCGAAGAAGTCTGAGGCGAAGGCGGCTGCATCGTCCAAGGCCGAACCGTCGAAACGTCCCGCTGCGTCGAAAGCCGCGAAGCGTCCTGCATCGGAAACCGATGCGACGACGAAGGGCAGCGGTAGTGCCGCGAAGAAGGTATCCAAAGCTTCGTCCAAGAAGACGGACACGGGCGTTGCATCACCTCGTACCGATGAGGCACCGGCAGCAACCCGTGATACGCGCACCGGCGACTCCGGTGCATCGAAGAAGAGTACGTCGACGAAGCGCGTCGCATCGAAGAAGGCCGACGAGAAGAAATCTCCTGCGTCATCATCATCCGCTGCCAAGAAATCCTCGCGATCAAAGGAGCAAGACGAGGTTTCCGCTCCTCCGTCCATCGACGAGGTCGCGGCGTTCATCACGTCCTTGAAAACCGAGAAGCGTCAGAGGTCCACGACCGAGGCAAGTGTTCTCGATGGAGGCGCGCCGTATGCCACGTCCAAGGCTCCCGCCGATCGCGACGTGTCGCAGCGCGGTGGCCGTGACCGAAACGAGAATCGCCCGGCTTCCGAGCGCGGACGCAACGATCGTGATGATTCCCGTCGGCGTCCGCAGGCACCCAACGCTCAACGTCCGCCCGAGACGCCGGTGGCACAGGTGGAGGACGGAGACCGTGATGCGTCCGCAGAGCAAACGGGAGAAGGCGGTACGCCGCTGAGTCGACGCGAGAAACGACGACTGGAATGGATAGAGAAACGTCGTCAATGGCGTGACCAGAAGAAACTTGAACGTATGCAACGTCGCGCCGAGCGCGGTGATTCGGACGAGGATGCATCGGCTGCAGATGCAGATGCGGATGCGGATGCGGATGTCGCGGACGAGACGTCGACCCCGCCGCACCAGAGTCCGGAGCAACCGCGTGGTGGCAGGCAACAGCGAGGTCGTGGTCAACAACGCGAACCGGGTCAACAACGCGAACCGGGTCAACAACGCGAACCGGGTCAACAACGTGAGCCGGGTCAGCAACGTGAGCCGGGTCAGCAACGTGAGCCGGGTCAGC
>JBBATK010000011.1:71694-89704 GCA_040398805.1 Kapaibacterium sp. (SeqCode) | reverse complement strand
GACCGCTCTTGACGAACATCGTATCGGCATTCATCGTACCCGTGATCTTGAACTTTCTGGCATAGAGCGAATCCGTCCAGATCGTTTCACTGTTGCGAATCTGGCGCGAAGCGATACTGTCCGCAAGGACGTTCTTGATGATTGCATCACCGGTCACGCGGAGCTTGTTTGTCGTGATGGAGTCTTTGGCGTTGAGGGAACCCGTCGAGATCAAACCGGTATTGTTGATCGTCGTCGAATTGAGGTTCACGATGGTCGCTTTGCCCGCTTGAAGACTATCAGCGACGACAAATCCTGTCTTGAAGGTGCGCACGTAGATCGAGTCGGCGTTGATAGGGCCGTTGATCTTGAACTTGCTGGCATACAGGGAGTCGGTGGTGATCGTTCCGCGATTGTTGATTTGGCGCGAGCTCAGGCTATCGAGCGATACGGTGTTCAAGCGGGTGTCACCCGTTACACGCAAACTGCCCGCTACCACTGAATCAGTGCGTAGCGAGCGTATGGTGAGAGAATCGAGGGTACTCGTCCATTGTGGTGGAAGCGTCGTGCCTCCGGACATAAGGATTTGTCCGGGTTGCCCGCCGGTACCGCCCACAATGAGCTGTGAGTTCGTGCCCGTGAGTTTGAGATTACCCGACATGTTCACGTCTTTGCCGTACAGGGGGCCGTACACCCAGGCACTATCGGCGAAGAGGAGTCCACGGAGGGAGTCGGAGTAGATGACTTGTGACGCAAGACGACGGACAAACAGACTATCGATATCCTTGGTGAACTTTGGGGTAGCATTCGGACCGTTGGAAATCAAGACATCTCCACGCGTTCCTTGATCACCATTCAGACTGATGGATGCTTGGGCACCCGTAAGACTCAATCCGCCTTGGGTGCTCAGATTACCTGACGGATCGATGCGCAGTTCGGAGTTGGGGCCCACGGAGAATAAGGACAGCGGACGGAATGTACCGATTCCAACGAAGCCATTCGTATCGATGCGCATGCGCTCGGCGTTGGCGGTCTTGACGATCAAGGGCGTATTGTTCCTGGTTCCGAGGAATTGCGTTGCGGGGTCGACGAGGTCATTACCCAACAACGACCAGTCAGCTCCAGAGGATGTACCACCGACGACGAAGCGTGACCAAACAGGAGTAAAGAACGTGCCGGTGTTGACCTCGATCTGGTTCGTCGTCAGGTTATAGATCATGAGTCCGCGTGCGGGCAGGACGATGGAGTCGCGCTGCAGGGAGGTCATTCTGGGGAACAACACACCGCGAGGACGTGAAAGAGACTGGATGCTGATGTCCAGAACAGCCGAGGTGTCCGGTCGTGTCGTACCTATTCCTACATTCTCATCAGCATAGACCGGGTGGGATGCGACAACCGCACTGAAGAGCACGGCAATAAGCACACACGCCAATCGTGACGCTTTCGAATTTCGGACCAACCAGACTGTAGATGTCGTAAAATGACTCATAATCGGGGCTTTTTGGGAACCTGTTTGTTAAGCAACCCTGAGTTGCAAACGTCGTGCCAGCATCCTTGCACAGCGCACCTTAGGAACGCTTCTCCTTGGGGGTTTTCGGCTCAAACTTCAGGAACTTGAAGGGCCGTCCGAATCTGGCATCCGTGGCGAATGCACTCTTGCATCCTCGACTCGTTGGTCCAAGATACGACAGTTCACCATTACTGCGTGATAAAAAATACGTAATCCCGACACCGTGACAGAGCTCGGGTCGGGCTACCTCCCGTAAGATTCTGTCCTACTGACAGGGGTCTTACACGGACAAACATTTCATGTACACGTGGTGGAGCGCAATGCCAATTCCACAGAAAACAGCACGAGGACGATTAGTCAAGAAGGGTCTTGCTGATCTTCATCGCCACGGCACGCTGAACGGCGGGGCTGTTATAGAAGCCGGAAGCGATCTGACTCTTGATACGCTGGGTCTTCATCTCATCGGAGCTTCCAACGGCTTCTGCGGAGGCGCTTGCCTCGTCCTTCATGCGCAGAGCTTCCTTGGAAATCTCCAGGGAGTCCACCGCGGACGTGGTCTGGGCCATCGACGGGGACTTCACCGCGCCACCGACTCGACGTGACTCGTCCTGTAACGGTGCAACCGATCCGATTTGGCCAATATTCTGTATCATAGGTTTCTCTCCAACGCTAAGGTGAAACTAGCGGTATCGTAAAAGTAACTGTCGTTTTCTTATCAGGCGGACCGAATCCGCCACTTCGTTCATCCGTTGTCTGATATGGGAAAGTCTGGCTTCATCTTCGCCCTTGAGCTCATTGCAAAAAGCGTTCCAAAACACTTCTACTTGATGTTTTACCGCTGAATCTCCTGAGTTTTCGAGGTTTGCGGTTCCGCAACGGAGGACCTCCAAGCACTCGCCACGCTCCTGCAACCTGACACCCAAAGCCTCGATATCCGACTCCGCGAGCGGGCCGGGGGTACTCAGCAAGCGATCCATGTCGGCGTTCACCGCACGTATACGCTCAACTACCTTTGAAAACGATGCTTTTTCAGACTCTGACATCGGTCAATTTCCCTGAATTGAATGAATTCTCCGCCAGACTCCGGGAAATACGGAGCATCTCCTCTGACGGCAGCTGCCGGACCACCTTTTTCGTTTCGTTGTCAACGATCTTGACGACGATCCGCTTCGTGACATCATCAACCGAGATATTCACGGACTGGTTCTGGGTTGCAAGCTTTTCCTGCAACATCCTTTCGAATCGCGTCTCTGACGGCGGCATGCCACGCTTTTCCTGACGTTCACTCGAGGCATCCTGGTCAGTTTTTGAAACAGGCCGGGGAGCTATTCCGCTCTCCTTCTGTGGTACCGGTGCAATAATCTGCACCGGACTTGTCGTGGTGATTTGTTCCGGCATAATTACGTCTCCTTACTACGGAGTTGTTCAACTTGTCTACTGGTTCCTCCCCTACTCTTTACCCATACATCGACGCAGAGTACTGAGACATCTGTCCCTGGAGCCTATAAAACGATTCCTGTAATTTCTTATAATCTTTTAATTGCTGATCGACTTCCTTATCAATGCGGGCCTTCAATTGCGTAATCTTGGTTGTCGATGCCGATATCTGGGTACCGAGGACCTTTGACCGTGACGTTGCCAGACCGTCACTGCCTACATAGCCGCTCACCATGGTTTGCAGGCGCGAGGCGAGGCCCGTGGATCCCGAGAATATCGCTTGTACCTGATCGTTGTTATCCGTTATCGCACTTTTCAGTTTATCCTTATCACCCACGCTGAGCATCCCGTCCTTATCTATCTTGATCCCGATATCCGTCAGGTATTTCATGCTCGACGAACTGCTTCCGAACATGGTCGAGGAGAGTCCGCGCATCTGGGATTGCAGATTCCTGATGGAAGAGTCGTTTCCGGCATTCGTGCGAAGGTTGCCTTGCACATACCGGAGTGCATCGTTGTACGAATCGATCATCGGCTGAATCGTCGAGATGACCGAATCCGTATCCGTCGACACGGTCAGCTGAGCAGCCGCGTCGGCGGAGCCCTGAGCTCTGAGAAGATTGATACTCATTCCCGGAAGCACGTCGGACAACGTATTCGACGAGCGTGTCAGCGCGACACCATTGACCGTGGCCTTAGCATCAAGGTTCGACTCGAACGCTTGCACGTACCCTGCCTTGACCGAGGTGCCTACCGCTCTACTTGCTATCACCTCCTGTGTGGGGATTCCCAGGTATGATAATAGTCCGTCGGTATCCTCGATAGATATCGACCCCCCGGGAAGTGAATGGCTAATGTCAAGTCGGGCGAATGAGTTACTCGTTGAAGCAATGGCTACAACATTAGCAGGTGCATCCGCCATTATTGCCGCTGCGACGGTACCGATGATAGCGCCATTCTTGGTATTCGAATCCACGGCCACCGAATATGTTTTCCCATTTATTTTGAAGCCGAAGTTCTGATTATTCGTCGTAGCGATGGAATTGAAGGAATTCTTGTCCAGATTCAGTCCTCTTGCGACTGCGTACGATCCTTCTGCCTGTTGATTAACACCTTCTAATCCCAACCCCTTCATTATCGTGGACGTTTTATCGAAGGTGATCCTATTGGCCTTACCGGATTCTTTCGAGGCGAACGATATCCGACCCGTCGTCGTTGTGTCCTGGATATAATTGGCAGACACGGTAGCGGACGCGTCGGCGCTTATGGCAGAAACCACTTTCTTCATCATGGATTCCACCGTATCGGTGAGCGAATCGTAAGCAACGGAATAGTTGCGCCCGCCGATCGTAAACGATTCGTTTCCCACCGACATCGCAACAAACCCCGAGCGGTTCTCGACAGAGTTGGCAAAAAGTTCGGTTCGGGAAATCGAGTCGGTCAGAAGAGTGTCGTTCGATGCCAGGCGGTCCACCTTGATGGACGACGTCCCGAGTGTTGCAGCCGACGTTGCCGTCGACGTCGCCACCGTTGCATCCGAGCTGCTCACTTTCTTGATCGTGTATTTCGCGGGGGCTGTGGCGTCCGTTAGGTTCGTTGAAGCCGTTTGAACGGTTTCAAGCTTCGTCCGTAAGGTGTTGTAGAAGATCTGCCGGGAGGACAGCTTGTTCTGGGCTGTTTGCAACGCGTCGACTGCCGGCTGCCTGGTTTTGCGATAGGCGGCGGCAAGGAGGTCGGTCGGATTCTGCCCGTCTGCAGAGAACCCGTTTCCTACCATGAAAGTCGTATTTGTAACGCTAGATGCCATGATGCTTTCCTCGTACTTTCCGAACTCCGGGTCTTCCCTTATGAGGATCCCAGATTGAAGGTTTTCTCCCACGTTTCTTTCAGCTCACCGATGATCTGTGCGGCCTCGTCGTAACGCTGATGCGATACACATCGCTGACAATACTCGTAGATCCTGTTCAGCCTATGAGGCAGATCTCCGGCTTCATAGTTCAGGGCTCCCATTAGCTCCGCAAGGATCCTGTTCAACCGGCGCGCATCGCGGCGCTTGGCGCTCACGATGAAAAGTTCGAAGGTCTTGAGAGTGATCTTCTCAGGACTCCAGAGAAGAATCTCCTGTTCCAGGTACCCGGGAACGTTGTTTCCGCCTCCATACATCCGTCGAGCAGCAATCTGCTGCGCTGCAACCATTGTCATAGCTGTATTCTGTCCGTCCGTGAAACATGCTTGTGCCTGTCTTGACCCATTGTTCCGTCCTGCACTCCTTGCGGGTCCGTTCACCGATGATCCGAGACACAGGTCCTTTTCCTGTGTATCGACCGCGATGCGACAAACTTTAGCAGGAGGATAACACGAACAGGAAGGGGTCCGAAACCCCTTCCTCATCCGTGAAGCTGAGAATAATCCTCGCTATACCAGTGTCACCGCGAGGTGACCTCCTTCTTGCGGTCCGATGGATTATCGGAGAAGTTGCAAGAAGTTCTGTGGTGCCTGATTAGCTTGAGACAACGATGTGATGGAAGCTTGCTGCATGAACTGCGCTCTGATCAATCCAAGCTGCTCCTGCGCTACGTCTGCATCCTCGATGCGGCTGATCGCGGCATTGTAGTTGGTCGACTGCGACTTCAGCGAAGACTCTTGCGAAGCCAAGCGGTTGGTCACACCACCGAGGTACGAAGCAACAAGATTGACGTTGTTCAAGGCGGTAGCGAGCGATTGCATGGTGGCTTGGATGTTCGCAGTTGAGAACACGCCAAGAGCCGATGTCGATACGTCGTTCAAAGATGCAAGTGCAAGCCCTGTGACGCCGGCGAAGTTCGCCGCGTTGGAGTTGACGTCGAAATTTCCGCCCGTGATGTTGAAATCCGACGCGTTGGTCGAAGAGAGATCGACAGCCATCGTCAACAGGGTACCGGAGCCTTTCGTACCGACAACGAATTCTGCAGAGAAAGAGCCGGCGAGGAGCTGACGACCACCGAAGACCGTTGAGTCGACGACCGTTTGGATCTGTTGAGCCATACGGTAGGCTGCCTTCGCAAGGGCGACCTTCTCATCGGTACCGAGAGCACCGGAGGAAGCCGAAGAGGCGCTGTCCTTGATTTGGGAAACGAGATTGTTGATATTGTCCAATCCATCGCTCGCGATACCGGTGATCGAGTTGGCGTCACCGACGGCGTTCAGTGCGGATGACAGAGCGCGTGAGCGGGATTGCAGCGAGCGCGAGGTGATGTATCCTGCTACATCGTCTGCTGCCGAATTGATGCGCTTGCCCGTGGAGAGTCGGAGTTGGTGGTTAGCGATGCTTTTGTTTGCTTCTCCGAGAGCATTGAAAGCGGATTCTGCGGGTGTGTTCGTGCGAACGCGGCCGCCGTTGGAAATAGCTGATGGCATGAAAGCCTCCGTGGTAATTGATGAATCACTCGGGCATCCTGCCAAACATTGTTACATCGTCCACGGATAGTTTTCGACCGCCTCCCCCAAACCTTTACACCCTCATGGAAACTTTTTTTCAGTACCGACGATTTTTCCTCTGCGCAAACGTCCGGTTCCTGCGTTCGTCGCGCCGTCTTTGCAGCCAGCTTCGAACCCGACGTATCAGGGCACGAAGCACTTTGGCGAACGGAATGCGGGAACCGCTGCTCTTCGTTCCCGTCAGCATGTTCCGCAACTGGTCGGTATCGAACTCGCTGATATGAATGTCATCTATGGCATCATCACCGTCGGCCGCCAACACGCGCTGCATCAGCTGTTCCAGCTCTTTCTTCTTCTGCTTCAGGGCATGCAACCGATCGTCCGACGAGTATTCGAGCAGGAGGTCCAAGTGGTCGTACAACACGGCGGCACGCTTCAGGTCGTCCGTCAGTTTCTCCCTGTGCAACGCCTCCAACAGCGCATCGACACTCTGTTCCAGCTCCTGGATGCGCTCCTGGGACAACCTGACGATGTCACGCGGGTCGATATCGGGAACGTTCACGTACACCGACGAGAGCTCGATGATCTCCTTACCGTAGTGCTCACGTATGTAGAGCCCCACCCGTTCGGTAAGGACAGCGACTTGACGCTTCACACCGGACAATTCCTGCGACAATCGCGACTTGAGCGTTCCGCCCGTCGCGGCGGCCAACTGCGCCTCTAAACCCCGCTGCTTCTCGAGCAACGACCGGAGTTTCTCGGCGTCCTCGGTGTTTGCGTCGCGCAGGTGATACTCCACGAACTTCGCATCCACCTCTATCTTCTCATCACCGATCTTCACGGTGTGCACCTTGATGTCCTCCCCAAGGGCATCACGGAGCTTCTTGAGTTCGATGTGCGCAGCGCCGTCGGTAATGACGAGGATCTCCGCATCGGAAAGACTCGTGAATCGGCGGATGTCCTCGATGGCCGTCATCAGCGCTTTCTGAAGTACCGTCCCCTTTCCCAACGCCTTCACATGCATGATGGAGGAGATGAGCTTGTTGTAGGCGGGAAGGTCGTGGGCTTCCTGCAGGTCGTGGACCGTCTCTGCGAAGTTCCGAAGATACACCGTCCCCAGTTCCTTACGATTCCGCTGAAGGAAGACGACCGCAATGGCTTTGGCAAGATGAATGCGCCAGCGCATGTTCATCGAGCGGGAAACGTCGAAGAGCACGTAGACCTTCTGTTTGCGGTAATCGGGCTTGAATGTCTCGCTTTCGCTCTGGAACCGGTAGGTTTGCGGCGCTCGCGCCCGTGGTAGCCATAAGGACCTCTCGACGAGTTTCTGGAAGAACACGTTCGGCGGCAGGAGGAACTGATGAGGATAGATTCGTGGCACTTCCTGCACCGACCGTATCAGGTCGGCTTCGTATTCCTCCGCAGGGATGATGTTCGGCAGCGTATCAGGATTCGGCTTCGCGCCATCGTCCGTCGTGGCCACCGATAGCACCGGCGCCAGGGCCTCACCTAAGGGATGCTCGGCATTCTCCAGGACGCGCGCTATCTCGTATACCGCTGTGAATTCATCCGGCAGATGCTCGGCCACCGATTCGAAAAATCCGAAGTCGTCCATGCGAGCAAAGAAATCGTCTTGCTCGATACGCTGTCGGTTCGATCGGAGTTCGGGGTCTATCATGTGCTCAATGCCCTGATTCTGTGCTCATGTGCACACCTCATATCAGAAGGAAAACCACGCCGCGGTCACGGGAAAATACATAACACCTGAGAGAGAGGCACTGGACGACAGCCCCGAGATGTTTCCGAAAATGACGGCCGTGTCGGTACTCTTCAGGCAACAACGTCACGTCACCCCATGTCGTTCCACGTCAGCGGGAACACCCGGTGGCAAAGAGCGGACTTACTCCATGAACTTCTTATGCCATAGGCACAGGTTCACAAGAGCGTACATGGATTTCCCCACACCCTTTTTGCCTTGCTCCTGCATGGCGAACAGTCGTTGCAGTCCATGCGCGTCCAGGATATGCTCTTTCACCAAGGGAGATGTCATGAGGACTTCCGACGCGAAGCCTTTCCATGGCCCGCGGAACCATTCGGAAACGGGTGCCTGGAATCCTTGCTTTTTCCTGTAGATGATGTCATGAGGCAGAATCGGCTCTACCGCCTTCTTCAGAAGCATCTTTGTCTCGTGAGGATTCCGGATCTTCTGTGCCGCCGGTATGGACATGGTGAACTCCACAAGACGATGATCAAGGAACGGTACGCGAGCCTCCAGGGAATGCGCCATCGTGAGCTTGTCCACACGCATCAGGAGCAGTTCGGGCAATCGATGGCGGAACTCGAAGTACGCCATTTCCTGGACATAGTCACTGCTCGTCTGCAAGGCACGCGCTTCTCGATGGTATCGTCCAACCAAGGCAGACACTCCGGCGATCCGTGAGCGTACTTCCTTCCCAAGGATGAACATTTGATGCGTCGGTGTCATGTCGACACCGCCGCCCCAGTACAATTCATCACCGGATGCTGCTCGGCGCAGATAATCGAAGGCCAAGAACTCATTCCTTGCGGTGAGCGCAGGACGTACTGCCGACGCGACCGCCCGCTGCAAGCCCGAAGGCAGACGACGGAACCACTTCCATGGTCCGTTATGAAACCTCCACTCCCGCAACAACCAGGGATATCCACACAACTGTTCGTCGCTTCCCTCGCCCACCTGAATCACCGTGGTTCCGGAGTCGCGGGTAAGCTTGCTCAGGAAATACAGGGGAATACAGACAGGATCTCCGTTCGGTTCATCCTCGTGCCACACCATGGTTTCCAATGCCGGCAGCGCGTCCTCATGATCGATGAGTATTTCATGATGATTCGTTCCGAAATGCTGCGCAACCTTGCGCGCGTAGCTCAGCTCGTTGTATGTTTCCAGCTCTTTGAAGCCGACGGTGAAGGTATCCACAGGGCGGTTCATGAGCTCGGCCATGAGCGCTACGTTCACGCTCGAGTCGATGCCACCACTGAGAAACACGCCGAACGGTACGTCGCTCATCATTCGGGCTTTGACGGCCTGACGCAAAAGGAACAGGATGTGCTCCTGCGTCTCCTTGTCACTCAGTTGCGACCATGGTTGGTCGGATCGAAGGGGACTCCAATACCGCTCCACCCGCACGCTTCCATCGGCACTCAAGGTCAGCTGATGACCGGCCGGTATCTTATGTATGCCTTGAAACAGGGTTTCACTATCGCTCGTGGCACTAAGGGCCAAATACACGGGTACCTCATCGAGGTTCATGCGAGCATGTACATCGGGATGCTTCAGGATGGACTTTATCTCGGAAGCAACGATGAAGAGACCGTCCCGATGATAGTAATACAACGGCTTGACACCAATGCGGTCGCGAGTACAAAACAACTCCCGTTTTTCATTATCCCAAATGGCTATGCCCCACATGCCCACCATTCTGTGAAGGAACGCGGGGCCGTACTCGCGGTAACCGTACAGGATACTCTCCGTGTCCGTTCGGGACGCATACGTGTAGCCCTTGCTCTCCAAGTCCGGACGAAGATCAGCGTGGTTATATATCTCGCCATTGAAAACAATGGTAAATCGCCCGTCGCTCGTTCGCATGGGCTGATGGCCGGCAGAACTGAGGTCGATGATGGACAGACGGCGAAACCCCAAGGCGCATTCGCGGGAATCGGATACCCACTGGCCCTCGTCATCGGGCCCGCGATGCTCGATAACATCCGTCATGGTCCGCAAGAGCGGAACATCCAGCGTGGGCTGCCTGCGTTTGTCGACGATTCCTACGATTCCACACATACGAGTTTTTCTACGTTTGGTGTGGCAAAGTTACCATGTTCCACGTGTGTCGACATGGGGTTTTCCGATGCGTAGCGCGAATGCCGGCAGATACAGCTTCCGCTCAGTCTTCGTCGACGATTCTCACGCTATTCTCCCCTCTCATCTTCTTGATATCGCTGCGACGGGTCTTGGCTTGGCGGCGGGCATGCCGTGCCTTGGCGGGGATGGATGTTTTCTTGCGCGGACGTGGCGGACGGAGAGCTTTGGCGACCAGCAGGCGCAAAGTGTCGATGCATCGATCCTTGTTCTCCTTCTGGCTGCGGCCCGCTTGAGCCGTTATCGACATCATGCCGTCGTCGTCCACCCGACGGCCGGCATGAAAGCGCAGTCTCTGCTTCTGCACCTCGTCCAAACATCCCGTCGATTCCAGATCCCATACCAATGTCACTTTCGTTTCCACCTTGTTCACATTCTGGCCGCCGGGACCGGACGAACGTGCCGTGCGGAAGCGGATCTCGCGTCCGGGAATGACGACATGGTCGGTGATGATGATGGAAGCGTTCATGGTGCAAAGTTCGCTCACGGCGAGCGCATGCAGATGCTTTACAAAAGGAAGTGTTGTCTTACAACGCGACGCTGAACCCGAGCGTGGGAAGTATGGGTAACATGTACTGCGGACGTCTCGTCAGCTTCAATGTCTCCTGATCCACCCGGAACTGCTCCGCCACCACGTTACGCTGATTGTACACATTGATGACATCCAGATAGAACGACCATTTGCAATCGAACCAGCGGGCATAAGTGGTGAAGCGGATGTCCAAGCGGTGGTAGTCCGGCAATCGACCCTGATTGATGTTCGCTAGTCCACCACGCTCCACGTCGAAAACCACTCCCCGCCAATCCGTGTCGATGCGCGGAGTCATCTCGCCGGATACCGTATCCTTCACGAGGATCACCCGCGGCTTGATTCCCAACGGTTGCGTCCACGGGAATCCCGTTCCATAGACAAAGGTGAAACTGAGGTCGATATTTTCAGAAATCTTCATGCCGCCGACGATATTGAAATTGTGACGACGGTCGTAGTTGAAGGGAATCGTGAGCCCCTCCTGATACCGATTGGCCAGTGCCAACGAATACGATACCCAGCCGTACAGCTTGTTCTCACCGATGTTCGCCACTTTCTGCAGCATGAGTTCCAGTCCGTACGACTCACCCGTCGCACTGTTCACCGGCGTCGTCGTCAGCGAGTCTCCGATGATCGCCTGCGGTGTCGTCCATCCCGCACGCGTCCGATACACGGAGTCCGCAAGACCGGGAATCTTCTCGCTTGTCCATATGATGCCCTGCTTGCGCTGCGGCAGGATCAGGTCTTGGAAACCCTTGTAGTACACTTCGGCTTTGACCTGCCATTCGTCGCTGAGCATGTGGTCGACACCAAGGATATAATGCGTGGCCTTCTCTGCACGCAGGTTCTGCACGGCCGTACTCGTCAGGTCCAGGAACACTTGGGCGTCGAAGAGCTTTTCATACCCGGGAGATTGGTAATACGTGCCCCAGGCCGCGCGAAGGGTGGACATCGGACCAAGCGCGTAGGACGCCGACAGACGCGGTGCCACGTAGAACTTGTCGATCAGGGCGAAATAGTCCGCCCGCACCCCGCCTTGCACCGTGAGCGCTTTCGTGACACGGATGTTGTCCTGCAGATACGCCGACGAGCGGATGTAACTCACGCCGTTCTCGAAGTTGTCGGGTATCCTCGGTATGCGCGGGTTCACCTGTTGTAAGGCTTTCAACCGTGGATCGAAATCGATGTTGACAAGCACGCCCGTATATATCCAGTCATGCATCAATCCTGCATCCAGTGTATGCGTGGAATCCACATGCCACGAGTGTTCGTTGCGGATACTCGTCTTCCGGAACGTATATCCCGTGCTCCCGCTGATGCTGTACAGCTGCGGCACATCCAATCCTGCCAGCCGAAGCGAGTCCTGGATCCTTTGGAAGTCGTTCTTCTTCACAGGGTCGTTCGTACCGATGACCGCCTGCGAGCCGCCAAGTCCGCCAAAGCTCGTCGCACCCGTATTCGTATAGGTCGAAATCACCGTATTCATGGAGTAGCCGTTTCCTGCCAGCCATAACCATGAGACACCGAAGACATCGTTGTACGAATTGTCGGTGATACTCACACTGTCCGCACGTTCCCTGTTCTGACCGCTTTCGAACATGGTATTGTCCCTACTCGTCAGACCGTTAAGAGTGATCTTGTGTTCAGGTGTGGGAAGGAACGTCACTTTGACTTGCAGGTCTCGGAAGTTCGGGAACGCGACGTCGCCATCCACCGCTCCAAGACTTCTCGCGATCGGCCCTGCGATCAGGTCGTAGTACGTCCTTCGGGTCGATACCACCCACGAGCCGTTCCACACAGGGATGGCTCCATCCAGAACGAGGTTCGCATTCGTCAGACTCATGTTGAGCTTGCCCGTGATATACCCGCGGTCCCGATACCCGTCCCTGTTCGTGATATCGAGCACCGCCGACAGGCGATCCGAATACCGCGCACCGAAACCTCCCGTCAGCAACGTGATACCGTTGACCGTTTCCGGATTGAACAAGGAGATGAACCCGTATAAACGATATGGATTGAACAGCTCGATGTTGTCCATGAGGATGAGATTCTGGTCCGGACCCGACCCGCGGATGACCAGCTGCGAGGAGAAATCGTTCGGCGCCACGACACCGGGCATGGTCTGAAGGGTCCTGAACACGTCCTCCACAGCGCCCGCCTTTGTCTTGGCTTCCTGCGGGTCCACCGTGATGACGGATGTCCGCGTGTCCGTCTGTTGTTGACGCTTGAGCTGGGCACGGACCTCGACCGACTGCGTGGTCACCGCCTGCTGGGAAATCCGCAGGTCGACGACGAGATCCTCGTCCTGCTTCACGACGACGGACGTCTTCTCCGTCTTGTAGCCGAGCATCGACACTTCCAGCACGTATGATCCCGGAGGTACGTCCTTGATCTCGTATCGACCGTCCCGATCCGTATAGTCGCCCTTCTTCAACGTTCGTATCTGCACGACAGCGCCGGAAACCGGCGAACGGTTATCATCCCGCACTTTACCCTTCACCGAGCCTGCGTGAAGTTCACCGCTCACCAACAATGCCAAAACGACCGGAAGAAAAATCAAACGGATTCGTGATGTGTGTCGCTGTCTACGTGATGTTGTCGTGATCATTCGCACCGTGGTTCTCGTTGAGGAGTTGAAGAATACGCGCGCCTGCGGCACGGGTCCACGGAGAGACGCAAAACACGGCGTTCTTGTTGTGAAGGGACAAAAAAAAGCCGCATCGGATGATCCGATGCGGCTCATACATTGTCCACCGTGCTCTCGTCTATCGGGCGATCAGGAGTTTCGCCGACGGACGCTGGATGCCGTCCACCGTGAGCGACACCGTATACATGCCATCGGGGAAGTCCTTGCATTCCCACACCGCAGCCGACATGTCATCGGCACTGACCATGCCGTTGACGAGTTCCGCAACGCGCTCTCCGAGAATGGTGTATACCTCAAGCTTCACATGCGCCTCGAGCTTACCCGTCATGTAGGTGATCACTGCACGACCGGACGCGGGATTGGGCGCGATCTTCATGCCCGTGTTGTCTTCCGCGTGCAGGTCCTTCACGTCGGACAGCGGATTCGACGGCGTATCGAAGTTGGCGATCTTGAAGATGTTTCCCGACAAGTCGGTGATCCAATAGTTGCCGTCGCGCGGGTCGTATTCGATGCCGCGAGCATTGATCGTCGTACCCGTGCTGCTCAAGAGTTCCATCCGGTCGGATTCCTTGTTCAAGGTATCGACGGGAATCTTCGACAGGTATGCACCTTGCAAACCTCCACCGGAACCGAAATCCGTCCCTACCTGAAAGAGCATGCCCTTTCCGTCCGTAGCAAGACACCTCGGACCGTAGAACTTATTGAACGGGTTATTCACTTGTCTCGTGACGGCTGCCGTGTTCGGATTGCACACGTACAATTGCTGTGCTCCGTCACGCTCGCCCACATACAGCGTCCCATTGATGTACTCGAGTCCGATACCATAGCTCGCAGGAGAAATCAAGGAACGGACCAATGTTCCGTTCGTATCGATGACAAGGATGCGCGCTGAGGAACCCGCCACCTGTTGCGTGAGACGGTGGATATAGATCTGACCTTTGGAACGGTCCATCGCCATATCCGTAAAGTTGTTGTCGAAGCCTTTCGGCATCTTGAACGAGCGCTCCATCTGTAGCGTCGTGGCATTGAGCTTGAAGACGTCGTTCGTGTAGAAGCTCGTCGTGTACAGACCATTGTTGTTGTCATAGCTCAATCCGTACGCCACGTGGGAGAACGACGACGAACTCTTCACCGAACCGCGAGCGAACTCGAGAATGGTGAAGGTATTGGAAACGACGGAAAGGTTGGGGTTCTTGCTGCTTGTCACGCGGATGTGCGCGAACGACGTAGGACGGTTCTCGACGACCCAGCGCATGGAACCTCCAAGGACGTTGCTCGCAACGCGATACCAATAATTACCGGTCTCGTTGTAGTTGATGTCGATATTCACCGCATCGCCCGCAGGGAAGCCGTGCCAGGAGAAAACCATGGAACTCGTCGCCATGACCACGTCGCCACCCGTCGGCGCGGTGATACCCGGTTCGTCCACTTCCTCGGTCGGAATCTCCACTTCGAACATGGAACGACCGTGGGTGGCGATGCGCAGAAGGTTACGCTCGTCGTAGATACGCATATCGAGCACAGGAGCACGGGGCAGACCCTTTCCGAATGGGAACCAGCTCTGACCGCCGTTGTACGTGGCGAACACGCCGATATCGGTTCCTGCGAACATCACCTTCTCGTTGCTCTGAAGGACCGCCAACGCGTTCACCGGGATATCGGGTAACGTCGTGCTCACATCCGTCCACGACTTGCCGCCGTCGCGGGTCACGAACACGTGACCGGTTCCATAGCCCGAGTAACAAACCCACGCGGTGTTGATCTCCGCACTGGAGGGAATGACATCGCGGATATATCTCTTCGGCAGCCCGTTGATCGTCACCCCTGACCAATTGGTTCCCCCGTTCGTCGTGCGCCATAATGAACCGTTCTCGTACCCCGCCCAGCAGTAATCACCGTCCACCGGCGACGGTCCGATGGCGCTGACGAACGAACCGGTATCCAGCATCGGCGAGAAAGCCTGCCAGATGTTCGATCCCACAGCCTGCTGATACACGGCTTTTCTTCCGTGATAGAGTGTCGCCGTCGCACGATCCAAAACGATCGGCGAGCTCCATGCGCCGGTAGGATCGGTCGCAGGAATACCCGCTACGTTGTTCGAAACACGTCCGGTACCGAGATTCACGGTCTTGACGGTTCCGTTGTAATTCTCGCAGTAGATGACATTCGGGTCGAGCGGGCTGACAGCAACGAAGAAACCGTCACCACCGAGAATGCCTCTCCAGTCCATCGTCGGACCCGTACTGCCCGATGTACCGTTATCCTGCGTGCCGCCATAGGTCTTGTCCGCCGCCGTATAATCGACATCCATGGCATAATACGCCGTTGCCTCGTACCCGTTATTGATGGGAAGGAAGGGGTCGTTCAGACTGGTTGAACGATACATGCCTCCGTCATTGGCGATGTACACTTCATCGGTGTTCAGAGGGTTGAATGCACACGCATGCTGGTCCGGGTGAACGCCTCCGCCGGAGTAGGAGTTCGAGATGTTGGACCAGTTGTTCCCGCCATTGGTGGTGAGATAGAAGTCGATACCACCGAAGTAGGCGATGTTCGGATTCGTCGGATGGGCTTCGACGAAATTGTCGTAATACCCTTGATTGTTATCACCGAAGATCTGATTGTCTGCCGTCACGACCGTTTTCCAGGTCACGCCATTATCATTGCTGACAAGTACATACCCTTTGTTGTTCTCCGTCGTATCTGCAGGGTTCGGTCCCTCGATCAGGCAATACACCTTCTTGGGATCGGCACCGCACATCTGGACAGACACCCGGCCCACGCGTGCAGGAAATCCCGCGCTGCTTTTCCATACGCTGTCGCCTCCGTTCATGGTGTGGAACACACCCTCGCCGACGACGCCGAGGAACAGTTCGTTCTCGTCCTTGGGATTGATGGACACGTCGCTCACGGACAATCTGTTCATGCGCGTCCAGGTGGCTCCCGCATCCGTGGAACGATAGAGACCGGAGCCCGTACGGACACCGCCAACGTAGATGAGTTTGGAATTCTTCGGGTGGACATAGATGCGCGAGAACGCACCGACGGTCGTCAACCCGAGCAGACGCCAGGTCTTGCCGGCATCGACCGATTTGTAGATACCCGTACCCCAACCGTCGTGCATGTTCGATGCCGGAGCGATTTCACCGGTGGCGGCATAGATGATATCCGAGTTGTTGGGATCGATGGCCAAAGCGCCCATGCACAAGGAGTTCTGATAATCGAAGATCGGCGTCCACGATTCACCATGATTCGTCGTCCGCCAGATACCTCCGCCAGCCGCACCCACATACACCCAGCCGTCTTTCTTGGGATCGCATACCACGGTGCGCGTCCGACCACCGATGTTACCCGGCCCGATGGCTTTCCACGTGGGCGCGGATGACAACAGAGCGCCGGCACCTTTACGGCGGGCCATCTGGTCCTGCTGCGCAATCGCACGCTCGAGCGCACCCGTCGGTACTCTGTCGAACGGATAGACGCGCTGTTTCCAGAACTCCTCCTCGCGACGCATAGGGTCCTCGCCCGATTCGTCCTCCTCCAATCCTTTACGCCACGGCGCTTCGGATTGCACGGACGGACGCTTGGCATCGTTGTCACGGTCCGTGCGGGAACGCGCGGTCCGCGATGCGGCGATCGCATCGATCGCGGTTACAGACAGAACGACGAGCACGAGTGCTCGAAAAAAAGCGGAAGGCATTCGCATGATTCGTATCTAAGAGTGTATCAACAAAATGTCAACGGTATGGAAGAGAGATGTCCACGCCGGTGCCGACGAACGTTCCGGCGCGAACGGCCTTAGAATTTATATCCAAAACCTATACCGACAATGTCACGTATCTGTGCCACGGGACCCCGCGTTCCATCATCGCGAAGGATGGACGCATTGGGATCGTAAATCACATCCAGCGCCAGCGTCACGAGCAGGAGACTGTTCACCTTCATCGTGACCAGGGTGTTCCAGTTCACCAGTTGCCGGTCCAACGCCGCGTAGGGACCGAAGGCGCTGAGCTTGGAATCGACCACGACATTCGTGAACACCTCGTCCTTGAAGCCGATGTTCAGCAAGGTTCCCAGTTCGGACTTCACCGTCTTCCCCGAATCAACACCGAAAGCGCCCCGACGACTCAGTGAGTCGTCTGCAACGATCAAAATGCGGTTGGACACGGGAGAGAGGGTGATGCTCAGGGATGGCACGGGTATGTAGGTGGCTCCAAGACCCACCATGATGTTCGCGGGTGCGAAAAAATTCGACGTACGCTCCGTGGGCTTGCCTCCATCATCATAGTTCAATCCTTCGGTAAGCTGGGTGCGAAGCTCAAAAAGAGCCGAGTAACTAAGCGATGCGGCGGCAGCATGCTGGAACCGCGTCAGGAAGTTGAGCTTGTCATCGCTCTTGCGGAATTCCTGCTTGCCGAGTTTGGTAAGTCCATAGCCCACATCAAGCGTCGTCTTCCACAGCGTATGCTCCGTCTTGTAACTGGCGATGTATCCGAACAGCGAGTTGATGGCAACGGTGTTGTTACCGCCCCCGGACCAGTTCGTGAGCTGCACCTGACTGAGGTTGGCGCTCACGATACCGCTGCGCGTCCACCC
>JBBATK010000011.1:0-71594 GCA_040398805.1 Kapaibacterium sp. (SeqCode) | reverse complement strand
TGATGATGGGTTTGACGAAGCCGTCACTGAATGCGTTCACGACGCCCGCGAACGATGAACCGATGAGCAATCCCACCGCAAGGTCGACGACGTTTCCCTGCATGACGAACTGCTTGAACTCGGAGATCATGGACATAGCACACCCCTGATGACAATGAAAAAAACACCGGGCCTGCGGCAGCACCTGCCATATCGAGTGCTGTCTGTCCCCTGCCCGCAAATCATTGCCGAATATACGTAAGGTCATCCACTCGCGAGTCCGGGCTTTCATGGTATCAAGGGACACGGGAAGGAGATGGCTCAGAGGAAAAAACCATTGCCGTTTTCTTGCATCACCGCTACTTTTGTCCGGACGTCCATCCGCGAACGGACCCGGATACCCACGAACCCAAGCGCATCATGGAAGAACACGCATCCGCCTCACGACAATCCGAACGACCGGTAGCCGCGTCGATTGAAAAACTTCTCGGCGGCTGGCAGTTCATCTGGTACGACTACGAGGATCATGCACCGAAGAGTCCTCCGTCCGACACATACGTCAATGCGTTGCCGCCCGCGTATATCTCCCATACCATCCGGACACACGCCAAAGCGCCAGCGTCACTCGATACCGCATCTCCCGGAGTCAGCTCGAAACCCTGAGCCGTCTCGTTCTTCTTCACCCTGATTGTCCCTTTTCCGACATGTCATTCGACCTTCTTCGCACACTCTGCTCCACACCCGGAATCCCGGGGCGCGAGCATACCTTTCGTGATATCGTCATCGAGCACCTTGCGCCGGTCAGTGATGAGCACAGCATCGACGCCATGGGCAACGTGTTCTTCCGTCGTAAAGGACGTTCCGCCAACCCGCGGACCATCATGATCGCGGCGCACATGGACGAGATCTCGTTCGTCGTCCGACACATCACGAAGGAAGGGTTCCTTTATATCCAGCCGCTCGGCGGTTTCGATCCGCGGGTGCTGATAGCACAACGCGTGAAGGTGTACGGCCGGGAAGTGCTGGACGGTGTCATCGGCATCAAGCCCACGCATTTCACCACGCCGGAAGAGCGCACCAAGGTGACGCCGCTCGAGGACCTCTTCATCGACCTGGGACTGCCCGGTGAGCGCGTAGCACAACTCGTGCGTATCGGCGACAGTGTCACCATGGAACGTGACCTTATCAGACTCGGCGATTGCTATTGCGGGAAGACCCTCGATGACCGCGTCGGCGTCTACACGATGATCGAAGCATTCAAGACCTTCACGTCCAGCGAGGACGACATCGTGGCCGTGGCGACCGTGCAGGAAGAGGTGGGGGTCCGCGGAGCGAAGGCCGCATCGTTCGGACTCGATCCCGACATCGGCATCGCCTTGGACATCACCATCGCCGGCGACATCCCGGGTATCGACGAGCGCAATCATTGCGTGCAACTCGGCAAGGGAGCAGGCATCAAGATCCTCGACTCGTATTCCATCTCCCATTTCGGTCTTGTGGAATTCCTCCGCACCCTCAGCGAGGAGCTGTCCATCACCCACCAGATGGAAGTGCTCCCGCGCGGTGGCACCGATGCCGGTGGCATGCAGCTCAGTCGTGCCGGCATACCCGTCGCCACCATCTCCATTCCGTGTCGATACACCCACACCGTCGTGGAGTCCGTTCACGCGAGTGACGTGCAAGCGACCATCGACCTCACACGGGCGTTCATCGAGAACTCTCATCGGTTCACCGTTTAGAATTCCTCCGAGGGGCTTTCCTTTGCGCCGTGTGAACTCCTCTAACGGTGAATTCGCTCGGGATGCTGTATCCCGTGCTCATCCCGTATTCCGTTCCTTTACCGTCGGACGCATACACTTGCCACGCATACCGCGTGTCGGTGGGTCGTGCGGGCGGCGACCACGCAAAAGCCGTGGCGTTCACGATGACCGTGTCCAGCACCGCCTCGTTCGTCCGCACAGCCTGCGCCAAATACTGCGATGAGTCGCAGGCATAGATGCGCACCCGATACTCCGCATGCCGAGGTACCGGCACGACGGATTTCCATGATATCCGTACGGGAGTCTTTGCGGGAAGGACCGATTGCAGGACCGGTGACTCGCACTCGGCTTCGGTGTAGGGAACGACCGTGCGCTTGATGCACATGGGCTTGGCATAGCTTCGTACGGTAAGCGTGTCGAGGACGGCCACACAGATGCGCAGATCCCCTTTCACGGTGATGCGTCCGGTGGTGCGGTCCATGCGGGTGCGGTCCGTGAAGTACGCCGAGCGCAACGGCAGCAATTCATCACAGTGGAACACGCGTACTTCACCCGGCAGCATCTGAAGGTGCACCCGTTTTCCATGCGCGGTCGTCACCAGGGCATGTCCGTCGAGGGCCACCGTTGTCTCGATGACGAAGTGCAAGGGGACGTCCTTCGTATTCCGCACGTGCAAGCGGACGGCGTCCGCCTCGGTCCACTCCTTGATGTACGATGACACGGCGGAATCGACGGTCAGGGTACATTCCAGAGCTTGCGCGGAGAGTGACGCGGAGATGGCGATTATCGACAGAAAAAAAACGACAGCGTTTCTGAGCATGATTCAATTGTACGTATCATTGCAGCGATTCAACAAAAATACACGACACACCACCGAAAGGTCCTTCGTATGTCTGCCAACGACACGCTCTTCAGCCCCGATCACGCGAACATGTACAACGTCCTGCTCACCTTTCCCGAACAGGTACGTCACGCCGTCAGTATCGGAGAGGAAGCTCCCTTCTTCACGGGCGAACTGACATCGAACGAGATCCATGTCCTCGGACTGGGCGGCTCGGCCATCGGCGGTGACCTTGTACGCTCGTACTGTGCGGCCACGCCGGGAGCGAACAGTCTGTCCATTTCGGTCTCCAGAACCTACGACATCCCCGGTACGGTGCATGCTTCAAGCGCCGTCATCGCCAGCTCGTACAGCGGTGATACGGAAGAGACACTCAGCGCCTTCCGTCAGGCCCGGAGCAAAACGAAAAACCTTTTGTGTATCACGACGGGAGGTCAGCTGGCTGAGCAGGCCAAGCGTCACTCCGTCCCCGTCATCCGCATTCCCGCTGGCTTCCAGCCCCGGTGCGCTCTCGGCTTCTCGTTCTTCCCTCTTCTCATGACCACCATGAGGCATCCGGCGGTGAAGAAGCAAGCACGAGGAGCAACGAACAAGGCGATCGCCGACGTCGTCACCTTGCTCGACCGCTTGTCGGAACTTTACGCACAGCCCGGAACGAAGAACGCGGCGTTGCGACTGGCGAAGCGTTTGCACGGCACCATTCCCGTGATCTACTCCGCATCGGAACGTTTGGATGCGGTGAACGTGCGGTGGCGCGGACAGATCCAGGAGAACGCCAAGAACCTTGCCTTCGGACATGTGCTCCCGGAAATGAACCATAACGAGATCAACGGCTGGTCCTTCCCCGAGAACATGCGGAACAATTTCTCCATCGTCCTCCTTCGCGACCCGTCGGACCACGCGCGTGTGGCTCTGAGATTCGAAGCGGTGAAGAAGATCCTCCGCAAAAGCGCCAAGGAGATCCACGAAGTGGTAGGCGAGGGCGACAGCTTGCTCGCTCGAATGTTCTCGACCATCTATCTGGGCGACTGGGTGAGCTATTACTTGGCGATGCTCAATAATGTGGACCCCACTCCGGTGCCCGTGATCATGACCTTGAAGTCCGTTCTCGCTGCGCAGAAGTAACGATCTCCGTCATGTCGCTCGATGGGACCTCGCATAGCGTCCCTTGGCGAATCGTGCTGCGTCCCGTCTCACGATCGGCTGCACGCCGCCCCGCGCGCGCGTTCACGGAGTTATTCCACCTTGACTACCACACCCGGCATGAAGACTCCCCTGTACAACGCCTTGAGCGGTTCCACGAGCACCTATCTTCTCCAGCATGCCACGAACCCCGTGCTTTGGCAGCCATGGGGCGATACGGCGTGGGAGATGGCGCGCGCGGAGGACAAGCTGGTCATCGTGAGCATCGGTTATGCGTCGTGCCACTGGTGTCATGTGATGGAGCACGAGAGTTTCGAGAATGACGAAGTCGCCGCCCTCATGAACAGGCACTTCGTGTGCATCAAAGTGGACCGCGAGGAACGTCCCGACGTCGATCATGTGTACATGGATGCCGTGACCATGATGTCCGGTCACGGAGGGTGGCCGTTGAATTGTTTCTGTCTGCCGGACGGACGTCCGGTGTACGGCGGCACCTACTTCCCTCGCGACCGCTGGATGCAGGTGCTGCGCGCTCTTTCGGACGTCTACGCAAGCGATCCCGAACGCGTGCGCACGTCCGCCGACGAGGCCATGAGCATCCTCCGGCAACGCGCCGCTCTTCCTCCGGCCAGCGCGCACAACCTCACCTCGTTCCCACTCATCTCGTCGATTGCCGCTTGGCAGCGCGCCTTCGATCCCGTCCACGGCGGCGACAAGCGCGCGCCGAAATTCCCCATGCCGTGCAGTCTGCGTTTCCTGCTTCGTAGCGCCGAGGTGTTCGCGGATACGGACGCCGTCGATGCCGCGCAGATACGAGAGCATGTGCATCGCACGCTCACGAAGATGGCGTTGGGCGGAATCTTCGACCATGTGAACGGCGGGTTCGCCCGCTACTCCACCGATGAACGCTGGAAGATCCCGCATTTCGAGAAGATGCTGTACGACAACGCGCAGCTCGTTTCCGTCTACTCTGAGGCGTACCGCGCGTCCGGCGATGCATTCTACGCGCGGGTGGTAGAGCGGACGATCGCATTCCTCGAGGAGACATTGAGGACGCCCGAGGGACTCTTCACCGCGGCCATGGATGCCGATTCCGAAGGCGAGGAAGGCGCGTATTTCGTGTGGAGCAAAGAGGAACTGGCTCGATTGCTCGGAACGGATATGGAGACATTCTCCCACGTCTATCATATCCGCTATGACGAAGTCTTCGAACACGGGAAGTACGTCCTTCATCGCTCGCAAACCGATGAAGAGGCCGCCGTGCACTGTGGATGCAGCGTCGACGAGCTCTCGAGCGTCGTTGAGCGCTGTCACGAACGCTTACGCGAAGCACAACGACGCCGCGTGCCTCCGGAACGCGATGAGAACATCGTCTGCTCCTGGAATGCGCTGATGGTTTCGGCGTATGTCCACGCGTTCCGTGCCTTCCGTCGTGAGGCGTATCTCTTGAAGGCCCGCGCATTGTTCGCCGCCCTTTGCACCCATGCGATCTCCGCCGACGGGACGTTACGACACATCTGCTCGCGGCATACGGAGACGCCGGGTTTCCTGGAGGATCATGCATGCATGCTGCAAGCAGCGGCGGATGTGTATGCCGCCACCGGCGACGGTGAGGTCCTCGCCTTCGCGCAGACGACCATAGCGTCCGTCGATGCCCTATTCGCACAGGCGGACAGTCCGCTGTATGTCTTCTCGCCTCGTGGTTCTTCGTCGCTCGTGCTTCCCACCATCGAAGTGTACGACAATGTCATCCCCTCGTCCAATGCCGTCCTTGCGCGAGCACTGTACGACATGGGAGTCATGACTGAGCGAGAGGATCTTGTGCGGAAGGCGGAGACGATGCTCGGCGCCGTGGCCGAACGGGTGTGCCAATACCCGTCGTCGTTCGCACACTGGGCTGCGCTTCTCCTTGATGTCACGTCGAACTCCGTCTACATGAAGGTTCACGGCAAGGGCGCTCGCGAGGCGTCGGAGCACCTGTATCATGCATACCTTCCCAACGTGCACGTCCTACGGGTCCCCGATGCCACCGCAGAAGAACCGTCGAACGGATCCGGTGGTCTTCGCATCAGCGTGTGCGATCGAAACTCCTGCATGCCTCCGGTATCGACGGTAGCCGATGCCCTCGAGATCGTGCGTTCCGTTTCGAAACGTCGTTGAGATGAGTGACGACGCGGGAATGCGACGCGCCGCGTTTCCCCTACAAACGACAATGGCGATCATCCTCTCAGGATGATCGCCATCGTTCTGTCTACCGTCGGCGCATTGACGTCAGAAGCCAAGTTCGCGCAGCTTCGCGATGTTGGATTGCACGTCGTCCGCGGACTTCTTCAGGAGGGCCTTTTCTGAATCCGACAGCTCGATCTCGAGAATCTGCTCGACACCGTTCTTCCCGAGCTTCACGGGCACACCCACACACACGTCATGCAAACCGTACTCGCCTTCGAGAAGGACGGCACACGGAAGAATACGACGCTTGTTCTTGGCGATGCTTTCCACCATCTGTACCGCCGATGCCGAGGGAGCATAGTAGGCGGAACCCGTCTTGAGGTAGTTCACGATTTCGATTCCACCGGCCTTCGCACGATCGACGATGGCATTGATGCGCTCTTCGGACATCAACTGACGGAGCGGGATACCGGCAACGGTCGTGTAGCTGGGAAGCGGAACCATCGAATCGCCGTGTCCGCCCATGAGCAACGCCTGGACGTCTTCTACGGAGCAATTCAGTTCCATCGCGATGAAGGTGCGATACCGAGCGGTATCAAGAACTCCTGCCATGCCGATGACTTTGTTCTTCGGCGCACCCGTGCGCTTGAGCGCCAAGTACGTCATCACGTCCAACGGATTGGACACGATGATGAAGAAGGCGTTCGGCGAGTGAGCGTAGGCCTGCTCGACGCAGGAGGAGACGATCTTCGCGTTGGCCGCGAGCAAGTCGTCACGGCTCATGCCGGGCTTGCGGGCCAATCCCGCCGTCATGATGACGAAGTCCGAACCTGCGGTCTCTTCATAACCGTTGGAGCCCACGACACGGGTGTCGGACGCAAGAACGGGCATGGCCTCGTACATGTCAAGTCCTTTACCCTGCGGGATTCCTTCCGCGATATCGACCAAGACGACTTCTTCGGCCATTTCATAATAGGCAAGGTGCTGTGCCGCGGTTGCGCCCACGTTACCGGCACCGATCACGGTGATCTTCATAATACCCTCGTAAAAAAAGTGATGAATATGTTGTCCGTCATCCCATCTCGACCGTCCGCATGCACCGCAGGAACCGACCGAGAAAAAAAATACCCTCTTCAGGAGACCTGAACAGGGTATTCACCTTTCAATGAAAGCGATCTTATGCTGTTTGCGGATAAACAGAGATCTTCAAACGTTTGCGATCCTTGCGTTCGAAAGTTACTACCCCGTCGACAAGAGCGAAGATGGTGTAATCCTTGCCCAGGCCTACGTTGTTACCCGGATGCCAGTGCGTGCCGTTCTGACGCGCAATGATGTTGCCGGCAATGACGTGCTGTCCGCCGAAACGCTTGATACCTAATCTCTGTGCATTTGAATCGCGGCCGTTCTTCGTTGAACCGGCCCCTTTTTTATGTGCCATGGTTACAGTCTCCTTACGCTACACTGACGTGGGTGATGTGAATCTTCGTGAAATCCTGACGGTGACCGTTCATTTTCTGATAGCCTTTGCGACGACGCTTCTTGAAGACAAGGATCTTGTCTCCACGGCCGTGCTCGACGATCTTCGCTTTGACCGAACCGCTCAGCGTGGGCGTGCCGACACGGGTCGACGTACCGTCCATAGCCGCAAGGATGGTCGTGAACTCAACGGCATCATTCGGATTACCGTCCAAGAACGGGACAACGATGGTGTCCGCTTCTTTGACATTGAATTGCTTACCGGCGATTTCGACAATTGCATTCATAGTTACTACCTGACTTGCGGTGAATTCATAGGACTGCAAACATAGCGGAGAAGTTGGAAATAGCAAAGGTGTTTTTGCGCGGTACGTGGTTTTCGACGTTTTTCGACGTTTTCAGCGCGCAGACGCCGAAAGCACCGAAAAAATGCACATATCCACCGACGAGCACCGTCCTCGCATCACTGTCCTCCCACCACCTTCACCTCTCTTTCGGGCCTCGCCGATTTTCCGACTCCGTGTATATTCCCCGGGTGTCCGCTCGCGTGCGTTATTGCTCGCAGCAATCGTAACCATGTCTGGGGTCTACCATGAGTCTTTCCATCGAAGAGATAGCGCACAAATTGAAATCTGCGGCGCAGTTCATCGGTCAGCGCGTCGTGAACCGCGAGGAAGTCATCGAGCAGGCCTTCTGCGCCCTGCTTACGGGCGAGCACATGCTGTTGCAGAGCCGGACAGGTGTAGGCAAGACACTCCTGGCCGAGCAGCTGTTCGGCATGTTCGACGGCGCCAATGTGTTCCGGGTTCAGGCCAGCAAGGAGCAGCAGCCGGATACGTATTTCGGCGGACTCGACATAGAGGATCTGAAGACGGGAATCATCCGTCATAACACCAAGGGTTCGCTCGTGGAATGCGAGTTCGGCTTCATCGACGAGATTTTCGATGCCAACGATTTCACCTTGCGCGCGCTTCTCTCCCTGCTCAATGAACGACGTCTGCTTCGCGGTGTCCAGAACCAGCCGGCGGCGATTCATACGGTGCTGGCATCCACGAATTACCTGCGCGTGACAGAGGTGACGGAAGCGCTGTTGGACCGCTTCATGTTCAAGGCCCTCATCCTCCCGGACAAGGAACCGTACAACCAGTTCAAGATCGCGCAGAAGTACCTTCAGCACGGAGGACGCACGGCAGCGCCACCGGAGAAGATCCCCTTTTCCGAACTGCGCACCATGCACGACATCATTTCCGGTCGCAATGACCATTATCGCATCTCCATCCGACCCGAGGACCTGTATTTCATGAATCTCGTCGTGCGTCAATACGAGTTCCTGAAGAACCGGGCCCTCCGCGAGTCGCATAAGGGTCAGGCCGCAGCCCACTACAACGATTTCTACATTTCACCGCGTACCCAAGCCAAATCCATCGACCTGCTCCGTGCCTTGGCCCTGCTTCGCGCCCGCACCTCCGTCACGCACGAGGACATCAGCAAGCTGTACTTCGTCTTCTCCACGGTCGGTGTGCCCGAGGACGTAGCCCTCTACAAGAAAGCGTTCGGCACTGTCCAGAATTCCCTGCTTTCGGCGAACGGATTCGAGCAGATCTCCACGCTCCTTGCCTTCGAGACTTTGCTCATGCACATCCGCGAGGATCACGAGCTTATCAACCTCACTCTCGGCGAACTCACGCAGACACCTACCCGGCGCAGCTTCTTCGACTGGTTCAAGGAGACGTTCGGCGGATTGGACAAAACCGTTGCGCAGAATCAGAGGTCGCTCGAGACCTTCCTTTCCGAGTTCTCCCCTGCGTGCGACGAAGTGCGTGAGCTGAAAGCCGCGGTGGAACAGCTCATGACGAAGGTGTTCCAAGAGATAGAGCGCGAACAGACGCGCAAGAAGGAAGACGCGGCGAAAGGGTAGGAATGGTGCTGCGCCTAACGGCGCACCAGCTCACGGATGACCGCATCGTATTCGTTCTTCTCACTTCGTTCGATGGCGGACCGTGACACTTCGTGCCACTCGTCCTCTTTGATGACAGGAAAGAACGTGTCCGCATGGACGTCGGCGTCGACATCCGTCAGCACCAGCGTATCCGCTTCGCCTATGGCGTGCGCGTAGATCTCCCCGCCACCGATGACAAAACACTGGTGTTCGTTCCTGCTTCGAGCGAGCGCGAAGGCGTCCTGAAGCGACGTCACGACATCGCACCCTTCGATCTGCAAATCCGGCTGGCGGGACACCACGACCATGGTTCGGCCCGGCAACGGACGTCCGATACTCTCGTACGTTTTCCTCCCCATGACCACATGATGCCCCATCGTCCGCGCACGGAACGCCTTGAGATCGTCCGACAATTTCCACGGCAACGTGTTGTCGACCCCGATGCCACCCTTCCTATCCCTGGCGACGATGATGATGATGTTCATGGTATGGAGGAAAGATCAGTGAGCCGTTTACATGAAAGTGAGGACGATGATCCCGAGAATCACACGATAGGCAATGAATACATTCAGCGAGTGGTCCCGAAGGAACCGCAGGAAGAAGGCGATGCTCGCATAGCCCGTAACGGCAGCCACGACGGAGGCGACGACCACTGCCGTGAGGTCGCCGGAATCAAGCATGGGCGCGCTCTTCACGAATTCATACACACCGCTGACGCCGATGGCGGGTATGCTGAGCAGGAACGAGTATCGAGCGGCAGCCTCGCGGCTCAGCCCCAGGAACAATCCCGCGGAGATGGTCGCTCCGGAACGCGAGGTGCCCGGTATCAGGGCAAAGCACTGTGCGATGCCGATGATGATGCCGTCGCGCAGAGTTAGGTCCGGCAATGTGCGTTTCAAGGAAGCGAAGCGATCCGCCGCGAAGAGTATCACCGACACGACGATGAGCGCCACGGCGATGAGCTGTGGGTCCTTCGTGATTCCTCCTTCGATGAGTTTCTTCAATGCGTAACCGATGACGAAGATGGGCACGGTTCCGAACACCACATACCAACCGGTGCGGGCATCGTCCGACTGTTCCGACAGAGGCACGCGGCTCATCGTTTGCGACAACGTCTGCTCCACGATGCTGCGGATGTCGCGGGCGAAATACACCAGCACCGCAGCCAAGGTTCCCAGTTGCACGATGGCCATGAACGCCGTCCACCGCTCCGGATGCGCCGGATCGTGAAGGTTCATGACGGATGCGCACAATGTCATGTGGGCTGTGCTGCTCACCGGTATGAATTCGGTCAGGCCTTGCACGCAGCCGATGATGATCGCTTGAAGTATGGTCATGGTCTATGCGGAAAGGTATGAAGGTTCTTGCATCGTCTGCGACTCCGGTGCGGCGTCCGGGTAGGCTCTGTCGTCCGTCGTTTCCGATGCCCCTCTTTTCATGGGTTCTTGACGGTCATCCGGCCGGTTCCATGCGCTGCGTATGGCCTCGCCCACCCGCGAGAAACCCGATGCGATCTCGGCCGCATCCACAGGGATGATCGTCGCGTCGGAGCGACGTCGGTACATCCATTGAGCCAGGATGCGGAGTTCGTCCACCTCGTGAAGGGTCGGCGTCGCTGAAGACACCTCGTGCTCGACATAGACGGTGCGCAATTCGGCGTGCAGGGGATCAAGCGATGCCTTACGGCCCACGATCCGCTGCACCTTCAGGAAACCCGATCGCAGAGCGAACAGTTCCACGCTCTTCTCCCGTTCCGACGAAGGGATGACAAGCACGACATTCGTGCTGTTGAGCGATGCATCGGCGGCCGGCTTGTCGCTGAATACTTTGCGAAGCTCTTTCAAGCGGTTCCGTAACACCGCGGCGTTCTCGAACTCCAAGCGCTCCGCACAGGCGTGCATCTCGTGTTCCACCATGGCGATCACACCTTCCGAATAACTGCTCAGGAAATTCCGCACCCTCTGCACCTCGGCGGCATACTCGTCCTTGGACTGACGGACGGCGCAGGGCGCACCGCACTTACCGATATGATGAAACAAGCACGGACTGACGTGTTCTGCCGGATACAGCTCGTCACGGCACACGCGCAGCCGGAAGTTCTTCTCGATGGTCTGGATGACGTCATAGACCATACCTCGGTACAGGAACGGACCGTAATACTCCGCTCCGTCGTGCGCAATGCGATCGCAGAGCTCCACCACGGGGAAATCCGTATTCGTCGTGATGCGCAGGAAGGGATACCGGCGCAAACGCTTGCTCATGGTGTTCGCGGGCGGCTTCAGGCGTTTGATCTCTTTGGACTCGAGCAGGAGCGCTGCGAGCTCGCTGCCTGTTTCCTCCCACGTGATCGTATGGACCCGGCGCACCATGCGCGCGATCTTCTCGGGATGATGCGCGCTCATCTGGAAGTAGGATCGGACGCGATCGGCCAGCGACTTGGCCTTTCCTACATAGAGGACCGATTCCTCGGCATCATGCATGTAATACACGCCGGGCGCTTCGGGCAAGGCGTCCAGGAATGGTTGCACCTTCTTCACCACGCGCGGCGGTGCATGGAAGTTCTTCAGGCGTTTGTTCTGGAAGGTCAACACGTCGACAAGCGTTTCGGCATCATGCTCCTCCTCCAATTGCTCAAGGAACTGGATGAGCACATGGGCGGTGGCTTGGGCATCGCCGAGTGCGCGGTGACGCGCGTCGTTCCGCACGTTGAAGTGCGCAGCGACAGCGCCAAGGTTCTTCTTCTTGGTCTTCGGCAGCAAGCGGTTGGCCAGCTTGCAGGTGCACAGCACCTGCTCCATCGGAAGCTCCAGGCCGTGCCTGTTCAACCCTTCCCGAACGAAGGATACATCGAAGGCGGCGTTGTGTGCAACGAACACGGCATTGGGAAGATGGAGCAGCTTGTGCACTTCGTGCAGCACCTCCGATTCCTCCGGCGCGTTCACCACCATGGCGTTCGTGATCCCGGTGAGGTTTTCGATGAACGAAGGAATGAACTGCCGCGGATTCATGAGCGAGCTGAACGAGTGACGTACCTCGCCGTCGCGAACGACGACACAGGCGATCTCCGTCATCCTGCCCTGCGTAGCGCTCATGCCCGTTGTCTCCACGTCGATGACGACGAAATGGACATCGGAAATGGCGACGGGCTCCGTGTATGCTGCTGCGCTGCTCATCGGGTCAAAATACTATGCGTGTTCCGTTCACTCACGTACGGACACGAAGATTGTTCCGTGACGGACGGATCGGGTGCGGATCGATACGCAGAAAAAAAAAGCGCCTCTAAGGAGGCGCTTGGATGATTCCATCGAGGTCTTATTTGAGATTGGGATTCCGCGACCGCTCACTCACCGTTATGGGTAAGTACTGCCATGTTCCTGCAGGCAGGTGCCAGCGCTTGAAACGACGTTGGTCGAGAAGTCGGTTACCGGTGCAATTCAATTCCTTGTCACGCTCCACATAGATGCTGTCGAGGTTGATGTCGGTAGCATTCGGCAAGAAACGCGAATCACGAACAAAGTTGAAGTTGTCCTGGGCATCCTGATAACGGCTCGGAGCGACGCGGAGGATCAGCTCCGCATACATGAGATAGCATTCCTGCCACGACATCACTGTCATGGGAGCGGAGATGGTGGGATACAGCAATTGACGCAACCACCGCTTGGTACCTGAGAGGCCATTCACCGTCTCGAACTTGATACGGTTGGTATCGTTGATCTCCTTGTCGGTATACCCTTGAAAACGGCTTGCCAACGCCCACTGCATACGACCCTTGCCGGCGTTGTTATACCAGAAGTTCGCAAGCTCTGTGGAGTATTTCAACTGGAACGGCTTGTCTGCATCGATAAGGGTGTTACCGGCTACATCGTATGCCTCCTTGTAGCGTCCGGCAATGAGAAGCGTTTTACAAAGGAACGCCTGATTCAGACGGTACTCCGTGTTTGCGCAATATTTGTCGGCTGTCTTGAAGCGCTCGACAGCGCGTTGGAACATGGTATCGGACGAAAGGAACGGTCCGCCGTACAATGCCATGCCGCCGCGTGTGGGCTCGAGACCGAAATAGGCACCGAACAGGAAGCGCGCGATGCCACCATAGAAGTACCCTGTGAACAGGGCTTGGTTCTTGAGCGTGGAATCGGAAGCGACGAAGCGGTTCAACGAGTCGAGACGTGCGACACGGGTGATGAGAGTGTCGGCAAGGATGCGCAGCTGCCCTACGGCGACAAGGGCGTTGTCGACGGATGTGTTGTTCAGGTTCACTTGACCGGACTCCAACTCATCGTAGGTGGGGAAGGTGGCACCACGGATGTCCAAGCTGAACTCCAGCTCATCGGACAGGCCGCCGCTCAGCACGCTGAGCTGCGAAATGGCCGATGCGTATTGCACCTTCACGCCATTGATAAGGAACGGAAGTTCGCTCACCTGATCCAATTGATCGTCGTTGATACTGTCGATGGGAGCTTCGATGTTCTGCACGAAGTCCCTACAGCCCACGACGAAAAGAAGAGCGACACACCACAGGGCACGGATGATGGTTTTTGTTGAGATGATATTCTTCATGATGGTCTCCTTAGAAGCCGATGGCGATGGTGGCATACAATACGCGAGGGTTCTGCAGCGTGATGAAATCACGTCCGCGGGACACCGTAACGCGCGACCCTCCCGAATTCACTTCAGGATCCGGGAACGAATAGGAACTGAAGAGGGCAAGGTTCCGTGCTCCCACCGTTAAAGCGAAGGAGCGAAGGACCCCGGGAGCCAGCTCCGAGATGGTCGACGATCCGTCCCAACGCAAGCTCAGCTCGCGGATACGGAAGAAGTCCGACGACTCGAAGTAGGCGGATGCCCCGAACTGGTTAGGATCCATCTGCGCATACCGGTCCGCAGCAGCCGTGTATTCCGGCGTACCCGGTGTCAGTCTCTGCACCGACGTGTCGATAGGAATGAACGAGCCCGGCTTGTTCGAAATTCCCAGTGCATTATGGAGCCTGTTATACTCCACGCTATTACCGAAGTTGGCAAGGAACTGCTTGGAGCGGTTGAACAAGGTTCCGCCGATGGTCCAGTCCGTCAGCAGGTTCAGAGTGAAATCCTTGAGGAAGCGGAAGTTCACGCTGAACGAGCCGTTGTTCGGAGCCACAGGATTACCGAAGAACTTCCGCATGGACGTGTCGACATCCGGTTTGAGATACATGCCGAGCGAGTCATACAAGGCTCCGCGCACCGGGCTCGTGTAGAACGCCGCGCGCGGTTGACCGACGAACACGACATTGGGTTCGGACACGATGGGCGGGGCGTCGCCAAGATTATCGACAACGTTGTTGGCGTAGTTCCAGATGAAGTTCAGGTCCAACTGGTAGTCCGCCGTGCGGAACAGGCGCGCATACAGGTTCGTCTCGATACCGGATCCGGAAATGGCTCCGACGTTCTTACGGACGCTGGGAACACCCACCGACGGCGGAAGGACGACGTTGAAGATGGAGTTGGTGGCTGTCTGCATGAAGTATGTGAGCTCCATACCGTAAGCGTTGTCGAATTCGACTTCGAATCCCATCTCCAATTCCTTGATGCGTTCCGGCTGTATGCCGGGATTACCGAGGAACGAGATCACCGCACCCGGACCTTCACCGCTGTTCTGGTTACCCCATCGCAATAACGAGCCGTCCAACAGACCGGGAAGCGAACCCGACTCTCCGTAGGCGACACGTGCCTTGAGAAGGTTGATGGACGACGGCAGTTCGGTGACTTTGTCCAATCGGACGGCACCGCTGGCACGAGGATAGAAAATGCTCGGCGCGTTGACACCGATGGCGCTGGCGTAGTCGTTCCGTATACCAACCGATGCGAAGTATGCATCCTGATAACTGAACTCTTCTTGGAGAAACACACCGGCCTGGCGCGAATCGAAGAAGCCTTCACCGGCGGAGATGAACTTCGAACCGCTGCCCGCATCCACGATGAGCGTGCTCGGCAGACTGTCCTTCTGGAAGGAGATCGAACGATCCGTCTCCGTATTACCCTGGATACCGACGGTGCTCATCAACCGCATGTCAGCGTCGATTTTCCATGTGTATGCAGCGGAAAGATCGAAGTTGATACGGTCCGCACCGTTCTGCTGGGTGAAGCGGGAACCGTTGACGATGTTGATGTTCTTATAATCCATGTTGTACGGGAAGTACTGGTCGTACCGGAATTGACGTCCGTCGTATCCCACCAATGCGCGGAACGACAGCTCGTTCGTGGGCGCATACAAGGCCTCGAGGGATCCCACGAAACGTCTCTCACGCTGGATATTCTGAATGCTCACCACGGCCATACTGTCCACCTGCGCATACGAGCCGACTCCCAGACCGCGTTCCACCTTCGGGGCGTTGATCGTCGTGGCTCCTAGAAGACCGATGATGGAGTTATCACTGATGGGGATCGTGGTATTGCTGAACGTGAAACCCGTACTGAAGTTCAGCGTCAGTTTCTCCGAAGGGAAGGCCGAAAAGTTCGCGCGGACGGCTTCCCGCTGGAAGCGGTTGGTGACGAGCAAGCCCTGCTCATCACGCTTATCGTAGCCGATGAAATAGTTGCACAAGGGATTACTGCCGCCGAACGAGATGTTCGTGGCATTGATCATCGCATAGCGCGTCGGCACGGAATCCGCCAGGCCGCGCTCTTTCTTCCGCGTATCGGAACTGCCGAACAGATTGTCCGGGAACACGCGGTTCGCATCCATGTACGAGCGCATCATGCCTTCGGTGTACGGACGTTGCTGTTCGTTCACACCGACGGTGGTCTTGATATCAAGCGCATAGGAACCAGGAGCCGCTTTCCGCGATCCGTGTTTGGTCTTTATCAGCACCACGCCATTGGCACCTACGGTACCGTAGAGCGCCGATGCCGCCGGACCCTTGAGCACTTCGACGCTTTCGATGGATTCGGGATCGAGGATGGAAAGTGCGTTTCCTTCCTGACCGCCGACGCCGGCATCGAAATAGGATTGATTCAGACGTACGCCGTCAAGAAACACGATCGGTTGACCCGAGCCGTTCAGACCGCCGCCCGAACGGACATCGAAACGGAAGCCGTTTCCTGCCGAGCCCGCTGTCGTGCTCATGCGCACGCCGGCGACCTTTCCGGTGAGAAGCTGAGACACATCCTGATAGGAATTGCTTTCCGTCAGGGCGGCCGCATCGACGCGGGCCACAGCCACTTCGGAGACGCTTTTCTCGGTGCGGGATGCCACACCGGTGACCACGACTTCGCTCAGACCTTTGACGTCGGGTGTAAGACCCAGCTCGAGGGTCGCCATTTCGCCTTTGATGACCATCACGGGTTTCTCGAGCGTGGCATACGAGAGGTAGGAAACACGCACGACATACGAACCCACCGGTACCTCGTTGAATTCGACCATACCGTTCTTGTTGGCCACCCGGCCCAGGGTGGAACGTCCGTTGGACGCACCCGACTTCGCTTTGGAGCTTTCCAAGAGAATCACCGTCGCCGACGGCAACGCTTCCTTGGTCTTACTGTCCATCACCTTCGCCTTGATGCTGCCGGTCTGCGCCGACGCAGGCAAGGACAACAGGACAGCCACGAACGCCGCCATCAGCAGTGTCCATCGTCTTCTCATACAATCCTCCTCGTTGAAATGATAATGCATGTATTTCCCCGTCATGTCCTCGGCCGTGTCCCCCGCCCTGCACGTTCCGTTTCTCTCGCACGCGCTCTCTGTTCCCTGTCGTCATTCCCCTGCGGAGCACTGCCGGACGAGCGACAAAATAATCAAAAAACCATGCCTCAGGACGCATACGCATCACCTCCCCGTTGGTAACGGCATTGGGTATGTTTGCCCTGCGGCATTCACGGTGAACCAACCGCAATCGGCCGCTTTGCGCATCACATGACCTTCGTGCAGATATGGAACATGTACCTCCCATCACCTCGGGATCCCCGGGTGAACGAGCCGAGCAGGAGCGGTACTACCGGACCATGTCCGCCATGGCGGCGGACGATGTGCTGAAAGCCGTCCAGAGCAATGCCGTGGGACTGACCTCGGACGAAGCGGCACGACGCCTTGCCACCGACGGCTCCAACGAAATCGAGTCGTCCGACGCCGCGTCGTGGTTGCGCCGCCTTCTCGCCTCGTTCCTCGTCCCGTTCAACGGCGTCCTTCTTCTTATCGCCCTCGTCTCGCTTGTCAGCGATTTCCTTTTCGTTCCTGCCGAGTCACGAGATCTCCGGACCCTGGTGATGATCGTCAGCATGATCCTTCTCAGTTCCGGCATACGCTTCCTTCAGGAATCACGATCGAACAAAGCCGCCGCTTCCTTGCGTGCGATGATCCACACCACCTGCAGGGTACTACGGGATACCGGGAAGGAACTCGCTGTACCTGTCTCGCATGTTGTCCCGGGCGACGTCGTCCGGCTTGCCGCGGGCGATATCATTCCTGCCGATGCGCGGGTACTGGAGTCGAGGGACCTTTATCTCAGTCAGTCGTTGCTCACCGGTGAATCCATGCCCGCAGAGAAACACGCCATCGCGCGGTCACAGGCGGAGTCCGTACCCGATTGCGAGAACCTCTGTTTCATGGGAACCAGCGTCGCCAGCGGAACCGCCACCATCGTCGTCCTCCGCACAGGTGCGGCTTCCCTCTTCGCCGACATCGCCTCGGCGCTCCGCGGATCCGATCAGGAAACCTCGTTCGACCGCGGCATCTCCGGTGTGAGTTACGTGCTTCTGCGGTTCATGGCCATCATGGTGCCGCTCGTGTTCCTTATCAACGGACTCACCAAGGGATCGTGGGTGGAGGCCTTGCTCTTCTCCCTGAGCGTCGCCGTGGGCATCACGCCGGAAATGCTGCCGATGATCGTGACGACGAATCTTGCCCGAGGAGCGATGAGGATGATGAAGCAGAAGGTCGTCGTCAAGAAACTGAAGTCCATTCAAAGTCTGGGCAGCATGCAGGTGTTGTGCACGGATAAGACCGGAACGCTCACCCTGGACGCCATCGTCCTGAAACGTCACTTGAACGTGTATGGCGAAGAGGACGACGAGGTGCTTCACTGGGCGTACCTGAATAGCTATTTCCAGACCGGCATGCGCAACCTTCTCGACGCGGCGATACTGGAACATGAAGAAGTGCGCGAAGCACACAACGTCGACGACCGCTTCGCCAAGTTGGACGAGATACCGTTCGACTTCGAGCGACGGCGCATGTCGGTGATCGTCCGGGACAAGAACGGAAAGCACCTGCTCGTCTGCAAAGGCGCGGTGGATGAGATGCTCGCCGTGAGTACGGCCATGGTCGACCCCGGTACGGATCATCGATTGCAACTGGCTACCGATAGCGTGGTGCCGTTGGACGACGATGCGCGCGCTCGCTTGCGCTCCTTGAACACCACGCTGCAAGAGGACGGCATGCGCGTCTTGCTCATCTCCGTGAAAGAGCTTCACGACCACGGCGACATCTACACCCATGAGGACGAGCGGGACCTTGTCCTCGTCGGTTGCATCGGCTTCCTGGATCCCGCAAAGCCCACCGCAGGCGAGTCGCTGCGCACCTTGCAGGACCTTGGTGTGGAAGTAAAAGTCCTCACGGGCGATAGCGAAACGGTGACACGGAAGATCTGCACCGACGTAGGCATACCCTTCTCCTCCGTCGTCCACGGTCACGACATCGACTCCATGAGCGACGCCGAGCTGGCGGATCGAACCGCGGACACGGCGGTATTCGTGAAACTCTCTCCGCTTCAGAAACGACGCATCGTTCAGGCAGTGCAATCCCGCGGAATCACCGTGGGATTCCTTGGAGACGGGATCAACGACGCACCGTCGTTGAAAGCGGCGGATGTGGGCATCTCCGTGGATACGGCGGTCAACACGGCAAAGGAGAGTGCGGACATGATCATGATGGAGAAGGACCTTCGGGTGCTCGTGGACGGAGTGCGGGAGGGACGCCGTACCTTCGGCAACATCATGAAGTACATGAAAATGGCGGCAAGCAGCAACTTCGGCAATGTGCTCAGCATGCTGGGAGCCGGAGCCCTTCTGCCGTTTCTTCCCATGCTCCCGCTTCACATCCTCGTCCAGAACCTTCTCTATGACATCTCGCAGACGAGTATTCCATGGGATTCCATGGATGACGAGTACATGAAGAAACCGCGCGAATGGAATCCTCGTTCGGTGACGCGCTTCATGATATGGATGGGTCCCGTGAGCTCCGTCTTCGATTACGCCACCTTCGCCTTCCTCTGGTTCGTCCTCGGTGCCTCGAGTCCGGCCGGACAGTCGCTCTTCCAGTCCGGTTGGTTCATCGAAAGCATGCTGTCGCAGATTCTCATCATCCACCTGATCCGCACCACGAAGATCCCCATCATCGAGAGCCGCGCGTCGGCTCCCGTGGTCATCCTCGGCCTTGTCATCGCCCTCATCGCCGTGGCGCTTCCCTTTTCGGACTTCGCCCCGGCCCTACGCCTGACCCCCGTTCCACTCGTCTTCTTCCCCTTCCTTCTCGGCATTCTTGTGCTCTATGGCATCATGGCACAGGGGGTGAAACGGGCCTACATCCGTCGCTTCAACGACTGGATCTGACGCAGGCCGAAATGGCGGTCATGAATGCCATCGTCGCACCTGCATCTTTGGCACAGGTCTTGCTGTCATCCTTGGACAGACTTTGTATTCCAAGAGATAATGGCTGAAAAACCGAGCATACAGGCGGGTGAACAGGAAGATTCCGGGGTCGCGAGAGTATTCGCCGCGGTCGGCAATCACAAGGACGTGTTGCTGGCGGTGGGAATCCTTGCGGTGCTGGGACTGCTCGTCCTGCCGTTGAATCCGTTTCTTCTCGACCTGTTCCTCGGACTCAGTCTCTCCATCTCCGTCCTCGTCCTCATGGTATCCGTCTATCTGAAGTCGGCTCTCGAGCTGAGTTCGTTTCCGACGGTGCTTCTGCTTACCACGCTGTTCCGCTTGGGATTGAACATCGCCACCACCCGACTCATCCTGGGAGAAGGCGTCGCGGGCAATCTTATCCATGCCTTCGGTACCTTCGTCATCGGCGGGAACTTCATCGTCGGACTCATCGTCTTCATCATCCTTCTCGTCATCAACTTCGTCGTCATCATCAAGGGTTCCACGCGTATCGCCGAAGTGGCTGCGCGATTCACCCTGGACGCGTTGCCCGGTAAGCAGATGAGTATCGATGCCGATCTCAATTCGGGTTTCATCGACGAGAAGGAAGCCAGACGTCGTCGGGAAAAACTCCAGCACGAAGCGGAATTCCACGGCGCCATGGACGGTGCCGCGAAGTTCGTCCGTGGTGATGCCGTCGCCGCCCTGATCATCACGGCGGTGAACATCATCGGCGGTTTCGCCATCGGTGTGTTACAACGCGGAATGGACGTGACGACGGCGATCAAGACCTACACCGTCCTCACCGTCGGTGACGGTCTGGTGTCCCAGATCCCCGCACTCCTCATCTCCGTCGCAGCGGGCTTGCTCATCACGCGGACCAGCAGCGGCGATAAACTCGAGACGGAACTGACGACGCAATTCGGTTCCAAAGCACGTCCGCTCATGATCGTAGCGGGCGTCATGGCCATCATGAGCATCCTCCCCGGTTTCCCCTTCCTTCCGTTCGCTCTTCTTGCCGTTTCGTGCGGAAGCATCGCGTATTTCAGACTCGAAGCCGACAAGAAAGAGAAGGCGGATGCGGACCAGGTGGAACGTTCGGCGCAGGCGGACCAAGCGGCGCAGAAAGACGACGCGCCCGTGGAAGACCTTTTGAAGATCGATCCCGTGGAAGTGGAACTCGGATACGGGCTCATCCAGCTTGTCGATGAAAGTCAAGGCGGCGACGTGTTCAAGCGCATCACGAACATCCGCAAACAGCTGGCCGGCGAACTGGGTCTTGTCCTACCGCCCGTCCGCGTCCGCGACAACCTGAACCTGGATGCGGAAGAATACGTGGTGAAGCTCCGCGGCAACGTCATCGCCAAGAACCGGCTGTATCCCGGCATGTTGCTGGCCATGAACCCCGGCGGCGCCGATGGCGAAGTGCGCGGCATCAACGTCACAGAACCCGTGTTCGGTCTGCCCGCCACGTGGATATCACAAGCCGACCGTGAGAACGCCGAAATCATGGGGTTCACGGTCGTGGAACCGCCCACGGTCCTGGCCACACACCTCACGGAATTGTTGAAACGCCACGCAGACCGCTTGCTGACACGTCAGGACGTGAAGCAGCTGCTGGAGAACATGAAAAAGGAATACTCGGCGCTCGTCGACGAAATCACCGTGGACACCCTTCCCACAGGCACCCTGCAGAAAGTCCTGCAGAACCTGCTCCGCGAGGGAATTCCCATCCGCGACCTGCCGGTGATATCGGAAGCACTTCTCGAGTACAGCAAAGTCACGAAGAACATCGACGTCCTGACCGAGTACGTACGCCATAATCTTTCGGAGACCATCAAGCGGTTGTATCAGGACACCAACGGCGTCGTCCATGCGATCAGTGTGGACCAATCGTTGGAGAACCTCCTCACGACACAACTGCAGAACAATCCTCAAGCCACGTCGAGCGCAACGCTCGGACTGTCCCCTGAGCTCGTCCGAGGAATCCAGGAGAGTCTCGCGGCGGCTATCGACGAGATCACCCTGGCCGGTTACTCGCCCGTGATCGTCTGTACCGCACCGATACGTCCGTACGTGTACCGCATGATCCACGCCGCGTATCCCATCGTGAACGTCATCAGCTACACGGAACTTCCTACGGATACCGATCTCGATATCATCACGAGCATGAGCACCGGACCGGGCATGGCCGCATTACCGGAACATCGTCCGTCGCTCCTCGGACAATGACACGCCCCGTTCGGGCACGCTTCCTGATGGCAGGGCAACCGGCACTGCCGTATTTTGCAGCCGATTGAGCTGTACGACGACCACCGGACGCCTTCTCGTGCCATCCACCACAACACATCCTGTCGATTCCACCCCTCACGTGTCTGCGCGCCTTACCGTGCTCGACGCCGTCAAGGTGTTCGCCATGGTGATGATGATGCAAGGGCATACCCTTGATGCCCTCGCGCGGACGGACCAATTGGACATCACCGTGTTCCCGTGGATCATCTGGTTCCATATCCGTGGCGCAACCGCTCCCATCTTCCTGACCGTATCAGGAATACTCTTCGCGCTCACCTTGCGGCGGACAACAACGGGCACCATGGACCGGGACCAAGCATGGAAGCGCGTTCGGTGGGCGGGCATCCTCATGCTCATCGGATACCTTCTTGTGTTCCCCGCATCCAACGTCTTGGACCTGCCCGATGTCGCTCCCGAAGGCTGGCGCCTCTTCTTCCAAGCCAACATCCTGCAACTCAATGCCGTAGCGCTCTCCCTCGTCACCGTCATCGCTCTCGTCGTGCGGGAGAACCGCCGGGCGATGCACGTCTTCTTCGCGCTGAGTGCCGCAGTGCTTTTCGCCACGCCGTGGATCAACCACGTGCACTGGTTCTCGACGGTTCCGGAATTCCTCGGCGCTTTTCTCAGTTACGAACACGGGTCGTATTTCCCCGTGTTCCCCTATGCTGCATACATGCTGTTCGGTGCGGGTATCGGCGCGCTGCTCCGCGAGTACCCGCGAAGCGAGCGCCGAGTGGCCTTGCGATCCATGGCATGGAAAAGCGCTCTTGTCGTGGGTGCGGCAGGACTGCTATGCCTTGTGGCAGAGCCGAGGACGATTCCCTTCTATGCGGAGTTGAATCTCTTGCAATCCTTCCCGTCCGTCGTCCTGCTTCGCGAAGCCGGCGTGTTGCTTGTGATCGCGCTGTTCGCGGGATGGGAGATACGGGGCGAGCGCACGAGAGGTTTGGTGGAGATGTGGGGACGTCAATCGCTCACCATCTACGTCGTCCACCTGCTTGTCCTCTTCGGTCCGCCGTGGATCACAAGCATCGGTCATTGGTATCCCAAGGCCCTTTCCCTCGGCCTCTCGGCAGTCCTTGCGGTGGGCGTCATCGTCACGACCCTCGGTATCGTGTGGTATCAGGAGGTACTGAAAACGACCCGACCGGATGTCTACGCAAAGCTGCGGCGCGCCTTCCTGTTGCTTCTCACCTATGCGGTTCTGGGCTGGGGTCGAATTCCCTTCATCAAGTAGGCACCGGGTGCGTGGCTCCCGCCTCTCCCGCATCTCGTTTCTTTCGGGTGTATTTTGCGCCATGAGTCAACCGAGCCGACATGGGATGGAACGAACGATGCGATGCTTCGCAATCGCCGTTACCGTTCTGTGCGCCGCGCTGGTTCATGCGCAGGACGATCCCGGAACGGCGGGCGACGGCGGCAGGCTGCGCGTGGCCCGGAGATACGTGATCAACAGTATCATGTTCATAACCGAACAGGACAGTCTTGGCGGCTATGTTCCCTCGGATATCGAACTCGGTTCGCTCATCAATTCCCGTTCCTGCGACTTCTCCCTGACCAGTCGCATCCTTCGAACCCTGACCTACGAGGCGTTCCGATACAGACAGGTTCCCGCAGGTGTGAAGACCACCCTCGCGGAGTTCTACACGCAGTCCTCGAAGAACGAATTGCGATACTTCGACAAGACGGTGGCGAACATCGATGCGCTCATCATTCGCGATTACTACACCCAGCTCGGGTATCACGATGCCGACGTACGATACGAGTTCCGGATCAGTGCCGACGAGAGGAACAACGTTCTCCTGTTCCGTATCCGCTCGGGACGTCAGTACGCGCTCGATACGATTGTCGTGACCGGCACCGACGGATTGCCACGCAGCGTCCATGACGACATCGTCCGCCTGATCGGGGAAAGCAAGCTTGTCAGTTTCAACGAGCCGCGCATCAACATGCTGGCCATGCGCATGCTCGGCGTCCTGCACGACAGCGGCTATGCGTTCGCTCGCTATCCCGTGTCGAAGGATTCCACGTCATCCGGTGAGGTCGATCTCATCCGGGTCCCGAAAATCCACATCGACACGGTCCGCAAGCAGGACAGCGTGACGATCTTCCTGGAACCGCTCAAGAGATACCGATTCGGGTCGGTGAGGTTCATCGACAGCACCCACGGCTATCCCTTCGTCGTCCACGAACTCAAACGGTTCCAGCTGGAGTTCAAGGAAGGCGAATGGTACAACCTGAGCACTCTGCGCCGGAGCGAGTCGGCCATTGCGGCCCTTGGTCCGTTCGACCGTGTGGCCCTCGACACCATGGCGGTCGGCGATTCCATCCTCACCTCGGTCTTCTGCAGTTACCGTCGGCATTGGGAACTCCGTCCCAGCGCCTTCCTCAACAACACCTTTCCCGACAACTTCAACAACGTCGGTCTGGACGTGAACTACCTGAACCGCAATCTCCTGCATGACGCCCAGGTGCTGAACCTGTATGCCCGATGGACCTTGAGGAACATCGATTACATTGCAACGAACCTGGCGAACAACCCGAACGTCGATCAGGAGTACGAAACCGGTTTCCTCTTCTCCCAGCCGGACTTCCTCCGCATCGCCGGCAAACGCATCGACGGGTCATTCCAGACGAACTACTCGTATCGCGCCATCGTGGATCCCATGAAAGTGCATACCCTCAGTTCCCGCATCAGTCCTTTCGTCATGATGAACGACAACACGGCACGCCTGCAGTTCGACATCATCGGCGAAGCGCAGCTTCCGAAGAACTTCGAAGGCTCCTATGAATCGGCCTATCAGCAGATCATCCTTCGCAATCCGTCCATCGACACGACGAACCTGCGACAGTTCCTGCGCGACCGTTTGGATCCGTATCAGAAACTGGATTCGTACACGTCGAACGGTACCCGCTTCCGCGCAACGTCGTTCGTTCTTGCCATGAGCTACTTCATGGACAAGCGGAACGACATCTTCTTCCCCGCCCAAGGCTACACGCTCAACGTGGTGAGCGAATGGACACCGCTCGGATTGCTGACGGACTTCCTGCGCCTGCAAGGAACCTACACGTGGTACGGCACTCTCAACACACAGACCACTGAAGCATTCAAAGCCCGGGTGGGCCATATCCTGTGGTTCAACCGTAATGAGAAGATCGTCCCATCGGATCGACACTACTTCGCGGGCGGTGCCGCGAGCATCCGCTCCTTCGCCAGCCGCAACCTGGGTGATGCGACGAGTAACGACCCCAATCTTCCATCGAACGTGGGCGATCTTGCCAACTACGTGGGATGGGCGACCATCGTCGAGTTGAGTGCCGAACTCCGCTACACGTTTCCCTACTATGCCGACCTGGGAGAGTTCCTTGCCGATAAGATCAGTCGTCTCGGGCTCACCTTCTTCCTTGATGCCGGTAACGCGTTCAACCGCTTCACCCCCGCAGCCTACGGCAAGGCCTCCGTCTCTCATGTGCTCGATCCCCGGAACTGGGCCTTGGCGGCAGGCACGGGCATCCGCTTCGCCACGCCGGTGGGTCCGGCACGCCTGGATTTCGGCATCAACGTCTACGATCCCACCATGCTCGATAGAAAGTACGCATGGATCACCTCGAGGAATTTCATCGAGTCCATCACAGCGCAGATCGGTTTAGGACACGCCTTCTGATCGTCCTCGCATTCCTTACAAGCGCTTCATCCTCGCTATCGACTCCTCCAGCCACGCCCTCGTGTCGACTACATCCCCCCGTCGCAACTCAAGGGTCCGGGTCTCACCCGTCTCGGTGAATAGCAAACGCGCCGCGCAGGTCTCTATCTCCGGGTAGCTCAGCATCACGAGGTAACAATACAATCGCATCTGCACCTCGTACCGTTTCGCGAGGTGATCGGGACTCTTGCCCTGGAGGTTATTCGTCTTCCAATCCCATACCTCAAGATGTCGGGCCGTCGATATCGGTCCGCCATCGGTATGCACCACCGCATCGATCTTTCCCGTACAGAAATCCGTACCGACGGGCACCGTGAGCGCGTACTCCGCATGGTGGATCGCACCGGCATCCAGCGATCGCGTGCGCAGGTATGCCGCAACCGTTCCGCAGTGGTCACGCACCTTCTTCATCAACGTGTCCGTGCAATCGATTCCCCTCCGCTCGCATAACGTCCGGATCACGCTGTCCCTGCGTGCCGACTCGTGCGTGCCTCCATCGCTCCACCATCGCGGGAGCTCCGCCAGCACTTCATGGACGACCGTTCCCAACTCTATGGCACCAAGGTGACCCGGCGCGGAGTCGGAAACGGGTATCTCATCGAATCCATCCTCCTCCGTCACATAGCCCAAGCGGTATCGCAGATAGTATCCCGCCGGGTCTGCGTGGAACACCATGAGCTGTGTGGCGGAATACACGTCGCCATGAGGCGCATGCGCAATCGACCCGATATCCACGCGCACCGCGGGGGCGTCCTTTCGTGCGGACGTGGCAGCCGGCGCTCCGTCTCCGCTCTCGATGATATTCCTGCGTGTAGGAATGGTGACGAGTATCCGCTCTTCGGTCGACGCTCCGTCCGCTTCTCGCGTGTTCCTCATCACCGGCAGCAATGTGGGCTGACCTTCAACGCACCGATCGCTCATCACATCATGCAGGAGCTTCCCCATGCCGGAACGAGGGAATGATTCCTTGGAATCTTTCGAGGCGGCATTGCATGAGAGCAGGAGGTGATCCTTCGCCCGAGTCATCGCCACGTACAGGATGCGCTTGAGCTCGGCGTCCTGACGCCGTTGCAGCCAATCGACGGCAAGCGCGCGCATGAGTCCCACACGCTCGTCCTTGAGCCTGACACGAAGAGAGTAGCACACGCCGAGCTCATCATGGATGATGGCTTCGTCGGCGATAGTCCGTCCTTTGTTTCCAACGTCATGGATGATGACAATCGGGAACTCCAGCCCCTTCGACGCATGAATGGTCATGAGGTTCACGACATTCTCTCCGCTCATCACGGCGGCTTCGGGCTCCTTGTTCTCCGCGGTCGTGCGCAACTGCAACTCCTCCACGACTTCGACCAGATGCCGGAAACCTGCGGCCTCGATGGAGATGAGCTCGGTGATGAGTTTCTCCATGTTCCTCCGGGCCTGTTCGGCGCGATGTTCCATGTAGTCCACGCGCGCATACCATGCGCTTCGCAAAAGCACGTCGCGCAGCAGATCGGAGGGCCGTGTCGCGGGTCCGAGGGTGACCATGGCATCGAGAATGATCACCGCGCTTCGCAGGTCGGACTCCACACGCTCGCCATCCTTCGCCAGATACCGGTTCCGGAGGGTGTCCCACAGGACGTGTCCGTCCCTGATTCTCTTGTTCTTGAGGATGGTCTGCTCCGTCACAGCGAACAGGGGTGAACGAAGAACGGCGACCAGGGCCGCGTCGTCCGACGTGTCGAGCACGAAAGCAAGGAACGACAGCGCGTCCTTCACCTCCTGCGTGGCATAGAAACCGCTGCCCGAGTGGCGCAGGCATGGAATGTCGGACTGCATCAATGCGCCCTCGAGAGTGGAGAGGGATTTCGTCGTGCGGGACAGGACGGCGATGTCGCTGTACACGGCCCGTCGCAGCATCTTCGCATCCTCGTCCCACACCATGGTACCGTCATCGTCCACCATCCGTCGTATCGCATCCGCCACGAGCAGTTCCTGCGGGATGCCGTCGGCTACGTCTGTCGCCTTGGCGCCGGTGCCGAGAAGAAGTTCGCACGTCGATGCGGGGAACGTGGAGAGGTCACGAGCACACACGAGCGGGTCGTACGCAACATCGAACTCGCCGAAGCTGGCGCTGAAAACCGGATGGCACATGGCATTGACGGCATCGGCGACACCGGAGGCCATGCGGTACGAAGCGGTGAGTCGGACACGGCCCAGACCGGCCGTACCGTGTTTCCGGGCATTCAGTCTTTGGACGTACTCCTCCGCCTTTTCGAACACGCGCACGTCGGCGTCACGAAAACCGTAGATGGATTGCTTGACATCACCAACGAGGAACACGGTGATGTCCGGTGCGCCTGCCGCGCTCTCAGCCGTCTTGGGATCGGGCACGAGCTTTTTCAGGAGGTCGAACTGCACATCGTTCGTATCCTGGAACTCATCGATCATGATGCACTTCATGGAACGTCGCACCTCATGGCAGATGGCAGGATCCGACAGCACACGCAGTGCTTCCCGTTGAAGGTCGTCGAAATCGAGCTGCTGCATCTCGCGCTTGCGCTCATCCGCCTTCGTCACCACCTCCGTGGCCATGGCCACGAGGGTCCGCGCATGCGCCATCATCCGCACGTCGGCATCCTTCATCCGGGGTCCGAACTTCTCTGCAGACTTCTTCAGTTTCCGAACGGAGTCGATGACCGCCTTGAGTTCGTCACTCATGGTCGCTGACTTTCGGGGGACATCTCCAAAGGAACGACTGATGACGTCGATCACCGTGTACGCATAGCCGGAATCCACCGTCCCTTGCGCACAATCCTGAAACGCATCACAGAATACACGGACCTCATGAACAAAGTCTCGTGCCTTCTCCTTCAATGCACCCACGTCCACTCTACTCAGCGCTTGACGTATCTCCCCTACCATGCCCTCTTGCTCTCGGAACATCGAGCGGGCATACACCTGCGAAACCACGTTAAGGATGTCCTCGTTATTCTTCATGTACACCGCACGCAGGCGCTCCAGCTTCAGAGCATCGTTGGCAAGAAGGGCAAGGGTGGCGAGCACGGAACGGGGTTCCATGTCGAAGAACAAATCCTGGACCGTGTTCGTCCGGAGGTCATCCTTCCACCACGCACGGACCACATCATCGATGGCGGAGTCCATGATACGCTGTGCATCGGATCGGTCGAGATCGGAGAACGCCGGCGGAATCTCGGCCTCGATGGCGAACTCGCGGAGCACCGCGGCGCAGAAGGAGTGGATGGTACTCACGCGGTGCGAGGAGAGTCTGAGTCTCGCTGCCTGCAGGTGCTCCCGCTCCGTATCGCTCAGGATATCCGTACTCGCCAGGAGTTCGTCCACACGCTTACGGATACGGGTCAGCATTTCCGCTGCGGCCTTCCGTGTGAAGGTGATGGCTACGATCTCCTGGGGCATGGCGCCTGACAGCAGCATCCGCACATAGCGCTCCACGAGCACGCGGGTCTTGCCGGATCCTGCGGCGGCACTCACGATGACGTGATGCTCGAGAATGAGGGACTGAGCCTGCTCCCGAGAGAATTCTTTGTCAAGCAGTGTATTGGTCACGGTACGTCGTCATTGGTTTCGGAATGCAAGATGGTCCGCGATGCGACACCATGTGTCGCGACGGTCGCGGCATCCGTGCGTGTAGATGTGTGTTGCATCGACATCCACCATTCGGGAAAATGCAGCGTTTCGAACTCTCGGGGTGCTGTATTTTTATGTGATACCCAGCAGTTGCTCACCGACGACCACCTTCATGGCAAAGCTCTATCTCATCGACTCCTTCTCGCTCATATTCCGGGCCTTCTATGCCATGCAGCGCGGACGTCCGCTCACAGCGCCGAACGGCGAACCGAGCGGGGCCGTCTACGGATTCGCCACCATCCTGACATCGTTATTGGAGCGAGAAAAACCCGATTACATCGCCTGCGTGTTCGACACCAAGGAGCCCACGCATCGGCACGTGTTGTACACGCCCTACAAGGCCAATAGGCAGGCCATGCCCGAGGACTTGGTCCCGCAGGTGGGACGTATCAAGGAGCTCATCGACGTGCTCGGCATCAAGCGCATAGAGCAAGCAGGATTCGAGGCCGACGATATCATCGGGACGTTGTCGCGGGAGGGCGAGAGGAAGAACGTGGATGTGTTCTGCGTGACATCGGACAAGGATTATTATCAGCTCGTCGATTCGAAAGTGCGCCTGCTCAAGCCCGCCACGGGCTCGGGCGATTACGAGATCCATGGCGAAGATGAATGCCGCCAGAAATTCGGGGTCGCGCCGAACAGGGTGATCGACGTGCTCGCCCTCATCGGCGACACGAGCGACAACATCCCCGGCGTGAAAGGCGTCGGCGAGAAGACCGCCATACCCCTTGTGCAGGAGTACGGCACGCTGGAGAACATCTACGCGCATCTGGAGGACATCCCTAAGGAGTCGTTGCGGACCAAACTCCGAGAGAACAAGGAAATGGCGGCGTTGTCCAAGACCCTTGTGACCATCGACTGCGCCGTGCCCATCGACCACGGGTACGAGGAGTGCCTTCCAAGCGCCCCCGATCCCGCACGGGTGGTGGAATTCTTCGACGCGATGGGTTTTGCCAGCTTGAAGAAGAAGTGGCTTGCTCGTTTGGCTCCGCAGGACGGAAGCGAGGCGGCGGCATCATCTGCGGCTACAGCGACGACGTCTGCGGTCATCTCCGTCGAGGAGCAGACCCAGACCCACGCCACCCGCCTTGCCGATGTTCCGCATGACTACGTCACCGTGAGCGGACGTGCCGAGCTTGACGCGATGATGCAGGACCTGCTTTCGCGGCCGGCGGTTGCCATCGATCTGGAGACCACGTCGTTGGATGCGATGCAATGCGAAATCGTCGGTATCTCCGCATGCGGCGTCGAAGGCACGGCGTATTACATCCCCGTGTTTCCCGCCCATGCCGATGACAGGGACGGTGCGGGCAAAGGAGCGAGCCGCGAAGTGGGTATGTTCGACGAGGAGGATGCACCGACGGACGTTCCTGCAGGACACATGGAAACGCGGTATGTCCTGTCCGTCATGCGACCCCTGCTGGAGTCCGCCGGCGTGGCCAAGTGGGGTCAGAACATCAAATACGATTCGCTCATCCTTTTGCGCCATGGCATCAACGTGGCTCCCATCACGTTCGATTCCATGATCGCGAGCTACGTGCTCAATCCCGATTCCTCGCATGGCATGGATGCGATGGCACAACGCCTGCTCAACTATCATCCCATCTCCATCACCACCTTGATCGGCGAGAAGAAGTCGTCGCAGATCTCCATGCGTGACGTACCCGTGGAGCAAGTGGCAGAATACGCCGCGGAGGATGCGGACGTGACGTACCGCTTGTGTGCGCATCTGCAGAAGGACCTGCATGACGAGCCGAAGCTGGAGACGGTGGCGACGACCATCGAGTTCCCCCTCATCAGCGTGCTCCGCGACATGGAGTACAACGGTATCGCTGTGGACCGTGCCCAACTGTCATCGCTCGGCGATGTGGTGGGTACGGAGGTGCGTGCACTTCGCGAAAAGATCCTCGAGGAGGCCGGCGTTCCGTTCAATCCCGACTCGCCGAAGCAACTGGGCGAAGTGCTGTTCGAACGGATGGGCCTGCCCGTCATCAAGAAGAACAAGACGGGATACAGCACCGACGTGCAGGTATTGACCGAGCTCGCCCCCAGTTACCCGATCGCGGAGATGATGCTGGAATACCGTCAGCTCCAGAAACTGCAATCGACCTACATCGAGTCGTTGCCGCGCATGATCAACCCGCGCACGGGTCGCATTCATACCACCTTCGCGCAGCATATCGCGGCCACCGGACGTCTCTCGTCCACCGATCCCAATCTGCAGAACATTCCCATCAAGACGGAGCTCGGACGGAAAATCAGGGCGGCATTCGTTTCGCAAGGATCCAACCTCATCCTCTCGGCGGATTACTCCCAGATCGAGCTCCGCATCATGGCGTCGGTGTGCGAGGATGAGACGCTCATCCATGCGTTCAAGGAGGGACTGGATATCCATACCGCCACTGCCGCCAAGCTCTTCGATGTTCCGCTGGACAAGGTGGACTCCTCCATGCGACGCAAAGCAAAGACCGTGAACTTCGGTATCATGTACGGTCAAGGGGCCTTCGGTCTGGCCCGGCAGCTGGGTATCTCGCGCACCGAAGGTAAGGAGATCATCGACCAGTATTTCAAGCAATACGAACGCATCAAGAACTACATGGAGCGCACCATCCGCGCCTGTGAGCAGACTGGGTACGTGGAGACACTCTGCGGACGTCGGCGGTATCTGCCGGACATCCGCAGCGCCAATGCCACGATCAAGGCCGCAGCGGAGCGGACGGCGGTGAATACTCCCATCCAAGGTTCGGCGGCGGACATGATCAAGATCGCCATGATCCGCTTGCATAAGGAGATGTCGGCGCGGTCCATGCGCTCGCTCATGATGCTGCAGGTTCACGACGAATTGGTGTTCGAGGTCGTCCCCGAGGAACTGGACATGATGAAGCACCTCGTGAAGGAAACGATGGAAAGCGCCCTTCCGCTCGGCGATGTTCCCGTCCTCGTCGAGACGGGCGTCGGCAAGAGCTGGGATGAAGCGCACTGACGGTGCTTCCGCAGCCGGATGATGGCCGCGTGCATGATCCGGGACCAACGAGAGCCGTTCACCCGTGACGCTGATCGTCGTGGACGCACTTCATGTTGTCCCTCAGTACGTGGACCTGTATTTTCGTCCTTCTCCGCACGCAAAGTCCGGACGCGGTCCCCGCAGGGCGCCACGTCCCGTTCACGGTTCGCGTGACTTTTTTCACCCCCATTCTTTACAGCTATGAAACAGCGCGGTCCTATCTCCCGGTTCATGGAAGAACATTATCGTCACTTCAATGCGGCAGCCATGATGGATGCCGTCACCGCCTATGAACGTCATCTGGACGAGGGCGGAAAGATGATGATCACTCTCGCCGGAGCCATGAGCACCGCGGAACTCGGCCGATCCCTGGCCGAGATGATCCGTCAGGACAAGGTGCAGATCATCTCGTGCACGGGTGCGAACCTTGAAGAAGACATCATGAACCTGGTGGCGCATTCCCACTATAAGCGCGTGCCGAATTACCGCGACCTGTCGCCGCAGGACGAATGGGACCTGTTGGAGAATCACTACAACCGTGTCACTGACACCTGCATACCCGAAGAGGAGGCGTTCCGACGTCTGCAGAAACATATCCACGCGCTATGGAAGAAAGCCGACGATGCGGGCGAACGGTATTTCCCCCATGAGTACATGTATCAGATGCTCCTCAGCGGCGTCCTTGAGCAGTATTACGAGATCGACCCGAAGAACTCCTGGATGCTCGCGGCGGCGGAGAAGAACCTGCCGATCGTCGTTCCCGGCTGGGAGGACTCCACGATGGGGAATATCTTCGCTTCGTATGTCATCAAGGACGAGATCAACGCATCGACGATGAAGTCCGGTATCGAATACATGGCATGGCTTGCCAAGTGGTACACGGAGCATTGTCACGGCAAGGGCGTGGGGTTCTATCAGATCGGTGGCGGTATCGCCGGCGACTTCCCCATCTGCGTGGTTCCCATGCTGTATCAGGACATGGAGATGCACGACATCCCCTTCTGGTCGTATTTCTGTCAGATCAGCGATTCGACGACAAGCTACGGGTCCTACTCGGGCGCCGTCCCCAACGAGAAGATCACCTGGGGCAAGCTGGGCATAGAAACACCGAAGTTCATCGTGGAGAGCGATGCCACCATCGTCGCGCCGCTCATGTTCGGATGGCTTCTGGGATGGTAAGGAGTCGTCGGTGATGGGACAGGTACGTACCCGCAGACGAACCCACGGAAAGAGATACGGACGTCACCTCGGTGCCGTCCTTTTTTGTTGAAAAAAACTTTCATAACTAGACACCATCGTCAGCAGGAGTTCTGGTATGTTGGAACCGGCTGGAACGAATGCCTTTACACACATGATTGGGGAAGCTATGAACAGACTGCTACGCCTGTCTCTTTGGTCGGTTTTCATCGGGGTCACTGCATTCACTGCGCTTGCGGCCGAACGCATACCGCTGTTCAGGCAGTCGCCGGAGCGTCCGTTGACGACCACGACGGTACCTGCGTCGGCGGGGTTCACCGCTGTCAATCCGCTCGTCTTCGACGACGCGGTGAAGCAGCTTCCAAGCACCTTCATCCTTCCCGATGTGCCGCTGCCCGGTCGCGGTCGCGTATCCGTGCACTGCACCACCATGCAGGTGCTCACTCCCGATGCGGTCGTGGCTGCGGGGACGCGTCATGGCGACGAGCAACGGACGCTTGACCGGCATATCCTTGTGAGAGGCAGCATCGAGAGCGAGCCGGGCTCGTTCGTCTATCTGGCGTTCTTCCGGACCTATGCCATGGGATATGTTGAGCTGCCAACGGCGGAAGGTGTGAAGCGCATCCTCTTCGCTCCCGATAACGCGGATGCGAAGGAACCCGTTGTCATTTCCTACGACCAAGCGGATGTGCCTAATCCCAAACATCCCGGATGCGATGCGGAGAACCTGCCGGACTATTTCACAAGAACACAGGAATCGTTCGGAATGTTCTCGGCCATGCGCAATGATTCCAAGGTGAACGACCTGCAGAACGCACAGACACTGCTTGCGCGGGTGGCGGTGGATTGCGACACGAAGTATTACAACCAAGCGGGTAGCAATTTCTCGCGGGCGGCCAACTACATGATCGTGGCCATGGGAGCGGTGAGCGCCGTGTATCAGCGTGATATCAACGTTGCCATCCATGTACCGTATCTGCGAATCTGGACGGAGAACTGTCCGTACACGGGCGACCTCGGCTCGTATCTGAATCAGGGTCGCAACTACTGGAATGCGAACATGGGCAGCGTCTCCCGCACCACCGCATTCATCGTCACATCGTATACCGGTGGTCTTGCCTGGGTGGGAGTATTGTGCGGCTCGTACGCGTATTCCGCCGGCGGCGTCACGGGCAATACGAATTTCCCGGCCAATCAGTATGTGTGGGATGTGGACGTGCTTTCCCACGAGATCGGTCACAACTTCGGCTCGCCACATACGCATAACTGCGGCTGGGCGCCACCGGTGGACTCCTGCGTGAATGCCGAGGGCGGGTGCTATTCCAAGCCCAATCCCCGCAAGGGAACCATCATGAGTTATTGTCACTTGACAAGCTACGGTACGGAACTTCGCTTCCATCCGCGCGTCGCCACGCTCATGCGGGCATCGGCGGTGAGGGCGCTGTCGTCGTGCATGAGGAATCTGGCATCGACGCGTCCGCTGGACATCCAGGCGAGCTCCATTCTCTCTCCTGCCAACGGTAGCATGGTGAAACCCAATGCGAACTTCGCCATGAGGAGCATGATCACGAACGTGGGGGCGCAGAAAGCACAGAGTATCCCTGTCACCATGACCATTACCGCGCTCGGAGGTACAGCGCCCGTGTTCACGACCACGAGGACGGTGGCATCGCTCGATGCAGGTGCGTCCGTGTCCATCAGCTTCGATTCCGCCCGCGTGGCGGCAGGAACCTACGTCGTGGCCTTGAGCGCCAACCTTACCGGCGATGGCGATGCGGCGAACAATACGTTGACCAGGACCTTCCAGGTCATTTCGACGTCGGCATCGTCGGTGGATCTTCTCTATCCGAACGGCGGCGAGCGCTTCATGTCCGACAGCACGGTGACCGTGCGGTGGACATCGAAGAACGTGACGACGGTGTTGATCGAGTTCAGCTCGAATAACGGCGTGAGCTGGACCACGGTGCGGACATTCCAAGCGGCACAGGATGGCAGTACCACATGGAAAGTGCCTGCAGTGACCACCCGCGAGGGATTGATCCGCATTCGCGATATGCAGAATGCCGACGTGTGGGACCAAAGTGCCGTGGTGTTCTCGGTGGATTGCGACAAGGACGTGCAGTTCGTGGAGTTCGTCCGTCCGTCGTCGGACACCACCATCACTGCGCCGTTCGTACCCGTGGTCATGATACGGTCGAACGGTATGGAGTCCGGAGCATTCAACGTGCAGCTCGAGATGATCTGGCGTGCCAGCGGAGACGTCGTGTACTCGCGCATCGTCACCGTTCCCTTTCTTGAAATGAACAAAGAGGTTCAGATACCGTTTCCTGATATTAAGGCACTGCCTCCGGGCCAGATTCTCATGATAGGACGGATACTCGGGACTGTCGCCGACCGTAATCCTGCGAACGATACGCTTGGTCGCACCTTCAATCATAACGGCGGCATCTCACCGCCTACCGGCATACGCGCACAGGGCGTTCCCGACGCGGTACTGCTGTGGTGGGGAGCGTCGTTGACGTCCGACATCACGGGCTACAAGATCACTCGCATGACTGCTTCCGGAACACCGACGGATGTGGCCACCGTCCCTTCGGGTATCCTGAGCTATGTGGACGACAAGGTGATGAACGACACGACGTATACGTATTTCGTGAACGCCATCCGGCAGAGCGTCAATTCTGTGAGTACGCGAGGTGCGAGCGCCACACCGCGCCGCTATGAGCGTTACGATTCCTTGCAAGGTCCGCGTGCGCTTATCCCGGAGTCCGGCGCCAAGTCCGTTCCCAATCCCACACGTTTCGTCTGGTCGAAGCCGCGCGGAGCACAGTGGTATCAAGTCCAGATATCGCAGGGCACGGACATGAACAACGTGGTACGCAACTATGTGGTGGACGAGGAGACGCCCATCGCGCTCTCTCTGACCTTCCGTCAGAACTATTGCTGGCGGGTACGTGCATTCAACTTCAACAACACGACGCCGTGGAGTGCCGTGCACCCCTTTACGCTGGGAACGAGTTGCGCAGGAAACACCTTGAACTTCACCCAAGCATCGGACAAACTGACTGCGCCGACATTCGAGTGGAAGAGCGGCGGGGCTGTGACCGTGGAATTCTGGAATTATGTCGCTACCGCAAATCTTGGTTCGCAGAATGCGGCATTGCGTGCCGGCGCCGACGATGCCACGAATCGGTTCCTGATTCACGCTCCGTTCAGGGATGGGAACATCTACTGGGATTATGGCAACATCAACACGTCGGGGCGTATCTCGACGGATTACAAGCCGTACTTGGACAAGTGGACGCACGTGGCGGTGGTGTCGAACGGCACCTCGTTCAAGGCCATCTATCTGGATGGCAGACTCGTCGCCTCATCGGAGGTCGCCGATGATCCGAAGAACCTCACCGGTCTCATCCTCGGACTTTCCCACTTCGGGAAGATCGATGACTTCCGCGTGTGGAACGTCGTGCGGACACAGGAAGAGATTTACGGATCGATGGCCAAGAACATGGATCCCGGGACGAAGAACCTGGCAACCTACTATCGTTTGAACGAGCCGCTGAACGATACTATCGTGGCGGACCAAGGATACATCGCGGCTGCGGGCTATGTGTCTCGCAAGGCAGCACGCATCGCCTCCGACGCACCGATCAATTGTCCGTCCACGACCTCTCTGCCCGCGCTGCAACTGGTATCGCCCGCAGATAAGGGCATAGCCGTCTTCCCTCAGCCCGAGTTGAGATGGACGCCGGTCACGTCGGCCTCTTCATATGAAGTCCAGGTTGCAACGTCCTCAGACTTCTCCACTATCGTCCATGCCACGAGCAATGCCTTCGGCACCGTGGAAACCGCTCTGGGACTGGCACCGCGCACCACGTACCATTGGCGGGCGCGCGCAGTGAACTCGCTGGTCACCGGACCGTGGTCGGCCGTGCGGTCATTCATCACGGACAGCTCGTGCGGCTCGAACACCGTCGCCTTCGACGGTTCTATCGGAGCCACGGTCACCGATTTCACCTTCCCGTCCGGAAGCGCGATCACCGTGGAATGGTGGCAACGGGTGGACTCTGCGGATGTGCGCACCTCATCGGCTTTCGCCATCGGCACCAAGGACGATGTCAATAATCGCTGTCAGGCGCACGTGCCGTGGAGCGATCGGAAGATCTATTGGGATTTCGGGAATATCGGTGCTGGCGGACGTCTGGTGGGCGATTATTCGACGTCCATGAACAAGTGGACGCACGTGGCGCTCGTGAGCGACGGATCGGGATTCAAGGCCATCTATCTGGACGGTCGACTTCAGGTGTCGGAAGAACGTGCCATGCCGGTCACGGCTCTTCAACAGCTCCGGATCGGTCAGCAAGCCGGCGGCGGCAGTTTCGTGAAGGGCAGCATGCGTGAGTTCCGCGTGTGGAACAGAGTGCGCACCCCGGAGGAAATCGTCCGCAACATGAACGAGCGAATCGATCGGCATCCAAACCTTCTTGGGTCGTGGCACATGGACGAGGGATCAGGCACCACGGCGCGCGAGGCACGTCGTATCGACACCGTCGTCATGGGTGCGGTCTTTTCCAAGTCCCCGACATGGAGGACCACGTCCATTCCCGTGCGTCTGTTCACACCGGTGATCATCGGACCCGACACCGTCAAGCCCGGTGACACCGTCATGTATTCGAGCAATACCCCGCTCAACGGCATGCATTCATGGATGACTCCCTCGGGCACCCTTATGTGGCCGGGCTCCATGCCGTGGAGCGTCAACACGCGCTGGGCACCGTCGGATACCGCATTGTCCATCCGGTTCACGTACACGACAACCGACGGGTGCGTGACCACGGTCTCGAAACGCGTCGTCGTCATGCCGCTCAGCTCCGTATCCGCGCACGATGCGCTCTTTGAGTGCAGCATCAGTCCCAATCCCGCATCCACCGATATTCTCCTGAGGGTCCGGGGAGCGGACAACCTTCGCGTGACACTCCGGGACATGCTCGGACGGGAACTCATGACGGCATCGCACGACCATCTTGCGCCCGATGCCGTTCTTCGACTGCCTATCGGCGACTACCCCTCCGGTGTCTATGTCGTGAAATGCTCGTCGGGCGGTGCATCGCAGGACCTTATCCTGAACATCGTGCGGTGACCGCTAACCGCGGAAACGTCAAGAAAAAAGGGATACCGTTCACGGTATCCCTTTTCTTTTCAGAACCTTTTTTCTTTTCAGAACGTTCGTCGCTGCGCCGATCGAAACCGCTTCCTGATCTTCCGTGCAAGACGGACGCGATCACGTCTTTATGACAGCGGCACAACGTAGCGTGCATCGGGCTTCAGGACTGCCTTACGGACCCAAGCACCGCTTTCTTCGACCCATTTGCGAACAGCCAGACGCTCGGCGTTGCACGGTCCGTTGCCCGCGATGACACGGTAGAATTCGTCCCAATCCGGATCGCCGAATTCCCAAACACCGGTTTCCTCGTTCTTGCGCAACTCGGGATCGGGAATGGTCAGACCCAATTCCCAGATCTTCGGCACATAGCTGTCGAAGAACTGCTGTCGCATGTCGTCGTTGGTCGCCATCTTCACTTTCCATCGCATGAGGATTTTCGTATGCTCGCTCATCACGTCCGGCGGACCGAAGAAGTGCATGAGCGGGCGCCACCAGCGGTTGAGAGCGGCTTGGACCATTTCGCGCTGTACCGGTGTTCCCGTAGCAAGCGTCACCACGTTATCGTGACCGTATTTCAGGTGGAAGGACTCCTCCGTGCAGATGCGCTCGAGAGCGCGGCAGTACGGTCCGTACGACCCCTTGGAATTGATCACCTGATTGATGATGGCGGCAGCATCCACCAGCCACGCGATGACCGCGGTATCAGCCCACGTGACTGCGGGATAGTTGAAGATGTTGCAGTATTTCGATTTTCCTACGAGAAGGTCGTTAAGCATCTGCTCACGCGGCTTGCCCAAGGTTTCCGCCGCCGAATACAGCAAGTGTCCGTGGCCGATTTCGTCCTGCACCTTGGAGAGCAGTGCCATGCGACGTCGGAATCCCGGCGCGCGGGTGATCCATGTTCCTTCGGGCAACGCGCCGATGATCTCGGAGTGCGCATGCTGTTCGATCATGCGGATAAGCTGACGGCGATATTCGCGCGGCATCCAATCCTGCGGTTCGATTTTCTCTCCGCGATCGATCTTGTCTTGAAACTCTGCAAGGAGGATCGGATCCTCGTCGTACCGGTTATCGCCGGTCGGCTTGTCGATGATGCTGACATTTCCGTACATACCTTGATCTCCGATTGTTACGTTGTAGAGGTATCGGCAATGTGCCGATGGAACCAAGCGGTGAACCGACCGGCGAAAATACGATGGGGGCATTCACCTTCAAAGACCCCATGCGACCGACGTATTCCGCTGATTCTTAGTCTACCCAGTCGCAGACAAAAACATTGGTATCGCCGGGCTGGGAATTGAAGCGATTGGAACAGAAAACCAGTTTCTTACCATCGCGGGTGAACATGGGAAAACCGTCGAACTGCTCGTAGAAGGTTATCTGCTCAAGCCCCGTCCCATCGATGTTGATCATCCAGAGGTCGAAGTTCCGACCCTTGGAATCGCCCATGTTCGAGCTGAAGATGATGCGCTTGCCGTCCGGATGAAAGAAGGGGGCGAAGTTCGCCTTGCCATTGTTGGTCAATTGCTTACGTTCCGTGCCGTCGGCGTTCATCACATAGATGTCGAGGGCGCGCGGACGCACAAGGTTCTGACGCAAGAGATCGGAGAATTCGACGGAGTCCTTACCCTTGGGCGACGATGCACGGAAGACGATTCTCTTACCGTCGTTGCTGAAGAAAGCCCCGCCGTCGTATCCGAAATGGTTCGTCAGGCGCTTCACATCCTTGCCTTTGAGGTCGCATGAGTACAGCTCGATATCGCCATCACGGGTGGACGTGAACACGATGCGGTTCCCTCGCGGACTCACCGTCGCCTCGGCGTCGTATCCCGGACCGCTAACGATGGGCTTCACGCCCGAGCCGTCGGGCTTGCATTCGTAGATGTCGTAGTCGGAATACAACGGCCACACGTATCCCTTGGACATGTCGGGCTTGGCGGGACATTGCGCAGAGGCCGCATGGGTGCTTGCATAGATGATACTGCCGTTCGGCAAATAGTATGCGCAGGTCGTGCGCCCTTTGCCTGTGCTCACCAGTCGGTTCCGAGAGCCATCCAGCTTCATGGTATAGATCTGATCGCAGGCGGAATCGCCCACGTGCGCTTGGTACACCAGTCGCTTTTCGTCGAACGAGAGATATGCCTCCGCATTCTCACCGCTCTTGGTCAATTGTCGGAGGTTTCTGAGATGTTTCTCCCGACCGTTCAGCAAGGAGTCGGCGATACGCACGCTTTGTGCCGCCAGCGGGGCTTGATGAATCGCGAGCACGAGGCAGATAAGGGAAAAACAGCGGATGGACATGGCGGTAGTGAAGATGTGGTGGTGCTTTGCTATGTTGTCATGTCGTCAAAAATACGAGCTTTGTCAGGAACACAACGGAAGGTGAAGTCATGTCAACATCCGGCGAAGAAACACCCGGCCGTCCTCGGAACCCGGTCGTGGATCTCATCATCAATCTCAGCACGGCCAACGCGTTCATCAAGGCCAAGCTCGACGAGGCATGCAGTCCGTTCGGTCTGACGGGCGCACAGTACAACCTCTTGCGCGTTCTCCACCACTCGGGCAAAAAAGAGCTCACCCACTCGGATCTGGTGCAGGCGATCGTGGAGAAAAGCGTCGACGTCACGCGATCGATCAACACCATGATCAAACACGGATATGTGACACGACGAGCGGCCGATACCGACCGGCGTGTTGCTTTGCACGCGATAACGGAGGAGGGACGCCGGACCCTGGGCGAGATAGACAAACGGTTCCGCACCCTGATGATGGCTCTTACCGAGGCGTTCACTCACCAAGAGATGCAGGACTTCTCCGCCATGTGCGTTCGTCTCACAGCCGTGGAAATGCCTCGATTGGACGATAACCGCAACGACTCGACGGGCTGAGGCTCCTCACAGATCACCACTCGCACTTCATCCCGAGCATGAAGCTACGAGGCATGGGCGGACGGAATCCTTGAGGGAGATTGGCGACGACCGCCATGGTATTCGTGAGGTTGTTCGCTGTGGCAAGCACGGAAACCCGATCGATGATCTTCACGCTTGCCGAGAGATCGGCCTGCCAGAACGCCGGAAGCGTATTGATATCATTGTACGACGTTGTCGCGGCGGGAAGGATTACTGTCCCTTGCCGGGGCTTCGTTCCCGTTGCACCTGTATACCGTGCGGTAAGGAGCACGCTCAAAGTCGAGGTGCGGAGTCCGACACTCGTCGACAGCTGATGCGGTGCGATGAACGGTATCACATCGCCGTCCTGAATGACCCCTGTCCCCCAGTCTCCGCCGGCGCTTTGGAACTGCTGACTGAACCGCGCATCCGTGAACGTGTACGTCATCGTCACCGGCATGACGACATCCGTCGAGAGCACGGACAGCGGTAGGTCGTATCCTCCGCCTATCTCCACGCCCTTCGTCAGTGCAGCGCCGGCATTATAGATGTTTCCGGTTCCGAAACCTCCACCGGACACGTTGTCCGAGCCGAGGATGCTGGCATAGTCATTCAGGAACACAACGGCCTCAGCGTGGGCTCCTGCTGAAGTTCCGAATTTGACACCAAGTTCGTAATTGATCGCCGTCTCGGAAACCGCTTGAACTCCGTTCGTGACGACACCAGGCATCCCGGGTGGTGAGAATCCCTTATGGATACCTGCGAACAGCGTCAGGTTCTCGCTGTGATCGTAGGTAACGCCGATGCCGGGCAAAATGACAGAGAGATCGTTGGATGCCGTTGTTGATGATGTGCCACGACGTTCGGGGTCAAACGTGCCGTAGTTTCTCAATGAAAGTCCGATTTTTTCCCAACGAACGCCCGGCATGACGGTCAACGAACCAATGGTCATCGAATACATGAGATACGCCGCGGCGGTATGAGCAGAGCGGAACTGGTTCTCAAGACTCCCCTTCGATTTGGTGGAATCGAACGTCATGATTCCGTAGCTCATGGTATACGAGGACAGCGTATTGAATCGGTCCGCATCATCGTAATGATATCGGACGCCTCCTTTGATTCGATGGACATAATCGCCCATGGCGACAGTGTACTCGGCTGATGACTGGACGCCTTGTGAGATGTATGTTCTTACCGCACTTTGAAACTCCACAGCGCCCGAGGCACTCCCCGTCATCACCGAGTACTCGTTGGCCAGGGTCACGGGGTCTGATACTACGGCCATCACATTCTTACCGTTTATGGAGTTGACCCGGGACCAATCACGAAACGTCCGCGTATGATAAATGGTCGTACGCAAACTCAACCCAGGAGTGGCGGTAATGGAATGACTGAGAGCGACGTGCGTGTGTCCAAGCATTAGCTTGTCCTTCTGCGTCGCCGCATAGCGACGTGTGGGACGGTCTAGGTAGTCCTTGTACGTCAATCCCAGATACGACTCGTTACCGTCCTCGGTCGATCGCACCACTTTCAATGTCAACGATTGTTGTGTAGGTGCGTTGTCAGCCGTGTGCCATCGGAGTTTCGCCATCACATCGCGCCGGTCGAATCCCGTATTCGCTCCGTTATCGAGCTCCTTGAATCCTGCACTTGCAATGCGATCGGCTTCCAACAAGTAATCAAGGCTCTCACCACCGGCGCCCACAAGCACCCGCTGGCGATTGGTGCCGAAGCTTCCGTACGACAGTTCGCCAAGCGCGCGAAAATGCACGGGAATCGGTGTCGTCAGGAGATTCAACGCGCCACCGATCGTGTAGGGTCCGTGCTGGATCTGACTGGACCCTTTGAGAACTTCTATACCCTCCATGCGTGAGAGTGTGGGAAAGTAGTACGCCGAGGGATCGGTATATGGGGCAGGAGCGATCAGGACATCATCCTCCATCAACGTGATTTTCGCACAGCGGTTCACGGGCGTACCGCGTAACCCGATGTTCGGGCGCAAACCGAACCCCTCCTCATCCCGCACGTTCACGCCGGCCACCGTGCGTAGAACCTTATTCACATCCGGCTGATTCAGTTCTTTCAACACCTCGTTGTTGATATATGTTCCTGCACCCGGAACCGTCCGTTCGCGGAAGCCGACAATCATCACCTCCTGCATGGCGGCGACAGAATCGCGGACAACTTCCTCGGCTTCCTCGGCGAGCACATCCACGTGAAGAAGACACATGAGCATACATGCCAAACGCAACGGTCGCGGGCACCATGCACCGTGAAGCAGTCGGGATTTGCCCTTCGTTTCAGTGAAAGCAGTATTTCGTGATTGTCGGGACATGTCGACCATGGTCGGTGGTGCACGTTCCGGATGCTTTTCCGAGCATCCTCATGCCTGTCTTATTTGGATTCTGTCCAAATTAGCAAGAAACCCCGATACTGACAAGAATCAAACGTTTTTGTTACGAAATCTTCACGAGAGCTCCTCACTTTCACACCCAGCCGACTCGTGAGTTACTCTGGAGCTGAGGCACGATCGACGGCACATGACACGGTGAGACACGCGGAATCATCAGTATAGGTAGATTTGACGCCACACTCACCACGAGAATATCCCATGATTTCCATTCGAGTCGATTACAAGGGTTCGCTATCATGCTTGTGCACGCACGAACCCTCGGGGTCGGTCATCAGCACGGATGCCCCGAAGGACAACTTCGGCAACGGCACCACGTTCTCTCCGACGGATTTGTGCGCGACGTCGTTGCTCTCCTGCATGGTCACGACCATGGGTATAGCTGCGAAGAAGCGCGGGTTCGAATTGGGATGGTGCGAAGCGCAGGTGACGAAGGTGATGACGGCCGTACCGACGCGAAGGATAGGTGCTTTGCCGGTCGTCATCCGTCTTCATGACGAATACACGGTGGAGCAAGTGGGTGTCCTGCATCAGGCAGCGGAGACATGCCCCGTCAAGGAGAGTCTTTCGCCGAGTATCGATATCACGATCGCGTGGGAAGTGGTGGCCGCCTGACCGAGAGTTCAGGACCGGTCAATCCGACAGGGCGTCCTCACCATGAGGACACCGCCAAAGGATGTGCCCTTCTATGCGGCGTCGGCTATACCGCGACGCTTCTTTGTGCGGACATACGTGGGGTCGCCCTCGCCACGGATGCACGCCGCCGTGATGATCACGCGCCGCAGATCATCCTGTCCGGGAAGCGTGTACATGATTGGAAGCATGGCTGTTTCCATAATGGATCGCAATCCGCGCGCACCGGTCTTCCTACCCTTTGCAAGGGCTACCACTTCGCGCAGCGCCGCTTCTTCGAACTCCAACTCTACGCCTTCCATGTAGAACAGCTTCTCATACTGCTTCGTTATGGCGTTTTTCGGCAGAGTAAGGATGCTGAGCATGGCGTCGTCATCCAGGGGTTGAAGGGGTGCGAAAACAGGCATCCGGCCGACGAACTCGGGGATGAAGCCGAACTTGTTGAGGTCGTCCGGTTCGGCATGACGGAACAGTTCATAGGTTTCTTCGACGATTTCTTCGGCTGCCGTGTGGAAGCCTATGGTAGCCGCCTTCATGCGACGTGCGATGATCTTTTCCAGTCCGTCGAACGCCCCACCGCAAATGAAGAGGATGTTTTTCGTATTCACATGCAAGAGTGGTTGCTCGGGGTGTTTGCGTCCGCCGCGAGGCGGCACACCGGCAACGGTACCCTCGAGGAGTTTGAGAAGTCCTTGCTGTACTCCCTCTCCGCTCACATCGCGGGTGATGCTGGCGCTATCGCCTTTGCGGGTGATCTTGTCGATTTCATCGATGTAGATGATTCCGAGCTCTGCACGAGCTACGTCGAAGTCCGCATTCTGTACGAGATTGACGATGATACTCTCCACGTCGTCGCCGACGTATCCGGACTCCGTCACCGTCGTTGCGTCGGCGATGGCGAAGGGGACATCGAGGATGCGGGCGAGGGTCTGGGCAAGGAGGGTCTTGCCGGTTCCTGTGGGACCCATCATGAGGATATTGCTCTTTTCAATTTCAACGTCCTCGTACATACCCACCATGCCGTGCGACACGATGCGTTTGTAGTGGTTGTAGACGGCAACGGACAACATGCGTTTGGCTTCGTCCTGACCGACGACGTATTCATCGAGCTTGGCCTTGATCTCCGTGGGCTTCGGAAGGTTGTACTTGACGGGTCGCTGCTCGGCGGGTTCCGTCTTCTTCTGGTTCTGCTGCATGAGCACCAACGAGTTCACCAGGCAAAGGTCGCAGATGTTCGCCCCTGAAGGAGAGGTGACCAGGGTTGTGACCTCATGACTCATGCGGCCGCAGAATGCGCAGCGCATTTCATCATCCTCTTGCTTCTTCATGCTTCATGCTCCGAATACGGGGTGAATGACTTCGGCATCGTCACCGACGATGGTGCCGACGGAACCGGACGGACTACTTGTTGCTGTCCAGAATGGTATCGATGAGACCGTATTCGAGTGCCTCTTTGGGCGACATGTAGTTATCACGATCGGCATCGGCTTTGATCTTCTCGAAAGGCTGACCGGAGTGCCGTTCGATGATCGAGTACAGGGAGTCGCGGATGCGAAGCATCTCCTTGGTATAGATTTCTATATCGGTGGCCTGACCTTGCGTACCGCCGAGGGGCTGATGCAGCATGATGCGCGAGTGAGGCAACGCGAACCTTTTGCCTTTGGTACCGGCGCAGAGAAGGACTTGTGCCATGGACGCAGCCATGCCCACACAATACGTGGATATGTCCGGCTTGATGAACTGCATGGTATCATAGATCGCCAAACCTGCCGTCACGCTGCCGCCGGGAGAGTTGATATACATGAAGATATCCTTCGTGGGATCTTCGCTCGCCAGGAAGAGGAGCTGTGCGATGCTGAGGGAAGCTACATAGTCATCGATGGGAGTGCCGATGAAGATGATGCGCTCTTTCAGCAAACGGGAATAGATGTCATAGGAGCGTTCGCCACGGCTGGTCTGCTCGATGACATACGGTACAAGTTGTTGGGTTATCGTATTCGGGTCGTACATACGGGTGATGATACTGAGGTGGACGATGACTGGGGTGAGCGATATGACTTAGTGGAACTTCTGACCTTCGCCGATCGGAGGCATGATGTTCCCGTCGTTGATCGCTATCTCGGAGTACTGCTGTTCGTAGCGGATGATATTGTCGTTGAGCGCGCCGAGCAGAAGCTTGGCATGTTGCGGTGTCATGACGATGCGGGCGAGGACGCGCGCCTTAGGGACGCCGGGAAGGATGCGTGTGAAATCCAACACGAACTCCGCTGGCGAGTGCGAGATGATGGCGAGATTGGAATAGATGCCTTCGGCTTCTTTCTCTCCGAGCTCGATGTTTATCTGTTGCGGTTGCTGCTGATCCATTTGCGACATGGGGTGCTTTCGTGAATAGGTGATGCGAATGGAACGCCCGCCGTGGCGTGGCGTCGGTGCTGACGATGGACGTGAAGATACGACATTTATTGAGGAGCTGCGGAGGCGCTTACTTGTTAGCGGCTTTCGCTTCGTCCGCTCTGCGGAACGCGCGTTCCGCCTTGTCGTTCTGTTTCGCCCGCGAGTAGATTCCGCCGAGCAGCTCCCAGTAGCGGACGCTTCCCGCGTTCGTGGACTCGAGAGCTTCCAAGTCTCCGACCACTTTGCCGAGACGGACCTTGTCGCCGGTCACTTCGTAGATATTCACGAGGTGTTCAAGCGGCACGACATCCGACCGGTGCTCGTACAATCGACGATACCGCTCGAAAAGATCCGCCGCCTTCGTCAGCAAGGGAAAGAACCGTTGCTCGTTCTCCCGATACCGGTTGTCGCGCATCTTCATATCACGTTCGGCTTTTTGCAGGATGATTGCTTTGTTCTTCAAGGCTGCTGCGCAATTCAGCAAAGCGATGTCGTAATCCGGATCCAGTCCCAGCACCCTTTCGTACTGGATCACCGCTTCGTCGAACTTCTCCATGCGAAGCAAGGCAAGTGCATAGTTGTTGATAAAATTCTTATTCGACGGATTCTGCACCACGAGGAGGTCCAGGAGGGCAAGCGCGCTGTCGGCTTTTCCCTGGTCGTTGTAGATCTGGACACGGAGCGCCTGGGCCTGCTCATCGTCTGGTCGTATCGACGTGATGAGTTCGGTGTACGTAAGCGCGCGATCGAGCTCGTTACGTTTGTACATGATGGAAGCAAGCTGGGCGATAGGACGGGTATTGAACGGCGAGTATCGTTCCTTCTCGTCCTTGGACCATGTTACCGGCGGATTCACTCGCCAGCCCTCAACGGCGAAGTCGCCTTTGTCACGACGAATCGACGACACGTACACAACGTCCTTTCCGGAATATTCGTCCGTTGCCAAGGAATCAGTTCCGCTCATCACAGCGCGTTCAGACGTTCGTGGACCCAGCACATCAACGACTTTCCGTCGTGGCATACCGATGGTGATACCCTTGCCGGCGGCAAAGTCTATCTCATCTTTCTGAAGACGGGCGTACCCTTCATACTCTGCCACCATCGCCACCGTGTCCAGACGCGCTTCGTAGAGCATACCGAGCACGGCGAAATTTTCCGGGTATTCGGGTTTGAGCGCTTTCGCGCGATTCATAAGCTCGATGGCCCGACTCAGGCGGGTTGTGTCGCCGGAATCGGCAAAACGATTATAGATGTCCACCCCGGTATTGAAGTCCTCTGCCCAGGCACTGAAGCGCGCCCGCGCGATGGAGGATTTGAAATCACTGTTCAGGCCGCGCTCTGCGACGAGATAGGCATCGTTCATGGCCTTCATATCACCAAGCTTCTGATGGGTCACTCCTAGGTAGTACCACGCCTCGTAGTTGAACCGGTCACGCGCTACTTCTTTTTCCAGCAACTGCTTGGCAAGATTCCAATCCTGTTTGTTCACGGCGTCCTTCGCCATGATGTAATCCCGCGTCATGCGAAGTCCGCCACAACCGGAAAGGATCATCGCGCAAAAGAGCATGGCCGCTGCGAACGTCAGTGGAACGGATTTCCCAGGCGCGGTTGTCGTGTGATTCGTCATTTTGACCTCGTGATTGGTTACTCCGGATCCACCTTGTCTGTCCTCCGGGATTAAGGTGTATCCGGAACTTCTCCGGACGGAATCGAGCCGCCCGAATGTCTGCCTGAGCTCCGCTGCAAAGCACACATGATGATGGGAAAAATACGGATTTCTTGCGCATACTGCGGAATCCTCTCTCTTCCATGTCAGGGTCGATCCTTCCTCTGCTTCCACACCATCACTCTTCCTGACACCGTGCCACCTGCATGGCGTACTTTTGCATGCCGAATCCCTCAACGTTCACTCGATTTTCCATGGTCTTCCCTTCATCGCTCGAAGAAGCACGCAACCTGGACATGCAGGACCCGCTGCGCGACATGCGCTCACGGTTCCTGTTTCCTCAGCATGATTCCGCCGACTGCATCTACTTCTGCGGAAACTCCTTGGGCCTGCTGCCCCGCGATGCCGAAGCCGGAGTGCATCAGGAATTCGCGGACTGGCAGGCACATGGCGTGGAAGGACACTTCAATGCGCGTACGCCGTGGTATTCCTATCATGCGCAATTCCGCGAACCGCTTGCCGCATTGACAGGCGCTCTGCCGACGGAAGTGACGTGCATGAATTCCCTTACGGTGAATGTGCACCTCATGATGACCACGTTCTACCGTCCGCAGGGAGAGCGAACGAAGATTCTTCTGTTGGGCAACGAATTCCCCTCCGACCGTTACGCCGCAGAGAGCCACGTGCGCATGCACGGCCGTACCCCGGATGAACACATCATCGAGGTGTTTCCACGCGAAGGCGAAGAGACATTGAGGACGGAGGACATCGTCGACATCATAGACTCGTTGGGCGAGCGGTTATGCCTTCTGCATTTCAGTGCGGTGCATTACTATACGGGACAGGTTTTCGACGTGGCCCGTATCACGGAGGCGGCGCATCGTCATGGTGCCATAGCGGGGTGGGACCTAGCCCATGCCATCGGGAATGTACCATTGCGTCTTCACGAGTGGAACGTGGATTATGCCGCATGGTGCTCCTACAAGTACCTGAATTCCGGACCCGGCGGCGTGGGCGGCTGTTTCGTTCATGAGCGACATTGCATGAATACGGACTTGGTCAGGCCGGCAGGCTGGTGGGGTAATGACGAGAGCACCCGCTTCACCATGCCCCATCGCTTCGTGCCTGTCAAGTCCGCAGACAGCTGGCAACTCAGCAATGCACCGGTGTTCTCCATGGCCATCCACAAGGCCGCCCTTGACATTTTTCACGAAGTGGGAATGGAGGTCATTCGCGCCAAAAGCATCCGCCTCTCCTCGTATCTGATGCATGTGATCGATTCCATCGGCCACCGATTCCCCGAAGACGCGTTGCGGATCATCACTCCTCGGCACGATGACGCCCGCGGTGCCCAGGTGTCGACCATCGCCACACGCAACGGCAGGTCGATGTTCGAGGCACTGACCGAACGTGGCGTGATTGCCGACTGGCGCAATCCGAATGTCATCCGCATGGCCCCTGCTCCGTTGTACTGTTCCTTCGAAGACGTCTATCGATTCGGCGACATCCTTCACGCGTATTGTCAATCTTCATGAGTTCGCCCTGGGCACAGGTATACACCACATCGACGGTGTATCACGCATCCATCGTGGAAGGGTTCCTGGAATCGCAGGGCATCCCGGCGCGTGTGGTTTCCGCTGCGGATTCATCCCGCGCCTTGACCGTGGGATCGCTGGCGGTGGTAAAAATCTACGTGCCGGCAGACCGGGCGGTCGCCGCCGAAGGTCTCCTTCGCGACATGGAGCAGAACTCGTTGAGCGAACTCCCCGACGCCGAGGAAGACTGCACGTAGGGCGAACGATATTTGCCTTCCCTGCAAACGTGCACGGGTAGCTCCCCGTGGTATATTTGTGCACGCCCGGATGCGAGTATTCACTTCAATGAAGTCACGGATGACACAGCACCGCAGTTCGAATTTCCTCACGCGCTTCCTCTGCGTCGCTCTCTTGTGTTGCATAGCGTCGAGCGCCCTCTTCACGCTCCATGCACAACCGCTCACGACGTCGTCGCCTGCTCGGTGGACGACCCCGCGCGGACCTTTGGAGGCCAACCGCTCGCAATCATTCCCATCCGTTCCCCAACGTCTCGACTCGCTCATCATGCGATGGTCGTCCACGAGCTTGGCGGGCGACATCCAGCCGCTCATTGGCAACGTGATCAACGACGCGGCGCTTCCGGGAAATCCCTACGCACCGCAAGAAATCATGGCGGTGGTAGGGGGAGAACTCCTGGTGGTGGATGCCATGGGCAGGATGGCCAAACGGACGCGCTTGCCCTCGTTCGTCTCCTCCGCATCCGCCGTCTTCGATGAGAACAACCTACCGGCCGGCGTATCGGCGCGGTATCCGGGCATCATCGCTCTCGAGTCCATCGAGCGCCGCGACACCAAGGACTCGCTTGCGGTGGCCTATCTGGCCGCGTTGGACTCTGCAGCGGATTCCCTGGCCATCATCAAACGACTGACGATCAATGTCGCTCCGTTCTCCCCGAATCTCTTCGCATCCATCCGACCCTTCTTTGCAGAAGCGCAAGGCACGTCGACATCGGTATTCTGTACGGTGGATATGAGCTCGCCGTCCGTCGACTCGACGTCCGGAAAGCGCCTTCCCTTTTTCCGAGGGATCACCGCGTTCTCCGTCGACCTTCGTTCCTCCGCACGTCAGCTGAGCGTCAACGATACCATCATCAATCAGTTCACGGTCGCCCCGGGCGTCTCGTTCACGCAGCCGGCCGTGGCCGCGCTGGTTCCGGGATTGACCACGTGCGTTCTCCCATGCTGGCCGGATACCCTGACGACCTCCATCCCCTATCTGTTCGATCCGACGCGATCGACGACGGCGAACCGCGCGTACCTGACAGGAGCGATTCTGCAATCACCCCTCTCTCCGAGCATCGCACCGCTGGAACTGGTTCCCGATTCCATCGGCCCGGGCAAGAGCACACGACCGCGTCTTTCGCCCACCTATATCCGCGTCACGGATGCCCTCACAGGAAGCATGACACCGTACATCCTCGTCGCCGAGGAATATGTAGGACGTAACGGATCGCAAGGTACGGCTCGGCTGAACCTGTTTGATTTCACTGGTGCCCCCGTGACCGGCCTCCGCGATACGGCGAATCCTTCCTTCGCCGGAAAAAACAACCATGCATGGTCCGTAAGTACAGGGAATGTGGACGGGGACACCGCCAATAGCAATCTTCCTTTCTACCCGCACAACCCTGGCGATGAGATCATTGTCACCCAGACCACCCACGAGCTGGCCTGTCCCGGATCACGCCTCATGGTGCTCCGATACCGCACGGGAGCCCGTATCCAGAAAGAGACGAAGCGGACGGAGTATCTCTATCCGCTGGACACGCTGGTCACGCAAGCCCTACCGGGCTGGGTGGCGTGCGTGAGCGATCTGGACAGTTCGGCCGACAAGAAGGCGGAGATCATCCTCGTCGACGGCAGTTCCTTCATGGTGCTTCGCATGCGCGACTACGCGGATCCGCGGTTCACTCAAGAGGATGCGTTCGATACGGTCTATACGGCATCGTTCCGTAATGAGAACATCAATGCGCTGTCGGTGGCGGATGTGGACGGTGATGGACGTCATGACATCGTCGTGACGACCAACATGCGTTGCGCCGTCTTCGGTCAACCGATCCGGAACAACCTTCAAGTGCTTCTTCCCGGTCGGAACTCCGGCGGACGAACGGAAATCTGCGAGGGCGACTCCATCACCCTTTCATGGAGGAATCTCTTCAAGAGCCAGTCCGATGTTCGCGTCATGTATCAGGATTATGTATCGGATACCGTTCCCGGTCTGAAGACACGCGTCATCTCTCCGTCGAAAGCGAACACCTCCGATACCATTACCATGACACTCCTTCCGGATTCGCTCTTTGCGGGTACGATGGGGCGCTTCATTGTGCAGAGCATCGCCGACTCTTCGGTGCGCGACTCCTCGTGCGTGGTCGTGTTCAATAAGTCTTCCATCGTCATCGATTCGGCACTGGTTCCCGTTTCCGTGGTAGCCACGAATCGTGTCACCCTTCGCGGCCGTGTCCACTGCATCGACTCGGTGATACTCAGTTACACCATCAGCACGGACACGACACGGTTTTATCAGAACGAGCTCTATCACGAGCGGACGGATTCCCTGTTCGCCATCGATTTCTCGGCTCCGTGCGTGTCGTTCCCCTTGCAGGGCGCAGGCAGTGTTCCTGTGCGCATCCGAGCAATGGGACGTAACGCGACGACCAAGCGATGGGTGTCGAGCCCGGATGTCCGCACGGCAATCGTTCCCGCCGGCATCCACGTGAATCTTACGAAGAGCATCGATACCTTGTGTGCCGATCAGAATGTGTTGTGGTATCTGCCACCTGATAGTTCCATCTGCGCCGTGATGATCGTCAGCACCTCGACCGACGGAGGTCGCACCTTCGTCGTTGTCGATTCCGTGCCGCGGGGCGAGAACCGGTGGGAGTACAAGGCCTCGAAGACATCTCCCGACAGTATCCGCGTGCGCCTTTGGTGTCCGGGTTCCTGCTACCGTATCGACACCACGCTCCGATCGACAAAACCGAAGCTCGTGAAAAAGATCGCGCCGAACCCCTTCGAGCCGGGCGTGGAATCCTGCGGCATCTACTCTTCACCGTTAGTCAATGGCCGAGCCACGCTTCGCATCTACGACGAGCATGAAGATCTGGTCCGAGAATTGGTGTCGGACGAGACACGGGATCGAGATCGGGTGTATTGTGACTATTGGGATGGAACCACGGCCCAGGGACTTCCTGTCACCGACGGTATGTACTATCTCGTCATCTCGTACAGCGACGGTTCCAAGGAGTATCACCCCATTTTCGTGCGCCGGCGGTAGGGTGGTATCAATAAGGTGGGACGTCGTCCCCCGTCCATGAATGTGGAAAGCTCACGCAACCCCGTGAAAAAACTTAATTTCCGTATGCCCGTCCTTTCCTATCTTTGTAGGTCCATCGCACCCAGCCGGTTTCGACCGCGGGGCTCTTGTTTCAGAATTTTCAGGTAGTAGTTGAAGAATAGCAGACCCTTCTCCGGTCCGTTCGACCGAAACCGCCGCGACAGCCGCAACAACCGCGAGACCAACAGCGGAATACGAACCAACGAAGACATCAAAGCCCAAACCGTCCGTTTATTAGATGGCGAAGGTGGAATGCTTGGAATTTTCACCATTCGTGACGCGCGCGACATGGCCACCCGCGAGGGAAAGGATCTTGTGGAGATAGCTCCTCAGGCCAATCCTCCGGTCTGCAAAATCATCGACTTCGGAAAATACTTGTACGAGCAGCACAAGCGCGACAAGGAGCAGAAAAAGAAGATCCACACGGCCCAGCTGAAGGAGATTCGATTCAAGGCTCATACGGACACGCACGATTTCGATTTCAAGACGCGTCATGCACGGGATTTCCTCATGCACGGCGACAAAGTGAAGGCGTCCGTGATGTTCCGTGGTCGCGAGATGCAGCACCAGGAGTTCGGCGAGGTATTGCTCAAGCGCTTCATCGAGCGCCTTGAGGAAGTGTCGAAGGTGGATCAGCCGTTACGGTCCGAAGGACGAACGATGGCTGTCACGCTGGCTCCGGACAAGGACAAGATCAAGAAGCTCCAATCATTGTCCAAGCCGTCAAAGAAGGACGATTCTCCGGATTCGTCTTCCGAGGATGGCGCAGAAGTCGAGACGCCGATGTCGGCTGAGAGCGAATCGTAAAAGAAAACATGGCATTCGGCGAACGACATTCTGTTAGTTTGCCGAAGGCTTCGAGAAGGTAGTCATAGTTTGTTACTGATTTTACAAGGTTACGTATGCCAAAGATGAAGACACTGGGTGGAGCGAAAAAGCGCTACAAGGTGACCGGGTCGGGGCAAATCAAACGTCAAAAAGCGTTCCGTGCCCATATCCTGACATCCAAGACCCGTAAGCGCAAGCGTCAGCTTCGCCAGGACGCGTTGGTGAATTCGGCGAATATCAAACTCATTCGTCGTCAGTTGGTCATCGGTTAAGCGGAGCGATCCCTTGCCGAGTCGGCATTCCGGAGCGTGCGTGCACAACCGGTTCCGCCTCAAAGTTCGCATGTCGGTTCTTCATGGCTGTAAGGGCCTGAGCGCTACTCTCCTTACGCCTGTTTTTTCACCCTCTTATAGGAGACTCCTATGCCTAGAGCAAATAATAAAGCAGCAGCGCACCGTAGACGTCGTAAGTTCATCAGACTTGCGCGCGGATACTGGGGTGCTCGCTCAAAAGTCTGGACCGTTGCCAAGACCCACATCGAAAAGGGCCTCGGCTATGCATATCGCGATCGTCGGGCAAAGAAGAGAATATTCCGTCGTCTTTGGATCGTTCGCATCAACGCAGCAGCACGGATGAATGACACGACGTACTCGCGTCTCATCAATGCCCTGCACAAAAAGAATATTTCTATTAACCGCAAAGTTCTAGCTGATCTTGCCATGAATCATCCGAATGTGTTTTCGGCGGTAGTAAAGCAAGCAATGGCATAGCGCCTGCGGATTTTTTTGTTCCACTTTCAGGTATTTTCGGATGAAACTCTATGTCGGTAACCTTAGTTACCAAACCCGTGAGAACGACCTTGAGGCCCTTTTCGGTGCCCACGGCGAAGTCACTTCCACACAAGTTATAATGGACCGTCAGTCTGGTCGAAGCCGTGGTTTCGGTTTCGTGGAAATGGCGAACGACGATGAAGGTCGCAGCGCCGTAGAGGCATGCAACGGCATGTCCTTTATGGGACGCAACATCACGGTAAATGAAGCTCGTCCTCAGGAAGACCGTCCCCGACGGGATTTCAAGCCGCGCGGCGATTTCCGTAGTGGCGGAGGCAATCGGTACTAAGTGGTTACCACATTGTTACCTTGTCAATAAAAAAAGCCGTATGGATTCCATACGGCTTTTCTTTTTTCGACCACAGGTCATATCTGAACCCGTCTACTCGCTCATCACTTCATGTTCTTTGGCCTGCGTGACGGTATCGATATCCTTGACATGCTTGTCGGTCAGCTTCTGTATCTCTTCTTCTCCGCGCTTGCGATCGTCCTCGGAATACCCTTCGCTTTTTTCAGACTTCTTCAAAAGCTCCATCATGTCTCGTCGCACGGCACGGACGGTGACCTTGGCATCTTCCGCCGCTTTCCAACACTGCTTGGCGATCTCCTTCCGACGCTCCTCCGTCATAGGAGGGATGGGAACGCGGATGACCGTTCCGTCGCTCTGCGGCGTCAGCCCGAGATTCGCCGCGAGTATTGCCTTCTCTATCGCGCCGATAAGGTTCCGCTCCCACGGCTGGATGATGATCATCCTGGGCTCGGGGACGGAAATGCTGCTCACTTGGGCCACCGGCGTCGGCGTTCCGTAATAATCCACACGAACGGGGTCGAACATCGATGCCGACGCCCGGCCCGTACGAACCTTCGCCAACGCTTGTTGATGATGTTCCACAGCTTTTGTCATGCTCTGTCGAGCGCTCTGCACTATGTCTTGTACCGGCATATCACTTCTCCATAGATAGTAACACCACATTCATTGTAAAGGCCCGCCTGCTTTCCAGGCAGAACCGGGTTTCGTCACTCTGAGACCATTGTCGCCACGTCTTCACCCATGATGAGCCTGCGCAGGTTGCCCGGCGTATTCATGTCGAACACGAGAATGGGCAATCGGTTCTCCTGACAAAGCGTGATGGCGGTCATGTCCATCACTCCAAGCTTACGGTCGATGACCTCCGCGTACGTCAACTGCGTGAACCGCTTCGCCTGAGGATTCTTCTCGGGATCGGCATCGTAGATGCCGTCCACTCGTGTTCCCTTGATCACACACTCGGCCTCGATTTCGATGGCCCTGAGCGCGGCGGCCGTGTCGGTCGTGAAATACGGATTGCCCGTGCCCGCACCGAAAAGGACGACGCGTCCTTTTTCCAAATGACGCAAGGCACGACGGCGGATGAAGGGCTCGGCGATCTGCGCCACCTGAATGGCACTCTGCAGTCGCGTCGGGACGCCCTGCGCCTCAAGGGCGTTCTGGAGTCCGATGGCATTGATGAGCGTGGCGAGCATTCCCATGTGGTCACCGCTCACCTTGTCGATGCCGTTCTCCACCGCCTGCACGCCGCGAAAGATGTTTCCGCCACCGATCACCAGTCCTATCTGCACACCCATCGAATACACGGCCTGCACCTCTTGCGCGAACTGCTTGAGCACCGCGGGGTCGATACCGTAGCTCTGGGATCCCATGAGGGATTCACCACTCAGTTTGAGGAGAATTCTCTTGAATCGCAACTCACTCATTGCATCCTCCGTAATCGGTCATTGGTTGAAACGCACCACGGACTGCGGGTGGCATTCCGCCACCTGGGTCGGTATGAAGCTTCGAGACGTTGACGCAAAAAAAAGACCTCTGAACGAGGTCTTCTAATCTTTCTTACTCACCCAAGAAATATCTATGGAAGGAGAGCACCTTGGCATCGGCGCCGATGTCTTTGACGACATCGCCGACGGTTTTCGCAGAGTCCTTCACGAACGACTGCTCCACCAGACAGTTCTCCTGGTAATACTTCTCGACGCGGCCTTTGGCGATACGCTCGGCGATTTCCGCCGTCTTGCCTTCGTTGACCGCTTGCTCTTTGTAAATCTCGATCTCTTTGTCAAGAGCGTCGGACTTCACTTGCGTACGATCCACGTAGAGAGGATTCATCGCCGCAATCTGCATGGAGATGTCCCGCATCAGACCGGCTTGGGTGTCGTTCGATGCCGGTACGCTCATCTCGAGCATGACCGCCAGCTTGTTTCCTGCGTGATTGTATGCCACCAGCGTTCCCGTCGTCGTGAAATACTGCGCACGACGCATCTCGATCTTCTCGTTGAACTTCGCGAGAATCTCGTCGCGGAGGTTTCCAAGGGTCTTCGCATCCAGGCTGTAGTTCCACAATGCATCACCATCGGTTGCACCGGTGGTCAGCACTGCGCGGGAAATCGCATGCGCAAAATCGACGAACTCCTGGTTCCGTCCCACAAAGTCCGTTTCGCAGTTCACTTCCACCAAAGCACCGGTCGTTCCGTCTTGCGACGTGACGGCCAACGCCAGACCTTCGTTCGCGGCACGATCCGAACGCTTCGACACCGAAGCGGCACCTTTCTTCCGAAGGTACTCGACCGCCAATTGCATGTCGCCTTGTGTTTCGTCCAAAGCCTTCTTGCAATCCGCCATGCCTGCTCCGGTCTTCTCCCGGAGCTCCTTAACCATTTGAGGGCTAATCATAATTCGCTCGTAGTAAGAGTTGTACGTTTTTCTAATCCTGTTTCGCGCGTAGAGGGACGGCGGAGCGCTTATCCTTCGGATCCACCGGAGTCTTTACCATCCGGACGGCGCGTACGCTCACGCATACGGCGGCGCGGCTTGTCGTCTGATTGCTCCGACTCCTTTGACTCGCGATCCTGCTGGGAACCGATTTCCGCAGCGCGGGTCTTGGCGACTTCCCGTCCTTCGATGATGGCTTCACCCATCACACGGCAGATGAGCTCGATGGTCTTCACCGAGTCGTCGTTCGCGGGAATCGGAAAGTCCACGATTTCCGGATCGGAGTTCGTATCGACGATACCGATGACGGGGATTCCAAGGATCTTCGCTTCTTTGATGGCGAGGTGCTCTTTCTTGATGTCGACGACGAACAACGCACCGGGGAGGCGCGACATCTGCTCGATACCGCCGAACACCTGACGAAGACGATCACGCTCACGACCGAGAAGCAAGCGCTCCTTCTTCGTGATCTTTTCGAAGGTTCCGTCCGCTTCACGCTTATCGATGCTCGCAAGCTGCTTGATACTCTTGCGGATCGTCGAGAAGTTCGTCAACATGCCACCCAACCAGCGCTCTACCACGTAATTCGTGCCACAGGTCTTTGCGGCATTCTCCACGGGTACTTTTGCTTGGGGCTTTGTTCCGACGAACAGGACGATCTTACCTTGCGACGCGATTTCGAGGATGGCTTCACGAGCGATGTCGATGAGAGCCTGCGTCTTGCGAAGGTCGATGATGTGGATGCCGTTGCGGTGCGTAAAAATGAAGTTACGCATCTTCGGATTCCAGCGGCGGGTCAAGTGACCGAAATGGGCGCCCGATTCGAGCAACTGCTCGACAGAAGTTGAAGGCATAGGTTACCTACGTATTGTGTGTTGAACATCTGCCCGTTCCGTTCTTCCCGAAAATCCTCAGAAGAGGACACACGTCGGGCACAACGGGCATGAAAGAATAAAAAACTGACGGCGGACCGAAATCTGTTAACGCTTCGAGAACTGGAAGCGCTTACGTGCTTTCTTCTGTCCGTACTTCTTACGCTCCACCATACGGGGGTCGCGTGTAAGCAGATCTTCATGACGAAGCACCGGGCGCAAGGTCTCATCGAACTGCAACAGTGCACGTGCGATACCCAAGCTCATGGCGCCTGCCTGACCGGACTTTCCACCACCGTGAACGTTCACGACGATGTCGAACTTTCCTTCAGACTTCGTTTCCGCGATGGGACGCAGAGCTTCTTGGCGCGTCGTGAGGACCGGGAAATACTCTTCAAGACTACGCTTGTTGATGACAATGGCTCCCGTGCCGGGCTGCATACGGATTCGTGCTACAGCGGTTTTACGACGACCGGTTCCCTGAAATGCTTGTTTCATGCTCTTGGAAAGTACTTATGGATTAATATTTCAATTCGTAATGTTCCGGCTTCTGAGCGGCATGGTTGTGCTCGCCTCCACGGAACACCTTCAACTTCATACCGATCTGCTTGCCAAGGGAATTCTTCGGCAACATGCCCTTCACGGCAAGTTCGATGACTTCTTCAGGCTTCGTCTTGATCAGCTCCTTGAACGTGCGATACTTCTCCCCACCCGGATAACCCGTGTGGTGGAAGTACGTCTTCTGCTCTTCGCGCTTACCCTTCATGGCCACTTTCTCCGCGTTGAGAACGATTACATAGTCACCACAGTCCACGTGAGAGGTGAAGGACGGTTTGTGCTTTCCACGAAGGATGGAAGCCACCTGTGAGGCGATGCGACCAAGGGTCTGACCATCAGCATCCACCACCCACCACTTCGGTTGAGTGTCTTCTTTGCGAACTGACTTTGTAAAGTCTCCGGACGTTTTCACGATAAGCCTGTCTTTTTATGAGTAAAAGTTGCGGATTGCAAACATACGGGGGAAAATTGAAATACCATGACGTGGATGGAAACTTTTTTGCGAGGGTGCTTGTCGTGCCTTCAAGGAGCTCCGCAGCCATGAGGGGCGCACATGCGGCCACCCGGCGTTCGAACATCGCTAAAAGCGGGTATCAGTCGATATCTGGTCAATTCAGCGCTTCTCACGACCTCCGCCGACCTTCTCGGTATCACGTACCGGGATATCCCACGACCCCGAGAATGGTGCTTCGTGAAGCGCCGGTGACCGACGGGAGGTTCGAGGGAAGTCCGCCCAGCGTACGATATGCCAGATAGGCGAAGCAGAGGCACTCTTTCCATTCTGCGGGAATGCCGGCGGAATCGGACGACATGATGCGGGCAGCGGGTAGTTCCCTTCCGAGCCGTTCCATGAGGAAGGAGTTCCGCAGTCCGCCGCCCGAAACAACGATGCGAGCAGCCTCCCAACCGTATCTGCGCACATTTTCTGCGATGCTCCATGCCGTGAATGCCGTGATCGTGTGAACCGCATCGCACGGAGTGGGTTTCGAGGAGCATGACGAAACGAGGTCGTCGATGCGCTCGGCGGAAAAAGTCTCGCGTCCGGTCGACTTCGGCGGCGGTGCTGTCACGAAGTCGATCGCACACAATCTCTCGAAGAGTTCGCGGTGAAGCGTCCCCTCTCGGGCGCACCCTCCATTATCGTCGTACCGTTTGCCGAACCACTGCTCCATGGCGTGATCGATCCACACGTTTCCCGGTCCCGTATCGAAGGCACGCACATGATGATCCGACCCTCCTCTGGGCAGCAAGGTGACATTCGCCATTCCGCCGATGTTCAAGGCGATCACCTCTTGGCCATCATCCTTCAGGAAGTCCGCATCGAATCGCGGCACCAACGGCGCGCCCTGTCCTCCGAGTGCTACATCTGCGGAACGGAAATCGCCCACCACCGTTGTTCCCACCATGACCGCCAAGGTCGGGATACTGCCAATCTGCAAAGTGGACCGCAGGGGAATACCATGAACGGTGTGCTCTGCGGGCTCGTGCCAAACCGTTTGACCGTGCATGCCGACGGCATCCAAGGACGCAGGTGCGATACCCATCTCGTCGCAACCTGCCCGTACCACCGACGCGATGCGATGACTTAACCAGACGTTGTAGTCGTTCACGACACCGATACGCTGAGGTTGACGGATAAGCGACTGCAATCCACGACGTTCCTCTTCGCTGAACGGCGAAGAGAATCCCCTCACGGAACGCATACGGGGTCGGCCATCCTCCAGAGAGAAGTCCGCGAAGGCGACATCCACAGCGTCAAGAGACGTGCCTGTCATCACTCCGGCAATGCGCCGTGGACGCGTGAACCATTCGTTCTGCATGATCTGCTCCTCTTGGAGGTAATTTTGTCGGTGCACTCGCACAAAAGTACCGGTATCGTGCTCATCGTCCGCGGCTTCGAACCGCATCATCATGATGAATATTCTTTATGGATTGGATGTAGGACTCTTCCATTGGATCAATTCGTTCTTCATCCACTCCGTGGCCGATGTCTTGATGGCTGCCGTCACCTCCTCGAAGAACTGGATGCCCGTGTTCGTTCTCGGCCTCGGCTCGCTGCTGTGGAAAGGGGGTTTCAAAGGCCGTATCTGCGTTCTTGCCCTCCTTATCACCGTGTCCATCACCGACCCCTTCAATAGCCGCGTCATAAAACCGGCGTTCGCCCGCCAACGTCCGTCCCATGCTTTGGCGGAAGCGCGTGTTCTCGTTCCCGATAACGGCGGCGCTTCCTTCCCATCGTCGCACGCCGCCAACATGTTCGCCGCAGCCTTCATCCTGAGCAGCATGTATTCCCGTCGTAGCGTCCTTTGGTATACCATCGCTTTTCTCGTGGCCTACTCGCGTGTCTATGTGGGAGTGCACTATCCGTCCGACGTCATCGCCGGAGCGTTTGTGGGAACCCTAATCGCGTGGGTGGTGGTGCGCCTCTTCATGCGCTGGGAGAAGTCGTCAGCCTTCTTTCAAAACACAAGCGGCCGCACCTGAATCCTGTCTCGATCGTCCAGGAGTCACATGCGGCCGACGTGTGGTTGTGAAAGGTGAGCGTCATTCATGACGAAGGGGTGCGCCCACGTTCGAACTCCTCCTCGCTGTCATCTCATTCCGTTCCTACATTCTGGAGTCCGACCCGGAACCTTGTTGTCGAGGTGGTGAATCTCGAGTTCCGGCGTTATGGTATCAGACGAACGTGATGCGCGGAAGGTTTACACGTGAGAGGCGGATTCGCTGCTCCATCACGAAGAATTCTGTTAATGAATGTTATGACACCAGAGTTTGCCGCGAGGTCAGCGAATGCGTCCATCGCACCTGCATGCGCGAGCCCGGATCTTAGCGTTTTTCAAAATGCTGGTAGTCCTTTTCGTTCTTCCAATCCCCGCCCCACGTCCATCCCCGCTTCACGAAGGCGGTGTAGGCGGCATCCCCTTTGACGATCGTGCCGGGAGTGCGTGGGTCGTAGGGACGAAGAGGTCGCCTGCCCGGAGTGATGTACGGGTTCAGATAGGGGTTCAGATCGATGGCTCTGCCGCGCGCGTGAAGCGAAAGCCGATTGGTGCCGGCAACAGTCCGGTAGTTGAAACCGCTGGTATTGTTCCGCGCGATGGAGGCGTCGTCCGACCAGCCGAAACGGACGATGGGAATGACGGAGTGAATGGGAAAACGGGCACTGTCCAGGTCGTGAAAGATCCCTCGGACATCGTCCGCAAGCGAGGCATGGACGACGATCTGACCGCGATGATGCCTGCCATCCATACCCATGTATCGAACATCAAGCACGCTCTGACTATCACATACACCTGCGGGAAAGTCCGTGCACTCCAGCGCCTGCTCGCGACGCATTTCGCTATCCACGATGACGCCATCGGATGGCCAAACCATGCCGACAACCGTGGTAACGACAAGCAGAATGCTTATGATGTAGGGGAGCGAGCGTCTCATGCCGGTAAAATCCTCATCTCCGGTATATTGTGCAAAAACTCTGCAATCCTTCATGAGCACTTCCGAGACAAAACAACGCCTTCTTAACCGTGATCGCTCAGCCCGGGCGATGACGACGGATGGGAATTTCCGCGCCGCGGCTATCATCAATACGCAAACGGTCCATGAAGCACAGCGCCGCCATTCCACGGATCCCGTCGCCTCCTTGCTCCTCGGTCGTGCCCTCTCCGCGGCGTCGTTGCTCGCCACCTTCCTCAAGGGCGAGGAACGGGTGAGCATTGAGCTCATGGGTAACGGTGTTTTCAAGAAAGTCTTTGCCGAAGCGCTTCAAGTGGGCGAGGTACGAGGGTATGTGGAGCTTAATGCGCATCCTGAAGTCGATAACGACGCTCTCGGCATCGGACTCCTTCGAGTCACCCGCGTGCTTTACGGCAAGTTCGAGCCGATATCCGGCGTCGTCGCTTTGCAGAAATCGAATGTGAGTTCAGACCTGGCATACTATCTCACGCAAAGCGAGCAGATACCGTCCGCCGTGCGGCTGGATGTGGACATCGATGCGACGGGTGCGGTCCGACATTCGGCGGGCGTCATCGTGCAAGCGATGCCCGGCGCCCCGGAGGAATCGGTCCTGAAGGTGCAGGAAACGTTGCTTGCCATGGGTTCGGTAGCGGAGGCCGCGGCGGCAGGGCTCCATGTGGAGGACATCCTCCGCCAGGTCATGCCTGGTGAGATCGAGATCATCAACAAGACACCGATCGACTTCTTCTGTCGCTGCTCGCTGGAACGGTACAAGTCCATTCTTCTCACTCTCGGACTGGAAGAGATCCAAAGCATGTACGACGCCATGCAGAACGAGCTTGTCTGCCACTACTGCAATACCGCCTATACCATCACGGATGCGGATTTCGAAGAGCTGCTGTCTCAATTGCGCGCCCAGAAAAACTAGGACTCCGGCAACACGCCAATGAATATCGGTTTCCTGTCGTGACCATCGAGGAATGCAGGGACTGCCCCGTGTTTTACGAGAAGGCGTCCTTCACCTTGCCGAAGAACGACGTATCCTTCGCGCCTTTCTTCGTCTTCTTCGGCGACACGTTTTCGCCTTCCGCCATTTCTTTGAGCAGTTCCTTTTCCCGGGAGGAAAGCTTGGTGGGAACATAGACGTTCACGTGCACAAGCTGATCGCCACGCGAGTGACTATTGAGATGCGGTATGCCTTTGTCCTTCATGCGCAAGACCGTTCCGGGCTGGGTTCCCGGCTGAATGGTAAGCGCCGCCGTTCCGGTGAGCGTGGGTACGGACACTTCCCCGCCGAGCGCAGCATCGGGAAACGAGATCGTCAACTCATAGTGGACGTCGTCCTCGTTGCGATGAAAATGCGCATGCTCGATCTCTTGGATGACAACCATGATGTCGCCCGCGGGACCTCCGCGGCGGCCGGCATTCCCTTGACCACGCAGGGGAATGATGTTACCGTCCTCGACACCCGCAGGGACTGACACTTTGACGGTCGTCTCACCGGCTACACGTCCTTCTCCGCTGCAGGTGACGCACGGATCCTTGATCGTCTGTCCGGTTCCTCCGCAGTTGCTACACGCGCTGATATTCACGAACTGACCGAACATGCTCCGTGACACCTGACGAACTTCTCCCTGCCCCTGACACACGGTACACACGACGCTACCGCTGCCTTGCTTGGAGCCGCTCCCATTGCAGGTATCGCATTTGCGCTGACGTTTGATCTTCAGGGTCTTTTCGGCACCCGTGGCGATCTCCTCGAGTGTCAGCGGCAGACGGATCTTGAGGTCGCTACCGGGCTGACCGGCCGACCGTGAACGCCCACCACCGCTGCGACGTCCACCGCCGCCGAAAAACTCCTCGAAGATGGAGGCCCCGCCGCCACCACCGAAGATATCTCCGAACTGAGAGAAGATATCGTTGATGTTCGAGTACTGATGGAAGTCCTGTCCACCGCGCAATCCCTGATGTCCGAACTGATCATAGCGCGACCGTTTTGTCTGGTCGCTCAACACCTCGTACGCTTCCGACGCTTCTTTGAACTTCTCCTCCGCTTCCTTGTCACCCTGGTTCCTATCCGGGTGATACTTCATGGCAAGCTTCCGGTAGGACGATTTGATCTCGTCCACCGTGGCAGATTTCCCGACTCCCAATATCTCGTAATAATCACGTTTGCTCATGTTCTGACTTTCATTTTTGGTTTCTTCTTCGGCTCGTCATCATACCTTCGAACACATCATGGCTCATCCGCACCATGCGGAAGCGGCCGCGGATATCAAGCACCACTGCCGGCGCTCGTGATGACCTTCGCATGCCGTATCACCTTTTCGTGCAGTTTATACCCGCGTTGCACCTGTTGGACCACATTGCCTTCCGCGATCTCCGGATGCGGCACATGCATCAACGCCTCATGTTCATCCACATTGAACGGAGCATTCTCCGGTACGACGAGGGGGCGAACTCCATGTTCCTCGTACATCTTCATGGCCTTGGTATGAATCATCTCCACGCCACTCACCATGGAGGCATAGTCCTCGCTTTTGCGACCCGCTTCCAGAGCGGCATGCAGATCGTCGAGGATCTCGACAAGTCTGGAGAACATCCTCTCGGATACGTAAAGTGCGAGCTGCTCTTTCTCCCGCTCGGTACGACGTTTGAAATTCTCGAACTCGGCGACCTTGCGGAGCAGTTGATCCTTGAGCTCATCTCTCTCTTTCTGCAAGGCACCGATGATTACCGAGGATTCGTCGACCGTGCGGTCCACATCAGTTTTCGCTGCTTCCGCATGCGCATGCACCTCATTGATGTCCGTGGATGTCGATGCCGGGACCACAGGCTCCGGGTTCGGCGCATCCGATGCTTCATCGCCGCGCATGTAGGTATTCAGGATGTCTTTCATTTTTCCGGTGGCGCTTTTCAGCGGACGTTGCTTGTCTTCCATGGTGACTCATTGATGACTGTTCGTTGATGGTTTCTTGATTGAAGGCTGATTCCTGTTCGTCTGCAAGCCGACGGCAGCGAACGTTGAACGAGGCCGGCGGCGGCAGGAAGCGTCTTACGACACTTTTCGGGGTGCGGACAACAGCCGCTCCACTTTCTCCTTCAACATCTCGGCATTGAACGGCTTGAGCATGTACTCCTCGATGCCGTGCTCCGCGAACAGGGTGACCATGGCTTCATCGCTGACATGAGACGTAACAATGATTTTTATCGTGCTCAGGTACGGCGTTCTCCGCAGAAGATTCACCGCTGTAAGACCGTCCACTTCCGGCAGGTGCGTGTTGAGGATGATCAGGTCCGGAAGAGCGTGCTTACGCAGATACGCCATGGCCTGTGGCGGACTCACCGCTTCGCGATATTTCGCCTTGAGCTCTTCGGCAATGACCTGCCGGTACATCGCGCGATAGTCTTCGTCGCCCTCGATGACCATGACGGTTGATTTCAAATACTCCATACTTCGAAACGGCGCTAGACGAAACCGTGAGTCGTTGACAAAAACGATAAGACGTAGGTACCCTACCGTTGCATTGTTTTCGGGTCGATGGCATCTCGCAAACCGTCACCGAACAGGTTGAACGCATACACGGTGATACCGAGCACGATGCACGGGTACAACACCAATTCCAGCGACTGACCGACGAACAGGAAACCGATTCCATCCTGGATCATCTTGCCCCACGATGCAGTCGGCGGTTGAACACCGAGACCGATGAAACTCAGGCTTGCCTCCAAGGTGATGGCTGTTGCGAAACCGGCCGTGGCGATGACCGTGATCGGTCCCAGGGTATTGGGTAGTAGGTGACGGAAAATGGTTCGGAATGTTCCGAATCCGAAGGCCCGCGTCGCTTCGATGAACTCGGCCTCGCGGAGAGAGAAGAACTGACCGCGCACCACGCGCGTCAGGTCCACCCATCCGGAAAGTCCGATGGCCACGAAGGTCTGCCAAACGCCGTTACCGAGTATCACACTGAAAGCGATAACGAGCAACACCGTGGGGAAAGACCACATCACGTTCGTGAACCACATCACCACATCATCCACACGTCCGCGGAAATATCCCGCCAAGGCCCCAAGAAGTATGCCGATGGCGATGGAGATCGTCTCGCTGATGATGGCGACGAGGAACGCGATACGCGCACCGTACATGATTCGCGAAAGGATATCGCGTCCGTACTTGTCCGTGCCGAGAATGTACAGCGGTTGCCGATGCCATTCCTGCTCACCGGCTCCGAACATGACGGACTGCGGAACCGTGAACGTGCGCTTCATGGGGTCCGTGAACCGCACACTGTCGCCCGCCACGGTGTACGACTCGATGGCGATGACGAAGGGCTCGTCGGTGCGGACAGGGTTCTTTTTCAAAAGGACGTTACCGCGGAAGAACGACGGCTTCGACGGGTACTCCAGGACCTGCGTGTTCGGATCCATGGGCGCGAGCAGCGGGGCGAATACCGCGATCGTCACAAGAACGATGATGATCCACATACCGATAACGGCTCCGCTGTTCTTGCGCAGACGCTTCCATGCAATGGCACGAAGGGACTCCGCTGAGGATTGACCTTTCATAGAGGACGATCATGGTAGTGAAGACGGCACACTCATGTTTGGTAACTTTGTCCGGCCGTCGAAAACGCAGGGGCGTGCGATGTTACGAAAGAGACCACAATTACCAAACACAAATGCGCGAGCTGGATCCGTCGGTATACGATAACAAGCACTTGCTTTCGGACTTCACCTGCGCTGAACTCGAGACCCTCTTTCGCACATGGAATATCGAGGCGTACAGAGCACGACAGGTCTTCGGCCTCGCCTACTCCCGCCCTCGGACGTCCTTTCAGGATTTCACGCCCATACCCCGGGATCTCCGGTCGTTGCTCGACGAGAAGTTCATCCTGTCCACCGTTTCCTTGGAACGGTGTCAGGTTTCTTCGGACGGCACACGGAAGTACCTTTTCACGCTGCTTGACGGAGCAAGGATAGAATCCGTCCTCATACCCAGCGAACTCCTGGACGAGGAAGGCGCACCGAAACGTCACACGCTCTGCATCTCCACGCAAGCGGGGTGTCCGCTCGGTTGCACCTTCTGCGCCACGGCCACCTTGCGCCTCCAGCGAAACCTCCGCACCGCGGAGATCATCGATCAGTTCCTCGCCGTCCGTAAAGACACCGAACTCGAGATAACGAACATCGTCTTCATGGGCATGGGCGAACCCTTGCTCAATGTCGATCATGTCCTCCATGCCATCGACATCTTCACCAACGAGACACAGAAGCTCCTTCCCGCGAAGCGTATCACCCTCTCCACGGCCGGCATCGTTCCCGGTATCATGCGTCTTGCCGATGAGGACCGCGGAATCAAACTCGCCCTGTCCCTCCATGCCACCACCAACGGCCTGCGGGAGCAGTTGATGCCCATAGCACGCAAGTATTCCTTGGAAGAACTCGGCAATGCCCTCGAGTACTACTATCGCTGCACGAAAATCCCCGTGACCTACGAGTACATCGTGTTCAAGGGTCTGAACGATACCGCCCTCGATGTACGCAGGCTTGCACGTATCGCTCGCCGTGTGCCGTCCAAAGTCAATGTCATCCCCTTCCACTCCATCGACTTCACCGCACCGACCGGGTTCTCCGCACAACTCCGATCTCCCAGCCGAAACGAGATCCAGACGTTCGTCACCGCCCTTCGCGATGCCGGTGTGCACGTGATGATCCGCAGTTCAAGCGGCTTGGATATCGATGCCGCTTGCGGTCAGCTTGCCTTGTCCGAGGAATCTCTCCCCCAGTGACCGTGTCGATGATGAAGGAGACTCCCTTCCCGTGAGACAGTGAAAGCAAGGCGAAGGACCTGTTATTTTGCGCCACGCTCACTCTTTGTCGCATACCCCATGACACGTCGTCTTGTCGCCCTCGGCGTCTTTGCCATCGCTCTTCTCAGCTATTCGCTCACCATGATCCCCCATGTGGGATTCACCGACAGCGGTGAGCTCGCAGGTGCGTGTGCCACGCTCGGAGTGGCGCATCCCACGGGGTATCCGCTGTTCGTTCTCATCGGTCACGTGTGGACACTGCTGCCGCTGCCTCTGTCGGTAATCGCGAAGATGAATCTCTTCGCAGCCGTCTGTACGGCCTTCTCCGCATCGATGATGTTCCTTCTGTTGCACCTGCTCCTGGAGTGGTGGGATGCCTCGGGAGCCATCCGCAGCCTGGCAAAGAAGGGAGCACCGACAAAGAAGCAGAAGAAGGGCGTGGAGAATCCCACGACGACGACCGATGAGCGGACGATTCCGTCTTCAGCTCCATCGAACCTTATACGTACCATCATCGCTGCCTCGGGAGCCCTCCTTTATGCCTTCGCCCGCACGGTCTGGGATCAAGCCGTCGGCATTGAAGTGTACTCTTTGCATCTGGCATTGGTCACGTCCACGTTGTACATGTTCTGCAATGGCATCATCCGCTCGTCACAGCGTACACTCCTCGTGGCTGCTCTGCTGCTCGGCTTGTCCTTCACCAATCACCTCACCACCATCCTCCTTGTCGTTCCCGTTATCGTGCTGTTCTTCGTCCGACCGAATGAGACCACGCATGTCTCCAAGGAACGCGTGAAGCAGTTCATCCGGCTCTTGGGCGTCATCATGGCCTGCTCGCTGGTCTATCTCTCCTTGCCTCTCATCAGCAGCACCGAACCGCTGTTCAATTGGGGTAGCGTTCATCGCGGATGGGAGCAGTTCTCGTATCACGTCTTCGGCAAGCAATACTCCGTGTGGATGTTCTCGGATGAACCCGGATCTGTGCGGAAGCAGTTCGGTGTGTTCACCTCCCTCTTGCCGCACAACCTTGCGTACGTCGGGATACTCCTGGCGTTGTACGGACTGGTCGTCTTGCTGCGCACACCGTCCCGGCGTGCCATGGGGATCTTTTTCCTCCTGCTCTGCATCTGCGGCGTGGGATACTCCGTCAATTACAGCATCCCCGATATCGAGTCCTATTTCCTCTCCACATTCATCGCGCTCATGTGTTGTGCGACGATCGCTGTCTATGCGCTTGCCACCAGATATCCCGTGGCGGCATATGCGTGCGTGCTCATGCCCGTTGTCTCCGTTGCGGACAACATGTCGGTGTGTAACCAGCGGGAGAACACCTTGGTGCGGGACTACGTGCACTGCATGATCGACCCTCTTCCGAAAAACGCCGTCGTGATTTCGCAACAGTGGGACTACTTCTGCTCGGCGTTCTGGTACATGCAACAATTGGAAGGATATCGTCCGGATGTCATCCTCATCGAGAAGGAACTGCTGCGGCGTACCTGGTATCCGCTTCAATTGTCACGGTGGTATCCCGCGTTCATGGCAAAGGCCAAGAGTCCGATGGATGCCTATCTGGCCGATCTGCACGCCTTCGAGAACGACTCCAAAGAATTCATGTCGGATCCGCGTCGGACCCGATCCATACAATCGAAGTTCATCTCCCTACTGAACATTTTCGTAACGAATGCTCTCAACGAGCAACGGCCGGTGTTCGCCACGCAGGAAGTGATCCAAAGCGAAGACGGTTTCGCGACCGACTACACCCTGAGCGGGTATGGTCTGGCTATCCGCGTCCAGTCGGAGAGCGTTCCTCCCGTGTGCGATACCTCTGCTGTGCCCATTGCGTCGTTGCTACGCTCTGCCAAAGCAGTCCACCGCACGCGTCTGGAGAAAGACCTCATCTCCCTTACGTCCATGGAATTGCTGAACAATGTGAATACGGCCCTGCCATTGCGCGATACTGCTGCGGCGTTGTGGTTCGGACGTCAAGCATTGGCGGTGGATCCGTCGAATCAACGCGCAGCCCTCATACTCGATCGTCTTCGTGAGTCACGCTGAGAACGAGCCGACGCATCACAAAACCCTCGACCGAAACCTTGAGCTTCCCTCTGTGGACCACGTGATCGCGGCACGTCGCCCACTCCGCCGGGAAGGTCGCCGTCGGCCGTCAACGTCCGCCCCGTACATCTTCATCCATGCTCATCCAGTCAGAGCGCCATCAGCGTTTACGTCCTCGGAGCGTCCTCCTCGTCACCCGGATGCGCCGAAACAGAATAGCGTGATGTGACGACGCAATGCGCCTTAATGGTCCTGGTGTCGTGACAACTCATGACCTCCTCTTACGATGAGAACGAACGGACGCCGGTGGACTCGTGATTCCGAACAACGTAGTCACGACAGCATGCTGCAGTAAAGACCAATCGCGGTCTAAACGTGCAGCTCAGCCATTCCCCGAACCTTGAGATCCTCGCTGATGCCTCCCGCGAACGAATGGTGGCCCCGTGTCCAAGGAACGGTGCTCACGATTGACTTGCATCGCTAGATCTCACCCATGATGGCATCAGACAGTTGAAGAGGAACCTTGTCCAGATGACATAAAAAAAGGGCAGGAGTTTCGCACTCCTGCCCTTTTCGTTGTGCATCGTCCCGAC
>JBBATK010000010.1:92586-93663 GCA_040398805.1 Kapaibacterium sp. (SeqCode) | reverse complement strand
GTATCATGTCCTACACACCTACGAGCGGAACCTATGTGTTGCAGCTGCGACGCACCATCAAAGCTCCCATCCAGCGCTTGTACGAAGCCATGGAGCGGGATGAAGACCGACGCGTGTGGATGAATGCCCCGACGACACTGCAAGCGGAAGTGGGTGGACGGTATCAATCCGCCAATGGCGCCGATGCCGAGTTCATGGAGATCCACCCTCGGGAGCTCTGGCGCTTGGAATGGAAGAATCCTCGCCACAAGCCCGGCTCGGAAGTCGTCATCAAGTTCGTCAAGAACAACCGCCGGGAGAGTACCATCTTCGTCCGTCATTGGCGTATCAAATCCAAGCAGGATTACGACGAACTCTACAACGGGTGGTTGTGGGTGCTGAACTCCCTGGAAGACTACTTGGAACGTGGTCAGTTCCTGGACCGCAATGACGCCGACACCTCGGCCTGATACCCATACGCTTCCCCGACGCGCCTGCGCAAGAGTCTGGTTCGGGTCACGTCAGGGGTCGGTTCGGACATCCGCTTGAACGTTCGCTTGTAGGTCGGATGTCATGGACTCGTTACCTTGGAACTCACCATCGAACCGCACCAATGATCCTTATCAGTGGCGCGCTCCTTTGATCCGTACGATTGCCTGGTCAGCGCCACGGCGCAACGGGCAACGCCGAGTTTCCGAACAACCGCCAGATGCCAAGCCGTTGTCCGCGTGCTTTGTTGGTCAGGTAAGCCAAGGGTGCTATTTTTGCCGACCTCAGGAACGCCATACACGGAGAACGAATACATGTCTGTAGAAGTTGTTATGCCCAAAATGGGCGAGAGTATTCAAGAAGGAAAGATACTTCGCTGGTTGAAGAAACCGGGTGACACCATCGAGCGCGATGAAACGCTCCTTGAGATATCTACGGACAAAGTGGACACGGAAGTACCATCGCCCGTCGCGGGCGTTGTGGCGCAGCTTCTCTTCCAAGAAAACGATACGGTCGAAGTCGGCAAAGTCATCGCCATCATCGGCAATTCCGCCGCCGATGTCGTCAGCGCTCCCTCAGCACCGGTGGTTGCAGCTGCTCCCGCTCCTG
>JBBATK010000010.1:0-92486 GCA_040398805.1 Kapaibacterium sp. (SeqCode) | reverse complement strand
GGGTGCCATCGACGTCGTGATGCCGAAGATGGGAGAGTCCATTCAAGAAGGCAAGGTGCTTCGGTGGTTGAAGAATATCGGTGACCGGGTAGAGCGTGATGAGACCTTGCTGGAGATTTCCACGGACAAGGTGGATACCGAAGTCCCGTCGCCTGTTGCAGGAACGCTCGTCGAGCGTCTTGCCAATGAAGGCGACGTCATGGAAGTGGGCAAAGTCCTGGCACGAATCTCGTCCGGAGCCGCCGTCGCTTCCACAGCAGCTGCATCCTCCGCACCGGTTCCTGCACCAGGCCCGGCGAGCGCATCGGCTGTCGGTGCTGTCGCTCCCGCTCCGGTCTCCGTCCCGGCTGCCACCGTGCTGCAGGCCGTTGCTGCGACCAATGGTGCGCATGCTGCGGGACAGCCCATACCGCGGACTTCAGGAAACAGATTCTACTCACCGCTCGTCCGTACCATCGCTCAAGCGGAAGGCGTCTCCCTTGCTGAGCTCGATGCCATCGCCGGCACGGGTATCGGCGGTAGGGTGACGAAAAACGATCTCTCTGCGTATATCGCAAACCGCGGCGCGCGACCGGTGGCCGCCCCCGTCCCGTCCGTTGCTGCACCGAGCATTGGTGCTCCGAGCGCCGCTACTCCGTCGGCAACCGCACCGTCAGCGCCGACCCTCAGTATGGGAAGCGATGGAGGATCCGACAGGGAAGTGATCCCCATGGACCGTGTACGCACGCTCATCGCCGATCACATGGTGCGCTCCAAGCTCACGTCACCGCACGTGACGAGTGTGGCCGAGGCGGACATCACGGGTATCGTGCGACTGCGTGAAAGCCGTAAGGGATCGTTCGAGAAGCAGCATGGTTTCAAGCTCACACTCACCCCGTTCTTCGTTCAAGCCATCGTCGATGCGGTGAAGCAGTTCCCGCTCGTCAATGTCAGCGTGGACGGATCGAACATCATCCGGTACAAGAACGTGAACCTTGGCTTCGCAACGTTGTTGCCGGACGGCAACCTCATCGTTCCCGTCATCAAGAAATCGGAGATGCTCAGCACCCATGGCATCGCCGCTTCCATCAACGATCTGGCAAGTCGTGCCCGTTCCAAGAAGCTCAGTCCGGATGATATCCAAGGCGGTACCATTTCGCTGACGAACATGGGACCCTGGGGCTCGCTCTTCGGAACTCCGGTCATCAATCAACCGCAAACCGCCATCATCGGCGTGTACGCCGTCCAGAAACGCCCGGTGGTCCGTGAGATCAACGGCGAAGACGCCATCCTCATCCGACACATGATGTATGTGTCCATCACCTACGATCATCGCGTCATCGACGGTGCTCTGGGTTCCGGATGTCTGAACGCCATCGTCAAGAACCTCGAGGCGATGAACGCCGAGACGGTGTCCATCTAAAGGACCGGATTCTTCGCGTCAACTCTCACAAGCGAAGTTCCGTTTGCAAGAGGACGGTACGCTGACGCGCACCCTGCGTCTCCGTAATCGAACTTCCCATGGTCGTCGTCGAGTTCTTTTCCGTCATCTCCAATCGTAACCAACACCGGAATCCGTCAGTAGGAGCAAGTTCCACGGTGCAGGTGCTGCGCATGCCATCATCGTACAGTGGCACGAGCCGCATGCTGCCCGGTGCCGCCACTTCCGCCACGCTCACGGCCGTGGCATAACCGGCAGTGGAGAACAGCGTGGACCTCGCCCGCACGCGGAGGAACGGATTCACCCTCCAGTCCACTTCGAAGCCGATGGCACTCCCCACCGGCATGCTGTCCGACCGCACGCGAAAACGGGAGACGATGTCGGCTCGGACCGATAGGTGAAGCGCCTCCGAGCATCGATGATCGACCACCACACGGCCGCCGGAAAACGCTTCGCGATAGCTTCGTAATACCTCGTCCGCCGATCTCTCCGATTCCGTCCGTTCCCGATGCGTCGCCCGCACCCGGAGGGACGCGACGGAAGAGACGTTCCATGCGGCTTCGCCGAAGAGTTCGATGCCGGATGTCGGTACCGGCATCAACCATCGCGGGAGACGTGAGCGGAAGACATCCGCATAGGCGCGAACCGTCGCACCTCCGGCCATTCGTGTCCGAAGTCCGGCATAGACACCGTCTTCGTTGCCCAGCGACCCGAATTCCGTGAGGGCGGAGCCCATGGGCGGCCTCAGGTCGGGGTGCGCGGTGCGGGCACGGACCACGAGAGTGGAGTGCGCAGCATCGATGACGAGCGTGCTGATGAATCCGCATCGACCAAGGGAGTCGCGCACGAGTTCCGCGTTCACGACGGCATCGACGGATGTGGCATCCGATCCTTCCGCAGAGATCCTGCCGAGCCCGTGACGGGTGCGACCTGACCATAGCTGAACCTCCGCGAAGGCGCTCGCGAAGGGTCCGCTAGCCACCCGTGCAGTTCCTGTTTCATCGAGTGCGAGAGGACGGTCGTAGCCGCGACGCATCGCCGCAACGCTCACGCGGAGCGACGTCCATCGCAGGTCGCACCCGCCGAGGATCGACATCTCGTCGACCGGCCGGAGCGCGCGGATTTCTTCCCGGGTGCGATGGAGGTCCGTGAGGTCGATCGAGGAGATCTCGCCGCTGATGGAATCCACACGTGCAGCGCGCCGGAACCGGGAGTAGCCGCACCATGCACGGACGAATCCGTTCGTCCATACATGATCGACCTGTGCGGCGATGCCGCGATACATGCGCAGGGGCAGCGTGCCGGTGGACGGAAGGAGTCCGCCGCCCACGCGCATGCATGTCTCCGTCGTCGCACTGCCTTTGCTCTGTCGTGCGGACCGCGAGGACAAGGAGCCAAGTCCTTCGTCCACGAGATAATCACCGATGATGCAGCGGAGTCCGCTCAGCGGTCGCATGCGAACGAATCCCGAGACGAAGTCGGTGAGCGAGGCCTCGTGCGCGTCCTTCGAGCATACCACACCGAGATCGACCCACGAGGCGCTCATGCGCAGACGATGCGTCATGTCGTACGGCGATCCGAGCATGCGCTTCTCCCGTTCCCCTCGGGTGACGTCGAGCAGTCGCAGCACACGCGAGCGCAGCGAGACGACCATCGAGGAGTCGGGGGCGGACGGATGCGACGGAGAATCGTCGTCATCGATCCCTGCGCTGCCGGCAGCGCCTGACGTCGATGTCGCGGATGTCGCGGATGCTCGTGTTCGGATGGACGTTCCGAGGATGAGATAGCTGCGAAGAGGGTCGATGATCCGCAGGGAATCGCACAGCTCGCGCACCGTTCCCCAGGAACCGCGTCGCACCGAGCCGCGGATTCTTCGGGCCAATGACGGCGTCATACCGGGAAAGGAGAGTAAGCGAGGAAGGGGCAGAGAGGCAAGGTCCAACGGGTGGCGCATGAGCTCGTCGATGTCGTCCCCTTCGGCGGAGGCGCCGCTTTCCTCTGCGTGCTGTTCCAGATTCCGCTCCAAGCCGCGTTCGACGTCCTGCGCGCGGACCGCGCCTGCAAGCATCAACGTCAGGATGCACACGAGACCCACGCGAAGTCCCACACGACGACCCACACGAAGGTCCATACGAAGATGTCGGGGAGCGGTGGACCGCCGAAGCACACGCGCCCACGCGCAGCGTGCAGCGTGTGCGCCCTGAAGATGCATCCGATGACGGGACACGGACTGCCGCACGATGGGGCAACGGTATGCGGTCATCGGCGTCACCATTCTCAGCACGGACATGAGCACGTGGTTCATCCGCTCCATGACACACCTCCTCCGGAGCGCAGTCCAAGGACAGGATGCATGTGCATGAAACCGAAGATGCGGACGGATGCGCCGATGTCGACGGCGACGTCGGCACCGAGCAAGGTGGAAGTGACGTCGGCGGCGAGGCGCAGGGTGATGACGGAGGCGATGCGCTGAGACACGGCGCATTGGAAGGAATGCGATCGTTGGAGGACGACGGCGTAGAGTGCTTCCACGGCGAGGTCGTCGTCGATCCGGGTGCCGTAGGCGACGACCACATCCTGCGGTATGGTGCTCGCGAATTCCCGGACTCCGGAGCGACCGATGTTGTGAAAGGCGATGGTGACGCGGGATTGCGACGATACCTGCAGGTTCGCGCCGAGGTCGCATCGAACCGCGGAAATGCTCCGGTCCGAGACGATGGACATGGAAGCATAGGAGATCGCTGCGCCGATGGAGGCATGTGGGGAGACGCGAGCGGAAGCCGAAGCGGCGAAGTCCGTTTCGCGATAGAGGGATCCGCCGAACGCCTCTGCGGTGAGTGCCACGCCGATGTCGGACGACACCGCGCCGGACGCAGTGGCGGTGTGGGTTTGCAGGTCGACCAGTCCGAACGGCGACGGAGAGGTCATGACCGAGACCCGCCAGGCGGTATCCCAGGCGGACAGGCCGGGACTGAGTGATCGGGAGTATCCCGAGACACAGGTGAGACCGGTGATGGACGTGAGCGGAACAAGCGCGGGGGCCGAGCCGAACTGCGCTGTGAGACAGGGCGGGAAGAGACTCACGAGCACAAAAAAGAAATTGGCTGCCGGACCCATGCGCACTAATTTTGATGAGTACCTCATCGAAACCTCGCGCAGGGAAACAAACTGGTGGTAGAACCAAAAGAAGGAGTGAGTCCATGCCAAGATATCTGCTCAGCACCATCGTCGCAAGCGCTTTATTCTTTTCCCCACATGTCCAGTCCCAAGAGTTCCGTGCAGCCGTCAGCGTCAACGTGGATCAGCTGCCGATCAATCAGCGCGACGATATCGCCACGATGCAGAACGACGTGAACACCTACTATCAAAGTCAGCGCTTCACCGGTGCGGATTGGGAAGGCGCCCGGATCCCGCTCGACGTCACCATCTACATCACGGCAGGCAACCAGCAGGCACGTCGGTATCAGGCGCGATTGTTCTACAACATGCGGACCAATTGCGATAACGGCATGACGTCGCCACTGCTCAAGGTGCTCGACAAGGATTGGGTGTTCTCCTACACCTTGAACCAGCAGCTGAATTACCAGAACCTGAAGTTCGAAGAGTTCTCCACCGTCCTTGATGTGTACAACTTCATCTCTCTTGGACTGGATGCCGACTGCTTCGAGCAGCTCAGCGGCACGAAGTATTACCAGCAAGCCAGGGACATCGTGCAGCTCGGTGCGGGCAACAACGCGGCCGGATACGCGGTGACCGTGCAACAGCCCGGAGAGTTCACGCGGATCTCGCTCGTGAGCGAGCTCCTCGACCAGCGCATGGAAGAGTTCCGCAAACTCATGTTCGACTATCATGCCGACGGCATCGGCGTGTATGGCAAGGACAAGGTGGCCGGGGCCAGAGGATTGGAGAAAGTGCTCGAACGCATGGCGGAATTCAAACAGAAGAAACTCACGCAGCGCAGTTACTTCATGCAGATGTTCTTCGATGCCAAGCTTGCGGAGCTCACGGAAATCTTCGGCGGATCGCAGAACACCGACGTGTTGAAGTCCTTGCGGACGCTCGACCCATCCAATTACTCCGTGTACGAGCAGGCCATCAAGAAGTAAGCGTTCGCGCCACGGCGTTTGTGCGATGTTCGCGCGATGCTATGTCCGTGCCACGTCGATCGTTCCCGCACTCCTGAGCGTGGGCACGACCATGCCGGGTGAAGCAGCGCCCTCGTACCGTGTAGGAACAGCACCTGCCGTCAACCCGTCATCCACTCACAACAAGGAACCACATGCGAATAGAATTCCACGGAGCCGCACAGACCGTCACGGGCTCCATGCACCTTGTGGAATGCGCGGGCAAGAGGATACTTCTGGACTGCGGACTCTTCCAAGGCCGAAGGGCGGAAGCCGCCAGGATCAATGCCACCTTCCCCTTCGATCCCGCCTCCATCGACGCCGTCGTGCTCTCGCATGCGCATATCGATCATTCGGGGAGACTTCCGCACCTGGTGAAGTGCGGCTTCGACGGTACCATCTACTCCACGAGCGCTACGCGGGACCTATGCGCCATCATGCTGGCCGACAGCGCCATGATCCAGGAGAAGGATGCCGAGCACTTGCGCAAGCACGGGAGGGATGTGGTCGAACCGTTGTATACCGCCAAAGATGTTGCGCGGACGTTGGAGCTCTTCACCACCATCGGCTATCATCGCACGTTCGACGTGGTACCCGGAATCCAAGCACGGTTCTTTGATGCAGGACATATCCTGGGTTCGGCGGTGACGATGCTGACGCTGAAAGAGAACGCGAAGACGGTGAGACTGTGTTTCACGGGCGATCTCGGCAGACCCGACCGACCTATTCTCCGCGATCCCGAATTCCCCGGTACCGCCGACATCATCATCAGCGAGTCGACCTATGGAGGACGTCAACACGAGGGCATGGAGAATCTCGACGAGACGCTCGAGACGCTGATCAAACGGGTGGTGGAGGAGAATGGCAAACTCCTGATCCCGGCCTTCAGCATCGGCCGCACGCAGGACATCGTCTATCATCTGAACGGATTGTACAATACGGGTCGCATTCCCGACATCCCCGTGTACGTCGATTCTCCTCTGGCCATCAACGCCACGAACGTGTATCGCATGCACCCCGAGTGTTACGACGACGATATCCGCCACCTCATGCTGCGCGATGCGGACCCCTTCGGGTTCCCCTCGCTGACGTATGTGCGCGAAGCCGAGGAGTCCAAGCGTCTCAACGGCAAGCGCGGTCCCGCCGTCATCATCGCGGCGAGCGGCATGTGCGAGAGCGGACGTATCCTTCATCATCTATCCAACAACATCGAGTCCAAGCATACCACCGTGCTCATCGTGGGCTTCAATGCGCAGCACACTCTTGGACGACGTCTGGCCGATGGCGACGAGATCGTCAATATCTACGGCGTGCCCCATCACGTGCGCGGCACCATCGAGAAGATCTCCGGATTCAGTGCGCATGCGGACGAAGCGGAGCTGCGCGCGTTCCTGCGTGCCTTCACGCCGTCGTCGGTGGGACAGGTGTTCCTTGTGCACGGCGAGCCCGATGCGCAGGAAGCGTTGAAGACCGGTTTGCACGACGACGGTTTCGCGACGGTGACGAATCCCGCGAAGGGAGATGTCGTTGAACTCTGATCCTGTCCTTGAGATCTCCGTCGCCGTCGGCATCCTTGTTCGAGGCTCATCCGTCCTCGTCTGCCAGCGGAAGCGCGGCTCCCGCTATGAACTCAAGTGGGAGTTCCCCGGAGGCAAACGCGAACGTGGCGAAGATGACGCAGACACCCTGCGCCGCGAGCTGTTCGAAGAGCTCTCCATCCGCGCCACACGGATCACCCACATCCGCACAGAAAGCAGTACCTATGCCGATGGCGGAGTGTTCAGCGTGCGGTTCTATCTGGTGCATGCATGGGACGGCGACTGCACGAATAATGTGTTCGAGGACATCCGCTGGGTGGACGCGTCTGTGGTGTCCGAGTACGACATGCTCGCGGGTAACATCGACCTTTGCGCGGAACTGCCCTCCATTCTCGCCGGTCAATCATGGAGCGGAGGCGACGATGCCTGACCAGCAGATGGTGGACGAACGCCTGTCGGACGAACGATGGATGGAAGCGGCGTTGAGTGAAGCGCAAGCAGCGGGAGCGCGCGGCGAAGTGCCCATCGGGTGCGTCATCGTTTGCGGCGGACGGATCATTGCGCGTGGATCCAATCGCATCGAGGAGCGCAACACGGCGTTGGCGCATGCGGAGATCCTGGCCATCGAGGAAGCCGCTGCACAGCTTGGTCGTCGGCTGCTGGACTGCACGCTGTATGTGACGCTCGAGCCCTGCGCCATGTGTGCAGGGGCTATCGTGAATGCGCGCATACCACGGGTGGTGTACGGTGCCGACGATCCCAAAGCAGGCGCTGTGCAGACCCTCTACCGCATCACGCACGACATCCGGCTCAATCATCAGTGCGATGTGCGCGCAGGTGTGATGGCAGAGCAGAGTGCGGAGCTCTTGCGGACATTCTTCCGGACCCTGCGGAGGGAAAAGAAAGGAAACGAGACACCATGAGCGAAGAGAATCGACAAGCATTTCTCCCATCGAACGAGCACTCGAACGAGCACCCGAACGAGCAATGGCAAGCGCAACCCGCCGTGCAGCCCGCGCTGTATCTGGTAGCCACACCCATCGGTAACAGGGAGGACATCACCCTCCGGGCCATACGCATCCTGCGGTCGGCGGGATTGATCGCGTGTGAAGACACGCGGACGACGGGACGATTGCTGGAGCTGCTGCAGATTCCCTCGCCGCGATTGTTTGCCGTGCACGACCATAATGAGCGCGGGGCGGTGGAGCGCATTGCGGAGCATATCGGTAACGGACAGGTGGTGGCGTATTGCAGCGACGCCGGCACGCCGGGCATAAGCGACCCCGGATTCGTTCTTGTTCGGGAGATGATCGCGCGGAACATTCCTGTGGTGTCCGTGCCGGGTCCGTCGGCGGTCGTCACCGCACTCGTCGCGAGCGGCGCTCCTTGTCAGCCGTTCACCTTTGTGGGATTCGCTCCGCATAAGAAGGGACGGAAGACCTTTCTTGATGCCGTGTGTGCCAAGAGCGAAACGGTGGTGATGTACGAGTCACCGTTTCGTATCGCCAAACTCGTCGACGAACTCGCAGCGCGGTGTCCCGACCGCCGCATGTGCATTGCGCGCGAGCTGACGAAGATGTTCGAGGAATACATCCGTGGGACGGTGACGGAGGTGCAGGCCGCCCTCGCATCGCGTCCGCCGCTCAAAGGCGAGATGGTGGTTATCTTGCATGGCGGCTATGATGCGGACGGCGCCGATGGCGAGTGACCTGTCCGCGAACCGCCACGAAGGACGGCGTCGGACTATCAATCACGGTGATCACATGTTCATCAGTTTCGAAGGCATAGACGGTTGCGGGAAATCCACCCAGGTGCGCATGCTGGAGCAGGTTCTGCGCCGGCAGGGACGTGACGTGCTCGTGGTGCGCGAGCCGGGTGCCACGCCGCTTTCGGAGGCGGTGCGGAACGTTCTGCTGACGGCCGATTTCGCCATCGATCCCATGGCCGAGCTATTGTTGTTCTGTGCGTCCCGACGTCAGCTCGTGCAAACAGTGATACGTCCCGCCCTTGACCGCGGTTCGGTGGTGATCTGCGATCGCTATGCGGATTCGTCCACTGCCTACCAGGGATACGGTCGCGGACTCGACGTTCATGATGTGAGCGATGCCAACCGCCTGGCCACGGAGGGTCTGATGCCCACCGTGACCTTCTTTCTGGACATCACCGTCGAGGAATCCTCCGTGCGTGCAGCGCAACGCGGAGATGCGGCGCCGGACCGCATGGAGAAAGCCGGCGTGGAGTTCTTCGAACGTGTGCGTTCCGGATATCAGGCCATGGCCTCGCGGTGGAGCGACCGTATCGTGTGCATTCCGGGAAGCATGGGCGTGGAGGAGATCCATGCGCATATCATGGCCGAGATCCATCGTCGTGACCGTTGATGTCCACATCCGTCCGTAAGTGGTAATTTTGCCTGTCGACGGTTTCGTCGTTGCACATCCTGAACCTGAACGCGATCATCACCATGTCCTTGTTTTCTTCCGTCGTCGTCAAGACCCTTCCCATCATCCCGAAGCGCATCATCAAGCAGGTGGCCAAGAGGTATATCGCCGGTGCCACGCTCGATTCCGCTGTCGACACCGTGAAACGCCTCGCCGCCATCGGCGCGCATTCCACGGTGGACGTCCTCGGCGAATTCGTCAGTTCGCGCGAACGCGCGCAGCACGAGTGCCGCTCGTCCATGGAGGTGATCCACGCCATCGGCAAGCACTCTCTGCCGGCATACTTGTCGGTGAAGCTGACCTCGCTGGGGTTCGATATCGACGATGAGTTCTGTGCGGATAATCTGCGCAGTCTGCTTCGCGCAGCCGCGGAGCGAGAACTGTTCGTACGCCTCGACATGGAGAACTCCCCGTACACCACGCGGACGTTGGACCTGTACAAACGCATGCGTGCCGAAGGCTTCACCAATGTCGGCGTCGTCATCCAAGCCTACATGCGTCGCAGCGCCGACGATATCAAGGAACTCGCCGCGATGAATGCGGACGTTCGCTTATGCAAGGGCATCTATATCGAGCCCGCCAGCGTGGCGTACAAGGAACGCGCGGAGGTGCAGGAGAATTACAAGCGTCTGTTGCGACAGATACTCGACGCGGGCATGAACCTGCACATCGCCACTCACGACGACGTGCTCATCGACGATGCGCTGAATGTCATCGCGAAGAATTCCGTTCCCCGCAGCGCGTATGAATTCCAGATGCTGCTCGGTGTTCGCGAGGAACGCCGCGATGCCATCATCAAGGACGGTCACGCGATGCGCATCTACGTTCCCTTCGGTGAAGATTGGTATGGGTATTCCACCCGTCGCCTGAAGGAGAATCCTCAAGTGGCAGGGTACATCGCCAAAGCCGTTCTGGGCATGGAATCCTGATCGTGAATCGTCCGTCGCGCATCAACCTCTCACCCGGAGCCATGCGCCTTCGCTCGGCCGGTGACACGTCCGTCCGTCAGGATCATCACCACCTCAATCCATCACATCCGTACATCACGTCCATCCGCCATACCGACCGTTCAACCTTTCCATCTTTCAACCTTTTTCTCCGCCTCCCTCATGACACATCTACCCGCAGAAGACCTTCTTTCACACCTTAGCGGTTCACCATGGGTGTGTACCTTCAGCGGCATGCGTCAGCGTGATGCGGAGACGGGATCGCCCCTGCGCGTGGTGCTGCGATGCACGGGAGCGGGCGACGATGCCGTTGTCGGCGTGGAGACCTTCACGCAGAAGCAGCATACCACCCGGACCTTTGCCTACGATGCGGCGGTGGTGGCCGAAACGATCGGCGTGATGGTCGGGCAGGGTTTCTCCCAAGCGCACGTGCAGACGCCGCAGAAGGATGTGTATGTCAAGGCGACGAAGAAAAGCGTCTTGCGTCGGACGACACGTCCGTCGAAATCCTCGTGGGACACCACTCCTGAGCAACCGGGCAAGAAGCGAGCGTACCTGCGCAACGACAATGCCTTTGCGCTGCTTCGTGCCTTGGGATTCGTGACGGAGACGGGTGAGACCATCCCCACGATGAGCGCCAAGTTCCGTCAGGTGAATCATGCCATGAACCTCATGCTCTCCTCGTCCGTGTTCGATGCGCCATCCTTGCGCATCGTCGATGCCGGATGCGGCAAGGCCTATCTGAGTTTGGCATTGGCGTATTACCTGAAAACCGAGCGCGGATGCGACGTCCGGCTTGTCGGCATCGATGCCAACGAGCAGTTGATCGCGTGGTGCACCGCCACGGCCGCGGCCCTGGACATGCCCTACTGCACCTTCGTCTGCTCGCCCATAGCGGAGTACCAGGCACCGGAGGACATCGACGTGCTCCTCGCTCTGCACGCCTGCGACACCGCCACCGATGATGCCTTGGCCCTGGCAATCCGGCGGAACGCGCGAGCCATTTTCGCCGCACCCTGCTGTCACCACTTCGTCAATGCCCAGCTGACGTCTGCCAAGGTGCGCGAGACGAATGCGCCGCTGCTTCGGGACGGAATCGTGCGGGAGCGCATCGCCGACATGATCACCGATACCATGCGTCGCGAGATTCTGCGCAGCAACGGCTACTCGGCGGAGCTCATCGAGTTCGTGGCGCAGGAGCACACGATGAAGAACATCATGATCAAAGCCGAGAAGAGCGATGTTCCTGTGCGTCATCGCGAACAGGCGCTGGAACAGTACCGGGCCCTTCGCCATGAATGGCAGGTGCAGTCGCGCTTGGCGGAGATAATTGGAACGCCGTTTGATAGTGTGAAGGCGGAAAAAGAACCTGCGGACACGGAAGGTCACGTCCATTGACGGCGCAGGTCGAAGCGGAATCGTTTGGTAGTCAGGATTTCCACAGTCAATCTCAGAGCTTACTCATGGACCAGAGGATATTGCTTACCGGCGGAGCCGGTTTCATCGGATCGAACCTTGTTCGCTTCCTCTTGCATCATACCGAGGCGCATATCGTAAATCTCGACGCCCTTACCTACGCGGGAAACCTCAGCAACCTTCGTGACGTCGAGCATCATGAGCGGTACACCTTCGTCCATGGCGACATCACCGATGCCGCCTGCGTGGAGTCGCTCATAGCAGAACACGGCATCACGGGCATCATCCATTGCGCCGCGGAAAGTCATGTGGACCGTTCCATCCTCTCGGCCGAGCCCTTTCTGAAGACGAACATCGGCGGCACCCTTGTCCTACTCGAAGCAGCGCGAGCCCGCGGCATCAAGCGCTATCTTCAGGTGTCCACCGACGAAGTGTACGGATCGCTCGGACCCACGGGTGCGTTCACGGAAGAGACGCCGCTAGCGCCGAATTCCCCGTACAGCGCTTCGAAGGCGGGAGCGGACCTGTTCGTGCGGGCGTTCGTCCATACGCACGGTCTCGACGCCGTCGTGACGCGATGCAGTAACAACTACGGACCCTATCAGTTCCCCGAGAAGCTCATTCCGCTCATGATATCCAACGCCATGCGCAACGAACCGTTGCCCGTGTATGGCGACGGCCTTCAGGTGCGCGATTGGATCCATGTGGATGACCACTGCCGCGGCATCTGGGCCGCCTTCACGAAAGGTCGCTCCGGCGAGGTGTATAATTTCGGCGGTCGCAGCGAGCGGGCGAACATCGAGGTGGTGAAAGGCATTCTGAAGAGGGTGGAGAAGCCCGAGTCGCTCATGCGCACCGTGGCGGACCGGCCGGGTCACGACCGACGCTATGCCATCGATTGCACGAAAGCCGAACAGGAGCTGGGATGGACGCCCCTGGTGCGCTTCGAGGAAGGTCTTAGCAGCACGGTGCAATGGTACCGTGACAACAGCGCATGGGTGGACAAGGTCCGCAGCGGCGAGTACAGGTCGTATTACGAAAAGAACTACGGCGGACGTTGAGTTTGCGTTGGTAGTTTGCGCGCAAACAACGGCGTTCACAAGAACGATATCGATCACTTCCATCAACGAGAGAACTTTCGAGCGGAGATCATCATGGCTGACACAGTGAAGAAACGCACAACGAAATCGGCATCAGGTGCCAAGACCGCGTCTCCTGCCGACCGGCTCATGCAGGCCATCGCCTCCAAGTCCTGCACCGTCGGTGTGGTGGGCTTGGGCTACGTGGGCTTACCCCTGGCCGTGGAGTTCGCCTCTCTGGGTATCCGGACCATCGGTATCGATGTGAGCACGGAGAAGGTGGCGCTGTTGCAGAAGGGAAAGAATTATATCCAAGACATCGCCGACGAGCGCATCCACTCGATTTGGAAGGACAAGACCTTCAGTGCGACGACGGACTTCGGTCGCTGCGCCGAATGCGATGTGATTTACATCTGCGTGCCGACGCCGTTCACCGACAATAAAGATCCCGATATCTCGCACATCGTGGAGTCCACCCGCGCCGTCGCCGCCTCCATGAAGAACGGCACGCTCGTCATCCTGAAGAGCACCACCTTTCCCGGAACCACGCGCAAATACGTGCAACCCATTCTCGATGAAACGAAACTCGTGTGCGGTCGCGACTACTTCCTGTCCTTCTCGCCCGAACGCATCGATCCCGGCAACACCACCTGGCACACGGGCAACACACCCATCGTGGTAGGCGGTATCACGCCTGTTTGCACGAAGCTTGCGGTGGCGGTGAACGAGCTCATCATTTCGAAAGTGATTCCCGTCTCCACCCCCGAAGTGGCGGAGATGGAGAAGCTTCTCGAGAACATCTTCCGCAGTGTGAACATCGCGCTGGTGAACGAGCTGGCACAGCTGTGCGACCGCATAGGGGTGAACATCTGGGAAGTGGTGGAGGCCGCGGCGACAAAGCCCTTCGGGTTCATGCCGTTCTTTCCCGGACCCGGCATCGGCGGACATTGCATCTTGATCGACCCGTACTACCTGTCGTGGATGGCGCGTGAATACGACTTCGTGACGAACTTCATCGAGCTTGCCGCCGAAGTGAACGAGTCGATGCCCTTCTACGTGCGCTCCATGATCGAGCGCGAAATCGCCAAACAACCCGTCACCCTGAAGAAGGCGAAGGTGCTGCTGCTCGGCATGGCCTTCAAGAAAGACGTCGACGACCTGCGTCACTCTCCCGCCTTGAAAGTGGCGGAACTGCTCGATGCGGACGGCATCACGAACATCTCGTATTACGATCCCTACATTACTGCCGTTGCCTTGCATCACGGCAAGAAGAATCAGCGTGTGATACGCTCCATCAAATCCCTCACACCTGCACAGCTGAAGTCCTACGACGTCGTGTGCATCACCACCGATCACTCTGTGTTCGACATGGAACTCATCGTCAAGAACAGCAAGGTCGTCGTGGATACCCGCAATGCATGCAAGACGGTGAAGAAGCGCGCGAACGTCGTGTTGCTCGGGGATGGGAAGTAGGGAGCTGGTACTGAACGTCTCCATCATCATTCAAATGCCACCGACCAAAGCATGAACAGCAGGGTCCGGCGTTTGGAATCATGCGTGCGCGCCTTCCGAGACCGCCGCCGATTCACACATGTTGTCTACTTCGATGGAGGCGACGACGATCACTATCCTTCTCCGTGAGGTCAACATGTGCAACCCGAATCGATGACGAGCCATACGACGAATCGGAGGCAGCCTCGTTGTTACAAGCTGTGAGAGAGGGGAGAGAGTCCGATTGATTGTCAAGCGCCATCGTGTGGAGGAGGTGCGTCGGTAACCTTTACATCGGCTGGCGACGAATGGCAGATCTCATGGCACGGAGTATGCGGGCAGTGACAAACGTGAATGTCGTGCACATCGAAGAGCCGATCACAGAAAAACAGCAGCGTGCGCCGCACATCCTTTATTGCACGACGAACGGAATCGTTCTATCGGAATTCCTCAACCGGACTCGGATGAAATAGACGCCCGGTGTCAACCCGTTACAATCAACGGCGAGAGATGCACTGATCTCATCAACCGCGGTTATTGCAATCCTACTGGAATGGGTATCACCGTCAACGAGGATACCGACGAAATCGAAAAGAGAAATCTCCAGATCTTGAAGTGAACACGGCTTGTCCCAGTAGATCCTGGTCATCACGGTGTGTCGAGCGGGCTGCGGGTACGGCAAGGATTCCCACAAACGAAGAGTGCGAACGTCTTCCTTGACATCCGAAATCGGGATGTTCAATGAATAACGTAACAGATGCGTCTTGTATTTACGGTCCGTGTCTTTGTACTCACCGGTAACCGTAAAGCCGGTATTATCTGAAACGGGAATGAATCTTTGCAAACGAAGACGTGGGCCGTCCCACGACAATCCTGACTGTAGAGGGCTGGAATCCCAGACGGTTTTGTCATCCTCAATAAGCGCAGTGCTGAATAGTTTGCCGTCGATTGACGCTATAGCGAGTGCATTATCGGAGCTTATCATGGTTTCTCCGAGATACAGCAGATTCTGATCGAAAGGCAGATGCAACGAATCCGGTCTCATTTTATCCTTTGAATAGATGAGGAGGCGACGTTGACCCGTACTGACGACGAGAGTACTGTCGAAGACAATGGCCGGTCTGAAATCCGGTACGACTGCAGCGTACTGCTGTCCTACCTTGACATATTCGTTAGGTATGGGTAAGGAGGTCGAGACAGATTCCCACGTCCGTCCATCATCAATACTCCGATATATCGCATACGTCGGGAACACGAGGTCCGCTACATTTCGCTTGTATGATAGGTCCTCCCCGTTCGTGCCGAACAAATACACCAATCGTCCCGCTCGGATCAACATCGCCACTTTCGATACCGGCAAAGCCACCGTGTCAATAAGCCCATACTGTTTGTTGAGGCGTATCACGACACTGTACGGATAGCGCTGTAACGTGTTATTGGCATCAACATATGTCGGTGTGCCGGCTAGCAGGAAGACCGTATCGGTTTCCACCTCATTGCGAATCATGATGTTCGTTAGCCGGTACTTCGTCCTTTGAACAGAGTCTGACGCAAAAACATTAAATAAAGGTAGTACGCCTACTGGCGAATACGTTTCACCGAAGTCGTTCGTGATAAATACGTTCGAATCAAGCTCCAGTCCGGCTTGAATTATCACGCACCCATGTCCGCTACTGTCGTAGTGCGAAAACACGACGCCCGCACCCTTGGCTAGATACTGCGGATAGAATTGGAAGCGTTGGGGGAGAATCGTTAACCCTGCGTTGTCGGTCCGATAAAACGCCCCTTGTGCGCACGGCATATAGAGATGGTTTGAATCCACGCCGCGGAAAAATGGCGTGGAATAAACTGCGTCGTTAGGAAAGTACGACTGAAGTTGCCATGACCGACCATTGTCGGTGCTTCGGACAATGCAATGATTGTTGCCATTGGCAACGATGATACCATTACCCAAATCCAGAAGAGAGTTCAGGCGTAGGTCCGACGATAAGGCATAGCGCTCCGGGATGGTATCGTCGGGATTGATGATACTGGAAGTGCCGGAGTTATTGAACGAAAGATACTCGATACCGACAAACCACTGATGTAACTTCCTGTTCAGCGTATCAGGTGCCGGGATGTACACGCTTTGCGGCAGTACCTTTGTTCGTAACGCGATAATCTGACTATCGCTGACGACTTTGAAGTTCGCTGTTCCCAGAGTGTTTTCATCGAATGAGTCAACCGCCGAGTATCGCTGCCATGACGATCCTAGGTTGGGAGACATATATACCTGATAGAATTCGAAAGGCAGGGCACCAACGGGATTGTTTCTCGTGTTGACGATAGCGACGTACAGTTTGCCCATGTTTTGCTGCAATCCATCGATTCTGTAGCAGGTAGGACACTGGTTGAGCGAAAGTACGTCGGTCGCTGTGGATGTCTTGGACGATAAGGAATAGTGGCGTACATATCTGTTGTCCTCTATCCAGTGAAGACTTCCTCGCGCCGAGGCAACGATGGATCGAGCACTCACCGTGGAATCCATGCTCACGAGCGTGCTGATGTCAGCCATACGCGAGAATGTCGTACGAACGATAGCGTATTTCGTGAGGACATAGATGGTGTCTTTGTCACGACACATATCCACTCCATTCTCAATGGCCGTGCGAGTCCACGTCGAGGCATTGTCGTCGGATCTCAGCAAACCGGACCTCGTGAGTGCTACATACGAAGAGTTGATCGTATCAATGCGAATGACATCATTGTCATTTCCGATTGACGTTCTGAACCACGACGCTCCCTTATCGGTTGACCTTAGTATGATACCATGAGTACCATAACTCAAGACTGTGGAGCCGTTCGACGCGACACCTTTATAGTCTGTGGTCAAATATGTCATGTCTCCAGAAACAGGACTGGACCATAATTGAGAGCTGCATACAAGCTCAAAAATGAATAAGTAGAAGAAAAACATGGAAGTGAGCAATAAAGAAATATGAAAACCTGGAAAGTGATAGACAGCTACTATGTCTTTGCGCCGGCCGAGTCGTTGAATAATGAGAGGCAGTCGACAATTGCTCCGATCTACGACGCAATATCCTCACACTCACGTTCACAAAACCTTATCAAGGACACGAATCTCCAGCATTACAAACACCGTAGGGTATATGGTTTCCTGAAGGCGAGGGCGTTCCGGATGGTGGCGGGATGGCCGTGGCACATGAAATGCCATAACTACCATAACTGCGAGAACCGCATTCAATTATGGACCCGGTCTGTGAATCACGGCAGATACTCGTTGTGACAGTGCAATGTTTTGAACTGGATGAACATGGTTCCCACCAATAAAAAAGAGGCAAAGGGGGATTATAGTTGTAATACCATTGACGACAAGCGGGGATGTCCACTATGAAATCCGTACATCCAGAACGACAATCGGTAATAGTGCAAAAACTGTCGTAGTGTTGGATGAAAAGTGAGACAATAAAATCATTCCCGAAATCCACTCCCGAGCAAGGACTGGATTGGTACCAACCAGCGATAAGAATGGTAGTCGGGGACCCGCCGCTTGGAGAGCAGATATAACAAATGGTAACGGTAATCGAGCAGGAAGGGTTTATGACGAAGGTGGGAGTTGCTGTCGTCCATCCCGGTGGACATTGGGCTCGCGCGGAGGGGGTCGTGAAAAAGCAAAGTAATGTCAGGAGGCTAAGGGCCAATGTTTTCATAAAACCACCCAAAAAATGTTTAAAAACGTTGTTCGTCAGAAATTGTCTCGCAGAAATAACAGAAGTTTAAAAAGCGGAAGAGACGAATAATATGCCAACGATGACCGATAGATGACGGGCAAGAGGTAAAGCGCAGATTCGCGAAAGTTGTTAAGGGAATATCTAGTGCTTCGAAAAAAAGAACCCTGACTAGCCGTAAAGCAACTTACACAAAAAAATGAGAAAATATCGCGGGATGAAAATATAGCAGATCGTATCGTATGAGACGGCTGGATAGAGAGATGATGAGTATGTCGGGGAATGTATCAACGAGGGTGCCTCGGGATTTGATGAAACGGGGATAATCTGTGGGACAAGGACAACATCGAACTGAACGAAAATTGTCTTGTTTTGACATGGCTGATTGCCGGGTGAGAGACGAGAAATCCGTACCCAGAATGCGGATTACCTTGGAACCAGTTCCTTGAGCGTAAGCGCCTATGACGGCACCTTGATGCGATTCAGTATAGGACGTTCATGCAGGCGAATCCGCAGTAGTTCTCGTTCAGCTCGTACGGCGTGGTACTCGTGAAAAAGCCTTGATAAACAAAACACCCTCGCATGGATTCCATGCGAGGGTGGTGTTTTTTGCGAAAGGTTGTTCGCGTTGACGTGCAGTGCGTTTAGCGACGCGGACCGCGACGATCGCGGTCGTAACCGCCGCCACGCGGACGGTCGCCATGCGGGCGCTCGCGACGCGGACGTTCCTCTTCCTCGGGCATGCCTTCGGGCCTGGGGATCAATGCCTTGCGGCTCAGGCGGAACTTTCCGTCGTGCTGCACTTCGATGAGCTTCACATCCACGATGTCGCCCGCCTTGAGGACGTCGCTGACATTCTCGATGCGCTCGTGCGCGATCTGCGAGATGTGCAGCAAGCCCTGCTTCTTCGGCAGGAACTCCATGATGGCGCCAAGACCTTCGCGCACTTCCTTCACGCGCGCCTGATACACCGTGCCCACTTCGGGCATGCGGATCAAGCCCATGATCCACTCGACGGCGGCTTGAGCGTGTTCACCTTTCACCGCTGCGATGACGATGGTACCGTCATCCTCGATGTTGATCTCGGTGTTCGTCTCCTTCGTGATGGAACGGATCATCTCGCCGCCCGGTCCGATGACCGCACCGATGAACTCCACGGGGATCTTGATGGTGGTGAGGCGTGGTGCGAAGGGCGAGAGGTCGCCACGCGGTGCGTCGATGGTACCGTTCATCACACCAAGGATGTGCATGCGTCCTGCACGGGCCTGTTCCAGCGCCTTGTGCATGATGTCGATGGACAAGCCCTGGATCTTGATATCCATCTGGCAAGCGGTTATACCGTCGGTGGTACCCGCCACTTTGAAGTCCATATCACCAAGATAATCCTCGTCGCCAAGGATATCGCTGAGGACAGCGATGGCGCTGTCTTCCTTGATCAAGCCCATGGCGATACCCGCCACTTGCTTCTTCAGGGGAAGTCCGGCGTCCATGCACGCAAGCGAACCGGCGCACACGGTGGCCATGGATGACGAGCCGTTGGACTCAAGGATGTCCGAAACGATACGGATGGTATAAGGGAAGTCCTCCTTCGCGGGCATCATGGGTTGCAGCGCGCGTTCGGCCAGGTTGCCGTGACCGATCTCGCGGCGGCTTGTGCCACCGGTACGACCCGTTTCGCCCGTGCTGAAAGGAGGGAAGTTGTAGTGCAACATGTAGTGACGGTCGTACGTGGGCAGCAAGCCGTCCACGATCTGCTCGTCGCGAGCCGTGCCGAGGGTCACCGTCGTCAGCGATTGCGTTTCGCCACGTGTGAACAGGGCCGATCCGTGCGTGCGCGGCAGCAGGCCCACGTCGCACGTGATGGGACGGATCGTCGTGGTGTCGCGACCGTCCAAGCGACGACCGTCCTTGATGATCATCGCGCGCATTTCCTCGTACTCGACGTCGGTGATGATACCGTCGCAGAGTTTCTTGAAGTCCTTGCCCGCGAATTCCTCCTGCGTGCCGAACTTCTCGTTCACCATCGCGATGGTCTCTTCCTTCAAGGCACGACGGAACAGGATGCGCTGGTCCTTCGTGCTGGGGTTCGCGAGCTGTGCACGCACCTTACCGGTGATGTGCTCGCGTACCGCGGTCTCGATGGCTTCGGGACGCGTGGGTGCGGGGGCGTCGCGCTTCACGGCATTGATCATCGCTGCCAGCTCGTGCTGCAAGGCATTGAGCTTGCGGATGTTCTTGTGGGCGAACTCCAGAGCTTCGAGGAACTCGTCCTCGCTGATCTCCTTGCTCACACCTTCCACCATCATGATGGATTCGTCGGTACCGGCAACGGTGATCTCCAGGTCGGAGACTTCCAATTGCTTGTAGGTGGGGTTGATGACGAGTTCGCCATCCACGCGGCCCACATGCACCTCGGAGACCGGTCCGTTGAAGGGCACGTTGCTGATCATGAGAGCGCAGGATGCGCCCGTCATGCCGAGTGAGTTCGGTTCGTTCTCGTCATCCGCACTGAACACCGTGGCGATGATCTGCGTGTCGCAGCGCCAACCCTCGGGGAACATGGGGCGGATGGGGCGGTCGATGAGACGCGCCGAGAGGATCTCTTTTTCCGAAGGACGTCCCTCGCGGCGGAAGAATCCGCCGGGGATCTTGCCCGCCGCTGCCGACTTCTCGCGGTACTCCACGGTCAGGGGCATGAAGTCGATATCGGGCTTCGGTTCTTGTGCCGCACAGACAGTGACAAGCATCATGGTATCGCCGTAGCGCACCATCACCGCACCGTCCGCCAGCTTCGCAAAGCGTCCCGTTTCGATCGAGTACTCTTTGCCATTGATGAGTGTTGAAACTCTTTTGACAGACATAATATTAATCTCGTTGTAAATGAATGAACCGCAGGGTACGACCCCGCGCGTTTCTCATGGCGTTCTCCCGCCATTCGCAGCACACCGCTGCCGTGCGTCCACCGTCCGCGGAATTACTTACGCAGACTGAGCGAAGCGATGATGGCGCGGTAGCGCTTGATGTCGCGGCTCTGAAGGAAGTTCAGAAGCGTGCGGCGCTTGTTGACAAGACGGATCAGACCACGGCGGCTGGAGTGGTCCTTCTTGTGCGTGTCGAGGTGCGACTGCAAAAGGTTGATGTGCTCGGTGAGTATTGCCACCTGAGCCTCCGGCGATCCCGTGTTCGAGGTGGATCCACCGTATTGAGCGATGAGTTCTGCTTTTCGTTCTTTCGAAACCATAACAAACCCTGAGTATAAATGATGAAGAAAAAAAATGAATGTTAGAGTGTCCTATGTCGTCGATGTCGCCGTTGCCGGTGAACCCGAGCCCTGCAGATGCTGCGCGATGAACGCCTCGCAGGTTTCGCGGTCCTCCCGCAGTTGCGACCAGAAAATGTCGATACTGTCGAACTTCATCTCGTGCCGGATGAAGGCATGGAACCGTACCGCGATGCGCCGGTTGTACAGCACGCCGTTGTAATCGAAGAAATGCGCCTCGAGCCGCGGATGGATATCATCCGTGAACGTCGGTCGCGTACCGATGTTCGCCATACCGAAGCGGCGAACGTTGTCGATGACGGCCGACACGCAATACACGCCGTTGGCGGGAAGCAGTTTGTGCTGCTCCATGCATTCCACGTTCGCCGTGGGATATCCCAGCCGGCGTCCGCGTCCGTCGCCCTCCACCACGACGCCCTCCACCGTATACGGCGCACCGAGCATGTCGTTGGCATCGGCAAGACGATGCTCCTTGAGTGCCGAGCGAATCTGCGTACTGCTCACCTTCACCTGGCCCAGCATGAGCGGTTCGATGCGCTCCACCGTGAAGCCATGCTCAGCGCCCAGTCTCCGCAGCATCTGCTCGTCGCCCTCGCGGTTCCGACCGAAGGTGTGGTCGTATCCCACAAGGAACGAACCTATGCCTACGTGTTTGAGCAAGAGCTCGAGGATGAAATCCTTGGCGCTCGTGTTCGCGAATTCGAAGGTGAACGGTATCACCACCACCGTATGCACACCGGCGTCGGCAAGCAGTTTCAAGCGTTCGTTCATGGAACTCAGCAGCTTGATGGGTTCACGTCCGGCCTTGTTCAAGACGATCTGCGGATGCGGATCGAAGGTGACCACCACCGTCCGTCCGCCCGTCTGCGCCGCTATCTCCTTCATGCGTTCGATGATGCGCACGTGTCCGCGATGCACACCATCGAAGGTGCCCACGGTGACCACGCTTTTCGCATCACGCTCGCATTGTGATATGTCGCGTACTATGACCATGATTCTTTCCGTTTCATGTCGATGCGTCGTCGCAGCGCTCGCGCATCGTCAATTCTTCGTTCGTCGCCGTCTCATCCTTCTGCCTGTGCCGCCGCCGCTCTGCGGTCGCGGGCCTCGCGGGCGATGGTCACGAGCGCCGGCACCGTGAGTGCATCGTCCACGGAGAATTCACCGATAGCCGTGCGGCGTAAGGATTCCAGATACGCACCCGTGCCGAGCATCCGACCGATGTCGTGCGCCAGGGTACGGATGTACGTTCCTTTGGAGCATCGTACCGTCAACGTGAAGCGGGGAAGCCGGATGTCTGTAACCTCGAGCGCATGGATATGCACCCGGGTTGCCGGACGTTCGACGTCCTCGCCTTTGCGGGCAAGCTGATACAGGCGTTTACCGTCCACCTTGCGCGCGCTGTACATGGGCGGTATCTGGTCGATGTCACCCGTGAACCGTGATGCCGCATCGATGATATCCTGCGGGTTCAGATGAGAGACATCGGTGATGTTCTCTTCCTCGCCTTCCGCATCGTATGTTTTCGTCGTCGCACCGAGTTTCACGACCGCGCGATATTCCTTCTCCCGGTCCTGGAACTCCGTGATGCGCTTCGTGGCTTTACCGCAGCACACGATGAGCAGTCCCGTGGCCAAGGGATCGAGCGTTCCCGCGTGACCGATCTTGGCGATCTTCCATGCGGAACGCAGTTTTGCGACCACATCGAAGGACGTCCACGAACTCTCCTTATCAATGAGCAAGACACCGCCCGCTGCGACGGCTGATTCGTACCAGGCGTCCACCGCAAGGGGATCGCTACTCGTCCGAATCGACAGTATCGGCAGCTGATTCATCACGTGGTGACTCCGGATGCAGTGGAGGATTCGCTTTGAGTATCTCTGTCAATCGTTCCACCTCGTCCAGCGACGCATCGATGAAGAATCGCAACTCCGGCACGATGCGCAGTCGCAGACCCGTGGCCAGCGCCCTCTTGAACCTGTAGGCCTCCGCCCCGAGGGTCTTAAGCAGCAGCGGTTGAGCGAGCTTCGAAGCGAAGACGCTCACATACACCTTCGCGATGGAGAGGTCCGGCGACATCACCACTTTCGTGATGGTGAGCAGACCGCCGCCGTGCTCGCGTGCGAACGCGTCCATGACGGGGGAGAGGGCTTTGTGCACCTCGCCGGCGACTTTCTCTGTGCGTACGGACATAGGGTGTTACGACAGTTTGCGTTTTATTTCAAGGATCTTGTACGCTTCCACGATGTCTCCCGGCTCGTAATCATTGAAGCCGTTGATGGTGATACCGCACTCGAAGCCGGAGCGCATCTCCTTGACATCCTCCTTCACATGTTTCAGCGATTGGATGGTGCCCTTGAAGATTTCGAAGCCGTTTCTCAGCAAGCGGATCTTGTCGTTGCGCAGAATGGAACCGCTGAGGACATACGAACCCGCCACCTGACCCACGTGCGAGATCTTGAACACCTGACGTACTTCGACGCGTCCCGTGATCTCTTCCTTGATATCCGGAGAGAGCATACCTTCGAGCGCGAGCTTGACCTCGTTGATGGCGTCGTAGATGATCGAGTACAGGCGGACATCCACCTGTTCGTTCTCGATAAGCTTGCGAACGGAGGTGGGGACGGTGACCTGGAAGCCGATGATGATGGCGTCCGATGCGGCGGCCAGCATCACATCGCTTTCCGTGATGGTGCCCACGCCGCGGTGGATCACTTGCACCTTCACTTCGTCGCGCGAGAGCTTGAGCAACGAGTCGGTGAGCGCTTCGAGCGAGCCGCTGACGTCCGTCTTGATGATGAGGCGAAGCTCCTTCACGCCGCCTTGTTGGATGCGTGCAGAGATATCGTCCAGCGTGATATGGCGCACCTGACGGAGCTGTTGCTCGCGGCGGAGGATCTGACGTTGGATCGCCACTTCGCGAAGGGATGTGTCGTTCTCCGATGAGATCAGCACGTCGCCCGACTCCGGCAGACCATCGAATCCGGTCACTTGCACGGGTGTGGACGGACCGGCCTCTTCCACGCGGTGACCGCGCTCGTCGAACATGGCGCGGACCCGACCGAAGAACTGTCCGGTAAGGAAGGCATCGCCCACATGCAGGGTGCCTTTTTGCACCATGATGGTGGCCACGTTTCCGCGACCCTTGTCCACATGCGCCTCGATGACGGTACCGCGGGCAGGACGATGAGGATTGGCCTTCAGGTCCAGCATGTCCGCTTCCAGGACCACCTTCTCGAGAAGCTTCTCGATGTTGATACCCTTGCGTGCGGAGATTTCCGCCGATTGATACTTGCCGCCCCATTCCTCCAAGAGCACGTTGTTGTTGGCGAGCTGCTGACGGATGTTATCGGGATTGGCGTTCTCCTTGTCGATCTTGTTGATGGCCACGATCATCGGCACGTTCGCCGCTTGTGCGTGGCTGATGGCCTCGAGGGTCTGGGGCATGACGTTGTCGTCCGCCGCCACCACGAGGATGACGATATCCGTGACCTGCGCACCGCGGGCACGCATGGCCGTGAAGGCTTCGTGACCCGGCGTATCGAGGAAGGCGATGGCACGTCCGTTCGGCAACTCCACCTTGTACGCACCGATGTGCTGAGTGATGCCGCCTGCTTCACCCGCAACGACATTGGCACTGCGGATGTAGTCCAGGAGCGAGGTCTTACCGTGATCCACGTGACCCATGATCGTCACGATGGGCGGGCGTGCTTCCAGGGTGTCGGGTTCGTCCACGATCTCCGCTTCGACGTCGATCTCCTTTTCGGTGATGAACTCCACCGTGTACCCGTAATCGTCCGCGATGAGCTGGATGGTCTCCTTGTCCAGACGCTGGTTGATGCTCACCATCAAGCCGAGCGAGAAACACTTCGTAATGATCTCCGCAGGCGATACGCCCATGAAGTTCGCGAGCTCCGCCGTTGTGAGGAACTCCGTCACGCGAAGGATGCCGCTTTCGCGTTGCAGTTCCTCCTGACGCTTCTGTTCGCGCTCGTCGCGGATGTCCTTTTTCTTCTGCTTGATCTTACTCCGCATCCGGGCTTGCGACGCCTCTTCGTTTCCGGAGAGCGTCTCGCGGATGGCGCGGTCGATGTCCACCTCCGCCACCTGCTCCTTGATGGAGCGCTTCTTCTTCTTCTCGCGTTCCAGCTCCTTCTTCGTCAACGGTGCCTTCTTGGCGTCCGGACGTTTGAAACCGCCGGGACCTCTGGGACCGCCGCCGGCGAATGCGCCGATGCGGATCTCCGATATCGGCGTGGTGATGGGGGAGTCGCCGCTGCGACCGCCCTTGTCCCGCGACCTGTCCGCGGGCCTGAATGTCCGCGGGGGTTGCAGGTCCACCTTGCCAAGCACCGTCAAGCCGCGCAGTTGCGGACGTGAGCCGGGCTCGGAAGTGATGACGATGTTGTTTCTGCGTTTGCGTTTCTTCTTGACACCGTCTTCGCCGATCTCTTCGGTGCCGTCGGAGGCGTCTTCATCGGTGGCTGCTTCGCCTTCCGGCGCAGCGGGCTCTGCCGCCACGGCCGGTGCCGGTGTGTCGACGGCCACGGGCGGCGCTTCTTCAACGGCGGGTGCTGCCGCTTCTACAGGAGCAGCGGCCACAGGATCCGCCACGGTAGCCGCTTGCTCCGCGGCACGTGCTGCATCAAGTTTCGCCTGTTCGCGTTCCTGACGTTCGCGCTGCACTGCCAACCGGGCTTCGCGTTCCACCTGTTCGCGTTCCTGACGCTCCCGCTCTATGCGTTCGCGCTCTTGGCGCTCAGATGCTTCACGGGCTTCCTGCTCCATGATGCGTTCCTGCTCGCGACTGCGCAGAGAGACGGCGGCGTCGGTCTTCCGCGCCACGGTCTTGTGCTTCTCGATCTTCTCGCGTTGCTTTTCGACAAGCTTCGCCTCTTTGCTGAACTTATCATACACCGCATCCAGCATTTCATCGCTGAGCTGCACGGTAGGTTTGTTCTCAACAGAGAAACCTTTGGTTTTCAGGAAGTCGACGATCTCATCCTTACCGATGTTCAGTTGAGAGGCAACTTTGAAAAGTTTGTTTTCTCTTTTTTCAGCCATGGATACAAGCCGTAAATAATGGAGGGCAGGGAGGAGGGCACAGTGTGTGCCCTCCCGGTCTGCCGAATATGCTAGTCGTTGTTTTCGATGTTGTCGCTCGGTGCTTCTTCCTCGCCACCGGCGGACCCTGCGCCGTCTTCGTCGTCGTCGCCGGCCGCATCCGTCACCATGTCATCGAACAGGTCGCCGATCTCGTCCTCGATGGACTTCACGGGAATGTTGTCGGGATCCAGTGACATCACCGCCGCAAGGATCTTGTCGCTGATGTTGGATACCTCGGGTTCATCGAACTCTTCAAGGATGAGCGCGCGGATCTCCAAGAGCTTCTCCGGTGTCATACCCGGTATCTGGACCAGGGTGACAAGGTCGGCGGCAAGGAATTCACGTGCCGTGTCGATATGCGCTTCGATGATGTTGTCGTACAGTTCACGGCCGATCTCCTCGCGGAACTCGATAAGCTCGATGTCTTCTCCGCCTTCTTTGATGAGCGTGAGCGTGTAGCCGGTGATGCGGGAGGCGAGACGGACGTTCTGTCCGTTGCGCCCGATAGCCAGCGACACCTGGTCGTCCGGTACCACCACGGTGGCCGTCCGCGCTTCGTTGTCCAGAATCAGGTCCTTCACTTTCGCCGGCGACAGTGCCCGCTTGATGAAGGTGACGGGATCCTCGCTCCACTCGATGACGTCGATGTTCTCGTTGCCGAGTTCACGGACGATGGAGTGGATACGGATTCCCTTCATACCCACGCAGGCACCTACGGGGTCCACGCGTTCGTCGAAGCTGATCACGGCGACCTTCGAGCGCTCGCCGGGGTCGCGTGCGATGGCTTTGAGCTCGATGATGCCGTCGAAGATCTCCGGAATCTCGATTTCGAACAGACGGGCAAGGAACTGATCATCGGCGCGGGACAGGATGATGTCCGGCATGCCGCTCGTACCGCTCCGGCGTACTTCCTTGATGATGGACTTAATGGCACTGTTCTTCTTGTACCGTTCGTTCGGGATCTGCTCTTCGCGCGGCATGCGCATCTCGTGCTTGTCGTGCATCACGAGCAGGTCGTTGCGGCGTATCTGATAGACTTCGCCGACGATGACTTCTCCGACTTTCTGCTCGTACTCGTTGAAGATGTTATCCTTCTCCACGTCGCGTATGCGCTGCGCCAGCGCCTGCTGGGCAAGCGTGATGATACGGCGGCCGAACTCGGCACCGATGTTCTCCAAGGAGATCTCCTCGATGTACTCATCGCCCATATCGTAGGGATCCTTCGACTTGGAGGTCACCTCCGCAAGCGAGACTTCCCGCGCTTCGTTAAGCACGAACTTCACGATCTCGCGGGTGAGATAGATTTCGATGTCGCCTTTCTCCATGTTCACGATGATGTCGAAGTTGGCGTCATTGCCGTACTTCTTCTTCACCATCATGCCGAGAGTCTCCTCGAGAAGACCCTGCAGAAGGTCGCGATCGATGCCCTTTTGACGGGCCATCTCGGCGAATGCTTCGATGATCACTTTCTTGTCGAACTTCGGCGCTGCTTTACGTTTTGCCATGGTACTACCTACTCGAGTAAATCAGTGAGTGAATATGTCTGTGTCAAATTCCGGACCACCCTTCGTTCCTCCTCCGCCGGCATGCGCGTCGAAGGACACGGTTGCGGCACGCACGCACATCGGAACGGCCGGATGCTCGAGGAGAAAATCTCGTGGCATCGGCGACCATGCCGATTCGGACGAACCGAACGGGGTTACCGAAAATCAATCTCTACGGTTGAACTCGTGATATGGTCAAAGGGGATACGACGGGGTTCCACGGGCGTGCGTTGCTTTTTCGGTGCAACCGGGGCGATGAGTATGTCGCCTTCCGATACTTCCGTGAGCGTTCCCTTGACGGTGGTCCCGTCATGGCACTGCACGTTCAGCATGCGTCCTACGTGTTTGTCGTATTGCCAATTGAATGTCAACGGGCGATCAACACCGGGTGATGATACGTCGAGCCTGTATACATCACTCAGAAAATTGTCGGTTTCGGCTTCTTCAAGGAGGACGCGATGGACTGCGGAGCAGTTATCAAGGGTCACGCCTTGTCGATTATCGATAAAGAGGTCGAGTATCAAGCGGTGCTCGGTACCGCGGAGGTCACTGCCAACGAGCGTACAGCCATGGTCGGCGCACACGCGATGAATGATCTCTAAAGACTCGTCCGGGATCGTTCGTATCAAGATTCGATCGAATAAAAAATGGGCGAGACGCCCATCGGATTGTCATAACCGAATGCAAATATAGGAAAAAGGCGGTACAAACCGGCAAGGAGGGAAGGACGACGGGTTGGGAGCCGATGCGGGAAACCAAGATGCCCGCGCCCTCGTCTATACGACTGAGACCAGCGAAATACCCGTTTTTCGTCGGTTTTCGTCCCTGTTAAGGTGTGTTAATCACTCAGGGAGTTCAGGGCTTTGCCCTCTATTTTCGAATCAACGCTTCTCATCTTCCGTGGCCATGAAACGTTCTTCGTCCTTTTCTCCCCGCTTCATCACCGGTGCGCTGGCCTTCGCCATGCTGGGACTGGTGGGTGCGCAAGCGCTGCTCGTTCGTGACTCCTTGGAGCTAAGCGAGCAATTGTTCCGTCAACAGGTGCAGGAATCCTTGAGTTCCGTGGCCAAGAAGTTGGAAGATGCGGAACATGTCGCCGACGCCGTTGCCATCACCTCCGGCATCCATGTCGAGAATCGAGATACCGCACCGAGCGAACCTCCTCGTGCTGACGTGATACCTGAACGCATAGCCATACGGAGCGGCAAGGAAAACGAGAAAGAACGACTCTCCGACGTGCCGGAGATGAACCATGGTGCACGTTCCGCACGACCCTTTATGGGGCAGATCCCTCGTCCGACATCCCGGCAGGTCATTGTCGAGCGCTCTCCAGACCCGCTCGCTTCCGGGTCCAACACCCAACGGCATTCCCGTTCTTGGGATTCCGTGTTGCGCCAGATGAGCGGCGAATTCGATGCCGCCTTCGAGCAGGTTGAGCAGGGGCTAGAGGAAACAGTACGCGAGATGACATCAAGGCGGTTCGCCTTCGACCGGCCTTTTGTCGATGCCATACCCAGCGAGCCGCCCGGGGTGCAGGTGACCATAGGATTCGGTGACAATAGCGGGTCGCCGTCAGGGACGCACTCTGCATTTTCCGTGGCCGTCGGGAATCCTGAACAGATGCGGGAGCGTTCCCGGCAATTGGCGCTTTCCCGGCAGGCAGCCGGAGTGAAGGATTCGTTGCTTCGCATCTCCGATGCCTCATCCTCGGGACGCACGTCATTACGAACGACTCCGTCCGGAACGTCCAAGAGCGACGACGAGTTGACGAGACGCGCCCGAAAGAAGATTTCGCACATACAACAGACGGTGCGCGATTTACGGGAATTCACCCGTACGCTCGGCGAGCGTGTGTCGGCCGATGCCGTGGACTCTGTCTTGCGACGTGAATTCGCTCACCGAAATCTTCCGACCGAGTATGTCTTCGGTATCGTGGACGGACAGAGTTCGCGGATGGTCATAACAAGAGACGGAAAGCCGGCGGATGTTCAAGGTTCCGATTATCGAACGGTACTCTTTCCCGGCGATATCGTGCAAAAGAACCATACGCTCTTTGTGAGTTTCCCCTCCAAGCGAGAGTACCTCATGAACAAGAATGCAAGCATCTTGGGGTCATCCGCCGTCTTCATGGCCATCATCGTCGGTTCGTTCGGATGGACCATGCGGAATCTGAACCGACACAAGAAGATCTCGGAGATGAAGTCCGATTTCATCAGCAACATGACCCACGAGTTGAAGACCCCGATAGCGACCATCGAGCTTGCCGCCGACGCCCTTCGCGATCCCGACGTGTCGGCCAGTACCGATCGCGTGCAGCGCTTCCTTGGCGTCATCCGGGAGGAGAATCATCGGCTGCGTTCACAAGTGGAGCGCGTTCTGCAAGCGGCGAAGATGGAGCGCGGAGAATTGGTCCTGAATGTCAGCAGGATCGATATGCACGAAGTGATCGAGGAAGCGGTCGACGCCATCGGTCTGCAGCTGGAATCGCGTGGCGGCAGTGTGGATGTGGACGTGCGTGCATCGATCACCGATGTGTCGGCGGACGAGATGCACATGCGTAACGTGCTTCTCAACCTGCTCGACAATGCCATCAAATACAGTACCGATGCTCCTCGGATCACCGTGCGCAGTACGAATGCGGGTTCGCATCTGCGCGTCGATGTGACCGATGCCGGCATCGGCATCAGTCGCGACAATCAGAAGCGGGTGTTCGAACGACTGTTCCGCGTGCCCACCGGCAACGTGCATAATGTGAAAGGATTCGGTCTGGGATTATCGTACGTGCAGTCCATCGTGGAAGCGCACGGCGGTCATGTGAGTGTGGAAAGCGAATTGGGGAAGGGAAGTACCTTCACCATCATCCTTCCGTGCCTGAGCCGCGCGTGAGTCACTATGCTCGAGCCGGATCCGAAACCGCCGTTTCGGACGGCGCGAGGTGGTGTGGTCGGCGTCGGATGAGTCGCGGAACATCGGGAATCCGTACCTATGAGTGTCTGCGGTGACGTCCTCGGCGAGCGGACGTCGAAACCTAACGAAGGAGAGATTATGATGACGCAATATGGAGGAACCGCCGACGTAGCGGAAAGATCGCTCGACCATGCGCGATTGCTCTTGGTGGAGGACGACGCCAACCTCGGAGCCGTGCTCTCCGAATTCCTTCAGCTCAAAGGATACGATGTCACGCTTTGTACCGACGGAGAGCAGGGCGAGAGTGCATTCGTTAGCTCCCGTTTCGATCTCTGCATCCTTGATGTGATGCTTCCCAAACAGGACGGATTCACGTTGGCACAGCACATCCGTTCCCGCGACACGAAGGTTCCTATCCTCTTCCTCACCGCGAAAAGTCTTCCGGAAGACCGACTCCAAGGATTCGAAATGGGAGCCGACGATTATGTGACGAAGCCGTTCAGTATCGACGAGCTCATGATGCGGATCAAAGCCATCCTGCGTCGCACACATGTTCACGGGACCACGAACGATGGTAAGCGATTCACGATCGGCGAGTATTCCTTCGATGCAGAGCGCCGCCTGCTCGTTCGTCACGAAGAGTCGAGAACGCTCACCCATAAGGAGTCCGAACTCCTGCGCATCCTTGCACGCTCGGCAGGCGAGGTGGTGCGCCGCAGCGATGCGTTGAAGGAGGTGTGGGGCGACGATAATTACTTCAACGGTCGCAGCATGGACGTGTTCGTGACACGCCTGCGGAAATACCTCAAGGACGATCCCCGCATCACCATCGTCAACGTCCACGGCCTGGGTTTCAAGCTTCAAATCCTCGAGACACCGGGCAGCGAATAGAGCCCCGACCTGCGTCGGCACCACCCATCTTAACCTGCGCAAGAGTACGCATATCATGCGGGAGAACGTCGTTCAGACGGAGTATCAAACGTCCTATCACCCGCGCCTGTACGCGAGAACCGTCAAGGGATAAACGCGTCGTGTCGACTCGACGGAGGTCACGCGGCTGCAGGTGATCATGGATCTTGAACGATGTCGTTTAGCGAAGAAGAGAGAAGGGCAGAGAGCGGCGATGCATGCCATTCTCAACGACGAGGATATATGAACCTTGCGCCATCGCATCGCAGGAGAACACCGCTTCATGTCGACCCGCCCACACGGTGCCCTCCGTCACCACGAGCACTCGTTCTCCGGTCATCGAATAGATCTCGATGCGCGTGAATTGATCACCGACCACCTCGTAGTCGAGAACGCCGCTCCGGCCGTCGGGATCCACCTGAAGTCGGCGAAGAGTGAAGGTGCCGCCGACATTCAGAAGGCGATCCGACAGTTTGCAGGAACCGGTGATGGTCAGCGACCCGTTCACCGGAGGCTGCGGCGTGAGCTCGGTACTGGTGATGGCAAGACTCACCGTATCCACTGCCAACGGCGTCGTCAGTGCATCGCCGAGCAGGACCGTTCCATCGATAAACCATGCCACGTCCTCGCCACGCACCGTCGTACCGCCCCGAGCGCCAAGGCGGACGCCGTTGACGGTGGAGAGGATGCTTGGGGTGAAGTCCCGCAACGCCGGTCCGATACGCACGCCCGTCACGAGGAACAATGCGGAATTGTAATTGACGGTCACGTCCACCGCGCTGAGGGCTTTGGCGGCGATATCCCTCCCGGTGATTCGCACAGGTATGGTGTATTGCGTGCCGACGTCCGCCGTGTGATGATCGATCTCGAAACGGAAGGGCGAGGGATTGACGCCGGCGCTTCCGCCATTCACCTTCAAACGGACGAGGACGGTATCCGAACACGGAAGCGTGATCGTGAGGGGGAGCAGTACATCAGCACGCGAGGTGTCCGATGGTGCGCAGATGATATCGATGAACGCCTCTTCGTTCGGTTGAAGTACGGACGGCGGCGGCGGATTCAGGGTGTATGTGAACGGTGCGCTGATGCTGACGATGGGTCCTAAGGTTACGGGGACGGATGAGGTATTCCGGATGGCGACCGACCGGATGACATTCGAACCCACGGTCACCGTTCCGAAGTCGATGGTGGTGTCTTTTTTTCCTGTGGTCGACAAGCGAATCTCCGAGCCGATGAATTCGGCGGTGACATCGATGACACGTTGGATGCCGCACGGATCGAAGGTGAGATACACCTTCGCAGCGAAAGGTCCGAGCGGAACCGGCGCTCCGGGTACGAGCGAGACCGTGAAGGACTGCATACCGGATGAGAAACTCTGGCCTACTTTCAGACTCGTTTGCACAAGGGCGGAGCTGACGCGAATGTCGGAGATTGTTGCGGTGGCGCCACTGGTAAGGATGGCGTCGAACGATGCCGGCAAGGTGCGTGTGCTGAAGCCGTTACATGCGGAAACCTGATTGAAGTTCACCACGGGAGTGATGCTACCGATGGAGAATTCACGTCGCTCACCGCTGAACACGAAACCGGAAACGTCCAAACACGGTTGAGCGCTGAGCAGGATACGTTTGTTCGCGATGGTCTGATAGCCGTTCGGTGAGAAGCGAAGCGTGACGTTCACCGTAGCGCCGGCGGGTACGCGCAAACGTCCGTTCGTCGGTACTTCGAGAAAGCGGAGCGAGGGTTCGGTGAGTTGATCCAGGTACACGTCCACCGCGCTCGGATTCGTCAGGCGTATCACCGTGTCCCGCGACAGGACGGAGCAGGAATCGACGGGTGCGAAGCGGAGATTGGCCACGTCCGCCAACAGCTGCGGCAGGGTGAAGGATCCGCGCAGATTCACTTTCAAGGAATCGCTGCATGCGCCTGCCTTGTATCGGATGACGCAATCGCTCTTGCCTGATTGAAACGGATTGCCGCTGCTATTGAACGTGATGCGCACCACTCTCGTTTCGCCCGCGTTCATGGTGAAGCCCGCTTTGTCTGCGGCAGAGACGCTAAAGGGCGAGGGGACATCGATGGAGGTGATGGTGGTGGCCGATGAAACGGATATCGTTATCGAGTCCGTCGCTGTCGGATCCGTTCCGCAGAATGCCGTGATACCGAAGTCCCGGCTGGCGACATTGGTCGTCACTCCCGCTCCCGCGCCCGGCTTACGTCCGCTGAGCGAGATGCGTTGCGTGATGCCGCAGGGCGCAGCGACGATACTGATGGTCTGACTTGCGGCGGCAGAGCTCGTGGGAGTGAAGCGCACGACGAGCGTGGCCTGTTTGCCCGGAGCCAGTACCAAGGGGAAGGCGGGCGAGACGATGCTGAAGTTCGCCGACTCTATCGCCGTGAAGCGCACGGTATCGGTGCTGTTCGTATTCGTGAGGATCACGGAGTTGTCGTCTTTGGACGACTCGCAGTCCTGAAGGTCCGGAAAGTTCACGACGGACGTCGACATCGTGAACCAGATATCAAGGGTCTTGATCGTGACACCGACCGATGTGGATGCGCACCCCGTGGCGGTATTGACGACGCGCACGGTATAGTCGCCGCTGCCGTTGGCAAGATATTGAGCGGACGTTGCGCCGGTGATCGGCGTGCCGTTCCGCGACCACGCATAGCTCAGGTCGGTATTCACCGTCGCTTGCAGGAGCGCGACGGAATCTTTGCAGAGAGTGATGTTCTTGGGGAAGACGTCGACCGTCGGTAACGGATTTACCGTCACATCCACCGAGTCGCTGAGCACCAGACAGCCTTGGGCGTTACGGAGCTTCAGGCGGTACCGTCCGCTCGTCCGCGCGGTGATGCCGAGGGAGGTCTCATTGGGAATATCGGTTCCGTTCAACGTCCACTGCGCGGTGAAGCCCGGCTGGGGCGGCGCGGTGATGGCCAGGGACGAGCCCTCGCAGAAGGTGTTCGCGCCTTTGGTGTACTGCAGGGTGGGACCCGTGCCCGAGGGCTTCAGGACTTCCGAGAAGGCCGCCGACGTCGTGTTGTACTGACGTCCGCGTGCGGTCGTGACCGCCGTGTTGATACCGAACTCGTCATCGAGGCCGAAGCGATACGCGAACACACGATACGTGTAGATGACGCCGCAGGGGAGGTCGATGATGTCGGCATAGGCCTGTGCGGACGCCGCCACGTGAGCAAGGATGACGGCGGAGCCGACGCGTTCGCCATTCGTATACACGCGGCCGTCCACGGGAACGAAGGGGGTGGAACCGCTGTCGCGGACCACGAGATATCCCTGGATGCCATCGCCGGGATTGGGATCGGTCATGGCATTCCACGACAGGTTGATGGTCGTGGCATTGACCGCAGCCGTCAGGGTCGGCGAGGTCCACACGGGTGTCCGGAGCGTATGCCAGAACGGATAGTTCGACGCCCCCGTGTTGCAGTCCTTATTCGGCAAGGTGCGGGTGATGTTCCCTGGGCACACCTGCGAACGCACTTCCAGATTCGCGCCGGTATACTCGGCCAAGGAGGAGCCGGGATACATGCGGTTGCTGGAGCGGTCTTCGCAGAGCTGAAGAAGATTCGTCTTCGGTGCGGGCATGGTGCCCCAATAGCTGCCCGGCGCTGTGTCGTCCCGATGACCCATGGCATGGACGTGGACGGTGTCCTTGGTGAACACCTGAATGAAATCGCCCTGACGGGCAAGGTTGAACCCCGTGGGCTGACCCGTCCATTCGACGACATCGACGTACTTGGTATCCTGCCGCGCGATCATCACACGTCCGTCCGTGATGGACGTATCCACGTCGACGACGGCGTTAGAGGGATAGTTCCTGTGCCAGATCCCGATGATGGTGCCAGCTCGGACGTTCTTCCAGAAGTCGATGTTCTTGAAACGGACGCCGCCCTGGCGCGCCGTCTGATTGGTGTTGTTGTCGGTGACGAACCATCCGCGCATGTCCAGGTTGTCCTGGACGACGATGATCTCGTTCCACTCGCCGGTGGGATCGCTGACGTTATAGTATTCGCTGACAAGCACCGCCTGCGCGCTCACCGTTTTCGAGGACAGAACGGATGCGAGAGCAAGGATGAAGAGGAACGGAACACGTCGAAAAGAGCGGGATGTTTTCATACGGACAACTTAAGACAAACATGGCAGAGCGCCCGAAGGGCCGCTCTGCCATGAAATGAAAAAACCTCTGTGAAGGCGACCGACCTGTCGGGCATCGTTTACTTGACGATGACGAGACGCCTCGTGATGACCGATTGCGCGCTTTGCAGACGGACCACATACGATCCGCCGACAAGAGATGAACAATCGATGCCGACGGAGTGACTGCCGCTTTCCAACACACCGTTGACGGGTGCGAGGACCTCACGACCGAGAACGTCGACGATGCTCAGGGAGACATATCTCGCTGACGAGAGTTCGAACGAGACGGTCGCACGATCGTTTGCCGGATTCGGCGTGGGAGCGAACATGGTGAATCCGTATTCTGCCAGTTCGTTCACGTCGCTCGTGATCGACACGACACCGGAATCCGCGTCCACCCCACCGCAGTCGCCCAGGATACGGCAGCCATAGGTGCCGGCGTTGGAGAGCTGCGCATTGCGGATGGTAAGGGTGGCCGTCGTATCGTTCGGCAGGGACTTGCCGTTGAAGTACCAGAAGTAGCGAAGGTTCTTGCCGGTGGCTTCGACGGTGAGGACGATGGTACCGCCCTCGAGGAGCTTTGTTTCCTTCCGCATCTGTGTCGTGATGACCGTACCGGCCACGCGCACGATGTTTCCTTGCTTGGCCGTATCGGTTCCGCATGCGGTGGACACCACACACCAGTACGAACCTTCGGTGGTGACGGAGGCGATGCGGGTGAGAGTGGACGACGTGGCACCGCTGATCGGTCTGCCCTTGTACCACCACTGATAGCTGACGCCCGTGGTGTCCATGGTCGTCACCGACAGGCGGGTGGTATCGCCGTCGCAGGCACTGATGGTGCCCGTTTGTGCGAGGATCTTCGGACCCGTGGAGACACGCAATTCGGCGGGTGAGGTGAATCCTACGGCGCCGTTGGACGCCGTCACCTTACAGGAGTATTGTCCTGCATCCGCAGCGACGAGACTCTTGACGGTGAGGACGGCCGTCGTAGCGCCACTATACTTGGCTCCGTTGCTGATGGGTGTGTTGTTCTTCAACCATTGATAGGAAACCGTCACATTCGGTCCCGATGCCGTGGCTGCTGCGGTGAAGGATGCGTCGTTGTCGGAGCAGGCATCGACCGACTCCGGCTGGGTCGTTATCGTAATGCTGGCCGATGAGATACTCGCCTTTTCCGACAGGATCGAACCGCAATTGGAGACAATGCGGCATTGGTAGTCGTTACCGAAATCGGCGGCGATCATGTTACGCAGAGTGAGAGACGAGGAGCGGGTACCCGTGATGCGGGCGTTATCGCTCAGCAACGTTGTTCCACGGTACCATTGGTAGAGAAGTCCGCTTTGCAGATTCGCTTCCACGCGAAGGACGGCGGTACCGCCGACGGCGGCCGAGGTGCTTTGCGGTTGCGATACCACTTGGAGTTCGGGGATGATGGAGATGAACGCGTATCCTGACGTAGCGCCGGGGCAACCGGAACCACCGTTGATGATGCAACGGTAGAGTCCGCTTGTGCCATTGGTCACCGTAGGGATTTCGAGTGTTGCGCTGTTTCTACCAGCCATGAGTACGCCATCTTTTTCCCACTGATACGTGAGAGCCGTTCCGCTGGCGCGAACACTCAGGGTGACCGTACCGCCCAGACATGCCTCCTTGTTCTCGGGCTGCAGAGTAATCACGGCAGGCGTATTGACATTGATGAAGCCGGAGATGTCCGAGACAGTCGTCGGACGATCGGTGTCGACGATTCGCAGGCGAAGGTTGTTACCGCCGGCGAACTGACTCGGGATGGTCCATGTGAACGTACCAAGCAACGCGTTGATTCCGCTCGCAATGGTCGTGTACGTGGTTCCGTCGGCCGTGATCTGAAGATCCACAGTGGAGATTCCGCGCGCGTTCCATGTGATGACCGCCGGTTGATTACTGCAGAAACTCTTGCCCGTGAGGCTTGTAGGGAAGTTCACTTGAGGAGTCGCGAACATGACGGCGTTGTTTCCGCCGGACGGGTTCACGGTGTTCGACGGCGGCCATACGCCGTCACCGTCCACCCATACCTTCAGGATCTGTCCGGTGGTAAGGGACCGCTGCTCGACACGGCGGATGCCGTTCGGAAGATTGTTCGGGATGAGCGTGGCCCATGCGGTGCGACGCGTCTCGACACCCGAGTAAAAGGCCGGTGCGTTCGTTACGACCGTGCCTTCGTCTTGCACGAGGGCAGTGGCGAGCGGTTGAGTAGTACCCGTCGTGTTATCGTACAGACAGATGACGGTCTTGGGATCGCAGGTGCTGGCGGTGTCGACGATACCCGATGCGTCGGTGGCTGCCGTGGAGATGTTGATGGTTCTTGTCGTTCCTTGCGTCACGAAGCGCGTTTCGATGCTCCGTGTCGTATCGCGCAGCGAGAAGTACCAGAACATATTGTTACCGGCGGTGAAACGCGAGTTGCTGGAGGGAACGAGGTTCACCCACAGGACCTTCGATGTTTCGTTGGCACCCGTCGTGAATTCCGAGTATCGACCCGGCGTGCCGAAGTCGCTGAAGCTGTTCGGTACGTACGAGAACGTCGATGCGTTCGTATTCAGGTGAATATTCGTTCCAGCGGCGAAACCCACCAAGTTGTTGATTTCGGCCGCCGCCGTATAATATCGGTACGCCGAATTCGGTTGGAGGTTGTCTATGCGGATAAGGGCGAACGTGGGCAACGTGATACTGCGGGCCGCCATGAACTGCGGCATGACAAGCTCCGCAAGAGAAGGTTGTCCGACGACGACGATGGCTGTGCTGGTGGCGCTCGTTACGTTCGCACCGCTCGCCGTGAGCACGTAGGTGCCGGGAGCGTCGAAGCCGAGACCCGTGAAATTGGCGACACCGTTGACGGGCGTGACGGTCAGCGTACCCGTGACATTACCGGGACCGCTTGCCTTGGAAATGGTGATCGGACCGGGATAGTTGAGGTCGACAGAGTTGTCTGCGCGACGCGCCGTAATGGAAACCGTTGGAAGGGCGATGCCGACGAACGCGTTCGCGGGCACCGAAGTCATGGTCAGTTGTGTTGCTCGCGGAACGACGGTGAACGGAGATGTGAGCGCGCTTGAAAGCGCGTCTCCGGCTGTGCGGGAGACCTGCAGGACCACGCCTTGCTCTGCGACATTATACATGACATTGTTGAGAACGAGCGTGTTGCTTCCGGCAGGAATGGTTCCGGTTACTGTGCCGCTGAGCACTCCGCTACCCGTGAATACGCTTAGCGCGACGTCCGTACTTGTAAGGACGTTTCTTGCCTGGTCGTCCGCATTTCTTGACTGGACGGTTACGCTGAACGGAGTCAATGTTGACGGTACGGCCGGGTTGATGCCGACCACTGCCAGCTTCGTGGGGGTGCCGGTGCTCGCATCGCTTTGAACGGAAATCTCGTCGACCCGAAGCTGCGGACGGCTGCCCGACGATGCAGAACTCCACTGGTACATTCTCCAACGAACTTGCACGTTCGGTTGATTCTCGCAGATGGCGGGCAAGGTGAACGAGGGCATCGCTTGGGCATTACCCGTTGTGCTCGACTTGTATTGAACCGTATCGGTCGCGTTGTTGATTGCTGTGGACCATGCGCCTGATGTACCGACGCGATATTGGAGGACGATCGCATAAAGACGTGTCTGCGAGACAACCGTACCGCCCGTCCAGGTGACACGGATGTTCTGCCTGTTGGTCGTATTCAGGCCGAGAACCATCGCACCGAAGAAGCGGAACGGCGAGTATGCGGAACTCGAGGTGTTCAGGAACGACATGCCGTCGGCGCCCAAGCCGTTGAAGCGGGCACCACTGATGAGGCTATATGTGGTGTCCCAATCCGCATTCATTTCATAGTCCAGACGCAGCGGCTCCACGGCCGTCAACGAACTCGTCGTCGAGAAGGTATGCAGACGCATGTTCGGCGGATAGGTCCGCGCAGGATTTGTCGCATCCCACTGGGTGAATGAATACGTGCCCGTACCCAGATCGAAAGGGGTCGGATTGGTTTGCGCGATTACCGAAGCAACCTGCAGCAACAATAGACCGACACAGAGAAGAAGTTTTCTCATAATGAATGGAGAATGTATGAATGATACTACGTGTTCGTTACGTCCAAACGAAAGTCGGGTGTAGGTACCCGAAAGAGAGTGTACAAAGTTACTGAAGTGAGGATGGGTGGCAATGAACACGCATGTGTGGATTTGGTAACAATCCGGGTGGGAGTGAATGATGTCCCGCGTGGACACTCGCGGAAAGGTTCGACGGGTGTTCCGTGGCGATCGTCGAGGGTGTCATGACCGCTGCAATCCCTTGGATGTGTCTCTCGATGCGACCGTTTCCGGAGGTGATATGGTGGTGGGACGGAGCGTGAGCTCCGGTCGTGCACGGTTGTTTTCCGTGCGGCTGAGTGAACGTGACATCCCTGTCAACGACGTCAAGGAGTCCATGGTGAATGGTTGATCGTATGGGTACCTCTGTTGTGGAAAACACAGCTAGGATCTACTGTCTCGCTTGACCTGGTGGAATGTTAAAGCGTTGATAGTCAATAAAATAAACTCTACAATTAATAAGGTCGTCCGAGTCGGAACTATGTGGAAAACTCTATTCATGACGAGACATCGCGCGCACGGATTGCGATGTTGGATGGCAGATCTTCTCCGTGCACTGAGTTCAGTGTTCCCAGACAAGGCCGATTTGCGCGACATGTTTGTAGATGAGTTTTCTGCTCAGTGACCTATCGTACCGAAGGTTGGTGCAAAGAGAGAGTCCGAAGTATCGCCAGAACTTCACGCGTATCTCATTGTCGAGCGAGCACTGGACGGAACTCGCACGAAGGCCGGTGGCGCGCGTTTGACACAGGTTGGAGATCCGGACCGAGGAGTCGAGCAGGAAATCGGACTGCATGAGGCACTCGATGCCTAGGGAGGTGCGGTAGGATTCGATGGCATGGATGGTCAAGGGATCGTCCGTGATGCGCGTGTGATGTCGCGCGCGGATCTGTCGGTAGTTGGTTCCGAACAGGACGGTCATCGAATGGACGGAGGCGGGAAAGAGGCGATAGTGAAAACCACAGGATTGGTCGCTCTGAACCGGATCCCACCATGCAGCGCTCCTTTGCATGCTTTGCATCGGTGCCGGAAAGATCTCCGTGACGGGTGTGGTGACGGTCGTGCGGATATAGGGATCGATGATCCACCCCTGATGGAACACGGATTTCACCTGACTCGTGATTTCGCCGTCCGTACAACGGATGATGGGTCCGACGATGCCGGGTACATGGGATGTATAGAGTGTTGCAAAGTGACCTCGTATTTCCGCGGAAACTTGCATGGAAGTTCGGGTCCACACGGAGCGGTACCGAGCTGTGCAGCGGCTATCGACATGAAAGACCTCGCCGAGTTGCCAGTCGTACGCTTGCTGGTGAGAGAGACTGAAGGCAACGGACATGCTTTCCGTGCGCGAGGCGGAGTCGGTTTGCTGACGTCTTCCGCTCGAATCGCTGTTTCCTCCACAAAGGAGCGAGGTATTGAATGCGAACGCACATACCAGAGATAATAGACAGTGGGAATCATGATTCATGACGTGGTGATGAAGAGGATGAGTCTGAGACGAATCTGTTCGGCGATACACGCACGAAAGAGAAGGATGAGGCCGGGAGATACGTATCGCGTACATGTTCCACGACCGTATCGTGCGTCCTCCGTGGAGATTGAACTCACTCCAATGACGCATGGGGGACGCGGGGCTCATTCCTTCTCTTCGCACGTTGTGCAGTCCTTGGCATCGGGAAGCCCAAGGCCCGGTGGGGATCGGAGATGGTATCTGTCCGACCGGTACTCTGCCTTGAAGCTATCGGGCTATCGTGACCTACCTGCTACGGCATCAAGATCGATGGGTATCCCATCCTTGTTCAGTGCAAGCACGGATGGCGAGACAGTATCGGGTACTCTGCCGGTCAAGCTTCGATGAAAATGCGTCGTAGCCTCGATGTTGTGAAGATCGAAGATGCTGGCGCTGGACCGCACGCCGAGTAACGGACCAGGGATGTCAAGTCGTTCGGCGACCAATCGGGAGGCCTTCTGTTGTTGTATGCCTGTCATGTCGGTGCATACGTGCACCACCGCCGTCTTCGGATGCGTGCGCGAGGAATACTCCCTCAACACCCGCACGTATCGTGTGCCGTCACTTCGCCATGTGTTCCAGAAGTGAATGATGACGGTGTCTTTCTTGATTCTCTCGACGAGTCGTCGTAGTTCCGCCGGGGTGATCGTGGTGAGCTTCCTCCTGTTCCTCTCGTGCGGTCCTGTCTCCACGACCATTCGATGCTCCGGTGAGAGGACGCGGACGAAGTGGGGTGAAAGAGGAATCGCAATGCATGCGAGAGCCGTTCCGCAGAGAAGAGTGCCGGTGAGGCGTGAAAGGGAGATACTCATACACGGGGGAGTGGTGATACAAACAAGAATGGTGAATGATAAAGGATGCTCCGAAGAACGGCTACCGGTGCTGTCGAGGGTAGGAAGAAGTCATGTGCATACCGTAGAAGACGAATATCCTCGTGTGGCCTTTCGATCCGGTCCTACGGGATCACGATTCCCGCAGTCACCCGTACCGGCAGTGATCACTTTTTGATGAACGAGGAGTCTTTCGCATTCGTGTTGACCATGAGGACGCGAGTCGTATACGGCTTGGTTCGAATGGCGACGAGGAACGAATCGATCTTCCGTTCAGCATGGCGGAAGTAGTCGTTCCAGCCAAGGATGACGGTATAGTCGGGTTTGGATGCGGTATCAAGCTCGAACGGCTTCATTGAACCAAGCGAACGAAGGACACGCGTACAGTCATGAAGGGTGAACATGGTGTCCTTTTCGTACCAACCGCGGACTCTCCTGGTGCTGTCGAGAAAACCCGGCATCGATTCGAAACACGCATGCTGACGCAGGAGAAAACCATCGCGGTCGAACACGAGGTAGGCCGGTTCCGAGCCATCGTCGATGCCGCCGCCCTTCGAGAAGATCGTTGCGACGGCAGCATGTTCTCCGTAGAGCTGTCCATGCTGTCGAAGCGGCTCTCTATCAGCCAGTGCGATGATCTCCGCTCGGGTATGCGTTCGCATGTTCCACGGTCTCATTCCCATGACGACCGCCATGTTCCACACGTATGGTCCGATCATCCATATGATGGCCACAACGATGCAGATGATTGCGACGAGGACGATTCTGAAAACTCGTGGACGCGCGATGGTTCTCAACTGCATCATGTCATTGAATCCGTATCATTTTGAACAAACCGTTGTCCGTGATGTCGTACGTACCGGCCGGTATCTGCGGGATGTTGTATTGTTTGACGAGGACGGGATCGACGTGCACGGGTGCGGTGATAGTGAGTTGGGATCCGAGGAACTCGGGGCGTGTGATGTCCCTGTTGAACAGTAGATACACCTCTCCGGTCGAGGTACGTCCTATGCTCGCCTGATCGTTTGCTTGGAAGCCGCGCACCTGGGAAGCGATGTATTCATCGTTGAGAGGACCCTTTTTCAGAAAGAACGGAATGGTCGCCTTTACGCTGCAAATGCCGCCATAGCAGCAGCGGCAGGACGGTATGTTCGTGCCGAAAGTGAGTTCGATGCTTAAGCCGAAAAAGTCCGCCCATACCCTGTCCTGCGCGCTAACGGTGGTCGTCGGGGCATGAACCACCGGCAGGGTGTTCGCCGTCGTCCGGCTTGGAATGACGAGAAATGCAACCGTCAGTACTATGGTCGTTATCGTAGATTTCATGATATCCTCGTTGATGTGGTGATATAAAAAGAGACAGGATCCACTCTCTCCACTATGTGATCATGGACCCCGTCTCACTCAAGGGATACTTTCGGAAACGATCATGTCCTCCGTTCATCCGTCTTCTCTGCTTCTTCAAAGGTCAAGTCCGGACCGCATGCCGTCATTCGTGAAGAACCCGTCCGACGAGACGCAGAAATGCTTGACTGCAGAGAAAACGTTTGAACTGAAGAACATCGACTCGGTCTCTCTTCGTGTGGTTCGATATCGCCATACCCGCTCTTGTATATAAAACACCGACCCACACTCTGAAGAAACGTTGTCTCGTCCCTCTACACAAAACGATTGGGGGACCCGGAAGTGGACACGAGGCAGAGATTTTTTTTTCGGGTCAGAGCTTTTCACGACGAGGAGAGATAAAAGCACCGGGAGGACGGGACCCCGGGGGGCAAAAAAAAACTCCCGTGTCAATCATGACACGGGAGTTTTACTTGAGAGGAATCCGACCTTATTTCTGAACCGAGATGGATACCGCCGGGCTCACCCACGGACCCGATACCATTCTGCAGAAATACGTGCCCGTCGGAAGAGACGACAGGTCCAAGGTCACTTCGTAGGAACCGGCCTTCATCTCGCCGTTGACCGCGACCACCTGGACTTCGCCAAGGCTATTATAAATGGTGATCGTGGTGGGAGCATCCAAGCCCACGTTGAAGTTCAGCTTCGTCGTGGAATTGACCGGATTCGGTTGAGGAGCGCGAAGGGCATAGCCGCCTATGGAGACATTCGCGTGACGCAGATCGGCGACGCAACCGCCAAGGAACGTGACAACCGAAGGCGCATTATCGACATTCAAGCAGCCAGTGTACTTGTTGGCGTACATGTCCGCACCCAGGATGGCCGACTCCTGCGGCAATAATGAGAAGAAGCCCTTCATCTGGAAGGTGAACAAGGTTCCCGCACCACGAAGGATCTTGCTCGCATCGTCTTGGATGAGTTCCACATCAAGGACATCGTTGACGTCCAGGACTCTGCCCACGCGCCAGCCGTCGCAGAGGGTTCCGCGCAGCCCGATGGATGAAGCATCCAGGACGGGCTCCAGGACCGAGGCGTCGTACTTGATGTATGCGTGGAACGACGTGACACCGGCGATATCGACGGGTTCGGGATTACTGCGAAGGTTGAACTCCATAGTGACGGGCTGATTGTAGCGCGAGGATTCGATCCGGTATCCGCCGGAATTGTTCGAGGGCAAGGTCGTGACGAGTACCGTGGTCGGAATCGCCGTACCGGCCAGACCGGAGAACTGCTGGTTCTCTTCGCCGTTCGTTCCTACGCAGCTCCACGTGACACCGTTTCCTTCAGCGAAGGTGTGGGGTTCGCGTGCACGCTCCTGGCCTGCCGTGTTGGGAGCGCGGAAGGTGACCGTGAGGGCACCCGAGACACTGCGCGGCTGGATGACCGAACCGATCAGGGCGTTCTTGGAGGCAAGATCCACTTCGAACATGGCGAAGTCACCGGATTGAACGATGTCCTTGATGGTCAGCGCGACATCGCTTTCATTCCGCAGCTTCACTGTCGTCGTGTTCGTGCTGCTTGCACACTTGGCCACGTCGCCGAAGTCCAAAGAATCCGGAACGACTTTGATGTTGGGTTGACCTCTACCGAAAATCTGCGGGTGGCGGATTTCCGATGCGTCGAGATCGCAGTCGACGACGACGCGCGTGGACTGCACGCCGGCTACACGTGCGGTGAACGTTACAGGCACGTTGATGCTACCCGGTACGGAGTTGCTCATCGCCGGTACGGTGATGGTCTTGCCACCGCCAAGGTTCGTTGCCAGCCAGGCCGGATCGATACTGAACGAATTGTTCGCGTCGAGGGTCTTGTCGATGCTCAAGTACTTGATGGTCAGATCCATCGTTCCCGAATTGTAGATCACTACGTTGCCCGCAGGTGCGGTGGCGCCGATGTTCGTCGTAGGGAAGGTGTGACCCAAGGAGTCTTCGATAGGAACGACAGCCCGGCCGATGACCGTACTGGACACGACGCGCGGTTCGCCGTTGAAATCCGCCGTCAGCGTTACGCGCAGGCCGTAATCACCAACGACGTCCGGACGGAATGAGACGGGGATATTGAACGGATTGTTCGGGAACAGCTGCGAGGGGATCCCTGCAGTCGTGAGGACGATTGCCGTGGTCGCATCGGCACCCGTCGGCGCGGTGATCTGCGCGACGGTGATGCGGGGGTTCTGTAAGGGATCGTTACCGAAAGCATCGATCGTGACGGTACCCTTGTATTCCGTGACGCCATTGACTGTGCGATTGTACGTGTCAAGAACACGCACGACGCGGAAGTCGTAATCGGTGATCTTCGGACCCGCATCGAGTCCGCTGCCGGACCACGCCGATTCGTTATCCGTACATGAGGGCTCACCATTCGTTTCCAACACGACATTGATATTGTCCTTTGTCGTCAGGTCCGACGGCGTGTACCACACATTGAAGCTCTGCGATTGTCCGGCGACCAATTTGAAAGGCAGTTTGAGATCATGACGGAACTTCTTGCCCGAGGCATCATCGGGTACCGTGATCTTGCTGATGGTCGCGTCGACCTTGCTCGTGTTCGAAATGACACACTGACGAGGACCGGCTTCGACGTTCACCGGCGACGGAGGGAATACGACGTCGGAAACACGGACGCACGGTGTGCCGCCGCTCAACAAGAGCAGCGCAACCGGGCTTTCGTAGCAGGAAAGTTCTGCAATGACGCTGTCCTTGAGGGTGGTCGTGAGTTTCTCCGCTGTGCGCGCAACGACCGTGACCGTCATGGACTCACCCGGCTCCAACGACCGTGGAAACTGCTGAGGTACGATGGTGAACTGCGGTACCTTGTTTCGAAGGAACACGTTCTTCACGACCGTCTCCGTCTTCGAGACATTCGTCAATTTGATATTCGCCGATGAGTCGGTATTGATAGCCAACGTGCCGAAGTCCACAATGGTCGGCTTGGCGGCGATCGCCTCCGCTACATAGTCGAACTCGACGGTCGATTCCTTTCCGGAGCGCGAGACCGCTATGATGCGAACATGTGCGTCCTTCGTCGGGTCGATGACCGAGGCGGTGAAGGCAGCTTTCATCTGACCGCTTTCGAAGTTCGGATCCAAATCCAGGCGGAAGTTTGTCGACGCGGAATTGTCGAGCTCCACGGAAAAGATCGAACTGCAGGAGGACGTGTCAGGCTTGATCTGCGCCAATCCCGTAACAATGCCGCAGTTGATCGTTGCATTGACGAGGATCGTATCGGGACACGTTTGCGTGAAATTCACACCTGTCGGATAACCGTAGGCGAAACCGTCCTTCGTCCGGTCCCAGTTGCCGTACACATACGCCGTGAATTTCGCACCTTCGATGGTATGACTACCGGCGGAGACCGGCGCAACGATATAGCTCTTGTTCGAACCGGAGACCTGCTTGATGTAGCTGCCGAATTTTGCATTGATCGGAGCTCCGTCGAACATGAGCTTGCCGCGATCGGCCGTGTAGAAGGTGACCATGACGAAGTTGTCAATCGTCTCGGGCGAATAGAATGTCGTGTAGGTCGACCATTGCTCCTCGGGAGTAAGGACGTACATCATTCCCTGACCGTTACGTGAAGGGTTCTGTCCATCATTCGTCTTACCTGTTCCCTGCACCTGGTTCAATCGCCATGCCTTACCGTATTGACCCACAAGGACCGGCTTGCTGGCGCGATACAGTGCAGGCCATTCCTGGCTGTCGATACGATACTCCTGTCCGGCCTTCAAAGCGGGATATCGCGGTTGGTAATCGGCATCGGGATTGGGTCCGCCACAGGTTTTCGTGTACACGATGGTATTGTCCTCCGTGGCGACGATGCGGATAAGGTCGCCCCACGAATCCAGGTCGAAATTCGCGCGTGGTCTGTCGGTGTACATGATCGGCGCGGAGAAATACTCCTTACCGAGGAATTCCACCGGCCACATGGCATCCATCATCATGTTCCGCATGAAGTTCGCGGGTGTGCCAAGCATCGTCGCTTGGAAGCGGGGGAATGCCCCTTTGGTGTGACCGGAGAACACAGCCACCGGACTCGTTGCGATGATCTTCGTTCCCGTCAGGTCCGTCGACCAATCGAGGTCCTTACCGGGCTGGATCTTCGCCTTGACGAGCAGTGTCTGACCTCTCATCAACTTGTAGTTCTTCGATCCTCCTGCCGGTACGCCGTCTTCCGTCAGGGTCTTGGGCGAAACACTCACAACCGTGTTATCCTTCGTGGCCACGACCAACAGCTGTGCGGGACGTTCACGCTCTGTCTTGTCCTGATACATGTTGAGGGTGAAATACCGTTTGCCCAAAACCTCCGCAGGAATAACGCGATACGCTTCGCCCGTCCATTTGTAGCTCACATACACCGTCACGGTGATGGGATCGTCCGATTTGATGTAGATACCGTTATCGGTCACGCCCGTGATCGTGTTCATCAGCGATTGCGGTACGGGAAGGATCTGCACCTTCTTCGGCTGGATCACGTAGTTGCCGATGTTCATGCCCGTTCTCGGTACGGTCACCGAGACGCGGGTCTGGACCTTGCAGGAAATCCACAGCTGAATGGGATTTCCGCGCGCTCCCTCACCCGACTGGACGTCGCAGTGGGGAACACCGAAATAGAACTCACGGCCTTCAAGGATCTCCTTGCCGGTTTGAGCGAAGAGTGCATTCGTGAGCATGAGTGCGCACACGGCGAGCACGCGAAGCACGTTGTTGGTAATCGAGGCGTTCATGGAACTCCTAGGTAAGATGTTGGAAAAAGTATCATCAAGGTTCAGTACGGACGTCGGAAACCGCACGCGGTGCGTATCCCTACCTCATCCGTTCGTTGCGACGTTTCACTGCATCGCCAGAGTCTCCATCTTCTCCCCGTCCCCGTTGCGTCTTCCGATGTCTCCGTGTTCTTCCCGTGCGTGCAGTAACGATCGTCTGCCACTCTCACACGCGCTTGGGCTTGACATCCGCATGGGAGGTCACGAACAGCGTCGCGTGCATGCGTGAATCTACCACGGAATAGTACAATGACCGAATCTTTTTTCGCGAGAGGACGGCAACGTTCGGACAGCATCCTTTCGTCCGTCCATTTCCCGGCGTCGTTCGGGTAAAGTCCTTTGCCGCCTACCCTGTGCGGATGTTAGTTTACGCATCCGGCGACACCCGTAGGCAGGCGTTTGTGCGCCTGTCGCGGGTCCGTCGCGACGACAGCCCTCATCGTCTCGACGAAAACTTTTTTTTTCGAAGGATACCATGCGTCCAGAACTCTTTCATATCGGCCCCATTCCCGTGTACAGCTTCGGTCTCATGATGGCCATCGCCTTCCTTACGGCGAACGCCTTGCTGAACCATGAATTACGTCGCCGCTGGAAGAACGAAGAGAAAGCCGCAGCGTTCTCGTCCACGATCACCCTTATCGCCCTCGTGGCCGGTGTGTCGGGCTCTAAACTCTTCCACCTTTTGGAAAATCCCGACCTGCTCCTTCGCAACGGACTCGCCGAAGTGTTCAGCGGATCGGGTTTGACCTTCTTCGGCGGCTTGTTGATGGCGATCGCCTGCATTTACGTGTATGTCCGACGCAAAGGGATGTCGTTCTTGTACCTTGCGGACGTCGCCGCTCCCGGATTGATCCTTGCCTATGGCATCGGCCGCATAGGATGCCAGCTCGCGGGCGACGGCGACTACGGCATCCCGTCCACCTTGCCGTGGTCCATGTCCTACCCGAACGGCACCGTGCCCACCCTGTCCGCTCTTAATCCCGAACTCGCATCGAAATGGATGGAGATGAATCCCGGACTCCCCGTGCCCGTCGACATCACCGTTCATCCCACGCCCGTCTATGAAACGCTCGCCTGTCTTGTCATCTTTCTTTTCTTGTATCGTTTGCAACAGCGTATCGGCCAAACGCAAGAAGGTCGCGTGTTCGCTTGGTACCTGGTGGGTGCCGGGTTGGAGCGATTTCTCGTAGAATTCCTTCGACTCAATCCCCTGTATGGCGGTCTCTCCCAAGCGCAATGGATAGGTGTCGGACTCGCCCTCGCCGGCATGGCTCTTTTGGCGCGATCCGCTTCCACGAAAACCGCGTGAACGCGGGTCGACCTCTCACGGTAGATAGCGTTCGATCATCGCGACGGCCGATTCCGTCGCTCCCGCTGCGGCCGCGATGACCGCTGCGTTGGCCGCACCCACTCTCCGTCGATTCTCCTCGTCGGTCATGGCTTGTATCCACGCATCAAAGTCGTGCATGGAGGCGACGATCTCGCAACCATTCACCGACCGCAGGCGTTCCACATCCGGACTGTTACGCGTCAGCGGACCGCAGGCAACGGGAATCCCATAGGCCGCGGGTTCCGCCACACTGTGCACGCCGCTTCCGAAGCCGCCACCCACATAGGCGACGTGAGCATATCGGTAGAAGGACAACAATTCTCCCATCGTATCGACAAGGATATGCCGCGGAGCGATGTCCGCGGTCGATGTCCGCATTGTCGACACGCGCATGATGCCGCGAATCCTCTCTTCCCATTCGCGCAAGCTCCGTTCGTCCACTTCGTGGGGAACGATGATCAGCCGAAGATCCGGATGCCTGTCGGCGATGCTCCCGTCGATGCCGCATCGCACGGCGTCCTCGTGCCACACACTGCCCGCAACGAGAACCAAGGATTCATCGTTATCCGCACCATGGAACCACCCTTCGTGCGGAGCGGCCGAGGCCACGGCGGAACGTATCCTGTCGTACCGTGTATCCGATCCCGTGATGATTTCCGATGTCAGTCCGAATGCTCTGAACCGTTCCGTCTCCACCTCATTGGCGGTGACGATCGTGGAACACATGCCAAGCAGGTGCGTCATGAAGCTTCGACCGGGAAAGCGGCGCAGAGCGCCGGAGCGCGTGGAGGTGGCATTGAGAAGTAGGATGGGTGTACCGTTGCGCCGTAGGTGCCACGCAAGATTCCACCACAGGTCGTACCGCAGGCAGACGAACACGTCGGGGGAGACACGACGAACAAGCTTCCGCATGCTCCATGAGGCATCGAAAGGCAGGTAGATGACCGCGTCCGCGTATGGATAGGAATGTTGGGAACGGTAGCCGGACGGCGAACTGAAACTGACGATGATCCGAACATTCTCGCGGAGGTTCTTTAGCCGTTCGATAACGGGTTTGGCCTGCTCGAACTCGCCCATGCTCGCGGCGTGGAACCACAGGGTGGGTACGGCGGACGACGATGCAGGAAGCGCTTCATGGGAGCGTCGCACCATGCGGAAACGTTCGCGGACTTTCGTGTTCACAAGGATGAGGACCCCGTAGGCGGACGCGAGCAGGGGAACCGCAAGGAGGTTATAGAGGAGATGGATCATCCACATCATCACGATCCCGTGAACGTGGCGCTTCGCTTTTCCAAGAAGGCCGAGGTCCCTTCGCGGAAGTCGACGGTGTCGCAGAGATGGGCGAACCGGTCGCGCTCGGTGGCCATACCCGCGGCGTGCATCGAGAACGTCGTCCGCACGCAGTCCATGACGGCCTGCACGGCCAGCGGTGCCATCGAGGCGATGCGCGAGGCCAGAGCCTGAGCGGCCGGGAGCACCTCTGCCGCAGGGAAGATCTCGTTGACAAGACCGCACCGCAGGGCCCGTTCCGCGCTCATCATATCGGCGCTGGTCATGAGTTCGATGGCCACGGCGCTTCCGGCAAGACGCAGCAGACGTTGCGTTCCGCCGTAGCCGGGAATGGTCCCGAGTTTCACCTCCGGCTGACCGAATCTGGCGGTGTCTGCGGCATACCGGATGTGGCATGCCATGGCAAGCTCGCATCCCCCGCCAAGGGCGAAGCCGTTGACAGCAGCGATGACGGGAACAGGGAAGTCCTCGAGACGTTGGAAGATCTTCTGACCGCGATCGGAAAACGTCCGCCCCTGCTCGCTCGTACACGCAGCGAGTTCGGAGATGTCCGCGCCCGCGGCGAACGCTTTGGGCCCGCTCCCTGTCACCACCACGCAACGCACGGTGGATTGGTCCGCCAGATAGGTCAGCGCGTCGTCCAAGTCAGACAGCAGCCGGGCATTGAGGGCGTTGAGTTTTTCCGGACGGTTGAGGGTGATGGTGGCGACGGAGTCGTGTATTTCCAGAAGCAAGGTGCTGAAGGTCATGACATGCGAAGAGTTGTTCAACGAATAGGATGCGCAAAATTACTAAATTGACAGGCGGACATGCAGGATGCAGCGTTGCTTCACGAAGAGCTTTCGTTTCATGTGCACTTCCTTCCACTCCGGATATGAGATCAGGTATAGCTGAAGAACTTCAGCGCAAGCAGCAACGTCGCCGGATCGAGTATCTCATCGTTCTCTCCGCCCTCTCCGTCATCGTCGGATATCATGGTGCCGATTTCCGGCTTCAAACCATGATCGGTCTGGCTTTGAGCTGTCTGGGTGTGAGCTGGACGTTGACCCAGTACCGGCTGCAGCGGCGGACCCTGCCTTCGGTCAGTGCGACGAGAGCGCTCATGGATTCCATAGAGAAGCTTGGCATGTGTGTCCTCGTCATCGTGTTCCTTCTCTCCGTCCTCATCATGCCGGAGCAGAGGAGTCATCTGACGTATTCGGTGGTTGTCTGTGCCCTGTGCCTTGTCTTCGGTACGTTCTTCACGGAGGAGATATGGATACAACGGTTCTTTTCGGGGCTTTCGCAAGCCCAACAACTAAATTTTCTTCAGCACTTTCATGCGTCGATGCTTCGAGTGGATCGAGGACAGCGCGTGAACGGAATCTTGAAATGGAATTCACTTCTCGGCTAAGTCGTCTCTTTCATCCGGACCGCGGTGCGATCATCGCGCTCTTTGTCGGTATCTCCCTGTGTTTCCTTGCGAGCACGTCCGACCTCTCGGCGCGGACGAAGAAGCGCTCGACGTCTTCCGGGACCCGCTCTGCACGCTCCGCCGTCACCTCATCGTCGAAGAAGAAAGGGAAGAAGACCTCCGCTCGTTCGCGTGCGGCACGGCGTCGAGAGATTGCGCGCGCCCGCGCAGAGGCACGTGTTCCCAAAGCACTGTCGTCCATCACCATCGTCCGCGACTCCATTGTCACGGAAGGAGTGATCTACCGCCAGATCCGCGCCACGCACGCCGATGGCACCGTGTCCGTCGTCCATGCCCTCACGTGCGTTCTTCGAAATCCGGAGTATAGCGTCATGACCATCAAGGCCGAGAATCAAGCCTCCGCTTTGGAACGCTTACGGGACTTCCGTTCCCGTCTCGACACTGTGGAGAACAAGACGCTGTACGCGGCCGTGAACGCCCACTTCTGGCGCGCCGTCACCACCACGCCGATCGGACCCACCGTATGCAATGGCGAAGTGTGCGAGCTGCTCCCGTACAAGGATTGGGTGACCTGTCTCTTCGACGCGCGGAATCGTCCTGTCATCGACTCCATCACCTTGTTTGCCACCATACGGTTCGGCAACGGACAACGACTTCCCGTCCGTTCGGTCAACCGGCGCGTCGCGCCCGACTCCGTGGTCGTGTTCAATTCCTTCGCGGGTCAGACGGTTCCTGTGGTTCCCGAGAAATTCATCGAGCAGTTGGTCGCCGAACAGACGTCCGACTCCACCGCCATGGTGCGCGACTCGTCCGATATCGAGCTCTCCCGAGACTCGGTCCGCGCTCTCCTCGTCAAAGAACGCCAGGAAGCATCCGCTGAATATTCCACCGTCAAGATCCGCGCCCGCTACCTGCGCTCTCCGGCGGTGAATCAGGATATCCCGCTCCTTGTCCTCGACGTTGCCGACAGCGGCAGTGTGAGCATGCCTCTTCGCGGGTGTGTCATATCGATGGGACAGGGCTTGGCGCGTGAGTGCAACGTGCGCGCCGGAGATACGCTCGTGCTGCGCTACAAGACCAGCCGGCGCGACAGCATCGTGTTCACGAATTCCGTGTGCGGCACCCCTATCCTTGTCTCCAACGGCGCCATCAGCAAGGATCTGCGTCCGCTGAACAGCGGCAGAGACCGGTTCTTCCTTCAGCGACTGGCACGCACGGCAATCGGGACGGACATCACGCGGAATACGTTCTACATGGCGACCGTCGAAAACAATTCCCGCTCCGTCGGGTTCACCCTTGCCGAGCTCGGCGAATTCATGAAGCGGTTCGGTGCCTATACGGCCATGAATCTTGATGGCGGCGGCTCGGCGCAGATGCTCGTCGGCGACGCACTCGTCACCCATGCCCCGAACCAAGGGTCGCGGCGCATTTCCGTAGCACTGGGAATCGGCAAACGTCGCTTGCAACCCCGCATCAGGAAAACCGATGCCATGCCCGACGAGAAACCCGCACGATGAGGGCTGCCTGCGGAAGCACCCGCACGGGTCCTTTCCGAGTTTCAGAAAAGCGCAGGATAGAGAACGAAGACGATGAGATCCCACACGGCATGAGAGACGATGCAGGGAACAAGGGATCCGGTGCGCCGGCGAAGATATCCCCATTGCAGACCAAGCGCCGCGGCCGCACCCACAAGCAGGATATTGCCCGTGGCCGCATGGACAGCGGCGTCCAAGGCCGCCATGGCCAGGGGCGCGCGCGCCGAGCCCACACGATCGGTCATGACATCCATGACGTATCCACGCCAGTAAATCTCCTCCGCCGGCGCAATGAGCAGGATGAGTAAAAAAGCTGAAATGGACACGTGTACTTGTGAACTCACCGCAAAGATCCGCTCTGCATACGAGCCAAGCAGCGGTACGTGAGCGCGAAGAAGGAGAAGACCGATCACCGACAATGCGGCCCAGAGCACACCGTGGACAAGGCTACTACCGACGACGTGTGCAGCCGCGTCGCGCGGAATCCGGAGCAGTGCCCTCACGGCGGAACCGTGCGTGCGAACGACAAACAGCATCATGAGGACGCAGACACCTGCCATCCCGGACCAGAAGTGGTTTGCTACCAGCTGCGCAGAGAGATCTGTGGCACCGGAGAACAGAAGGAACCACGCAAAGGAAACGGAGAGGATGGAGAGAATGAAGACCCGTGAGGACATGTGGTGGCGTGAGATATGTGTTAGTGATCGGACCTGATTCGGGCGCGAGTTCGCGCCACCTGTCGTGCCGCAAGTTACGCGTCGTTCCCCCTGCGGCACCGTGTCGCTCGGCGGGCTGCCAGGTAGAAGGGTAATGGAAGAATCTTTTCCGTCTATCTTCGTCATCACCTATGAGTCCGTTTCACCACAACCTGTACCTACCATGAAAAGAACCGTAGCGATCGTTGCCGTGCTGACGCTGCTGCTCATGGCGAGCAATGTCTCCACCATGCATGCGCAGAGCTGGCTGGACAAGGCCAAGAAGACACTCAAGGATGTGACGAAAGCTCCCGTGGGCGGATTCTCGGAGGCCGACGCAGCGGCGGCGTTGAAGGAAGCGCTCGTCCAAGGGACGTCGAACGGCAGCGCGGCCCTATCCGCGGTGGATGGGTATTTCGGTAATCCCAAAGTGAAGATCCCGTTCCCGCAGGATGCGCAGAAAATCGAAAGCACGCTGCGGAAGGTGGGACTCGGTTCGAAGGTGGATGAAGCCGTCCTGTCGATCAACCGAGCCGCGGAGAAGGCGGCAGTTGAAGCCAAGCCCATCTTCGTTTCCGCCATCCAGAAGATGACGATCACCGACGCCATCGCCATCGTGAAGGGTAGCGATAGCGCCGGTACGTCGTATCTGCGTCGTTCCACATCGCCGGCCTTGTACGCCGCGATGCTTCCCGTGATATCGAAGGCGCTCGAGAGCGTCAACGCCACGCAATACTGGTCGTCGCTCATGAACAGCTATAACAAGATCCCCTTTGTCGAGAAGATCAATCCCGATCTTCCTGCCTATACCACGGAGAAAGCGCTCGGCGGACTCTTCGTGATGATCGTCGAGGAGGAACTACGTATCCGCACGAATCCGATGGCTCGCACCACGGAGCTTTTGAAAAAGGTATTTTCGAAGTGAAAACCGTTCGACGCTGCACACGTCTCGCCGATGAAGTCCATGAAACCCGCCATAGCACCGGAGCCCAAACCCGCAGAGACTCCTGCTGTGGATTCACTGGCCGTGGTGAAACGACGCCGTCGTTTGCTGGTGCTGCTCATTTGCATGCTGGCCATCATGTTCGGGATGTGCTCGCAATACGGATTCATCACACGATTCCAGCTTGAGCATCGGAAGGGCGAGTTACTGGACTCGCTGAGTTCCGCACGTGTGCGCCACGATTCCCTTGCGCGGGTTGCAAACCGCCTCCGGTTCGATACTCTCGAGATAGAACGTTTGGCCAGAGAGAAGTACGGTCTGTCACGTCCCGGTGAGCAGGTGATTATCTTGCACAAGAATTCACAACCCTGAGGTCGTCATGCGTCGGCTCGGACAGATTCACATCCTCGCGATACTCTGCGCCTGTGTCGCGACCTCTTGTTCATCCATCAATCCTTCATCCATGAAACACACCATTCACACGACGGACGCACCGGCGCCGATCGGACCGTATTCACAAGGTATCGCCGCCCAGGGGCGCATGTATTTCTTCTCGGGTCAGATAGCGCTGACAGCGAGCGGAGAGCTGGTCCACGGCGACGTCCGTGTGCAGACACATCAGGTGTTCGCGAACATCAAAGCCCTCCTGGCGTCCGAAGGATTGAGTTTGGACAACGTGGTGAAGACAACGGTGTTTCTCAAGGACATGAACGAGTTCGGTGCCATGAACGACGTGTATGCCGAATATCTATCGGACTCGTCGCCTGCGCGTTCCACGGTGGAGGTGGCCCGTCTGCCGAAGGATGTCAGCGTGGAGATCGAAGTCATCGCCATGGGACCGGTACGATGAGTCGCTACCTGAAGATCGTCTCGCATCCCGCTGTGTGTGTGTGGTTGGTCGTCGCGACCATGCTCGGCGGTGTGAATGCGCATGCTGCGCGAACCGAGTCGCGAGGTCAGGACAGCGTGCTGCGCGCGAAATCCCTCAAGTCGCCGTCCAGCGCCATTCTCCGCTCGATCGTCTTTCCCGGTTGGGGACAGCTGTATAACGAGTCGTATGTCAAAGCCGGTGTGTTCGGTGCCGCTGCGGTGTCGGTGACGAGTATCATCGTGTGGAACGACGTGAAATTCGCGAGCGCGCAGGCGCGATATGACGCTCTTGCCGATACCGATCCGTTGAAGGACAGGACCTTTCGTGAGAAGGAGTTCTATCGCGATCAACGCGATGTCGCCGGACTCTGGTTGCTTGGCGTGTATGCGCTCGCCGCCGTGGATGCGTATGTGGGAGCGCATCTGTTCGACTTCGACGTGAGTGACACCGGTGTCAGTTGGATGCCCTCAGCGTCGCCGACGACGGGGTCTGCCGCCGCGGTCAGTGTCGCCATTCGTTTTTGACGGTGTTGTGCCGATGATGATGCGCGCCGTCGCCCGACGGTTGGCTTGACGTCCTGCCTCCGTCGCATTGTCGCCGATGGGTTCCGACATGCCTTTGCCCGCGCATTGCATGGCTGTCACGCGCAGTCCGGGCGCACGCTTCCGGAACACCGCTTGGAGTGTCTTGCGCAGCACCAGCGCCCGTCGCATGGACAGTGACGAGTTCCTCGCCTCGATACCGGTCATGTCCGTATGGCCGCTGATGACGACCCGCACGGAGGTGCCACGCAGTCGGCGGACCTTTGCAAGAACCAGAGAGTCGATATTCGTTTCCCGTATCCGCGTCTTGTTTGTCGGGAACGTCACGGTGACGACCACCGTGTCCGTGGTCGGCCGAGCGGAGCCCGATCCCACGATCGAGGGTCCCATGCGCAGGTTCGGTGGAAGAGTGACTTCGAAGACACCGGTGCTCCGCGAGGAGTCCGCCGACACGATCAGTGCCGTCGTACCATCGGCGAAGAGCGAGAAACAATGGTCGATGAGCCCTGTGTTTATGCCGTCTCCAAGGTTTTCCGGTGCCGACCACGACGTGAACGTGCTATCGAGTCGACGCGTCACGAATACATCCTGACTTCCATAGCCTCCATGGCCATCCGAGGTGAAATACAAGGTACGTCCGTCGAACGCCAGGAAGGGCGAACCTTCGATACCCTTGGTATTGATCATCTCGCCCAGCGATACCGGTCGGTTGAATACCCAGGCATCGGGCACGGAGTCCACACGCGAGCACGAAAAGATGTCCATTCCGCGGTCGGGTACGTCCACGGCCAGGAACAGCGTAGCGTTATCGAAGGAGAGATGGGCGTAGATATGCGACGTGCGACCGATGAACCCGTCGATCGTTACGGGCTTCGGTCCGCTCCAGCCTGAATCGGTGTGGTTCATGACGAACAGTCGGACGCTGGGCGCGTCATTCTCCGACGTTGTCCGTGCCAGCAGAGCGGTGGTTCCATCGGGCGAGATGCTGCAGAGCACGTCGCTGACGGGTGAGTTGAACCGGGTGACATCCGTCGCTTCCGACCACGTCCCGGCACTGTCCCGTGAGCATGACCACACATCGTCCGCGTCCCGCGTCTTTCCTACGTTCTCCGGATGGTACTTCCGCGAGAAGTACAGGGTGCGACCATCGAAACTCAAGAGGGGATACACGACCGGCGCATACTCGTTCACCGCTCCCGGAAGCCGCCGTTTCGTCTGAAGCGTGTCGGCCGACCTTGACGCCGCGCCGCATGCGCACACGAGTACGAGAAGTGCGACGGCGCGAAGCAGGTAACGATATGGTGCAAGGTCATGCCGCATGGTTTTTCGAGGCCGACATCAGTGCTTCTTGCACATCAAGGGAAAGCGACTGCACAAGAGTGAGAGCTTCCTCCCGTCGTGCGAGCGGGATGTCGATGATGATCCGTTTCTGATTCTGTTTGAACTGCGATCCTTCCCGCTGCGAGACGCGGCTCACGACGCGGGGGAAGGCATGCTGGACGTACTGTTCGGGAATATTCGCGGCGATTTCGATGGTGAGTCGGTCGTTCGCCACGAGAAGACGATCGAAACCGGCGGGCAGTGCGGCAAGGCGCAGGCGCACGGCGAAGAGCAGGTTCTCCGCAGCGTCCGGCAGTGCGCCGTACCGGTCGCGCAATTCGCCGGCGATATCCTCGAGCGACCTTTCCGTGCGGGCGTTGAAGAGTCGTTTGTAGAATTCGAAACGCTCGGTGTCCTTCGGCACATACGATTCGGGAAGAAGCGCATCGCCGTCCAGTTCCACCGCCAGGTCTTCGTTCGATACGTTGAGGAGTTCGCTTTCGGGGAACATGTCGCTGAATTCCTCATGACGGAGTTCGCGGACGGCTTCATCGACGATACGCTGATAGGTCTCCAGTCCGAGTTCGGCGATGAATCCGCTTTGTTCCGCCCCGAGAAGATTTCCGGCGCCGCGTATCTCCAGGTCCCGCATGGCAAGGTGGAATCCGCTTCCCAGGTCGGTGTGCTCTTCGATGGCTTGCAGGCGCCGGATGGCGGTGCGGTTCAAGGTCTTCACCGGCGGCACGCAGAGATAGCAGTATGCTTGCGCATTGGAACGTCCCACGCGTCCGCGCAGCTGATACAGTTCGGCAAGTCCGAAGCGGTCGGCGTGGTTGATGATCATCGTATTGACATTCGGGATATCCAGACCGCTCTCCACGATCTTCGTGCTGAGCAGCACGTCGAATTTCCGTTCGAGAAAACGTTCCATGACGTTCTCGAGTTTCTTGGTGTCCATCTGTCCGTGTGCGATGCCGAAGCGCAGACCGGGAATGATCTCCACAAGGCGCATCGCTATCTCGTCCAGCTCATGAATACTATCGTTCACCAGGTACAGCTGGCCGCCTCGTTCGAGTTCCCTGTTGATCGCTTCGCGAAGGATGTCCGCATCCCATTCGATGATGCTCGTCTGCACGGGCAGGCGGTTCCGCGGAGGGGTCTCGATGAGACTGAGGTCGCGGGCACCCATGAGGGAGAAGTTCAATGTCCGCGGGATCGGCGTTGCCGTGAGTGTCAGCGTATCGATGTTCGCACGCAGCGTCCGCAGTTTCTCTTTAGCGCCCACACCGAAGCGTTGCTCCTCGTCGATGATGAGCAATCCGAGATTCCGGAACTCCACGTCCTTGCTCAGCAACCGGTGGGTGCCGATGAGGATGTCGACGTCGCCGTTCTTCAGGCGTTCCACGACGGATTTCTGCTCCTCGGGCGTGCGGAAGCGCGACATGACGTCCACCGTCACGGGATAGCGTCGCAATCGTTCGCTAAAGGTAAGGTAATGCTGCTGTGCAAGGATGGTCGTGGGAACAAGCACGGCCACCTGTTTGCCGGCTTGCGCGGCTTTGAAGGCGGCGCGGATGGCGACTTCCGTTTTGCCGAAGCCGACATCGCCGCACACCAATCGGTCCATGGGCATGGGCACTTCCATGTCCGCTTTCACTTCGGCCGTGGCGCGCGACTGGTCCGGCGTATCCTCGTACATGAACGACGCTTCGAACTCTTTCTGCCAGATCGTATCGGCGGGGAAGGCATAGCCGCGAAGGGATTTCCGTTGGGCATAGAGCTTGATGAGGTCCCGGGCGATGTCCTTGACCTTCTTCTTCGTCCGCGCTTTCTTCCGTTCCCAATCGCCGCTGCCGAGTTTGCTGAGCTTCGGCGATGTGCCTTCGGCCGCCGAGTAGCGTTGCAGTTTGTTGAGGTAATTCAAATGGACGTATAACACGTCGTTGTCGGCGAAGACGAGACGGACGCTTTCCTGCTTGCTCCCGGAAATGGTTATCGTCTCGAGTCCGTCGAACTGACCCACCCCCTTATCGATATGCACGATGAGGTCGCCCCGCCGCAGCTGCTGGAGCTCGCGCAGGGTGAGGCCGGCGGACGGTGCGTAGCGTCGCGCATCGCGGAAGCGCTGCCGGTTGAACACCTCGTGCTCCGTCATCACGCAAAGGCGTTCCTCGGTCCACGTGAAGCCGGCGTGCGGCGTTCCGTGCAACCAGTGAATGCGATCGGTGGACAGGTGCGTCTCCGCATCGTCATCGGCCTCCCGACGTTCCGCGACGTTCTCCAGCAACTCGTGCATGCGCTTGGTGTGGATGGTACCTTCTGCACACACGAAGACGGCGGTCCCGCTCTGCTGGTGACGGATGAGTTCGTCGTAGACGGCATCCATGGAGGCATCGGCGGACAGTTGTGCGTGGGATTGCGTCTCGATGATGCAGCTGCCGATGGGATTGATCAGGAGCGTGGCCCGAGCGCTCAAGTCCTCGCTCAACGTCGTCGCGTCAAGATCATCGAACAAGGAGGCGAGATGATCCGGCTCGTCGAGCACGATCTGGGTATCGGGATAGACATAGTCGCTGAGCCGGCAGGAGAACTCGTCGTGCTCGTCGCTGATGAAGCGGGCCAGGAACTCCACGGACTCATGCTCACGGATGCTCCGCTGCGACAAGGGATCGAATTCCCGCACGGAGTCGATGCTGTTCCCCCAGAACTCTATGCGCAACGGCGTGGACCAACCAACGGGGAAGAGGTCGATGATGCCGCCGCGCACGGCGATGTCGCCCGGTTGCGCCACGAAATCACGTCGCTCGAACCCATTGAGAAGCAGGTGCGTCGTGAGTTCATCGAAACCCTGCGTGTCGCCGCGCTTCAATTTCATCGAGTTGTGAACCACCGATTCCGGCTTCGGCAACGGCACGCTGAACGAGGCGGGCGTTGCGATGATGATGGCGAGCGGACTCTTCTCGATGGTGGATACCACGTCGACGATGCGGGCCATGTCTTCGTGATGATGACTGATGGCCGTTCGCGTCTTCGACGCCTCGGGAAAAGCCGCGATGGAGGTATGCGGCACCATGGAGGCAAGGTCGTGGTACCACGCCGACACGACCTCCGGAGCGCAGACGACAAGCAGGCGACGTCGGGCATGGACATGCACGGAGGCCACCGCCAAGGACTTCAAGGACCCCCGCAAGGTACGCGTACGGATCTGCTCACCGGTGTCCAGTGCGCTGCGCAGTCGTCGATGGAAGGACGTGCGCTCGAATGCTCGTACCAATGGTAATAACGGTGGTGCGGTGTCGGCCATGAGTTCCGTGATGTCGGTCGATTGGATGCAGAGACGCAAGATACAGACGCATTTCGCCACGTCAGGTATGCCGGCAATCGGGAAACGTGTGCCTCCTCCCCAGAGCGCTCCGGATGGTGGGTCCCACACCGGCTCGGACCGCCGGGAAAGCATGTGCTGTGGATAAAAAGCATCGATCATCCTTGCTCGTTTTCGGTTCGTTGCGTAGATTGCAGATAAAATAGTCTTAATCTCTCATAAGGTACGTCTCACCCACCACCACCACCACGAACGAGGTGATTCCATGCTTTCCAAAACATGTACGTATGGCGTGCAAGCGGCCATCTACGTCGCAGCCAGGAAGTGCGAAGATTGGATCTCGATCAACGAGATATCGTCGAACCTGAATATCTCCTTCCACTTTCTCACGAAAGTCTTGCAGCAACTGACGAACGCCGGTATCATGACCTCGCAGAGGGGCGTGCATGGGGGGGTGATGCTTGCCAAGAGGGCGGAAGATGTATCTCTCCTCGATCTTATCAGCGTCATCGACGGAACGGATGTGTTCGAGCAATGCATGCTGGGTCTGCCCGGATGCGGCGTGGCGGAGGCGTGTCCGGTGCACGACCGTTGGGTGATGCTCCGCACGGAAATCGTCCGTGTGTTCATGGGGACGTCGTTGGAGGCGCTGGCGCATGATGCTACTATGCTCAATCTTCGCTTGGCGCATCCGGAGATGCTCAAGCGTATCGCTTTGTGATGATGAAGACCGAAGAAAAAGACGAATTGGCCTTCTGCCTCGTCCATGCGCGGGTATCGATGGAACGGGTCGTCGCCTATACAAGGAGATCGGGCACGGGAATAAAGAGATTGAAGGAAAGTATTTGTTTCAATGTTCATCAAGGGTACGGATATGAAAGCAGTGGTAGTCATGGTCATCGCAGCATTGATCGCCGGTGTCGGTGCGAAGGCGCAAGACAAAGCGAAAGGGCAGAAATTGTACAACGAGTATTGCAAGACATGCCATCAGGAGACAGGGAAGGGACTGGGATCCTTATACCCGCCGCTGGCGGGATCCGATTATCTCAAGACCAAGAGCAAAGCGGAAATCATCAAAGCGGTGACGGGCGGCCTGAAGGGCGAGATCGTCGTCAACGGGAAGAAGTACAACGGCATCATGGCACCTTTGCCATCGAAGTACACGGATCAGGATGTCGTCGACATCCTGACGTATGTGTACGGTAGTTGGGGCAACAACGGGACGAAGGTCACGCTTGCCGATGTGAAGAAAAACAGAGTCAAAGCTCCGGGCTCGAAAAAGTAAGGTCTCCCGAAGGGCTTGTTGAGCGCCCATCATCGTTGCCACTCATGGATATCGCCGTGCCGCGCATGGACAGCTGTCCTGCGCGTGGGTATGCGGGGCATCTTGTCATTTCCCGTGGGACCCACCTTCGTGACAAGAATGGTCGACCTTTTAGTGTTCGAACCATGATCGGAGAAAAAATCGTTATTATAGGCATGTTCGAACAGCATGTTTCTCCACTTGGAATGTCCAAATGATAAAGAACGTCTTCGTCTTCTTGGTTGTCTATACGTCGATGGTTGCGCAGGACGTCCCGGTCATGACCCCGTACAAGCAGATCCCTTTGACATCGGTTCTCATCGACCAGCCCGTCAAGTATCGTGGTGTGTTGCCGGCGACTGCGCGGGTGAACGTCCCTGAGGGCTTCACGGTGTCCGTGTTCTATGCCGGTGCGGCACTGAGGAAACCTCGATTCATGGAGTGGAGTCCGGATGGCGTCTTGCATATCGCCGATCTGGATGCGCGTTCCATCTATGCGCTTCCGGATCGCAACGACGACGGCATCGCCGATACGATCATCGCGGTGGCGACGAACGTTACCGCCCATTCCATCGCCTTCTATCGTGGCGATCTGTACGCTGCCCAAGAGCGGTCGGTGGTGCGCCTTCAGGATCTTGACAACGACGGACGGTATGAGACGCGAAGCGATTTCATTGCGCCCATAGCCGAGGGAGCGACGCAGCCCGGTGGCGGTCACACCACCCGTACCATCCTTTTCGACACCGTGCGGAGCAAAGTGTATCTGTCCATCGGTTCGCTGTGCAACGTGTGCAGGTCCGAGAAGCCCGGGGATACGGATTATCAGCGAGCGTTGATCGAAGAGTGGAACGCGGATGGCACGGGACGGAAGACCTATGCCACGGGGGCGAGGAATGCGGTGGGACTGCTCCTGCGCGGAGGCAGGGTCTGGGCATCGAACAACGGAAGCGACAGTCAAGGTAACGACGTGCCTCCTGAGTGGATCGACGTGGTCCGCGACGGAGGTTTCTACGGATACCCGTATGCGCATTCCCACGGAATCTTCTTTCCCTTGAGCTCGTCATCACCGGGTGACTATCGTGCCTTGCTGCCGTTAACGGCGAAGGATTCGGCGAACGTGGCAAGTATGGTACAACCCGCGGGTCTCATTCAGGCGCACAGCGCGCCGATGGCCCTGGTGTCTGCTCATCCGAGCATGCCGCAGACGTTCAGGAACGGGATGTTCGTGGCACTCCGGGGATCATGGAACCGCACACCGGCAACCGGCGGGAAGATTATTTATCTTGATTTCGACAACGAGAACGATACGACGGCGAATTACACGGCGGACTTTTTGACGGGCTTCATGACGGACTCCACACGGAGCTCGGGATGGGGCTGGGCTCGTCCGGTAGGATTGACCGTGGACGCCAAAGGACGTCTGTACGTGGGCAGTGATGCGAACACGCGCTTCATCCTTACCGTCACGCCGGTGAAATCCACGAGCGTGGACGAGGGGCGGGTGCGCGACGAGGAGCGGGTCGTGTGCGAATCGAACGGCGACCTTGTCGTCCACACCGGCAACACATCCGCCGTCCGCCACGTGCTGGTGTATGATGTGCGTGGTGACGTGGTCGGTAACTGCGAGAGAGGTTCCGAAACCGGAGGTCAACGGATAGTGTTCCCCGATCTTCCGCATGGTGTGTACTTCGTGACCCTGCACCTGAACGATGGAACGGTCCGCTCGCTCCGCGGCATCGTCACTCGCTAAGCCGGCGCGCGCCTGACGGACGTCACGAACAAGGGAAGTCCTCCAAGGAACACCTTCGAGGGAGGTCCTCAACGAGAATGCAGGACGGTGATGACGGCGATGAAACGCGAGACATGGATTTGTATCATTGAAAGGAAGAACCGACATGCCATCTGAACAGAAAACCTACCCGTCCATCCTTTTTCCGGTGGACTTCTCCGAATGTTCGATGCATGCGCGCGCGTATGCGGTAGACTTGGCGAAGCGGTACTCCTCCACGCTCCATCTCTTATACGTGGTCGAGCCACTCGAACTGTTCTCGGGTTCGGACGGAATAGAGCAGTCGGTGTATTTCGATGTCATGCAAAGCCTGCGCGGTCAGGCCACGGAGCGCATGGCAAATCTGGTGAGCGACCTCAAGGCGGAGGGGTTGGCGGTGGAGTGGGCGATCCGGGAGGGACGTCCGTCGGACGTCATAGCGGAGTACGCGGCGGCTCTTGATATCTCGATGATTTGCCTCTCCACCCACGGGCGCTCAGGGTTGAACCACCTTGTGCTGGGAAGCACCACGGAACAGGTTTTGCGCAAAGCGGTGTGTCCCGTGTTCGTCGTGCGATGCGGTCAAAAGGTCTGACGTCAGAGCTTCGTCAGTCGGCGCGACACGAGCTTGAGCGAGCCGTAGACGAGTCCGGCGAACAACGCGATGGCCAGCAACACGCTGATTTCTTGTCCGATGACGACGAGGGCGACCGTGACGAAAAACACGAGCACGGTGACGATGATCAGATACACGAAGTTCATGAGCGCTGTTTACGAAGAGAAGAAGGACGTCCATAACCTGACGGAGGGTCAGGCATCCACGTTGACGACAGCCGGCTCGGCCGTCTCGTGTGCACGAATATACTCGCCATACGTCGATTCCATCAATTTCTGTTGAGGTGGCGGTACCCGCACCTTCATGTACACGCCTTCGTCCTCATCCCGACGCTCGATCACTTCCGCCGTCGTATATAGCGCCGCCACCTTGTTCATGGCGGAGAAGGGAAGAAAGAGTTCCACGACATCGGCGCAGGAGTCGCAGAATTCCTGCATGCGGCGAAGAAGCGACCGGACGTTGAGTCCTTTTTGCGCCGATAGCTGGATGGCATCGGGATACTCATGCGCGAGCGTTTCTAGCAGGTCCTTATCCTCCACCGCATCAACCTTGTTGAACACGAGCACGAGCGGTTTCTGCTCGGCATGAAGTTCTTTCAGGGTCTCATCGACCACCGCCATGTGTTCCGCGAAGGCAGGGTGGCTGACATCCACGACATGGATGAGCATGTCCGCTTCCATGGACTCCGCCAGGGTGGAACGGAACGACGCGATGAGGTGTGCGGGAAGCTTACGAATGAACCCGACGGTGTCGGAGAGCAAAGCGATGGTGCCCGCAGGCAGTTCAAGTTGGCGTACTGTCGTGTCCAAGGTGGCGAAGAGCTGGTCTTCCGTGTACACCTTGGCATCCGTCATCACGTTCATGAGCGTGGATTTACCCGCATTCGTATAACCGATAAGGGCGAAGCGCGTGAGCGCTCCCCGCTGTTTCCGTTGTTCTTTCCGTTGGACGTCGATGTCACGCAGTTTCTCTTTCAGCCGCTGGATGCGATAGCGGATCATCCGGCGGTCGCTTTCTATCTGGGTTTCTCCCGGCCCCTTCGTGCCGACACCCCCGTACTGCTTGGAAAGGTGTGTCCACATGCGTGAAAGGCGCGGCATGAGATATTGCAACTGCGCTAGCTCCACCTGGGTCTTGGCCTCCAGGGACCGTGCGCGCGTGGCGAAGATGTCGAGGATCAGAGCGCTGCGGTCGAGCACTTTCACATTCAGTTCGCGTTCCAGATTCCGTATCTGTACGGGCGATAGTTCGTCGTCGGCAAGGACGACGTGGGCATCGTGCTGTTCCACGAGTTCCTTGAGTTCCTGGACCTTCCCCTTGCCGATGTAGGTGGCCACGTCCGGCGAGACGCGTTCCTGGATCATCGTCTCCGCAACGAATACCTGTGCCGTTTCCGCCAGAAAGACGAGTTCTTCGAGATGCTCGCGGACGAGAGCTCGGTCCTCACCTTTTCGCCCCACGGAGATGACGATCGCGGTTTCCTGTTGAAGCTTTGTCGATTCGGTATACATGGACGAGAGGGAAAAGATGTCGGTTCACCGGCACGTGCGTTCCGACGCACTCTGAACACGACGAATCTACGGGCACGATGAGTGTGCCGAAAAAAAATGTTCCTGCGCCATTGCACCATTTCGACCGTCGTAACTTGCGCAATGCTTCCCCGTCTCCTCATGTCCTTGTGCCGTATCGCCGCGATCGTGGCGGCGTCCGCATGCCTTGCGCATGCGGCATGCGCCATGACGCCTACCAATGGCGACCCCATCGTGCTGGTTTATGCGGATGAGTACAGAGTGAGTACGGTGGACTCCGTCGGCGTGCGCGAATTGACGGGAAGGGTGCACCTTGTTCATGGCGATGTGACGGTGTATTGCGACCGCGCAACGCATTTTCCCGTGGCGAATACGGTGCTGCTTCGCGGCTCGGTGAGGATCATCCAAGGGACCATGACCATGATGATGCCGCGGGGTGAATACGACGGCATGAAGGGGATCGCCACGGGTTCGGGCGGCGTCCGCATCCTGGACCGCTCCATGAACCTTCGTGCCCCGGATGGCATGTACAATACCACCACCGCCATCGTCGAATTCATGAGCGGTGTGTTCATCGACGACGATTCGTTGCGCATCACCGCCGAGCAAGGTCGGTATTCCCGCACCTCCCAGGAGAGCTGGGCATGGGGCGACGTGGTGGTGCGGAACAAGAAGTCCGCCGTCATCCTTGCCGGCGATAGCGCCTACAATCGTCCCGCCGATGCCTACTCGCGTATCGACGGGCACGCTCTGCTCGAGCAGACGGATACCGCAGCGCAACAACAGGCATCGCTACCACAGACGTCGCAAGGGCAGGTTGCCGGCGGAACGACCACGAGGGATACGGTCTCGGTTTCGACGACGGGAGCGGTACCAAGGGAGCGTCAGCGCAAAGGAAGGAAGCGGACGAATACGATGCAGCCCGCGGTGCCTGTGGTGACGGACACGACGTCCCGCTCGGATACGAGACGGGAGGGAGCGCAGCGTGCGGTGGACACCCTGACGATTCGCGCGCAAAGGATGGAAGCTTTTCGTCGGCCATCGCATGAACGGTACGACGCGCAGGGCGACGTGGAAATCGTTCGCGGACGGTTGGCAACAAGATCTTCCACCAGTCGGTATGATGCCACGGCGGAGACGTTCATGCTTCGAGGGGAGCCCCGATTGTGGGCGGATTCGCTGTCGTTGCATGCGGACTCCATCGATGTGGATTTTACGACGAGACAATTGCGGGCGGTGCATGCCGCCGGGACGGCATTCCTTTTGTTGAAAGATTCGGCATCGGGAAGCAGGTCGCAGCAGATCGCAGCGGAGTCCATCCATATCACCGTGAAGGACGATACCGTCCGAGGCATATCGGGAGTGAGGAACGCCGCCAGTCTCTACTTCATGCAAGGCGATGACGGTCCCTCCGGAGCCTCACGCACGGCGTGCGATTCGCTCGTCATCCTTTTTTCCGCGGGCGCGGTCGATTCCATCATCTGGCGGAGCGGGGTATCGAGCGAGTATTACCCCGAGAATGTCATTGGCGATGGGGTGGTACGGTATTATCTTCCTTCCTACAAGGACATCGGTACGCGTCCCGCGAAAGCGCTCCTTGGACCGAGCCTGCAGAAGGAGGCGGAGATACGCCGTCGATGCGAATCGGGAAGTGGGACGTCCCCATCCGGTGCCGCGGAATCTCCCATGGTACCGCTGCCTCCGAGAAAGCCCTGATGGTGTGGTATATGCCGGAGCGCTTCCTTCGGCGATGGCGTTGAACACAGTCAAGAGCGACGAACACGAGCATGGTACGAATCCGAATCATAGTGGCGGTCCTTGCGATATGGCTGTGTGCCGGCCATGTGTCGGCGCAGTTCACGGACTCGCTTGCGCAGCGGCGCGGTTCCTCGTTCGAAGGATATGATTTCCTTGTCGGCTACATGCAGAACGAGAACTTCATCCAATCGTCCGGCCTGCGTCTGCGCTTGGTCATCGCCACGTCGTTGCCCGCCAAAGTGTCCGTGCAATTCCCCGGCGGCTCCGCCACCCCGTATGCGATCTCTGCGAATTCCACCCTCGCGCTTGTCGTTCCGTCGATCCTGGAGATGCGTGAAAGCGAGGTGGTCAAGCCGAACCTTGTGCGCGTCACGTCGGACGTTCCCATCGCCGTCTATGCCATGAACTCGCAGTTCACCACCTCGGATTCCTACGCAGTGATACCGGTATCGAACTGGGGTACGCAATACACGGTATTGAGCATGCCGAACGATGCATACGGTTTCGGTACGGATACGACGGGCATACCACCGTCGGAGATCCGCCAAAGCGAGTTCCTCGTCATGGCCTCCGAAGACAACACCTCAGTGGATCTTCTGCTCACCGCGCCGAGCGAAGGCGGCATACCGGCGGGGCAACTACGCAGAATCACCTTGCAAAGAGGCCAGTGTTACCTGGTGAAGTCCGCTCCCATCGCCCCCAAACTCGGCGATCTTACCGGCAGTTTTATCCGCGCTAACCGTCCCATTGCCGTCATCTCGGGTCACGCGCGCACGTCGGTCCCTCAAGGACTTGTCACGACGGCGGACAGCAAGGACCATCTTGCGGAGTGGCTCATGCCGGACCAGACCCTGACGAACGAGTACTTCACGACGCCGTTCTATACGGACGCCAGGATACCCGTCGGCGATATCATCCGCATCGTCGCCACGCAACCGAATACAAGGATCAGCGTGTACACGGAGAGGCAGGATTTCTCGTATATGCTGACCAACGCCGGCGACATACAGACAATGAGCGGCGTGAATTCACCCGCGTGGATCCGGGCCGACAAGCCCGTGACCATCGGTCAATACATGCTCACGGGCTCGGTGGGCGGTTCGTCGGGATACGACCCCTCGCTCACGATCATCGCACCCACGGACAAATACATCACGCGAAGTGTCTTCCAAGCTCCGTTCAACCTTGGAGAGCCGGCTTTCGCTACGCAGTATCAGAGACACTTCGTCAATCTCATGTGTGATTCGCTTGCGCGCACCTCCTTGAAGCTGGACGGAGTGAACATCGGCAAGAGCATCGCCCCCGAGATTTTGACCGCCAAGTTCCGCTCATCGCCGTTCTTCTGGGCGGTCATCCCCATTTCTCCCGGCAAACATGAGATCACCTGCGACACGGGGTTCTTCACCGGAACTTTATATGGTATGGGCTACACGGATTCCTACGCGCATACGCTAGGGTTCGCAACCATTGCCGGAAAGAGCGATACGCTTGCGCCGCAGTTCTCGTACGCTGTGTCGTGCGGCGTGCTCACGGGGTCCGTGCGCGAGGTAGTCACCTCGACAAGTACGGGCATAGCCTTCGTTGCCATCGATGCGGATAGCACGAAGAATTATGACTTCTCGGCGGTGAACGTGGCCGGCGACCCGAACACGATGACGTGGACGGCACGACCGACGAATCCGTACAAGGACGCGCAGATCTTCATCGTGACGCGCGACAAGGCGGGGAACGGACGGGTGTTCCGATACTACTACAAATCACCGCGATTCACGCAGACGACATCGCTCCTGTTCACGACGAAGACGGAGAACGACTCCCTCTGTCAGCGATTGTTCGTCCAGAACCCGTCGGCAACGGATTCGCTCATTCTGCGATCCGTGCGTCTGGCGGGGAATACCAAGGAGTTCGTCCTCAATAGTCTGTTACCGTTCCCTCTTCGTGTTCCGAACAAAGGAGGTATCGATTTCGCCATGTGCTTCCTGCCGAAGGGACAAAGCGGATTGAAGGTGACAGATACGGTGATATTCGATATCGGGTGCGGACTCAGCATCCGGGTGGTCGTCAAGGGTACCACACCGACGTCCGCGATGCGCGTAGAAGACGTGGATTTCGGTCAGGTATACATCGGCGACACGGTCTGCACGACCATGAAAGTGACGAACAGCGGAACACGGACGGCGACGATCACGAAGGCCTATCTGAGTTTTCCGACGGCGGTCTTCACAACCGATGCGGCGACCTCGTTGCCGAAGACGTTAGCGCCCGGAGACTCCATGGCTCTACGTGTCTGCTTCGCACCGACGGATACCTTCGATCTCAAGCGCATCATGATGTTCGAGAACTCGCTCGGCCTGGATGTCCAAGGTGAGGTGCGAGGTCAGGGAATACGCTCGCTGCTCATGTATGATAGCATCGACTTCGGTTCCCGCCGCATAGCCACCTTCATCGACACGAACGTGGTGATCCGGAACAAGGGAAATGCCACGGCTAATCTTGTGTATGCGTCGCAACGCGGAGATACGCAGGAGTTCCTGCATTCGTTGCCGGCAGGACGAAACGTGATCATCGTCCCGCGGGATTCGTTCGTCATCCCTGTGCGATTCTATCCCTTGACCACAGGGAGCTATCGCTCGGTCCTCGGCTTCGTATCGAAACGGGCCAAGGAGCCGTCCGTAGATATCTCTCTGCGCGGACGTGGCACGGTGCCGCAAATCACCGTCGCTGATGTGGATTTCGATACGATCGCCGTGGGGGCGGTGCAGCGGAAATCATCCCGATTGGTTCTCGCTTTCGGGAACGAGCCGCTGACCGTGGATACGATCACCATCCAAGGACCCGACGCATCGTCGTTCCGTATCGCTGATCGCGATCGCGGGTATCGCGTCATGCAATCCGGGGATAGTCTCGTTTCGGCCATCGATTTCGTGCCGAAGCGTGCGGGGTTCCATACGATGACTCTCGTGGTGCGTCATGATGCGGACCGGGCGTATTTCCGGAAGGAGAGCACCATCGTCATACGCGGGTGGGCAAGGGATACGACGACGGACGATACGACGACGACGGATACGACGAAACCGAAGGCACGGCGTCCCACCGTTAGAATCTCGCAGAACTCGGGTTTCGTCTGCGATACCGTCCGCTACTCCATCGCCATCGTCAATATCGATACCGTGCCCATATCGGTGACGGATATCAAGGTTCGGACGAACATCTCTTCCGATACGCTCATCCAGTACCCTGGGGTGAGAATCGTGCAGGCAGGGACCCAGGACTCGGTCCGGGGCGTTCTTACGCCTCCCATTCGGTCCGGTACGCTCCGGACGACCATTCGGGCCGGTGTGTGGACGATTGATACGACGATAAGCGTGACGACTCGATCGGCATCCGCGCTCGTGGCTCTTCTGGGGCCCGTCGCAGGCACGCCGGACGATACGGTCCTTTTGGTGTACTCCGGTCGCTGGGAACGCAGCGCGCCCTCCCGGCCCGTCACGTTCGCTGTCAGCTCCTCCATCCCACCCTCCATGCTCGTCCCGTTCAGTGACAAGGCCGTCTTGAAGCGTCGAACCACGGGCGCGCTCGAACCGGTGAATGTCCTGCGCACAGCCGGTGGTTTACGCATCGAGACACAACAGCGGATCGTTGTCGGTCAAGCGGAGGATTGGACAGTCGAAGTTCCCTGTCTTGCCTTGCTTTCACAGCAGCAAAAAGCGTCGGTCGTGACAACGATCGAGCACGACGATTGCTATGCAGGTGCTCGCGATACGACACAGTTGAGCATAGCGCCCGTGTGTGCCGAAGACGTGCGTCATATCGCCTTCGCCGACGTGGTCGTGCGGGCGATGTATCCGGTGCCGGCAGGCGACGAATTGCATGCGGAAATCGAGTCGAAAATCGACGGCATTTCACTCGCTGTTCATGCTGTGGACATACTCGGACGGAAATTTCCCATAGCGGAAAAATTGTTTTTGCGGAAGGGACTCAATTCTCTTATTTTCGACACGCACTCACTTACCGACGGTCTATACCGCATTGAGTTGCAATCGAGGGACATCGAGTTTCAAATTCCTATCATGTTTTTTAAGTAGGGGACATTATGAAGTTTCGTCTGTTGTGTGTATTTCTGCTCGCCTTGAGCTTGACGTGCCAAAACGCCTTTGCCCAAGATGAGGAAGATGTAAGCCCGATTGCGGCCGGAAAAGCACCGCCGCGTATCTACATGGGACCGATCGTGGGCTACAACAGAGTCATGAATTCCGGTGGTTTCCCGTCGTTCAGCAACGACGTGAACTGTCCGACCTTCACCGATGGTTCAGGAAGCGGTTTCTTTGCCGGATGGGCGTTTGAATACCTTCTCGGTGATCCCAAGACATCGAAGTCCTCCATCATCGCACGGGTCATCTACGACAATCTTCCCTCGAGCTTCACCCAATCCGGTGACCGTTTGCCGTCGCTCGTCCGTGATGCCGTCAACAACCGTGATACGGTGATTTTCACGACCACGCAACACGTGGCGGAAATCAAGTACACGACCATCGACCTCGACATCATGTATCGCTTCAACCTTGGTGCCACCCCGCTTGGTCTTACCGCGGGTATCGCTCCCGGTTTCGCGATGACACAACAAGCCGTGCAGAAGTTCATGCTCATCGAGCCGCTGAACGCCCGTCTTGTGCCCCCGCCCGATACCGCTGCCGTGAAGCCCATTCGGTATGAGGACTTCGGACGCACCGCTATCATCCGTGATGAAGACATCAAGAACGCCAGCGCTTTCCGCTTTGCGTTGAAATTCGGTATGCAGTACGAAATCATCCTCCGTAAGCTCACGTTGATTCCCTCGTTGCATTATAACGTCGGTCTCACGGACATGACGTCGACAGACTCGTGGAAGATCAACGCATTGCAGGCCGGAATCGAAGCACGCTTTGCTCTCTAACCCGGCATGAACCTAGTCATGCGCTCGTACCTTGAGGTGCGAGCGCATTTTTTTTGTCTGATTCCTTCGATTACGAACCCTGCGACTCCTATGGAACACCTGTGGTCACCGTGGCGCTCCTCCTACATCCAGTCCTTCTCGAAGAAGCCGGCGGTGGAATCCTGCTTCCTGTGCGATGCCGTCTCTGCAGCTCCCAAGCACGACGCCGAAAACCTTGTCGTGCATCGAACCGAGCGCTGCTTTGTGATCATGAACCGGTATCCGTACAATGCGGGTCATCTGATGGTGGTGCCGAATATCCATTGCGGTGATTTCGGGACGTTGCCTGCCGATGTAGCGGCGGAGATGATGACGGTGATGCAACTGAGTCATAAAGCCCTGACGGAGATGTTCCATCCGCATGGGTTCAATATGGGAGCGAACCTTGGACGGGTGGCCGGCGCCGGTGTTCCGGATCATCTGCATATGCATCTTCTGCCGAGATGGAACGGCGATACGAATTTCATGCCCTTGATTTCGGAAACGAAGGTGGTGTCGGAGTCCCTCGTGGATACCGCTCGCGAACTCCGGTCCGTCTTCTCTACCATTTCCGGATAGTCCATGCGTTCACTCACGACGGTGCGACCCAAAAAGTCGCTGTCCCAGAACTTCCTCGTCGATGCCACCGTGGCCCGGAGGATCGCCGATTCCCTGCAGCCGCTCGAGGGTGAGTGCGTGGTGGAGATCGGACCCGGCACGGGAGCGCTGACGAAGTTCCTTGTCGACCAGCCCACGAAGCTCATTTGTGTGGAGAAGGACGCCCGGTCGGTCGAGTTCCTGGTGCGGGAGTATGCAGCGAGAACGGGAGACCGGTTCGAAGTGCGCGAGGGGGATTTCCTCCAGCTCGATTTCGAGGAGATCCGGAAGGAATGTGGCGTGGGACTCTCGGTGATCGGGAACATCCCGTATGCCATTTCTTCGGAGATCCTCTTCAAGCTCTTCGATAACGCCGCCGTTCTGCGGTCTTGTGTTCTCATGATGCAGAGGGAAGTGGCCCGTCGATTGGTCGCGTCTCCGCGATCCAAGGAATACGGAATTCTGACGCTCGCGACGGAAATGGCCGGAACCGCGAAGGTGCTGTTCGATGTGAAGCCCGGCTCCTTCTTTCCCGTGCCGGGAGTCACCTCGTCGGTCGTCCGTTTCGAGTTTCGCCATGAGCCGGCCACTGCGACGTCGGTGGGAGACCTCCGTTCCCTCATCCGTAGCGCGTTCGCACAGCGCAGGAAGACGTTGCGCAACGCTTTGGACGGCTATGCGAAATCCAAACATGGTGTGGAGATACGTTCCGTGCAGAGCGCCTTTCTCGACCGTCGGGCGGAGGAGCTGACGCTGCAGGATTTCGATCATTTGTTCCGTGAGGTACGGCAGTGCGCTTCGTGAAGCAATGGAGGGAGAATTGGCGATTGATGCGGACCACCATGTATTCCATGGACTGGTACTTCATTGCCATCATCCTCCTGTACACGCTCATCACCCTCGTGTTCTGGGATTCCATACCGCAGCGGTGGCTGGTGCTCGGGGAGAATGCTCTGTTCCTATCCATCACGCTCGGCATCATCATCTTCGTCAGTCAGGCGCAATCACATCGATTGCATACGCTTCGAAGGTTCTATGTGATACCGTTCGTCTATCCCATGTACCTTCAAACCTTTCACATCCTGCCGCATGTGCGCACCTCGTTGTACGATTCATCTCTCGCGGCTTTGGATCGCAGCATCTTCGGTGTGGACCCCACGGCTTGGCTTGGTCGCTTCGCCCATCCTGTCCTGACCGAGTACCTTCAATGGTGTTATGTGGCCTTCTTCTTCCTGCCGAGCATCCATGCCATCGTGTTATATCGCGGCAAGAGGTTTGGGGAGTTCGAGGAATTCAGCCGCTTGATGGTCTTCTCCTTCTTCGTGTCGTACATAGCATACTTCGCGTTTCCCGCGGTGGGTCCGCGCTTCACCGTGCATGACTTCCTTTCCATCGATCTGGAGTTACCGGGCGTGTGGTTCGCCGGTGTTTTGCGCGAGCAAGTGAATGTCGGCGGCGGCATAGTACCGGGTACGCTGGATCCGGCAGCGGCGGTGAATAGGGATTGCATGCCGAGTGGACACACGATGATGACGCTCGTGAACATCTTGCTTTCGTGGCGATTCCGGTCCGGCGGACGCTGGTTCTTCACCGTCATAGGGTGCAGTCTGATCGTCGCCACCATCTATTTGCGCTATCATTATGCCGTGGATGTTCTCTTGGGCATCATCTTCGCGTTCGCGATGTTCCCTTTGGAGCCGCGAGTGGACGCATTTCTCAAGAAATACCGCTTCGTCCTGCCCGCTGCCTTGGCTCGGGTCCACGCACCCCGGGAATAGTGATTGCCGTCATCATCTTGCCTTCATCATCGGGTCCCTTGCACCCATCTCCCGAATCCTTTAACCCGCCGCGAAAAAAGCGCCGGTCGTGATTTCAGTTTGACCCCGGTATGGCCGATACCCTCAAGGTAAAAGTGTCGGGATTCCTGCGCGCGGGGATTTGGCACATGATTTTCTGTAACGATAGCGGTGTCCGTAGGGTCGTCAAGGCCTTCAGGACACGCGGCGGGGTAAAACCACATGGCACAGGATCCGGATGTAGATGAATTTGAAGACGGGGAGTTGCCCGAGAAGAAGCGCATGAAACTGCCCGTTCTTATCGGAATCATCCTCGGTATCGTCGTCGTTCAGGCAGGCATCGTCATGGCTGCCATCAAATATTTTGCTCCCCAGCCGGCTGCTGCAGCGGCTTCGCATGCACCGAAGGCGCATGGGACCGAGGCGGAAGCCGAGGAGGAAGAGAGCGGCGAGATCGTCATGAAGAAGGTCGGAACGATCATCACGACGAAAAACGACATCTACATAAACCCGCGTGGGTCGGCCGATGCGATCGCCGTCGTGTCACTTGGCATAGAAATTGAGCCGGAGACCATGAGGGAGACCATCGAAAACAAACTCATGGTTCCCGTACAGTCCATCATGATCACGCGTTTCTCGCAATACACCGCCGAGGAGTTGCAGCGTGAGGACATGCGGGATTCGTTACGGGCGATTCTGAAAAAGGATCTGAAGCCGTACTTCAGAGGTCTTGCGGAAGAGACCAAAGAGCCGGTCCGATTGTTGAATGTGTACTTTCCGAAGTTCATCATTCAATAGGAACCGATAAGCATTGTGACGGAGTATCAGGACGATACAAGAACAGCAAAGGAAAAGGAAGAGGACAATGCCAGACGTCTTATCGCAACAGGAAATAGACAGCCTGCTCACCGGATTGAACACACCCGAGCAGCAAGAGTCGCAGAAAGCGGATACCTCGTATCTGCAGCGCGACTTCATGAGCTACGACTTCCGCCGGCCCAACCGCATTTCGAAAAATCAAGTACGTACCATCCAGACGGTCCATGAGGCATTCGCCGAGAACTTCGGCTACTACCTGGTCTCGAAGCTGCAGACGGCTGCGACGCTCTCCGTCACCTCCGTTGACCAGCTTTTCTACTCCGAATACACTCTCACGGTCTCTAATCCCAGCTGTCTGTACGTCTTCGATATCGAAGGCACGGACGGCAGTGCCATCATGCAGGTGAGTCCGCAGCTGGCCCTATGCCTTGTTGAGCGCATGCTCGGCGGCACGGCGGATAAACCGAGGAAGCCGCGTACCATCACACCCATCGAGCAATCGGTGATGAAGAACATCATCGAACATGCGTTGGGCGACCTATCGAATGCGTGGAAATCCATTGCGGAGCTCTCGTTCAAGTACAGCCGGATGGAAAGTGAAGCCGATTTTGTCCAGCTGGCTCCCAGCTCGGAAATCGTCGTCGTCGTCAGCATCGAAGTGTCCATCGGGGCGAACACGTACCCGATGAACTTCTGTTTTCCCACCTTCGCTCTCGAGGATGTGATCACCCGGCTCAACAAGCAGTCACTGTCCAACGGACTCGCCTATGTGAATGCCGAGCGCGAAAAAGAGAACCTGAAGGTCATGCAGCAGCAGCTTTCCAACCAACACGTATCGATCTCGGCGGAGTTAGGGAAGTCGGAAATCACGATACGGGAGTTCCTCATACTGAAAAAAGGCGATGTGATCCGATTGGACACACGCGTGAACTCCGAAATCATCGTCTCCATCGACAACAAACGAAAACTGGCCGGACGTCCCGGCGGCATGGACGGCAAGAAAGCGATACGGATCACCCGCACGCTGGAAGGAGAGGACCTCCTCGATGCCGATACGCTGACCGCGATGCTGGCTCCGTAATAACAACGATTCACGAACACCATACAAGGTTCAACATATGAGTATGTCGCAAGAAGAAATAGATGCTCTGCTCAGCGGAGCGAAAGAGATGTCATCAGAATCGCAATCGGCACAACCGGTCATGAGTAACGTGGCTGTGGATGAGCCGGAATTCGGCGATATCGAACGTCCGTCCTCCACACCTCTCGGCAGTGCCAACATGGTATCGCCGCTGGACCCTAAGCTGGACATGTTGTATGATCTGCAACTCGCGGTCAGCATCGAACTCGGCAGGACGAACATGTTGATCCGCGATATCCTTCGCCTCGGTCGCGGTTCCGTCGTGGAATTCGACAAGCTTGTCAACGAGCCCGTGGACGTGCTCGTGAACGGGAAGAAAGTGGCCGAAGGCGAAGTGGTCGTTATCGACAAGCACTTCGGTATCCGCGTCACCTCGCTCGTCGATCCTGCAGACCGGCTTCGCTCGCTCCGCAAGTGACACGAGCGGACACTATCCTCCTTCGCACGTAACGAGACGACACAGAAAACGGTGAAAACCCAAGGCAGGTACTGCCTTGGGTTTTTTTCTGTCGCGTTCTCCCCATGCATGTATATTGCGCGCGGGTTCCCCGCATCATCACGTCGCTTTCATGGGTTGTTCTCTCGCAGTCGTCGGTTCCACGGGTCTGGTGGGACGTACCATGCTCCGCGTGCTCGAAGAGCGCGGCTTCCCCTGCCACTCGTTGCGCCTCTTCGCCTCGGGGAAAAGCGCCGGGACGGACCAGCAGTTCCGTGGGAAGGCCATTCGGGTGGAGGAGCTCACGAAGCGCTCCTTCGACGACGTGGACATAGCCCTGTTCTCCGCCGGAAGTGCGGTGAGCATCGAGTTCGCCCCCTACGCGCGTGCGGCGAACTGCGTGGTCATCGACAATTCCTCCGCATGGCGCATGCATCCTGATGTCCCGCTCGTCGTTCCTGAAGTGAACCCGCATGCGCTGGACAATCATCACGGCATCATCGCCAATCCTAATTGCTCCACCATCGAACTCGTCGTCGTCCTCAAACCCTTGCATGCCGCCTTCCACCTGCGCCGCGTCGTGGTGTCCACCTATCAGTCCGTCAGCGGTGCCGGTCAGAACGGACTCCATCAGCTCGATGCGGAGATCCACGACCGCATTCCTGAGGTCCGCATCTCCACGCATCCCGTCGCCTTCAACCTGGTCTTCCATACCATCGACGAGGCCGACGGACCAAGTCAGGAAGAGCGGAAGATGATGCTGGAAACGCGGAAGATCCTGGAGATTCCGGACCTCCCGCTTTCCGTCACCTGCGTTCGCGCACCCGTTCTTGGCGGACATGGCGAATCCGTGAATATCGAATGCGCCGCGGAGTGTACGCCGTCGGCCATACGCGATGTGCTCGAAGGAGCACCGGGAATCACCGTGATCGATGATCCCGCGAACGCGGTGTATCCCACTCCTCTGGCCGTAGCGAATCTTGACGACGTCTTCGTCGGTCGCATCCGAACGGACGACTCCGTCGAGCACGGAGCCAACCTCTGGCTTGTCGCGGACAATCTTCGGAAGGGCGCAGCCACCAATGCCGTCCAGATCGCCGAGGAACTCCTGCGCATGCAATCCTTGTCTTTCGATTCTTCATTCCGCCTCCAACACTCATGAAACGAACCGCCGTCATCATGGCGGGAGGAAGCGGCGAACGCTTCTATCCGCTCAGCCGCCGCACCCGACCCAAACAACTGTTGCCTCTGGTCCATCCGGAGAAGACGATGATCGAGGAGTCGATAGAACGCATAGCGCCGTTAATCGACCCTTCCGACATCTTCATCATCACCAGCGCGGTGCTTCAACCGCATATCCGCGCAGTCGTCACGTCCGTTCCGGCGGAGAACATCATCGCAGAGCCGCATAAGCGGAACACCGCACCCTGCCTGGCGTTGGCGGCTTCCGTGCTGCAGGCGCGGTATGGAGCCGCTGCGGACATCTCCGTCGCCGTCGTCACGGCCGATCAGTACATCGATTCCATCGATATCTTCCGCCGGCAAGTGGACCAAGCGCTCGGCTTCGCAGAAACGCATCCCGTCATCGTCACCCTCGGCATTCCGCCCAGCCGGCCGGAGACGGGGTACGGATACATCGAGAAGGGCGGCGTGATCGAGGACGACGTCTGCAGCGTCAGAAGTTTTCGCGAGAAGCCCGACCGCGCTACCGCCGAAGAGTTCCTCAAGGACGGGTCCTTCGTGTGGAACAGCGGTATGTTCTTCTACCGCTGCGACACCTTCGTGGAAGGAATGAAGGTGCACGCACCGCAGATAGGGGAGAAGATCGACGAGATGACGGACCTGGTACGCGCGGATGTGCGGAACGCAGTCGACGGTGCCTATCCGTCCATCGACAAGATGTTCGGCGCATTGCCCGATATCTCCATCGACTACGCCCTCATGGAAGTCGCCCCGAACGTCGTCGTCCTGCCGTCCCGCTTCCCATGGGATGATGTCGGCTCGTGGGATTCGCTGGAGCGCACCAATCCGGTGGATGCGGACGGAAACGTGTGTGTCGGACTTTCCACCGTCGTCGAGTCGAAGAACTCCATCGTCGCCAATTACAGCACCGGTCAAGCCATGATGGTGAGCGTCATCGGAATGGATGATGTCGTCGTGGTCGCCACAGACGACTCCATCGTCGTGGTTCCCAAGGATCGGGTGCAGGAGGTGAAGAAAGCGGTCAACCGCATGAAGGAACAAGGGCAGGATGCGTGGCTGTGAGAACCCTTCTCGTCAATATCGGACAGTTGTTGCAGGTGACCGATGCCGCCGACCTGAATAAACGCGGTTCCGCCATGCAGGACCTTCACATCCTCAGCGATGCAGCGATGCTGGTGGAGGAATCCATCCTGTGGATAGGTCCGAACGATCGTCATACGGAGGTCATCCATCGCGCCGACACGGTCATCGACTGCGGCGGACGGGTGGTCATGCCCGGCTTCGTGGATTCGCATTCCCACGTGGTCTTCGCCGGCTCAAGGTCTCACGAATTCGCCCGACGTCTTCAAGGTGTCTCCTATCAACAGATCGCTGCGGAAGGCGGAGGCATCCTCGCCACCATGAACGCCGTCCGTGCTGCTTCCGAAGACGAGCTCTTCCGGCAAGCGTCGGTGCTGGCGCTCTCCGCCATGGAACACGGGACGACGACCCTGGAGATCAAAAGCGGCTATGCGCTCGACACGGAGGGCGAGCTGAAGATGCTCCGCGCCATCAGGCGGGTACGGGAGAGCCATCCGCTCACCGTTCACAGCACCTTCCTTGGTGCGCACGACGTGCCGCCAGAATACGCACACGACCGTGACGCATATGTCCGGCTCGTCTGTAACGACATGATACCGAGAGTCGTCGATGAAGGCCTGGCCACAACATGCGATGTGTTCTGCGATACAGGATATTTCACCGTGGAGCAATCACGGATGATCCTCGACACGGCGCAACGCCATGGCATGAGGACGAAGGTGCATGCCGATGAGTTGAGCTGTTTTCATGCTGCCGAACTCGCAGTTGAATGTGGGAGCCTCTCTGCGGATCACCTTCTCTTCGTTTCCGATGCGGGCATCGAATCGTTGGCTTCGTCCGACACCGTCGCTACGCTCCTGCCCGGAACCGCCTACACCCTGCGTCTCCCGTACGCCCCCGCCCGACGCCTGCTCGGCGCCGGAGCGGCCGTGGCCCTGGCCACCGACTGCAATCCCGGTAGCTGCTTCAGCGAAAACATGCAAGGAGTGCTCTCCCTTGCCTGCGCGAACATGCACATGTCCATCGAAGAGAGTATCAGCGCCGCCACCATCAATGGTGCCTTCGCGCTGCGCGCGAGCGATATCGCCGGAAGTCTTGAGGTGGGCAAACAGGCGGACTTCCTGATCCTGGATACACGTCACTACGCCGACCTCGTGTATCACTTCGGGGTGAATCACGTGGCTCAGACATGGATACGGGGAAGATGCGTCGTGAATCGCGAGCGGGCATGAGCGTGAATCGCGAGCGAGCATCAGCGACGCGCTGACGACACTCGGCACAGAGGGTACGCGCACCCGTCCTACCCATACAGCGGCGCGCGTCGTTTCAAGGTGAAACTGGTGATTTCCGGCGGGATGCCGATGCGCATGGGAGGTCCGATGGTACCGAGACCGCGGTTCACATACAATTGCTGGTCGCCCACGGCATACAGTCCGGCCCACCGTTTATACACCATCTGCGCAACACTGAACTCGGTGCCGAACACGTTCACTCCTACCTGTCCGCCATGCGTGTGACCGCTCAGGGTGAGTTCGATCTCCCGACGACGCACTACTTCCTTGTCCCAGAACGTGGGGTCGTGTGCCAGCAGGATAGTTGGGTCTTCGCTCCGCGTTCCCACAAGTGCTCTCGGCAGGTCGCCGAAATCCTGACCCAACCCCGTGTTGTCGATAGACACCAGTTGCAGTCGGTCGCTTCCTTGTTCGAACACATGATTCTCGTTGACAAGCAGGCGTATGCCGCAGTTACGCACCACCGATTGCAGAAGGGCATGGTCGCGGGCGTTCATGTAATGGTCGTGGTTACCAAGGGATGCATACACACCCATCGGTGCGCGCAGCCGCTCCAGGTCCGCGCGGATGTTCTTGAGCTCCTCGGGATGAAAATTGACGAAGTCACCCGTGATCACCAGGATATCGGGCTTCTCCTCGGCGATAAGTCGACGCGTCTCCTCTAATGGTTTCGACGTGCGCCAAGAGCCGGCATGGATATCGGAAATCTGGACGATCCGGATGCCGTCGAAAGCAGCGCCGAGTTTCGGTATCTCGAGCGTCTCCCGCATCACCGTGATGTTGTCGGTATTGTCGACGCCCCGGGCCACCATGACGAACGGGACGGAGGCCAGACCCCACGCCGTCGCCTGCAACGCCGCCCTGCGTCCGCTGTCCGGAACCGTCTCTTCGGATGCGACATGCTCGCTTCCGCGCATGAGCCGCGAAACCTTGCGAACTAATCCACGAATCCCGCGGACCACGTCGTTCGTCAGGAGCACGAGCATGATGGGAATCTTGGGAAAGTACCAGACAGTGGAGGCGATGAAGAGGGCGTAGCTCAGATCATCGATGCGTGCATTGTTGCTGCGAGCGAAGGAGATCGTCGGCGACACGATGGCCATGACGATACAGAGTCCCCAGGAGACATACCGGAGCAGAGGACGCCACTGACGCTTCTTGACAAAGCGGTTCCAGGCGGCCAGGACGTATACGTCCACCGCGAGCATGAGTAACGACGATGTGATGATGAACCAGGCGAAGCGTTTGGGATCCATAGCGACTCTTTATGACGCCTTCAAGGACGTTTCATCGGGACTTTGCATTGTGGCGGGGAGGCGAAGGAACAGTGCCTCGCTTTCCGCCAGCACCGTCCGTTCGTCGCTCACCCGCGTGATCTGCGCGCTGAGATAGTGCTTTCTTCCTTCCGTCCGCGTGAGCAGCGCCGACACGTGGATGGGCTCGTCCGTAGGAACCGGACGTCGGTACCGCACATTCAATTGCGCCGTCGGGGCTTTCACGCCGCATCCGCGCAATACCTTTCCCATGGTTTCATCCATGAGCAATGCCACGTAACCGCCATGCATCACGTTCAACGATCCCATGAGTCGGATGGACGGACGAAGCCATGTGTGGGCGGAGTTCTCCTGGATGTCGAACAGGAAACTCAACCGCAATCCGAAGGGATTGTCCTCTCCGCAACCTGCACAAGCATTACCGTCTTGCGGCGGCAGAAAAAGGAAGCGCGCGTCGGGTTCCATGGGACGGATCACGTCGGTGCGACCGGTGTGCGGATCGGTATAAGCATACCACGGACCCCACGGCTCCACACTCTTTGCCATCTCCAACGTCACATTCCTTTGCAATCGCGCCACCGTGCCCACGGGAGACGCGTGATAGAGCACCCCGTTACTGCCGAAACGCAGTTCCGCTGCGGCGAACGGGATGGTCAACGATCCACCGTACCCAAGGTTCTTGCCATCGAACGAGGTGAAGACGATCGGTGTATCAGCGACGGCGACGTAGTTCCACTCCGAACCGCAGGGAGCGTAGTAGCGATAGTCCTCGTGGTGTCCGCTGTCGTTCGTCCGCAGCCGCTTGTAGAAGAAATCAAGGAAGAGCGGGTCGTCGATGATCGCTCCGTCGTGAATCAGGTTTCCGTTCGTATCCAGCGTATAAAAGTATTCTCGGTGTGTCATGGGCTTCACGGTATTTTGCGCCGTTCAATTTACGGCTTTGCCTCACTGTCACCGTTCCTGTCCCGGTCCATGCGCATTCTCGGTATCGATCCCGGCTCCATCGTCTGCGGTTACGGCGTCATCGACGTGGCACCGGGGAAGAAGTTGCGTCTTGTGGAATACGGCGTCGTGGAGGCCAAGCGCGGTCATGAAGACCTGTCGCGCCGCCTCGCCCTGATTTATGAACGACTCTCCCAGGTGCTTCTCCGCACCTCCCCGGATGTCGTCGCCTTCGAACAGGTGTTCTATGCGAAGAACGTCCAATCGCTCCTTAAGCTCAGTCATGCCCGCGGGGTGGCCCTCATGGTGCCCGGTCTGCACTCCATACCCGTCGTCGAATACTCGGCATTGCAGGTGAAACAATGCGTCACCGGTCGCGGCAGAGCCGGCAAGGAGCAAGTGCAATTCATGGTCATGAAAATGCTCTCCATCAAGGAGTCTCCGGAGTTCTTCGATGCCACCGATGCGCTCGCCGTCGCCATCACGCATGCAGTGCGGCATGATGCCAAACGGCCCGCCCGCGGATCGTCGTGGGCGCAGTTCATCAAGGACAATCCCGAGCGGCTGGTTCAAAAGAAATGATGTGCGGGCGGAGTCCGGAACCACGCGTCGGTCCGTGCCTACGGGCGCGCTCGAAGCGCATGAGGATCACAAGAAGTGGTCGGCGGTGCTGTCCGGAGGGCGGCGCGGAACCGCGGTCATGAGCGGATTACCACTTCATTACGTTCACTTCATCGATATAGACGGTCTTCTTGTTGCGGAAGAGCGCAAGGACGATGGCAAGGCCCACAGCCGCTTCCGCGGCGGCCACCGCCATGATGAAGAAGACGAAGATCTGACCCGAGGTATCGCCGAGATATTGGGCGAACGAGACGAACGAGAGATTGACCGCGTTGAGCATCAACTCGATGGACATGAAGATGATGATGGCGTTCCGACGCGTGGCCACACCGATGACACCGATGGTGAAAAGGATGGCGGAGAGGAGCAGATACCACTCGATTGTCACAGTGCTCAGATTCATACGTCTACCTTGGTGGATGATTGCGTTGGTTGATGAGAGCGGCTTGGCTTATTCGATCTTGCGCTTGGCGAGAATGACGGCTCCGACGAGTGCGGCCAGAAGAAGGAGGGAAATCACCTCGAAGGGCAGGAGGTACTGTCCGAACAGCACCGTGCCGATGTTCTCGGTGGTTCCCAGCTTGATGGCATCGGGAGATAATCCGGAGGTCAGCATCGCGTTGCCTGCGGAGACCGTCTTGCCGACAACGAGAGCGAAGGTGAGAGCCATGGCTACGCCGACGAGTTTCACGAGCGACGTTCCGTCTTTGCTTTGCTCTTCCTTGCCGATGTTCAGGAGCATGATGACGAACACGACAAGGACCATGATCGCTCCCGCGTAGACGAGGATCTGGACCACCGCGACGAACTGCGCTTGAAGGGTCAGGTACAGACCCGAAAGCATGAAGAAGTGCGCAACAAGGTTCATCGCCGCCGAAACGGGATTACGTCGCGTTATCGTCCCTACTGCCGTCGCAATGGCTCCGATGGCGAGAACGATGAAGTACCATGCCTGCTGAGAAAGTTCCATGTTTACCCTTCGTCAATAATCGTGCGAATATAGGAAAAACGGCTGGTTGCGCCGGTCTATTCCTCGGTCTCGCTTGCGTCGATTTCCTCGGGCAATCCGCCGGCGTGGTTGCTCCGACGGATGTCCTCGATTCCGCAGACGGAACCGAACGGACAGTAGGTGCATGTCGCAGCGTCCGCAGGGAGGACGGGGAAAAGTCCGCTCGTCATTTTCTCCAGCACGACTTTCACCTTTTCCATCGACACCGCGATCGCCTTTTCGGTCGAGGTCACCGCGAATCTGCTTGTCAAAACCTGTGACGAGTTCTTCGCGTTCAACTCTTCATCCACCTTCGGCTCCGCGTTTTCCAACAGTACGTACGACCAACTCCTGCCGCTCGTGAGGTTCTTTGCATCCTTCATCATGAAGGCCACGTAGAGACCCCCTCTGGGCGTGAACGTGATGGTCGGAAACGCCGTCTGCAGGATCGTTCGCGCCGCCTCGATATACACGGGCACCTGGAAGGAACCACCCTTCGTCAGGATGTCGCTGTTCGATTTGATGCTCTTGCCGTCCGAGCTCTTGTAATCGACAACGAGGAAATCGACGGTTCCGTCTGCCAGGCGACGGATATCGATACGGTCGATGCGACCGCGGAACGATATGTCGCCAATGGTGAATTCCTCGCCGCGTCCGTCGCTTTGCCGGCCGAACTCCACTTCAACCATGAACGGTTCGAAATATGTCTTTTGATAGCGGGTCAACTCGCCATCCAGCCACGTCTCCAGCACACCGGGATCGGTGCCGCCGGTACCCTGAAGATCGTTCTGCAACACCTCGTAATACGGATGATCGAACGCCAGAGAGTGAAGCACCTTCGTGCCGATCTCTCGAAGGAGCACGAGATAGTCAAGGCGTCGGCTCGCATCCAGTCGTACACCGCAGGGGGTATCGGCATCGGATGGCAGTTCAGCGAGCAGATGCTTGTAGAACTCATACGCGATGCGGTGCAAGATGTTCCCGCGCTCCGATGCGGTCACGTCGATATCGTCGGCGGGCAGCTCGTTCAAACGCAGGTGTCTGGATGCATGATAGCGGAACGGACAGGCGGCGTAGGATTCCAACTCGGTGATGGAATAGGTCCGCGGTGTGGCTGCGTCGATGGTCTGCGCTTCCGACGCGGACGTGTCATTCGTCAGAATGAGCGGCGCGGTGTTCCGCCGTTGTTCGGCATACTCCGAGACGACCTGGTCGATGGACATCAGCGCGTGCTCTGTGGACCGGTGCTCCGCGCGTAACAGATCCTGCAGATCCTGCCCGGCCGCCTGCCGAAGCGTTGCCGATTGCATGACCTCACGACGCGAAACCGTCGTGAAGAGCCATGGGTGAAGGATGGAGGAAGAAGTTTGGTCTGAAGCATGGTCTGAAGCATGGTCCGCCGTCGTATCGCCGTCACCGCCCGAGATATTCTCACGCGACGTCCGCGCCGCGGCGCGTTCCTTCTCCGCATCGATGACCTCGGGCGCGAGAGAACGGTGAACGGCATCGAGATACAGCGATGGAAGGCAGTCCTCTCCCGACTCGTTCTTGGCGGGATGGCAAAGCAGGATCCGCGCTTGACGGCGCTCCACGATGCCGGCAAGCACCGCATGGAAGATCAACCTCTCGGCGGCTTCATGCTCCTGCTCATATTCCGCCGACAGGTCGGCCAGAACGCTCGCGGGAGCCGGGGCAGGGATCATGCCCTCGACCATGCCGGCGACGACGACGACATCGAAGGGGATACCCACGATGGAGGTGAGACCGCCTAGGAAGACACCGGACCCTGTGCGCTCCGATGAGCGGACGGAGGTTTCGTGGACAAGGGCGCGCAGATGCGACAGGTGCGTGCGCAGCGGAAGACGGTTGATGCTGCATGCGGTTTCCGCCTCCACAAGTTCGTCGACGAGTGCCATGAACGACATCGCCTCGCGGGCGATACGTTCGGGCGATACTGTCGTGGACGTGGTCGAGCCGTTGGCGATGACATCCGCGACATGGGCTTGCACCGAATCATCGATTCTCTTCTTGATGCCCAACGAACTCCAATACGCTCCACACGTCTGCCGAAATCTTTCCGGCGAGAGCACGTGGTCAGGTTCAGGGAGCATGTCCCGCAGATGTTCAAGATCCCGAATCGACTTGGTGTACATCGCCGACGTCGGTGCGGTCGAGGTCGGTGACTCATCGCTGTCGGCGGAAAGTTCTTCCATCGCCTTCGCCCGCTTCTCCGCGGAGCGAAGGGTATCGATCCAGCCGTTTATGCCACCGTTGGCCGCTCCGCCGGTCAAGCGGAGCTCCCGCGCTGCATGATGAAGACCTTTCACGTCCAGCCGGTCGTTGTTCGGGTGGACATCGAGCCACGGATTCGCGAGCACGCGTTCCACGTCCGCCCGCAGATACTGACGTTCCGCGCAGTCCATGGCGACAAAGAAAGCGTTGACGACCGGCGAGGTGGCAAGGCTGTGCGACCCCGAACTGTGAACGGGAATTCCGCTGTCGGCGAACTCCTGCTCGAACAGATGCAGGTAGGTTCTCGGGTGACCTGAGACGACGGCGATGCGCTCGGCGGGAACGCCGTTCGTTCGTATGCAGTGCTTCACGAATCGGGCGATGGACGATATCTCGTCCGTGCGATCGCGGGCGGTGAGGATCTGCACGGTCGCCGGGGATGTTCGCATGGGAGCGACCGCGGCCGTGCGCGCGAACAGGGAAGCGTCAAGGTGAGGTACCGGATGCAGCACCGGTGAGGACTCGTCGTCCTTCACCGCCGCCTGGCAATCCGTTCGCGTAAAGCCCATGGTGACGAGCGTGTCGATGGTCGTGAAGGTCCTGCCGAAAAGCTCGGGATTCGTCGCATCCACCGTCACGAACACGGCCGTGGGGATATCCGACGAACATACGCCCCTGATGATCATCTCTTCGGGTTCGGAGAATCGGGAGAAGAGATCGAAGATCACGCACGATGGCAAGGGATGGACGATGGATCGCTCGCTGTCCGACGGCCAGCTTCCCATGCCCTTGCTCACGGCTTCATATATGCCGGGGAGGTCGATGCGATGGTCACCCAGGCTCCGTTCGTAGGCGTCAAGCACGCAGGCGATATCGCTGACGAGCGACGTGCGGTTCCGCGGTAATCGGTTGGACGTGCGGAGGCGCTCGAGCATGGCGAGCGAGTATCCGCGCAGGATCAGATCCTGCACGCTCTCGGCGATACTCTCGACGACGGCAGCCGTCGGCTCTCGGGTTTCGGTGCGGAAATAGGTCAATCCTTTCGCCTCGGTGATGGCGGAACGCAGCAAGAGATGGCGCAGAGCGGTGGTGACCGGTTGCCTGCCCGACGTGGCAAGGAGCGTGTGCAGATGCCGCACGAAGGTTTGCATGGTGTCGGTGTGGAAGCTCGGGCTCGGCTTCTGCGTGTGAGCGCACACCGCGCGCATCATGCAGTCGGAAACGGAGCGCGCCGTCCGCACGTGGGGAACGACGACCCGTGCATGGTCTGCCAGACCTTGATCGAGAAGCGCAACGGCGAGCGGTCCGACGGCGCATTGATACTCGCCGGCATGAAGGCGGAGCAGGTCGGTCATCGATGCTGCCCGCGGGTTCGTCAGCAATACACGCATGAAGTTTGTCCGTGTGAGGGTTTGTCGTGATTTTTGAGTGCCGCGGCGAACGGCTCGCAGCGGTGGAAGGGTGGGATCGCCGGCGGTGTCCGCACCGGTATCGAATCCGGTGTAAGATACGACACGACGGTCATACGCTTTCGGACCGCGCCGCCGACCCACATCATTGTCACACGAGTCTCCGCACCATTGCTGCGCACCGCATGTTCACAGGATTGATAGAAGCGACGGGAACCATCGAGCATATCGAACCCCGCGGAAACGGAAAGGAGTTCTTCCTTGATACGCCGTTCACGGCGGACCTCTCGGTGGGTGATTCCTTGGCGGTGGATGGCGTATGCCTTACCGTGGTGAGTACGGCGAATGCACTGGTGCTCCTGCAGGCTGTCGAGGAGACGCTCTCGAAGACCGCGCTCGGCGAGCGCTCGGCGGGCGATATGGTGAACCTGGAACGCGCCATGCTCCCCACGGCCCGCATGGGAGGTCACATCGTGCAAGGTCACGTGGATTGCATGGCCACCGTCAGCTCCATCACGCCGCTCTCACTGAGCCACGAAGTGCGTTTCCGGTTTCCCCGCGAGTTCCATTCCCTCGTGGTGCCCACAGGGAGCATCTGCATCAACGGCATCAGTCTTACGGTTGCACGAGTGGACGAGGGCGGCGGAGCGGTCGGCGATGAGTCCCAGGGCGATCTCCCGGACTTCATGGTCGCGATCATCCCGCATACCTGGGATGTGACCACCATGCACCGTCTCCACGAGGGCGACAACGTGAACGTGGAGTTCGACATCGTGGGCAAGTACGTACGCCGATCCATCGAGGCATGGCAAGCGGTGGTGCGGTCGTAGCACGCCGAACCATGACCGATGTTCTTTTGACCCTGAATCCATTCATATCCAATTACCTATGGCAGACGCATTATCCTACATCGACGCTCACAAGGAGCGGTCCATTCAAGAACTTCAAGAGCTGTTGCGTATTCCCAGTATCAGCACCGAGCCCGACTATGCACCGGAAGTACAGCGCTGCGCCGAGTGGTTGCGCGCTCACCTGACGGAGATCGGCATGGAGAACGTGAGTGTCTTCGAAACACCCGGTCATCCGATCGTCTATGCGGACTGGTTGCACGCGGGAGCGGAGAAGCCGACCGTGCTCGTGTACGGTCACTACGACGTGCAACCCGTGGACCCGCTGAATCTTTGGACGAATCCTCCGTTCGAGCCCACGGTGCGCGATGGCAAGGTGTTCGCTCGAGGCGCGGTGGACGACAAGGGGCAGATATTCCTTCATGTGAAGGCGCTGCAATCCTTGCTGGCCACGACGTCCGCGTTGCCTGTGAACGTGAAGATCATCTTCGAGGGCGAAGAGGAGATCGGAAGCATCAATCTGGAGAGCTTCCTCGAAGAGCATAAGGAACTCCTTGCCTGCGACAGCGTCATGATCAGTGATACCTCCATGGTGCGGAAGGGCATGCCCTCCATCGTGTATTCGCTTCGCGGCTTGTGCTACATGGAAGTGCGTGTGACGGGTCCGAACCGCGACCTGCATTCGGGATCCTTCGGCGGTGCCGTACAGAATCCGCTGAACGCCCTCGGTATGATCATCGCCCGCTTGAAAGATGCGGAAGGGAGGATAACGATACCGGGATTCTATGACGACGTCATCGACCTGACGGTGGAGGAGCGCGCGGAGATGGCCCGTGTGGCCTTCGACGAGGACGGCTTCCGGAAGGACTTGGATATCGCTGCCATCGTGGGTGAGAGCGGCTACACCCCCCGTGAATGCCTGGGCGCACGTCCGACACTCGACGTCAACGGCATGATCGGCGGATTCACCGGCACAGGAGCCAAGACGGTCCTGCCGTCGAAGGCCATGGCGAAGATCTCCATGCGCCTCGTGGCCAACCAACGGACGGAGGATATCGCGCGAAAGTTCACGGAGTATGTGAAGAGCATCGCCCCGGCAGGTGTGACCGTGGAGGTGGAAAATCTACACGGAGCCGATCCCGTCCTCGTTCCGCGCACGGGTGCGGCCATGCGAGCGGCAGAGAATGCGCTCACACAGGTGTTCGGGACGCCTCCGGTGTACATGCGCGAGGGTGGTAGCATTCCCATCACCCTCTTGTTCCAGTCCATCCTCGGAGCGCCCACGGTACTCATGGGATTCGGTCTGCACACGGAGAACGCTCACTCGCCCGACGAGCATTTCGACCTCGAGAATTTCCACGCGGGCATGCGGGCATCGGTGGTGTTTTACAACGAGTTAGCCGCTGAGCACACGTCGTGATGTCTCGACAACGGCACGAGTCCTCATCGTCGGTATTTGTGGGACTGGTCCCCAAGCCCTAACTTGCGGCGTTCGGAGTGTAGCGCAGCCCGGTAGCGCACACCCTTGGGGTGGGTGGGGTCGTGGGTTCAAATCCCGCCACTCCGACAGAAGCCGCAGAAGTCCCGGAACTTCCTCCTCGTCTGGAGCAACCCGGTATCGACGTCGGCAAGCAGGAAAGCAGGTTCACGGAAATCGTGACCCTGCTTTTTTTTTGTTTTCCACTCGATCTCCATACCGTCCCCCCTCTCCCCCTGGGAGAGGGATGGGGTGAGGGCTTGAGTAATAGCGCCCGCCCCGCGAGGTTGTCCTCCCGCGAGGTCTTCGAGCGAAGTCGAGAAGCAAGCGGAGCTGGCGGTTTGGAAACTCAGCACACCGATCCAGCCCCGAAGGGGCTGAACATCAATAGCCGTGGGTGAAACCCACGGATGTGCGCGATGATGATTCTTTTTTCCTTT
>JBBATK010000009.1:12469-97339 GCA_040398805.1 Kapaibacterium sp. (SeqCode) | reverse complement strand
TGCGAACGTGCGCCTCATCAGTGCGCGATATCTTGAAGCGCTGTGCGGATGATGCGCGGGTCGTTAGTGGCACAGCGACATGGCAATGTCAAGGACGCGGCAGCCGGATGATGATGACTGTTTTTCTCTTGATGCCGGGAATCAATATTCATGGACACCGGACGCCGGGCGGGCGCAGCGACCCTCAACCTAGGTCACTTCCACGGCACAGTGGACTTCACCCTTTTCATCGCCGAAGACAAGGTGCCGTTGTGACCATGACCCGTGGCATCCCGCAGAACGGTCCCCGCCGATTCATTCGCCTTCCAGTATCCTACGAGACCGGCCATGGGAGGCGTGAGCGGGGTATCCATGGTATTCTTGATCTCAGCTTGGCTTCGTGCCACGTTCCAGATACGTATCTCGTCGATCTGGCCCTCATGCGTACCAAGAGGCATCAAACCCGAAACGTCATTGATGCGCGTTCCGATGATCAAGGGCGAGGTGGAGCTAACGGGTGAACCGCTGAGCATTACAGAGCGCTCCAGGACACCGTTCACATACAGGTTGACCTGGCGCGACTCCTTATCCAGCACTGCGGCCACGTGATACCAGGTGTCGAGCGCAATGTAGGTCGATCCGTAGATGTCGTTCGAAAGATTGCGGGTGATGAAACGAAACACTCCCGACGGGTCAATGAGCAAGCAATAGTCCAGATTCGCATTGGTATTGTCCTTCGATATCAATGCGGGGTATTGCCTTGAAATGTTCGCCGCATTGACCCAACACTCCAGGGTAAAGCTTCCCGAACTCAGAGAAAGCTCCGACGAATGCGGAATGCTCACATAACTTCCGACGCCATCGCAGTCCAATGCGTTCTCCTGTTCCGCCTTCGTCATGAAGCTCCACACCGGACCCCTCGCAGAGTTGCCTTTGCTGTCGTTCGCCCGGATCTGCCAGTAGTAGGTGGTACCCGGCAGTAAACCCGGTTTTATGTACTCGCTTCTGCTCACACCTGATGCTTGGATATCGGAGGCCGTCATGGTAGGACTCGTGCCCAGATAGACGGTGTAGAGGATGGAATCGCTCTCGGGATCCGCGCACTTCCAGGTGAGCACCATCGGGTCGGCGAGGTCGACCGCAGCATCGTTTGCGGGGAAGGGGTCGAACGGTTGCACCGGTGCCGAGTTAGGAGGCGTGGTTCCCAGCACGATATCCGCTTTCGTCGTCTTGCCCTCTGCGGCCTTCACGGATACACTGTCGGCAATATAACCGGCCTTCGACGCGACCACGGTGTACACACCCTCGCTGACGTCTTCCAAGGAGTACGCACCGGTAGGTCCTGTCACGACGGATGCCGTTGCGGGCCGCGACCTCACAAGCGCATTGGCAAGACCCGTCCCGGAATCATTTCGGACGAATCCGCTGATGAGGGTTTTATTCACGACCGGTGCCACCGATGAACTGTTGCATGCGGAAAAAACAAGAGCGGTGATGAGTAAAAGAGTCGGGCCAGTGACGAGTATCTTCTTTAAAGAAGTCCATACATGCTTCATCGTCGATTCCCTGATAATAATGACGTGGAGGGGTAGTGCTTGATTTCTACACGGTCAAGATACTCCAAATAAACTCGTCGGCAAGTATGGTTTCGACGTCTATTAGGCACAGAGCTTTCTTGCCCCTTCCCTGCAGCCGACGGGATGCCCATCCTCACGGAGTCACTCTTTAGCATCACCGCGGTACGAGAACATGAGCACTTCGAAAAGTTGAACGAACCAATGGAAGTTTCCTCCGACTACTCGGATTGGAAAGAAGGAAACCTCTATTCAACGGATGTGAGAGGTGCCCCCACCTCACCACACCACCACGCGCCGCATCACATATCCGCCACTGCTCTGCGCGCGGAGGATATAGACTCCCGGCGGGATGTCGCGGATGTCCATGGGGGCTGTGCCCATGACAGAACGCAGGCAAGCGCCGAGCGGGGAGAACAGCTCCATGCGGTCGATGTCCATGCGCGTGATCACGGTGAGTGTTTCATGAGCGGGATGCGGTGCGACCATGAACGCTGCCGGTGTGAGCTCGATGTTCAGCAGCGGGTTTCCGCAGACGGAGCGTACACGCAGCGGCACGGAGCGGGTATCGATGCGCACGCACGAGGTGTCGAGATCGGTGATGATGTTCCGTATGCTGAACGCATCGTCGCTGTGATCACTCACGCAGATACGTCCGTGTATGCGGGCGATGACCGTCGGCGTGTTGCCGATGATCCCCGAGGTGCGCACGGAGTGGATGGCCTCGGTGGAAGTGTAGGTGGCTTGCGGACTGAACCACAGCTCTTTGCCCACATGGATGTCGCACTGTAACGACGGTATGGTCACGTCCGGTGTCGACTCGCCCACAAGCCGCACCTCCACACTGTCCCACACGTTCACACTGTCCGGCGCCTCCAGGCGAAGCGTGAGGCGCGGTGCGGGAGCCACGACCACGGTCTGCGCCGCGACGGCGATGCAGCCGTTGGTGTCGCGGGTGGTGACGGTGTAGGTGGAGGTGGCAGGCGGACGGACCACCGCGCGCTGTGTCGATGCCACGACAGTCCCACCGGCATCGGTCCACAGCACCGAGGTGACGGGAATGTCCGGAACGACGAGGAGTTCCGCATCATGATCCTCGCATACGGTAGTATCGCGCGTGCGCAGCCGCTGCTCCGCGAACACATCCACGCGCACCGTATCGTCCGTTGCGTATCCTCCGAAGCGAGAGACGATGCGGTAGAACGAGGGAGTGTTGACGACGACCCGCACACTGTCCGTGCGGCTCAGTGACTGATCCGTCGCGGAATACCATTCATAGTCGTATCCTGCTTGAAGGTTTCGCACGCGCAGCACGGCGTACGAACCCTTGCACACGCTCGTGTCGGCGCCGCCTTCCACGGCCACCATGCGGAGGCCTATCACGCGGACGGTATCCCAACCTTCGCATCCGCCGCGTATGCCGTGCAGCACATACACCGTCGTATCCGCGCTGATCACCGTCACACTGTCGGCGGACGAAATGCGTGTGCCGGTATCATCGAACCATTCATACCTCACGCTGGCATCCGGCGCAACCGCTCTCAGCGTCACCGTCGTTCCCGCCAGCGTGCGCACGTCCGCAGGAGCGGTCACCGGCAGGCGCACATCCACGATGATGTTGACGGTGTCGGACGAAGCGCATCCCTGGACGGTGGTGGCATGGACGATGGCGACGAACGACGTCGTGGCCGTCGTTCGTACGTCCGCGCCCGTACCCAGCTGTAAACCCGCAGACGATCGCCACTCCAGAACGGTGCCCTTCGCCATCGCATCCGAGTTCGCCACGTGAAGAAGCACGTCGCTGCCCGGACACACGGTGGTATCGCCTGTGGCGACGACGTCGGGTGCGCTGAACACATCCACGGTGACCTGCGCGGTGTCGCGGCAGGTGGCCGTGCGGTAATCGCCGCTCCACGTGATGACCGTATAGGTGGTCTTTGCTTTCGGTGTGCAGCGCGGCGTGGCGCTGGAGGAATCGTCCAGGCCAGCCGCGGGCGACCACGCGTACTTCGCGCCGCCGCGCGCCCCCAGGGTCAGCGTGCTGCCCAGGCACGTGAGAGTGTCGGCACTCAACTGCAGGTCCAGCGCCGTCAGGACACGTACCTCCACGCTTTTCTGCACCTCGCATCCGTAGGCATTGCGCACGGTGCAGGTATAGGTGGTGGTGGCGAGCGGCGATGCCTGGGGTGCGCGCGACGTCGCGTTCGACAGCGTGTTCGCGGGGGTCCATCGATAGGTGAGAGCTGCGGTATCGAGTTCATTCGTGCTCGTCACGGTGACAGGCAGCTCCACCGATCCGCCTTGACAGATGATGGGCGATGCGGGGAGCAGAACGTTCGGTTTGTTACTCACGCGCACGGTCACCCGTGCGGTGTCCGGACACGATCCCTCGTAGACGATGACGGTGTAGGTGGTGGTGGCGGTGGGACGGGCGATCACGACGGCGGAGTCCTTCTTACTCAGGGTGGCAGAGGGCGACCACGCGAAGACGCCGCCACCGCCCGCGCGCAGGATGGCGGGCGAGCCGTTGCACACGGTGGTATCCGCACTCACCACGGCCTTCGCCGCAAGCACGAACACCTGAACGGAATCCTCCACCCAGCAGCCGTCCGCATTATACCCGCGCACGTAGTAGGTCGTGTTCTTTGTCGGCCTGGCTCGCACGGAAGCGCCCACGGAGTCGCTCAGCGACTCCGCCGGACGCCATTGGTAGCGCACGCCGCCGCCCGCGTTCAGAAACACGCCGTTGTCGTTGATGCACCGATACTGCGATTTCGGCGTCGCCGTGATCGTGGGATAGGTGCTCACGCTGATGGATTTCTCGTACGTCACCGTATCGCCACCGGCGTAGATCACCTGCATGCGTGCCAAGAAGGTGCCGTTCTTCGCAAAGCGATGCGTCACTACCTGTCCCGCTCGGAACGCCGCGCCCATGTCGTCGAAGTACCAGCTGATACCATCGAGCGGACAGGAGGCGAAAGGAGAGACGGTGCCTTCGAATTGATATTCTCCGCAGCCGGGTTTCGTCACCACTTTGAACGTATCGGGGTGGATGGTGCGGAGCACACTGATGCCCGGACAATAGCAATCGCAGATATTCCCGCGGAACGCTCCCGCGCTCACAGGAAAATCGTCCTTCGAACTGCTCGTCATCGACGCGGTCACGATCCTGTAGTTGCAGGCGTTGGCATCGATGAGAGCCAGCGAGGTTCCGCCTTCGCTGCCGCTGCCTCCCAGATAGGTGCCATAGCGCACGCTCGTGCCGTCCGACCCGAGAATGGTGATGACCTTGTCGAGCGAGGTGGTGCTTTGCTTGATGGCATTGGGCGTGACGGGTATGGTGGCCGTGGGAGTCGTCATGGCGGAGAGGATGACGGCGTCGCCGCCGATGCGGGCTTTCACACCATGGGGTTTCAGGTTCGCACCGATGAGCGTAGCGAAGGAGACCGAGCTAAGATCGGGAGCAAGGGAGATGATGAAGCCGCCGTTCACGTCGCCGCGCTGCAGCGATGCAGTAGCGGGGAAGTCGTTCGACGACGTGCGGCCTACCATCAGGACACGCTGCGTGGAAGTACTGAAGGACACGGAGCTCACGTCGTCATTATTCGTTCCGCCGATGACGTACGTTCCAAACGGGGTGGGCGTGGAGCCATCGTTCCACACCATGAGGAGTCCGTCGCCCGCCGCATCGGGCTGACGGTTCCGCGTGAGCGGAAAGGTGGGTGAGTTCGACCGCGCGGACACATACACCTTGCCGTTGCTGTAGGTGATGCCTCGGGCATCATCGTTGTTCGCACCACCGATATAGGTGGAGTATTGGATGCTCCCGGTGTTATCCAGCTTCGTCAGGCACAGGTCGATGTTTCCTGCAAGGACGGATTGATAAGCGTTGGAGGTGCACGAGTAATTCCTGGATGTGGACGACACCACCCATGCTTCGTCGCCCGGTGTCACGACCACATTGCCGAAAGCACGAAGATTACCCGTGATACCGGTTTCATCGTCCGAATAATACGGCGCGGAATTATATCCACGGGCATACACGCGGCAGTAAACCAGGCGCGTACCCGTGGAATTCAATCGTGCGACGAAGTTCACGTTCGATCCATCAAGGTAGGATTGGTCCGATGTGTTCGTCACGGGGAAGACGGTGGAAGAAGTGACGCCGCACACCACCACGTCGCCCGACGGTGTCACGGCGATAGATGAACCCACCTGGTCGTTGTTCCCGCCGATGAACGTGCCCCAGATCAATGTCGTCAACGTGGAATTGTACTTCGCCACGTACACATTGCATCCGCCAACCCGCGTGGGCTGATAGGTTCCGGGTGTCGTTTCGCCGGTAAGACCGTACCCCACTACGTAGATGTTTCCGGCATTGTCGGTGACCATGTCCTTGATCACGCACTGCGTGGTATTCGCCGCCGTGCCGAGTCCCAATCGCGTGCCCTTGCTGAACTCCAGATAATCGTAGGGCTGCGCGCACAGGGGAGCTCCGCCTGCTGTCGCAAGAAACAGTAGAAGCAAGAGTGGAGCGAATCGTCGGTGCTTGTTCATGTCCCGCAACATTGGTTCGTGCGGGCAAGATAGCTATCAACGGAGCTTGATGAGATGATCGATGCAGACCCGCACCCTACTTCACCTGCGCCGCTATCCCGGCCTTGTCCAGAAAGCCCACGTGCTGCCATGTGCGGACGCCCTTCTTGTACACCATGAGGACGGGGAGCGCGTCGATGCCGAGCTCCCGGCAGAGATCCGGATGCGCATCGGCGTCGATGCGAACGAGTTTCATCGTCGATGCACGCTCGTTCGATAGTTCTTCGAGGAAGGGCTTCATCTTCTTGCACGGACCGCACCAGTCGGCATAGACATCCACGAGCACGGTGGTGTCGTTCGTGACAAGCGCCATGTATTCGATCATCGACATTCCCTTGGTAGCCGCCGCACCGTCCGTCGTTTCCGGTAATCCCGCCGCCCGCCATTTCATCATGCCGCCTTCCAATTCCACGACGTTCGTGTATCCGCGCGAGCGCAGGTCGCGCGCGGCAGCGGCACTGCGTGAACCCGCCAGGCAGTACACATAGAGAGGCGTGGAGGGTTTCCACGACGAGGTGTTCTTGGCGAATTCATCGCCGTTCCAATCCACGTTCACGGCATTCTTCAGATGTCCGCCCTGGAACTCGCCCGGCGTGCGCACATCCAGCACCACCGCCCCCAGCGTGGTGCGCATCTTCTCCGCAAACTCCTTGGCCGGAAGCGAGGTCGGTGATCCCGCCTGACCGTTGCAGGCCGCAAGCAGGACGAAGACGAGCGCCGCCGCCCCCTGCCATGATCGGCGGAGGATGGTGCTGATGAACGGTGCGCGAGAGGTCGGTATGGTATCCATGCGTCGTGAAAATCTATCGTGAAAAAAATCAATCCCGGACATGCTGCTGCAGCGTGCCAAGCAGTTCGCGATGAGTCATCACGCCGCTCTGCCGCCAAACTACTTCACCCTTCTTGAACAATATCAACGTGGGTACCGAACGCACGTGGAACTGCGCCGCCACCCGCGGGTTGGCGTCCACATCGATCTTGATGATGGTCACCGCATCGCCGATGCTCTTCTTCACATCCTTCAGGATGGGTGCAAGCGTCTGGCATGGACCGCACCAGGCTGCGGTGAAATCGATGAGCGTGGGTGTGTCGTTGTTCACAAGTTCCGAAAGTGCCGGTTTCATGGTGATGATGGTGTCAATGGTGTGATCGACGATTCTGTGATAGGCATGGAATGATACGCGCCCGCTATTTTGCCGCCCGCGGGTTGCTCCCTTTCGGACAGTACTGCGATTCACTCTCTGGGAACGGACATGAAGAAGTTCAACCTCTCCGCCATTCAACTGCTCGTATCCTCCATGCTGCTGGCCGCGGCCTTCATCGTGACGCCGCACCCCGCACCCATGCGGGGCGGGGAAGGTTTCGACGAGGACCATGATGCACGACGTGAATGGGAGCGTCTTCGTTTATGCGATCCCTCCACGGGACGCATCCCCGAGGGCATGCGCGCCAAGGAACTCGCCTTCGCGGCCGGTCTGCCGTCGCGCGAAACCCTCCTTCGCGAGCTGTATGGCGCTCGCTGGACGAGCGTCCAGCAGAACACGTTCAGTTCGGCAGGACCTGTCAACGTGGGCGGTCGCACGCGCGCGCTCGCGCTCGATATCACGAATGAACAGACCATCCTGGCAGGGGGCGTGTCCGGAGGGATATGGAAGTCCGTCGACGGCGGCGCCACCTGGCGCGCGGTCACCGCTCCGGGGCAGATGCTGGACGTCACCTGCATCGCGCAAGACACCCGCAAAGGCAAAGAGAATATCTGGTACGCAGGCACGGGTGAGCTGTGGGGCGGATCGTCGGAGATCAAAGGATCGGGCGTGTACAAATCCACCGACAACGGCGAGTCGTGGTCATCGCTGAGCGCCACGTTCAACACCACGCCCGAATCGTGGGACCATCCTTTCGAATTCGTCTGGCGCCTCGTCGTGGACCACACGAATACCACGCAAGACGTTGTGTACGCCGCTACCGCCCTCGGCGCCATCCAGCGCAGCACCAACGGCGGACAAAGCTGGACGCCCGTGCTCGGCGCCTTCGCCAACGGCTACGGGTACTTCAGCGAAGTGGCCATCACGCCGTCTGGAATACTCTATGCCACGCTGTCCCAACAGACATCCTCGGGCGGCAGCTCCGCCGTCAAAGGCATCTATCGCTCGGTGGACGGTGTGAAATGGACGAACATCACGCCAAGCTTCATGCCCGCACAATACGGTCGCATCGCCATTGGCATCTCGCCGTCGCGGGAGACCGAGGTGTTCTTCGTGGCGAATACGCCAAACTCGGGATTCAAACAGGTGGACTTCCGCGGACGCGAGGATTGGAGCTCGCTATGGAGATACACGTATGGATCGGGCGACGGCTCGGGCAGCGGCGGTGCGTGGATGGATCTCTCGGCGAATCTTCCGCGCTGCGGTGGCATCTTCGGCGATTTCCAATCGCAAGGTTCCTACGACCTCTATGTCCGCGTGCATCCTAAGAATCCCGATGTGGTCTATCTCGGCGGCACGAACATGTATCGTAGTGACGACGGTTTCCGAACAGCGACATGCAACTGGATCGGCGGCTATGGTCCGGGCTCAAGCTTCCCCTTTTATACCGTCTATCCGAACAATCACCCCGACCAGCATGAATGCGTGATGATGCCGAGCAACCCCGACCGCGTCATCTGTGCGAACGACGGCGGCATTTTCCGTACGGAGAATGCGCGCGCGGCGAATGTGACGTGGACCTCGCTGAACAACGGCTACGTGACGACGCAGTTCTATACCTGCGCATTGAACCGGTATGATTCCGGAAGCAAGGTGGCAGGTGGTCTGCAGGACAACGGCACGGTGTTCACGGGCGATGTGACATCGCAAGCGCCGTGGACCAGTCCGGGCTTGGGCGACGGCGCCTACTGCGCCTTCACCAAGGAAGGCACCGTCCTCATGTCGCGTCAGCAAGGCGTGACCGGTCGCTTCGAGCTGGACAGCAACGGCAACGCCAAACGCTTTGCGCGTATCGACCCCAAAGGTACCGTGCGCGACAGCTTTCTGTTCATCAATCCCTTCGCGGTGGATCCGAATGATACGAAGCGCATGTACATTCCCTATAGGCGCGTGCTCTATCGCTGCGCGGATCTCACGCGCACGCCCTGGGGATCGTGGGATACGGCGGCCACCGCCACGGAGGGATGGGATATCATGCCGGTGAGTTATTCGAATAAAGTCATCAGCTCCGTGGCCGTGAGCACGGTGCCTGCAGACCGCGTGTATTATGGCACGCAGGACGGATACCTGTACCGCATCGATGATGTCCGCAACGCCAAACCGTCGCAACGCGACATCACAGGCGCAACCTTTCCGCGCGGCAATATCGAATGCATCGCCGTCAATCCTCGCAATGCCGATTCGGTCATCGCCGTGTTCAGCAATTACAGTGTCCAAAGTCTGTACTTCAGCGACGACGGCGGCACCACATGGAAAGCGGTGGGCGGGAATCTGGAAGGAGCCATCAACGGCGTGGGGAACGGTCCGTCCTGCCGCTGGGCCACGTGGACCTTCGTCGGCGGTCGTGTGATGGTGTATGTGGGAACAAGCGTGGGCCTGTACAGTACGGCCTTCCTCAATGGCAGTGCTACGGTGTGGATGCAAGAAGGAGCGTCGTCCATCGGACGCGCGGTGGTGACGATGATGGACTATCGCGAACGGGATAACAGGATGATCGTCGCCACGCACGGCAACGGACTCTTCACGGGAACATTGCGGGATGTGCCGCCCGCACCCTCGGTACCCGAACTCACGGCACCGAAGGACGGCGCGCGCGGCATCCTTGCTTCCGACTTCGTCCAATGGAAAGCATCCGCGGGAGCGGCCGTCTACAACGTCCAGGCATCCCTCGATTCCACGTTCACGTCGCTTTTCACGAACATCGACGGTCTTCGCGACCTGCAGCTGAAACTTGATAATCTGGAGCAAGGTCATCGCACGTACTTCTGGCGCGTGCGGGCCGCAGGTGCCGGCGGATACAGTGCGTACTCCGCCCCTTTCCGCTTCATCACCGCCGTGGAACCCCCCGTGCAACTGTCTCCCGCCGCAGGCTCGCAAGGCAATCCGCAGGATGTCGCACTCGTGTGGTCGCGCGTGCCGAGCGCTTCGGCGTATCGTCTGCAGCTCTCTCCAAGCTTCGCCTTCGCCTCGCCGGTTGTCGATACGGTGGTGTCCGATACGACGTTCATGGCGAGCGCCCTTCTTGCATCCAAACGCTACTACTGGCGGGTGCAGTCCATCGATGCCGACGGACCCGGCGTGTATGTATCGCGGAACTTCACCACCGGTGGGACGAGCAGTGCGGGCGACACGCCATTCAGTGATGCGTTGAACGTGTACCCACTGCCCGCTACCGACCGCGTGCAGGTGCGGTGGACGGATGCGGGTGCTGAAGCGAGCGTGGCGATGTGCGTGATCACTGATTTGAACGGTCGCATCGTGGCCAGGCTTCACGGCATGCACAGCGCCGAAGGAACGGAGTGGGAATGGAATTGCGCGAACGCGCCGAGCGGCTCGTACCGGGCCGTGGTGCAGACGTCGCGAGGACGTGTGCAAGCGGCGGTCGTGGTGCAGCGTTGATCGGACGCGACGGGGTGCATGCTAACAGTGGATACCATATGAACACACAGGATATCGTCTACGGTGCGGCGTTACGCACGCACTGGGATCTGCGGTCGGACATGACCTTTCTCAACAACGCTTCGTTCGGCGCTACGCCGCGCGTGGTGATGCAGGCGCAGAGCGAGTGGCGCGCACGCATGGAACGTCAGCCCGTCGAATTCGTCATGCGCACGCAGGGTCCGGCCGTCCGTGCCGCCGCCGAGGAAATGGCCGCGTTCCTTGGGGCCGATTCGCAGGACGTCGCCTTCGTGGACAACGCCAGCATGGGCGTAAGCACGGTGGTGCATTCCTTGCTTTCCGTTCTGAAGCCCGGCGATGAACTGCTGACGACCACGCATGTGTACAACGCCGTGCGGCAGACGATGAAGCATGTGGCCGCGCTGTGCGGTGCGGTGGTGAAGGAGGTGGAGGTGCCGTTTCCTCTCGTGTCCGCAGACGATGTCCGCGCGCGACTCCGCGCGGAGATGACCTCACGCACGCGCTTCGTCATCGTCGATCATATCACCTCGCCCACGGGATGCATCTTCCCCGTGGAGGGCATCATCGAGGATTGCCGTGAGCGGGGCATTCTTGTGATGATCGATGGCGCGCATGCACCCGGCATGGTGCCGCTGAATCTGACGACGCTTGATGCCGACTGGTACACGGGGAACTTCCATAAGTGGATGTACGCGCCGAAGGGCAGTGCGTTCCTGTGGACGCGCCGGGACCGTCAGCACATGACGCACCCGCTCGTGCCCTCGCATGGCTATGGTCAGGGATACACGGCGGAGTTCGATTTCATCGGCACGAAGGATTGGTCCGCCTACACCTGCGCGGTGGACGGATTGCGGTTCTACGAACGCATGGGCGCGCAGACGGCGGTGGAATACAATCGTTCGCTCAATCGTGCGGCGCGACATGCGCTGCTCGCCGCTCTGCCACAGCCCGAGCCGTGTCCGGTGAGCATGCTCGGTTTCCTTTCAACGGTCGTCCTGCCCATCGACCTTCCCCCGGACATGCCTGCCGCCGAGCGCATGGCGGTGAGCCTGAAACTGCACGACCGGCTGTGGGACGACCACGCCATCGAAGTGCCCGTGATGGCGTTCGGCACGGATATCCTTCTGCGGACGGCCTCGCACGTGTTCAACGAACAGAGCGACTACGATCGCCTCATCGCGGTATTGCCGGCACTCATCAACGAATTGCGGGCGCAGCTCTGATTCATGAAGAAGCTCACCTTCGAACGATTGGTGCAGATGCGCTTGACGTCCGAGCAGGCGTTGGCAGCGCCGCGTTTTCCCGTGATCGTCTGCGCACCGAACATCCGCAGCATGTACAACGTGGGCTCGTTGTTCCGTACCTGCGATGCCGCTCGCGTGCAGGAGCTCATCCTTTGCGGCTTCACGCCGCACCCGCCGCGGGCGGAGATCGCGAAGACCGCACTGGGAGCGGTGGACACGGTGCCGTGGCGTTACGAGCACGATGCGTGCGCGGCGCTGCGGGAATTGCGGAGCAGAGGCGTCAAGATCATCGCGGTGGAGTTGACGGAAGAGGCGCGTCCGTATAGGGAGCTGGATGCTTCCGATATGCCGTGCTGCCTGGTGCTGGGTAATGAACTCACGGGGATCGCCGACGACGTGCTTGCCGAGTGCGATGAGGCGGTGATGATACCCATGCACGGCGTGAAGCACTCGCTGAACGTTTCGGTGGCCGCGGGCATCGTCATTTTCCATGCCGTGAGCGCGGCTTCTTAGTGCTTGGCCACGCCGCCGTCCACATTGATGGTCTGACCCGTGATGATGCCGGAAGCTGGCAGGGCAAGGAAGGCCACGACGTTGGCGATATCGTGCGGCTCGTCTGAGCGGTGCACGCTTTGCGTAGGGATGATGTGCTCGAGCAACGAGCGGGAAAGCTCCGTGTCGGTGCGACGTTGCGTGGCGGTGAGCCCCACCGTGATGGTGTTCACCGTGATGCCGTATTTGCCGACTTCCGAGGCCAGCGAGCGGGTGAATCCGATCATGCCCATCTTCGCCGTGGCATAGTGCGTGAGATACGGCGTCCCCAGCCACACGATGTCCGACGACAGCGTGATGATACGTCCGAACTGCGCCTGCTTCATGATGGGCACCACCGCATGAGCGGTAAGGAACAGCGAATTCAAGCTCACATCGAGCATGCGCTTCCATTGGTCGAATCGCAGCAGCTCGAAGGGTTCTTCCTCGTAGATGCCCACGTTATGCACGAGGATGTCGATGCGACCGAAATCCTTCACCACATCATCGATGATACGCTGCACATCGTCAGGCGAACTGAGGTCGCCCCTATAGGCCCGCACCGTGTCGGCATCACCCACGATGGCCTTCACCGCATCGACGGTCTCGTGTGCATCAGCGATATCCGCAATGGCGATGAGCGCACCCTCCTCGGCCAGGCGTTCGCAGAACGCACGACCGTTACCCGTTGCCGCTCCTGTCACCAGCGCCACCTTGTCCTTGAGTCCGCGTTCGTATGTGTGCAATTGCATGGGTCTTCCTTTCGTTATTCGGCGTGCTCTGTGTCCTCGTCTCCCGGCACGGCGTCCGTCTCGCCGTCGTCCAGATGATCGGAATCGTCATGCGCATCGAGTCCGTCGTCCTCGTGTGTTTGCTCGTGCGCAGCCTCGTCCGTTTCCTCACGTGATTCCTCCTGCGCTTCCTCCTGCGCTTCCGTCGCGACGTCAGCGGTGGAATCATGGGTGGCATCGATATCGCTATCGGCAGACGGTTCCTCCGAGCCTGTCTCGCCGGTTTCTTCGGCAACGTTGACGGTTCCCGGCAGGGGAATCTCGTCTTCGTGACGTCCTTCCTCTTTCATGCGTTCATGTTCGATGATCTTCTGCTCGTTGTCCACCATGGATTGGATCTTGGAGAGCAGTTCGCCGGAGGTGGTCTTGACGCTGATATCGAGTCCGCCGGCGAGTTCGGCCGCCTTATGCTGGAACAGTTCGTCGAGTTCGCGCAGCTTGGGGAGGTCCTTCGTGGAGTGCAACCCGAACATGCGGAGGAAATCATCCGTCGTGCCGTACAGCAGCGGTTTTCCCGGCGCATCGGAACGTCCGGCGATAGTGACGAGGTTCTTCTCGACGAGGGAGTTGATGACCTCGTTGGAGTTGATACCGCGGATGGCCTCGATCTCGGGTTTGGAGATGGGCTGCTTGTAGGCGATGATGGACAGCGCTTCGAGAGCGGCTTGCGAAAGACGGCGCTTCGTGCGGGACTTCACAAGGCGGGCGACGACGTCGCCGAACTCGGAGGTGGTGGCGAACTGATAGCCGCCGGCGATGCGCACCACGCGATACGGGCGCTCGGACACGGTAAGGTGGTCGTTGATTTCGTCAACGAGTTCCGCGACCAATGCGGAGAGTTCCGACGGTTCGATGGGATACTTCTTTTTCGACGCCTTCCCCGACACGCGCGGAGGTTCCACGCCCGAGGTTTCGGCATCGCCTGCAGAGGCGGCGTCCGCAGTCGCTTCCAAGGCAGCGTCAGCCGGGGCCGACTCCGGAACGATGTCCAGTTCCGGTTGGACGGGTTCGGACGTTTCGCCCTCGGCGTCCGAATACAAACCGTCTTCCAGGATCAGCACCTTGAACATGGTCTTATTCGTCAGCGGTTCGTCGCTGGCGAAGATGAGCGCCTCCAGGGTGGAGCGTTGGGATTCGCGAGAGAGCGTCAGGAAAAAGGGAAGTGTGCGCATAGTGATATCGACTATTCGGTTTCTGGTTGAGAATTCGGTGCGGAATCGGAATCGTCCGCCGCCTGCGGTGCGGGTTCATCGTCGTGAAGGACTTCATCCAGGGTTTTCGTCTCGATGACATCTTCGAACGGGACGATCTCGATGTCGTCGAAGTTGTCGTTCTGACGGATGGAGATGATCTGATTCTTGGACATCTCCAAGATGGCAAGGAAGGTGACGACGATGAAGATGCGCGGACGGTCGTGCACGAACTGCATGAAACTGATCTTCCTGTTCGAGCGCAGATGCATGAGCACATGTTCCGTTTGCTCCTCGATGGTCACCGAATACAATTGCACCGTGTGGAGGATCTCCTTTTCGGGCTTGCGTTCCAGCGCCTTCTTGAACGCGGCGAGCAGATCGAAGAGCGTGGCGTTCTTATAGAATTCGTCGGCCGATTCCTTTTCATCGGCGTCGAACATCTGTCGGTAATACACGTAGCGCTGGGCTTCCTCGCGCTCCGAGAACTCGCGGCTCACTTCCTTGTACTGGGAGTATTGCAAGAGCTGTTGAACGAGTTCGGCCCGCGGGTCATCGCCGGGCACTTCCTCGCCGCGCTCGTCCACTTCCTTGGGAAGCAGCATGCGCACTTTGATCTGCATGAGGGACGACGCCATCACGAGGAACTCGCCGGCGAGCTCCAGGTCGAACAGTTGCATCAGGCGGATGTATTCCAGGAACTCCCGCGTGATCTTCCCGATGGGGATGTCGTAGATATCGAGCTCGTCGCGCTTGATGAAGAACAGGAGAAGGTCCAGCGGACCCTCGAAGTTCGGCAGCTTGACCGTGTAGGTGTCCAGACGGGATTGCCTGGTATGGATGTCCGTTGTCATGCGCAGCTCCTAATCCACCACCACGCGGGGCACGCGGGAGGTGATCATTGATGTTATTTCGTAAGGAATGGTGTGCAAGGTCTCGGCGATCTCTCTGGCGGAGATGGTCTCCGCGCCTTGCGGACCGATGAGCACCACCTCGTCGCCGAGCTTCACCTCTTCGTCGCCCGCATCGATCATGCACTCATCCATGCAGATGGCACCGACGATAGGGAAGCGTTTGCCGTGGAGCAGGCACTGAGCCTTGCCCGTGAGCATGCGCGAGTAGCCGTCGCCGTAGCCGATGGGGATGGTGGCGATGGTGGTCTCCTTGGCGGAGACGAACCGACGTCCGTAACTGACGGATTCACCGGCAGCGATGCGACGAAGCGCATTGACACGGGTCTTGAGCGTGAGCACGGGCTGGAGAGGTGAATCCACGACCGATGCAGGCGCGATGCCATACAGGGAGAGTCCTACGCGCACCAGATTGAAGTGGGCTCGAGGATGACGGAACAAGGCGCCGCTGTTGCTTGCGTGCACGTAGTCGAAGGTGTAGCCCGCACGGGCGAGGTCCGTCATGGTATCGTTGAACAACGTCAGTTGATGTTCGGTGAAACTGGTGTCGGCATCATCGCTGGAGGCGAAGTGCGTGCAGATGCCGATGACCTTGATGTTCTTCAAGGCGGAGCATTCGTCCATGAAAGCGCGGGCGTCGTGCGGTTCGATACCGTCCCGGCGCATTCCCGTATCGATGTACAGATGCGCTTTCATCACCTTGTTGAAGCGGCGCGCCTCGGCGTCGAAATCGCGGAGTATGTCCATGGAGCAGGCCACGAGCTGCAGGTCGCGCTCGCAGAAGTGCTGGGCGTCGTAGATGTCCGGCGGCATCATGACGACGATGGGTTTGGTGATGCCGTAGGAGCGCAGGGCCAGGCCTTCGCTCATCACGGCCACACCGAAGAAGTCCACCGCCGGTTCGATCACATGCGCCACCTCGATCATGCCATGACCGTAGGCATTGGCTTTCACCATGGCCATGACCAGTGCGTCGGGCGCCGTGCGACGAATCTCGTGGAGATTGTGCAGGAGGGCGGAACGACGTACTTCGGCGACGGTGGAACGCACGGTGATGGATCGGAATCGACCGGAAAAAAGACACAAACGACAAGCGGCATCCCGCACCCGCAAGGCCGCAGGGCGGACAGTGGATACGGGGAATGCAAGGGAGTCGGCAAAGATACGGATGATTGCGATTGTCGTATTTTTCCCGCGACGAAAGCGGGAAAAAAGGCGGAATCGACCGGAAACGGCAACGGAAACCATGGCTCCCCGTGGGCCTTCAGCCCGTATCCGTGCATACTTTCCGCCGCACCGCGCATCCGTTTCCTTTCACCACCATTCACCGTGCACCGCATGATCGATTCCCATTGCCATATCGACACTTCCGCCTTCGATAGCGACCGCGCAGAGGTCCTGCAGCGGGCGTGGCAGGCGGGCGTGGAGGCCATCGTCATCCCCTCCATCGAACCCGCGGGTTTCGATGCCTTGCAAGCCCTTGTGGAGAGCGATGAGAGATTGTACCGGGGCATCGGCATCCACCCCCATAACTCGGCTTCGGTCACCTCGGCCGACCTGCAACGGGTGGAGCTCGGCACGGAGCAGACCCGCGTGGTGGCTATCGGGGAGATAGGGTTGGATTATTATTACGACTTCGCGCCGAAGGATGTTCAGCAGGAGATCTTTCGCGTACAGCTGCGTATCGCCAAGCAATGCTCGCTGCCGGTCATCGTCCACAACCGCGAATCCGATGCGGACATTCTCCGTATCTTGACGGAAGAGCAGGACGGCTCGCTGCGCGGCGTGTTGCATTGTTTTTCCGGCAGCGCGGAGGTCCTGAACGAAGCATTGGCGCTGGGTTTCCATGTGTCGTTCACGGGCAACGTCACCTTCAAGAAATCCACATTGGACGAGGTGGTGAGGATGGTTCCGGACGACCGCTTCATGATCGAGACGGATGCGCCATACATCACGCCCGTGCCGCATCGGGGCAAGCGGAACGAACCGTCGTTCGTCCGTTTCGTCGCAGAGAAGATCGCAGAGATACGTTCACAAACCACGGAAGAGGTACTTGCCATGACATCAGCCACGGCACGCAGGTTTTTTCACTTGATGATGATTTCCATGATCCTGTCGGCGGGCGTCTTCGCTCAGGATACTCAGGACGCGGATACGACGGAGATGGAGGAGGATTACCATCCGTATCATAAGTCGCTCGGTATCGGACCCGTCTTCGCCACCAACACCATCGTGGAGGCGCAGACATCGAACGATACGACCACTTCGTTCTCCTACGAAGGCGTGTTCTCGTACGGCGGTGCCATCAGTTACATGTTCAGCGACCGGTTCATCGCTCAAGCGGCGTATGTGTACACGAAGAATGCCAAAGTGATCAGAAGCCCGAATAATCCGTTCGGTCAGCAATATCCCGATGAACACCACACCGTCGAAATCGGCGCCAAGTACCTGTGGAATCCGTACAGCAGAGTGGTGTTCTACCTTATGGGCGGCGGCTGTCTCATTCAGAGCGATTACGATGGCGGTGACGGAGTGCGGGACGATTCGCTCTCGCAAGGCAGGCCCGAGCCGGTGTTCGGACGGACGAAAACGGTGAGCGGCGTGTGTGTGGGACTCGGCCTTTTCGCGCATATCAAGACTCCTATCGGCCTCATCGTTCCCGGTGGTGAGTGGCGCGTGGATTTCTTCCTGCAGTCGGAAGACAAATACCTGTACAAGGGTCCGAACAACCGTACCCTGGCGAACGTCTCGACCTTCTTCTCGTTGCCCCGCTTCACCCTTATGTGGTACCCAAAGCTGTAACGCATGCACACGATCCTTTCGCATCCTCTGCTGCACGTGGCCATGACCATCCTTCGCGACAAAGAGTCGTCGTCGGCGTCGTTCCGCGAGGCGTTGGACCGCGTGGCGTATCATTTATGCCTGGCGTGCACGCGCAGCCTTCCACTCTCCGTCCACGACATATCGACGCCATTGGAGACCACCACGGGATATGCGCTCGGCGGCGGTGTCGTCGTCGTTCCCGTCCTGCGCTCGGGACTCACGCTTCTTCACGCCTTCACGCATTGCATACCGGAAGCGACCATCGGGTATGTAGGACTCAAGCGCGACGAAGAGACGCTTGTCCCGAAGGAATACTACTGCAACGTGCCGCCGCTCGATGACCGGACCACCGTCATCGTGCTCGATCCCATGCTTGCCACCGGCGGCAGCATGTGTGCGGCCATCGACGATCTGAAACGTCGTGGCGCACGCAGCATCATCGCCGCGGTGGTGCTTGCCGCCCCCGAAGGCATAGCGGAAGTGGAACAGCTGCATCCCGATGTGCATGTGGTGTGCGCCGCGGTGGACCGCGGACTCAATCAACACGGCTATATCGTTCCCGGTCTCGGTGACGCCGGCGATCGTGCCCACGGCACCGTGTAGAATCCCGCTCTCCTGATGCTCTTCATCCTCATCTTCCAACAACTCATCGCCTCGAGCACCCATTTGTTCGCAAAGCACGTGGTGCAGACCCTGCATCCCGCCGTCGTCGTCCTGTACCGGGGCGGATTATCCGTTCTGGCCTACGCCGCATGGATGGCGATCCGCCGGCAACCGCTCGGCCGCATCGAGCGCAGCGATTGGCCCATGCTGCTTCTGCTGGGAATCATCAACATCCCCATGAACCAGCTCATGTTCGTGTGGGGCTTGCGGTACACCACGCCCCCGGATGCATCGCTGGCCTACGCGTTGTCGCCGGCGTTCGTGCTTGTCATTTCGCGGATATTCGGTCATGAACAGCTTACCCGGGCAAAGGTGTACGGCATTGCGTGCGCCATCGCGGGCACGCTCATCGTGCTCCTCGAAAAAGGACTGAGCATGCGCTCAGAACACCTGTTCGGCAACATCATCGAGCTGTGCGCGAGCATGTCGTGGGCGTTCTTCACGGTGTTCGGACGTCGCATGTCCATCAAGATCGGCGCCGTGTACGCTACGGGCCTGTCCATGCTCATCGGAACCATCGTCTATCTGCCGTTGTATGCACTCCTGCCCGTGCCGCATGTGGCGCCGGGCATGCTGACCGCAGACCAATGGGGCGGACTCATGTATCTTGGCATCGTCACGTCGGGCTTCGGCTTCGGTCTGTGGTATTACCTGCTCACGAAGATGGAAGCAAGCAAGGTCGCGGTCTTCAACAATCTTCAACCCGTCTTCACGACGGTCCTCAGCTTTGTCATCATGGGTATCGCTCCGTCGCCGTTCTTCGTGGTCGGCGGTTGCGTGGTGCTCCTTGGCGTGTTCCTCACGCAACGCGGCTGAGAAGGCGGGCGCCACTTGCGGTACGCCACAACGCATGGTCCATCCGCTTGAAGAGAAATTGCAAACCCATACCAACCCATGTTCCTTATGATCGACAAAGCCACCCTCCGCTTCCTGAACGAGCTAGCCGGAAACAATAACAAGGAATGGTTCGATGCGCACCGTGATGTGTATGAGCGCGAGGCAAAGAAGCCTTTCCGCATGCTCGTCTCGCACCTGATCGAGAAGATCTGCTCGGTGGATCCGTTCTTTCATTGCACCACGGAACAAGCGGTGTTCCGTATCAATCGCGACATCCGTTTCAGCAAGGACAAGCAGCCGTACAAGACGAATCTGGCAGCTGCCATCGGACCGGGAGGACGCAAGGGAACACCAAGTTTCTATATCCATCTTGAGTCGTCCAAACTCATGATCGGCGGCGGTGCCTACGGCGTCACGCCCGAGCAGATCGCGCTTGTACGGCGCTATCTGCGGAATCATCCGCAAGAGTTGCCGGCCGCCGTTGCGCAGGCGGAGTTCCATACGTGGTACGGGGATGTGCTCGGCGAGCGGAACAAGGTGCTGCCCGTGGAGTTCCGCGATGTCTCTACCATATCCTATATCAGCAACAAGCAGTGGTATTTCATGAAGGAGATGCCGAGCAGGGAGTTCGTCGGGGCGAACGACCAGGTGCTCATGCTCTTCGATGCCTTCCTCGCTGCGCGCTCCGTCAACAACGTCCTGCGACGCGCCTTGAAGGACGAGGGATAGGAACTCTTACGGAGTGATACTGCAGCGAGAGATGATGTCAAGGACGGGAACGGTGGCCGTGAGTTCGCGCTGCCACGCCACGATGCGCACGAGCAGGAGCTGGGAATCCAGTCTGCATGCTATCCATGTGGTACGGACGTTGTCGCTGCGACGGAACACGGAGTAACTGTGTTCGTAGGCATCCAGGTGCGTGAGCGCTGAGGGCCGCGTATCAAGCGGGTCCTGCGCTGATGCCGGTCGTGCGCGATCGAAGATGCGGGTGCAGGTACGCGCCCACGCGGCGGAGTCGAGCGCGGGAAGGTCCGTCACGAAGAACTCGCATTGGAAGGTCGGTGTCTGCACGACAAGGACGGATGCTTCTTGGCGGACGCTGTCGAGGGCACGCGAGCGGGATGCCGTTGAGGGCATGAAATCAGCGACGGGCACAGGAAAAGGGGCACGCTTGGCGAAGACCTTCGTCCACGCCGTGGGCAACGAACATCGTATCCGTGTTCCCTCGATGGTTCGCGTCGTGAAATCCGTCGGCGGTATCGTTACCGTCATGCCATAGAGGATGGACAAGAACACCTGACGCATGGTCGTCTTCGCGTCACGTCCCATCCACTCCGGACCGCGCATGATGATGCCATACACATGCGCGCCGCTCTGTGCTGTCATGATTTCCGTGAAGAGCGTGTCGGTGCGGTTGGAGGCGGGATTGGGGACGGGACGTCGGAGCGTGAGAGACAGCGCGGGGAGTCCGCTCAGGGTGTACTCGCTCATCGACGTCTGCAACAGGTCGTTGGCATTCGCGCCCGTCGCCAGCGCCTCTTGCCGGACCTGTTCAAGCAAGCGTCGTTGCATTTCTTCTATCGAGGGGTAGCTGCTCTGCGCGGCGAACACGACGGCGTAGGTGTTGTACGGACCGCGCACCGCCACGGCGTTGGCTGCGTCGTTCAAGCGATACGAATCCTCACGGTCGGCTTTCACAAAGGACGTGTCCGCTTCTCGCAGTTCAGGGTATGCGAGCTCCCGTTGAAGCAGGTCCATGGATACGTAATCCTGCGCGTCGTAGCGTCCTTGAACACACGCATACGCGTTGGGCAATCGCAAGGAGAACCCGTGCGCGACGGAGGTGTAGACTCTGGAACCGTCGGCACGAAGGGGTGCCGAGGACAGGAGGGAGAAGACCATGATGAGCGCAGCTATGCAGGGCGCCGGTGATAACGTGGGTCGAGTGATGTTCATCCTGTTGGTCATGTCGTTCGTTCGTGATGCTCGATCTATGCCTCCCGGACCGCAGCTCAATTCTTGACGAGGAACTCGATCCGTCGGTTCGTTTCATTGTAGGGATTGTCCGTGTCGATCGGACGTTCCGTACCGTATCCGGCAACGCTCAGGCGTTTCTTCGCGATGCCGCGGTACACAAGATACTCCATCACCGATTTCGCACGGCGCCTGGAGAGGTCCACAGCAAGGTCCTCCCGCTGGACGGCGCTCCTGCTTTTCGATGCGTACCCTTGTATCTCGACCTTCATGTCAGGATGGTCGGCGAGCAGTCGGTAGGCGGAATCCAAAGCATTGCGCGACGCGGGTAGAAGGTCCGCTTGATTGTTCGCGAACGTGATGCCCGAGAACACATAGCGCTCCTTCGTCGGCGTCGTCACGCGTGTGGCTGGTTGCTGCGTATCCTCGTTCACGGTATCTGCGGGAGGCGCTGAGAGCGTGTCGACGGCGGGCTCTTCCTCCTTCGGCGTCGCTGCAGGAGCTTGCGGAGCCGCCGGTTGCTGCTCGGCGGAATCGAGCATGGGGTCCGGTCTGCCGGGTCGCGGGCGTTCCTGCTGCGGAGCGGGCGCCGCTGATGTGTCGCGTGGCGCGCGCGTTCCTTCACGTCGGACCTCCGGTGTCGTCGTTCCCGTGCCGGACGCATCATCCGCGGCGTCGAGGGGGTCGGTTCTCGCAAGGAAGATCTCGACCCCGTCCGGGGTGCCCCCGGCATCGGTATCGCGTTCGTTCGGATTCGTGCGATACTTCCGTACTTCATCGCCGTCTGCGACGGTGTCGCCGTCCGTATCCGTGCGCAAAGGGTTCGTGCGATAGCGCAACACCTCGTCGCCGTCGGCAAGCCCGTCGCCGTCCGTATCCGCCACCATCGGGTCGGTATGCGTGGATCCGATCTCCAGGTCATCGGGCAGGCCGTCGCCGTCCGTATCACGGCTTGCGACGCCGCGTTCCTCGCGAGACCGTTCCCGTTCGTCATCATCCGGTCGTATCGTGGCGGGCTCGTCGTTGAGCATATAGGAGATACCGACCATGCCGCTCAACCAACCGTCGTGCCTGCCGTCGCGAAGAGGGTGCAGGTCGTCGTTCCAGGCGGGACATGCCGTAAGCGAAACATCAAGGCTGGTGCGAGGATTGATGGCGAACCGCACGCCTGCGCCGATGGGGTGGTACCACGACGAGGAACCGTTGGAGTCCGCAATGATACCGTCGCGGATGGCCGCAGGGTTTGTCGACAGGATCTCACCCCATGCGCTGCGCTGCAGGACCAGCCGGTCATAGGAATACTCCTGATAGCCGAGTCCCGCGAACACGAACGGACGCACGCTTGCACCGGGCCGGTTGAAGGTCCACCGCACGCGTAGGTCCACGGGAATGGACGAGGTGTGGAAATCGGACGAGCGCTCCCTGTTCACACTGGCATAGCTTGCCAATCCCGCACCGAACTCCACGGCGATGCGAGCGGTGAAGGCATGAAGGATGCTGAGGCGCGTGCCCATGGTGATGGCGCGTTCCGCGGCGGGCGTCTCGGCCACGCTCAGGGTGGGACCCGCACTGAGAACGAACGAGGTTTCGCCTTTGCTTTGCGCACGCATGGTGGGTGCTCCCGGTGCCACGAGCACCACGAGCGTGGCCACGCAGATGGCGGCATACCGGGAAGCGGCACGGAGCATGTACCAAGGGATCTTCATACGTCACTCAACGAATCGATGAACCGGACGCGGCACCGGCGGCCTCTTGGCGGGAGCCGGCGATGCGCACACGACGGACACTGCGACGCGGTCGTTCCTTGACATGCTCGCAGTCGCGTTCTTCATCCTGAAAGGCACCGACAATATACCGCCATCCGTGGCGGTATCAATCGGGGTTCTTTCGTCCCGAATCGCACCGGTGCGTCAGGCTGGACATGCTCCGCGCGCCGTCCGCGTTCCCGTGTATCAACGAACGCCGGGAGCGGCGTTCCCGCGTATGGCGTACATCCGAAGGATGAGCATGACGTTCGTGCCGAGAAGAAGGGAGCTGAGGACGAGATGGACGGGTTGCGCCACGACGGGGATGCCCATGTAGGTCATGACGATGCCCGAGACGATCTCCAATCCCATCAGCACCATGATGACCACCTGCCACGTGATGATCCGCGCGTTATGTCCCGCTTCGCGATATACCACCAGCATCATGCGGGTGAACACGAGGAGGACGAGGATGGAGAAAGAACGATGCACATAGAACGGCAGGCCGATGACATCCAGCCATGTATCGCGAGCGGTGTTCGACAAGGTTTTCGCCACTTCATCCACCAGTCCCCGCACGCGTGTTCCCATGAGCACTTGCAGGAAAAGGATACCCGTGGCCCCGTACAGCCACGCCAGCACCGTGCGCCGGTTTGTCACATATTCGTCCAGCCAGCGCGAACGATAGGCGCGCACGAGGGCGTAGATGAGCGAGAAGACGACGAAGAGGGCTCCCACGTAATGCACGGTGACAAGGGTGGCGCGCAGGTCGTGTTCTACCACTTTGGCTCCCAGCCATCCTTCGAACAGCACGAACAGCAAGGCCGCAAGCGAGGCGAGGGTGACGTGCCGGTCTTTGGACCACCAGCGCAGCGAGGCCACGAAGGTGGCGAAGATGAAGATGCCGATGAGGACGCCGAGGAGGCGGTTGAGATATTCCGTCCATGTATGGAAGACGTTGAAGTCTGCTATCTCCTTGCCCTGCACGGCCCAGCGGGTCTTGTAATCCGCGGGGAGTTCGCTCACCGACGTGGGCGGTATGATACGTCCGAAACACGTCGGCCAGTCCGGGCATCCCATGCCCGAACCGGTCACACGCACGATGCTTCCGACGGCGATGAGCAGGAAGACGGCCACGATGGTCAGGGTGGCGAGCCGACGGAACAGCGGTGAGCTATCCCGAGACGGTTCGTGAGAGGGAACGGGTGAGTTATCTGCCATGATGATGCAAACGGTGGTGACTGATTGCGTACTGCAAAAATACCGTGGGCGCGTCACCCGCACGAGCTGTTTGCCACGATGAACGCTTCGTCATCAACAAGGTTCGAAGGACCGGGAAATGTATCTTTGCCAAACAGATATGAGACTCTTTTATTTCTCGAATCACTCCCATCATTTGGTACGACTATGAAGAAGATCGTTGTAAGCAAGCCCGTTGTGGAGCTGGACGGTGACGAGATGACGCGGATCATCTGGAAGTTCATCAAGGACAAATTGATCCTGCCGTATCTGGATATCGACATTAAGTACTTCGACCTGGGCATCGAGCACCGCGATGCGACGGACGACAAGGTGACGGTGGAGAGCGCCGAAGCCATTCTCGAACATCACGTCGGCATCAAGTGCGCCACCATCACACCCGACGAAGCGCGGGTGAAGGAGTTCAACCTGAAGCAGATGTGGAAGTCGCCGAACGGTACCATCCGGAACATCCTGGACGGCACGGTGTTCCGCGAGCCCATCGTGTGCACGAACATCCCGCGACTGGTACCGAATTGGACCGCGCCGATCTGCATCGGACGTCACGCCTTCGGAGACCAGTACCGCGCTACGGATTTCGTGACGAAGGGATCGGGCACGCTCAAGATCACGTACACGCCGGACGACGGTTCGCCCGCGCAGGAGTATGAAGTGTACAGATTCAAAGGCGACGGCGTGGCTCTTGCCATGTACAACACCGACGAGTCCATCCGCGGGTTCGCCCGCGCCTGTTGCAATCAGGCGTTGAATAAGGGATGGGATCTGTATCTCAGTACGAAGAACACCATCCTCAAGAAGTACGACGGTCGATTCAAAGACATTTTCCAAGAAGTGTACGAGAACGAATTCACAGAGAAGTTCTCCGCGAAGGGCATCACCTATGAGCACCGGTTGATCGACGACATGGTGGCCAGCGCCTTGAAGTTCCACGGCAACTTCGTGTGGGCATGCAAGAATTACGACGGCGATGTGCAAAGCGACACGGTGGCCCAAGGATTCGGGTCGCTAGGACTCATGACCTCCGTGCTCGTCACGCCCGACGGCTCCACCATGGAAGCTGAAGCCGCCCACGGCACCGTGACGCGTCATTACCGCATGCACCAGGAAGGCAAGCCTACCTCCACCAATCCCATCGCATCCATCTTCGCGTGGACCCGCGGGTTGGAGTTCCGCGGGAAACTGGACGGCAACGACGAGCTCATCCGGTTCGCGCATACGCTGGAGAAGGTCTGCGTCGATACGGTGGAATCGGGTACGATGACCAAGGACCTTGCTGTCTGCGCCTACGGTAACGCCGTCGAGCACGGTACGCATTATCTGTACACGGAGGAGTTCCTCGATATTCTCGACTCCTCTTTGCGCAGCAGTCTGTCATGATGCCAACGCCGCTCGGTCTGATGGAGCACGGCCTCCCGGTCTCGCGCCGACCTTTACCACGCTGACCTCTCTCAATGACAAAGGCCTCGGAGTTCTCCGAGGCCTTTGCTGTTTTCCCATGCTCGTGATCCGTCCCGTCGATGAGCCCCGCGGTTTCGCACCCGGGACATTCGTCCGCTTACGGTTTCGCGTACACACACACGATATGCGAGCACTTGTTCACAAGTCTGTTCGCCACGGCATCCACGCCGCGCCAGACCACAAACGGAAGGTAACGAAGCACGACATGCGTCCGCAGATGCAGCAGGGCCTTGTTGCCGAAAATCTCATAGCGCATGGGAGCGTCGGGTACCAGCATCTGCAGGGTGCGCTCGGTGAAGGAATGCAAGTGGGCGTGCAACGGCGTGACATTGTTGCAATGGACGCAGAGCACGAACCTGCGTCGTTCATTGTAGGGCGTGGAGATGATGCACTGTCCGCCCGGCTTCACCACCCGCAGCAGTTCGGCAAGGAACGCGGCGGGATCCTGCACGTGTTCGATCACTTCAGAGGAAATGACGCAATCGAAGGAGCCGCTTGCAAAGGGCAAGGAAAAGGCATCGGCGACGACGGCGCAGTGACGTGTTCCGGGAACCGCGGACAATGCCTTCCGGGGATTCGTGATGGAAACGTCCAAGGAACACACGGTGATGTTCCGCGGAGTCAGCGCCGAGGCCACCCATGCTTTTCCGCATCCCACATCGAGAACGGAGGTGGTGTTCGGGTTCACGGCGCGCAGGATGGTCTGGCGCAGTCGATGCTCATCGTGCTCGGTGGCGGGATCACGCTCCTCGAAGTAGTCGAAGGCGACGGCGTCGGCAGCGTAGTGCTCGCGGTAGTGTGCGGCGGAATCCGATTGCGAGAGCATGACGGGAATGCCGTCGACGATCGCATACCTGGTGCCCGAGCCGAACTCCACATGGTCGTTGTGCCACTGCTGCGGTCGCGAGCGATCGGTGGGGTCGACGATGTGGTCGCGAAGGAACGGATGGATGGTCGGCATGGTCTCTCTTTTGATGCGGTACGGTGACGCGAAGATCACGGAACGATGCGTCGTAAAGGGTTATGGATACGAATCCCGTCCGCGTTGAAGCGAGTATGGATGCGCTTGACGAGCTCCTTACGCACGAGGCCCAGGTTCAGGTAGCTGTCCGCACTGCACGTGACCACCACCTCGATGAACCCCTCCCGCCATTCGCCGATGCGCACAAGCGGAGCGGGTTCGGGAAGAAAACCGTCGATAGCGGTCGCTTCGGTGCCTGCTTCGTCGAGAATCCGCATGAGCAGGCGTTCCACGACCTCCAGGTCCTCTTCCACGCTGACGGGGATGATCACCCTGGTGCGGAAGTGCGGGGCGTTGCTTGCGTAGGCGGAGACGATCGCTTGGGAGAGTTTCGCGTTCGGGACGATGAGCAGGGAGTCGTCGAGTTTCCTGATGAGCGTATTGCGCCAGCCGATGTCCTTCACGGCACCTTCATTCCCGTCGAACACGATGATATCGCCCACGCGGATCTGATTGGCGATGGTGATGTACATGCCGGCGAACAGATTCGTCAGGGTCTCTTGCAAAGCAAGGGCCAGGGCCAAACCTCCCACACCGAGCGTGGCGAGCATGGCCGTGAGTTCCACGCCGAACGCATCGAGCACGAGCGCCAGGGCGATGATATAGATGGTGATCTGGACGGTCTTCTCCAACAGCGAGGTGGTGCCACGTCCTGTCCCGCGGCGCTCGGCCGCACGACGAAGGATATGACGGGTGGTGCGGGCCACCATGATCGCGGCGATGACGATGCAGAGGGCGTGGTAGATCATGCCGATCACCGACTGCACCGCCGCGGGGTACGCTGTCAATGGCACGAAGAGGTCCACGCCGAGCAGGACGCTGCACCAGATGACGGCGGTACCGGCATTCCGCGCAACGATATCGCCGTCCGGGAACCGCGTCTTGCGGGCGATGCGGGCGATCACCGATTGGGAGATGAAGCGCAGGAGGAGTCCGCCGACGAAGCTCAGCAGGACCACCGTGAGCTGTGGGTTGAGAGGGAATCGTATGAGGAAGTCTTCCATACGGATACGCGGGGGTGTCGGTGTCCGCAAAATACGTCGTGGTGGCTACATCTCTGATGTGCGCGGCGCTGGACGTTGCGCGTTATTTTGCAACACCAAACACGGACCTCACACATGGCTACATCGACGATCGAGGAACAGGCGGTACGGGTGCTTCGGGCACCGCTGATGGGACTTGCCTCAGGGTTGGTCGTCATGAGTCTGTTGGCTCTCGATTTCCGTATCGACACCATTCATATCGTCATCGCCGTCGTCCTCTTCACTGTAGCGCTTACGGCTTCCTATCGTCTGGCAGACTCCCTATCGCGCCGTTTCGCGGAACATATCGCCTCGGCTTTCGACCTCTTGCGTCAGCAAAGCGAGGCAACCTTGCTCACGGAGCGGACGCTGGACTATCATACCGATGTGACCGAAGCGATGGAGCTGGCGGAAGTGACGAGAAGACTCGCGGAGAAGACCACCGAGGTGCGTCAGGAGATGAAACGCTTGGAGCAGGTGCGCAGTCAGTTCCTTGCCAATGTCTCCCATGAGCTCCGCACTCCCGTGTTCGCCATCCAAGGGTATCTGGAAACACTGCTGGACGGAGCGGAGAACGACGAGAAGGTGCGGCATACCTTCATCGACAAGGCGCATGCGAATGCACAACGGTTGAACGTGCTTCTGGGAGATCTTATCGACATCTCCCGCATAGAATCCGGCGAGATGCGCATGAGCTTCCGCTTCTTCAATATCGTCGATGTGGCGCGGGACGTGTGTTCGGCGCTCGAAGGACTGAGCTCGGCGCAGTCGGTGAGCCTGCGCGTGGATGCGCCGCGGGAATCCGTGCTGGTGCTCGGCGACAAGGAACGCATCACGCAGGTGCTGTCCAACCTTGTATCCAACGGCATCCGCTATAACAAGTCCGACGGGTCCGTCGTCATACGCATCACGCCGGAGGAACACACCGTGCGCATCGACGTGGAGGACACGGGCATAGGAATCGCGGAGGAGCACCTGCCTCGTCTGTTCGAGCGATTCTACCGCATCGATTCCCATCGCTCGCGGGCCACGGGCGGAAGCGGTCTCGGCCTTGCCATCGTCAAGCACATCCTCGAAGCGCACGAAACATCGCCCGAGATCATCAGCAAAGAGAATCACGGCACGCGCATCGTCTTCCGCTTGCGCTCATGACCATCATCATCACCATCAGTTCCCAAAGACCACATGCATGACGTAGACGTACTCGCCATAGGAGCGCATCCTGACGATATCGAGATGAGTGCCGGAGGAAGCATCGCCAAACTCGTCCGCGAGGGGAAGTCGGTGGTGCTCGTGGACTGCACCCATGGTGAGCAATCCACGCGCGGAACCGTGAGCGAGCGCATGGCGGAAGCCTGCGAGGCCGCGGAGATCCTCGGCGTGAAGAAACGGGAGGTCCTTTCGCTCCCCGATGGCGCGGTGGGCTCATCGCCCGATCACGTGCTGAGTATCGTTCACGTGTTCCGTCGGTACCGTCCGCGTATCGTCCTCATGCCGCCTGCCTTCGAGCGTCATCCGGACCATGAGGCGGTGCATCGTTTGTGCCGTACGGCGTATTTCCGAAGCGGATTGACGAAGGTGGTGACAACGGACGAGGGAGTCCCGCAGCAACCGTTTCGTCCCACGTCCATGTTCTGCTACATCCAGGCCTACCATCAGGAGGCGGATTTCTTCGTGGATGTGAGCGATACGTACGACATCAAGATGGCATCCATCCGCGCGTTCCGTTCGCAGGTGCATGTGCCCGAGGCGGAGCAGAGGAGCGAGCCGCGCACTTTCATCTCCGATCCCGCCTTCATGGAAATGCTCGAGCATCGCTCGCGCCTCTTCGGGTCCATGATCGGCTGTCGTCACGCAGAGGGCTTCCTGCGCGTAGAGCCGTTGCGTATCCCCAGTCTCTCCAGTCTGCTCTAATGGAGTCGTGAAACCTACGGAAACCGTGAACCGTTCGTACCTCTCATGAACGTCCGCAAGCACATATCGCATCAACTCTTCCTCCTGCTCTCGTTCGTGTTGGTGCTATCGGCATGGGCGATGTGCGGTACGGTGGTGCGTGCGCGCGAAGCGACGCCGGATCTGCAGATCAGCATCGTCTGCTTCAAGGGATTCGTGGCCGACAGCGAACGCGTCGACATCTATACCGCGATGCCGTATCAGCAGCTCATGTTCGTGCAGACCGGGACGACGTACACGGCCGAGTACACTGTCCGATGCATCGTCAAGACCGCCGACGGCGAGCGTATCCTGAGCACGCGCAAGGAACGTCAGGTGAGCGAAGCGCGCTACGATGTGGCGCGTGGAAGCACGGGCAAGACGGATGTCCTGCAAACGGTGTGCTCGCTCGAGCCCGGCGAATACACGGTGGACGTGATGGTCAACGACGACGTGGCGCATCGTGACTTCACCGTCAGCAAGCGCATACGCGTCCCTTCGTTCGAAGCGAACATCATCTCCATGAGCAGCGTGCTCTTCGCGAGCTCGCTGGAACAGAAGGATGCACGCTATCGTCTCACACCGTACGTGAGCGACAACGTGGGCGCGCTCGACGACGGATTCTTCCTCTTCTTCGAAACGTACAACGAAGAACCCGTGTATGATAGCGTGGATGTTCTCTGCGAGATCATCGACAAAGGCGCGCGGGTGGGACGTCTGGTACGGCAGACCATCGACGTTCGGCAGATACGTGCACAGCACTACGTGCGCGTGCGACTTCCCGAAGGCATCGCGAACGGATCGTATGTGCTGCGCACGGTGCTCGTGAATGCACGGACGTACATCGATGATGATACGACGAAGTTCCTGGCGAGAAGCGAACGTCAGATTGTCATCGAACAGGTGATGAACGGACGCGTGATCGACGATATCGACAAGGCCGTACGACGCATGCGGTATGTGGCGACGCAGACCGAGATCGATAGTATCCGTGCGGCTTCCACGGCAGGCGAACGTCGGCGCCGCTTCGAAGAGTATTGGACGAATCTCGATCCCACTCCCGGCACTCTTCGCAACGAAGCGTTCGAAGAATACTATGCACGCGTGGACTATGTGGACAAGAACTTCCGTTCGTACAACGAAGGATGGCTTACCGACATGGGCATGATCTACATCGTGCTCGGACCTCCATCCACGATGAACAGACGCGTCAACGCCACGAGCGGCATCGTCGTCGTCGAGTGGATGTACGTGCAAGCGAACAGACGTTTCCTGTTCGTCGACTATACGAGCTTCGGAGATTTCCGTCTTTCATCGAACACTCCTTTCTCTCCTCTGGAGAAGTATCGCTATCAACAGCGATGATCGTTCGCACGCACTCGTGCATCTTCCGTCGTCACTTGTTTCCCTTCACAACATGCGCGACACTCTTCGACTCGTTCGTGACGCGATGACAGACGACAGACCTGTAAGCCGCATGAATACTGGCTTCCACGACCGGGTATCGATTCCCTCCGTCACGTCCGTGCGCCCGCACGATGCGTTGCGACATGCATGCCGAGCTCACGATGAGTGACGATGGCGAACCGCATCAACGGCACATCGATCGAGTGCTCGAATGGTCGATGCGCACAACTCTCTCTCGTTTCTTTGCTTACGATGAAAAATGCTTGCGCAGCCGAACATGAAGTGCTATAATTGCAATGCATTTTGTTTGTATCACTTTTGTTCTAGGAGTGTTGTTATGGCAGCAGCGAAAAAAGCAGCAGCTAAGAAGGCACCGGCCAAGAAGGCAGCAGCCAAGAAGGCACCGGCCAAGAAGGCAGCAGCTAAGAAGGCACCGGCCAAAAAGGCAGTAGCCAAGAAGGCACCGGCCAAGAAGGCAGCAGCTAAGAAGGCCCCGGCCAAGAAGGCAGCAGCTAAGAAGGCACCGGCGAAGAAGGCAGCCAAGAAATAAGCACCTTGTGTTTGTTTCGGGAAAATCAAGAGACTCCAACGCTGTTGTGAGTCTCTTTTTTTTTTTGCGCGACCTGATGATGCAGGTGCTTAGCAAACAGACGCACTCGTCATCGCACGCTGATGACACCCGCAGCAGATAGAGACCATTGTGAGGGAGGATCGAGATGAACGAAGATGACATGAAGGTCCCCGGAGAGCATCTGCCGGTGGTGACGACGGACGCGTTGCAGAGTGCCGCTCGGCTGTTCGGCGACGAGATGGCGGCGGAGACGAGGGACGAACTGGAGCGGTATGTACGGGAGCAGGTGGTGGCGTTGCTCACGAAGAATCCTGAGCGCCTGATGAGCATCCTCTATCGTATCGATGTGCCCGAGGAACGAGTGCGCGACGTGATGATGAAGGAGCCCGTGGGCGGTATCGCGACGAAGCTCACGGCCCTGCTGCTGGAGCGCATGGAGCAGAAGATGGAGACGCGGCGTCGGTATAAGGACGAGCGTGACCGGACCCGGAACGACGAACGGCCGGACGCGTGAAGCGAGCCGCACCGCGTCCACTGCCGGACGGGTTTTATATTGCAGCCGCTACGGCTCTCGACATTCGCACACCACTCTACCTATCGTATGATCATCACTCTGCCGGACGGTTCGCAACGCGAGTTTTCCGAGGGAAGCACCGGACTTGATGTCGCTACCTCCATCAGTGCCGGCTTGGCACGCAACGCCCTTGGCATCGTCGTCAACGGCACCATGTACGACATGTCGCGGCCGATCACGTCCGACGCGTCCGTGCGCATCGTCACCTGGAGCGACGAAGAAGGCAAAGAGATCTTCTGGCATTCCACGGCGCACTTGATGGCAGAGGCGTTGGAGTCGCTGTATCCCGGCGTGAAGTTCGGCATCGGACCGCCCATCGAAGCGGGCTTCTACTACGACGTGCACCTGCCCGACGGCGTGAAGCTGTCGCTCGAGGACCTTCCCGCCATAGAGCAGAAGATGAAGGAACTCGTGAAGGCCGACTCGCGATTCCGCCGTGTGGAGACCACATGGGAGGATGCGTTCGCGTACTTCACGGAGAAGGGCGACCAGTACAAACTCGAACTCCTCGAAGGATTGCGCGACAGCGAGATCACGTTGTACGAGCAAGGCGCATTCACGGACCTTTGCCGCGGTACGCACGTGCCGTCCACCTCCTTCATCAAGTACCCCAAGCTGCTCTCCGTGGCGGGCGCGTACTGGCGCGGTGATAGCGCACGCCAGCAGCTCACGCGCATCTATGGCATCAGCTTTCCGAAGAAGGAGATGCTCGAGGAATATCTCACCTTGCGCGAGGAAGCCGAGAAGCGTGACCACAAGCGACTCGGACGGGAGCTGAAACTGTTCATGATCAATCCCATGATCGGCGGCGGTCTGCCCGTATGGCTGCCCAACGGCACCGTGGTGCGCCGTACGCTGGAGAACTTCCTGCGCAACCAGCAGAAGAAGCGCGGCTATCAGGAAGTGATCACGCCGCACATAGGCAACCTTGAGCTGTACAAGACGTCCGGGCACTATCCGTACTACGCGGACTCGCAGTATCCGCCCATGAAGATCGAAGAAGAGGAGTACCTGCTCAAGCCCATGAACTGTCCGCATCACCATCAGGTGTATGCAAGCGAGCCGCGTTCCTATCGCGACCTGCCCGTGCGCCTTGCGGAGTTCGGTACGGTGTATCGCTACGAGCAGTCGGGCGAGCTCAGCGGATTGTCGCGCGTGCGCGGCTTCACGCAGGACGATGCGCATATCTATTGTACCTACGACCAGTTGAAGGACGAGATCAAGAGCGTCGTGGAGCTGACACAGCATGTGTTCACCACGTTCGGCATGAATGTGAGCACGCGCTTGTCCTTCCGCGATGACAACGCCGACAAATACGGCGGTGACTTGGACCTGTGGGAACGCGCGCAGAAGGAGATCAAGGAAGTGGCCGACGAGATGGGACTGGAGTATTTCATCGGCGAAGGCGAAGCCGCATTCTACGGACCGAAGATCGACTTCATCGTGCGCGATGCCATCGGAAGAAAGTGGCAGCTTGGCACGGTGCAAGTGGATTACGTGATGCCCGAGAGATTCCAGCTGGAATACATGGGTGCGGATAATCAGAAGCATCGTCCGGTCATCATCCATCGCGCGCCGTTCGGCTCCATGGAGCGTTTCCTTTCCATCCTCATCGAGCACTATGCAGGGAACTTCCCGTTCTGGCTCGCGCCCGTGCAGGTGAGCGTTCTGCCCATCACCGATGCGCAGAACGAGTATGCCGCGCATGTGGCACGTGTGCTGGAGGAGAAGGGATATCGTGTGCACGCGGATCTGCGCGGAGAGAAGGTGCAGCGAAAGATCGCCGAGAGCGAGCAGAAGAAGATACCCTATGCCTTGGTGCTCGGGAAGCGAGAGGCGGAGGCGGGGCAGGTGGCCCTTCGTGAACACGGCGCGGGTGATAAGGGCGTGATGTCGTTGGACGACGCGCTCACACTCTTCGCTTCGCATCATGTGGAATGATGGACGATCCGCACGACGCGCCGGACGACTGCTCCGGCGCGCGTGCAACGAGTGACGAACACTGCGCACCCACCAATGCCGGCACGACATGGTCGGCACCATGGTCGGCACCATGCATCTCCATGAAACCTATCCCTACACGGAAACGCATTCCCATCATCACGGACCTTCTTGAGCTGCCGGAGATGACACGCACGCCGCTGGGCTTTTGCGAGCGCATGGTGCGCGAGCTCGGCGATGTCTGTGCGGTGCCGATACCCGGTGCGCAGAACTTCATGGTGCATGACACCGATGTGCTGCAGCGCGTGTTCGTGGACGAAGCGGCGTCGTTCAAGAAGAGCCGCTTGTATCAGGCGATGCGGAAGGTGATCGGCATAGGATTGCTGACGAACGACGGCGAGGCGCACCTGCAGCAGCGGCGTCTTGTAGCGCCTGCGTTCCATCGGGCGCGTGTTCACGACTACGCTGCGGCGATGGTGGAGAACACCCTTGAGGAGATGGAGCGATGGGAGGAAGGCTCGGAGATCGATGTCCAGGAGGAGATGTCGGCCATCACCATCCGCATCATCACGCAGACCATGTTCTCGTCGCGCGTGGGCGCCCGTGAACTGCGCGACATGGGCAAGCTTGTGAACGACCTGCTCGAAGCGGCCGCGGGCGTGTTCAAGAATCCCTTCGCCTTGCTGTGTTTCGAAAACGATGTGCCGCTGCCGTCGGTGCGACGCATTCATGAGCTGACCCGTCAGGTGGATGAACGCCTGCGTGACATCATCGCGTCGTATCGCAAGGCGGACACCGCGCATCAGACCGACCTGCTTTCCATGCTCATGAACGCCAAGGACGAAGAGACGGGAGCGGCGATGGACGACCGGCAGATACGCGACGAGGTGATCACCATGTTCATGGCCGGACACGAGACGACGGCCACGGCGCTCATGTGGATGTGGTATGTCCTGAGTCAGAATCCGCAGCACCGCGAGAGCGCCGAGCGCGAAGTCGATGCCGTTCTCTCGGGAAGGAATCCCACAGCGGATGATTACCCCCACTTCGAGGTCACGCGGAACATCTTCAAGGAGACGCTTCGCCTGTACCCGCCGGTGTGGACCTTCGCTCGCGAACCCCTGCACGATGTGGAGATACTCGGCTACCGCTTTCCCAAGGGTTCCGTGGTGTGCACCATCACACCTATCCTTCATCACAAGGCGCGCTTCTTCGACCGACCCGACGAGTTCCTTCCTGAGCGATGGAACGACCCCGCCATGAAATCCCTTCCGCGCTTCGCCTACGTTCCCTTCGGGGCGGGCAACCGCATGTGTATCGGCGAGGGCTTCGCGTGGATGGAAGCCATGATGATCGCCGCGACGATCATCCGACACCGACGCCTCGTTGCCGATAAGCCCATCGATGCAAGCGTGCGTCCGCTCTTCACTCTGCGCATGCAGACCCCGTTGCGGTTAAAAGTCCAGGTGCGATAGCGCTCACGAATTCCACAACGAGTGCGCGTCTTCCGGCGGAGCCGGACGGTGCGGTGCTTCCACGTCGTCCACCGGCCGTCATTCAGCGGCAGCCTGACAGCGCATGACGAACACGGGGCATGGCGCCCGACGCAGGACGCGTTCGGTGGTGCTTCCCAGAAGCAGATGTTTGAACCCGCTCCAACCATGGGTGGACATGCAGATCAGGCCGATGCCGTGACTCTTGGCGTAGTCCACGATCTCATCGGCCGGTTTGCCTTCGCGGACCACGGGAACGGGATGCAGGCCACAAGCGGCGAGCTTCTTCGTCAGGGCGTCGAGATCCTCGTGCGCTCCCGTGCGCATCTGCTTCATGAGGTCGTAGTAGAGCGCCTGCTCGGTGCCATAGCGGGTGGCATACACGTCGAGCGGTTCCACCACATGCAGAAGGTGCAGCTCCGCGCCAAGGGTTTGCGCAAGGTCGCAGACCTGGTTCACTGCCTGTTCCGAGCAGTGGGAGAAGTCGGAGGGGAAGAGGATCGAACCGTAGGTTTTCATGATGGTACTCCAGTGTTTCACTCGCGGGAAACTTAGGCATCATGAGCGGGGAACATGCTGACGCGCGTCAGGAGCAGGGATGACGTGTATCATGAATGACGCCGCGGCGAACCGGACGTGGAAGCGATCACAGAGGGATGTTGCCGTGCTTCTTCCATGGGTTCGTGTCGCGCTTGGTCTTCAGCGTATGGAGCATGCGCACCAAGTGCTTCCGCGTTTCACCGGGTATGATCACATCATCCACGTACCCGCGCTCGGCGGCTTCGTAGGGGTTGGCGAACTTCTCATTGTATTCCGCTTCCAGTTCGGCCTGACGCTTGGCGGGGTCTGAAGCTTCCTGGATCTCTTTGCGGAACAGGATCTCCACGGCGCCTTTGGCGCCCATGACGGCGATCTCCGCCGTTGTCCATGCCACGTTGTAATCACCGCGGATGTGCTTGGAGTTCATGACGTCGTACGCACCGCCGTAGGCCTTGCGTGTGATGACGGTGAGCTTCGGCACCGTGGCTTCGCAGAATGCGTAGAGCAGTTTTGCGCCGTGACGGATGATACCGCGCCATTCCTGATCCGTACCCGGCAGAAAGCCGGGTACGTCTTCGAAGACGATAAGCGGGATGTTGAAGGCGTCGCAGAAGCGGACGAAGCGTGCGCCTTTGACAGAGGAGTTGATATCGAGCACACCGGCAAGGGCGTTGGGTTGGTTGGCGACGATGCCCACGGGCATGCTGTCGAGCGTGGCGAACCCCACGACGATGTTCGGCGCATAGTCTGCATGGACTTCGAAGAAGTCTCCTTCGTCCACCACGTCGCGGATGACGTCCTTCATGTCGTAGGCCATGTTCGACTGATGGGGGATGATGGAGTCGAGACGATGGCAGTACCTGTCGGCCGCGTCGTTCGTGGGAACGGGTGCGGGCGCTTCGCGATTGCTCGACGGGAGGAAGGTGAGCAGTTTACGCACATGCATGAGGGCTTCGATCTCGTTCTCGCAGGCGAAGTGGGCCACGCCGGACTTGGATGCATGCGTTTCCGCACCCCCGAGTTCCTCGAAGGTGACGTCCTCGTGGGTGACCGTCTTCACGACATTGGGTCCGGTGACGAACATGTACGACGTACCCTTCGTCATGACGATGAAGTCCGTGATCGCCGGAGAATACACCGCACCGCCTGCGCAGGGTCCGAGCACCACGGAAATCTGTGGCACCACACCGCTGGCGAGCGTATTACGCAAGAAGATATCGGCATAGCCGCCGAGCGATACGACGCCTTCCTGGATGCGCGCTCCGCCTGAGTCGTTAAGGCCGATGACGGGGGCACCGATCTTCATGGCAAGGTCCATCACTTTGCAGATTTTCTCCGCATAGGCTTCGCTGAGCGACCCGCCGAACACGGTGAAGTCCTGCGAAAAGATGCACACCGTGCGACCATCGATCTTTCCCGTACCTGTCACGATGCCGTCGCCCAGAGGGCGTTGTTTCTCGAGGCCGAACTTCGTCGAACGATGTCGCACGAACATGTCCATCTCTTCGAACGACTCCTTGTCCAGCAGGCACTCGATGCGTTCGCGGGCGGTGAGCTTGCCTTTGGCATGCTGGTCCGCGATACGTTTTTCGCCACCGCCGAGCAATGCCTCGCGGCGCAGGTTCTGTAAGTATTCGACACGATTCATGAGTGTGCGGGAGAGATGAGAACAGTGCGCAAATATAGGGCGCGGGCAGGGTGGGACGATGATTCGGCGTATGACTGTCGATGATGTGTCAGGGACGCAAATGGATGATCGTGCACGCTGCGCTTTTGAAGAGGTCGCTCCAGATGATCGAATACATGCCGGGCGGAAGACTAGCAACATCCAGTGTGTACGAATCGGTATCCGTCAAGACCGCTGTCGTGAACACTTCTTTACCTGTGGAGGAAAGACAGCGAATCACTGAGGGACCGTGAATCACTGTCGGGTTTGTCATCGTGAGGCGATCACCGGTCGGGATGGGATACGCGAGAAGCTGCGTGGTGGATGCGGAGACGTCGGGGACCGAGACGGTATACAACGGTTCGAGAAGCGAGATGAAAGCGTCGCACGCACCGGCGAAGGCGGGTTGTACTGCCTGTGCCGTCGGGAAGTTCGAACTGGAGGTGGTGCCTGTGACAAGGACGGAACGATTTGCAAGGAACGACGAGCCCGTTGATTCGTCGTTATTGGAACCTCCGAGGAGGATCACTCGTCCGTACTTCTGTCCTGTCTTAAGAAGATAGGCCACGAAAGCGTCGTAACCTCCGACCAGTGATTTCTGATCGCTTTCGACGACGGGGAAATTCTCGCTGTTCGTCGTACCGCAAGCGATGACATCGCCCGTCGGAGTGACCGTGAGGCCCAAAACCTTGTCGTCGTTTGAGCCGCCGATGAACGTTCCCCAAATTAAAGTTCCATCCGGATTTAATTTGGAAATAAACCCATCATTAATTCCACTACCGCTGCCGGGTTGGGCGGAACCACCCGAAATGAAATTATTACCGCCTCCGGATTGGCTATTGGAGAAGCCGCCTACATAAATCTCGTTCCTGAACGTACGCACGCACATCAACGTGTCGAATGCATCGCCGCCCAGGTAGCGTCCCCATGCGCGAGTGCCGGTAGGGGTGAGTCTGGTGACGAAGCCGGAGGTTTGAAGTCCGCCCGGTGGCGTACTACCCTGTCCGACATTTTCGGCGATACGCAAACCTGAATTGGGACTTGACGTGTTGCCTATCATGATGATGGAACCGTCATCGAGGGAAGCGATGCCTCGGCCTTCTTCATCCGCCCGTCCTCCGTAGTAGGTGCCCCACCGAAGGGTGCTCAGCGCCGGATCGAGAACGACGGCGAAGGCGTCAGCGCCACCGGTCAATTGGGCCTGATGACCTTTGAAGCCGAAATCAGGGCTATAGGTGGTTCCGCACAAGGCGATATCGCCATTGGGCAGAGCGCATACCGCTTTTCCTTCGTCGGCTTCGGGTCCGCCTACGTACGTGCATGCCGTTTTGGTGCCCGCGGACAAGGAGACGACAGCGACGAACGCGTCGGAAGTCCCGCCTTGAAACGCGGATTTCATCGTACCGGACGTCCCGATGTCCGTAGAAGTTGTTGATCCGGAGACAAAGACCGCCGCGCCGCTGACGACACATCCGCTGGCGATATCGTCACCGTTTCCACCGAAGTAGGTGGACCATATGGGCTTGGCAGTCTCGTCGTACCGAGCGATCCATGCATCTCTTGAGCCCTTCAACGCCGTTTGGCTTACTCCCGGGGTGCAGGGGAAGGCGTTACTGGTTGTGAAACCACATATGATCAATCCACCATCAATCGGTGTGCTGCTTATGAGGGAGTCTGTACCGGAACCGCCGAGGAACGTTGAAGCCTTCAGGAGGACGGTCAAGTGTCGCACGGGATCCGGAGACAGGATTGTCGGTCCGCCGGACGGATGAAGGTCATCAAAACCAAGCGTTTCCGAAGGAAAAACGGGCTCTTTGTCCCTTGCGGCGAAGGTCGGACGCCCCTCATCAAGAACGATTTCCGTGAAAACGGCACGGCCTTCGGCATCGGCCCAGCGGACGGGATCACCGTGACCGGTGGTAGACCTTCTCAAGCCCTGCAGGTGTAATCGGGGTAGGGGTTGCGCGTTTTGCGATCGGCTGAGATAATCAAGCGATAATGTGTCTCCAAGAATACGGAGTCTGAAGGACGCCGATTCATCGGATTTCATGAACGTGAGCGACGAAGCCGACTTGAGAGGCTGATTCGATGAGCCGACATACCTCTGGAGGGATGTCGTCTCTTCTTCGCTCTCTGTCAATCTGGCTGAATAGTCGGCGGGAATCGTGATTCCGTATCGGTACGAACGAGTTGTTTCCGTCCGGGAAACGTAGATGGTCGTATGAGTAACATGAATCCACCCGTCACCGAGTCGCGCGTAAGCGATGATGGAATCGGCTTGGGTGCCGAGAGAGGTCGTTAACTGGCCCCTGTTTTCAAAAAAAAGGCCGTTATGCAGGGGCGTTTGAGCCGAACTGAGACCTGATTCGCCCGAAAAGAGTGCCACGACCAATGTAACAAAGCATACGGACATGACAGATGATGGCCGGACTATCATGATGGACAAGATCGATGAAACAATGTGGTTTTCATGAAGTGGGACAAAGATACAGCGTCCTTAAGGAGTAAAACAGGGCGGAGATGAATGTTTCCGATTTCCTTTCGGAGCTTCAGGAACGGCATTCGCCTGCGAGTCACGTGACGTTTGGACGGGTCCTTATAGCAGAAAAAAATGCGCATAAAAAGACAAAAGTATCTTATGTTTGTTGCAAGTCCTTCTGATCTCGCCCTCAATCGTTTGAGGAAGGAGAATAACAGGGCCTCTCGATTGCATGAGTGAAGGGAGAAACGGTACGTCCGCTCGATCCTTCTCTAAGTCGTTTTCGACCCGTTTTCGGGGCAAAATTTCTTTGGTCCGATATGGATACGTCCCTATATTGCGGACATGCAGGTTCAGAATACGTTGATGAATGGGTAGAAATACCGACAAACAATCACCATTTTCCGAGGGAAAACATTGGCGATAGCCATTGTTTGCCACGGGATTTTGGTGCTTTCATCATACGTCGGAGACGGGCCACGAGACGAGTGTTCATCGGCAATTGCGGACATTCCGCTCCGATGACGTCGCTGTGTCAGCGTTGGAGTCAGAGCCTTGTGCGAAAACGGAAGTCGGACTCGGAGTTCATGTAGAAAGAGCCTGAGTTGTGACAGCCGAGTCGGCGTTCCCCGTGTGTTCACAAAAGCACGGACACAGGAGGAAAAGACGGTTTTGCAGCGGTCGAAAAAAAAAATCTTTGGAGCGAAGTGGCTGCAAAGATCCAAACCAAGGACAGGAATCTGGGATGCTGGACGGACGGGAGTCCCCCGGTGGCCGGTTGAAACAGGAAACAAAAGTGTTAGAAGTATCAATTTATTTTTTCATCTCTTTTTGGAGGATTGTATGAATCAGCAGTTACGGAGATTCTTGCAAATCACGTGTATCACGGCACTGACAGTGACCATGATGACCACGTCGTTTGCCAAGGGATCGACCTCGTCGACAGGGGCCTCTGGCTCGTCGGCTCAGGTAACCACCGAGCAGGCTTCGGCTATGTTACAGAAGGGTGGACTTGAGTTCGTCGAGAACAAGGGTCAGGTTGTGGATACGAAGGGTGGACGCCGCAGCGACATCAAGTTCACGGCGAACTCGAAGAGTACCAATGTGTACTTCATGCCCGATCGTATCATGTATGCGTACACCAAGATTGACGGCAAGCAGCCGAACAAGGGTGAACCCATGACGAGAGAGATGCTGAAGTCGCAGAAGTTCAGCCAGTATAGAATGGATATGGAGCTGGTCGGAGCGAACTCCTCCGCTACCATCATTCCGGGCCTTCAGAATCCCGGAGTGGAGAATTTCTATACGGCGGGTCTCGGTTCTGAAGGTGTGACGGGTGTCCGTACGTTCGGCAAGCTGACGTACGAGAACGTCTACCCGAACATCGACATGGTTCTTGTCTCCAAGGGTAAGGGTCTCAAGGCGGAGTTCATCGTTCGTCCGGGTGGAAATCCGAACGACATCGTCATGCACTTCTCGGGATCGGATGCCGTCGAACTGATGTCCAACGGCGGCTACAAGGTGAGCACGCAGATGGGTTCTATGACGGAAGACGCTCCCTACTCCTTCGTAAAGGGTGCGAGCGGTAATGTGGAAGTTCCGGTAACCTTCGCTGTCAATAGCGATGCGAAGACCGTCCGCTTCAACGTCCCGAACTACGACAAGTCTCAGACGCTCGTCATCGACCCGAATCGCGATTGGGGTTCCTTCGTCGGTGGTGCCAATGAGGATGTTGTTAACGGTGTGGCAACGTCGCGCTCGTTCAATCCTTCCGCTACCTCTACCTATGTATATGCAGTAGGATACACAGCAACATTTGCTGCTCCGTATAGCTTAGGCTTCGGCGCCGGCGGTGGATCGTATGATGCGTTCATCACGGCGTACCAATACGGTTCAAGTGGAACCAATCGTGCGTTCATCGTTCGTTTCGGCGGTAATGCCGACGACCGTGCAACGAGCGTGGCTGTCGATGCTTCCGGAAACGCCTACGTCTGCGGTCAGACCGGTGGTGATGGATCGTTCACAACAGGTGGTGCTTTCCAAACGGCCTTTGGCGGCGATATCGCTGACGGATATGTAGTGTCGTTCAATTCTGCCGGTACTCGCCAGGCAGCTACCTACTTCGGTGGCACGCTTGATGATTATATGACCGGTATTTCTCTTGATGCAAGTAGCAACCTTACGGTTGTCGGTTATACCGCCTCCAGCAACCTTGGCACGGCCGGTACGTTTCAGCAGGCAATCGGTTCGGCAACCTATTCCGGTGTCGTCGTTCGTTTGAACACGGCTCTCACTTCACGTACGTGGTCCAGTTACTACGGTAACTCTTCGGAGACATACGTCACAGGCGTAGCGGCAACGAATACCGCCGGCGAAGTATGGATCGGTGGTTTTACCCGTTGTACGAACAGCGGTCAAGCTATCGCTACGACAGGCTCGCATAGCGCAGCCTTAAACAACAACGGTACGGGTTCGACGACCGGAGCAACAAAATTCGACGGTTTTGTCGCACGTATGACGACCTCCGGTGGTCGTACAGCAGCTTCCTACCTTGGTGGTATAGATGACGACCGCGTCATGGCGGTCGCGAACGACGCTGTTGGTAACTCTGTCGTTGCTGTGGGTTACTCTAACTCCCCGAGCACCGGCCCTCAGCATATTGCAAGTTCCGCAGGCGTTCCTCAATCCGCAGTCAACAGTACGAACGCCGCTCTTGGACCGAATGACGGTTTTATCAATCGTATGACTCTCTCTGGCGCAACGCTTCTTCGTTCTTGGGGTACCTTCTGGGGTAGCGCGAACGAGGATAAATTGTTCTCCGTGTTTGTCGATGACAATAACGTCACTGGTCCCTTGGAAACAAACAAGGGTGGTAAGATCTACGTAGCGGGGCAGTCCAATGCTCTCGTTGGCTCATTCTATGGTGGTGGTGGTGAGTTCACCATTGGATCGAATAATACCAATCAAGGCGGTGCAGATGCGGTCTGGACGAGAGTCCGTGCTGACGGCTCAACGTTTGAGTTGGCAGCGACTGTCGGAAGCAACCTTGATGATGGTGCGTACGGTATCAATATTGATAACCAGCGTAATATCCACGTTGGTGGGTATGCTCAAGGCAGCGGTGCGAACAACATCGGTGCGGGCTCTGCCCAGAATGCCAATGCAGGTGGTACCGACGGTTTCCTTGTGAAGTTCGGTAACCTTGTTGTTCCGAATGCGCCGACGTTTTCGACGAACGGCGAAGGAGGATCTTTCACCGCCTCGACCAATGTCTGTAACGGACTCAATACGTCAGCTACCGGTTTCACAGGGTTGGCTTCTGGAACCAGCAGTGGTACGTGTCCTACGAGCGCCGTGCAAACCATGGTAGTCCGTCTGGACAATGCCGTTCAGGGCGTGACGTATTCATTGAAGAACGGTTCGCTCGCGAATGTTGCGGTGAATATCACGGCTGGAACCGGTACGACATCGGCATCTGCCACGACGGTCGTCGCAACAACGGACGGAACGATCTATGTTTCGTTGACCAGCGCGACGTTGCAGAATGCCGCGATGTTCAACACATCTGCCGCTGGCTCAGCAAACAACTTGTTCTGGACGGCGACAACCCCGTCTACGGTTACGGAAGACGGCGCGCAGAACAACTTGATCGTTGCTACGCCGCCTGCAAACGACGCTATTTCGCAGACAGCGCCCGGTGCTGATGGAAACGTCGCTTCAGGAGCCGGTTCCTCGTTCAACTTCTTCGCATGTGCCAATGGTACAACGACCAATACGTACCAAGTTGCCACGGCGGCTGGAGTAACGTATGAGTGGTGTATCCTCCAGAACGGTACGAATACACCTGCAGTCACCGTCGGAGCTACTAATGCTCAGACGGTGAACATCACGTATCCGAATACGACCGTTCGTGATACGTTCTTCATCCGCGTTCGTGAAACAAGCACGGCAAACGGTGCATGCTCCATCGAGTACCAAGCTGCCGTTTTCGTTCAACCTGTTCTGAACATCGTTGCAGGAACGGCGAATGAAGCATCCGTTCCGACAGCGAATGCTGCCAATATTTGCGGAGGAGCAGGTGGTGTCACTTCTGCCGGGACCTATCAAGAATCTACTCCGCATGGTTCGCCTTACAGTACGCCGCCGAACATCGGTGTAGGTGGTTTCGGTAATGATGCTGTAACATCATCTTCGCCTTCCTATGCATGGTCCGTAGCGGCTTTGCCTGCCGGTGTAACTGCAATAAATTTTGCTACCGGTACACAGGCAAATGGTGGCGCGGTAACCGTTACAGGGGCTCCTACCGCGTCGAACCCGGTTGTTGCCACGTTCCGTCTTACCGAAACTGGCAGCGGTCCCTTGGCTGGCTGTTCAAGAATGCAAACGTACCCTGTAAATATCTTCCCTGTTCCGACCGCAACGGTTGTTGGCAATACGGGCGGTACTTCTGTGTGCGAAGGATCTGCAAATACCACGTATACGGTCACGGTCTCCCCTGCTACCATTACATCCGGTACTTTCTCGGTAACCTTGAATGCAGCCGGATTGACCGGCGCTAATATCGTCTCCGTCGGTAACGCTAACGGCGGCACCACCGGTGGTACGACCTACACCGGCAACTTTACCGCGAACTCGTTCACCATCGTTGTCGCTCACGGTACGGTCACCGCTGCATACGATGCTCAAAGCACGCATACGCTCACGTTGAACTCATTGACGAACGGTGCGGCGACGACGGCAGGCATCACCTGCTCCTTGTCTCCCGCAGTTACGTCGACGGCAACGACCATCACGCAGCTTCCGAATGTCGTCGCAGTTCGTACCGGTACCTATTCGGCCAGTTCTTCTCCGGTCAACCCGTCGGAAGCGCATGGTGCCGGACCTGGTGCATCAACTCTCGTTCCGAGTGTCAATACACCTGCCAGTAACGTGACGCCGTCAACAACGGCATGTTTTTACGATAATACCAACGGCTACGGTCAAGAGTATCGTTATGCGATCAGCGAAGTCTTGAATACGCCGAACAATAGTGACTGGTTTGACTGGACGGTAACAGGTGGCTCGCAGATGACAGCAGACGGTCTTGGCGTGCGTCAAATCACGGTCCGTTGGACAACGACAGGCACGGTGACGCTGACACAGCAGAACGATCAATCTCCTGCTACTGGCGCTGGACCGTTCGCTTCTTCCTGTTCAAGCATGATGACGACACTGAATGTCACCGTTAACCCAATTCCTACGGCACCTGCCGCAGCGAACTTTACGTGGACAGGCGGCTCCGCCGGAGCTACGCACAATGTTTGCGATAATACGACGGCTACGATCACGTTGGGTGGTCTGGCCAGCGGTACTCAAGTTCAATTGTATGCTATCAACCAAACGGCCAACAGCGGTGGCGGTGGTTACGCCTACACGAACTCAACAGTTCTTCCGTTCTCAACGCAAACTGCAGCCGGAGCAGGTACCGTAGCCTTTACGGTTAATACCGGTTCGGTAACGCCGGGAGCTACGCTGCCCGCATGGCAAGATCTGACGATGCAGTTTGTTGTCGTCGATCCGAACAATTGCGGCCGTATCACGAATGTCGTTTCACCCACGCTTCGCGTTTGGGACGAGCCGACATCGCCGAATATCACTGGCTCCGAGCCGATCTGTCCGGGTCCGTTGGGACTTGTCCCGCCGGCCACGAACGTTTCGACGAACAATTACTCGGTTTCCAATCCCTTAAGCTTCCCGACGGGCACAACGTTCACGTGGGCGCTTTTCAATAATGCGAATGTCGCTCTTACGTACGGCACGGACTATGTCGTTACTGGTGGTTCCGCAGCTTTGACGAACAACAGCGGTTCCATTACAGGACTCCAGATTCATCCGTCTGTGACTACCCAAGTGCGGTGGCGTGTAACGGTGAATTTCCCGAGCGGTAGCGGTTCTTGCTCGAAGACCTTCGATTGGGGTACATCTCCGATACTTGCAGGCGCTCAAGCAGATATCACGGTAACGGCTATTCCGACACCCGACATCTCTAATAATGCGGCTTCAGCTACGGCGTTGAACTACGCTGGTGGAGCCCCGATTTCTATCCCCGGCACACCTCAGTACTGTTCGAACACGAATCAACAGTTCACTATAGTTACGCCGGTAGGTGGTAATACCTACTCTTGGTCAACGATCGACACGATAGCAGGCAAGACCGTTTCGGGTGCTGGTACTCAGATTTACAACGTCCAGGTGCCGTCCTTTACGTCACCCGCGTACAAGCTCATGCAGATTCGCGTCGTGGAGACGAACGTAGCGGGATGTCAGCAGGCTGACACGGTTACCGTTCACTGGACACCGATTCCCATTGATACGGTCATCCAAATCGCCGGTCCCGGTGGTTTGCCGGCATATCCGAATGCGTGTATGTTCAATCAAGAGAACTCGCACATTACAGCGTTTACCGTTCCGAAATCCAACAGCTACCAGATTTCGAACGTAACGTGGAATATTGGAGGTGCAGCCCCGTATTATATCTATAGCTATTCGTCATCAGGTCCGAACACTCCTGCCGGAACGCTTGGAACGACAGCTGGTGTGCAAGACACCATCCGTGTCCAGTGGTTGGGCGCGGGAAGTTATACTGTCCATGCCGTCATCACCTTGGCTGGCAGTTCTTGTGCGCCGCTCACCACGTTAACGAAGACGGGTACGGTGTACCCGGTTGCCAACCCGAGTATTTCCGGTCCGGGATCCGTTTGTAAGCAAAAGACGACGGAAACAGCAACGTACAACGCGAATCCCGTTGTAAGTGGTGATACCTATAATTGGGAGATCATTCCCGCCTCGGGAGGAACGTTTGTCGGTTCCGGCACGTCTACTCGTTCGGGTGTCGGACTGACGACTGTCGATGTCAACTGGAGTGGTAACGCCAATACGTCATACACTCTGCGTTGTATCCAGGTATCTGCTCAAGGTTGCTCGGCACGTAATAGCCTCTCGGTAACGGTGAACCCGAACCCGGTTCCTGTTGTCAGCGGACCGACGCAGGTCTGTGCTAACTCCGTAGCGACATTCTCGACGAATAATAATTCGCCCAACAATTCCTATGTATGGACATTGTCGGCAGGCCCGACCTTCGTCGGTGGTATCAACAATACGGCATCGGTTCAAGTGAATACCGGTAGTGCCGGCTCGTTCACCATCAAGGTCAATGAGACGGTTCTGGCTACAAGTTGTAATACGGAAACTGCTAATACGACTGTCACGGTGCTCAACGCACCGACGCCAGTCATGTCGCGTACGAGTCCTTCAGGCGGCAGCTTGGGTGCAGCTTGTACGGCTCAATCGTACACCTACTCCGTGGCGCCCGGAACCGTATCTCCGGTGACTTATCAATGGGCACTCAATGGAACGGCAATCGTCGGAGAAACCAACCAGACGCACACGCGTACGTGGTCGGCTACCGGTTCGAACACGCTTTCCTGTACGGTAACCCTTACGAGTTCGCAGTGTTCCACGACCGTTAATCAGGCTGTTGTCGTCAGCAATCCGCCGTCACCGAGTGTTTCGGGACCGGCCACGGCTTGCGGCGGGGGAGACTCTCCGCTTTTGACCTACACGTACACGACCACGTTGAATGCCGGAAATTCCTATACATGGTCGTTCCCTGGTGGCGGCGCTACCAATATCACTCCGTTGATAGGTGTTGGTGTAAACTCGGTAACTGTCAACTGGGCTGGTGCAGCTACGACCCGCTCTGTGCGTGTCGCGGAAACCGATCCGAATACGTCTTGTGCCACGACGGCAGCAGACTACAATGTGAACGTATCGACTCGTCCGAATCCGACAATGCCGACCATCAGCGCGGTATGTCAGAACGCTACGGCTAGCTATGCATTCACCAGTCTGATTACTAGCTCTACCCGTGCATATACTATTGCCGGCGGTACTCACTCGGTAACGGTGAACAACGCAAACGACGCCACGATCGCTGTTACATGGAATACGGCAGGTACGGGTTCGATTACCATCACGGAAACGAACGGTGCTTGCTCGTACAGCAAGACCTCTTCCGGTACGGTTAACCCCGCGCCCACGGCATTCGCAGTAAGTACATCAACCTCTAGTCTTTGTGCAACAAGTCCGACATTGCCGAACGCCATCATCAATCTTGCAGGATCACAAATTGGCGTCAACTACCAGTTGTTCCGTGGCGCTACTTCGGTAGGATCAGCGGTTGCAGGAACTGGTTCAGCACTGCAATTCACGGACAACACGTATGGCGGTGTAGGTACCTACAACTACTCCGTAGTCGGTACCAGCGGTTCTTCGTGTACGCAGACAATGACCGGTACCGCAACAGTGACCGTCAATGCTTTGCCGACGCCGAGCATCACTGGCAGCACGCCGGTCTGCGTCGGTTCAACTCAATCGTATACCACGGCATCCTCTGCTAACCGTTCATGGACATGGACGGTGCCGGGTGCTACCATCAACAGCGGTCAAGGTTCTAACACGGTCAACGTCACATGGGGCTCGACTGCGGGTGTCAACACGATGTCGGTCGTCGAAACCAACACACTGACGGGTTGTAACGCTTCGGCTAACCTGTCCGTCACAGTAAACGCATCGCCGACCGTCCTGACAGTAGCTCCGACCTCCACAGCAGTCTGCTTCGGCGGCGGAACGAGCGTCACGGTAACGTTGTCGGGTGGAATCGGTCAAAGCGGCGTCACCTACGACCTGATGAACGGAACAAGTGTCCTTTCTACAGTAACAGGTAATGGAACAACACCTGTGTCCTTTACGGTATCAACCGGAACAGGAACGCAGCAGTTGAACGTCGGTTCGTATACGCTCACAGCACGTGCTACGGGAACCACGCCTTGCAACACCCCTGTTGCAATGAACGGTAACTGTGCCGTGACGGTGAATGCACGTCCGAACCCGACCATTTCCGGTCCTTTGACGGTATGCTCCAGCACAAGCCAGACATACTCAGTAGCAAGCAACACAGGTTCGACCTATGCATGGACGGTAAGCGGAACCGGCGTCTCAATCACCGGAACCAACAACACCTCCAGCATCACGGTAGCGTATGCAGCAAATGCAACGACCGGTACGATCAACGTAACGGAAACGAACGCTGCCGGTTGTACACAGTCACCTGCACCGACATCGGTAACGGTAACGGTCAACACGACACCGACACCGACCATCACAGGCGCTGCTGCTCCTTGCCAGAACGTTGCACAAACGTATAGCACGGCAGCAACCGGTACCTATGCATGGACCGTTTCTTCGGGTGGTGTCATCAACTCTGGTCAAGGTTCCAACTCTGTCAACGTAACGTGGACAGCATCGGGCAATCAGACGATCAGTGTCGCGGTGACATCTTCAGGATGTACCGGCTCTGCTACGAACAACATCACGGTAAGTGCTACACCGACGGCCTTCGCTGTTTCGACATCGACACCTTCCTTGTGCGCCACGACAACGCCTCAAACCGCCATCATCAATGTTGCAGGTTCACAGAGTGGTGTCACGTATCAATTGTTCCGTGGCAGCACGGCATTGACACCGACCACACCTGGTACGGGTTCGGCAATCCAATTGACCGATGCCGCATACGGTGGTGTAGGTACCTATAACTACACGGTAGTCGCTACAAGCGGTGCAGGTTGTACGCAAACTATGACCGGTACTGCAACGGTGACCGTCAACGCGTTGCCCACGCCGAACATCTCGGGAAGCAACGCTCCTTGTGTCAATTCGACTTCCAATTATACGACTGCCGCTTCCGCTAATCGTTCATGGACGTGGTCCGTGCTGGGCGGAAACATCAACAATGGTCAAGGTTCCAACACGATCAATGTCACGTGGACAACTGCAGGCAACTTTGTCATGCAGGTTGTAGAGACCAACACGCAGACCGGATGTAATAATTCGGCCAACTTCAACGTGTCGGTTGTCGCATCGCCGACCGTTCTGACAGTAGCTCCGACCTCCGCAGCAGTCTGCTTCGGTGGCGGAACGAGCGTCACGGTTACGTTGTCGGGTGGTAACGGTCAAAGCGGCGTCACCTACGACCTGATGAACGGAACAAGTGTCCTTTCTACAGTAACAGGTAATGGAACAACACCTGTGTCCTTTACGGTATCAACCGGAACAGGAACGCAGCAGTTGAACGTCGGTTCGTATACGCTCACAGCACGTGCTACGGGAACCACGCCTTGCAACACCCCTGTTGCAATGAACGGTAACTGTGCCGTGACGGTGAATGCACGTCCGAACCCGACCATTTCCGGTCCTTTGACGGTATGCTCCAGCACAAGCCAGACATACTCAGTAGCAAGCAACACAGGTTCGACCTATGCATGGACGGTAAGCGGAACCGGCGTCTCAATCACCGGAACCAACAACACCTCCAGCATCACGGTAGCGTATGCAGCAAATGCAACGACCGGTACGATCAACGTAACGGAAACGAACGCTGCCGGTTGTACACAGTCACCTGCACCGACATCGGTAACGGTAACGGTCAACACGACACCGACACCGACCATCACAGGCGCTGCTGCTCCTTGCCAGAACGTTGCACAAACGTATAGCACGGCAGCAACCGGTACCTATGCATGGACCGTTTCTTCGGGTGGTGTCATCAACTCTGGTCAAGGTTCCAACTCTGTCAACGTAACGTGGACAGCATCGGGCAATCAGACGATCAGTGTCGCGGTGACATCTTCAGGATGTACCGGCTCTGCTACGAACAACATCACGGTAAGTGCTACACCGACGGCCTTCGACGTTACAACGTCCACACCGTCTTTGTGCGCAACGTCCACGCTTCCGAACGCCATCATCAACCTTTCAGGTTCGCAATCGGGTGTCAACTATCAACTGCGCCGTGCAAGCTCGAACGTCGGTTCGCCGGTAGCTGGTACAGGTGCGGCACTTCAGTTTACCGATGCTACGTATGGTGGTGTAGGTACATATAACTACACGGTAGTAGCTACCAGCGGTGCAGGTTGTACGCAGAACATGACCGGTACGGCTACCGTTACGGTCAATGCCCTGCCGAACGCTACCATCTCCGGTAACGCAACCACCTGCTCCGGTGTTTCGCAGACCTACTCTGTAACAGCTGCAGGTTCACAGACCTACAACTGGACTGTGCCTACGGGCTGGACCATTGTCAGCGGTGGCAACGCCAATGCAATGACAGCGACGACCGGCACCACAAGCGGTAGTGTAAGCGTTGTCGTCACGAACACGAGCACGAGCTGTAACAATTCCGGTGCATTCGCCGTAACGGTTACACCGGCTCCCACCGTCTTCAATGTCACGCCGACCACGGCTGCCATCTGTATCGGTCAAGGTTCAACGATCAACCTGAGCGGTTCACAGGCAGGTGTTACGTACACCGTCCTCAAGAACGCTCAGACGATTGCGACAACGACCGGTACCGGCAGTGCGCTTGCTATCGCAATCCCTGCTTCTGCAGTGAATTCGGTAGGCACGCATTCCTTTACCATGACTGCAGTCGCAGCAGCACCGTGTAACACAAACATCATCACGATGAGCGGTAGCCTCACAGTTACCGTCAATCCGTTGCCCGTACCCTCCATTACGGGTTCGACAACGGCGTGTATCGGTCAGCCTGTTACCTACAGCACACCGGCTACGACGAACAACTACGCTTGGTCGGTATCGGTCGGATCCGGAACATTCAACGGATCTACCAACACGAACACGGTTTCCGTAACCTTCAATGGTGCAGCAGGTGCTCGTGGACTCCAAGTCGTCGAAACCAATCCGAACACGGGTTGTACGCAAACAGCTACAATCAGCGTGACGGCTAATTCAACGCCGACTCCGAGTGTTCAACCTGGTCCGGCTACAAGCGCATGTGCTTCCAGCACGCAAACGTATTCGACCACGAACAACGCAGGTAACTCGTACAGCTGGACCGTTTCCGGTGCAGGTGGACAGATAACCAGCGGTCAAGGTTCGAACGCCGTCTCCGTTCAGTGGGGCAGTTCAGCCGGAACAGGTACCGTAACGGTCACCGAAACGGCAGGCAACTGTAGCAACACGTCGTCCACAACGGTTACCGTCAACGCGGTTCCGGTTGCGTACAACGTGGGAACAACCACGAACACCGTGTGTGTCACCGGAAACGCGCTAATCACGCTTTCCAACTCACAAGCCGGTGTCGTGTATACGTTGAGCCGCAATGGTGTAGCTCAAACGCCTACAGTGAATGGTACCGGTGGTAACATCCAGTTCACGAATTCCATCAATGCGGCCGGCACCTACGGATATACCGTAAGCGCTACCGGCTCGGGTTGTACCAATCTCATGAACGGAACGGCAACAGTCATCGCCGTCAACCCGCCGACACCTACTCTGTCCGGATCAACGATCATTTGTCCGAACTCCTCTGCATCATATGCGGTAACACCGCAAACGGCAGGAAGTACGTACCAATTCAGCGTCTCCGGTACGGGTAACACTCTCGGTTCACAATCCGGTAATCAACAAGTGGTCAATTGGGGTGCGAACTCCGGTACTCTCAGTGTTATCGAAACGAACAACACATGTACCGGTTCCACATCGCTTTCCGTAACAGTACTCGCGGCTCCGCTGGCATACAACGTAACGTTGTCACCGACCACGATCTGTGCTACAGGCGGTCTCGGTTCGAACACGACTTCGTCCACCGTCGGCCTCACCAACTCACAACTTGGTGTGACCTACGAATTGGTGAACGCTCAGAACAACGTCATTCGTACAGCAGCAGGTACCGGAGCAGCTCTTTCGTTCGCTCCCGCACTGTCGAACCTCACGGTCGGCTCGTACGTATACACGGTTCGCGCGATCAGCAATACGACACCTGCTTGTTCGACCACAGCGATGCTTAACAACGTGACCTTGACGGTAGTGGCAAATCCTGCTCCTGCCATCACCGGTTCCACGACGCCTTGTCAGAATGCTACGGTAACGTACCAGACAACGAACAACACAGGTTCCACCTATGCTTGGAATGTTGTCAGCGGTACGGGTTCCTTCGCTCCGTTGAATACGTATCAAGTGACGGGATCATGGAGCACCATCGGTGCAGCTTCGATCCGCGTTGTTGAAACGAATTCGAACGGTTGCGCATCGGAAAACATTCTCTCGGTAACCGTGACCAGCGCACCGACACCGACGATTTCTGCAAGCACGGCTTCGCCTGTCTGCGGTCAGAGCTCGGTAACCTACTCCACCACCGCTACGGGTCAAACGTACGCATGGACAGTAGGTAACGGCGGCACATTGGTAAGCGGCAACAACACGCAATCAATCATCGTGAATTGGGCGAACGCTACACCTGATGTGGCATACGCTTCTACCGTCGGTTTGACAGTGACCAACGGCGGCTGCCAAGGTTCCACGAGCACGAACGTGACCGTGAATCCGAAGGCTAACCCGACGATCACCGGTGATGCTGCTCGTTGTAGCGGTCAATCCGGTTCGTACTCGACACCGTTCGTTGTCTCTGGTCGCAGCTACTCATGGACCATCAGCAACCTGCCTCCGGGCATGTCATTCACGCCGGTAAGTGGTGTCAATGTCAATGCCATCACCGTCAACTGGGTGAACACGGGCGCAGCTCCGGTCGTGGCTACTGTCCAAGTCGTCGAAACCCCGGGTAACGCAGGCAACACCTGTACCGGTACCTCGACCTTCAATGTGACGGTCAATCCGCTCCCAAGCGTATCGATCTCCGGTCCTGCTCAAGTCTGTCAGAACTCCAGCGCCAGCTACACGATCACACCGGCTCAGAACGGTCTGTCGTACGCATGGAACGTAACGGGTGCTAACAGCTTCACAGGCCAGGGTACAGGTACGGTAAACGTGGCATGGGGCACGAGCAACGGTTCGATCGCGTTGACGGTGACCAACACCGCAACGGGTTGTACCAACACGGCTCTCAATAACAATTACGCAGTAACAGCAACGGCTAACCCGACACCTTCCATCGCTACGCCTCCGGGCACGACCGCATGCGCAGGTTCGACGGTTACCTATAATGTCCTCAATCCTTCTGTGAACTTCACGTATGCATGGGCGAACACGGGTGCCACAAGCGCTTCCACCCCTGCAGGTAACAGCTACACGGTTACATGGCCGACGACGCCGGGAACAGGTACCATTACCTTGACCGCAACGACGACCGGTGGCGTATCATGTAGCGGTTCTACCACACGTACGGTTTCGATCACACCGAACCCGACTCCGACGATCAGCGGTCTGACGTCCGTATGTCCGAACACGGATATCACGTACTCGACCTCGTACAATGCAAGCAACACCTACTCATGGTCTATGCCTGCAGGTACCTTCTCGGTAACGGGTGGAAGTTTGACAAGCAACACCGTAACGGTCCGCTGGAACAGCCCTGGTGCTACGGCTCAGGTACGTTCCGTAACGGTTACGGAAACGAGTCAAACGGCGTGTGTCGGTTCTGCTCAAGTGAACGTAACGGTCAACCCCGCTCCGGCACCGGCAGTATCAGGCAATACGAATGTGTGCGGATACCTTGCTAACTATGATGGCGTTTCGATCAACAACATCGAAACCTACACGGTAACCAATCCGGTCAACAGCCAGAGCACGTTCGTCTGGTCGTTGCCGAACCAAGGCGGTACGTTCACGACAGCATCGCAAGGTGTCAACGTTACGAGCGTAACGGTACAATGGAACGAGCCGACAACATCGGCGAACGTCACCCGCGTACTCCGTGTTCAGGAAACAACAAACGCGGCTCCGTCATGTACCGGTCAAACGGATATCAATGTTCAAGTGAACTGGAATCCGAAGCCGGCTATCTCCGGAAACCGTACGGTATGTAGCAACTCTCAATACGCTGCAAACAGCACCAACGCCCAGATGTACACACCGTACACGTATGTGACGGCCGGATTGAATCAAACGATCAATCCTCCGGCAAGCACCTACACATGGGATGTCCGTGATGTGAACAACGTATCGATCCTTACATCGAACCCTGCAACCACCGTTCCGGGTGCACGTATCACCGGTACGGGCAACCAAGTCCAGGTTGAGTACTTCAACCCGACGAACGCTCCGGTCACCATGGTTCTCCGTGTAACAGAGTCGATCGCATACAGCAACGCGTCCTTGACACCTTCCGTGAAGTCCTGCCCGATTACGGACAGCTTCGTTGTCGTTGTCAATCCGCTTCCGAAGCCGATCATCGCACCCGCACCGACAGACGTGTGCGGTCGCAGCACGGCTACCTATGCAACGACAGGCGATGCAGGCAGCACGTTCGGTTGGACGGCTAGTTCCGGTTCCATCGTCGGTGCTTCCAACGCGAACAGTGTGACGATCACATGGACGAATGCAACGGTAGACAATACCGCAGGCTTCGTACAGGTGACACAATCATTCAACGCTACCGGTTGTGCTACAACGGTACGTCAGAATGTCAACATCGACGTCACACCGGCTCCGGCTATCACAGGTCCTACCGTCATCTGCCAGGGTACGACGAACGGCACGAACACAGCTACCTACTCAGTAGCGAATGTCGTGGCGAACCGCGCTTACCTCTGGTCGATCGATTCCCCGACAAGCGGTGCGGTGACACTCGCTGCTTCCGGTGCGAACGACGGTTCTTCCTTCACGGTCATTGCCAACGGTAACACGACCACGCCGGTAACGGGAGTCATCCGCCTGCGTGAAACCTCGACGAACGCTACCAACAACGGTGCGAACGGCGCAGGTTGCTTTGAAGAGACAACCTATACGATTACCATCAACCCGAATCCGACACCGGTTATCACGAGTGCTACGGGTGGTCTGAACGTCAACGGCGTCTGTGCCGGTTCAACCCACGCATACGCTACGACCAACAACGCAGCCAACACGTACAGCTGGACAGTCGTCGGTGGTTCCTTCAACGGTTCCTCCACGAGCAACAGCGTCAGCGTGACATGGGGCGCTGCAGGTGCAGGTTCGATCGCAGTTCGTGAACGCGTCGGCGCAGCCGGTTGCTTCACGGACGTAACGACACCGATCACGATCCGTCCGTTGCCGACTCCGGATTTGACCAACCAAACAGGTGGTCAGAACCCGACACAAGTTTGTGCTCAAGGATCAGCAACGTACGCTACACCGAACGTCGTAGGAAATGCATACGCATGGACTGTGACTGGCGGTTCGATCAACGGCGCAGCAAACACCAATGCAATCAACGTTGTTTGGGGTGCTGCAGGCGTCGGTTCGGTCAGTGTAACGGAAACAACACCGGCATCCCTTGGTTCTTGCTCCGCTTCACGCACCTTGTCTGTAACGATCAATCCGTTGCCGACACCGAGCATCCAAGGTCCTCCGTCACCGGCAGTCTGTATCAACTCGACACAGACATACACCACCACTCTCACCGCAGGTCGTACCTATCAGTGGAGTGGCGTCGTCGGCGGTTCATTCGTCGGAGCTACAAACACGAACACCGTCAATGTCAACTGGACGGCAGCCGGCAACGGAAGCCTTACGGTGACAGAAACGAATACAACGACAGGTTGTGTAGGAACTGCTACACGCACGATCCCGGTCAACGCTCTTCCGAACGTGACGATCACCCCGAGTGGTCCGACCAGTCTCTGCGTAGGCGGAACAGTAACGCTTGCTGCTACCGACGGATTCGCTTCCTACACATGGAGCACCGGCGAGACAACACCGCGTATCACGGTTCGCCAAGCAGGTACGTATAGCGTCACCGTTATCGATGGTAACGGATGCCGCAATACCTCCAGCACGATCACGATCTCTACGTCGAACTTCACGAAGCCGACGGTACAGTTAAGCGGTTCAGCATCGTTCTGCGAAGGCGAAAGCCGCACGCTGACGGCGCAGACATCAGGCGGAACACCGCTTGCATACCGCTGGAACAACGGTGCAACGACCTCATCCATCACCGTATCGACTTCCGGTACGTTCAATGTCGAGGTGACCTACAGCAACAGCTGTAAGATCCTCTCCGATGATGTCACCATCACCGTATCGCCCAAGCCGACAGTCAGCGTTACCGCTAGCGGTAACACCAAGTTCTGTGAAGGTGGAAACGTCGTTCTTGATGCAGGTGCAGGATTCGCATCCTACAGCTGGAAGAACGGTGCGAACACCGTCGGTACCGGTCGCACCCTCCGTGTAACCGCAGCCGGCAGCTACACAGTAACGGTTGCTAACGCAGCAGGCTGTACAGCTACGTCCACCGCTACATCGGTAACGGTCAACCCGAACCCGACGGTAACGGTAACAGCTTCAGGTTCGACATCATTCTGTCAAGGTGACAGTGTCACTCTCGATGCAGGCGCAGGCTTCCAGTCATACGCTTGGTCACCGGGTGGCGCAACCACGCAAAGCATCACCGTCCGCAACGGCGGAAGCTACTCGGTAACGGTTACGGATACGAACGGTTGTACCGGTCAGTCCGCTCCGAAGTCGGTACAAGTGTTCCCGACACCGCAAAAGCCTGGTGTGACACGCGTTGGCAACCTCATGACAGTAGACACTGCGGGCAAGGGTTACACCGCGTTCCAGTGGAAACTCAACAACAACAACATCAGCGGTGCTACCGGCGCAAGCCACGATGCATTCAGAACAGGTCTCGGTCTCTATAAGGTGGTCATCACCGACCGTAACGGCTGTACCAACGAATCGGATGCTATCCGTATCGACACGGTACTCGACGTCACCGACCCGTCTGCTCTTGCTCAAGGCGTCAGCCTGTACCCGAATCCGACAACCGGAAGCTTGACCGTGAAGGTATCCCTTGATCAGGATGCTCAAGCAGTCACCCTGACGGTACGTAACATCGTCGGCGCTACGGTCAGCAGCTATACACTCGATAACCTCACGGTTGGTGAGAACATCAAGCCTCTTGATCTCTCGAACCTCCCGAGCGGTGTATACATGGTCGAAGTAGCAATGCCGAACGGCAAACGCATATCGGCTCGTATCACGAAGGTTGACTAATCTTCTGAGCGAACACCAGGTCGTTACAAGGGCAAAGCTTCGGCTTTGCCCTTTTTTTTTGTCTGTCATCGACGCTCCTCGTGACGCGGCACTTTTTTATCCAGACATTCCGATTCATTTTTGCAGTCATGTATTCCGCACCTCGATACCCCGCATGGCTCTGCGCCACCTTCATCCTTGTGTCTGCCGTCTCGTGCAGCAGGGATGATGCTAACGGACGTGACCGGGATGAAAACGAGCCGATTACCTGGCGGAAGATCGATCAAGACTCCGTCCGACGTCTGGATTCCCTCCGAGACGTACATAAGAAACGCTCCCTGAACCGCTTCACCGACACGATTGCGTATGCGCGCGTGCATGTGAAAACCACGAAGATGTTGGACTCCATCCGTAGCGTGTTCCGCTTCGGCGATTCGTTCGACTCATCGAAAGTCATCGCCTTGCTCAATCGCAAGGAACTCCGCTTCATGCGTGTCGGCGATACGCTGATGCTGCCGTCCAAGGTCGACCTCGATCCCAGGGCGTATTCCTTGTTCCCACAGTACTATCCCGGTGCGGCCGACATACCGCGCATCGTCATCGTGAGTAACTGGTATCAATGCTATGCGTGCTATGAGTACGGTGAGCTGGTACGGTTTGCGGCATGCAACAGCGGGACGAAAGGGAAGCCGACGTTCCCCGGATTGTATTTCGTGAACTGGCGCCAACGCGAACGCATCTCCTCGCTCAACGAGGAGTGGATATTACCTTTCACCGTGAACTTCCACCGGTATGCAGGGTCGGCGTTCCATCAGTTCGACATGCCCGGACGTCCCGTGTCGCACTCGTGCATACGCCAGTTCCTCGATGACGCGAAGTGGTTGTATTCGTGGGTCAAAACGCCGCGCAAAGGGGTGAAAGGCACGCCGGTCATCATCGTCGACATGTTCGATTACACCCGACGTCGTGGCGGACCATGGTGGGATCTTGCGAGTAACAAATCAGACTTCATAGCGCTTCCCGAAAAGCCGCTGGAAACCGAAGAGGCGCTCATTCCGTATTCGCAGATTCCTAAGGCTGTCCGGGGTGGCTTGCCGAACAAGGCGCGATATCTTTCGGCGCAGGATACGCTGCTCGCGCGCGGTGTCATCGACTCCACCTTCAAACTGCGGGAGTCCATAGACTATAACAAACTCCGTGCTCAGAAGAAGGCACGGAAAGCCAAAATGCAAAGCGACTCCACCAAGCCCTCCTCGTTGAGCTCCCCCGCCGCAGAACCTCACGGGTGAGCAGCGCTTTCCTCGGATCGGCAACGAATAACATGACGGTGGTGTTTTTTTGTGCGCGCTCGGCGGACTAGCAAAGTAGGATCATTGCGCAAAAGGTTTCCCGCGCACGACGGCCCGGAGGTCGTGGTTTTCGCATGACAGGAAGGCGCGCGATATGGCTACTGACGGTCTTTGATGGCGTTCTCGCAGTAGGTCCTGTACGGCCCGCGAGGCAGATGTTCCAAGGCCCGTAAACCGTCCTCCGCACTCACATACCCTTCGTGAACGGATATCTCCTCCAAGCAGGCGATCTTCATGCCTTGACGTTTTTCTATGGCATGGATGAACTGCGACGCCTCCAGCAGACTCTCGGGCGTGCCGGTGTCGAGCCACGCAATGCCGCGGCCCATGCGCTGAACGGAGAGGGTGCCCGATTGCAGATAGGTGTTCTGGACATCGGTGATTTCCAGTTCGCCCCGTTCACTGGGCGAGAGACCTTTGGCCACCTGTACGACGTCGCCGGCGAACACGTAGAGGCCGGGTATGGCCAGGTTCGACTTCGGTGAGCGCGGCTTCTCCTCGATGGACACGATGCCATCGTTCTCGTCCAACTCCACCACGCCATACCTCTCGGGATCGGTGACACGATAGGCGAATATCATCCCGCCCGTGTTCTGCTCCAGCGCCCGACGAAGGAAGTCCAGCTTTCCGTAGAACAAGTTGTCGCCAAGAATCAGGCATACCTGATGTCCATCGATGAACTCTTCGCCCACAAGAAACGCCTCGGCAATACCCTTCGGCTCCTTCTGCACGCGATACCGGATGGACACGCCCCAGCGGGCACCGTCGCCCAGCAAACGCTCGATGTTCGGCGTGTCGTGCGGCGTGCTGATGATAAGGATGTCGCGTATCCCCGCCAGCATGAGCGTCGCGAGCGGATAATAGATCATCGGCTTGTCATAGATGGGCTGCAACTGCTTGCTGAAGACGGAGGTCATAGGGTACAATCTGGTACCGCTACCTCCTGCCAAGATGATTCCTTTGGTCGGCTTGCTCATGTTCGTCTCTGCATTGATGATTGCGGTAAAATAGCCAAAAGCGCTGAGTAACCACGCCGTGATGCGCGCCATACACGGAGCTCTTGCGCGTTGTCCCGCCGTCGCTTCCGCACCGGAACGCTCCATTCGGAAGGAGGTCGAACGTCGGTTCGAGATAGACGCAGTGACGTATTTTTGCAGGCCATCACTCATCAATCGCGCACTCGTATGTACCTCTTACGTCTCCTGTGTCTTACCTGTCTCGTCGTTTCGACATTCCCGTTGCGCGCCGGCGACAAGCCCAGACTCGTCGTCGTCCTTTCCTACGACCAGCTTCGCTACGATCGTCTGGCTTGTTACATGGAAGACTTCGGCGACAATGGCTTCAAGCGCGTTCTCGGTTCTGGTGTGCGATACGATAGTTGCCTTTACGACCATGCCATCACCATGACCGGACCGGGTCATGCGGTGTTGCTGACAGGATGCAATCCCCGTCGCACCGGCATCGTCGGCAACGATTTCTTCGACAGGAAGAAGCAGAAACAAGTCTATGCCACGGAAGACACCGCCGGCGTTCTCTCTCCGAGAAACCTTCGTGTGCCGACGCTCGGAGACGTGCTCAAGAAGTCATCGCCGGACTCGAAAGTCGTGGGTATCGCCATCAAGGACCGCGCGGCGATTTTCATGAGCGGACATAGCGCGGATTATGCGCTGTGGTTCGACGATGAGAAGAAAGCGCTTGGCACGTCCGCGCATTACAGAGCGCCCCGATGGCTTCAACGGTTCAATGACAAGTACCCGCTCGCCGACTACGCGGGACGGACGTGGAATGCCGTGCAAGGTCCGCCGAAACTGCCCGACCCACGTGAAGTCGAGCAGCGTATGCGGAATCTCGCTCCCGGTGAAGATCCCAGAAAAATCCTTCCTCCGATCACCATGTCCCAACGCATCACCATGTCCGATGACGTACCGTGGGAAGGGTCGTTCCCCGGTGGAGGAAACATGTTCCCTCATGTCATACCTTCGGTCGCGGACAAGGAATTCTCCGATGCCTTCTGCTGTACGCCCTACTCCATCGACTGGCTCATGGAAGCGGTGCGCATGTGCATGCGCGAGGAGAAACTCGGCAAGGACGACGAGACGGATATCCTTTGTGTGGGTGTATCGACGACGGACGAGGTGGGACATGTCTTCGGACCTCACTCGCGGGAGATGAAGGAGATTCTCATCAGTGCCGATCGCAGTCTTGCAGCGTTCATCGACCTGCTCGACAAGGAAGTGGGACGGGAGAACTACGAACTCGTCGTCACCTCCGATCACGGTGTCGCCGAGGTTCCGGAAAACAAGATGATCAACGGCGGCATGATGACGGGTCGCCTGTTGCGCAAGCAGGTGGATTCCGCGCTCATAGCGCCGTATCAACGCTTCGCGCCGATCTCCATCGGTACGGACAATACCGCCCCGCAGCCGGGCTTCATGAAGCGTTTCCTGCCTCCCTTCATCTTTCTGGACAGCGCCGTCGTTGCTCCCATCGCCGCAGATTTCCCCGCCGTGTGCGACAGTCTCGCGAGCACCTTGCGGTCCCTTCGCGGCATCGGATACGCCCTCGGTCTTCACGATGTCCTCGCCGGTAAACGACCGGCAGGAATGGAACAGCGTATCTTCGATTGCATCGTCCAAAGTGTCGACCCCGAGCGCTCCGGCGATATCGTCGTCTTCCCTGCGCGCGGATGGATCTTCGGTTCCAAGACCACGACTCATGGTACACCGTATGAATACGATCAGCACGTGCCGCTTGTATTCTTCGGCGGCACACTTCAACCCTCTGTACACGACGAACGTGTGAGGCCTACGGACCTTGCGCCGACGCTCGCGAAGCAACTGGGATTGACATTAGGTGAAACAGACGGCACCGCACTGAGTCCGGAAGGCAAGTAGCGCACGTATCGAGACGTCACGAAAAACAAGAGCAGCGCCGGAGAATGGAGACAAGCAGGAGATTCTGACGGAAGGTGGTGCGCGCGTTGGTGTCGTGACTGCATCGTGTCCGCATGATGACCCTGCGCGTGATATCCATGGTCTCGACGTAGCGCCGCGACTCAGTATCCCACGCGCAGTTCCACCGAGAACCACCATTGTTCGCCGGGAGCGTTGCCGCCGGAGCGGAATTGATAGCGGGCGCGCGTATCGACGAACACGTTCGTCATGACCTCCGCAGAGAACCACATCTGCACGCGCCGCGTGATGCTCAAGTTGCCGCGCAAGAACGCGTTCCCCACGCTGAAGGGCTCCGGCAGGAAGTCCGCATCCCCTCGAAGCATGTCTCCGCCGACATTGCCGACCGGTACGAGCACCGTATCGCCATTCTGATAGATGACTGTTTGCGTAAGGATGGTACCGTTCTTATCGAGGATGTTCTCGCCCCATCGCGTGTAGTCCGCATTGATCTCAAGGAAGTTCCGACCCGATATCCACCACTTCGCCTGCACGGCGAAGCGATCGCTGTTCGGCTGGATGTTGTACCCCAGAGGAGCACCCGCGTGCGTCCATGAGTTACGAATCTGCCGGTGCGAATAGACGAAGGGGTTGCACCGGACGTACTCCGTGCTCAGGAGCAGGGAACGTCCGCCAAGATCGAGCGCATGCGATGCTCCGAGCTGCCAGATGGCCTTGTTGTTATTGCCTGCCGAGGTGGTATCGCGAAGCGATGAGAACGCGAGATCGTCCAGCAAGAGGGCACCGTAGATAAGGGTGCGTTCCCACGGACGTATCGCCGCATCGATGCCGAGCAGGGAATTGTCGTAATCGCTTTTGTATTGGTTCGTGAGACCTGTGGATACATAGAACGCGAAGGGATTCAGGTAGGCAAGGTCGATGCCGCGCTCGGAGTAGACGATCATGTCGTGCACACTGAAACTCAGCCATGAAGCGGGATCTACCTGCACACGGTGCGACGAGATGAACTTGTTCGTGATCGTCGAACCGTCCGCGTTCAGTCCGTCCACCGCGGCATGGATGGAGGTGAATCGAACGGAACGATAGGGGATGTCCAGAAGGACGCCGTCCATGAGCGGCGCGTACCGGGAATGCACGAGGTTGTCGATAGGCGAATACCCCGTAGCGAACACGTCACGTCCGACACGCACGTTCAGCACATCCGATTGATACTGCAGGTAGCCGATGTATCGGTCGAAGTACTTTTTCTCCACACTTGTGAACTTGAGCGTGCGCGCGAGCAACGGATCGGTCTGGCGGACATTGTCGGGATCGCCGGACAAAAGGACGCCGTTCGAAAGGTACAGCATGAACCCGAGGTTGGGTCCGATCGAACCCATGGCCCGCGCCGTCAGGTTACCCAGCATGAAGCTCTCGGAAGCGTTCCGCACGTCGGTCACGCCGGATCGCAGCATGCCGCCGATGTCGCACTGCAGGCGCACGAGAGAATCGGCGAAGACATAGGGATGAAAGCGTGGGTCGTTCGTGGGGAGCTGATTCGCGGAGGCCGCAGCGCCTCGCGAAGCGAGCAACGGCGCGTAGGCACTGGCAAGCTCCGTGCGTAGTTCTCGAAGCGTGAGCATGGCGCCCGCATCTTCGTTCATGGCGGACGAATACAATAAACGCAGCGGTGTCACGGCATACGAACCGACGGGTGCGCGTCCGTGCATGGCACGAAGCAGGAGAAGGTCGTCGCCCATCCGCTCGGCGAATCCGTCGTTGTTCTGCGCGTGAAGGTATCCGCTCAGCCACGCCGCAGCGATGCACAGCCGGCAGAGAGTTCCCACAAAGCCCGTGGCGAAGAGCGTTCGCCGATGTCCACGTGTGATCATGGTCGCAATATGGCATGCGGACTAGGAGTGACAAGAGGCGCGGAATCTGCATGGGATGCGGTGTCGACCCATATCCGCAACCATGGTCGTATCGACCTTAGCGACGCAAGAGCAGGACGTCCCGGTGGTATATTTGTCCCATCATATTCCAGGTTCCTATGAAGAACATCATTGCCGTCGTCGGAGCACTCGTCGTGGGCTTTTTCGCTCTCGGTGTTTTCTATTGGTTGATGGGTCAGATCTTCTGGCTCGCCTTCCAGCTGACCAAGATCATCATTGCGATGCTCATCGCCGTGCCCGTCTTCTTCATCATCCGACGTAAACTCCTGCGATGAAAAAACTCCTCCTGCTCTGTCTCGTGGCCGTCGTTTCGCACGCCGCCTACGGACAGAAGAACTACGACACGAATTCGGTGATCATCACCCGCTCGCTCATGCACGACCTGTTCAATGCGAACAGCATCCCGTTCATGCAGCCGCTCGTCACCACCATCAACGCGACCTCGAACTCACGGTTCTTCTCCCAGGCGTACGTTCCCGATTCCGTGGACAAGCCGTATTTCCGTTTCAGCGTTCATACCATGGTGGGCTTCGTGCGCGATGATCAGCGACTCTACACGCCATCGTTACCCACCGAGTCCCGTCCCATCAACGAGTGGATCACGGACTACACGAAAATCACCCTGCTTCCGAAGTTCTCCGTCGAGATCGTCGACACCGCAGGCCTGGCGTTGAGTCTGGTGAAGAGGCTGTTTCACAAAGGGCTCGAACGCGGATATGTCACCGTGCCGCCCCAAGCCGCCACCATCTTCGGGAACGCACCGGGAAGCGTGAACATCCAACGGGATTCCCTGGTCACCATCCTCACATCCGACGACGAGTTCAGTACGGTGTTCTCCCAGCTCGATTCCACGAACAAGTCCTTCATCGTCAATGCCGTCTCCAAGCTTCCCGCAGCTCTCTCTCTGCCTCCCGGACAGAACATGAACACCCTCTTCGCCGCCGTGCCCCAGCTCGAGATCGGGTCGTGGCGCGGGACGGAAGTACTCTTGCGCTACGTGCCGCCTGTGCAGTGGGATACGAGCGTCGGCGATTTCTCCTTCTTCGGTCTCGCCGTCAAACACTCACTGTCGCAATACTTCCACGACCCCCTGTTCCACGCAGCCGTCCAAGTGGCCTATCAAGGCACGAAACTGTCCAACACCGTCGGCGTGACGGAAGCGCGACTGGAAGCCGCAGCGGATTTCTATGACGTGAACCTTCACATCAGCAAGGAGTTCAAAGGCATCTGTGAAGTGTACACGGGCATCGATTATGCCGCAGTGAACATCAATTCGTCCTACACCTACGTTCTGCCGCAAGAAGTCCAGATCAGTCTGGGCTTGCTCGGCGTGGATCCCGTGACGCGGGAGATCATCAAGGATCCCTCTCGCGGGTGGCCCGGCGACGACGTCAAGCAGGTCAGCAAGTCGTCATTCAACGACCGCATGCTCAAGTGGACCTTCGGATTGCAGAAGACGCTCGGTCGATTCGCCATTTTCGCCGACTACTCCGTGAGCGAGTTCAACCTCTTCACGGGCGGTCTGTCCTACAGGTTCTGATGTCGGACCCGTTCCGCTTTCACGGATCTCAACCAACGTTCCCATGATGCGCAACCTTCATCACGATCATTCTCACGGTCACGCACATGCACATGCTCATGCTCATGCTCATGGTCATGCGCACGTGCACGCTCATGCACACGCACACTCTCCTGCGGGCGGTACCGACCTGGCGCGGGATTCCCGCGCCCTTGTCATCGCCATGATCATGACGGGTCTGGTCTTCGCCGTCCAACTCGTCGGAAGCGTCATCTCGAATTCGTTGGCACTGCTCTCCGACAGCGGTCACATGCTGGTGGACTTCGCGTCCATCCTCATATCATTCGTTGGCCTCCGAGTTGCGCTGAAACGGACCCAGTCCCATAAGTTCAACTACGGTTGGCGACGCGTGGAGATCCTGGCCGCACTCTTGAACGGCACCATCCTGTTCATCATGTGCGGCTTCATCTTCGTGGAAGCCATTCAGCGTTTCGCGTCGCCGGAAGACGTCCATGCGCACGAGATGCTCATCGTGGCCGTCATCGGCTTCATCGCCAACGGCGTTTCGCTGTACTTCCTTCACGGCTCCGAACATCTCACCACGCGCAGTGCCTATCTGCACGTGCTCACGGATCTTCTTTCGTCCCTCGGTGTCATCGTCGGCGCGCTCATGATCCAATGGACCGGCTGGGAACTGTTCGATCCCATCATCTCCATCCTCATCACCGTGTTCATCACGCGTAGCGCGTACTCGCTCATCAAACGTGCCGTCGTCATCCTCATGGAGTCCACGCCCGAGCATCTGAATATCGACGACATCCGTACGACGCTGCTGTCCCGTCACGGTGTGGTAGGGGCGCACGACATCCACGTGTGGCACATCGGTGCCGATACCCACGCGCTCAGCGCACATGTGGTGATCGATCCCGGCACCGATAGCGATGCCGTGCTGCACGACCTTCTCGACGTGCTTCGCACGACGTTTGCGCTCTCGCATACCACGTTGCAGATCGAAACCCGGGCGTTTCAGGAAAAGCATACCTGTCATGCGTGCGACGGCGAGCATGTCGTGGCCGACGCAGGCGCTACGAAGCAGGAATGACACTCATCGATGCCGGCATCGGAAGCATCGAACGATGATTCCGATCCCGTATCCATAACCATTAACCTCCAACGACGTCCCATGAGCACCATCTCCGTCTCTCTTCGCAAAGTATCGGACACGCACGCCGATCTTCCTCTACCCCTCTATGCCACCGAAGGTGCCGCCGGCATGGATGTGCACGCAGCGGTGGAGAGCGAGCTCGTCATCGCGCCGGGCACCGTGGCGCTCGTTCCCACAGGCCTGGCCATCGCCTTGCCTGCAGGGTATGAATGCCAGGTGAGGAGCCGCAGCGGACTCGCCGCGAAGAATGCTGTGTTCTGTTTGAACGCGCCCGGCACCATCGACAGCGATTATCGTGGAGAAATCAAGGTGATACTTGCGAACATGGGCGCAGAGCCGTTCACCGTGCGCCGCGGCGATCGCATCGCGCAGCTTGTGGTGGCACGGTACGAGAAAGTCGCATGGAACGTGGTGGAGGAGTTGGACGATACCCATCGGGGTGCCGGCGGCTTCGGCAGTACGGGCGTCGCCGGCGCAGCAGCCGCGTCGTGATTACGGTGTTGCCGTCTCTGCGGGGTCTTCGTCCTTCAGAAAGAACATCTTGAAGAAGAGCGCTTCCGGTATGAGCAGAAGTATCAAGCCCAGTGTATCGCTGGAGAAGCGCTGGGACCGCCATTCGTTCGGTAGCACGATATTGGCAAGAGGCGAGGTGATGGACCATCCGATGACGAAGACCAGTCCCATGAGCGCCACGGATTGCAACCCGTCCTTCATTCCCGTCTTCTGCCAGCTCTTGGCAAAGGCATACGACGCACCCAGGATGTGCAGATACAGGATGAACAGCTCGATCATAGGTTCCTCGTAAGCGTTGTGATGTCGCGGCGTGACCGGCGCGACGACGAAGCGGCGTGTGAGTGCCGCCGTGACGACGCTTCAAAAATACTTCGGGGCCGGATTCCGTGTCCGGACTCGGTACCGTCCACCCATCAATTTTCTCCCCTATGGAAACCACCAACGACGAACGAATGGTCCTTATCAGCATCGATACCCTGCAAACGGCCAAGACCATCGCCCGCGAGCTGGTGGGTACGGGCATGGCCGCGTGCTGCACCGTGCTGCCCGGAGCGCACTCGGTGTATAGGTGGAATGGCGCGGTGGAGGAGGCGGACGAAGTGCTCATGCTCATCAAGACCGATCAAGCGCATCTTGCGGCATGCGAGCGCGCCGTCCGTGCGATGCATCCGTATGATACCATGGAAATGATCGCCTGGACCGTGTCGGATATCCATGAACCGTATCGACGGTGGATGCGCTCGGTCCTGCATTGACGCACGCATACCGCACGGCCTGTCGATTCGCCGAGACCCGACATCCCATGCTCGCCGTTCCTTCCGTATTTTTGCCGCTCTCTCACGAACACACGATTCCCATGGCAGCAGTACACGAGACCACCGCGCACCGTCTTTCGCAGATTCGCTCTTCAATGAAGAAGAAGAACCTTTCCGCGTACATCGTCCATCATCTGCCGACGATACGGTATCTGACGAACTTCAGCGGCTCCAATGCCACGCTCATCATCACAGCACGGAACGTGTACTTCTTCACCGACGACCGCTATACCGAGCAGATCGCGGGGGAGCTCTTCGCCATCGACGGTCTGCGGACCTTCATCGAGCGGAACGTGTGGAAGGCAGTGGCCGAGAAGAAACTCATACGGTCCGGACAGATCGTCGGCTTCGAATCCAACGTGGTGTCCGTAGATGCCGCAGCGGCCATCCGCAAAGCGGTGAAGGGGATTTCCCTGAAAGCCGCGCCGGGACTGGCTCGTGAGACCACGATCGCCAAATCCGCCGAGGAGATTCGGTATATCCGCCAAGCCGCGCACATCGCTGCGCAAGTGTACGAGTTCGTGCTCGGATTCGTGAAGCCCGGCATGCGCGAGATCGACATCGCCGCGGAGATCTCCTATCAGGGTCGCAAGCGCGGCTCGGAAGGCGATGCCTTCAGCATCATCCTCGTGGGCGGCGAGCATGGCGCTTTCGTCCATGGTCGCGCGGGCGAACGGAAACTCAAAAAAGGCGACGTCGTCACGTTGGACTTCGGCTGCATCGTCAACGGCTTCAACTCGGATATGACGCGCACCTTCTCCATCGGCAAAGCGCCGCAAGAAGCCAAGAACGCATGGCGTGCCGTGACGGAAGCGCACAAGAGGTCCATCGATGCCGTGCGCGCCGGTGTGAAAGCCGCATCGCTCGATGCCATCGCGCGCCGTATCATCACCGATGCCGGATACGGTGACTACTTCAAGCACTCGTTGGGGCACGGACTCGGTATCGAAGTGCACGAACAGCCGGGCATCAGCTTCGCGAACAAGGATGGCGTCGTGCCCGAGAACGCCGTCATCACCATCGAACCCGGCGTGTATATCCCCGGAAAGTTCGGCATGCGCCTGGAAGACGATGTGCACGTGACCGCGCACGACCCCGTGCTGCTGACCACGTCGCCCCGCGAGATGATCGAACTCTAAGTCCTACCCCTTCCATCTTCCTCTGCGGGGCGGAGGGAACGGTGCCGTGTCGATACCGATCCACAGAATCATGGCCCTGTGGCACCGTGGTACGGTTCAACGAATGCACTCACTTCGTGCGGAGGATCTCGATGCGGCGGTTACGTCGCCGACCTTCGGCGCTGCTGTTCGAGCTCGCCGGGTTGTCGGGACCAAGACCGTTCGTCGTCATCCGAGCGCCGGATATCCCCTGAGCAAGCAGCCAATCACGGACGCCTTGTGCACGCAATCGCGAGAGGACGAAGTTCGAGTCGCGATCACCTGTGGCATCGGTGTGACCAAGGATGAGGACCTCCGCGGTCGGTGTCTTCTGCAGGAAGGAGGCAAGCGATCGGAGGATGGTGACGGATGAAGCGGGAAAGGTGGTCTGACCGGTTTCGAAGACGACGTTGCGCAAGGCGACGCTTTCGCCCGGACGTATGGAAAGGATGTCGTCGACGACATCCGTCGGACTCGTGCCGCGCGTCGCCTCGATGCCATCGATAACCCCTCCGTCGTCCGAATCCACATTCAACGGATCGGTGCCGTATTCCAACACCTCTGCGCCATCCGACAAGCCGTCCACATCCGTGTCCGCTCGGTATGGATCCGTACCCAGCCGACGTTCCTCCGCGTCCGAAAGCTCGTCTTCGTCCGTGTCCACGGCCGCACCGGGAAGGGTATACACCAGTCCTACGCATCCGCGCAGCCATCCATCGAAGCGTCCGTCGTGAGCAGGATTGATGTCATCCGATGTCGTGAACATCCACCCAGCCTGCAGGTCGGCGGAGATGCTACGTGTGAGACGCACGAGCGCGCCGACATGGACAGGGAAGAGCAGAGCCGCCGTGTTCTTGCGAAAAGTGGGGTCGGAGATCTCCGTCGGGAATTCGTTCTCAGGAATCACGATGCCCAGTCCGGCGGAAACATACGGTGCCACGACGTCGTGCTCCGTCGTTCCGGGAAACCACCGCAGGCGCATGTCGAGAGTCCATAGGTGCGTTCGATATGCCGAGTATGCCACGGTGTCCTTGGACTTGTTGGTGGCGCGGGAGATCCGCACCTCGGGCATAAAGCCGGGAACGAATCCGTCGCGCAGGAAGGCAAAGAGGTCGAAGGTTCCGCTCGTCACCTGATTGTTCAGATAGGCCGCTTCGTTCATCGGACGTACCACGCCCACCGATGCACCGATAGCGATGCGGCGCTCAGGACCCGTGATCTGTCCCGTCTTTCCGGATGTGCCATTCGCCGTGCTCTGCGCCACGCACGGAGCCGCTGCCGGCAGAAGCAAGGCACACATCACGAGCACCACTCTCCGCATGGCCTCGCATCCGTTCAACACCCGTCCGCGCAACGCAGTGCTGTGCCCGCGTACGGGATGATGCGCGCGCGAGGGATTCGTCCCGGTCCGTCGGAGGTTCGACGGTGCATCGAAGCTTTTGTGCGTCATGTGAACTCTGCCGTAGTTTGAGGTTTATGAGAAACCGCTTCGCAAAATATCACTTGAAAAACCGGCAAGCCTGCAGGCCCTTCGTGGCACAAGGAATTTTTCTTCTGCTCATCGTCTTCACGATAGGTACCGCTCACGCGCAGAGCGGCACCACCGAGCCCATGCCCGACACTTCAGCGGCCATCGTGCAGGATCTGCGCGCAGTGGTGCACGACGCTCAGCGACTGGTGCGCACGACGGGTGCGTTCGGCATGCGCTCCATCGAGAATAACTCCTACGCCATTGCCGGTGGCATCCTGACCGAGGCGGCACTGGTCTTCGGCGGAGGCGATACGTCCATGCGTGCGGTCATGCAGCGTAATCAGGGTGCGACGGCGGAACGCGTGTTGAATGTGGCGAACATCTACGGCACGACCTATGCAGGTGCGGCGGTGATCGGCGGCGTGTATCTCACCGGACTGGTGACGAAGAGTCCGGCATGGAGGACCGCCGGCCGCAAGGCGGGCGAGACGTTGATACTGTCCGGTATCACCACCACCATGCTGAAAGTCATCGTCGGGCGTGCGCGACCGTACACGAATCTTGGCAGTACATCGGTTTCCCCCTTCGCGTTCCGCGAGGATAAGTACTCGTGGCCATCCGGTCATACCACCGTCGCTTTTGCCATTTCCTCCTCCCTGGCCCGTTCCATCGACAACGTCTATGCAAGCTGTCTGCTCTATGCGGGAGCCGCGGCCACCGGTGCCGCGCGCATGTATTACGACAAGCATTGGATGTCCGACGTGCTCCTGGGCGCAGCCATAGGAACCATCTCCGCACAGCTCGTCCATTCCGTGGATGCCGCAGAGACCACCCGCGGAGCCGCTTCGAAGGAGGGGACGTCGTTGTTCATCACGCCGACGATCGGTGGCGTGAGTGTGACCTATGCATGGTGACCGATGGTTGCGAGCGACGGGAGAATGCGAAGAGTGAGTCGTCGCGCGAAGCGACAAGCATCTCTTCCCGTCAGCGGACCGGGCAGTGGACGTTACAATCCGGACTGTTTGCCTTACTCCGGCGTCATTTCGCTGTTGGAGAACTTCAGGAGCAAGGGAAGAAGAAAGACGAGCGTGGCGAGGATGCCGAGAAGGAGCGCAATACGGCGACCTATCCGACGTCTCTCCTCCTGCACCGCAGGGTCGTCTCCCAGACCCCACATCTTCTTGAAGGAGATGTAGAGATAGGGGACGGTGACCAGGCACACAAGCGCCATGAAGAGTTCGATATGGATAGGTTTCATGACGGTCGGCGTGGCGTGGTGAGAATATCGGTGTTGTCGGTGCGCTGCGAAGTTACGAAGAGCCTTGTGTCCGATTTACCATTCATCGCATTTCCATGAGCATCTCCCTTCTGCAATCCATGCCCACGAGCTTCGCGGAGAAGCCGCTGAACGAAAGCGATGTCAACACGGACCCCTTCACGGAGTTCCAGCATCGTTTCAACGAGGCCGTGCAGGCGGGAGTTCCCGAGACGAATGCCATGGTCCTGTCCACTTCGTCGCAGAATGGCAACGTATCCGCCCGGTACGTCCTGCTGCGTTCTCTCGACGAGCGCGGCTTCGTGTTCTTCACCAATTACGAAAGTCGGAAGAGCACGGATCTGGCGGAGAACGAACGGGCCCATCTGTTGTTCTATTGGCGAGAGGTGGGGTTGCAGATACGCATCGAGGGTTCGGTGATGAAGGTCAGCGAGCAAGAGTCCAAAGAGTATTTCGATTCGCGTGGACGGGATTCCCGTATCGGTGCATGGGCGTCGCCGCAAAGCCGCGTCATCGAGAGTCGCGAGACCTTGGAACGTGCCGTGGCCGAGCTCAGTACCCGCTTCGCCGAGGGCGAGGTTCCCTTGCCGCCCTTCTGGGGTGGATACCGCGTGGTTCCGACGAGCTTCGAATTCTGGCAAGGTCGCGAAAGCCGTCTGCACGACCGCCTGCGATACGTGCGGTCGGACGCGGACTCCACCTGGAAACTCGAGCGCCTTGCTCCGTGATCGGAACTGTCGTCCAGCCCCGAACCTGAACGGGACCGTCACCGCGTTCCCGAACCACGCTCAGTCCGTTACGCCCTCGGACTAACCCCTATCACGTAGTATCACTCCCTCGGACCATCCATCTCCTGATCGATGCTCTTCATCGTGTCGAGCAGCGTGTTCAGGTTCTTGCAATCTTCGGTGCTCAGTCTGCGGAGAAGATTATCCGGACCTTCCATGGCAACGGAGATGGCATCAAGAAGCGCCAGTCCGTTCTTTGTGATCGTCACGTCGATACGACGTTTGTCCTTCACGCTGGGAGTCTTCTGCACCAGGTTCTTGGCGATCATCCGGTCCACGATGCGCGACGCATCCGGCGCGCGGTCGATCATCCTGTTGCGGATGTCGCACGTGGAAATGCTCTCCGGATATTGGCCGCGGAGAATGCGGAGCACATTGTACTGCTGTTGCGTGATACCGTATCCCGCAAGGAAATCCCGCATGTGTTCCAGTATCCACGTGGCCGTGCAGAGCACGTTCACCGCCGCCCGCTCATGTTCCGAGCGAAAGGGTCTGCTCTGTCGTATGCGCTGCTCAAGAAGCATGGCGATGAATGAGTCCGTGAGAGACGTGCACGTCGTTTGCGACGCGCGAAGGGATGAATGCTGCCGATAGGGTGAAAAGCAAAGAGGCGCGAGCCGTCCGGCAAGCGCCTCTGCTCAAAGTGTTCTTGATGCGTGGTGGTTTAGTTCTTCACCAATTCCAGGTTGCAGCGGATCTGCACGTCCTTACCCACCATGGCTCCGCCCGCTTCCGTGAGCTTGTTCCACTTCAGGTTGTAGTCCATGCGGTTGATGGTCGTCTCTGCCGTGAAGCCGCGTGCCATCTTGCCTGCGCCGTTCTTCGCCTCGCCGCCGTAGCGCACGGTGAAGGTGACGGGCTTCGTGATATCACGGATGGTGAGGTTGCCCATGAGCTTGTAGGTGTTCGCTCCCACCTTCTCCATGCTCGTGCTCTTGAAGGTCATGGCAGGGAACTTTTCCGCATTGAAGAAATCATCACTGCGAAGATGCTTGTCGCGATACTCGTTGTCGGTGTTGATCGATGCCGTGTTCACGGAAAAGGAAATGGCGGCGTCGCTCATATCGCTCTTCGACGTGGTCATGCTGCCGTCGAACATCTTGAAGGAACCTTGCACTTCGCTGATCACCAAGTGGCTCACCGTGAAGATGACGTTGGAGTGCGATGCATCGCAGGTCCAGTTTTGCGTTTGCGCTTGCGTCTGCGCGTGTGCTGCGGGGAAGAGGACCAATGCCGCGACAAGGGCGGTCAAGGTTTTCATGAATGACTTCATGGGTGTTTTCATACGGGTCTCCTGATGGATGAATGGAAAAAATTGATTCGAAAAATGTCGTGCGGTCTGCTGCGGTCCGGTCAGGCCTTTTGCAATTGAACAGACATGCTCAGCTTTACCTCGTCGCTCACGACCACGCCGCCTGTTTCCGTTGCCGCGTTCCAGGTCAAACCGAACTCGCTGCGAGAGATTTTACCCGTGATGTCGAAGCCGGCTTTGGTGGCACCGTACGGATCCACCATGGTTCCGCCGAACTCGGCGGTGAAGGTGACGGTCTTCGTCACGCCGCGCATGGTCAGGTCGCCCGTCACCGCCAGCGTACCGTCGCCCTTGGCAGCGATGCTCGTGGAGTGGAAGGAGAGCTCGGGATTCTGCTCTGCCGCGAAGAAGTCCTCGCTGCGAAGGTGGTTATCCCGCGCTTCGATGCCGGTGTTGATGCTTGCCACTTCCGCAGAGAAGCGGATCGATGCATCGGAGAAGTCCGCTGCATCCGCGGTGACGTCTGCCGTGAAGCTCTCGAACTTGCCGCGCACGGTGGCGATCATGAGGTGCTTCACCGAAAAACCGATCTCGGAGTGATACCGATCGATGGTCCATTGTGTTGCCATGGTGATGAAAGGGTAAAGTGAAAGAAAGAACAATCGAGTTGATGTCGTCAGGGTCATGGACGAGCGTGGAGCAAAATTAGTGTTGCAACATTGATGTTGCAACATTGAAATGCCAAAGTGACGAATTCAGAAAGAAAAAGCATCTTTTTCCTGAGCACTCTCCGGTTTGCGCGGTGTTTCACATCAAAATCCGCCGCTGAACGTCACCCCGGGAATCGCGAGCGCCACGGGGCGACTCCTCCTGTTTTTCCCACTCATCCTTCTCATCCATCATGAACGTCAGCATTGGAAAAAAGGCACCGGCCTTCTCGTTGCCGGACCATACCGGCGAGACCGTGAAGCTCTCTCAGCTCAAGGGGTCGGTCGTGATCGTGTATTTCTATCCCAAGGACGATACCTCCACCTGCACGAAGCAGGCCTGTGATTATCGCGATCATGCGAAGGCCTTCGAGGTGGACGGCGCGGTGGTGATCGGGGTGAGTCCGGACTCCCCGACATCCCACGCGAAGTTCCGTGCCAAGTACGACCTGCCCTTCACGCTCCTGGCCGACGAGGAACACGAGGTGTGCGAAAAGTACGGGGTGTGGCAGGAGAAGTCCATGTACGGTCGCAAATACATGGGCGTGGTGCGCAGCACGGTGGTCATCGACGCCGCCGGTGTGGTGCGTGCGGTGTTCTCGCCGGTGAACATGAAGACGCACGTGAAGGACCTTCAGGATGCCGTGCAGGCGTGCGCATAGCTATCGAGTGGCTATCGCAGAGCGATGCAGGGACGGAACTCCGGGGGCGACGTCGGCATGACGATGTCGCGGGTGTCACTCGGCGCCGGACTCGGTATCGTGCTGACCGTGGACGCGGTATTCCTCCACGGGCGTGCCGCCGATGATGTGTTCTTGCAGGATGCGTTCCAGGACATCGGGCGTGCAGGAATGATACCACACGTTATCGGGATGGACGACGGCGACGGGTCCCATGGTGCAGAGGCGCAGGCAGTTCGCCTTCGTACGGTGCACGCCTGCATCGGCCAGGCCGAGTTCGTCGATGCGCGCGCGCAGGTAGTCCCACGACTCCATGCTCGCCTCCTTGCTGCAGCACTTCGGCGTGGTCTGGTCGGCGCACAGGAAGATGTGGCGCGACAAGCCGTCCAGATTCAGCTTCGTGGCTTTCATGGCCAGCTTCGTACGGTGCTCGTTCGTCGGCGTGATGTCGCTCATGGTCGTAAGGAAATGATGATGGTGGAATGGTGCGTGAATCAACGTCGCAGAGGACCGAAAATACTACCCGCGGCGACACCGATGATGGTGTCGTATCCGCCGAAGGCGATTTCCCGGTAGTAGACGAAACACACGAAGGTATGTCCGGCGCCCACGGTATTGCCTTCGAACTCTTCGAAGCTGAGATTCTCGCACGCGAACGTGTCGACGTTGAGCCTGCCGGTGGCATAGGCGTAATTGTGGACGGCCCTGCGCACCCAACCGCGCGCCGTATACAGGCGGGTGGAATCGTTGTACACCATGCTCCACTCGCGGGAGGGCGTCCAGTTATTGAACGAGCCGAGAACGAAGACGTCTTCGTGCGAGGGACGGTTCTCGGGGTCGAGGACGAACTCCACGGGCACGTAATCATCGTACATCATGGGAACATTGCTTGTTATCATCCCGCCGTTGTTGGCGCGCCACAGGAAACTGCCGTTCCGCCGGATGTCGAAGAAGGGTAGTCGTATGGGCGCCGATACCCGCGGGAACTGGGCAAGGTTCGTGCAATCGAGGACGCGGTATTCGTTCTCCGCGGGGATTTGTTGCACCATGAACCGCTTGCCGGCTGCCGCGACGCCCGATACGAACGACAGGGGCGAGGTGGAGCGGAAGCTGGGCAGAGACAATCCTCCGGCCGATGCGGACATGGGTTCGTTCCAACGGTTCAAACGGTAGAATACCGCCGAGCGCATCTGCAGGTCGGAGAGGTTCGCGGTTGCGAACACGGTCGTTTCGATATTCAACGCGGCGGGCGATGCGCGAAGGCGCGGTTCGTAAAGGTCGCTGAGGATGTTCATGGTGCATTGAGCGCCGACATCCACGGCGAAGAAGCGGGCTTCGGCATAGACGTTTTCGCTGCTCCCGAATTCCGTGATGCGCACTTTCCAATTGCCGCCATACGGGATGCGTACCGATTCGTTCGGGAACACCACACGTCCGCGATAGGTGTAATACGTGCAACCCGGCGGAGCCATCTGCCAGTCGATGCGTGATGTCTGCATGAAGGCGATATCGTTCAGGAACACGTTGTTGTCCTCCGTCCAATCCGCTCGGCAATGGACGAAGCGCACCGAGTAGGCCGGCGGCACGGCGGCTTGCACGTCCACCTCCAATGTCAAGCGGTCCTCTCCGAACACCGGTCGTACATCCTGCGACCGTCGCTGTGCGATCAAGACCGGCGGGAGGGTTTCGTTCGAAGCACCGAACACGCGGACGGCACGGATGATGGCGAGGTCTTCCGGGGTTTCGTCGCGTGCGACAAGGGGTGTCGCGGCACAGGACCACAGTATCCATGCGGTGTGCAGGATATGTCGCCACTGTAAAAGGGCGGTGAGGGCCGATGATGAGTACGGCGAAGGGTGAGCGGCACGACGCCGACGATATGGAGGCCATGCGTCCATCAGCGGAGGACGAGCAGGGGATTGATACGTTCTTTCTCCTTCCATACCTGCAAATGGACGAACTCGCCGTCGAACGATTCACCGCTCGTTCCCACCACGGCTTGCGGGCCGACCCGTTGGCCTTTGCGTACACGCACGGAGGCCAGATTCGCGTACACCGAGCGGTACCCGTTATGATGATCGACGATCACGACGGACATGTATCCCGGCAGCCAACTCACGAGCGTCACCGTTCCCGCGGCGATACTGCGCACGGTGCTGCCCGACGGCGTCTCCAGATCCACACCGGGATTGTTCGCCATCGTGTTCGTGACCGTGTTCCTGTAGGTGCCGAAGGAGTGCAGGACTTTCCTGCTTGAGACGGGGTAGGTAAAACCCGCGGCGCCGTCACGACGTGTCGGTGGTGCTTGCCGATCCTGTCCGCTCCGTTCACGGGCCAGACGCTCGGCGCGCTGTTCCTGCGCCACCATGCCTGCGATTGCGGACTGTACCTGCGATGCGCTTGCCTTGTTCTTGCGGATCTGCTCGCTCACGTTCTGCGCGTTGGAGCGGATGCTCGCCAGCGCCTTCTCCGTCATGGCAACCATCTTGTCCAGCTCCTTCTGCTCGGTGTTCTTCATGCCGAGCAGCGCGGCGCGCCGTTCAGAGCGTGACCGCAATTCCATGGATGCCGCCGAAAGGGAATCGCGTCGGGTGGAAAGCGTCGTCGTCGTTGTTCGCGCACCTTTGGTGATGCGACGCAGGAGGACGGCGTCCTCGGGCGCTTTGCGTGCGCTCGTGGAGGCACGCGACATCGAGCGGGCCAATCCGGCATAGCCGCCATGCACGCGGGAGAGGTTCTCCGCCGTGTTCACGCTCCGCATCGACGCGGAATCGGCCGCGTCCTGCAACGAGGCGATCTCCGCCTCCAGCAGCGACATATAGCGACGGATGTTCGCCGAGTGACGTCGCATCTGTTGGATGGCTTTCATGGTGGAACGCTCCTGCTCCCTCAGGGCGGTGATGCGCCGACGGTCTTCTGCGATGCTCTGCTGCAACGACTCCAGTTCGCGCTTACGGTCGGCAATGGCCGCCTGCTTCACACTGCCCGCGCCGCTGCGCTGGCGGGCATGCCTGGACTTCTCGCGCGCGAATCCGCCTGTGGTCAGTACCAGCGATACCATAAGAAAGAGCGCGCTGCGCATGTAAGGCGAACGGATCATTGCTCGTTGCATAGCGTCGTGAGACCGACCGTTTCCGAAGAGTAGAGCACCGCCGGCGTTTCCTTGATTCGCGGTTCAGTAATCGTCCGTGCCGATGCGGGTGATGCGGGCTCCAAGCGCGGTCAGGCGCTGCTCCATCTTCTCGTAGCCGCGGTCCAGGTGATACACGCGCAGCACCTCGGTCTTGCCTTCGGCCACAAGGGCCGCGAGCACCAGGCTGGCACTGGCACGAAGGTCGCTGGACATCACCGTGGCGCCCTTCAACGCTTTGCCGCCCGTGATGATGGCCGTGCTGTCCACCATCTCGATATGCGCTCCCAAGCGCGCCATTTCGGGAACGTATCCGAAGCGCGTGGGGTAGATGATATCCGTCGTGCGGGACACGCCCTGCGCGCAGCACATGAATGCCGACCACTGAGCTTGCACATCGGTGGGGAAACCGGGGTAGGGAGCGGTGTTGATGTGCGAGGGCTTCGGTGCATCGTTCATCTCGAGTTCGATGGTGTCGCCCGTCACATCGAGCGTACAGCCAACGTCTTCCATGCAGCTGAGCACTTGCGTCATGTGATAGGGATTCACGTTCGTCATCGTGATCTTGCCGCGGGTCATGGCGGCGGCGATGAGGAAAGTGGCGGCCTCGATGCGGTCGGGGATGTTCGTTTCGTCCACCGGACGCAACTCATCGACTCCTTGTACTTCCATCGTCGTCGTGCCGATGCCGTCGATCTTCGCACCCATCTTCACGAGCATGCGCGCCAGCGCCGTCACTTCGGGCTCAAGGGCGGCATTCGTGAGGATGGAGGTTCCTTTGGCGAGCGATGCGGCGAGAAGGATGTTCACCGTGGCACCGACGGAGCTGATGTCGAAATGGATCTTCGCGCCATGCAAACGATCCGCTTTCGCATTGATGTATCCCGCTTCGAGATCGATGGTCGCGCCGAGTTTCTCCATGCCTTTCAGGTGCAGGTCCACGGGACGCGGACCGAACGCGCAGCCGCCGGGAAGGGAGATCTTCGCCTGACCGTACCGTGCCACCAAGGGTCCGAGCGCGTAGATCGACGCACGCATCTTCTTCACATGTTCGTACGGCGCTTCGAAGCTCGTGATGTTCCGCGAATCGAGAAAGAGTTCGTTGTTGTTGAGCTCTGCGTGCACGCCCATGCTGCCGAACAACCGCGTGAACGTCCATACGTCGCGCAGGTTCGGGGAATTGAAAATGGTATACGTTCCCGGGGCAAGGATGGTGGCGGGGATCAAGGCAAGCAAGGCGTTCTTCGATCCGCTGACGGCGATCTTCCCGGTTAGGCGGTGACCGCCTTCGATGACGAATTTATCCATGAGCTGTACGGCGTTGAGGTGGAGGTTCAAAAAGGAATCCCGTGCCTGCGGCAGTCGGTTGTGCAAAGATACGCGGCGCACCTGTTGAAGTGCGGGAAATGACCGTGACAGGCGAAGACGCGCGAGGTCTGCCGAGACTATTCCTCCGCCGGACCCACGTATTCGCCGATCAGGGAGGCGCTCGTGGTACTCACGATACGCACGTTGATGAAGTCGCCGATGACGAACTCCGCCGTCGGTGCGAGCGGGACGAAGACGGTCTTGTTCGTGTCCGTGCGGCCGCGCCATTGGTCGGCGTGCTTTCGTCCCGGTCCTTCCAGGAGTATCTCGTGCACCCGACCCACCTCTTGCTCGTTGATCTCTTTGGCGATGGTGTTCTGCATCTCGATGATCTCGTTCAATCGACGCACCTTCACGTCGTGCGGAATGTCGTCGCCCATCTTCCACGCCTTCGTGTTCTCTCGCGCCGAGTAGTGGAACATGTACGCGCCCTCGTAGCGCACTGTGCGCATGAGGTCGACGGTCATGGCATGCTCCTCTTCCGTTTCCGTGCAGAATCCCACGATGATGTCCGTACTCAGCGCGCAGTCGGGCATGGCCTTCTTGATGGCGGCGATACGTTCCAGATAATGCTCCACCGTATAATGACGGTTCATGAGCTGCAGCACGCGGTCGCTGCCGCTTTGCACGGGCAGGTGGATGTACTTGCAGATGTTCCTGTGCGCCGCCATCGTGGCGATGAGCTTGTCGCTCATGTCGTACGGATGCGACGTGGTGTAGCGGATGCGCATGCGCGGCACGGCGCGGGCGCAGGCATCGAGAAGATCGGCGAAGTCGAGGTTGTGCTCTTCATCCAGATAGGAGTTCACGTTCTGTCCGAGCAGGGTGACCTCTTTGAATCCTTGATCCCATAACTGACGCACCTCATCCACGATGCCCTGAAGGGCGCGTGAACGCTCGCGTCCGCGGGTGAAGGGCACCACGCAGAAGGAGCAGAATTTGTCGCAGCCGCGCATGATGGACACCCAAGCGCTCACGCCTTCGGTGCGCAGGGGGATGATATCGTCGTAGGTCTCCACTTTGGAGAGTTTCACGGCGATGCCCTGGGTGCCGGAGAGGGCGTTCTCGACGAGTTCGGGCACGCGACGGTATTCGTCGGGTCCGACGACCAGATCCACCATGTCGCTCTCGCCGAGCAGACTTCCGCGCAGACGCTCGGCCATGCAGCCGAGCACACCGACGACGAGGTCGCGGTTGCGTTTCTTGTAGTAGCGAAGATGCTTCAGCCGCTCGTGGATCTTCTTCTCGGCATTGTCACGAATGGCGCAGGTGTTGAGCAGGATGACGTCGGCGTTGTCGGGAACGTCGGTGGCCTCGTAGCCGTGCTTGTTCATCACACCCGCGACGATCTCCGAATCGCTCACGTTCATCTGGCAACCGTAGGTTTCCACGTAGAGTTTACGACCGAGATTCTGTTCGGCGGAAGCAGGGGCGGAGACGGTGCTATCGATTATGGGTAAGGTCAGCGAGGTCATGAACGAAAACGGTAATGAGTCGGAGGAATGACTGCAAACATAGGTCCAATGCCACGCTCAGCCAAGTTCAGTCCTTCATGCGCGCGTCGATCACCCGCTCGGCCCTTTCCCAATCGCTCTTCGTGGTGATCTTGAAGTTGTCCTCTTCGCCGGGTATCACTTTCACCGCATGACCGGCCGCTTCCACGATGGAGGCATCGTCGGTGCCGAGCAGGTTGTTCCTGCGGGCTTTGGCATAGGCGTCGCGCAGCACCTGTATGGTGAAGGCCTGCGGCGTCTGGATGATGCGCAGGTCGTTGCGTGGAATGGTACGGAGGACGAATCCTTCATCCGATACCTGCTTCATCGTATCGGCGGGGACGAGTCCGGGCACCGCCGCACCGTGCACCCGTGCCTCGCTGATGAGCGCATCGACGAGCGCGGATGATGCGAATGGACGGACGGCATCGTGCACGAGCACGACCTCCGCCGGCGCAAGCGCGGGATGCTGAAGGGCGTTCTCGATGGAATACTGTCGCTCCGAACCGCCATCGCACACGATGCAACGGCGCGGGAAGAAGTCTTCAAGCAGGTCCTCGGCCATGGTGCGCATCTCGGCGTTGACGGCAACGACGATGGCCTGCACCGCGGGGTGCGAGGCGAAGAGGGAAACGGTGCGGACAAGGATGGGGGTGGAGCGCAGGGCCAGGAACTGTTTGGGCAGTTCGCCGCCGAAGCGCGTCCCGCTTCCTCCCGCGGGGATGATGACGGCTACAGACATGCAACAAAATACACGGTGAGCGGCCAACGGGGACCGCAACGCGGGCATTCTTTCCTATTTTTGCGGACGTTTTTGCGCGGGTCCGGGTCGCGACCTGCACAGAAGATTTACTCATCCAACGAGAGGTATTGTATGGCAAAGAAGGCAGGAGCTGCATCTCACCATAGTCTCGGTGCAGGCTTCAATCAATCGGTCAACAGGTATTTCGACAAAGCGGCGGTTCACCTCAAGCATACCACGGGCATTCTTGAGCAGATCCGCAGTTGCAACACGGTGCTCGAAGTGAAGTTTCCTGCCCGTATCAACGGAGAAATCAAGGTGATCAGCGCATGGCGCGCGGAGCACTCGCACCACAAGCTTCCCTGCAAGGGCGGTATCCGTTACAGCGAGGATGCCGATGCCGACGAAGTGATCGCACTCGCCTCGCTCATGACCTACAAGTGTGCGGTGGTGAACGTGCCCTTCGGCGGCGGCAAAGGTGCCATCAAGATCAACCCCAAATCCGTTACCGTCGAAGAACTTGAGCGCATCACGCGCCGCTACACGGTGGAACTCATCCACAAGAACTGCATCGGTGCCGCGGTGGACGTCCCCGCTCCCGACTACGGTTCAGGTCCGCGCGAAATGGCATGGATCGCCGATACCTATCAATCCTACAAGCCGAACGACATCAATGCCCTCGGTTGCGTGACCGGTAAGCCCGTCTCCCAAGGCGGCGTACGCGGTCGTACGGAAGCCACGGGACGCGGCGTGTTCTTCGGTGTGCGCGAAGCGGTGAACGACACCTCCCTCATGAAGAAACTCGGCATGAGCGTGGGCATGTCCGGCAAAACAGCCATCGTCCAAGGTTTCGGTAATGTCGGTTTCCACGCGGCGAAATTCCTTCAAGAGGGCGGCGCTGTTATCGTAGGAATCATCGAGTGGGACGGAGCGGTGGTGAACCCGAAGGGTATCGACGTCATGGCGCTCGACGCGCATCGTCGCGCCACGGGCAGCATCACGAACTTCCCCGGCGGCAAGACCATCAAGAACGGTAACTCCGTATTGGAGCATGCGTGCGACATTCTCGTGCCCTCGGCACTGGAATCGCAGATCCACGCGGGTAATGCCGCAGGCATCAAGGCGAAGATCATCGCCGAAGGCGCCAACGGACCCATCACGGCCGATGCCGAAGAGATCATCATCAAGAAGGGCATCCTTGTCCTACCCGACATGTATCTCAACGCCGGTGGTGTGGTGGTAAGCTACTTCGAGTGGCTGAAGAACCTCTCCCACGTGCGCTTCGGTCGGATGGACAAGCGCTTCGAGGAGAACTCCAATTCGCAGATCATGCAAGCGGTGGAGCGCCTTACGGGTCAATCCCTTACCGCAGCGGAGAAGAAGCTCATCGAGCGCGGCGCTGATGAAGAGGACCTCGTGAATTCGGGATTGGAAGATACCATGGTGGGTTCCTATCACGAGATCATGGACGTATGGGGCAGCCACAAGAAGGTACATGACATGCGCACCGCGGCCTTCATCTCCGCCATCGACAAGATCGCGACTTCATACTCCTCGCTGGGTATCTTCCCGTAAGGATAACGATTACAGACGCCACTCGCGGCATCATGATATTGAGCCGAGAGAAGACACGAAACACGAAAGCCCGACCATGATCAGTAGTCGGGCTTTTTGTTTTTCTTGTACCTCTACGTCGCATGGTGTCGCGCGACCTTGCCACCATTAAAACAGCACGTTCAATCCTAT
>JBBATK010000009.1:10465-12369 GCA_040398805.1 Kapaibacterium sp. (SeqCode) | reverse complement strand
ATCACCGCCACGCCGAGGGGCTTGGCGATGTCCTGCGTGCGGGGATCCCAGCGCAGTTGGGTGATGTTCTTCCTGCCGTACACGTTCTGCACGTCGATATAGGTGATGAGCTGCCAGGCTTGGAAGGACCAACGACGGTCGATGCGGATGTCCATGGCGTGGAAGGTGGGCAGACGCTCGCCTTCGTTGTACCGGGAGAAATCCAGACTGCCTGCGGTGGGTCCGCTCGTCACGAAAGGTGTCGTGGGCAGACCTTGGGCCAGACGGAATTTCGCGCTGAGCTCCCATACGTTGCCGATGCGGTATCCCGCCGCCACGTTGAAGATGAAGCGGGAGTCGAAGGGGCTGGGTCGGCTGGTGCCGTCCAGACCCGTGAAGTTCGATTGCTGCATGGTCAAGCTGATCAAGCCGAACAGCGGAATCTCGCCGAGCTTCTTTTGCACGAACAACTCCACGCCGCGCGCCACACCGGTTCCCACGCTGGAGAGCGGCTCGAGGCCGAAGGGAATGTCCGACGTGACATCCTCGAAACCCGAAGGGGAGAGCACGGCTTGCGGACGGAACATGCGGGAGGGATAATCCGCGTACCACTTGTAAAAACCTTCCACCTGAATGCGGATGTCGTCGGTGATGCGATGCTCCACGCCCAGCACCACTTGATCGGCGCGGATGGGCTTGAGGGACTTCGCGTTCGATGCATCACCGATAAGCCAGATGAACGACGGTGCCTGATAGTACCGTCCCGCATTGAGCTCGATGCGCGTGCGTTCGCCAAGCGTGCGCGAGAGCGTCAAGCGCGGCGAAAGGACAAGGGCGTTGTCGAGGAAGGCATAATAATCGGCGCGCATTCCCAGCGTCGCGGAATACACGTCCATGAACTCGTTGCGCACGGATACATACGCGCCCGTAGTGAGTCCGGTGAAGGAGGTATCGACCACAAGCGGCGTGGGCACGCCGTTGTCGTCGCGACGCAGGAAGCCGGGGATGTTCACGTTGTACTTCAAGCGCGATGCATACGAGGTCACCGAACCGAAGTTCAGCTCCGACGTGCGCGACAATTGATAGGATCCGTGAAGGTTCAAGGAGTTCGTTCCTTCTTCAGAGGTGTTCGCGAACAAGGTCTTCAGCGTGGAGTCCTGCTGACGCGACGAGAAAGCGGAGTAGGTGCGACCCAGCGTGAGCGTGAAGAATCCGTCCGTGAAGAGATGCTTCCATGTCAGACCCGAGAAGTACTGGTCCTGATCAGTAAAGGCCACGAGACTGTTGCGATAACGTCCTTCCAAGGAATCGTTGTTCACACTCACTTTATCGAGTGCGCCGAGCGTGAGGAACGAAAGCGAGTTCTTGTCGTCCAGCTTCACCGTGGTCTTGAAGGTCATATCCCAATAATCGGGAATGAAGCTCTGTCCCAAGGCCTTGAAAAGGATATCGAGGAAGGAACGACGGATGTTGAAGAGGAAGGTGGCGTTCTCGCCGATGGGACCTTCGAGGATCAATCCGAAACCCGTGGCGGAGAAGTTCGCATCGCCCGCGAAGCGTTCGTCATTGCCGTCGCGCAGGGAGATGTTCGTGTACGACGACACGCGGTTGCCGTAGCGTGCACCGAAGCCGCCGGCGCTGAACTGGACGGCGCGGACGAAGCCGATGTTGACGAGGGTGAGGGGTCCGCCCGACGACCCCTGTGAACCGAAGTGATTGATGTTCGGCACTTCGATGTTGTCGACGACGAAGAGGTTCTCGAACGGTGCACCGCCGCGTACGACCAGGTCGTTGCGTCCCGCCTGCGTCACACCCACACCGGGCAGCAACGCCACGGCGCGGATCACATCCTCCTGTACGCCCGGAGCGCGACGTATCTCTTCCGATGATAACGAACGATTGACCGTCACGCCCTCGCCCGACGC
>JBBATK010000009.1:0-10365 GCA_040398805.1 Kapaibacterium sp. (SeqCode) | reverse complement strand
GTCGTCGGTCGGCTCTGCGCCTGCTGACCCTCCGCCGGTTGTGCCGGCGCGGTTTGCGACTGCGCGGTCATGCTGACGGTCGTGCCAAGGAGCGTGGCGACGAGAGCCAGGAGAACGAGACGGATTGCTTGCGGAAATCGGTACAGAGGGACCATGTCGAGATGCGGATAGTGAGACGGCGCAACGGCGTGCGGACAGTAAAGCGTCAAAGAGGAATGAACGGTCACTTTATTGTGGAATCGGTACGGCGGACGACAGCGTTGGCGAAGCGCAAACCTCGTATTTTGGCGGACCGAATTTTTGGAGGATACATGAACCCGACATCGTCACACCGCACGGCATCCATCCGTTTGTTCCTTCTGCTCGCTTCGCTTGCAGTATGGCCGACGGTTTCCCGCGCCCATCAGGAGATTCCCGGCGACAAGCAGAAGAAGCCCATCGCACTGACGAATGCGCGCGTGTACACCATCGCGAATGGCGTGATGGACAGTGCCACGGTGGTCTTCGATAAGGGGGTGATCACGGCGGTTGGACGCACGGCGAGTATTCCTGCGGGTGCGGAGGTGCGTGACTGCAAAGGTGCGAGCGTGTATCCCTCGTTCATCGCGCCGAGCACCACGCTCGGGCTCACGGAGATCGATGCGGCACGTCCTACCCGCGACATGACCGAGTCCGGCTTGTTCAATCCCAACGCTCGTGCGGAAATCGCCTACAATCCCGATTCCGAGTTGCTTCCTACCGTGCGTTCCAACGGTATGCTCATCGCCAACAGCGTACCCCAAGGTGGCGTGGTGAGTGGAACGGCAGCGCTCATGATGCTGGACGGTTGGACCAAGGAGGATTGCGGTTTGAAACTGCATTCGGCCATGGTGGTGGACTTTCCGAACATGTCCACGTACAGCGCCCCGGGTATGTCCCGCTCGCAGGACCAACAGCGCACGGACATCGAGAAGAACGTCAAGCAGCTGTATGATTATTTCGCCAAGGCGCGTTCCTATTCGTTGGCGGCGCGTAACGGGCTTGCGGATAACGACCGTGATATCCGCCTGGAGGCCATGCGTGCGGTGTTCGAGAAGAACCTGCCCGTGATGATCGAGTGCGGTGAAATGAAGCAGATCCTCGGCGCCATCGATTTCGCCAAGCACTTCGCCCTCAATGCCATTCTTGTGGGATGTCAGGATGCGTCGTATTGCCTCAAGGAGATCCGCGCATCGGGCTACCCCGTGATCGTGGCACGCATCCACGGCTTACCGTCTCGGGAAAACGAGGGGTACGACAAGACGTATGTGCTTCCGAAACTTCTCCACGAGGCGGGCATCTCGTTCGCGTTCACCGACAACGGTAGCTGGCAGCAACGCAATCTGCCGTTCAATGCCGGATCGGCCGTTGCCTTCGGATTGCCCGAAGCCGAAGCGCTCAAGGCGCTCACCCTGGCGCCTGCCCGGATGTTCGGCGTGGATACCCGTGTGGGGTCGCTGGAGGTAGGCAAGGACGCCACGCTGTTCGTGAGTACGGGCAACGCCCTGGACGGTCGTACCAATCACCTGGACATGGCCTTCGTGCAGGGTCGGGAGATCTCCCTGCAGAACCGCCACACCCGTTTGGCCGAGAAGTACCGCACGAAATTCCGTCGCGCAAAGTAAACTCCGCGGTGGCAGGCCGGCGCGATTCAAGCATCCCTTTTCCCGGTCCTTCTTCGAAGGTCCACGCGGGCCTTTTTCGCCACGCACCACGCTACATTGGCGAGCGGCAGGTATTTTTGCCGATGTCACATCGCAATCGACCACGCCCATGACCACGAAGATTCTCTACGACGGCTTCACCTTCGACGATGTCCTTCTTGTTCCGCGCTATTCATCGGTGCTTCCGCGGGATGTGTCGCTGCACACGCGGCTCACGAAGGGGATACGTCTGAACCTGCCCATCGTGAGTGCTGCCATGGATACCGTGACGGAGTCGCAGATGGCCATCGCCGTGGCGCGCGAAGGCGGTATCGGCATCATCCACAAGAATCTCAGCATCGCACGTCAGGCCGAAGAGGTGGATCGTGTGAAGCGCAGCGAGAGCGGCATGATCCGCAATCCCATCACCCTTCGTGCGGAACAGACCATCGCCGATGCCAAGGCGCTCATGAACAAGTACCGCATCGCGGGCATCCCCGTCATCGATGCGGAACACAAGCTCATCGGCATCCTTACCAACCGCGACCTCCGATTCGTCCACGACCACCGCGAGCTGGTGCGCGACATCATGACGAAGGAGAACCTGATCACTGCGCCTGAAGGCACGACGCTGGAAGACGCCGAGAGCATCCTCCAACGGCATCGTATCGAGAAACTTCCCGTGGTGGATGGCGGTGGTGTGCTTCGCGGACTCATCACGTTCAAGGACATTCAAAAGAAGAAGCGATACCCCAGCGCCTGCAAGGACGATCAGGGACGTCTGCGGGCGGGTGCCGCGCTCGGCATCAGTCCTGATACTCTGGACCGCGTGGACGCGCTCGTGGGTGCGGGTGTGGACGTCGTCATCGTCGATACCGCGCATGGTCATTCCCAAGGAGTGCTGGACATGGTCCGCGCCGTCAAGAAACGTCATAGCGGTTTGCAGGTGATCGGTGGCAACATCGCCACGGCAGAGGCCGCCAAAGCGCTCATCGACGCCGGTGCCGACGGCGTGAAGGTGGGCATAGGACCCGGCTCCATCTGTACCACGCGTATCATTGCGGGCGTCGGCGTTCCGCAGCTGTCGGCCATCATGCATGTGGCCGAGGAAGCATCGAAACACGGCGTGCCTGTCATCGCCGACGGCGGTATCAAACAAACGGGCGACATCGCCAAAGCCATCGCTGCAGGCGCTGATTGCGTGATGATGGGCGGCATGTTCGCCGGACATGAGGAATCCCCAGGCGAGAAGGTCCAGCTGGAAGGTCGCGCCTTCAAGGTGTACCGCGGGATGGGCTCTCAAGGCGCTATGATGCAGGGCTCCGCCGACCGGTATTTCCAGGATGTGGAAGACGAGATCGCGAAACTGGTTCCCGAAGGCATCGAAGGTCGCGTGCCGTTCAAGGGCGATGTGAGTGCCACGATGTATCAGATGGCCGGCGGACTCCGCGCATCCATGGGATATTGCGGCTGCGCCGATATCGCCGCCATGCATGCCAGCGCGCAGTTCGTGCGCATCACGAATGCAGGTTTGAAGGAATCGCACCCGCATAACGTGATCATCACCAAAGAGTCGCCGAATTACTTCGCGTAGCGGAACCACCCCGCGCGATCACCGCTCATGAACATCGATCCCCTTCGCTATCCGCAACCGCGTTCGCGCCATCACACGAACCCGCAGTTCTATCTGCCGCTCGCGGAATTGCACGTGGTGCCGACGCAATATCCACCCGTGCCTCGCACCCTTGATTGGCACGCCCTCTTCGCGTCCGGTGCAGCGCCCCGAGCGCTCGACATTGGATGCGGCTGGGGCAAGTTCCTCATGGACATGGCCGAACAACGTCCGCACATCAACCTGCTCGGTATCGAGCTGCGTCAGCAGGCGGTGGAGTGGATCAACAGCGTCATCGACGGTGAACAGGTGCCCAATGCCCGAGCGCTCTATTATTCCGTTGCGAACGGATTGCCGTTCATCGCCGATGCGAGCGTGGACGAGGTGTATTATTTCTTCCCCGACCCGTGGTTCAAGAAACGTCACGGCAAGCGGCGCGCCTTCACCCCGCAGTTCCTTGCCGAGCTCCGGCGCGTGATGGTTCCCGGCGCATCCTTGTACTTGATGACAGACGTACCCGAGGTGGATGCGGCGCAATGCGAGATACTTTCGGAGTTCGGGGCCTTCGATATCGAGGAAGTGGCGGAGGGCGGGCCGTGGCTGCCCGTGATGACCGACCACGAACTCTCCTGCCGGCGCCGGGGCTTCGCCTACACGCGTCGCCGGTGCCGTCTGCGTTCATGACGTTGACCATGTGCTCGGGAGCGACCTCGCAAAAAAAAAGCAACGCGCACCAATCGGGCACGTTGCTCTGCATCCGGCTCGAACTGCGATGAACGCAGGCCGAACTTAGGAGTGGTGAAGCGTGCGTTTCTCCGCCGAGTTCAATGCTCGCGCTGCGAGACCCAAGGTGAGAGAGAGAGTACAGACGATGAAACCGATGACGGCCATATGCAAGAGAGACATGACGGGCTCCAGATAAGTGATGTTCGGTTGACGTGTGCAATATAGTAATAAAAGATAGAATGCTCCAAATACTCTGTCCCCTGTATCCGAAAAAAACCTTTCCCCTTTGGTGCATATGATCGATGTCATCGTTCTTGGTGGTGGTGCGGCCGGACTCATGTGCGCACTGACGGCGGCCCGCCGAGGCAGGCGGGTGCTGGTGTTGGAGCGTTCGGAGAAGATCGGCAAGAAGATCCTCATCTCCGGTGGCGGACGCTGCAACTTCACGAACAGGGAGGTGCGCAGCGAAAACTATATCTCGGAGAATCCGCACTTCAGCCGTTCGGCGCTGGCCCGGTACACGCCGAACGATTTCATCGCCTTGGTCGAGACGCACGGTATCGCCTATCATGAGAAGAAGCTCGGGCAATTGTTCTGCGACGGTTCCGCACGTGACATCGTTGCCATGTTCGAGCGCGATCTGCGCGAGAACGGTGTGCGTATCGTGTGTAATACGGGCGACGCGGAGGTGCAGCGGGCGGATGACGGGTGGGTGGTGAGCGTGGCGGGAACGGAGTACGGTGCGGCATCGCTCGTGGTAGCCACGGGCGGACTCTCCATACCGAAAATGGGTGCCACGGATTTCGGTCTGCGGTTGGCACGCCGGGTGGGACATCGTATCGTGCCGACGCGCCCGGCGCTGGTGCCACTCACCTTCAACGAACGCGAGCGTTCCCTGTTCGAATCCCTCTCGGGCGTGTCCATGGATGCCGAGGTTCGCTGCGGCAGTGCTTCGTTCCGGGAGAACATCCTGTTCACGCATAAAGGAGTGAGCGGTCCGGCCATCCTGCAGATTTCGTCCTATTGGTCCGAAGATCAGGGCGTGCATCTGGACCTTCTGCCCGACCCCTCGGCGGCGCACATCCTGGAGCAGAACGCGCGATCGGCGAAGGATATGAAGAACGTATTGTCGCTGGCGCTGCCGAGACGCTTCGCAGAGCTATGGTGCGACCTTCATTCCCTGAACCGACCCGCCGTGCAGATGAACGAGAAGGAGCGTGCGGCGCTCGAAACGCAGCTCCATGATTGGGAGATTCATCCCTCGGGGACGGAGGGGTATGCGAAAGCGGAAGTGACGGCCGGCGGTGTGGACACGCGGGAACTGTCGTCGAAGACCATGGAATCCGCCCGAGCGCCGGGTTTGTACTTCATCGGCGAAGTGGTGGACGTGACGGGTTGGCTTGGCGGTTACAATTTCCAATGGGCCTGGGCCAGCGGTCATGCCGCGGGAATGCATGCGTAGCAAAGGCCGCATGCGGGGTGGGGAAATATCCGTGGGTTTGTCGCTTTTTCGGACAAAAATCACCGATATACGGGGTTCCACAGACCTATAACAAACTGCATCATTGCAAACATCCTTCGGTGTATTTTGCAAAAGCATAACATGGACTCTGAGACCGGCGATCATGGGATGTCCTCCCGCATCGACGCCCTCAAGGTCCGAGACATGCAGCCGAAGCTTTTGCGGCGGTGACACGCTGGCAAAGCGCAGGCGACGAAACGGACTTTGCACGAGGAAGTACCTCGAATGGCAGGGGATAGCGCAGGTCCGTTCGGAACTTTGGTTTTGATTCATGACTTCACAGCCTTTATTACATCGGTTCCACATACCGGTGATGGGTACCAGCTTCACGATCGATACACCCATCCGCCTGGCACATTATGGAATAACCTCCGTCGTATCGCTCATCGACCATCGTATGATCGAGCAGGTGCGTGAGCACTATTGTGCCAAATACGACATCCCGTTTGAAGAGATTCCCGAGAGCGAGGAGGATTGCAAAGCGCGCCGGGTGACGGCGTATCTGAACATGATGAAACAGATCGTGGACCGTCAGTTCGCGGCGGTGGTCGCATCGCCGTTCGAGCCGGGTTCCGAGATCACGAAATACTTCGAGCTGTTGCCGGCCACATCGCCGTTGCGTCAGCGATACGAGGAGATGCTCACGACATCGGGTGAAGAGCGTGAGCGCCTGGAGGCCTACCTGCGCGCGAACATGCGTCCGGGAAACATCGACGGCAACATCATGACGAAGGTGGACTCCGCCAATTATGCCAAGACGGGCGAGCAGCTTCCGCAGCAATTCAACGATGCCCATGCATCGCTGCGCGGATTCGCCATGAGCTCCTTGAATTCCTCGCTGGTGTTCAGTGCGGGCATGAATCCGCGTCTGTACGGGTACATCGCGCAGTTCGACGATTTCTATCCGTCGGCTGACGGAACATTCGTCAAGAAGATCATCCTGAAGGTGAGTGATTATCGCAGTGCACTGATTCAAGGCAAGTTCCTGGCGAAGAAAGGTCTGTGGGTATCGGAGTTCCGTGTCGAGTCAGGCCTCAACTGCGGCGGCCATGCCTTTGCGAGCGACGGTTTCCTGTTGGGTCCCATCATTCAGGAGTTACACGACAACCGTGCCGCTCTTGCAGCCGAACTGTTCGGCATCCTCGCACCCGCGCTGGAGGCAGCCGGACGTCCGGTTCCGACCTCCATTCCCGGTCAGCGCCTCACGGTGCAGGGCGGTGTGGGCACGGAAGAGGAGCAAGACTTCCTGTTCGAACGCTACGGGGTCGATTCCGTGGGCTGGGGTACGCCCTTCCTGCTGTGTCCCGAAGCCGTGTGCATCGATACCGAGACGATGAACATCCTCGTCAAGGCTAACGAAGAGGATCTGTATCTGAGCAAGATTTCCCCACTGGGCGTTCCGTTCAATTCGGTGCGCGGCAATACCGCCGAGCTGGAATTACGCGCTCGCATCGCTGCCGGCAAGCCGGGCGCACCATGCTTGAAGAAGCACATGATCTCCACGACGGAGTTCACGGCGAAGCCTATCTGCACAGCGTCCATCCAATATCAACGTCACAAGCTGGACGAGTGGAAGGGACTGGATATCCCTGCTGATGAAAAGGCGAAGAGCTTCAATACCATCACGCAGAAGACATGTCTGTGCGTGGGCTTGGGCAATGCAGCACTGAAAGCGCACGGACTTGATATGTACAAGGGTTCGCAAGGCGTGGCCGTGTGCCCGGGTCCGAACATGGCCTACTACGACAAAGTGGTCACCTTGCGCCAGATCGTCGATCATATCTACGGTCGCACGAACATCATCGATCGCACCGACCGTCCGAACTTCTTCATCAAGGAGCTCGGCTTGTACGTCACGTACCTGCGCGACGCCATCAACGATTGCGGCAATACGATCGCCGACAATCAACGCAAGTATTTCGAAGTCTTCCGTTCCAACCTCATGAACGGCATCGACTACTACCGTACGGTGCTCCCCGCCGTTGCCACCCACTTCGCTGCCCAACGCGAGGTGATACAACGCGAGCTGGACCGATACGCCGATGAACTGCGCGGAATCCTGCCCGCGGCGCAACCTGTCGGTGACGTTTTGCTTTCCGTGTAAGACATTGAATCAGATAAGCTCCATGCCCCTCTTGGAAGGGTCATGGACTGTCGTGTCTTGACGTTTCTGCGGAACGATCATGCTTGCGGGTAATAGGGCGACACTTGGCAATGTTCGACATCGACTTCCAACAGCGTCATTATGACCTATACGTTCACAGCAAAGGCATGGAAGCATGGCAGCTCGGGAGGTTGGGTGTTCGTGTCGCTCCCTGCGGACATGTCCGCCGAGATACGCGCATACCTGAAGGTGATGGAGCAGGGATGGGGTCGTTTGCATGTGGAAGCGGAAGTGGGACGTACCCGGTGGAAGACGTCGATGTGGTTCGATACCAAGCACGATACCTACCTCTTACCATTGCGCGCTGATATCCGTTCGAAGGAGAATATCTCTATCGATGATGTGATTGATGTGCAGGTCCGTGTGTAAAATTGCAACGCCGCAGCCCGATTGCATACAGTGCAGTTCCATCGTTTCCATACTATCACGACGCCAGCATGACAGGTTCATCAGAGATGTTGACGACAAGGGATAACGAACGCATAGCGATACTGGACATACTTCGCGGCTTTGCTTTGATCGGTATCTTTCTCGTCAACATGCTGGATTTCAGCGGTTCGGGTTTGCGTGCCGATACCATCGGATTACGCGGTGGCCCGGTGGACCGGCTTGCAGATGTCTGCATCGTCATGTTCGCCGTCACGAAGTTCTATCTGCTCTTCAGCTTCCTCTTCGGCGTGGGATTCGCCATCCAGATGCAGCGCATGGAACAGTCCGGGAGGAATTTCGTCCGCGTCTATTCCCGACGTCTTTTCGTCCTTCTGCTCATCGGCCTCGCGCATTCCATCCTTGTGTGGGACGGAGATATCCTTCGTCTGTATGCCGTAGCCGGTGCCCTCATGATTCCTCTTCGTGCGGTTCGCACGCGAACGCTCGTTACTCTCGCGGGCATCATCCTGCTTTGCGGCACCGTCTATTTCGGCGCTATTCCACTGGAGAAGGCAAGCACGCTTATGGCGCGAACCGACCTTTCGGTGTACACGGCAGGCAGCTATGCCGATCTTGTCAGACACAGACTGGCCGAGACAGCCGTGGTGGACATACAGATACCCATGGTATTCGTCATGTTCCTTCTGGGGCTGGTCGTTGGGCGTGCCGGCGTCATGGGGCGCATCCATGAGTACGCACCCCTGTTGAAACGCACGTTATGGTGGACCCTTCCTGCCGGGCTTGCGGGCTCGGTTCTCATGCTTGTCGGGTATGCCGATAAGGACCCACGCTGGGTGAGTATCAGTGTGCATGTGGGAGCGCCTCTGCTGAGCTATTCGTATGCGGTGCTTGTCATCAGCGCCCGGGAGCGACTGGGTTTCCTTGCCTATGCCGGACGTATGGCGCTCACTAATTACCTGATGCAATCACTGGTGTCGACGACCATCTTCTACGGATACGGTTTCGGGCTGTACGATGATCTCTCGCCCCTGCAGTCGAACGTCGTGGCCCTGGGCATTTTTGTGATGCAATTGCTTGTCAGCAGATGGTGGTTACAGCGCGCTACGATGGGTCCCATGGAATGGCTCTGGCGCTCGCTCACGTATGGTCGCATGCCTGGCTTGCTCAAGTCATCCGGCAGCTCCAGGTAACGGAAGAACGAATTCCGGTCAATTGTAACTTTCTCACGAGGTATCAGATTGAACAACATCGCCATCATCGGAGCCACAGGAATGCTGGGTAAGCCCGTCGCCAAAGCATTCATCGCCGCAGGTTTCACGGTCACCCTTCTTGCACGCGATGCTGCGAAGGCATCGACTGCGTTCGGTCCACCCGCGCGCGTGGTTCGCGGTGATCTTCGGGATGAAGCAAGCATACGCACGCTACTGCATGGACAGGACGCCGTCTATCTTAATCTGTCGGTGGAGCAGACAAGCACCGCAGCCGACTGGCAAGCGGAGCGCGAGGGATTGGCTCTGCTGCTGCGGGTAGCGAAGGAGCTGGGGATACGGCGTATCGGCTACCTTTCCTCCCTGGTGAAGGACTACGACGGATTCCCCTGGTGGGTGTTCGATATCAAGCGCGCGGCGGTTGACGCCATACGGAAGAGCGGCATTCCGTACTCCGTCTTCTTTCCTTCCACCTTCATGGAAGCATTCGATAGCGACAGTCCGGGATCGATGCGGCAAGGGAAGAGACTCACACTCGCAGGAAGATCACGTCACAAGATGTATCTCATCGCCGGTGATGATTACGGACGTCAGGTGGTGCGAGCCTTCGAGCTCGACAATGGCGACAACGACTACGCGGTGCAGGGCAAGGAAGGGTTTACCACCGACGAAGCCGCAGCTCTGTTTGCACAACATTATACCGCCGCAAAGCTCAGTGTGTCGACGCTTCCCATGGGCATCCTTCGCTTTCTCGGCCTATTCAGCGGGCGCTTCGACTACGTCGCGCACATCGTCCATGCCCTCAACGAGTATCCCGAAACGTTTCAAGCGGAGACGACATGGAAAGAGCTGGGTGAACCCAGGTTGACGTTGCTGGAATACATACGGAGTAAGAAGTGAGCTGTCGAGTGCACATTGGACACGAGCGCCCGTCCGGAGACGTCGCTTCTCGTCCGTTTGGGTGAATGTCGGAGTGTGGCCTGGACGTCCCCCTCTCCCTCTGGGAGAGGGCCGGGGTGAGTGCTTGTACGTTCACTGTTGATCCCGCGAGGTCTTCGAGCGAAGTCGAGAAGCGAGCGGCG
>JBBATK010000008.1:0-115921 GCA_040398805.1 Kapaibacterium sp. (SeqCode) | reverse complement strand
GCCGGGCATGAGGTCCGAGAGCGCATCCACGCTCATGAACCGGCCCAGGGTGGGGCGGGCCGTGTACAGACGGCAGCGACACTCGAAGAATGGGAAGGAAATGCACCCGGTTTGGCCCATTCTTTTTCAACGACCCTTCCGAGACAAGAGCGAGAGCAGGAGGGGAGTCGTCTTGTGGTCGGTCGGGAGCGGCTCAACGCATGAGAATGAAGTTCTGGCAGATCGTCCTACCGCCGAGATCGGCAATGAACATGTAAATGCCTTGTTCGAAGCCGTCTAATTCCACGGTGAGTTCGGTATCATGGAGCGCCTTCATGGACGTAAGCAGAGCCGTACCTGTCATATCAACAATCGACCACCGAAGGGTGCCCGCGGGCAAGGAGACATTCAAGGTCGTGCTCGCCGGATTGGGGGTCAATGTGACGGAGGCGTCATCGGGTAGCGGCCGTTCGGTAATGCCGGACAGACTGCTCAAGGGCCGTGTGTAATACCCCTTACTCGTAGCGGCAACGAGAAACTCACCGCAAACGAACAGTTCCGAGACGGTTTCCGCAGGGTCGTCCATTTTCGCATAGCGGAAGTTCCCCGGTGCTCCCGCCAGAGTGTACAGACCATCGGTCGTGGTACTGTACACGTACGCATCGCCGGTACGGACGATATCGTTGAAACGGCCGGGCGGTAGACCACTCACTTTAGTGAACGTTTGTCCGGAGTCGTTGCTTATCTGCGCTGTTGCCTCGTCGAAACTGGTAAGGAAGATCAGATTGTCTGCCACAGCGATACGCGAACCGATGGACGAAAAGTCCACGTGCGCTTTCCAGCTGGCGCCGCTGTTCCGTGAGGTGACGATATTAGGACCGGACGCCACAAGGAGAGCGCCTTTGCCTTCGAGTTTTGCGTAGCCGCCATTACCGGAACGCTTCCTCGTCCAGCTTTTTCCCGCATCACTGCTATAAAAGAACGAACCGTCGTCGGTCATCGTCGCGATCGCATCCCCGTTCCTGTGCATGCCCGTGTACCGCATCCTGCCTTCGGAAGCGGCTACGGTGTCGCCCTGCATGCGTGACCATTCACCGGTCTTTTTATCGTAGGTAGCAACGGAGAACGCATACGGCTTTTCCAGAGAAACATACTCACTGAACCCCATGGTAAGAACATTCTCGGAGGCGGAAAGTGCGCCGATATACATTCTGTTTTTCGCCACGCCGGGTTCCCGTGGCAGACCCGTCGTTTTTCCGCTTTGTGGATTCATGACCGCCAGGTCTGCGCCGATGAACGACGTGGGGTCGGCATTGACAAATCCCCAGACGCCGTCCTTGTCCGCCACGTGCCCGTCGAAGGCATAGCTGCGCAAACCCGTCGTCGTCTCCTTCCATGTCGCCCCGTCGTCCGTCGATACCAAGATCCCGTCGAATCCCGTTCCTGCGAACAATGTCCCGTCCGCGAACGCCAATCCGGTCACGGTCGATAAACTCCTATCGGCGACGACCTTCGACCATTTGCCGCTTTTATCGTAGGCATACATCCCGTCGCCCGGAACCAGCGCCAAGCACCGATCATTGACAAGTATCAGCTTCTTCACAGCTGCCAAGGGTAGTCCATCGTTGATCTTCGTCCATGTAGACCCGTTATCGTCGCTACTCATTGCACCACCGGCATTGAAGGTCATGATGATCCTCCCATTGAAAACGATCGACGTCGCTATCGTCGAACTATCCACCGGTAAGGCCTGATATGCCCAGGTGATTCCTTTGTCCGAGCTGACGAACATCCCCTTCTCGACGACGGCAAGTATGCGACCACCGATCTCGTGAAACGAACTGACGACCGATCGGTCATCGAGTTTATCGTAACTCCATTCATACCCGTTCGTGCTCCTGTACACGCCCACGCCGCCGGATGCATACATCTCGTCCGTCGTCGCGAGCATGACGCTGTACGAGGCGAAGCCGCCATGGTCTCGAATCCTCCACATCGAAGCGACCGTATCCAACACATACGGCAGGTCTCTGGACATCACGGCCCATAATTCACCCTTGTACGTCAGGAATCCATTGCAGTTCCGCTTTCCGGCGGCGGAAATACCTTTCATTTTCTCGGTATAGGTACGACCGCCGTCCTTTGTCTCATAGATGACGCCGCCATAGGTGCTGACATACGTCGTTCCGTTGAAGGAGATGGCACCGGTCACATCGGCCCGCCACGGGCCCACGTGCTTCCACTGAGAATACGCAGGCAACGCCGCGGTAAGGAACAGGCAAAGGAGAAGGAATCGTTTCATACGTCTATCCATAAAGGTGAATGATATCAAGATGTTCAAAACCGTTCCGATCCGCCATTGTCGGACACGCATGGCGGATATCGATCGGCTCATTTAACGACCATCAATGGTAATGTGCGCGTTCCGTACGCACCCTCTGCCACCACCATGTACATACCGGAAACCAGGTGCTCCACGCGGATCACTCGGTTGTCGTCGCTGCCGGCTACCACCGGTACGTCGCACCGCAGACCGAAACTGTCGTAGAACCTCACATCCCGCGTGCCTGCAGGTACCCGGAGATGTGCCTGACCGACGACGGGTTGCGGATAGACGGCCATGTCGGCTGTCGGACTGACGTCCTCTCCTCCTCCGCTTACCGCGTCGAGCCGCTGCACATAAAACCCATTATCCGTCTGAACGTACAGCATGCCATTCAAGCTGCGGATCGCTTTCGGGGTGAATGGCGGCTGGCTTGCGACGGTGATGGACTTCGTACCCGGTACCCCGCGGTATCTTTTCAAGAAACCGGACTGAAGGAAGAACACATCCGTCAGTGTTCCTGTCATATCTTCCGCACCGGCGAAATTCTCCTCTTCGAACAGGAACGTCGAGCCAAGGTCCACGGAATATGCCAGCGTGCGGTATCCATCAAAAAACGCCGGGGCGGAGTCGAGAAAGAACACATGGTTGGCGGCGGGTCGCCACCGGACGTCAGCCCATATGCCGCCGCGATTCGGGGTGATTCCCGTATACGTATCGCCGGAAACGAAAACCACGTTCTTTCTTCCGGCCATCATGCAATTGGCACCCGCGGCTGTAAGGTGCAGCCAGCGGTCTCCACCATCCGTCGACATCCTGAAAGAACCGTTCTTGAAACACGTGTAGTACTCGATGCCATTGCGATGGAACGACGACACGACATCCTCATAGACGCCTCGCCACCGTACCCGCGACGCCACTTTCCTCGTCCATGTCTGCGTGGCACGGTTGTAAACCTTCATCACGTGCTCCACCGAGTCGGCATTCGTCATGCTTACGTGCAGCCGGAAGTCGAAGACGAACTCCTCGTCACCATAGACACATCCGTCGGCGATGAGATATCCGTCTTGCGCCGTATCCGAGCGCGGCGGAAGAATGCCGCCCGTCCCGGAAACCGGATCGTATTCCCAGATCTCCTTGCCTACACGGGAAAGCATTCGCGTGCCTGCGGCGGAGAACGAAGCGAATCGCATACCCACTAAACCCTCCGTGGATCTGCGCCATGTGGCGGCGGACGTATCCGTGGCATGGATTCCTGCCGTCAATGTTCCTGCATAAATGCGGTTGTCGGCAATGGCGATGCTGTTCACGTCGGACGGGGAGGAGTCATGGTCAATAACTCTCCAGGTCTTGCAATCCGCAGACCGGTAAAGCCTGAAAAGGACGTCGACAGCATAATAGACGCCGTTGTCGGTCATCAAGCGAGTCACACCCCCGAGCGGTATTCCCGAACCCGTCGTATCCCACGACGCACCGTCGTCCGTACTCCGACAGATGCTCCCGTTCATGGTGACCAGCGCGATCATTCCATCCCGCACCACACACGTGCGTAGGTCACGGGCGTACAGGGGTATCGGCAGGGTGGTCCAGGTGGTGCCGGTATCGTCGCTCCGCACAATGGCGGTATCCCCGACGACGAACACCGACGATTCGCGGTGGTAGATGGCATGACTGTTTCGGACCGGCATCAGGAGGGTACGATTCCGGGCCGTAGATTTCTCAAGAAGATAGCTCTTTCTGCACGCAAAAAACGACGTGCCGATTTTCACCATGTCGACTGCATCGGCGGCATCGTCGGACATAATGAAACGCTCCCACATCCACTTCGCATCGTTCCACCGATGCGGGGCCATGTTCGTCAGGAACACATACAGATTACCATCGATGACGCGAAATCCTTTCACATCACCCGTGTTCTCGAAGGAACTCTGTGGCAAGCCGCCACTCAGATACTCGTACGTGGCACCACCATCGGTCGTGCGATACGTCACCGCCCTGTCCGTGCCGATGAACGTGGCGCCTTTGAACGTCACGGCCGCACGCACCGTGCCCCTCCATGGTCCTATGTGCGTCCACTGCGCACTCAGTGCAGTGGCATGGACCATGCAGAGACAAAGAATAAGTAGTCGCCGGTTCTGTAACCGCATTCGTTCCCCGAGAGATTATTCCGTGGCCGGTTCTCGGGTAATATATCGGGGCGTGATAAATAGCACAAAGAATATATTTTTTCAGCTCGCGGTATTCTTGTGCATTCCCCTCTACCTTCCCACCATTACCGCACACGCCGACATCGCCCCGGCGCGTTCGAGGAGCAGATAATACGAGCCTGCGGGAAGCGAGCTCATATCAAGACGCATGGAGCCCGCGCCTGCGGATACGGGCAGTGTCATCCATTCACGACCGCGCGTATCCGCCACGCGCAGCGTTCCGGGAGAGGCGTTCTCGAGAAAGGTCACGTTCATCATCTGGGCGGCGGGCAAGGGATAGGCGCTGAGGCGGGCGACATTGATGTCGGCGGGTTCCACGTCCGTCACCTTCATGAGGAACGACAGATAATTATTGAGCACCGTGCGGCGCAGGGGTTCATCCTTGATGGCTCCGAAGCTGAATCCCTGATAGATCACTGCCGTGTTCTTCACCTTGGTGTACACCGCGGCGACGGAAGAATCATCGGTGATCTTCTCGCCATAGAACCGGAAGATGCGGTGGACGCGTGCGGAATCGAGGATGGACAATTCGTCGAGCCAGTGATCCTGCACGGTGTACACGGAATCCGTCTCGTTCACGTTGAAGTCCAACGAGGGTTGGACGTCCTGCCCGGCATACGACTGCACGCCGACCACGGACGACTTTCGCAAGGAGCTGTTCCACAGCCACGGACCCCACGAGCGCTTCGCCCCTGTGAATCCTAACGTCTCGTTGAAGAACTTCTTCACCTCCGCGCTCACCATCGATCCGTAATTATCCGCCGTGAACCACATGTCCATGGGCGAGGTGATGATCATCGGACGGAAATTGTCCACACGGTTCTGCATCATCTGGACCATCTTCTTGCTGAAGATGATGGCCGTTCGGGTGGCATAGCTTTCGGGAAGCAGCATCACATCGAAGGCATTGAAGTCATAATACTTCAGCGTGCTGTCGTTGCACGCCACCACGGCGCTCTCTCCGGCAAAAGCGCCAAGCTTCGTGTACGACTCCATGAGCGGATCCAGCTCGCGGCCCTCGTCGGAATCGAACCGCGCGATGGCATAGCGGATGCCGTCGGACAAAACGCCCACCGTGGTGCTCAGCGGCAGACTGCGGATGTTGTCGAAGGGCTTGATCTCCGTCGTGATCTTGTAATTGCCATAGCCCGCTGCGCTACCCAGCTTCACGATCATCTTCACCGTAGCGGTGCCGCCTGCGGGAACGTTGATGGACTTGGGATCGAATCGAACGGTCCAGTCATCAGGAGCATAGGAATAATTCTTATCCATGTTCACGATGCCCGTGACGTCCTTGTCGTTATTGTTCTTCAGCGTGAGCAGGAACGCCGTACTGTCGTTGCGCTTGGCCGTGCGGTAATTATCCGCAGCACTCACGTCCACCTTCCACAAGGTGGACTTTGGCGTGGGCGTTTTTCCGGCCGACACCGCATTCACCACGCGGTTGAGTCCGCCGTTCTCCACCACCATCACCGCCACCCAGATGTTTTTCCGGTTCTGGATCTTCACGGAGTCCAGTCCTACCGTGAACGTATGGGTATAACTCTCGCCATTGCGCGCAAACGCGGGGAAGCCGCCGATCTCGCCGTTCTCACCGCCAATGAACGCACGGACCACGTTCATGTGGTAATAGTCTGGAATCTTGGACGGCAGGTAATAGTACGGATGCGATTCATAGCCCGCGCGGTTGCTGAGATAATTCGTCTGGTCCCACCCCGTCCCCTTTCCTTTCACGCTGTCCTCCACCACCACGAGATTGAATGCGTACTGCGTGTTGAGGTCGGCGAACATCTTCGCCGTGGCTTTGGCCGTCAGCACGCCCGTCGTGCTGTCGATGCTCCATTCCACGGTCACACCGATGCTGGACTTCGCGGTTTCCAACGACTTCACCGCAGCGGCCCAATTGTCGGGATCCAGGATACGTCCCGTGCTCGTTCCGATCGTGAAACTCTCCCTGTTCACGAGTCCGCTGGGATATCCCGTAATAGAGAATTTCTTCGCGAGCACGCTCTGGATGGGCAATGCCATGCTGTCGCCATTGTGAAAAGCGAGCGGGATGACACGGTCGCCGTATTGCGCGTGCAGATCCTCTAGCGCCTGATTGCCGCGCACGCACCACCCGCACCACGCGCCGGTGTGATCTTCGATCACCATGGCCCGGGCGGGATTCTGGGCAAAAAGGTCGTGGCAGGACAGCGCGCAGATGATGAAGCACGCAACGGAAGACACAAGGGTACGGACGTTCATACGGTATTCCCCGACAGGATGAATGGAACGGTAGATCGCACGGACGTAGCGGGCGCTATGCCGAAGTATTCTCGGATGACGTGTTCACCGTGCCTCGAAAGATACGCAGGAAGCGAAAATCAGCACTCGAAGGACTGCACGGAGGAATCGTTCATGAGGAAGGAGCTGAACTGTTCGATGCGGTCGCGTTTGCCGCTGACATCGTAGGTATACACGCGGGAGTTGTCGGATTTCATCCGTCGTTTCTTTTCAAAACTCAGGGAGAGTTCAGCCAAGCGGGCTTCGAGTTCGATACTGAAATCGGTGTCGCCGTTCACAACGATACGGTAGCTGCGCACCTGATGCCAGCGGTCCACCTGGCGTTCGAGAAACTCGAAAAGGGAGAGGACGATGATGACGAGGACCAGACCTTCGAAGGCCAGGATGTAATGTCCGCCGCCGATAGCCATGCCGAGGGCGGCCGTGGCCCAGATGCTCGACGCGGTGGTGATGCCCGTGATGGACACACCGTCCTTGAACACGACGCCGGCACCGATGAAACCTATGCCCGTGATGATGTTCGCCGCGATACGGTCGCCATTAGCAGTACCACCCAGATGCTGGGAGATGACCGTGAAGAGCGTGGACCCGATACAGATGAGCACGATGCTGCGGAACCCTGCGGCTTTGCTGCTGTATTCGCGCTCCAGACCTATGAGTCCGCCCACCACGACGGCAAGTATGAGCTTTATCACATCATCCGGATACATCATGATCCTTTCTCCGTCGGCGTTATTCGGCTTTGGGCGGCTGCCAGTCCTTGCGTTTCCATCCCACCAGTTCAATGGAAGCGCTGCCAAGATACAACTTCATTTTCGCCTTGATGGGCACACGTGCCGCATCGTCGCTGAACCATCCCTGGAAGTGACCCGTCACACCGTACACGCCGGTCCAGTTGGCGTCGCCATCGAAATACACCGTGCGGACGGGATACGAGGAGGATTCTATCTCGACGGGTTCCACCTTGCCTAAGAAATTGATACGGGTGGTGTTGGTATCGTCGCCCACCATGGTGGGGATGCTGGCGATGTTCTTCGAATACAACAGCTGCCGTGCGCAGTAGAACAGCGAACAGCCGTCGTTGTATTTCTTCGTGATGGCGAATTGGTTGCCGCTCTTCTTCACATTGTTCGCCCACTTCTCCGTGGTGATGATCTTCGCGGGATAATTGAACACGTACTTATCGAACTGCCAGCCGTCGCCATCCTTGGTGTTGGCGGCGAACTGATAGGACGACGTGGCCGAGGGATCGATCCACGACTCGAAGGTGGTGTGGATCTCCACGAAGGGAATACCGGGACGTGAGTCGATGTACGCTTTCATCTTGTACACCTGCTTGCCGTTGAAATCGATCTTTCCCTCGTTGGTCATGCGGATGGTGCCGAGGCGCACGCCCAGATAGGAAACAGTGTACGTCAGCTCCTCACCGGCTTCCAGCACTTGGGCGGGCAGCTGCATTCCCGAGAGCATAAGGACGGCGCAGATGGTGATGCGAATGGTGGTCCGCAACGTGAGAAAGGTTTTCATAAATGGTGCGTATGATGAATCCGACGGTCGGTTAGTAGGACGATAGGCGGGGACTTTCGGTGTACGTCGCCGCCAGAGACCACGAATTTACGGAACATGAGGGCTTTATCCATCCCGTGGAACGTCCGATAACCCATGAAGCGCGACATGGTGTGTCGCATATCCTTATCACTCCCCTGACATGACTCCATCCTTGAACCACACGACGGCGGATACTCCACCGCACGCCTATCACGCCTACGTGATGAGCAACGATATCGGCGTGGTGCATGTGGATGTGACGGACGACCTCGTGGCGGCCGTGAAGCGTCATAAGGACGACAGCGACGCACATGGGTTCATTGCGCGGTATGATATTCGACAACTTTGGTATTACGAATCGTTTTCAACGATGCGCGCCGCGCGACGTCGCGCGGAAGCGCTTCGAGCCCTTGCCACGCATGATCTCATGAAGTGCATCGCACGGTTGAATCCCGAAAGGGCCTGCCTGTATGAGCGGGTGTGTGCGGGTGAACGGCAGCCTGTTCTTGTGCGTGCGCCGAAGGAGACATCCCGCAGACGGCGTCCGTCGAGGGAGGATGAGAGGACGGTGTTCCCGCTGCCGCGAACGACGACGCGGTGGAACGAGTGAGGCATCGAGCGGCAGGACACGGTGGAAGCGAAGACCTCGGGTGCGCCGTGATTACTGGTCCCTGCGGAACGGAATGAACCACACTTCGCCGACGCTGATGGTGACGCTCAGTCGACCGAACAGCTCTTCCACTCCGCCGTTGCGCGTGCTTCCGCGCACACCCAGCACCAAGGCGGCGTCCACCATGGCGGCCCCGCCGAAGGGCATCTGCACACCGAACGTTCCGTACTGTTCCGTGACGGTTTCCCCGAAGAACGAATAATACAGATTCCGCATGCCGAGTCCGGCATTGAGATTCATCTTCTGAGCATAGGACATCCCGGCGGAGCGTGATCCCAGACGGCTGATCCCGACGCCGATGCGCGACGCATTGGTGTACGATGAACCCGCGGGCATGCGATAGGTCATACCATCCACCGTCTGCAGTTCCGCATCGGCAAGAAAGAGCAATCGGTCGTGACGATACGACGCACCGATGCCGATGGTGGAGGGCATGGACGAGGTGACGGTACGCGTGAACGTACTATCGTACGACACCACGCCACCTGTCTGCGCCGTCCGGTAATTCATATCGGAGAGAGCGGTGAGCGATCCGTTCATCGTGAGCGATCCGCCGAGGGTGAAATTGTCGAACGGTTTCGTCTGCAAGCCCAAGGTGAAACCCATGGCGGAGAGTTGATCGGTATTCGTCGTGATGGAATTCAGCGCAGCTTCGCTGATGATGGAGGTCTCGACCTTGTCGGTGATGACGCCGAAATGGAAAAGTCCGGTGAATCCTACCGACACTCGCGGTGTCACCGCCCACGATGCACCAAGGAAACCCGCATTCAATCCTCCGCTTCCCATATACGACGAGTACCCGTCGATGAACTGACCGGGATCGGGCAAGGCGATGCGCTCGCCTTTGACGAACATGTAATTCACCGAGCTGGACGGATACAGACCGATGCTGGCGCTCACACCTGCGGTGGTATCAAGAGCGAAGATCACCGCCACGCCGTCGAGCTTTCCGTTATTGTTCCCTACGGTGCGGCCGTTCTGCGTGATGAACTGCTGATTGAACCGGTACCCGCCTTGCAGTCTCGTGGTCTTGACATCGGTCCATACGGCGGGATTGGCGATGTTGATGGTGTTGTCGAAGGACGTGCTGTACAGGCAGCCGCCCACTCCCTCGTAGGCCGCACCGACACTGCGACGCAGGTCGCCGAGTCCGAACACGGTATAATTGGAACCGCCTTGGGCATGGGTATCCACGGTGCACAGCACCGAGCAGAACAGGGTGCACACGCAGAGCATGCACGCAAGAACCACGGGACGTGTGCCGATGGGCATGTTCATCGTTTTCCTCCTGCTGCCGGACGTGCCGCGTAGGTGATGACAAGGGTGGGCCGGAGAGCGGCCGGCGCGCTCAGTCCGTACACCGCATACCGTTCGAGCGACGTCCCGTTGCTGACGATGCTGAACGATCCCTTGCCGCCGTAGGAACGTCGGGCCTGATCGAGAGCCTGTGCCACATTGGAGAAGACCACTTTGTTCGAGCCGGCGGTCTTGCCCGAGGTGTACGACGCACCGAAGTTGGGTTTCGCCGAATCCTTCTCGAAACGGGAAATGATACTGAGCTTATTCGGCGTGCTGATGTTGCCAAGCACGGTCACCGTCGTATCCATGGTAAGCGTGAGCTGGGCCTTGAGGATGGCGTCCGTTGCGGGAATGCTGCTGATGTCGAAGCTCAATCGCTGTTCGCTTTGGATGATGGACTGGACAAGATGCAAAGGCGCAGCGACGGAGTCCGCATCGACGACGCTGCAATCGTTTCCGGAACTGATTTCCACGGAGTCGCGGACAGCTGCGTTACGATAATACACTTTGATCTTCACGAGCGATGCGGAGGGATTCACGAGACTTGCCGTACTGAAACCGCGGATCACCGAGCAGCTCGCGTACGGAACGAAGCCGATACCGTAGATGCTCGTGCGCTTCGAGGAGTCCGCCTGTTTCATGAACCACGACGCGATCATCTGTCGTCCTGCATCGTTCAAGCGGAGCCGTAACGGCGACAACGTGTCCTTCAAGGGAATCTGTCCGGAGAACGACGCGATGGTATCCGCCGAAAGGAAGGCCGGATTCGGCGTCAACCCCGAGCTGAACAGATCGGGCCACCGCACGGAGGCACTGATGCTCCCCGAGCTGTCGGCCGTGATGATGGGTTTATTCAGTTCACACACACCGAACGCGAGCTTGTTGTTCTGGATGGTACTGTCGCCGTACACGAACCGTAACGGCTGCATGATGAGGAATACCGAATCGATATCGGGAAGCGTGACCGTGCCGAGGTAGATGGGTATGTTCGTCATCCGCAGCACCGTTGCCGCGCGCACGGCGGGAGTGGCGCCGATGTACAGGACGCCGGAGTTGAAGACCACGCCGCGGGTGAGGACGGTCGAGGATGACAGGAGGATAGTCGTATCGAGGGATGAGATCGACCGTGCATTCACCGTATCGGGAATGACCGCCGAGCCGACGTCGTTCGGCAGGTCGTTGCACGCCGTGAACTGCGCACCGAGGGTGAGCAGCAGGAGGGCGATGGCGAGGAGATGCTGATGGAATCGCGCGTACGGACGGTGCGATGTTCGGACAAGGTCGGTTCGGATCATAATCACGTTACGTAACTCTCCCATGCATGCAGGATGAACGGATGACGCATGCATTGGGGAGGACAAAAATACCGCATCAGGGAAGTCGGACGTGGGAAAAAGCACGAAGGTTGTCTGCGCCTTAACAAAAAAAACGCAAGGACGAAGGTCCCTGCGTTTCACGACGTCGACGGCTCTGTCCACCGCATGGATACGGGATGCGAGACTTACTTCACCATATCGCGATAGATGGTGTCGTACTGCTTGGCGGACGCAGCCCAGGTGAAATCGCTCTTCATGCAATTCGTCACGAGCTCGGCCCATGCATCCTTGTCTTCGAACAGCTTGGTGCCCTTGCTGACGGCAGCCAAAAGGTCTGCCGCGGCGTGTTTCTTGAACACGATACCGTTGCCCGTCTTCTTCTTCGCATCGTAGTCCTGAACGGTGTCGATCAATCCGCCGGTGGCGCGCACCACGGGAACGGTACCGTACATCATGGAATACATCTGGTTCAGGCCGCACGGCTCGTAGAGCGACGGCATCAGGAACATGTCCGAACCCGCTTCGATCAAGTGCGCCAACTCGTCATCGAAACCGAGGCGCAGGGCGAAGTTCTTCTTGAACTTCGTTGCGAGCTTCTCGAGTTCCTTCTTCATCTTCACATCACCATCGCCAAGGAACACCACTTGCACCTTCTCGGAAAGCAGTTTCGGTGCGGCTTCCAGGAACAACGGTATACCTTTGGCTTCGGATATGCGGGTGACGATGCCGATAAGGGGCAGCTTCTCGTCCACCACCAGTCCCACCTTGTCGTGCAGCTTCTGCTTGTTGGCCTGCTTGCCCTGCTTCCATGACGTGATGTCGTAATGCTTCGTGATGTGCGTATCGCTCTTGGGCATCCACCCGTACGGATCGATACCGTTGATGATACCGCGGATGTTCTTGCTTTTCACCAGGGGGAACAGGTCACCGGCGATCTTCTTGTCCTTGACGATGTCTTGAGCGTAGGTCGGGCTCACCGTCGTCACGACGTCCGAATACTCCAGCGCCGCTTTGGTGAAGTTCAAGGTCTTGCCCTGTGTCACCTTCGCCATCGCGTCTTTGGGCAGTCCGGTCTTTGCGAACGAGGCGATGGGAAACACGCCTTGTTCGGAGAGGTTGTGGATGGTGAAGATGATCTTCGTCTTCGCGAATTCCTTTGCATACATGGTGCGAAGGTACGCGGGCAACAGTCCGGTCTGCCATCCGTTGCAATGGATGATCTCCGGAAACCACCCGAGCAGATTGCAGGTCTGGATGACGGTGCGCGCAAAGAAGATGAAGCGCTCGTCGTTGTTGTACAAGGCACCGGACACGGGATCGGAATACAATCCCTTCTTCGCATCGAAGTAATTGAAGTTCGTCGTGACGTACGCTTGAACCTTGGTGCGCGGATTATTGATCGACGAGGATTTCACCGTGGCGGGCTCGGTGATATCGCCGACAGGAATGGGGATGTCGCACAGACGGTTGATCTGATGGATGTGATTCTTCCGCTCGCTGATGTTCCCGTACTTGGGCAGCATGACGCGTATGTCATGTCCCAGATCGCGCATGGCGATGGGAAATGCGTACGAAACATCTGCGAGACCGCCGGTTTTCGCAAAGGGGTAGACTTCGCTGGCAACATACAGTACGCTTAACGGCTTGGGAGGCATCGGGTACCTTTGGAATAAACGTGAATCGTGGCGATTGGCGCAACTCTTTACAGGTTGCAGAGTTGGCAATCGTGCAAAAATACGCCAAAAAATGGCTCGGCCGATTTTCCCACGGGAACGGCGGAAAGCGCGGGCGCGGATGACGGGCGGGAGATGCGGGAAAAGGGTGGCAAATCCTAGCGGCCGACGATGTCCCCGGTGCGTGCCCCGACGTGGCTTTGCCGTGATATCCCCTGTCCTGCACAGCATGGATGGTGATCAGTCCACCGTTGCCACGTAGATGTACGAAACCCCGAAGAACAGGGGAATCGAGCGCACGGTGCGCACTCTGGAGTGTTCGTTGAGCAGAGCCACGAAGGCATCACCGTACGGGAATTCGCGGGCGGTGCGAGGGAGATACGAGTAGGCGTCCGAGTTGCCGGCGATAAGACGTCCGGCCACGGGGATGAGCGGACGGAACAGGGCGAAGGGAAGTTTCATGAGACCGGACGGCTGACCCGTTTCGATCACCACCAGGCGGCCGCCGGGCTTCAGCACCCGGATCATTTCGCTCAGGGCCACGCGCGGGTCGTCCACGTTCCGTATACCATACGCGATGCTGACCACGTCGTACGAAGCGGACGCGTAGTGCAAGGACATCGCATCGGCGAGTTCGATGGTGATGGCATGACGATCGGAGCGGACCTTGGCGGGAAGGTAATCGAGCATTTCCCGACAGAAATCGGTGGCGGTGACGTTTCCGCCGGTGCCCGTGACATCGGCGAAGGCAAGGGCGAAGTCCCCCGTTCCCGAGGCGCAATCCAGCACCCGGTCGCCCGGCTTCACACCGGACAACGCCACAGCTCGACGTCGCCACGCTTGGTGCATCCCAAGAGTGATGACGCTGTTCATCAGGTCGTAACGCCCGGAAATCCCGGCAAACATGCTTCGTACTGCTTCGCTCATAGATCGCTCGCGTGGCTCTTGGTCTGATAGTCCGCCTATGGACGAACCAGACACCGGTATCGTGGACGACCTCTGTTACGGAATCGTATCACGCCGTCCATTCCCGGTCGGCACCCTTGGCAATGGCGGTCCCGGCGAGCATGGCATGCGGAACGGTCCGTCGCGGAGGGACGCATCATCACCTCCGTCAACCTTCCACTCATCGCATGCACCGTATATTTGCCGGTGACCGTCATCAAGAAATGCCATCGTTTTTATTTTTCTTTATTCACCATAAAGGTTTTCTGCCATGAATAAACTTCGTTTTCTTCTTCCTGCAGCGCTGATCATCGCATCGGCGTTCGTCATGACCTCGTGCGAGGACACGACGATCGCACCGACGACGTTCGTTCCGAACGCACCGACAGGACTGAAGGCATGCTCCGTGAACGACACCACCGTCCGCATCGCCTTCACCCCTTCCACCTCGGAATCGAATTCCGCCTTCAAGGACTATCTCCTTGTCGTCACAAGCGGCACCTTCGATGCCGATGTACCGCTACCCAAAGGCGCCACCTATTACGACATCTCGCCGCTACCCGAGGGCAAGGTGTATACCTTCAAGCTCGTGTCTCGCACGCTTGATACCACCTCCTCAGCGATCTCCCTGGACTGGGCGCCCGCGACACGATACAACGGTATCCGCGCGTATGATCGCAAATCGGTCCTGGGCAGCGGCATCGACCTCCTCAACGGCCGCAACCAGACCATCGCTTCCGCTGACCTGTGGGATTTGTGCTTCGATTCGTCGGACAGCACCATGGGATCTCCGAGTGCTTCGGCATTTGCGGACGCGAACGGCAAGATCAATGGCAAAACGGCGAAGAGAACCTACGTGTTCGCCGAGAATGCCAACACCCCCTTCATCGTCAACGCCGATAGTCTGAATGCCGTGTATGAGACGAAGTCCATCAACGACCAGAGCTCACCGCGCAAAACGAAAGTGGAAGGCCTCGTCGACGTCAAGACGAGTAAGAGCTACGTCATTTATGTTCTGACGCAAGACAATCGCTTTGCGAAGATCCTCTTGAAAGCGAAGAACGGTTCGATCATCCAGAGTGACGCCAACGGTCTGTTCGTCGAAATCGACGCGTCGGTCCAGAAGACCGCTCTCATCCCCTATGCGATGAAGAAGGGCGCGTTGGACATCGACGGTCCCGGCATTCGCGCCACGAAGATCATGCACGTGGCTCACGACTAAGCGTACCATCTGCATCATCGTTCCACGTACTTCCATTCATGTCCAACATCATTCCAAACCATCTTACTACCTATGAAACATATCCTTCTTCTCGTCATCGCCCTTGTCGCCGTGAACACCGCGTCGGCGCAGGGCTTCGGTAAAAAGAAATCCGTCGAACCCGCATCGACCCCCGTCGTCGCTCCGCCTCCGGCAGCCGCATCGGCACCTGCAGCAGCGACCAAGGCACCTGCCGGCAAGGGTTGGTCGGGCACCGTGTGCACGCTCATCGGATGCGCGAACGGTAAGTCCGCCGGCATCTCCAAAGCCGATGCCAAGACGAGCGTCTCTCGCAACGAGATCCTCTGCTTGTGCGTGAAGAACTCCTGCTACATCATCCTGAACGGCGACGGCACGAACGCATCCGCCAAGCTCGCTGAGCTTGCGGGCGGCACGGTCACCGTAACCGGTAAACTGCTGAAAAAGGGTGGCGTTAATGTGATTCTGGCCGACAGCATTCATTAACGTCGGAAGTCCGTCGTTTTAAGAGTGTCCGCCCGTGCGGACACTCTTTTTTTTTATCCGATGACAAGGTCGACTGTCTCGTGCTATCTTCACCGCACCCGGTCATCTGACGTCGTTCCGGATTCCACCAAGCATTCTTACACCATGAGCACCTCATCCATCCTTAGCTGTCCCAATTGCGGCTCGGACCTTACCGAGGCCCTGAGCAAACAAGTACGCGAGAGCATCGAAGCGGAATTCGAACAGAAACTGCGTGCGCAGAAGCAAGCAGTCGAAGAGCAAGCCAAACGTCGGGAGGAAGCGTTCGCCAAGCAACTGGCAATGCTTCAGGAGGAAAAACTGCAACAGCAACGCGAGGTGTCGGAACGCGAGCGAGAGCGGCAGAAGCAGCACGAGGACGACCTGCGGAAGCAAGCCGATACCCTGCGGTCCGAGGAAGCGCAGAAAGCCGCTGAAGCGGTATCGGCGCAGCTCGCCGCGAGAGAAGAGGAGATCGCCCGCATGCGGGAACGCATCGACGTGCAGAACGCCAAGGAAGCGGAGCTTCTCCAGCAGCAACGCAAGCTGGAGGATGAGCGACAGGAAATGGAGGTACGCATACAGCGCACGCTTTCCGAGGAACGAACGAAGATCTGGGAGAACGCCCAGCAGCAGGTGAGCGAACAGTATCAGCTGAAGGACGCCGAGAAGGACAAACAGCTTGCCGACTTGCGCAAGGCCCTTGCCGAGATGGAACGACGGGCAAGCCAGGGCTCACAGCAGATGCAGGGTGAGGTGCTGGAGAACCTGTTGGAGGAGCAGCTGGCCAAGACCTTCGTGTTCGACAGCATAACGGAGGTGCCGAAGGGCGTCAAAGGAGCGGATATCGTGCAGACGGTTCGCGACCAGCATCGCGACTGCGGATTGATATTGTGGGAGATCAAGCGCACGAAGACTTGGAGCAACGAGTACATCCCGAAGCTGAAGGCGGACATGCGCGAGCTTCATGCACATGTGGGAATCATCGCCACCACCTCCTTGCCGAAAGGCGTGGAGACCTTCGCCATGGTGGATGGTGTGTGGGTGAGCGACATCCGCTACGCGCTGCAGCTCTCGTCGGCGCTGCGCGAAGGGATCATCGATGTGGCCCGGCAACGCGTGGCGAACGAAGGTAAATCCGACAAGATGGAATTGCTGTATGATTATTTGACGGGACAGCAGTTCGCCCAGCATATACAGTCCATCATGGAAGTGATCATCACCATGCGCAAGGAACTGGAAAGCGAGAAGGCGGCCTATGAACGTATCTGGGCCAAGCGCGAAAAGCAGATCGAGCGCACGCGCAAGGCGGCCGTCCGCATCCACGGGGAGCTGGAAGGCATCATGGGTCAGACATTGTCGTCGTCCTCGCTCCTGGCCTTGCCGGACGCGCCGCAGGACGAGGAGTGATGGTGTTAATGGGGGGAAAACTATTCCCCGGCGATGGCATGTTCCAAAACGCCGCTTTCGATAAGGTCGCGCACGGCCGCGACGTCATCATACAGGATACGGTCGGTCTCGGCGAAGGGCACCCGCGTGCGGATGCATGCATGCACGCGTTCCAGCGTGGCGCTTGTCGTTAACGGCCGCAGGAAATCCAATGCCTGCGCGGCGCACAGCAATTCGATGGCAAGCACCGTCTGTACGTTCTCCACCACGCGTAAGGCCTTGTTCGCGGCGATGCTTCCCATGGAGTTATGGTCTTCCTGATTGGCGCTCGTGGGAATGGAGTCCACACTTGCAGGATGCGCCAGCACCTTGTTCTCGCTCACGATGCTTGCAGCCGTGTACTGTGCGATCATCATGCCGCTCTGCACACCGCCGTTACGTGTAAGGAAGCGGGGCAGTCCGTTGCTCAGTGCGCCGTTCACCATGCGTTCGATACGACGTTCGGAAATGTTCGCGAGCTCGGCGCAGGCGATGGTCATGAAATCCAGCGCCAAGGCCAGCGGCTGACCATGAAAATTCCCGCCCTCCACGTGGTCTCCGTCCTCCGGGAAGATGAGCGGATTATCCGTCACCGCATTCAGCTCCACATCGAACACACTGCGCACGTAGCGCAACGCATCGCGCGAAGCGCCGTGAACCTGCGGCATGCAGCGGATGGAATACGCATCCTGTACACGCGTGTCGTTCGTGCGGTGCGACTCGCGCACGGCGCTTCCCTGCATGAGTCCGCGCAGGCGTGCGGCGCTTTCCTGCTGACCCTGATACGGACGCAGCGCGTGCAGTCGGGCATCGTAGGCACGGTCCGTACTGCGGAGCACATCGGCGGAGAAGGCGCCGCACACATCCGCAAGGTCGGCCAGACGCTGCGCCTTGTGCAACGCCAGCGATCCCACGGCGCATTGCATCTGCGTACCGTTGATCAGGGCCAGACCTTCCTTCGCTTGGAGTCGCACCGGCCGTATGCCGTGAGCGGAAAGGATGTCGGCGCTATCGGCAAGACCTCCATCCTGTTTGCATCGACCCTTCCCGATAAGCACCAGCGCTATGTGCGAGAGCTGCACCAGGTCGCCCGAACTCCCCACGGAACCTTGCGACGGCACGGCAGGGATGATGCCCGCATTGAACACATCGCAGAGCGTCTGCAACGTCTCCACGCGCACACCGCTGTGACCTTTGGCCAGGGCGTTCACGCGAAGGATCATCATGGCGCGGACGGCGGCATCGCCGAGCAGTTCACCGGCGCCCACCGCATGAGAGAGGATGAGATTCTCCTGAAGATTCTCCCGTTCGCCGGGAGGAATGACGACGTTGGCGAATTCGCCGAAGCCTGTCGTGACGCCATAGATCACCTTGTTGTCGCGCTCCCATTCCTCCACCACACTGCGCGCACGCGCCACGCGGGCACGGGCGTCGTCGGTGAGTTCGATGCGCGCGTCGGTATCGCGCGCCGCCGCGACGAGCGCTTCAAGGGTAAGGGACGAACCGTCGATGGGAAGAATCATAGGAATACCGTGTCGATCATACATCCAACCATAAAAAAAAGCCCTGTGAAAAGAACTCACAGAGCTTTGTCGTGTCTTTCGTTCATGCCTGTTCCGTCACCGCTCACGCAGCGCGCATCGCCTGTGCGGCAGCCACACGGTTACGGGCGGTCTGCAGGTGCTTCTTATCCTCAAGGCTGCTGTGCGACGAGGTCTTGTTCGCAATGCGCTCTTCAATGCTGGAGAGCTCGGCCTGGGCGACATCGAGATCGATGTCCGCACCGGCTTCCGCCGATTCCACAACGATGGAGACGACATTGCTGCGCACTTCCGCGAAGCCGCCGTTGGCGGCGAACATCACGTCGTGGCCTTCTTCGTCGATGATCTTGATCAGACCCGACTCGAGGGAGGAGATGATGGGTGCGTGGTTGATGAGCACTTGGAACGGACCCAAGGTGCCCGGCAAGGTGATCGCCTGCGCTACAGCACTGTAGGCGGTGGAGCGCGGTGTGACGATTTCTACTTTGAGTAAGGTGTCAGACATACATGCTCTTCGAATTATGCTCCGGCTTTCTTGGCGGCGTCGACCACTTCGTCGAGCGTGCCCTTGTACGAGAAGAAGTTCTCGGGGATTTCGTCCACTTCGCCTTCGAGAATGGCGCGGAAGCCCGCGATGGTGTCTTCGATCTTCACATAACGGCCTTGGAATCCGGTGAACTGCTCGGCAACGTGGAACGGCTGCGAGAAGAACTTCTGGATCTTGCGGGCGCGGTACACGGTAAGCTTGTCGTCTTCGCTGAGCTCGTCCATACCAAGGATGTTGATGATGTCCTGAAGATCCTTGTAGCTCTGGAGCGTGCGCTTCACGCGCATGGCGACGTTGTAATGATCGTGTCCCACGATGAGCGGATCCAAGATACGCGAGGTGGAGTCCAGCGGATCGACCGCGGGGTACAGACCAAGCTCCGCGATGGAACGCGAGAGAACGGTCGTTGCATCCAAGTGCGTGAAGGTATTCGCCGGAGCAGGGTCGGTCAAGTCGTCCGCCGGTACGTACACCGCCTGGACGGACGTGATGGAACCGCGATCGGTGGAAGCGATACGCTCCTGCAAGACACCCATCTCGGTGGCGAGCGTGGGCTGATATCCTACGGCCGACGGCATACGGCCGAGCAACGCCGATACTTCGGAACCCGCTTGGGTGAAACGGAAGATGTTATCGACGAACAAGAGAACGTCACGACCTTCTTCGTCACGGAAATATTCCGCGATAGCCAGAGCCGTGAGAGCCACACGTGCGCGTGCTCCCGGCGGTTCGTTCATCTGACCGAACACCATGGAGGTCTTGGAGATAACGCCCGACTCCGTCATTTCAAGGAACAAGTCGTTTCCTTCACGGGTACGCTCACCCACACCTGCGAACACGGAGAACCCACCGTGCTGCTTGGCGATGTTGTTGATAAGCTCTTGGATGATGACCGTCTTGCCGACACCTGCACCACCGAACAATCCCGTCTTACCACCCTTGGTGTAGGGCTCGATAAGGTCGATGACCTTGATACCGGATTCGAACATCTCTGTCTTCGTGGACAGCGACGCGAACTTCGGGGGGTTGCGGTGGATGGGATAGCGCTTGGAGGTGTGAAGTTCCGGACCATTATCGATGGTCTCGCCGATGACGTTCATGATACGGCCGAGTACATCGGGGCCGACCGGCACCATGATAGGTTCACCGGTATCGATGGCCTTCATGCCGCGCACCAGACCGTCGGTGGAGTCCATGGCAATGGTACGCACGCGGTCTTCGCCCAAGTGCTGCTGCACTTCGCAGATCAGCACTTCGTCCGTGCCTTCCGCGGATTTGCGGGGGATACGAAGAGCGTTAAGTACCGGTGGGATATGGCCAGTGGGAAACTCTATGTCCACAACGGGGCCGATTACCTGAACGATTGAACCTTCATTCATTGCGCTAACCTTTGGATTAAGAAATGATGTCTGCTTGTGTCTATATGCGTCCGAATCTGTCTGTTTCGCTGATATGTACGGCGAGCGAGAGCGGCAAAACTACGCACGGAGCGGCAAAGAACGTCGTGGGAAATTGCGGGAGATTTGCACCGTGTTTCCACCGAGCGGCACCCGGACGGTGGTGGAGGTTGGGCCGGAGGACGGGACCTATTCCCCGTCGATTTTCGAGCCGCCCAGGAAGGGCAGGGTGAAATTATGACTTCCGAAGGCCGAAAAAAGCTGGTCGCTGGTGATGATGATGCCCGCCCACCTGCGTTCGTCCACGTTGTAGGCGAAATCGATCCGTAAAATGGCCGCCGAACCCGTCAATTTCGTATTGAAGATGCGTAATCCTACGCCGATCGCGTTTCGGAAGCGTTGCTGAAGGAAGTTCTGCGACTGGTTCCACACCATGCCGCCATCGTAAAACGCGGCAGCCCCGAAACGCAGTATCCACAGGTCCACGGTGGGAAAAAAGCGCACCTCCGCATTGGCCAGAAAGCGATTATCCCCCGCCATGCCGTTCAGCACGTACCCGCGCAGGCCCATATCGTTATCCAACACCAATTGCCGGAATGCCGTCCAGTTCCACGCGGTCTGTTGCAAGAACCGGGCGGTCACGAGCACGTTCTTGCTCACACGATAGTGTCCTATCCCCGAACTTTCCACATACGTATACCTGCCCTCGCTGCCGGCGAAACCGGACGATGCCTCGGCCGCACCGTACAGGTACAACCGGTCGTCCAGCATGAGGGCCGATTGCTCCGCGCGCGCACCCACATACGCAAGACGCTCCCCGCCCGATCGCAGGGGAAAGAGGTAGCCGAACACGGCCTGACCCCATGCACCTACCGCCACATCGCGCGTCTCATACCCGTCGATGCGCTCGCTTTTCACGAACTCCTGGCGCAGGGATCCAAGGGAGAACAGCACGCGTCCGCTGTTGTCGAAGGCCTGACGGTAGGTGTCGGACAGACGGTGGACGTCTTCGGCACTGGCAAGGACGGACCAGAAATAGCGATCACGGTCGATCGTGGCGCGGGCGAAGTGCGCGGTGACTCGGCGAAGATGGTACGGCAGGAGTTTCGGAGCCGATCCGGATGCATAGAGAAAGTCATCACCGAAGGAATTCACCACCGTGATGCCGTAGGCCGAACGCGTGCCGAGGGTCTGGAACGGATGATCCAGAGTGAAGTTCTGAACGGTGCGGACGCGATTGGACAGGACGGAGGCGAAGAGATTGAAATCCGTGCGGAGGAAACGTCGGTACCACAGATACCCCTGACCCTGCCAGCCAAGGTCGTTCTCCGTACGGTACAAGGCCGAAACCCCAGTGTTTATGCCCTCTCCAAGGAAATTCTCTTCGCGGAGCGCGGCGCCGTAGTTCAGAGCCCCGCCACCGGATCCATAGAGGATTTCGCCGAGCGTGGACCACTTGTCCTGGGTGGTGATGAACACATCGACACTGTCGCGGGCGACATCGCGGGACGTGACGTCGACGCGGGAGAAGACGTTCCGACGACGCAGGTTGCGCGCCGTTTCCTCCAGATCCTCGTCGAAGAACTCATCACCTTCGGCGAACAGCAACTCGTCCTCGACGACGTGACTGCGGGTGCGGGTATGCAACGAGTTCAGAAGACGTGCGCCGAAGAACCAATCGGTGGTGGATGAATCGAACACGTCCATCCGTTTGATGGTCACCGAGCGCACGTACACCTGTGCCTCCAGCGAGTGGGAGGAGAGGAGGACCAAGAGCAGAAACGACGCGAAAACGGAGGTTCTTGTGGAGGTCATAAGGGTATGATCACGCTGACACGAAGATAAGTTAGGGTGACGATGATTTTTCAGTTCAGTTTTTTTGCCCCATGCCGATACATCGTTAGAACTCACCACTCAACGTATCACGGACCACGCACGGACACACCACGGTCACGCCAACCTGATACCTGGACAGCGATGAAGGATCATCGGAAAACGGAGTACATACACTACTGGTTATTGTAAAGGACGCACAATGATGGTACAAGAAGTTCACATGGACGTGAGGGTGGTCAAGACCCGTCAATTCGGAGAGCTGCAGGTGGAACCCCGCCACATCTTCGAGTTCCCCGAAGGCCTTTTCGGATTCGACGATCTCCGCGAATTCGTCCTCATCGCCGACGAGCAATCCGCTCCCCTCAACTGGCTTATCAGCATCGAGCAACCCGAAATCGGATTTCCCGTTCTCGACCCCAAGCACATCGACAGTTCCTACTCTCCGGGCAGAGACTACGTCAACAACGACCGCTACGCCGTGTATGTCATTGTCACCCTGTCGCACAGCGGCATGACCGTGAACATGAAGGCCCCGGTCGTCCTCGACTGTACGGACCTTACCGGAAAGCAGACGATACTCTCGTCCGAGAGGTATCAACCTAATCATCCCCTTGGTAAACAATCACGAGCATAAGGAAAGGATTCATCTATGCTGGTATTATCACGAAAAATAGGCGAGGTCATTACCATCGGTAATTCCATCACCGTACAGATTCTCAGTTTCGACCGAGGGATCGTCCGTATAGGAATCGAAGCGCCGAAGAACATCGCCGTTCACCGACGCGAGGTGTTCGACAAGATCATCGAGATGAACAAGCAAGCGGTGCAGACCGATACGGAGGCCATCCAGAACGCCTTCGGCTCGCTGGATCTCGAGCTCAGTCCGCCGGCTCCGCCCGTCCACCAGGAATTGAGCACCGTCGTGAGCATGCGGCACCGTCGCAACGGCTCGAAGGCGGGTGCGCAAGCGGCCATCTCGTAACCACGACCCGTGTTTCGTTTATTCATGCATCGCCACCGTGTCTGAACAATCATTACATATCGCATCGGTGCTTGTCGTCGATGACAACGTATGGATGCAGCGCGTGTTGGCGAAAACCCTTCTCAGTTTTTCCATCACACCGAACATCGCCTCCAATGCGTATGATGCCATCGGCTCGGCCGTCAACGACCGACCGCATGCCATCATTCTGGACGTGGTAATGCCGGAGATCGACGGATTGCAGACACTGCGCTTGCTGAAGTCGATGCATGTCACACGCGACATCCCCGTCCTTGTCGTCACCGCCGCAGGCGATGCCGACAGCATGGGCATTGCGCTGCGCCTGGGTGCCGACGGGTTCATCCGCAAACCGTTCACCAGAGCCTCGCTCCAGGAGAAACTCCAAGCGGTCCTTCCGCACGTGGAGTTCCAGCGCCAAGAACATCCTGTCTCCGACATCGATCTGTTGCGCGAAGCAGGCGGTGATGCATCCTCCGTAGCGGCCGACGTGAAACGCAGCGGACGTGACGCCCGTATCAGCCCCGCTCCGCAGCACAAGGACTCCCCTGTTCGCATGAGCGATTCCTCGCTCGTCCGGCCTGCCGGACGTCCCGCACCGCCGCAAACGCCGCCGCGCCGCAATCCCTCGGCTCCGCCGCCGCGTCCGTGGGACATCGAGTAAGTCCCCCTCCCGTATCTTCGCAGAGAACCATCATCGTCATCGTATGATCGTCGACCGCTCCGACATATCCGCCGTTTGTGATGCAGCACGTGTCGACAACGTGCGCATCGTGTTCACCAACGGGTGTTTCGATATCCTCCACGCAGGCCATGCGGACTACCTGGCACGTGCCCGCGCGCATGGCGACATGCTTGTACTCGGACTCAACAGCGATGCCTCCGTGCGCCGTCTCAAAGGCCCTGCGCGTCCCGTCAATTCCGAACGCGAGCGCGCCATCGTCCTCGATGCCCTCCGCTCCGTGGACATGGTGGTGGTCTTCGATGAGGACACGCCGCTGGAATTGATTCACGAGGTGCGACCGGACGTGCTTGTCAAGGGCGGGGATTACACGGAAGAGAATGTGGTCGGTGCGGAGTTCGTGCGCTCTAGCGGCGGCGAGGTGGCGCTCATCCCCTTCGTCCATGATACGTCCACCACGTCCATTCTTGCGCGCGCCACCGGAGGCGAAGAGAAGCGGGCCACGGTGAACAGATCCGCGGTGGATTGGTTCGAGATTCCGACGGCCGATTTCGAGCGCGCCGTTCGGTTCTATGAAAGCGTCTTCGATCGCCCGATGCAGCGCATGGAACTGCCGGGAGCGATGGAACCCATTCCCATGGCGGTGTTCCCTTCCGAAGGCGATGGCGCCACCGGCGCGTTGGTGCACATCAAGGAGCATAAGCCCGCCACTGCGGGTCCGTTGCTGTACTTGAATGCCAATCCGGACCTGGCTCCGGTCCTTGCCCGTATCGAAGCGGCGGGCGGCCATATCATCATGGGCAAGAGCGAGCTCCCCAATTCGTTCGGTTACATGGCCATCTTCATCGATAGCGAGGGCAATCACATGGCCCTCCATTCCATGGGCTGAGAAGCCGTATCCGACGGCGATCCCTACCGCTGCACGTGCAGCGCTTTCATGTGTTCGTACCGTCCGCAGCGCAGGCGCACGAAATACGTTCCGCTTGCCAAGTGCGAGGTACGGAGCACACTGCTGTGCATGCCCGCGCCGAGGGTACCTTCGGATATGCCTCCCAGAGAGCTGCCGCGGATATCCAAAAGCTGCAAGCTCACGTCGGAGTCTGCGGGCACCAGGTAGCGCACATGCGCCTGTTCGTCGCAGGGCTGAGGGAAGCACTCCATGGCTTGCATGAGCATTGCGTTTTCCGTTTCCACATCCGTGGCGCGCTGTTGAAACAACGGCAGTGTCGAGAAGTCCCGGAACAGGGTCTGCGTCATCACATCGTTGCCCGTGCCGAACCACTGCATCAGGGATGCGGCATACACCTGACGATAGTCGTACTCCATGAGCAAGTCGCCGCGACTGTCCAGGTTCACGAGATCGGGATTCTTTCCATGGATCTTGCCGCCCACGATGTTCTTACCGAACACGAACAAGGGCGCAGCCGTTCCGTGGTCCGTGCCTTGACTTCCATTCTCCGCCACCCTGCGTCCGAACTCGGAGAACGTCAATCCCGCCACCCTGTCGGCCGTTCCCAATTGCTCGCAATCGTTCAGGAACAACGTGACGGCTTCGCTGAGATAGGAGAGCAGTTGCGCATGTACGCCGTTCTCACCACCCTGATTGAAGTGCGTGTCGAAGGACGACCCCGTGATGCTCACCAGATACATCTTCGTGGACAATCCTCCGGCGATAAGACGGGAGACGATCTGCAGGCTCCGCGCCAAGGGATTGTTCTGGGGATAGGTCACCTTGTTCGTCTTCACCTTGTCGGCCGCGGCCTTCACCGTCTTCGAATACACCTGCGAGGCCTTCTCCACACTGCGCACATAGTCCAGCTCTGCGCCGGCGATCGTGGCGGGAGCGGCATCGTAGGTGGAATTCACATTCTGATCGACTAGGGAATAGAAGGCATCGGGATCGCGGAAGGTGATTCCGAGCGAACCCTTATCGGCTTTGAAACCCAATGACAACGTCTCACCGATCTGGATGGCCAACGGCTCGGTGGGCATCACGGCGGGGAAGTTCGGCGCAAGGGTCTGCAGGTACCGTCCCAACCAGCCCGTGCTCTTGAACACATCGGCGTCGGTGGCGGTAAGCCAGATGTCCGTACCGCGGAAGTGCGAACGGTCGGGATTGGGATATGTCACGTTCTGGACGATGCTCAGCCGGCCGTCGTTGAACAGGTCACGGAAGCCCGTCATCGTGGGATGAAGCGCCAGACCGTCGCGCAGCTTCAGGGCTTTGGCCTTGGGGATGGCGATGTTCTTCCGCGCATTGTAGTACAGCGGATCGTCCACGGGTATCACCGTGTTCAGACCGTCGTTGCCGCCGGTGAGCTGGATCAGCACGAGCACTCTGTCCGAGTCCTGCACCAGCTGCTGCATGGCGGGCATCACGGGCGACGACGCCAAGGCGCTCATGTTCACGCCGCGCATACCGCTTGCGAGCGCCGCCACTGCCATGGTCTTTCCGGATTGCGAGAGGAATTCTCTGCGTTTCATCGTTGGTCTCCCGTTGCTGTTAATACAATTGATACTCGGGCAGGGTCATGACGGCCTTCAACAGTTCCCGCACGCGGAACTCCGCGTTGGGCATCTGGATGTTCCACTCGTAGTCGCGCGCGCCTTGCAGCAACGACTCCAGCAGGAACTCGTGCTCTTTCGGTCCGATTGGCGTAGTGAGCAGGAACGCCGCCACGTCGCTGACGAAGTCCGCGGCCTTGTTCACGTTGGCGAACCGCTGCGCGAAGGCGACGACATCGGGCTTCTTGGCGAATGCCATGTTCGTGTCCTGACGCTTGCCTTCCACCACCGCTTCCACGATCCGCTGACGCAAGGGATACAGGTTCGTGTTCAGCCACAGGTGCGCACCCTTCCAGCCCTCCACCGTCGGCGGATACAGCAGCTCCAGGTTCAACGCCGTGGCCGCGCTCACGGAGTATTGATCCGGAACGTCGGCATACCCAAGCTGGCGCTGCAGGCCGGCGACGAATTCGATGGGCGACTTGATGAGCGAGCCGCGGAATTCCCTATCGAAGAAGTGGGCGCTCTTGAGCAGCACGGAGAGTGTGGGCTTGAGCTCGTAGTTGTTCGCGCGCAGGACCTGTGCTAGTTCGGCGACGATTTTCTCGTCGGGCACGTCGTACACGAAGGCCTTGTACAAACGGCGCGCGAAGTACATCGCGCAGGCATCCTTCTCAAAGATGGCGTTGATGATGTCGTCGGTGTTCAGGGCGCCGGTCTTGCCCAGGAAGGTCTTCGACGTGTTGTCCCAATACTCAGGGTAGAACTGTCCGCGCAGACCCTTGATACGCCATCCCGTCAGGGCGCGCGAGGATTCCACGACATCTTCCTCGGTGTAGTTGTTGATACCTAAAGAGAACAGTTCCAGAAGCTCGCGGGCGAAATTCTCGTTGGGGTTGCCCTTGATGCTGACGACGTTGTCCAGATAGATGAGCATGGCGGGGTCCGACACCAACGCGCCGATAAGCGTCTTCACGTTCCCCCATGCTTGACTGCGGAACAGTTGGTTCTGCACCACCATGTACTGCGGTATGTATACCTTGATGTAATCCGAACACAGGAAGGAGTGCCAGAACAGCGTGAGTTTCTCCTGAATGGAGAAGGAACCGGTCCGCATGCGCGCGAACCACCATTGCTGGGTCTCGTAATAGCGTTTGTAGTATTCGGACTGACGCGCCTGGGCATCGGGGAAATTCTCCGTGGCGGGATCCACCGAGCTCCACACGGGCGGCGGCGCGGACGAGGATGCGACGAACAATGCATCGACGGCCGCTCCGGGCGTCATGGTTGCGGCCTTGTCCACGTCGGCAAGCGTGGCACCGAAGGTCGTGCGGCCCAGCAGATGAAGGGCATCGGCGCGGGATAGCGGTTCGTTCGGTTTGTACGGCTCGAGTCCGCCGGATACCTGCAACCGAGGGGAATCCTCGCCGTTCAGGATGCGCTCAAAGAAATGACGTCTGTTCATGGCCTTCTCGCTTCAATGTGAGTGGGTGCGTGCGCAATGATCGTGCCGTGTCAAACTATATTTTTTCCTCTCTTTAGCAAAGTACTTTCTTGGGAGCGTGGTCGGGCTTGTGGCACGCGCTTTGACCTGCGTACCGTCCGAATCGAAGTCGACAACGACCGCACCGCTATATTGCGTTGTCCATGAAACAATCCTTCGTCGGTCAGCTCCGTTTAGAGCCTGCCACCGACCTTCATACACATACCACGTGTTCCGACGGAAGTCTCTCCCCTCAGGATCTGGTGCGAAAAGCATGCGAGTATCAAATCTCCGTCCTTGGCATCTGTGATCACGATACGACCGAAGCACTTGATATCGCCACCCGACTGAGCGTCCACACGCCGGTGGATGTGCTGCCCGGATGCGAGCTCACGTGCGCCGAATCGGGCAGGGAATATCACCTGTTGGCGTATTGCTTCGAACCGTCGGAGGATTCGTTCCAGCGATACCTTGCACGAACACGTGACCAGCGGGTGGCGCGATGCGAAGCGATGCTTGAACGCCTGCGGGCGGAGAACGTGGACATTCGCATGGATGATGTGATGGTTCATGCCGGCGGAGCCAGTATCGTACGTCCGCACATCGCACAGGCACTCATGGCGAAAGGGTATGTGCAAAGCACGCAGGAGGCCTTCGACCGCTACCTGTCGAATCATGGTCCCGTGTACGTACCCATCGCGGACCAGACGATCGATGAAGCAATTCGCGTCATTCACGACGCCGGCGGCATCGCCATCATCGCGCATCCCGCGCGGAACATCACCACGAGCAGGATCGTGGAGCTTATCGCCGCCGGTCTGGATGGCGTGGAGACGTTCTATCCCAAGCACACGCGGCAGCAGACGAGGTATTACCACTCGTTGGTGAAAAGCTACGGTCTGCTCGCCACGGGCGGGTCGGACTTCCATGGCAGTCGGCCGTACGACGACCAGAACTTCGGTTCGTTCTCCGTGGACCTGTCCACGGTGGACGCCATGCGGTCCACTGCGCAGACGTACCGCCGTGGTTAGAGGTTGTCGTATTCGTAAAGGTCGTCGAAATGCGTATTCGGCGCCATGGTGTAGATCTGCTTCAAGAGCCCGTCCTGCAAGCTGTACACCCAACCGTGCAGGTGAGGCCGGTTCTCGTACTTCCAGGCCTTTTGTATGATCGATGTCTTTGCAAGGTTCATGACTTGCTCCTGAACATTAAGCTCGACGAGCTTGTCCACTCTGTCGTCTTCGTTCGAAATGCCGATCAGCTCGCTCTCATGAATGCGATACACGTCCTTGATGTTCCGCAGCCACTTGTTGATGATGCCGAAACTCTGGCGTGTGATGGCGGCCTTCACCCCACCGCATCCATAATGGCCACACACGATGATGTGCTCCACATGCAGCACCTCTACGGCATACTGAAGCACGCTCAACAGATTGAGGTCCGTATGGACCACCATGTTGGCGATGTTCCTGTGGACGAAGATCTCGCCAGGCACGGTGCCGGTCATCTCATTGGTGGGCACTCTGCTGTCCGAGCACCCTATCCACATGAACTTCGGCGACTGGATCTTGCTCAGGCGCGTGAAATAGTCGGCATCCTCCATCACTTTGGATGTGGCCCAGGCTTTGTTCTCCAGGAGCAGGTGTCTATGCTCGTCCATGGTTCTCTCCTTGGTTCTGTTGATTGCTGATGAAACCGAATTCGCGGTGCGACTCGCGATTGTCGTCTTTGACGATAAGAGTGACATTCTTCAACTCCGCATGGTGAGAGTACTCCTCCACCACCTCGACGATGTCGTTGTCGATGAATCGCGACTTCGTGGCATCGATGACTAGCGTGCTGTTGTGCGGGATCTCCTCCAGCGAATGACGAAGCTTCGCTTTGTTCAAGAACGACACTTCCTGTCCGAATTGCAGCAGATAACGGTCCTCATGGTTGACGATGAAGAGGCCGCTGTGATACATGCTCCGTATGATGAAGTAGAAGGAGCAGATGACACCGATCATGATCCCGACGAGCAGATCGGTGAAAAGAATCGCGGCGATTGTTACGGTGAACGCAAGGAACTGCTGCTTGTCTTTCCTGTATATGTCGATGAACATCTTCGGCTTGGCGAGCTTGCTTCCCACCATGACAAGGATGGCGGCTAGCGCCGAGAGCGGAATCCTATTGAGTGTCGATGGTATGAACGCCACACACACCAGCAGGAGAACACCGTGAAGACTGGCGCTGAACTTGGATTTCGCTCCGGCGGATACATTGGCGGATGTGCGCACGATGACAGCCGTGACGGGGATTCCGCCAAGGAGTCCGGAAATGATGTTTCCCGCACCTTGAGCGTACAGCTCCCGGTTCGGCGGTGAAACCCGGTTCAGCGGATCCAGTTTGTCTGCGGCCTCCAGGCTCAGAAGCGATTCCAGACTCGCAATCAGGGCAAGCGTGATGGCAACGCTCCAGACTTTTGGGTTCAGGATATGGGAGAAGTCGGGAAACGTAAAGAACGAACCGAACTGGGAGAAACTGGCGGCAGATGGAATGGAAACCCTGTATGATTCGTTCAGGTACAATCCCGGCAGGGCGGAACGGAACCACTCGTTGGCGACGACGCCGAAAAACACGACCATGAGAGAACCGGGTAGGAGCTTCAGGAATCCGTTCTCCTTGATGGGTCGCGTATCCCACAACAGTTGTATGCCCAGGGAGACGATGCCGATGCAGACAGCACCCGGCTGGATGTATCCCAGAGCATAGCTGATTTCGGAAAGAGTGGTACGGCCATCCGTCTGATTGAAGTTCTCGTCGCCGATGAAATCCGCATCGTACCCCAGGAGGTGGGGCACCTGCTTGAAAATGAGGATCAGGCCGATCGCGGTAAGCATGCCCTTGATGACCGCAGAGGGAACGAAGTCGCCGATCACCCCGGCCTTCAGTTTGCCGAAGACGACTTGAAACACTCCGCCAAGAACGACTGCCACGAGGAAGGCCTGATACGAGGGAAGGGATGTGATCGCACCGAAGACGATGACGGTGAGTCCCGCTGCCGGTCCGCTCACGCTCAATTGCGACCCGCTCAGCACGCCCACCACGATGCCACCAACAATACCCGCGATGATTCCCGAGAACAACGGCGCACCGGACGCCAACGCAATTCCCAGACATAAAGGCAAGGCCACAAGAAACACCACCAGGCTGGCCGGTATGTCCGACCGCAGATTCCCGAACATATGCGTGTTCTCCTGCACAAAGGTGAAACGAAGGGTGCGGACCCCATGCAGTCGGCACCCACCAATCGTGGATACCCGCGATACCCGTCAAATATATATACAAATCTGTCCTTTAGTCCGCTTTGCTTGACACCGGTGAACGACGCATCAATGAACCGCCGGAGTCCTTGCCGAGACGATGAGAGACACGTCCCGGAAGAACAGGAGGAGCGCGGCTTGCGCGCCACTGGCAGCGATGCGGGCGAACGACCGCGCCCACATACGCATGCCATGTATATTGCACCATGAGTCAACCTACGCCTTTGTACGAAACCACGCCGTCGGCCGACGGCATCCGCATCGCCGTCGTGGCGGCCCGCTGGAACGCGGCGATCATCGATCGCTTGATGAGCGGCGTGAGCGCTGCCTGGAGCGAGTGCGGCGGAGTGGAGTCCGGACTCGACCTGTTCCGGTGTCCGGGCAGTTACGAGCTCCCGTCCGTCGTCCAAGCATGCGCACAATCGGGCAAGTACCACGCCGTCATCGCCCTCGGTTGCGTCATCCGTGGCGATACCTATCACTTCGAACTCGTCGCCGATGCCGCCTCCGACGGCATCATGCGCGTCATGCTCGAAACGGGCGTTCCGTGTATCTTTGGCGTGCTCACGACCGATACCTACGAGCAGGCGGCCGACCGCTCGGACACGGGTATGAACAACAAAGGCTACGAAGCGGTCATCGGGGCGTTGGACATGGTCCGCGTCCTGCATCACATCCGGACATCGGCGTAAGGTCATCACCACCGTATCCGCATCGCCACATGGTCGTCCGTACCTCGTTTTGATCGTTACCTGACATCGCCGCTCATGACATCGACTCACGACGCATCCCCTTCGCCGATCGAATCCGTCACTTCACGGATGGACATCGCCCGTGCCATGCGGTCCGTCGCGCTCTCCCTCATCCTGTCGTTCGTGCTCGTCGGCACCGCATCCGCGCAATTCTTCGAGAGCGTTCCCCGGACGCAGTTCTTCGCGCGCGATTGGAAGTCCTACACGAGCATGGTGAACGCCCGCGACGCGGTGAGCGATACATCCGGCACCTTGTGGGTGGCGACGGGCGGCGGAATGTATGCGGTGGACCGTCGGACAGACACATATCGTCAGTTCCGTAACACGGAAGGATTGCTGTCGCTGGACATCACGAGCATCGCTTTCCATGCCCCGACGAACGCCATCTATGCGGGCACCTTCGACGGCTATGTTGAGGTGTATCTTTCGGACTCGTCGAAGTGGAAACACGTCACGGACATCCAAGGCGCCAGCGAGATCTATCCGCGACGCAGTATCCATCATATCACCTTCCGTGGCGACACGGCCTTCCTCTCCACCGATTTCGGCATCGCCCTTTTCGACATACGACGGGGCGTGTTCATCGAAACCATCGATCGCATCGGTACCCTTGATCAGAAGACAGCGGTATGGAAAGTGGTGGTGACACGGGACTCCATCATCGCAGCGGCGGACGGCGGTGTGTTCATCGCACCGCTTGCAACCACCACCCTGCGCTTACCGGAACTGTGGCGTCGTGTGCCAGCGATCGGCGGCGATACCCTGCGTACGTGCAGGGATATCTGCATGACCACCTCGAAGACGGTATACGCGTGCACGCCGAACGCAGTGTATGAGCGGGACCGGGACACCTTCCGGCTGGTGCGGCAACGCGTTCAGAACGGTCCGCCCTTCAATTCGCTCGTGGCCATCGGCGACACGGTGATGTATGCCACCACCGACCGCGTGGGCAGACTCTTCGGCGGCGAGATGATGACGGGCGTGCCGTCCGCCATCAACGGCATCACGTCGGTGGACATCGGCTCCGTACCCACGCCGGCGGTGCTCTTCTTCACGCGAGGGGTAGGACTGTTCCCCGATCCGAAAGCGGACCTGTATGTGCCGAACTCCATGTACTCGAACCGTGTACAGCGCGTCTGCGTGGATGCGAAAGGACGTGCCTGGACTGCGACATCGAACAGGAATCAGGACGGTCAGGGCTTGAGCTGTTTCGACGGAACATCGTGGTCCAACGCGAACCGCACGCTCGTGCCGGGTTTTCCCAGCGACGTCGTGTGGCGTATCAGCGCCACGGCCGATTCATCCGTGTGGGCCGGCACCTTCGGCGACGGACTCATGGAGTGCGCGCGCACGGCGGATTCCATCGTGACGAAACAATACACATCGGCGAACTCCCTGCTCACGGGCATTTCCGGCAGTCCCGGTTTCGTGCTCAGCGGTGATGCCGCGAGTGACCGTAACGGATCGACCTGGGTCGTGAACTTCGATCCCACCAACGGCAGCGGACCGCTCTTCCTTGAGCGGTCGACATCGGGGGCGTGGAAAGGATACGCGAACGAAACAGGCTCGGGACGTAACTACTGGATGATCGCCATCGATGCTTCGGACACGAAATGGGCGGCAGGACCGGCGGGACTGGTGTGGTACAATGCCCGCTCGCAGGGTGCTTCGTGGGGACGTATCACGACATCGAATTCGTCGTTGACGGACAACGACATCTCCGCCTTGGCGGTGGACAAAAGCGGCATGATGTGGATCGGTACGAACTCCAGCGGCATCTCCGTCATGTCCTTTCCCTCCCTTGTGCTGCGTCCTACCACCACCTCCCCCGCCATCAGCCGCCTGCGCCTGCTTCGCGACCAAGTGATCAACGACATACTCGTGGATCCGCAGAACAACAAGTGGATAGCCACGAACAGCGGCGTGTGGATCCTGTCGGAAGACGGCAGCGATACCATCGGGTACATCAATCGTCAACGATATCCCGCCTTGCTTTCCGACGAGATACGGAGCCTGGCGCTGGATGAACGGACCGGCACCGTGTACCTGGGAACCACACAAGGCCTGAACACCGCACAGACACTCGCGATACGGCCATCGGAGTCGTTCGACCTTGCCGTGTATCCGCAACCTTTCCGTCCGGGCATCGACCCGCAACTGGTGGTGGACGGACTCGAGGCCGATGCGCGGGTGAAGATCACCACCCTGGACGGCGTACTGGTGCGATCGCTGGAAACCACGAGCAAGCGCGTGCTGTGGGACGGACGCGATGAAAGCGGCGCGTACATCAGCAGCGGCGTGTATCTCGTCCTTGCCGTTTCGCAATCGAATACGACGACGGCTGTTTCGAAGATTCTCGTGGTGCGCGAATAATGTCTGCAATCCTCCTGTCCACCGAACCCGTCCTGCATCCCAGGTCGCTCGTGTCCATGATGAAACGGTCGATGACGGCGCAGGACTTCGCGAACTTCATGGCCGTGCAGATGTTCGCTATCAGCTACCTGAGCGACGGAATCCGCATCCGCGGTTTCCTTGCCTTACCGCCTGCCCAAGCGGATAACACGTACCCCGCCATCGTCTTCAATCGCGGCGGTCACGGTCCGCGCGGAGCCTTGACCGCGGAGAGCGCGTTCGCCTATGCAGGACTCTACGCCTCGTGGGGATACGTGACCATCGCGAGCAACTATCGGGGTCACGGCGGCAGCGAAGGCGCCGAGGAATGGGGCGGAGCGGATGTGCATGATGCCATGAACCTCTTGCCGGTCCTCGCATCCCTTGGCTACGTGGATATGGCACGCGTGGGTATCATCGGCGGCAGTCGCGGCGGCATGATGGCGCTCATGATGCTGCGGCAATCCGCGGCGTTCCGCGCAGCGGTGATCATCGGCGCGCCCACCGCCCTGCACGACCTCCGCAAAGAGGAGTCCATTCGAACCACCGTGGCACAGTTCATTCCTCGCAACGATGCCATGCACGCGGAGGTGGAGAGGCGGTCTGCGGTGTTGTGGGCCGATGAACTCTGCAAGACGACGCCTTTGCTCGTGCTCCACGGTTCCGGCGACCGGCGTGTGCATCCCGCGCATGCGTTCAAGCTCGGTGCAGCGCTGCAGGACTGTCTGCATCCGTACAAGCTGATCATGTACGATAATGCCGACCACATACTGGCGGGTCGCCGACCGGAAAGCGCCGTGGACATCCGGTGGTGGATGGACGCCTATGTGCGCGACGCGCGGCCGTTGCCAACGGTGGGTCCGCACGGAGCATAGCACGCACGCCCCTGACCCACTGTGCGACAGAGCCTATATTGCACCTTTCCGTATCACCACACCGTACTTCCGCTCATGCGCAGACTGACCGCGATCCTCGTTTTCTACATCAGTGCTTTCGGTATCGAACTGTATTCGCAGGACCTTCCGCCCATCCAGTTGGACAGACCGGACCAGACGGAGTGTCCGTTCATCGTTCCGAAGAACTACATCCAGTGCGAGGCCGGATTCGGTTTGGAACGCACAACGGGCTCGGTGACGACGGCAACGTTGCCCACGGCTTTATGGAAATACGGCGTGAACGAGAAGTTCGAACTCCGCTTCATCACGGAGGTCACCCGCGTTGCCTCCGGAGGCATCACCACACTCGGTCTAGCGCCCATCACGGTAGGCTTCAAATCATCACTGTTCGAAGAGAGCGGCATCATCCCCAAGACCTCGTTCATCGGCCACATCACCACCTCGAATCTGGGCAGCAAGGATTTTCAGACCACCTACATAGCACCCTCGTTCCGATTCGTGATGCTGCACAACCTTGCGCACGATATCTCCTTGTCCTACAATCTTGGTGCGGAATGGAACGGCGAAACCGCGGAACACACCTACATCTACACGCTCACGGCGGGAACGCCCATCACCGACAGATTGGGGATGTACGTGGAAGCATACGGTTTCGCACCGGCCGACCGCCCCGCCGACCACCGCGCCGACGGCGGGTTCACGTATCTGATCAACAACGATTTCATGCTCGACTTCTCCAGCGGCTTCGGGCTGGTGAATACCTCGCTCGAACACTACCTGGCGCTGGGTATCTCCTGGCGATGGAAGGTATAGGCAATCCTGAACCGCGTCCACGGGAGAGCTCCGGATGTGCCCTGTACGAGCGTATGCTTACTGGCGGAGAAACGTGATGATACTCCGTGACATGCCTGCAGACAGCGGTAGGGCGGGATTCGAATAGGTCTTCAGGTTCTCCATGCGGTCGGACGGAGCGTCCTTCAACACATGGTTCATACCGGGTATCATGGCAAGCTCCGCCATGGGATGGATCTTCTTCAGCGCGAGCGCATCGGCCTCGAGGACCTGCAGGTCCGTCGTTCCCTGGACGATGAGGACGGGAATGCTCAAGTCGCGGATGGCGTTCATGGGATCGTATCGGAACCAGGAGATGAGATACGGCTGGACGCTTGGTCGGAAGAGCGTCATGAGTCGTGAAGGCACAGAGCTGACGGTCTTCCCCATGACGAGCGAGTCGATGATGGGGAATGCCGCATCGGCGGCGCCGCCGGGGGCGGCAAGCAGCTGACGGCGGAGAACGGCGTCCGCGGTTTCGCTCACACCGGCAATGGAGACGACCATGTCGGCCTGAGCTCGATGCGCAGCCAGCATGCCGATGAGCGAACCTTCACTATGACCGATCACAGCCACGCGCTTGAAACGTTTGTCGTTGCGAAGCTTCACGATCCAGTTGGCGGCGTCGGCGATATAATCATCGAAACGCAGCGCATCCTCCGACGTCATCGCTTCCTTGCTGGCACCGATGCCGCGCTTATCGTACCGCAGCGACGCGATGCCCGCACTCGCGAGCGAATCCGCAAGCATCTTCATGCTGTTGTTCTTCATGAACGGCAGGTTGCCATCCCGATCGGTAGGACCTGAACCGCAAATGATGAGCGCGACGACGGACGCCGAGCCGCTGGCGGGCAGGGTCAGCGTTCCGTGCACGGACCCCGTCATGGAGAACAAGGTCACCGCCTCGGTACTCTGCGCACGCATATCCGCCGTGGCGAACATCAAAAAGAATACCGCATGGAGAAGGGATTTCATCGTCATACGTCCGGTGGTGTGTTCATGATGTGGCGGAATATAGAAGGAAGGATCCGCACGGCGCAAGCCGGCGCTTCATTCTCGAACGCACGGATGCAGTAACTTTGGATCGGATACGCGTCGGCCCGTTTCCTACCATCATCGTCATTTCCCCATGAACGCTGTTCCCCGGACATCATCCATCGCCCCTTGGAAGGCGTTGCTCCGCGATATCCTCTTCCTTTGCGGAGGCGTGTTCATGGCGAGCATCGGATTGAAGGGCTTTCTCCTGCCGAACGATATCCTTGACGGCGGAGCTACGGGAGTTTCCCTGCTTACCGAGGTGCTGACGGGTATCGACCTTTCCTACATCCTTCTCTTCGTGAACATCCCGTTCGTCCTGCTCGGCGCGCGCCTCATCTCCAAAGCCTTCGCTCTTCGCAGTGCAGGAGCCATCGTCGCGCTCGCCATCACCGTCCACTATGCATCGTTTCCCACGGTCACCACCGACAAACTGCTCATTGCGGTGTTCGGTGGATTCTTCCTGGGCACGGGCATAGGACTGGCCATTCGTGGCGGTGGTGTCATCGATGGTGCGGAAGTGCTTGCGGTAAGTGTCAGCAGACGCAGTTCGCTCACGGTGGGTGATGTCATCACCATCTTCAACGTCATCCTCTTTTCCTGCGCCACCATTCTGGTGAATGTCGAGACTGCCATGTATTCCATGCTTACCTACTTCGCTGCGTCGAAGTCCGTGGATTTCATCATTCAGGGCATCGAGGAATACACGGGCGTGATCATCGTGTCCGTCCATTCACGCGAACTCAAACAGCATATCACCGACGTGCTGGGTCGGGGTGTCACGGTGTACAAAGCGGAGAAGGGGTATGGCTCGCGCGGTGATTTCACCGACGAGTCCGCTCGGGTGCTGTTCTGCGTGGTCACCCGATTGGAAGTGACGAAGCTCCTGCAGGAGATCGACCGCATCGACCCCGATGCGTTCGTCGTTCAGCATACCATCAAGGACACCAAGGGCGGGATGATCAAGAAGCGACCCCTGCATTAACGCGTCGAACACCGGCCGGACCGCACCGTACCGAGACTCCTGACGGCAGCGCGCTTTTCGCCGTTCGGACGTTGCATACACGCCCCGTTTGCGCTATGTTCGTACCGCTGTCCGCATGGCAGCGCTCGTACCATCCACTCCCCAACATACCTTCGTGACAAACGAGTACACCGAAGACCAGGCGGATCAGACGCCGTCCGAATCGCCATCCACTGAACAACGCGGGCAGCGCGACCGTCATCGTGACCGTCGCCGCCAACACCGTCATGGCAATACACCGCGCGACCGGCAATCCGCAGGCGCTGACGACCAATCCACGGATGACTCCGCAAGCGGGGAGACGGAAAGCTCATCGACGAACCGCGACGAACGTTCAGGCGAACGTCGCAACGACCGTCACCGTCGTGGCAACCGTCGCACCGGGAATGCCGGTGGCGGTAGAGGCAATGGCGGCGGACGTGGCGGAAGCAGGCCTTCCATCAGCGTGGTCATCCCGTTGCTCAATGAAGAAGAATCGCTGGACGAACTCACCAACCGCCTCGTCCCCGTGCTCGAAACGGAGAGCGGCGGACGATACGAGATCCTGTATATCGACGACGGCTCCACGGATTCATCGTTCGAGATCATTCGCAAATGGAACCGTCGCAACGGTCGCATCCACGGCATCCGCTTCCGGAGGAACAATGGCAAGTCCGCCGCCCTTGCGGTAGGTTTCGCGCAAGCGAAGAACGACGTCGTCATCACCATGGATGCGGACCTTCAGGACGATCCTCTGGAGATACCGAACCTTATCGCGGCGCTCAACGAAGGATACGACCTGGTGAGCGGCTGGAAGAAACGCCGGAAGGATCCCCTCGAGAAACGCCTACCGTCGAAGTTCTTCAATCACGTGACCTCCGTGGTCAGCGGTGTGTCGTTGCATGACTTCAATTGCGGATTGAAAGCATACCGTAGCGAGGTGATCAAGACCGTTCAGATCTACGGCGAGATGCACCGTTACATCCCGGCGCTCGCGCATTGGGAGGGCTTCACGGTCACGGAAATCCCCGTCACCCATCATGCCCGCAAATTCGGTCACTCCAAGTTCGGCATGAGCCGATACCTGAAAGGCTTCCTCGATCTGCTCACCGTGGTCTTCACCACGCGCTTCATCAAGCGTCCTCTGCACCTCTTCGGTGCGCTCGGCGCTCTTTTCACGTTGATCGGACTTGGCATCGATATCTATCTCAGCGTCGAGTGGGCGCTTTCCCAGACCTATCTCACGCAACGTCCGCTCATGCTCATGGGCGTGGCGTTCATCATCGTGGGCGTGCAGCTCATCTCCATCGGCTTGATCGGCGAGATGATCGTCAAGAACAATCTGTCCCAAGCCGAGTACAGCATCAAGGAACAGGTGTAGGATCATACCGCCGACGGAACGTCCTTCGCGCACCGGTAGCCGGTTCGCAGGCGACAAAGGGAGCAACCCGAGGTTGTATATTGCGCCCCGCTCATGCTTTGTAACAAACGCGTGTTCGCCACGCGAGGAACCTGACTATGACAACTCTCGGCGTTCGTCTTCTGCTCTGTGGCCTGATACTGTGCGCAATCCCTCTGCATGCGCAGGTCGAACGCAACCTGATGAAGAAATCGTACGCGAAGGATATAACGAAGGTGGAGTTCGGTTTCACCGCCACGGTGCTTCACGGAGACCAAGGCGCGCAGTTACCGATGTTCTCGTCCCGCAACGACTCGACCTTCGTGACGGGTTCGAACTTCGTTGGAGCGCAAAGCGGCGTGAGCGCACGAGTGAACTTCGAGGTGGGTGCGATGAAACGGTTCATCATTCCGGTGGGAGTGGATATGACGTTTTTCCGCGGACTCCAGCGCCTGGAGAATCCCGGTCTCACGGGCCACGGCTCCGTCTCCAGCAATGTCACGAGCATCGTCACCGGTTGTCAATACCGTTTCGCCGAACTTCCGCTCTCCGAGGCCTTCCTGTACGGCGGCGTGGATGTCCGCGGTTCGTTCGTGGGCGGTTCCCGCTTCCAGTACAATGTGGATGAGTATTCCACGGGCAACCCTCTTCCCCAGTATTCCCTTGATACGACGCTCAAGCCGAGCGTGTTCCGTCTGGGTGGTGCCGTGCGCGTCGGCGTCCAAGGCATCCTCTCGGAGCCGCTCCGCATCAACATCAGTGCGGCCTACGGAGTATACAACCTTGTCGGACGCGACCTCCGTTCCACGGGAGCGGACCGACGGGGTCAGCTGCTCACACCTACGCGCATCGGCGAGACCGGCGAGCAGTTCGCCATGTTCAGCAACATCTCCTTGTGGCTCCAATACTATTTCTAATCGATGCGATCAGCCGACACCGTGTATCACTCCGATTGCATCCACTTCCGTGGCGATCTTCCCTGCGCGCCGCACAAACGCGCCGGCTATCACTGCGCCACGTGCCCGGAGTACCGTGTCCAGGAAGGTCGTATCCTTATCATCAAGCTCGGGGCGACGGGCGATGTGATCCGCACCACGCCGCTCATTCACAAGCTCCGCGACACCTACCCGGATCACGCCATCCATTGGTTGACCTATTCGCCCGAGGTGGTTCCGGCCATGGTCCACAAGACCTTCGCCTTCGGTGCGGAAGCCCTCTTGGAAATAGAAGAGACGCCGTATGACATCCTTATCAATCTTGACAAGGACCCGCATGCGTGTGCACTTGCGAACCGTGTGCATGCCGCGCGGAAGATGGGCTTCGTGCTGAGGAACGGCAAGCCGGCCCCTGCTGATGAGCGAGCCGACGCGAAGTTCCTGACAGGACTGTTCGACGATGTGAACAAAGCCAACACGCTCTCGTATCCGCAAGAGATATTCGCCATGTGCGGCTGGGAGTTCGCCGGCGAGGAGTACATCCTGGATGTGCCGGGGGGCGAGCAGTTCTCCGCGTTGCGGTCGAGCAGCGGGCATGTGGTCGGACTCAACACGGGGTGCGGCGAGCGGTGGACATCCCGCCGTTGGAAAGAGGAATACTGGATCGAACTCGTCCATCGTCTCACACAGGCGGGTCACACACCATTACTGCTGGGCGGCAAGCAGGAACATGAGTTCAATACGAAGCTTGCGGCATCCAGCGGCGCCATGTACTACGGTTTCTTTCCCATGCGCGACTTCATCTCGCTCGTGGACTGCTGCCATACCGTCGTCACGACGGTGACGCTTGCCCTGCATATCGCCATCGGCCTTCGGAAACGGGTCGTGCTCATGAACAACATCTTCAATCCGCATGAGTTCGAACTGTATGGACGCGGACGTATCGTGGCGCCCGCAAAGGAGTGTCACTGCTTCTTCCGTGGCACGTGCAGCAATACGGAGTATGCGTGCATGGATTCCCTGACGCCGGATATGATCCTCACGGCCGTCGAAGACACGTTCTGAGCGGCAAGCGGCATCGGCGGCGTGCGGCACAACAAAACCGATCGTCATTCGTTGATACGGGACCTTTACGGAACAGCATCGTTTCTCGCGAAACCATGTAGTGCGTAAGGGTAGGACGCACGAAAAGCCGGTCGACCGAGCGCAATGGCGTTTTTCGACGATGAGTTTCAGTGTATCGACAGTCTCTTTATCAAAACCATTTTTCAGCGGAGTATTCATGGAAGCGGTTCATCCTGCTACGGTCACCGACGACAATTTTCAGACGGAAGTTTTAGAATCAACCCACCCGGTGCTTATCGATTTCTGGGCTGAGTGGTGCGGTCCGTGCCGCATGATCGGTCCCATCATCGAAGAGCTTGCCGGCGAAATGCAGGGCAAGGTGAAGGTGGGTAAAGTGGATGTGGACCAGAACCCTCGCGTCGCGATGGAGTACGGCATCCGTTCCATCCCCGCGCTTCTCGTGTTCCATGAAGGAAAGGTCGTCGACTCCATCGTCGGCCTCGTCCCCAAGAACTTCATCGTCGAACGTCTGCAGCAGCACATCAAGAACTAAGGCGTCCACGGCGCACGCCTGTGCGCGGGGGTCCCCCCTGATTCATCTTTTCAAGGGTTGGCGTGCCAACCCTTTTTTTTCCTCCGTATTTTCGAACGGTCGTCGTTCACCGCACCCTATACCGTAGTCGATATGGCACGTCCACCTCGTTTATCCCAAGATCTCATCGAGCGTCATCTGGAGTTCCATCCTTCCTGGAGACTCGAGGGGAACGACGTTCCTCCGCAACGCATCGTCCGCGAACTCCATGCCGCCAACTGGCCTGCGGCCATCGGCATCGTCAATGCCATCGCCATCGTCGCGGAGACCATGGATCATCATCCCGATATCCTTGTCTACGGCTGGAACAAGATCCGTGTCACCCTGACCACGCACGACCAGGGCGGGCTGACGGAGCTCGACTTCGCCCTTGCCGATAAGATCGACGAAATGAACGGTGCCTGAAAGCACTCGTCCTCTGCCTCCGCATCGCTTCCTGACTTCATCCGTAGCCGTTTGTCTCACTTCTTCTTCCTTTGACCATGACCCCTGCCATTGTTGATGTACGCGCTCGCCAGATTCTCGACTCCCGGGGCAATCCCACCTTGGAGGTGGACATCATGTTGGAAGACGGCACGCGCGGTCGCGCAGCCGTTCCCTCCGGCGCGAGTACCGGTGAACACGAAGCCGTGGAGTTGCGGGATAACGATGCGGCGAAGTACCTGGGCAAAGGCGTCTTGAACGCCGTGCGGAATGTCAACGATGTGATCAGCATGCATATCGCCGGACACGACGCACGCGAGCAATCGGAGATCGACCGCATCATGATCGAGCTGGACGGCACGGACAACAAATCCAACCTCGGGGCCAACGCCATGCTCGGCGTATCGCTGGCGGTAGCCCGCGCCGCTGCATCGTTCTCGGGCATGTCCTTGCATCGCTACATCGGCGGCGTGAACGCACGCGTCCTGCCGGTTCCCATGATGAACATCGTCAACGGCGGACGTCATGCGGACAATACGGTGGACATCCAGGAGTTCATGGTCATGCCGCTCGGCGCACCGTCGTTCCACGAGGCGCTTCGCTGGGGCACGGAGATCTTCCATACGCTCAAGGGTGTTCTGAAGAAAAAAGGGTATTCCACATCGGTGGGCGATGAAGGCGGCTTCGCACCGTCGCTGACATCCAACGAAGAGGCGCTCGAGTCCATAGTCGAAGCCATCACCAAAGCGGGCTACACACCCGGCACGGACGTAGGGTTGGCGCTGGATGTGGCCGCGAGCGAGATGTTCGACAGCGGTTCGTACACGTTCTATAAGTCCACGCAGAAGGTGCATTCGGTGGATGAGATGATCCGCTGGTACGAGTCGCTGGTCACCGCGTTCCCCATCGTCTCCATCGAGGACGGTCTGGCCGAGAACGATTGGCTAGGCTGGAAGAACCTCACGGATGCCATCGGCGATCGCGTGCAGCTGGTGGGCGACGACCTCTTCGTCACCAATCCCCGCTTCCTCCAGCGCGGTATCACCGAAGGTGTGGCGAACGCCATTCTGGTGAAAGTGAATCAGATAGGAACGCTCACGGAAACCCTCGACGCCATGGCGCTGGCGGAGCGCAACGGGTATCGCTCCATCGTCTCGCACCGAAGCGGCGAAACGGAGGACGCCACCATCGCATCCCTTGCGGTGGCCATGAATGCCGGTCAGATCAAGACGGGTGCGCCTTCGCGCTCGGACCGGGTGGCCAAGTACAACGAGTTGTTACGTATCGAAGAAGAGCTGGGCAACGACGCCCGCTACTTGGGTCACGCAGCACTGTAATCGGTTCATGCACGAGAAGCCCGGCGTCATGCTCGCGGCTTCCGCCTCACCATTCAATCTTCGGACGCCTTCGTGCGGAACGGCGAGTTCATGGTATGCAACCGCATGGCGCGGATGGACAGGGTGATGACGATGAGGAGAACGGCGAAAGCACCAAGGATGATCAATCCCGGTCTGTTCAGGAAGATGAAGAAGTCATAGAGTCCATGCGCCACGAGCGCGGTCATGAACGCTGTGAAGAGCAATGGTCCCTCATGTCGGGCGAACTTCGCCAGACCCGTGTAGTATCCCATGAGGATGGCATTGGCGGCGTGGGCGGGAACGGCGGTGAACATGCGCCACAGCGCGGTTTCGAAGGAAGGTCCCGCACTACCGTACGACAACACGTACATGAGGTTCTCCACTGTTGCGAAACCCATGGCGACCATCACCGAGTACGTGATACCGTCGAACGGTTCGTCGAAATCGGGCTTGGTATAGGCGTAGGTTCGCAGGATGAGGAATTTCGTGGCCTCCTCGACGAAGGCGACGACGAAGAAGGCGTGGGCGAAGAGATGAACGACACTCTGCGTCTTGTCGAAACCGATAAGGTTCATCACCATTTCCACGACGACAGGCGGAACCACGCCGAGCATGCCGAGAAGGAAGGACCGGACAAGCAGATGCTGCGGCTCCTTGTCGTACCGGTCGCGGGTGTACACGAACCACGCGATGACGAGTCCGGGTGCGACGCTGAGCAGCACGAGGAACGCAGTCGTAGGCAACGATTCGGTCATGAACATTCGTCGAGAACACCTTCGTGAATTCCCGGCGCGATGCCAGCGTGGTCCGCATGGGCCGTTTGTTCGCGCGCAAGGGAAGCGGGGAAAATACTCACAATCGCCTCGTCGGCCAGCAGAGGACGATGCTCCGGCCGGCCGTGCGATCACACCTCGGGTTTACTCCTCGTCGTGTATCTTCACCAGTCCCATCACCAACCACACGGTCATGAACACACCTCGAACCCGCACGGAATGCGTCTCCCTCCTGGAAGAGTTGGCACTCTTGCTGGAGCTGAGCGACGGTAACCCTTTCCGCATCCGCGCCGTGCAGAACGGTGCCCGGGTGTTGGACGGACTCCACGGCGAGCTCTCGGCTCTGCTGCAGGACGGTACGCTGCATGCCACCAAAGGCATAGGAAAAGGTCTATCGGAACTCATCGAGGAATACCACGCAACGGGAACGCTGGCGGAGGTGGAGGAGTTGCGGACGCTGGTTCCGCCCGGTGTGGTATCGCTCACCTCCCTGCGCGGCGTGGGCGGCAAGAAAGCCAAAGCGTTGTACGAACACTTGGGCATAGCAAGCATCGGCGAGCTCGAGTATGCGTGCAAGGAGAACAGACTCGTGGAGCTCAAGGGGTTCGGCGAGAAGACGCAGGCGTCCATCCTTGCTGCCATCGAAACATGGAGTGCTGCGCAAGGCAAATGCAGACTACCGCTCGCACAGGAGATAGCGGCTGCGGTCTGCACCGAGCTTCTGGCCTGCGGAGCCGCACGGGCAGAGGCGGCGGGGCAGGTGCGACGTCATTGCGAAGTGGTAGACGAGATCGTCGTCGTCTGGTGCGGTTGCTCTCCGGACGTCGTTGCCACGCACTGCAAGGGGAAGAGTCACGGGAACGACGTCGTGTTCCAACGCGACGGCGTTAGTGTCCGTGCCGTTCACGCCGCCGAACATTCCTTCGTTCGTACCCTCTTTCGCGAAAGCGCCGGCGACGAGTTCCTGTCGGCATTCGATGCGCAGTATGCTCTCGAGGACGTAACAAGCGAGCAGGAGATATTCTCCCGCAACGCTCTTGCCTACCTACCCGTGGAAGTCCGGGAACGCGCAGAGACACTCGAGCTGGCGCGACGTAACGTCGTCCCGGAACTGATACAGGCAACCGACATGCGTGGCATGCTTCATATCCACACGGAGTGGAGCGACGGAGCCGACACCGTGCGCGACATGGCTTTGCGGAGCAAGGAGATGGGCTACACCCACATCGCCATCTGCGATCACTCGAAGACGGCGGTGTATGCGCAAGGACTGAGTGTGGAACGGGTGAAGGCGCAGCATAAGGAGATCGACGCATTGAATCGGGAGGGATTGGGCATACGCATCCTCAAGGGCATCGAGAGCGACATCCTGCCGGACGGATCGCTGGATTACGACGACGGGATCCTGGAGCTCTTCGATGTCGTCGTCGCCTCCGTGCACTCCTCCTTCCGACTCGACAAAGACAAGCAGACAGAGCGCATCGTCCGCGCGATACACAATCCGTTCACCACCATACTCGGCCATCCCACGGGACGTCTGCTCCTGGCGCGAGACGGCTATGCCGTGGACATGGAACGCATCCTGGACGCGGCCGCCGCCACAGGTACCGTCATCGAACTCAATGCCAATCCGTATCGTCTGGACCTGGACTGGCGATGGCACCGGAAGGCCGTGCAGAAAGGCATCCGTATCGCCATCAATCCGGACTCGCATCAGAAGGAGACGCTGAGGGAAGTGGAGTACGGCATCGGCATGGCAAGGAAAGGCATGCTTCGCGCGCAGGACGTCGTCAACACCATGGAGCTCGACGACTTCCTTGCGTTCACGCACGCGCTTCGCGTACGCAAAGCCCGATCGGTATCCTGACAAGGGGTAGGCAAGGAAGGCAGTCAACCGCGAACCCCGTCCCTCGCAGGAAGGCCGTCGGAACGGCGTCTTTTCTCTCGAGCGTGGCCTGCAGCACCATGTATTTTTGTGCGTACACTTTTTCATCCCCATGATACAGAAACTCAAAGAACAGAAGCTCTTCCTCGTCGCACTCGCCTTGATACTCGCTGACCAGGTCACGAAAGCATGGGTGAAAGGGTTCACCATCGGCGGTTGGGTGCACGAGGGCATGCCGTTGCATGCATCGGAGCCGGTGCTGGGCGAGTTCCTGCGGTGGACCTACGTGGAGAACCCGGGGATGGCGTTCGGTATCACCTTCGGCGATGGCAAGATCTTCCTCAGCTTGTTCTCCATAGTCGCTGCCATGGCGCTGGCATGGTACCTCTCCAAGATCCGCACAGGCCCGAAGGTCATACAGCTCGGCGTGATGCTGCTTCTGGCCGGGGCCACGGGCAACCTCATCGACCGCGTGTTCTATGGAGTGATCTACAACGAAGCGCCGTTGTTCTATGGCAAGGTGGTGGACTTCATCGATGTGGATTGTCCGGACTTCACCCTGTTCGACCGCGAAATCACCCGCTGGTACATCTTCAATATCGCCGATGCATGCGTGAGCTGCGGTATCGTTCTCCTGCTTCTTTTCAACTATAAGATCCCCTCGCACACGGGTCCTCGGGAGCTCTCGCCCGGACATGCGCAAGCAGCGAACATCCACACAGCAGACGCGAACGAGCCGCTCGTGGAAAATGAACAGGATGGAATGGATGTTTCGGAGAAAACGGATGCGGCGGGCGACGAAAAACCCGCCTGATTTCGAGATTTTGGGCCATTTCAAATTTGTTTCAACTTTTTTTTCCGTTGTTGAAAAAAATGTTTGCCTAGACTGATTGGCCGTTTAATTTCGCAGCACGGCAGTCGTTTAGACGCCGTCTTTCGTTGTGGTGGTGAAAGGTGAGAAGGGGAGTGCCCCTTGGCGAGTGGTGACGCCAAGGGGTATCTCATTTATAGGGGGTCCGGTGCTTATGACCTCACATTTCCACACCACGTCGCCTCACCCCCCGCTGTCTGCGTCGATTCCGCCTCTCATCTGTCAGATTTTCCTCACTGTCACAAACCCTGCACACTGCGGCTGTGTGTGCGGACCGCGCTTTCTCGTGTGGGCGTATATTGCGTCGTTGAATTCCTTCGCCTGCGTTTGCAGCTTTGATGCATCACATGGAACTTCTCGGATGAAGCACCTCGCCCTCACGTGGTTTTTGTTTCTCGTGCTCTGTTGCGCGTCGTGTCGGACGCCGCAGGAGTGCTCCGCCGACCGCTCACCGGGCAATTGCGGGTCGTTCGTGAACTCGTCGTCGGACGATATCGCTCCGCGATTCTTCGGTGGCAAGATGCTGTTCACGACCAAGCGGTCGCTCACCGACTTGCAAGCCACCGCCGTTCCTCCGTCCGTTGTCGATTACGTGTTCGAGTGCTCACGGCTCGATGACGGTAACTTTTCTGCAGCTACGCGTACAAGGGTGCTCGCTCCCGAGGCATGGGGCGGGGCGGGACCGACGATCTTCAAGGAAAGCGATTCCGTGATGGTGGCGGTGTTCACCATGACCCGAGGACGGGGAAAGTCCGTGCAGACGGACCTTGGCATCAGCACCATGCGTGCGGGCGTTTGGTCCGAACCCGAGATCCTTACCGCGTGCTCGTCGCCCTCGTGGGAGGCGCAACCCTTCTTCTCGCGGGACGGAACCATGCTGGCATTCGCATCGGACCGACCGGGCGGCATGGGCGGAATGGACATCTGGATTTCCACGCGCGACGGCGACAGTTGGAGTCGGCCACGAAACGCCGGAGCCGACGTCAACGGGCCTGCGAACGAATTCACTCCGTCGTTCGACGCGGCGGACAATCTTCTGTACGCAACGGATCGATGGCCAGACGCCGGATATGAGCTCATGCGCACCACCCCGACCGAGAGCGCGCCATGGGGTCGCAGTGAACGTTTACCTGCTCCCATCAATTCCCGGAACGACGACATCTCGCCGGTGATATGGGGCGACTCCATCTTCTTCGCGTCCACGCGGCCCGGGGGCTGCGGTGGATACGATCTGCACGGGATGTTACTGTGCGGACCCGTGCTGTTGCGTGGAGAGGTCGCCGCATCGAAGACCATCGTCCGTCGTTCGGGCATCGTCACGGTGTTGGATAGCACAGGTCGACTGCAGCAGTCGATGGTCCGTGAAGACGGGAGCTTTGAAATCAAAATCCTTCCGCGACGTTCGTACATGATCCGCTATGTCAACGAATGTTCGAACGAGGCCATGGAACAACGGTTCACTGCGCCGTGCAACGAAACGGCGGCCGTGGTGATACGGAGTTCGATGTCGCTCCCCGAAGTACCGGCACCCGACCTCATCACGCTCGAAAGAAGCTTCTTCACGCCCGGTGCATACCGTCCGCTCACTTCGGCGGCGCTGACCACTTTACGACTTCAGAACGAAATGAACCTGACCGGTTCGGACGCCGTGCCGCTGCGCTTCCGCTCGCTTCCTGCATCAGCCGACGACGACGCCCGGAGCATCGACTCCGCCGTCGCCTCCATCTGTTCGGGCATTGTTCGGACGATGGAATGGTATCATCGAGGATGCGGGACGAAACGGTCGATCGACATCACGGTCACCGGCTTTCCCGACGATGCGGTCCGCACCGATGCCGAACAGTACGACGAATCGTCCATCACCGACGACGTCACCGGCGTCAGCGTATCGCGCGGTGCACTCCTCGACGACAAGACCCTTGCGCTCCTGCGCGCACTCTACATGAAGCGCACACTCGAGGACCGCCTCCGCACGGCACTGCCGGCGTATCTCCATGCGGATGACATCCGGTGGACGGTGACGGCGGGTGCGCGCGGGGACCGTAACGCCGCCCTACAGGCCCGGAAGATCGATATCGTGATCCGCTGACCCACCTTTCCGCGGCGTATCCTCCGCTCCCCTACCCTGAACGACACAGGGAGAGCCTAGTGGCTCTCCCTGTTGAGTATCTATCGTTATGACGACGGCGACGGCTCTCGCCGCACCCACCTTATTCTCCGGTGGCTTCGTCGGTTTCCGCAAGCTCCTCGGTTTCCTTGGGCTTCACTTCGGTGAAGACCAGCTTGCCGAGTTTCTTGTCGAACTTCACTCTGATCTTCATTCCATCCTTGATGGTACCTCTGAGCATCTCCTCCGCGAGCTCGTCTTCCACGAAGCGCTGGATGGCTCTGCGGAGCGGACGTGCACCGTACTTCTCGTCGTACCCCTTATCGGCCAGGAAGTCCTTGGCTGTCTTCGTGAGTTCGATGATGACGCCGTTCGCCTCCAAGCGCTTGACGAGCTTGGCCAGTTGCAGGTCGATGATCTTGTAGATATCGTCCTTGGACAAATGACGGAAAATGATGGTGTCGTCGATGCGGTTGAGGAACTCGGGATTGAACATGCGCTTGAGCGATTCCTCCACCGTGCTCTTCATCGCCTCGTACTTGTCATCGGTGGTGTTGTGGGACGAGAAGCCGATGCGACCGCCCGCCTTCACGTCGCGCACGCCCACGTTCGATGTCATGATGATGATGCAGTTCTTGAAGTCCACGCGACGTCCCAGACCGTCCGTCAGGATGCCATCGTCGAACACCTGCAAGAGGATGTTGAACACATCCGGATGCGCCTTCTCGATCTCGTCGAGCAGGACGATACTGTAAGGCTTGCGACGGACTTTCTCGGTCAGCTGACCGCCTTCTTCGTATCCCACATAGCCCGGAGGCGCTCCCACCAACCGTGATACGCTGAACTTCTCCATGTACTCGCTCATGTCCACGCGGATGAGTGCTTCCTCGCTGTTGAACATGAAGCGGGCGAGCGCCTTCACGAGCTCGGTCTTACCCACGCCTGTGGGCCCGAGGAACATGAAGGAACCGATGGGACGTGAAGGGTCTTTGAGGCCGGCACGCGAACGACGGATGGCTTTGGCGAGTTGGGCCACGGCTTCGTCCTGCCCGACGACCACGCCTTTGAGTTCATCGGCCATCTTGAGAAGTTTCGCGGATTCGGATTCGGCGATGCGGTTCACGGGAATACCGGTCATGCTGGCCACGACGTCGGCGACACTCTCTTCGTCCACGTTGAACACCATCTCGGCGGACTTCGTCTCCCAATCCGCTTTAGCGGTTTCCAGTTCCGCATGCAGTTTCTTCTCCATGTCGCGAAGGCGTGCGGCTTCTTCGAAGTTCTGTGTCTTCACGACGCTGTTCTTCTGACCACGTACCTCTTCGATCTTTTCTTCCAGCTCCAACACTTCCTTGGGAACACTGATGTTCGACAGGTGCACACGCGCGCCGGCTTCGTCGAGCACGTCGATGGCCTTGTCCGGCAGGAAGCGGTCGGTGATATACCGGTCCGCAAGCTTCACGCACTGAACGATGGCTTCATCCGTATAGCGGACGTTGTGATGCTCCTCGTAGCGCTCCTTGATGTTGCGCAGGATCTGCATCGCCTCATCCACGCTGGGCGGCTCCACCATGATCTTCTGGAAGCGGCGGTCAAGGGCACCGTCCTTCTCGATGTACTGACGATACTCATCGAGGGTCGTGGCGCCGATACACTGGATGTCGCCACGGGAAAGAGCGGGCTTGAACATGTTCGATGCATCGAGCGAACCCGAGGCACCGCCGGCACCGACGATGGTGTGGATCTCGTCGATGAAGAGGATCACGTCCTTCGCCTTCTCGAGTTCGTTCATCACCGCTTTCATGCGCTCTTCGAATTGACCGCGGTACTTGGTACCGGCGACCAGGGCGGCTAGGTCCAGGGTGACGATACGCTTGTCGAAAAGCACGCGCGACACCTTCTTCTCGATGATGCGGAGCGCCAGGCCTTCGACAACAGCCGTCTTACCCACGCCGGGCTCGCCGATGAGCACGGGATTGTTCTTCTTCCGACGCGACAGCACCTGCGCCACGCGTTCAATTTCCTTTTCCCTGCCGATCACGGGATCCAACTTCCCTTCCACGGCAAGCTTCGTCAGGTCGCGACCGAAATTGTCCAGCACCGGCGTCTTCATGCGCTCTGCGCCTTCCTTCTTCGAACGACCACCACCGGCGGCTTGCGGCTGCGCCTTATCGCGCTGGGAAGGTTGCGTAGGACGACCCGTGATGATGTTGTCCAGCTCTTTGCGGACGCCATCGTAACTGATATTGAATTGCGAGAGTATCTGCGCAGCGATGTTGTCCTCATCACGAAGAAGCGACAACAACAAGTGCTCGGTGCCGATGATGTCGGACTTATAGAGCTTCGCCTCGAGATAGGTGATCTTCAGCACCTTCTCCGCCTGTTTCGTGAGCGGGATGTTTCCGATGGTCAAGGTGCCGCTGGAAGAACGCACCGTGTCCTCGATGGATTTCTTCAGCTTGAAGAGGTCCACATCGAGATTGCGAAGGATCTTCACGGCGATTCCCTCGCCCTCGCGGATGATACCGAGGAGCAGGTGTTCGGTTCCGATATAGTCGTGTCCGAGGCGCAGTGCCTCCTCCCGACTCAGTCGGATCACGTCCTGCACGCGATTGGAGAAATTATCCATGGCTGTATACCTTTCCTGAGAGCGAAACCGGCTGAACCGGTCTGCGCGTGGTGATGGTGCCGGCGGCCGTCCCGCGATAGGGGGGCAGGACCGAAAGCACGTTAGGTTCTAGGGTAGCGACGCACGTACGGGGACTCTTATTGCAAGCTCCGGACATGCTCCACCGCGGTGATTCCACCGCCAAACTATCCTTTTGTTTATCGACTGCCGACGGGTTTCTCTAAACTGTCATCCTCACTCTCGAGCACCTCTGTCGAAGGTTCGTAAACCCCCGCGATCGGTCACGACCATGCGTTTCAGTTCTTCTTCGATCTCGCCTCTACGATCTCGATGACCTCGACGACCGTGCCGACATTGCAGTCCGTCGTCACTCCCGGCTTCGGTACCACCCGCACCGTGGCCTGCATGTCGTCTTCCTTCAACTGTTCCATCAGCTCTTGAGGACCGATGATCTGGTAATACTTCAGGGTGCGCAAGTCCTTGCCGCTTTCCATCACCCAGCATGCGTCCGTCTTCAATGCCTTGGACCCGCTCACGGGATTCATCTTCCCCGTGATCACGAACGCGTCGGGCGGTATGACCTTCGTGCCCGCGCACGACATCCACCCGCAGCAAAGCGCCACCAGCGAAAAAGCCACCGCACATCGTCGGACCATCCGTTGTACCATCCGTTGCACCATCATCGACCTCCTTGTTCGTTTCTCCCGGTTCATGCGATACTCCACATCCGCCGGCCCTGCACCAGCCCCGCCCGTCACTACCGCACCTTGAACGTGGCCATGGTGACGATGGCAAGCATGATGCCGATGATATAAAACCGCGTCACGATTTTTGATTCATGCCAACCGCTTTTTTCGAAGTGGTGGTGAAGCGGCGCGATCTTGAAGATCCGCCGGCCCTCGCCGTACTTCTTCTTCGTGTATTTGAAATACGTCACTTGGATGATCACCGACAGTGTTTCTGCAAAGAAGATCCCGCCCACGATGGGTAGCAGGAATTCCTTTTTGATGAGGATGCAGAGCCCGCCAATGGCCCCACCCAACGCCAGCGAGCCCGTATCGCCCATGAACACTTGCGCAGGGAAGGAATTGAACCACAAGAATCCCATGGCCGCGCCCACGAGCGCTGCGCAGAACACCGTGAGTTCATCCGCGCCGCGCAGGTGCATTATGTTCAGGTAATTGGCGAATACCGCATTGCCGCTGAAATACGATATCAGAGCGATGGTCAAGGCAGCGATGCCGACCGTACCGATGGCCAACCCGTCCAAACCGTCCGTGAGGTTCACCGCATTCGACGTCGCCGTTAAAACGAAGATGACAACGGGGATGTAGAGAACCCCCCAATCCACGTTGATGTGCTTGGCGAAGGGAACCGTGGTGAGTGTGCGCACCGCGCTCATGCTTTCGCCGAAGGCATCGGGATAGAAATACACTGCGCACCCGAGGATGGCACCGATGGTCACCTGGCCGACGATCTTGTACCGTCCGATGAGCCCTTTGGGATACTTCTTCACCACTTTCAAATAATCATCCAGAAACCCCACCATGCCCATCCATGCCGTCACCAGCACGATGAGCAGGACGTACGCATTGCCCATGTTCGCCCAGAGGATCGTGGGCACAAGCAATGCCGTCAGCACGATGAGTCCGCCCATGGTAGGCGTTCCCGCCTTGAGGTTGTGATTTCCCACGCCTGCCAGTTCGCGCTTCTCCTGTTCGCCCATCTGCTTGCGGCGAAGCACACGGATGATGTAGGGTCCGACAATGAAGGAGATGAGCAGAGCCGTTATCGCCGCTGCCGCTGAACGCAAAGTGACATAACGGAACACCCCCATTCCTGGCGGCTGGAAATTATTCTCAAGCCACTGAGCGAGATAGTAGAGCATAGCGCTCCCCGGAATGTGATTGAAGCGGATATGGTGGAACGGGAACCCGATGCTGCTCAGGCGACTACACTGAAGAACCGCGTCACGAGGGGATCGTGAGGCGGTTCTGCAATCCCATAACGTAGCCGATGCGAAAATAGCAGGGAGGGGAGAACTGAAGCGGGTTGCAGGGCGATGGGGAAAATATTTTTGCGTGGTGCGCGTAATGACAAGCACAGCCGGCGTCGGCATCGGAATATCAACGAAGGAGACACCCATGGAACGCAGAGAATTCATGAAGGGATCGGCGATCATCGGAGCGCAGGTGGTGATGCCCCAATTCGCCAAGGCGGAGTCCGGCCTGGCAGGCGGCACGCACGCCAGGAAAGTGCATCGCGTGCTCAATGCCGACCGCAGCATGGTGGGCACGTTGCCGGTGTTGCGCGCCTTCGCGGGCGATCACAACGACTACGTCTCGCCCTTCGTGTTCTTCGACGAGTTCGGTCCGGTACAGGTGAATCCCCATGAGCAGCCGCTGCGCGTGGATGCGCACCCGCATGCGGGCATCATCCCCACGACGTATTTCCTGGAGGGGAGCGGACATCACCGCGATAGCTTGAACTATGATTTCCAGATCAGCAAGGGCGACTTCATGATGTTCACCTCCGGGCGAGGCGCCATCCACATGGAGGAGACAGGGTCCATGCTGAGCGCGAACGGCGGCATCTATCACGGCTTCCAGATATGGCTGAACATGCCCGCCGAATTCAAGTTCGTGGCTCCGTCCACGGAACTCTTCCACCCGGATTCCATGGGCCATGTGTCTACAGACACGTACGAAGCGAACGTCGTCCTCGGCGAAGCGTTCGGCGTGAAGTCCACCGTGCAGACCCTCTTCCCCGTGTTCTATTACCATGTGCGCATGAAGCCCGGATGCCGCGTGAGCATTCCGGTGGACCCCACGCACAATGCCTTCGTGTATGTCATCCGCGGCAATGTGGAAACGGAAGGCAGGCGCATGGTGAAAGCCAACCAGGTGGCGCTGTTCGAACGAGGTGATGATGCGGTAGATCTGTTCAGTGCCGACCACGCCGAAATCCTCATGCTCGGCGGACGTCCGCACAACGAACCCGTGTTCGCGTACGGACCCTTCGTCATGAACAACGAAGAGCAGATCCGGCGCTGTTACATGGATTATCGCCTGGGCAAGATGGGCGACCCCCTGCGTGTGAACGGGTGATAGTCCGAAAGATTTTTCGTACGTCCCCCTATTCCATCACCACCGCCCGTGTCACCACGCGTCCCGCCACGCGTGCGCGGACGAATGCCACACCCGATGCCCCTGCGAGCATGTCGCGACGCACCTGCACGCAGGTTCCCAGCCGGTTCACCTGCACATGGTCCTCCAAGCCGCAAAGGCGTGTACCATTCAGATCCGTCAACTCCGCCCACTCCACGCTCTGAACGGTAGGTACCAGGATCACGATGGCTTCGTCGTGCACGGGTTGCGGACGCACGGCGGCAGAGGGCGTGTCGAGGATGTCATCGTGAACATCGGACGGACCGCAGATGGTGACGAGAGCGCTATCGGAGGTGGAGTCGCTCAGCCATGCGGTGACGACGAAGCGCGATGGCATGGATGCCGATCGCACAAGGTTCAGGCGCAGTTCATTGAACGAATGGGCGGCGATCACGGAATCCCGCAAAGAAGGTGTGATGAATCCCGCCGGCCGCACCTGCACACGCTCGATGCGCTGCGGAGATGCACTGCGATTGACCACCTGCACTGTCATGACCGCCATGTTCACATCGTCGCTCTGTGTCTGGATGACGGGCGCAAGCGCCACGGAGCTTCGCGTCACAGGAACCAGATCCATGCGTTCGATGAACTGCGGAATATCGATGAAGGGGTTCCGCTTTCCTTGATACGCGGCGATGGTGTCGCCGCGTTTCTTTTCGCGCGCATCCGGTGGATCCAGCTCGTTCCACCGACGCAGGTCGGCGTCCATGGAGTAAGGGGATAGATAATAAGTGAAGAGATTTCCATAGCGCAGGAAATAATAGAACATGCCTCGGGCGATATTGCCTTTGGCCACGTCGCGAGGTTCGAACACGGTATCGCCTTTGGTCGTGAAGCCCAGGCGTGATCCGCCTCCGGCGTCTTTCCATGCCTTGCTCACCATACCGAAGGGATAATTCGCCCGCATGCTGTTCGCATTGGGATTGGTGGGATACAGGTGATAGATATCGCTTTTATTCGGTTCGGACGAGGAGCCGAAACTCTGGGGCCAGGAATGCTCCGTATTGAACTCCCCGTTCGGCGGGATACCGGCAGTCTTCAGCTTCTTACCCGTGTAGATGCACTCCACACTGTCGGCGTTGTTATCGGCCTTGCCGAACATCACCTCGCGGGCGGCTTTGTATCCCAGCGAGGTATGACCCGTCACCCGCGAACGCAGGGTATCGAACAGTCTCGACCCCTCGGCATCGTCCGTGTATTCGTAGCCCGCTGCTGTGGCCGTTCCGCGCACGCGGATCACGTGGATCACCGAGCGGCATCCCACATGCGTATGGACGGAGAGGTTGGCATGTAATGCCACGTTGTGACGTATGCGAAGGGTGCACCGCAGGTCCAGCGAATCGTCCCGGCCGATGACCACGGGCAGCGGGTCGGTTGACGTGCACTCCATGGTCCGGTAGAAGCGCGTGTCGGTAAGGACGACGGAATCGACGATGAGGTCGGCTCCACGAGGATTGCGGATGCGCACCTCAACGGGGAGTACGTCGCCGATGCGCACGGAGCCGAGCTCCACGGTGCTATCCGCGATGAGCAAGGATACCGGCCGGCGGCGGTCTTTTCCCGATGCGGAGACGACAGCGAGAAGGCCCAGACACAGAATCGTGAAGCGGAAAACGCGGGTGGATATCATGACGGCATGGTCGGTGGTACGGTGTGCGACCGCAAACATACGGCGCGGCAAGGCGAAGAACGGCGTTTCTCGGAGCGGGTGCGCGAGCCTTGGATGCACCGCGGGAAGTGGGCAATGAATGCGGCAATCGGTGTATTTTCGCAGTCAACACTCAAGGCAAACCATGAAACGTGTCGTCATTACCGGACTCGGCGCTCTCACTCCCATAGGCAATACCGTTGCAGAGTATTGGGAAGGTCTCAAGGGAGGCGTGAGCGGCGCCGCTCCCATCACGCACTTCGATGCGGAGAAATTCCGTACCCGTTTCGCGTGCGAAGTCAAGGGCTTCGATGCCACGCAGTTCATGGATCGCCGCGAGATCGGTCGCACGGACCTGTTCTGTCAGTATGCTCTCGCTTCGGCTCAGGAGTGCGTGAACGACACGGGCATGAACCTTGACACGGTGGACAAGAACCGTATCGGCGTCATCTGGTCGTCGGGTATCGGCGGACTCATCACGCTGGAAGAACAGATCAAGAACTTCATGAGCGGCGACGGCACACCGCGGTACAGCCCCTTCTTCATTCCCAAGATGATCAGCGACATGGGTGCGGGACTCATCTCCATCCGGTATGGTTTCCGTGGACCGAACTTCTGTACCGTCTCCGCGTGTTCCTCGTCGTCGCACGGCATCCTTGATGCCTTCAACTACATCCGTCTCGGTAAAGCCAATGCCATCCTCTGCGGCGGCAGCGAAGCGGTGGTGACCTTTTCCGCTGTGGGCGGATTCAACGCCATGAAAGCGCTGAGCGAGCGCAACGACGATCCCAAGACCGCATCACGTCCGTTCGACAAGGACCGAGACGGCTTCGTTCTCGGCGAAGGCGCAGGCGCGCTCATGCTGGAAGAATTGGAACATGCGCTGAACCGCGGCGCGAAGATCTATGGAGAAATGGTGGGCGGCGGCGCCACCGGCGATGCCTATCATATCACGGCCGGACATCCCGACGGACTCGGCGTGATCCTTGCCATCGAAGAGACCTTGCGCGAAGCGAACCTGAAACCCGAGGACGTGGACTACATCAACCTTCACGCTACGTCCACGCCCGTCGGCGATCCCGCCGAGGCCGCGGCCATCGTCCACATGTTCGGTTCCTGCCTGGACACCCTCCACGTCAGCGGCACGAAGTCCATGACGGGTCACCTGCTCGGTGCAGCCGGCGCCATCGAAGCGGTGGCATCGGTGCTCGCTCTGAAGAACAACACCGTGCCTCCGACCATCAACATCCACGAGCGCGACGACGCCGTGGACGCACGCTTGAATGTCACCGCGAACGTGGCGGTGGAGAAACCCATCGACGTCGTGCTCAGCAACACCTTCGGCTTCGGCGGACACAACGCCGTGCTTGCGTTCAAGCGCTTCGAGGAGTAAGCGGGCGGATGCGCGGGGATGTCGGTCCGGCTACCGTTCGGCCTGAATCGGAGACGAAGACACGGTGCTCCGTTATTTTTTCGTCATGCCCATCCTACGGTATCACCGCACCGTATATTCGCGCCTCATTCGTGTTTCTCTTCACTTCGCTTTCGACCTCCGGAATTGAACAGACCAGACCAACCTGACCCTGCGCCGGCGCTGCAGTTCATCGTTCATCGCGCCACAGAAGACCACTGCTCCTTCGCTCCTGTCATTTGCCATATCATCGAGGAATCCGCGCGCCAGCGAGGCACGGGCATAGCCAAGCGCGACCCTGAGTACATCAAGTCCAAGATGCGCGAAGGCAAAGCGGTCATCGCGCTGTCGAGCGACGGACGTTTCGCGGGGTTTTGCTACATCGAGACATGGGAAGACCGCAGATACGTGGCCAACTCGGGTCTCATCGTGGCCCCCGAGTTCCGCAAGATGCACCTGGCCAAACGCATCAAGGAGGCCGCGTTCAATCTGTCGCGAGAGAAATATCCCGACGCGAAGATGTTCGGCATCACGACGAGTGCCGCCGTGCTCAAGATCAACAACGAACTCGGCTACCGTCCCGCGCACTTCAGCGAGCTCACCACCGACGACGCGTTCTGGAAAGGCTGCGAGGGCTGTAACAACGTGGATATCCTGAAGCGCACCAACCGCACCATGTGCCTGTGCACCGGCATGCTGTTCGATCCTGCCGAAGAACTTCGCGCGACGGCGGCGCCCAGTCATGTACAGATACTGATGCCGACTGTCGGTTCGGGAACGACGGATGAACCATCAGGGGAGTCGCAATCATGAAAAAAGTACTGCTTGCCTTCAGTGGCGGACTCGACACGTCGTATTGCGTAGTGTATCTGCGCCACGAGTTAGGACTGGATGTTCACACGGCCATCGTGCAGACCGGCGGCTTCTCGAACGAAGAGCTTGCGCGCATCGAGGAGCGTGCCCTTGCCCTTGGTGCAAGCTCGCACACCACCATCGACGACACCTCGGCGTTGTATGCCGAGTGCCTGAAGTACCTGGTGTTCGGCAATGTGCTGAAGAACAACACCTACCCGCTCTCCGTGAGTGCGGAGCGGGTATTCCAAGCGCGCGCCATTGCGCGGCTGGCGCAGGAAGGCGGCTACGACTATGTGGCGCACGGCAGCACGGGTGCCGGCAACGACCAAGTGCGCTTCGATGTGGTGTTCCGCACCATGCTGCCGGAAACGGAGATCTTGACACCCATCCGCGATGAGAAGAAATCCCGCGAGGACGAGATCGCCTATCTGCAAAGCAAAGGCGTGGACGGTGATTGGACGAAGGCGCAGTATTCCATCAATCAGGGACTGTGGGGTACGACCATCGGCGGACGGGAAACGCTGACATCATCGCAACCGTTGCCGAGCGAGGCCTATCCCTCGCAATGCACCGAAAGCGAGCCCGTCACCCTGCATCTGCACTTCGAGGCAGGAGAGTTCGTGGGTTTGAACGGCACACGCTACCACCATCCCGTCGATGCCATCCGCGAGCTGGCCCGCGTGGCCGGTGCCTATGCTATCGGCCGCGACATCCACGTGGGAGACACCATCATCGGAACGAAGGGTCGCGTGGCCTTCGAGGCCGCAGCACCGCTCATGATCATCAAGGCGCATCATGCGCTGGAGAAACATACGCTCACGCGGTGGCAATTGAACCTGAAGGACCAGCTTGCACTGTGGTACGGGCAACTCCTGCACGAAGGTCAGTTCGCCGAACCCGCGATGCGCAGTATCGAGGCCTTTTTCCGCGACACGCAACGTCCCGTGAACGGCACCGTGCACGTGGAGTGCGCGCCGTATCGGTTCTCCGTGTGCGGAGTGGATTCGCCGAACGATCTCATGCGCAGCGAGTTCGGCGCCTACGGGGAAATGAATACGCTGTACACGGGCGACGATGTCCGTGGGTTCTCGCGCATCGTGTCCAATCAATCCCGCATGTACAACGCCGTGAACGGAGATCCCTCATGATACGTGCAGGCATCGTCGGTGCGACGGGTTTCACGGGCGGGGAGTTATGTCGCCTTCTGCTCCGTCATCCGCATGTGAACATCGCATGGGTGCTGAGCACCTCGCAGGCTGGGACGTCGCTGGCGAGTATCCATGCGGACCTGGAGGGCGATACCGATCTGGTCTGCGTGGCAGAACCGTCGGACGATGTGGACTGCGTCTTCCTCTGCGTGGATCACGGCGCTGCGTCCTCGCTTCTTGTCCGCTACCCATGGATGACGTCCCGCATGGTGATCGACCTTAGCAACGAGCATCGCCTGGAGAGCGCCGCCCACGACTTCGTGTATGGCCTGCCCGAGGCCTTCCGCGAGAACATCCGCTCGGCGCGGCACGTGGCCAATCCCGGATGTTTCGCCACAGCCATCCAGCTGGGCTTGCTGCCCTTGGCCGCGGCGGGAATGATCGGCGACGATGTGCATGTGAGTGCGGTGACAGGTTCCACGGGGGCAGGCAGGAAGGCCGAGCCCACGGTGCATTTCTCCTGGCGCACGGGTAACGCACAAGTGTACAAACCCTTCACGCATCAGCATGTGCCGGAGATCCACCGGACACTCCGCGCGCTGCAGCCATCCATGAGCGGCGACGTGCTGTTCATCCCGCAGCGGGGAAACTTCACGCGCGGCATCTTGGCCAGCATGTATACCTCGTGTGATGTATCCGAGAGCGATGTGCGCGCGTTGTTTGAGGAATATTACAAGGACCATCCGTTCGTCGTCGTGACGGAGGATTCACCCGACATGAAACGTGTGGTGAACACGAACAAGGCATGTGTGTGGGTGACCACGCATCGGGGCAAGGTGCTGACGGTTTCGGTGATCGACAATCTGCTCAAAGGCGCATCGGGTCAGGCCGTGCAGAATATGAACCTCATGGGCGGATTCAGCGAGACCGCCGGTCTGGAATTGAAGTCCATCGCCTTCTGAACCGTCGACACAGTCCGGTACGTTACGCCATCATTCACTCTCCATCTACGGGATCTACCATGAATCGTTTCACCTCTGTTCACGATGTCTTCCATCCCCAAGCCCTTGTGGAGCGCGGCCTGCGGGTGGCGCAGGATCCGTTGGCGGAATTCGGGAAGGGACGTCACACCACGCTCGGTCTGTTGTTCTTCAATCCCAGCTTGCGCACGCGCATGAGCTCGCAGAAAGCCGCATACAACCTGGGCATGGATGTGATCGTGGTGAACGTGGGCAGCGACGGTTGGACGCTGGAGACCCGCGACGGTGTGGTGATGGACGGTGGTACGACGGAGCACATCAAAGAAGCGGCGGGCGTGATGGCGCAGTACTGCGACATTGTAGGAATCCGCTCGTTCGCCTCGCTCACGGACCGCGAGGCCGATTACCACGAGGACGTGCTGGAGAAATTCATCCGCTATGCGGGCGTACCGGTCATCAGCTTGGAGTCCGCCACGCGCCATCCCCTACAATCCTTCGCGGATATGATCACCATCGAGCAATACACGGAGAAGGACAGACGCCGGGACAAACCGAAGGTGGTCCTTACCTGGGCGCCGCATCCGAAGGCGCTTCCGCAGGCGGTCGCCAATTCCTTCGCGGAGTGGTCGGTGGCCATGGAGTACGATGTCGTGATCGCCCATCCCGAAGGGTATGCGTTGGAGGGATCATTCACGAAAGGGGCCACGGTCACGCACGACCAGGATGAGGCGCTGCGCGATGCGGACTTCGTCTACGCGAAAAACTGGTCTAGCTACGAGCAGTACGGGAGTATTCTCAGCAAGGACAGCTCATGGCAGATCACGCCCGAGAAGATGGCGCTCACGAACAGCGCGCGGTTCATGCATTGCCTGCCTGTGCGGCGGAACATGATCGTGCACGACGATGTCATCGATTCTCCCGCGAGCATCGTTCTTCCGCAAGCGAAGAACCGTGTGAGCTCCATGCAAGCGGTATTGGAAATCATGCTGGAGCATCGCGATGAAGCGGCGCGCTTGCAGAGCAATGCCTGAGAAACGTCGTCCTCTCTCCACCGCATCCACGAGATAATCATGAGTGCATTGACGGATCATTTTCGCATACGGGTCGTCAAGTTCGGCGGCGCTATCGCGGACGACCCCGTGGCCAGGGCCGAGGCCCTGCGCGCGGTAGCGGCGCTTCCGGAGCCCTGCATCGTCGTCCATGGCGGTGGCAGCATGGCCTCGGAATTGTCCGTCAGGCTCGGCATCGAACCGCGTATGCATGACGGACGTCGTATCACCGATGCGGATACCCTAAGGGTGGTGACGATGGTGTATGCAGGGCTTATCAACACCACCTTCGTGGCCGAGCTGCAGGCGCTTGGTTGCCGAGCGGTCGGCATGCGGGGGTGCGATGACGATATCATTCGCGCGCATCGGCGGAGTCCGGAGCCCGTCGATTTCGGCTACGTCGGCGACATCGACCATGTGCGGCACGAACGCCTGCTCGCCATGCTTGGCGACGGCATCGTTCCCGTGATTGCACCTATCACACACGATGGCCACGGACAGCTGCTGAACACGAACGCCGATACCGTGACGGCGCGCATCGCACTGGCATGCGCTTCGCAATGCGTGGTGGAAGTGGTGTACTGCTTCGCCCACAACGGTGTGCTGCGGAAGGTATCGCAACCGGATAGTGTCATCGGCGCCATGAGCGTGGCCGAGCTCGACGCCTTCGTGGCATCGGGTGCGGCGGCGGGAGGGATGCTCGCGAAGCTGGAGAATGCGCGGGCCCTTGCCGTTCAGGGAGTGGATGTGCGCATCTGTTCGTATCGTGATTTCACCGGCGGCACACGTATCTACGGGGAGAGGGCATGACTGAGCACTCGCGGAGCCATGCGCAGGAATCCATTGAGCTGTTGAAGCGACTCATCGCGACGCCGTCGCTTAGTCGCCAGGAGGCGGATGCGGCTGCCATCATGCACAGCTTCCTTACGCGTCCCGGTGTGCAGGTGCATCGTCACGCGAACAACGTGTGGGCCGTGGCGGAACGATTCGACGCATCGAAGCCGACCATCCTTTTGAATTCGCATCTGGACACGGTGAAGCCCAATGCGGATTGGACGCGTGATCCGTTCATGCCCGAGGTGGAAGGAGACATCTTGTACGGACTCGGTTCGAACGATGCGGGAGGTCCGTTGGTGACCTATGCAGCAACCTTCCTTCATTTCGTGGAACACGAGCATGCCGCGTGCAATGTGATATTCGCCGCGACGGCGGAAGAGGAGATCAGTGGCAGTGGTGGCATCGTGAGTATCCTGGAAGCGCTTCCGCGGGTGGACCTTGCATGCATAGGCGAGCCCACGGAGATGCAGATGGCGATCGCGGAGAAGGGATTGATGGTGGTGCAATGCAGAGCGAACGGTAGGTCCGGTCATGCCGCGCGCAATGAAGGTGTCAACGCTATCGACATCGCCCTGCGGGACATACTGTGGATACACGGATATAAGTTCGAGCGCGAATCCCGCATGCTGGGTCCGGTGAAGATGACGACGACGATGATCGACGCGGGCACCCAGCATAACGTGGTACCGGCGGCGTGCACGTTCACGGTGGACATCCGCTCCACCGATGAATACACGCACGAGGAGATCCTTCACACCCTGCAGCAGCATCTGGAATCTGAGATCGTCTCCGTGTCCAAACGTCTGCACCCGTCGTCCATCGATCCTGCGCATGCCATCGTGCAGGCGGCGCTCGAGTGCGGCATGGAGTTGTATGGATCGCCGACGCTATCGGACCAAAGTCTGCTCAGCATGCCGCGGGTGAAGATAGGTCCGGGGTCGTCCCGGCGTTCACACACCGCCGATGAGTTCATCAAGCTCACGGAGATCGAGCACGGCATCGAGGGTATGATCGCCTTGCTGAGGACGGTACAACACATCGGGAGACACGTATGAAGTTGTGGGATAAAGGTCAAAGCACCAGAGCGAGCGTCGAGCAGTTCACGGTAGGACGTGATCGCGAGTTCGATGCACGGCTGGCGCGATTCGACGTCGTGGGCAGTATCGCGCACGCCATGATGCTGCAGGAGTGCGGCTTGGTGAGCGAGGACGAGGGAGCGGTGCTGGTGCGGGAGCTGCGCGTGATTGCGCGGGAGATCGAAGACGGGAGTTTCCGTATCGCCGAGACGGCGGAGGACGTGCACTCGCATGTGGAGGACCTGCTCACGCAGCGATGCGGAGAGGTGGGGAAGAAAGTCCACACGGCGCGGTCTCGGAACGACCAGGTGCTGGTGGACATGAAGATGTACCTGCGGGCGGAGCTGGTGAGCGTGCGTACGGAGACGGCGGCGCTTGTCGGGCTGCTTCTGGAACTCGCGGAGAGATATGCACACGTGCCGCTTCCTGGATACACGCATTTCCAGATCGCCATGCCGTCGTCGTTCGGTTTGTGGTTCAGCGCGTATGCGGAGTCGCTCATCGACGACCTTGAGAGCGTGGTGGCAGCCTATCATGTGGTGAACAAGAATCCGCTCGGTTCGGCAGCAGGATACGGAAGCTCGTTTCCCATACGCCGTGCGCGGACCACGGAGCTTCTGGGATTCGCGGAGATGAATGTGAGTTCGGTGTATGCGCAGATGACCAGAGGCAAGAGCGAGCGCGTCAGCGCGAGCGCACTCGCAAACATCGCTGCGACGCTATCGCGCATGGCGTACGATGTATGCCTGTACAGTTCGCAGAACTTCGGCTTCGTGGCGTTGCCGACGGACGCGACGACGGGTTCGAGCCTGATGCCGCACAAGAACAACCCCGATGTGTTCGAGTTGATACGGGCGAAGGGCAATAGGCTTCAAGCGGTGCCGACCGATATCATGATGGTGACAAGCAATCTTCCCTCGGGGTATCACCGCGATGTGCAGATAGTGAAAGAGATGATCATGCCTGCCTTCGATGAGCTGCACTCCCTCCTTGCCATGTGCAGGGAAATGCTGCCCGTCCTGAAGATCAATGAAGCGATCCTTGACGACGACCGGTATACCTTGCTCAGCAGTGTGGATGCGGTACATGCGAAGGTGCGGGAGGGGATGAGTTTCCGGGATGCGTATCGGGAGGTAGGCCAGAGCATTGCGCGGGGAGAGTTCACGGCAGCGGCGGCGCATGAGCACACGCACGAGGGCAGTATCGGCAATCTGCGAACGGACATCATCCGGCGTCAACTGGAGAGAGTGATGGCGAAGGTTGACGACGGGGTGGTGCGGGCGGCGGAAGCGATGCTCGCGGGAAGATGAGCCGGTCATGGACGGGTTTGGCCACGAGGCGGCAGGTACACGAAATTTGGTGGGAACGCTTCCTCGCCCTATTTTTGCCACTCTTCGATCACGAAGCAGGACGGGAGCTTAGCTCAGCTGGTTCAGAGCATCTGCCTTACAAGCAGAGGGTCGGGGGTTCGAATCCCTCAGCTCCCACACGAAAAGAGTCGCGCATCAACAGGTGAGCGACTCTTTCTGTTTGTGGATGGAACAGATCGGTCCGGGTAGGCCATCAACGGCATGGCAATTGCAGTCGTACGCAATGAAAACACGTAATTTGTAGGTGGAAAGGCATGGAGCGAGGACCCAGGCGACGGAGAGACGTCGTGGACATGGTCGTTAGCGTCCGTCAGTCTTCACCATCATATGGTTCGCGATTCCATGGACAGGGTTCGCCGATGGTTCCGAGTCACATCGGCAGGACAAACGGTACATGGAATTATTAGAAGAGAAAATGCACACATCATCAGGAATCGAGTACCCTTGTCAGTAAACATCACAACCATTCTTACCGAGGTAGAGGACTTCCCCACCCTTCCGACGATTTACACGAGCCTTCTGGAGCTGATGGCGAACCCGCGCACGACGGTGCATCAGCTTGCGGACATGGTGGCGACGGATCCTGCGTGTGCGCTGAAGCTTTTGAAAACGGTGAACTCCAGTATGTATCGTGTGCAAGGAAGAGTGAATTCCATCAGCGAGGCGATATTTCATGTGGGATTCAACGAGGTGAAACAGCTTGTCACGGCTATCACGGTGGTGAACACGTTGACGGGTCAGGCGTCGACGATGACGTCGAGCATCGTGGACTTGTGGAAGCATTCCTTGGCGGTGGGGGTGATCGCAAAGATTCTGGCGACATCCACGAACGACAAGAACGGTGGCAATCATTACACGAACGGACTCCTGCACGACATCGGAAAGTTGTTTTTCATGCGGTCGTTCCCGAAGGAATATGTGGCGCTGTTGAAGGAAGTGAACGAACAGAACGGTCTCATCGTCGAGGCGGAGAAACGTGAGTTCGGCATGGACCATACCGAGGTAGGCGAGCTTTTGGCTCGTCGATGGCGCCTTCCGGAGTCATTATGCACATCCATACGCTATCACGAGGAAGGGACGGTGAACGGAGAGTTCAACCGCGACGTGGCGATGGTTCATGTGGCCGACATAGCGGCGCGGATGTTGGAGCTGGGTAATGGCGGAGACAGAGTGGTACCACGACCCTCGTTCGAGGTGTGGGCGGGCCTGGGAATACCGCCGAAGACCTTCTCGCAGATGAGAGAAGTGATCGTGCGGGATTATGAGCAGGCGGTGTCGGTGATGCTTGAGAAATAAGCGACCGAGGAGATGACATGAGCGACAACGCTTCGGGAAGATATACGGACCAGTACCTGGCGGACTTTTTCACCGAGGTGGATTCGTTTACCAATGCGTGCGCGCGCAACAATCATCCGTCGAACATCATCGCGGTGGGACTCGAGACGTGCTCTCATGTTCCCGGCTTCGTCTTCGCCTCCTATTTCAGTCTGGATACGGAATCGTTCGAGTTCGACCACACAGCGACGTTTCCTCGGGAGAAGCAAGAGCGTGCGCAGATCACGTTCAACGATTTCATCGAACAGGAAGTGATCGGTCAGGCGCTTTCAAGCGGGCACCTGATACGTCCATACAGCAGCGATACCTCCGATAACTGCTACTACATCGTTCCCATGCTCGGCTCGGAGGGCGTGACGGGTCTTGTGATCATCTCCACTACCTACGGTCCGGAAGAACTCACCGACATTTTCATTCGAAGCATCGGGTACTTCATCCAAATGTTCGCCAAAGCATTGGAGAATGCACAGTTCTCCGAGGCGTATCGTGCAATGGAGGATATGCGGCGTCAGCAGATCGCATCGAAGACGATAGCGCTCGTGGAGTCGCAACGTAAACTCCAGGACAGTATGGAGGACCTGAAGACGAACATCGCGATGTCCATTCCCCACGAGATCCGTACGCCGATCAACACCATCCTCGGGTTTTCCCATTATCTCATCAATCACTTCGGCGAAGTGGATTTTTCCGACGCCACGGAGATGTTGAAGGACATCAATAATGCGGGACGTCGTCTGAACAGTCTGTTCGAGAACTACATCCAGTTCACCGGTCTCAGCATCGTTGCCATCAATGCCACGGAGTTACAACGCGTCCGCCAGCGTTCCACGGAGACCGTGCAGTCGTTGATTCACGGCGCTGCATCCTACCGTGCGTCGCTCGCGGGCCGGTCAAGCGACCTTCACATTTCCGTTGCCGAGTCAGCCGTTGCCATGAGCGAAGAGTATCTCAAGAAGATCATCGACGAGGTAGTCGATAACGCGTTCAAATACTCCGAGCCGGGATCGGCGGTCATCGTCAAGACGCGTGTCACGCCCACGCATTACGTCATCGACGTCCGCGATCGGGGTCGTGGAATGACCCCCGAACAGGCACAGAACATCCAGGCCTACGCGCAGTTCCAACGTCAGGTCTACGAACAGCAAGGCAACGGTCTCGGCCTCGCCATCGTCCAGAAGATCTGCGACATCTACCATTGCACGCTCACCTTCAACGGCGTCGTCAACGAGGGAACCGAGGTGCGCATCCAGATACCGCTCCCCTCGCCTTCCCTTCTCGACGCATAAAAAAAGCTTCCACCCAACGAGGAGTGAAAGCTCTTTTTCTTGGACTCTGTCCGTACGCTTACTTCTTCTTCGCCTTGGCAGACTTCTTCGATGACTTGCCTTTCGTTGCCGCCGCTGCTGCAAGTTCCGGAACGACTCCGCCCGCGGCCTTACGCCAACCTACAGGACGACCACGTTTTCTCGGTGCTGAACCGGGTGCGGGCGCAGCTTTTGCAGCTGCCGGTGCTTTGGATGGTGCAGGTGACTTCGTAGCTGCTGCCTTTGATACTGCTGCCTTTGCAAGAGCGGGAACGACTCCGCCGGCGGCCTTACGCCAGCCCACGGGACGACCGCGTTTTCTCGGTGCTGCGCCCGGTGCCGGAGCTGCCTTTGCTGCGGCCGGTGCTTTGGGTGCTGCCGGCGACTTCGCGGCGGCTGCTTTCGCAAGTTCGGGAACGACTCCGCCGGCGGCCTTGCGCCAACCCACGGGACGACCACGTTTTCTCGGTGCTGCGCCCGGTACTGCCGACTTCGGCGTGGCAGGCTTTTTCGATGATGAAGCCTTTGCCGGTGCTGCGGACTTCACAGGAAGGACGACTGCTTGAGCAGCGGTGGTTGAACCGCCAACAATTGCTTGAAGCAGTGTGTTGATCTGCGCTGTGAGATTATCGCGCTGTTGAACGAGTTGCAACAACTGCAACTCGGGTTGTGAATGTTGAGACATGACGTTAAATAAATATTGAGAGAAACCCTATCCGCAAAATACATCGGTTGTGGCAATAATCGCATGAATTTTAAGTCGCTAGGACGATGACGATAAGAGGCTGATTCTCGTGCGTCGTCGTGTTTTCGGCGCAGCCGGTGGATAACCCTTCGTCGAGGCACATAATTCGGACCGGCGCTGGGAATAATTAATAGTCGCTCATTCGAGGACACGCAGAAAGACGCCGTCGATAGACGCATCGTCGTCGTCGTTGCACGCAAGAGTGGTCGTAGAAACCCGTTTCGTAGCAGACGGCATGACGGTACCCGCAGTTGAATGGAATGGGAAGCAGCATGCCCGGGTCGCGGGGCTGCTCGGGCGCGGAGTACCGAGTTGTACAGCAAGGGATCGGCCATATCACGGAAAACGGCGGAAAATGGACCCAAACCGACGTAAAACTCCGCCCCACCGACGTGGTCATACGCCAATCGGCATGACGCCGATGCAGTTCGTTCACTGGTGATCACGCAACAACACATCACTCCCATGCGTACTCGAAACACAGATTCCGTCGTTCAAAACCGGACCTATGACCCTATGCCGAGCCCTCGTCCGAACGATTTCACCACCGGTGATACAAGCGTAGCTCCGTACGTGGGCCAGAGGGAGAATTATTACGCATGGACATGGGGCGATGCGCTCTTCATCGTCCTGGATCCCTATTGGTATACCACCCGTAAACCCGACTCGCTCAACGGTTGGAGATGGACCTTGGGCAAGGGGCAATACGACTGGTTACGAAGCACATTGGAGAAGAGTGATGCCAAATTCACGTTCGTCTTCGCCCATCAGCATATCGGTGGCGACGCGAAAGGTCGGGGCGGTGCGGAAGATGCGAACAAGTAGGAGTGGGGCGGCGGCAATATCGACGGCTCTCCGGGTTTTGCGGTGAATCGACCCGGCTGGTACAAACCCATCAAGGACCTGCTTAAGGAGAATCGGGTGACGATTTTCTTCCATGGGCACGATCACTTCTTTTGCGAACAGCAGAAGGATTGCCTGATCTATCAGGAAACGCCGCAGCCGAGCCTGCCGAATTTCACCAATGCGTCGCAGGCGGAAGAGTACGGGTACTTTGAAGGCCAAGTGTTGCCAAACTCGGGTCACCTGCGCGTGACGGTGGGTCCGGACGGCACACGGGTGGAGTACATTCGCGCCTATCTCCCCGCGAACGAGACCGCCACACGGAAAAACAAGGATATCTCCGCCACCTATTACATCGGTGCGCGCAACTGTTATGATTCCCTCACCACCTCGGTGCCCACGCTGTGGAACGCGAACTATACCAGCGAGCTGGTGTTCCCGGACCCGACGGATCGTATCACGACTGTTCGGCTCCGCATGGAACACGCCGATGAAGCGGAGATCCGTATCTGCGACGCGCGTGGTACCGTGATACGCCATCTTCTGCGTCCAAGCGTCATCGAGCCGGGTGAATATGATATCGTGTGGGACGGGACGACCGACAATGGTGATCAGGTGAGCGATGGCACCTATTGGTCGCTCGTGAGGTCGGAAAAGAACGGTGGAGAACGGTCCTCGAAGATCGTGTATCTGCGCTAGGTGGAAAGCGGCGATACCGGACACATTCCCGTTCGGGATTATCATTTGCAGACGTGGCGGCGCTGGCGTTTGCCTCGCAGGTAAATTCTCGTATTTTGATGAGGTCATCGTAGCTCGAACCGGAACTCTTGTGACGTACTCATCAACCACGGGAGACAGTCTTCAGCGTTCAGATCAAAAGCGGGAACAGCATGCACGGACATCGCCCGATGTCCGTAGCCGCACCGGTCGCGTCACCGGTCCTCGGCGGGCGCGTCCTTGTGCTCAATCAGGGATACGAACCCATATCGGTGTGCAGTGTGAAGAAAGCCTTCATGCTCATGTATCTCAGTAAAGCCGAACTCGTCGAGTATCGTCCCGGTTCCGCGTTGAAAAGCATACGCAGCTCGTTCCCCTTTCCAAGTGTCATCCGGTTGCAATCCTACATACGCGTTCCCTACAAGCGCGTGGACCTGTCGCGGAAGAACATCCTCCGTCGCGACGGTTTCCGATGTCAGTATTGCGGATCCCATTCCCATCCTCTGACGTTGGACCACGTCATCCCGAAGTCGCGAGGCGGTGGCGATTCCTGGGAAAACCTTGTGGCCGCATGCGTTCCCTGCAACAATCGTAAGGGAAGTCGTACCCCTGAAGAAGCCGGACTCCGACTGCTCACCCATCCCCGCAAACCCAACCATATCGTTTTCCTCTCCCATTTCATGGGCAAAGTGGATGAACATTGGAAGCAATATCTGTTCATCGGCTAAGGGAAAAGTCTTGGCATTCCCATGCTGTGTTCTTTCAACCCCCTTTTTTCGCAGATTTTGGTGTAAAGATTTCCACACCTACATGAAAGTTATCCACAATTGAGGGGTGTTTCATCTGCATGTGCGAAAAATGCCAAAAAAAACAGATTTCGTGTCGTTATGGAACAGGCCTCGCGTCACCCTTATAGAGAGGTTTGTTTCATCATCATCATCATTCACCATGAAGTACCTATTGACAATCCTTTGTGGGTTGCTCCTCCTGAGCATGCGCACGGGCAGCACACATCGCGCAAACAGCGGGCAGCTGTCGGACTCGACACGAAAAGCGGCCGAATGGGCAGCGCACGAGAAGATCACGAGAGAAGTGATGAGGAAATGGGAGGAGCTCGTTGACTCGAATAAGGTCGATGAGGCTTTCCGGTTTCTCCGCAATCACGTCAGGAAGAACCCGCGGGCTTTCACCATCAGGATGATTCTCGCCGGGTTGCTGGATCAATTTGGAAAGACAAAAGAGTCGATACGTCGATTCGGTGACGTGATTCGTGAGTACCGTAAGGGAACGGGAGGTGTGAACGACACACTGTACACCCTGAGGGGTCAGGCGTACTTTCACGATGGCCAGTTCCCCAAAGCATTCAACGACTTTGTATTCGCCACACAGATAAACCCGGACAACATGGAGGCTCGGTTGATGACGGCGAAGGCATACATGCGAATGGAGATGGCGGATTTTGCCATCGTCGTCCTGACAAAAGCCATAGCCCGTGCTCCGGAGAACCTCTCTGAGTTCTATATGGAAAGAGCGTTCGCCTTTGCACAAATAGGTGATTCCGCCACTGCATGCCAAGACTACTATGAGGCATTGCACCGGGGATACTCACCTGATGAGGCTACCAAGAAGATCTGCCCGCAAGGTGAGGAGTGAGATGTATGACGCTTCAGGGGTTTCACCCGCTCATGGTATCGCTTCGTGTTCATCGATTTTCCCCACTCGCCCGGAAGTCATCCACCGTTACCTCTGTCGTCTCTGAGATGTCAGAAAAATCAATAAAAAACCGTCATTCAGAAACAACGGCTGCAGTCCCTGTTTTCTCTCCCTTACAGATGCATGTATCACACACGTACCATTTTCTTATGAAAAAACACCTCATTGTCATGTTCTCCTTCACGCTCTTGTGGCTGCCCGGTTTCACCGGCATGGCGCATACCTCGAAACTCACGTTCAAGAAGTTTCAACAGCAATTACTCGAATCAATGAAAGAGTCGAGGGACGATACGACGACTCTGCACGGTCTTATGATATCGATGCTTGCGGACTCCGGCCACACGGAAGCGGTTGACTCCATGTTGAAGGTTCTTCTGAAAAAACATCCTCGTGATAAAGATTTGCACAAAGTAGCCATGGTTTTGTGGATTGCAGGAGGTCGACTTGCTGATGCCATAAAAGAAGCGGACTGGTTGGTACGTGCGTTACGGTATGATCACCAATTATTCGCCATCCGCGGCATGCTCCATTTTTTCAACGGAAACGATTCGAAGGCGTTCGACGATCTGACAAGGAGCGATCTGAATTATGGTGACAATCGATACTTCTTGAGCCAGATTCAGAGACAGAATGGATACCCCGGACTGGCGCTGAAAGAGCTTACCAAGGCGATTGCCAGTAATCCCGCGGAGGGACCGCATCTGTATATGGAAAGAGCCTGGGCTTTTGCGGACCTGAGAGACACCGATGCAGCCTGCCGTGATTATCGCAAAGCCCTGAGTATGGGTTACGAGCCGGACGATGAAGAGAAGACGGTGTGTACGCTGGGCGAAGACTGATGGTCCGCATCCGATCAGGCCTTGCGGATGCGCCATGTATTCATGCGCCCGGCGCTCGGCGAAGAAGTCCGACAGGAGCACGATGCCCGCCTGTGAAAACAGCCCCACCCCCAGGCCTTGAGGCAACGAGTGGTGGGGTTATCGGATGTCCCGCTGGGATCGCATGGCCACTGCTACCTGGACGGACGCGATGGTGAGTGCCACCAGCGTGCAGATACCGAGCGAGTTCACGAACGCCGTCGGAAGAAACGGGAGATAGTGCTGAAGAAATCCTGTGGAATAGGAAACGGTCGGGTCGGCACTTTGACGCAATGCCCGTTCTATGTCCGTGAGTATGCATGACCCTATCGACAGTTCCGAGACGATTTGGCCGAGGGCGCAGACGTAGAACGCGTACACGTAGTAGTCTCGCCTGTGAAACCGGAGGAAACGTCCCCAAAAAACAGCGAACCAGCCGTAGAGGACAATGACCACGACGAGAAAGTGGACGATGACGATGAGAGCGGAGACAATCAACGAGGCATTCATCAGGATATCACCTTCGATTCGTTTCGTGTGGAAGGAAGACGGGTGGCTGTCTGCTGACTACCGCCGTTTCTTGCGGAATGACATGATAACCAGTGCACCACCGGCAAGAGTCATGATGACCGACCCCCAGACGTATCCTTTACCATACTGTGTGATGACATCGTAGTCGCGGATATAGAGCAGGGTCTGGTAGGCACCAAGGAGGAGAAGGAGCGCACCGAGGATTCGGATGACGATTCGCATGGGAGAGAAACAAAAAAGGGACCGTCTACGATGACCGGTCCCGGTACACAATTCGGTCCGCGAGTTACTTCGTCACCGTCGTCGTCGTCGGTGAATAGATTCCGAAGGTCAGCGCATTGATGAGGCCATCAATGAAGGTGTGCTGGATTGTCACGGTGTAATCCTTGGCTCCACCGGCCATCTTTGTGGGATCCGATGTCTTGATGGCTGCAAGACCATACACGAGATAGTGGTTCTTCTCGGAGATCTCACGACCCGATTTCGCTCCTTCGCCGACGTCGTAGGTTAATGTGTAGCACGACGACAGCACGGTAGCGCATGCGACTAACAGCATAACGCTTTTCCAAGCTCTTTTCATACGATACGTCCTTTCATATATCCTACTCGTATGGCTTTTCGGTGACGCCCCGTTTTTATCGTGGTTGCTGGTCTCCACCATGAATACTACCTTGAATGCGACGAGAAGAGGAACTCACGGCATTGTTCATAGGTACACGATGAAGTTAACAAATTTCTCGTAGGAGGCAACATGCCGTAAGGAAGGAGGGAAACACCTGATCAGCCGTCAGAAAAGAGCTCCTGGGTCATCGGCCGTTCAATGTGTGCACAGTAACAGTGCCCTGTGTGCAGGCTCTGTCGCTTCACTACAAGCACGTGGCCACGGCACCGGCAACGAGACTCATGAGTCCGCACCCTTCACCTCGGGCGGCCACCTTGGTTCCGCTGCTGCCATAATAGACCTTCAATCCGTCGATTCGGCCTATCACCGTGAAGCCGGTACCGGAGTAGATGCGCTGGCCCTCGATGCGGGCGAGAACGGTATAGCCGTTAAGACCGGAGAGGATCCTATTCCCATCCACACGGGCGATGACCGTATGCCCCGACGGACCCGCATAGACACGTCCGTCCGCGACGCGCGCTGCCACCCTGTAGCCACCGGAACCCGAGTAGACCTTGCACTGCGCCGGCAGCGCAACGGTCATGACACACACCATCCACACATAGACCAGAGCTTTCATCAGACGCTCCTTTCTGCGGTCATTCGAAGCATGATTAGCGCTTCGTTCGTCGTTGCTCCACAAAGCTATTGAACGCCGCCTTGCCCTCCGCGCTCATGAACAGCGCTTGATGCGGCAGGCCCTCGAGCTCGAGTATCTGCACCTGCTTGCAGTTCGCGCAGGCATTGATGTTCTGCGTGAACAACGGCCAGGAAGCAAGTTGTATGGGACTATCGGTCATGCCTTGCACAAAGAATATGTCCGCCTTGTATCCGCTTGTGTACCGAAGCAGAGATCGCTCACGATAGGCCTCGGGATTCTCCTTCGTCGTACCGTACGCCTCGCGCAAGGCCGTGCATTGCGAGCTCGATGTCACCTTGCCATCTTCCTCCAATCCGCATCGGTACACGAGGTTCAGCGGACCCGGTGCATTGGCGATGACGCCATCGGTCTCCTGCAACGTATTCAACCGTGTCGCCACATAACCGCCTTGGGAATGTCCCGCAAGAAACACCTTACCCACCCGTATGCCCAGCTCCTGCGCTGCTTTGTTGCGCACCCACAAGAGCGCCGCTTCCGCATGGGAAACATTGTCGCCGAGCAAGAGATTCTCCTCCGGATACGCCACACTTACGTACATCATGGTGCTGTCGTTCACGAGCAAGGAATCGAAAGCATCGAGTACGGTGTTTGCCGCTTGAAGGATCAGACTGTCGTACACCACCGTTCCATGAAACGTGAGCATCACATCCACGTCGTTCGCCGCGGGCTTCTTGATGACAGCGTCCACCGAGACACCGTTGTAGCTCAGGCGTTTCGTCTGGCGGAAGGCAACCTCTGCCGGAGGATTCGTCACCGACGAGTTACTGCCACAAGCATGCAGCATCATGCTCGCCAGCAGCAACAACACACGAGAGAGAGGAAGAGGAATGCGTAGACGCGACAGTGCCATAGGAGTTCTCCGGGAGACGATGTTCAAAGTGACATGAATTCGATGTTGACGAAAGACGCTTTTCGTGAGATTCCGGCTTAATGCACGATACTCTTCGAGTACAGGTTGATGACCGCCACACCGATGAGGATGCAACACAAACCGATCACCGCAGGCGTGTCCAGATGCTGCTTGTAGAGCAGAACACCTGCAAGCGTGATGAGGACGGTACCGACGCCCGACCATATGGCGTAGGCGATACCGACAGGAATCTCCTTGAGGGTGAGGGACAGGAAATAGAATGCTACGCCGTACCCGACGACGACGACGGCGGAAGGAATCGGCTTCGTGAAACCATCAGAGGCACGTAATGCGGACGTACCGATGACTTCAGCAAGAATGGCGATGATGAGATGTAACCAGGTCATAGACAGTATTGTTGGTGAGTCAATCGATGGGAAAAGCGAAGCGTCATGCCGCAAGAGAAAACGTATCCCTTATTCCTTCACGAACTCATAGCCTCCGTTCACAGCACCCCACACTTGATTGCCCTTGGCGTCGTATCCTCGATCCCATGACACCAATATTCCACTTTTCAACGTGATGACAGTAGTGGCGTAGCTGGCACCGCGCAGGTCGGAAGGACACCCCGTTCCATCCGTTCCGCCCACATACTCACCGCCGGCACGTCGCATACGGACGGAACAGCCGTTTTTAAGCTCGATCTGCTCGTAGGTGAGGGCTGCGCGCTTTTCCCCGGACCTTTGCGCGCCGATCACCGCCGATGCGTTCCGTATCGTGTAGATGTCGCTCAGGAATTCGTCATTGCCGATGCGCGTGAGCCGGTACACACGCTGACGGTACGGCGCTTCCGGTCGCGTAGCCATGGCCTGTTCCACATACAGCCACACGCCGTCCGTTCTGCTCTCCCATATCCTGCTCATGGAAAGGTGGATGTGGAAATACGACGTATCCCGTTGCGCCTGTGCCGAACTGGAGAATTCTCCTGTCAGCATGGAGGCGAAGCGGAGCAGGTCGGCATCGATCACAACGCTGCTACCCGTAGCACAGCCGCACACAAGGAACCACATGGAGATTGCGGCTATCGTCGAGACACGACACAGGCTTCGCGGCATACAGAGGGGTAAAGGAGTGAATGAAGCGGTTCACCGATCCGTCCGGCAGGGTGAATCCACGACGAAAATAGCGCTCGATAGATATCGACAAGAGGGTGCATTCCCGCTGCTGCATAAAAAAAAACGGAAGGCACCAACAGATGCCTTCCGTCATCATTTACATCCGACGCATGAGAGAACTTACTCTGCGTTGCGGGACAGCGAGTAGATCACCAGACCGAAGCCGATCTTGTTCACGGCATCGCCGATGTTGTACACGATATCCATCGCGTGGGTGGCTGCTGCGGGGTCTGCCACCATCTGCATACCGAAGAGTCCGCCCGGTGTACCGAGGATATATCCCAAAGGATAGATCGCCCAGCCCACAAGCACGAACCATGCAAGGACGCGTGTGGCTTTGGCCACGTGCTCGCCTGCGGCTTGCGCCAAGCTCTTGACTTCGCCGAACCACACCATGTACACGATGTAGAAGTACGCTGCACCGGAGATCACACCCCACATGACGCTGTTACCGCGATCCACCGTCTCGCCGAAGTACCCTGTCACGAGCATCACCACGGAGAGCGCGATCAGGCGCCACATCAAGCCGATTTTCGCCCCGGCCTTTTTCGTGATGAGATAGAACTCCACGCACATCAGGGGCACGGTGAGCATCCAATCCACATAGCGGAAGAAGGTCGGCGATTGACCTGTCTCCAAGTTGTAGCCGCGCATGTAGTAGTAGTGCACAGCTGCGATGAACGTGATCAGTCCTGATACGAGGACCGAGGTTCTCCAATTCCGGTGCGTGTTGTTCAGCTCCAGAAAGAAGAACACCGACGAGGCCATCATGGCCATGGTGCCGATAAAAAACGTAAAGGCTACGTAATTATCGTTGGCAATAGTAAGATGTTCCATACCAAAACAGTTGGTTAGTCCCTACTCGTCTGGCTTTTCGGTTACGCCCCGTTTTTTGTGTGGTCTCTGGACTCCACATGATTGAATACAGCTTCGGTTCCGAGGTGAGCGGGCAGGCGCCTACAGGAGCTATCCTGCCGCGCAAGAGCGACTGATGGCATTCACCGCGCGCGCAGACATCTGCAGCGACAATGTGCCTCTACGACTGACGATGATTTCTTGTGAATACTATGAGACGACCGATTTCGCGATTCTACCTTGGTGAATCCTGCCCCTGGTGTCCTGTCGTTCCTAAAGGCGCTCCGAAGCGCTCCAAGCTCTTTGTGTGCAGATCCCGTACACGTCTGTGTCCTGCACGTTTCGTTGTGGTTTTTGTAGTGACGAGGTCTCGGAAATTCTATTGTCCGCGATGAAAAAAAGTCGTCGTGCCTTCGTGTACCGTTCGATGCCCTTGCACGTTTCCCCGTTGATTCCGAGCCGACCGTGACCTGCCCCAAACATAGCACCGGACTAACAGGAAAATCAAGTGTTTTTTTCAACAACCCCTGCGCGTTTCCCACACGAAGGGTGGAGCGTCGGCGCGACCCGGGTGCACGCTCCTACCGCACGGGCGTCCATTGTTCGCGCCGCAGGGCGTACATGTACGAGTCCATGATCAAACCGTCTTTCATCACGTTGCCGATGTGATGGGCTTCACGGACGAAGCCCGCTTTCTCCAGAACTCTCTGCGAATCCCTATTGGGTGCGAACGTCCCAGCGAACAGGCGCAGCAGTTCCGTCTCCGTGAACACGATATCGACAAGCCGACGCAACGATGCCGTCATGATGCCCTTGCCCCAGTGCTCCTCGCTCAGCCAATATCCCACTTCGGCATTATGCCGGTACACGTCCGCTTGACGATGATACCCGATGCCGCCCACGGCCTCGCCGTCGATGTCGATGGCATACAGGCCGTTTCCTTGTTCCTTCGCCGCTTCTTCCATCGCCATGGAGATGAAGCTCCGTGCGTCGTCCGGCGTGTAGGGATACGGAAAGTGATTGCGCAAGAAGCGGGAGACGTTCTTGTTGTTCGCGTGACGCGCCAAGCTCGGAGCGTCGGCAAGGGTCCAGGGTCTGAGTTCGAGTTTCATGATGGTGTGTGTCCTTTGGACGTATCGTCCTGTGTGTTGTCTTTCCCCGATGCCCTGTTCCATAGCGTCGTGACACCGCCATAGAGCAGACCGGCGATCATCCACAGGGGGATTCCGATGAGCAGACGCCTTGGGGAGAGCCGTCCTTCGTCGATCCATGGAAGAGCGACACTCATCAAGAGATACATCCACATGCCCCAGGACAATCCGCTTCGCCACCATCCATGGGTTTCATCATTCAACCAGGTTCGCAGGTTCATACAGAGGTGATTCCTTGTGATCGATGTCCTTAACGTCAGCGCGTCATCGTGCCGAGCTTCTCGCCCAGCAGGAACATGAGCGGCTGGTCCAACCGCTTGCTCCATGCCTTCTCCGAGTGGTCTGCTCCGGGAACATACCGCGTGGTCCACGATGCCGCTGCGTAGCCGCGAGCGGACATGAGCGTATCCACTTTGCGTTGGATGTCGGGATAATACGCATCGAGCGTCCGATCGCCGCAATCGAAGTACACACGGTGCGTAGCGGGATCCGGCAGATGCATCTGCAGATACGCAAGGAAGGCCTCGGGCACAGGATTGTCGGTGGATGCGAACGTGCCTATCCAGTGCGTGGAGATACATGCGGCACCGCCGAACACGTCGGGAAATTCGCACAGTGCATAGAGCGAGATGAGTGCGCCCATGCTGCTGCCTGCAATGAAAGTGTGCTCGCGCGAGGTGTTCACCGAGTAGCGCGCATCGATGAGCGGCTTGATCTCCTCGACGATGCATCGCAGGTAGGCATCGCTGCGGGGAACGAAATCGCTGACGATACGTCCGGCTTCCTGCAACTGCGCGGTGAGCGTGTCGCGCTGCTTCGCGGTGAGAAGGGCCAGAGGTTTCTGCGGGAAATAGTCCGCATGCCTCGTGCTTCCGCCGTTCCATATACCCACGACGATGAAAGGACGGCACGCGCCTCGGCGCATCAAGGCCGATGCCGTCTCGTCGACGTTCCATTCCTGCTTGTTCCATGTGGTCGACGAATCGAAGAGCATCTGTCCGTCGTGCATGTACAGCACGTCATACCGTCGGTCCCGCGAATACCCGTCCGGCAGCCACACATCGATGGTGCGCGGCGTGACGTGGTTCGAGACGAACCCCTCGATGCGCTCGATGCGACCATGGGAGACGAAGGGCAGGGTTTGTGCCATGCCGAGGTCACCGAGTGCGAGCGTCATGAGGCCAGCTCGGAAGAGGGAGACGAGGAGGGAGCAGCGGTTCTTCATTCTGCAATGATAGAGAAGATAGGGTTATGAATGTGTACCACGTGAAACCGGTTGAGAAATCTTTGTTTCTACTTCGCTTCGACCACCCTGAAGGTAAGATTACACCTCGGCTGCAGCACTTTCTTCGTCTTCGGCACCGCGTGCACCCATGCATGCTGCGTGCGTCCCTTCATGAGCAGCAGACTGCCATGGTCGAGCACCACGTTACAGGTCGTCTTGTCCACCACATGACGCAGCTTGAAAGTGCGTGACGCACCGAAACTGACGGAGGCGATAACGGGATTCTCTCCCAGCTCGGGTTCGTCGTCGGCATGCCAACCCATGCTGTCGCTGCCGTCACGATAAAGATTCAGGAGGACGCTGTTGAAGCGGACGCCGGCCAGGACGTCGATGCGGGCCTTGATGGCCAGTAACTCCTCCGTCCACGCTTTGGCTCTCATGCGCAGTCCGGAGTACCCGTATCTCACCCCTTCGTCGCCGTACCACGCGGTCAGTCGCGGCACATCGTGCTCCTTTCCATACATCGTGATGCGGTCCTGCTTCCATTCGATGGTGCGGGTAAGGGCACTGAGCAATGCATCGCTTTCGTCCGCCGTGAACAGCGCAGGATAATACACCGCCTCACCGTCGTGCGGAAGCACGGCCGTTCCTTGTGCGGGAGAGGTATCCGGATCGAACGAGAGCGGTAACGACATGATGCAGGGCATGAGTGAAGACGGCGCGTAAAGATAGGAAGCGGTCGGGCTCGATTGTCTTCCTTCCCGTCCTCCCTTCTTGCCATCCACCTCCTGCATCCTACTTTGCAGTGACACGATCACCATGACCACCCGCCGCGTGCATACCTTCATCATCTTTCCGCACCAACTGTTCGAAGACATCGCGCCCCTGCGTGAGGCGGAGGAAGTCGTCCTCGTCGAGGAGGCGCTCTTCTTCACACAGGTTGCGTTTCACAAGCAGAAGATCGCCCTGCACCGGGCGTCGATGCAATCCTATGCGGAGTATCTGACCGCAATGGGCATCCCTATTCGCCTTGTGCAGAGCACGGAGGCGGAGAGCGATGTGCGGGAATTGCTACGACGGTGCGCGGAGAGCACGTCGACGATGCACGTGCGTGCCTACACACCGGACGACGATTGGTTGGAGCGACGGATGCGGACCGCCGGTGCGGGTCACGGCTTGCGGCTTGAGTTCGTTCCCCACGCGGGATTCATCAACCCTCCGGATGCGGAGTTGCCCAGACGCAAGGATGGGAGCGTCGTTCAGACCGATTGGTACGTGCGGCAGAGGAAGGCATTAGGCATACTCATGGAAGGCGACAAGGGGGATAAGCCCGTGGGCGGACAGTGGACGTACGACACGGAGAACCGATTGAAATATCCGGCGAAGAAGACGCCGCCCACCGTGTGGTTTCCCGACGGCAATCGTCATACCCGCGAAGCGGAAGCCTACACGCAGTTGCATTACGCGAGCAATCCCGGTTCGTTGCACAGCGGATTGCTATATCCCGTCACGCATGCCGATGCGCGCGCATGGCTGGAGGATTTCCTTGTGCATCGCTTTGCCGGGTTCGGACCGTACGAAGACGCCATCGTGGCCCGCGAGCACTGGTTGCATCACTCTGTGCTCACGCCCATGCTGAACATCGGCTTGCTCACGCCGGCGTACGTGGTGGACAGGGCGCTGGCATTCGCGGAGCGGAATGCGGTGCCCCTGAGTTCCCTCGAGGGCTTCATCCGTCAGATCATCGGGTGGCGGGAATTCATGAGATTGTATTACGTGCAGCACGGGCGGGCGCAGCGGACGCGGAATTACTGGGGTTTCACGCGGCGCATACCGGCGTCGTTCTACGATGGCACGACGGGTATCGCACCGGTGGACATGTGCATCAGGAAACTCCTCGCCACGGGATACAACCATCACATCGAGCGGCTCATGGTGCTGGGAAACTTCATGCTGCTCTGCGAGTTCGATCCCGACGAGGTGTACCGGTGGTTCATGGAAATGTACATCGATGCCTACGATTGGGTGATGGTGCCGAACGTGTATGGTATGAGTCAGTTCGCCGATGGTGGAGGCATGACGACGAAGCCGTATATCAGCGGAAGCAATTACATCACGAAGATGTCGGACGTGAAGCGGGACGGCGAGTGGGATGTGACCTGGGATGCGCTGTTCTGGCGGTTCATGCGCAAGCAACGCGCGTTCTTCGGAACGAATCCGCGACTTGGCATGTTGCTCAAGACTCTGGACCGCATGCCGGAAGAGAAGCAACAACAGATGTGGCGTCGGGCGGAGGAGTGGGATGCGAAGATGGATGGGGGCGGTGCGAGCGACGCAACTACATCGGGTTCATGAAGAGGAGCATGGACGGCAGCGTTGAAGTCAGCGGCCGCCATGTGAGCCGGTATTGCATAGAAGACGTACCGACGACGGTTCGTACGCGGTCGGGAATGAACCGTGTGCGCATCGTCCTTGCATGTAGAGCGGATCTCGAGAGTATCATCGTTCCATGATACGTCGGTGTCTATGCTTTGACAGCTCGTTCAAGCAGCAGCCGTGCATGCACACCGAAGGCAGGTGTCATCTCTGCGTATTCCCAACTGAAACGTCGGGCGAGTTCATCGGGGGCGAAGCGGAATCCCATACACTCCAGGTACGCCCTATTGTACTGTCCGATCACCACATCCTCGGCGGCATGCTGAATAAGGTCGGTTTCCCTTGAGAGAAAATCCTGCAAGCGCTTGCTGCGAAGGGAGAATCCGCCGTTTCCGACGGTGTAGTTCTTCGGTACTCCTTTCTGGAGTATCTGTGAAGGCCATGGAGCGCCGACGTAGTCATAGTTCAGGAACTCGTCGCTCCACAGAGCAGGGTTCCAGATGAAACCGTCCCACTGAGCCACGAGCACATGGGGTGTGTCGAAGTGGTGGGTAAGGTCTTCGATCATGAATCGCGAATACTGCTCGATGGACCGTATGCTCGGTATGCGATGAACGAAGGGGTCGTTGATATCGATATCCGTAAGGAGCTTGGCATCTGCGAAATCGCAGATGCTCATATTGTGATCGAACGACATTCTCGCACGAGCGTAGTCGACGCAATCGACGATGATAAGAGTGACATGAGGAAGTGGGATTTTCATAGGATGAGCTGCGCCTCTGTCGTGAATAACTCTTCGATGGCTTGCGGACGCGCCTCTTCGGTCGAGAGCCGATCCTGGTCGACCGGCATGACAGTTTGTTCCCAAACGGACCGTCGGTACATCACGCACTCGTCGTGTCCTGACCCGCTCGTCTCGCTCACGCCGAACGCCATACGGAAGACATCGCTCGTGGACATGGCTGTCTGTGCAGGACCGGAGACTGAAAGGGGGTCGTTCGGTTTCGACTGCAGGGTCTGAAGCGCCGAACGGGCCCAATCAAAGGTAAAGCGATACGAAGGAGAGCAGACGACGATGGTATCGGCATGAGCGAACATGGCCCCGAGACGCTGATACTCCTTCGTCGAGAAGGGTACGCCCGGATACACGGTCGTGCATCGGTGTGGTGCGGCATTGGCTGTCGCTGCATCGAAGCAGACGTCCGTAGAGCTTTCCGCCACAATGATATTGAAAGCGACGTCGTCATGGGCGGATACGACCAACGAGTTGATACACCGAGCGACGTTCTTGTAGGAGGAGATATCGGAGCAATTCGAGGCGATGACGACATCGATCACTACCCGCGATTCGGGCATCTCGTTCCTCTCGGCCACATACCGCTCGCAATCCCGGATGAAACTTCGTAGTGATTCCGGATACTCCTCTACGGCACGATTCTCTCTCGGAGACGAGCGCTCATCTCCGGACACACGATTCATGTCCATCTCATCCGGTACGTGAAAGGATGATGCGTTCTCCGGACCTGCCTCTGCGAGACAGCTGTCGCCCGCGTGGACATTTGGTTGGTCGACCAACATCTCCATACCGACGGGATTCATCCGCAAGAGTCCTTTCACTTGTGACTCGTCGGTCGCGGAGATTTCCTCAGAGAGTTTGTACACGATATCATGTCTATCATAAACCCCATCGCCTCCGCTTGTACCCGGTGTGTTGAGGAGCCAGCGGACGACATGTTTGGCGTTGAAGGGATTGCCAATCGCGATTTCCGGGTAGATGACAACTGTTTCGTCCGGATTCAGTACCAATTCATTGATGCGGTCGATTGTCAAGGCCTTGGAGTTTCGCATCGTCGTTCGTGTACTGATGACAACAGGATACCCTTCTTCGGCCAGGTTCTTGGCAAGCAGGTGAAGAGCGATGACGCCCCCGATGCCTTCGGTGTATTCAGGAGACCAGATGACGAATTTCAGCATGGACCTATACATCTTTAGTGAGAATGAATGGACGCCACCAATCATCATGGTTGCGACTTGACAGCAACATCCCGCATGTAGGCATACATTCATCGATCCGAACGGACCGCTCTATCAACGATTCATGATATGATTTCGGCATGGTCTCCACGTACCACACGTCTTCATCGACGTTCGTAGACGCATGTGCGTCCACGATCAATCGGCATGCATACGCGCTCAGCACACAACTACCGTGCCAAAGCAGGCCACCGCGAGGCAGCGACGAGCGAGCGTTTTCCTTCCACAAATACGCGAAGACGGGTATTCCGTGCGGGAAGGCGCGGAATGAGAAGGGTTTTCCAAGTGAGGGTACTACACGGAATGCGTTGAGCGTATCAGCCCAGTCGCACGGACGTCATCGTCAGCGAGCCGCCGATGGCTTTGTCGTTGAAGAGGATCGGTTCTTCGGACCTTTCTTGCAACGCGAGTGTGTATAACAGCGGCAGATAGTGTTCGGGGGTTGGTATGGCAAGATCGAAGGCCTTGCCGTTGGAACGGAATGCGATGAGTTCCTTGTGATTGCCGTCGCGGATACAGCGGGTCATGCGTTCCCGCGCCTCGAGCGCCCAATCGTAACCATACTCGGAAAGAGCGAGTTTGTCCCACGCAACACGACCCAGATTATGCACCATGTTTCCGCTACCGATGATCAGCACACCTTTGTCGCGGAGCGAACGTAACTCTCGACCGAGGTCGTAGTGCTGTGCGGGTGACATGCGGACATCCAGACTCATCTGCACGACAGGGACGTCGGCGTTCGGATAGAGATGCTTGATGACACTCCATGCACCATGATCCAAGCCCCACTTCGTGTCGGGCTCCACCTTCGTACTCCTTACCAACAATTGCGTGTCTTTCGCTAAAGAAGGACTACCGGGTGCGGGATACCGCACACGATACAACTCTTCAGGAAAACCGCCGAAGTCGTGAATGGTCCGGGGCTTCTCCATAGCGGTGACCTGCGTGCCGCGTGTCTCCCAATGCGCAGACACGCACAGGATAGCGTTCGGCTTGGGGAGAGTGGTGGCGAGTTGCTTGAAGCCGCGAACGAATTCGTTATCCTCGATGGCGTTCATGGGGCTTCCGTGACCCAGGAACAACGCGGGCATGCGGTCGGTGGCGTTGAGAGAATCGGTGAGGCGGGCAAGGTCGTCCAGATGCATGACAGCTCCAAGCGCGGGAATGGTTTGAAGAAAGGTACGGCGGTTCATGGGATCGTCGTATCCGTCTGTTCTCCACTGCGGACCATCCCCTGCACACGCACCACGCACCTCACCGAGTTCGCAATGAAACACCGTGTGTGAGCTACTGCGTGAATCGCGTGCGCGGTTTCCGCTTTCGATGCATCGGTGATGGTGACGACGGGATGCAGGATGATTTCCGTGAAGGCGCCGCCGTCGGAGGTCTCCTCCATGCTGCCTTCGGGCGTATCGACATAGTCTGTCACCACGACGCCCGCATCGGCGCAGAGGTGCAAGTACCACAGCATGTGGCACGACGACACGGCGGAGACGAGCATCTCCTCGGGGTTGTGTTTCGTGGGATCGCCACGGAAGGCGGGATCGGAGGAACAGGCGATCTCCGTCTTGCCCGCGGCCGTCACCACATGATCGCGCGTATACGCGGTGGTATGGGTGGTGCCGACGCCTTTGTTTCCCGTCCAGCGGACCTGGGTGTGATACGAATGGATTCTTGTTGATTCGGCCATGGAGGTGGTTGGTCAGAAAGTGAAAGTGAAGCGCAGATGTGTTGCGATCATCGCCCTTCCTGCGCTCGCGGATTCGACGACATCGCGGAACAAGAACGTGGAACCGTTCACCGTCGTCTCGTGAATCTACCCTTCGACATATCTCTTGAAATTATCGAGAATGGACTGCCATCCTGCGCGCTGCATGTCCAGAGGGTGAAGATCCTCGGGCGTGAAGGTGACGACCACTTCCGTTCCTTGCTCGTGGTGAAGAAACACCACGGTGGCACGGCGATCGCCGAAGGCGTACGTGAAGCGTTCTCCGGGGACGATCTCTTCATAGACTGCTTCGAAATCGAAACTTCCGTCCCGCGCTTCCATCCGCGCCACGTATCGCCCTCCCACTTCCATCGTGTTCTCCGCCCGCGGACAGTGCCAGCTGGGATCGGCGAAGTTCCATTGCGTGATATGCTCGGGCTGCGTGTATGCCTCCCAGACGTTTGTTGCATCCGCAGCGATAACGGTGCGAACGGTGATGGTAGAGGACATGAGGATGATGACGAGTGATGAAGACGAACGGAAATTAGCACTCTTCACTCCGCCCGAGCCCAGATGAGTAGCTGATGGAACACTTCCGGTATGTCGATACGGCACATAGGTCCGCACCACATACGTTCGAATCAGTCGGCGTCCCCACACGCAAAACCCCTAGGATACAGCGGTCGATCATCAATCGTCCATCCCCACGGTCACGCGTGTGTCGTTGAACCATTCCACGCGCAGAGGTTCGGTGGCGTCCATCATGGTCTCCTCGCTCACATCCTTACCCGTGCCGTAGTTCATCTGCCACATTGGATTCTTATTCACACCCATCATGATAATGATGCGGCTTCCCTTCTGCAAACGTTTGCAGGTGACGAAGGTGTTGGTGATGTTCACCGTGCAGATACTATCGGGTGTGAGCAAGCGTCGTGTGGTGCGGTCTGCTGCCAGACTGGCCCGTTGGAGGTTCTCGGTGAGCACCATGAAACGTCCATCCGGCAACTGCTCGACCACATCGACAACGATATCCAGGTCGCGTTTGTTCGTGCGCAGCACCGCCGCCACCTCGATACCGCCGCTCAGGGTACACTCCCGTTCCATCGGCTCTCCCGCAAACACCATCTTGCCCGGTGCCACGCGAAGCACGGTGTCGATGACGAGCGGGAACACCCCGAACACGTCGTTGCCGCGCCAGAAGGCAGTGTCGCTGCGGTCGCGCAGATCGACGGTCTGCAGGAAGGAACGACGGACCACGGGAGGCGATGGCGTCAGCCCGTGAAGACGGGCGGTGGAATCGGAAACCGGCAGACGAGGCATCGTCCTCCCATGGACGCCTGCTGCGGCATCGGCGAATACCGGTGCCAAAGCGATTCTTCGTTTGGCCATGGCGTCGAGCGAGGGCGCACCACGCCATTCGTTAGCGCCCATCACTTGATAGGTGACCCGGTCCTTGAGCTGCGACGGCAGAGGTCCGCCTTTCAACACATGGTCGAACCAATCGAACACCAGATCCGTGATGGATTCCCGAGCGACACTGTCGATGGTATAATTACTGAACACCGAGGCGGGTGTGGTTTGCGCGCCGTAGTGGTCGAACGGACCGATATACACATAATGCCTGGCGTTCTTGTTCCACTTCCCGTGTTCCTTGGTGTAATACAGAGCCCCCACCTGATCATCGTCGTAGTACCCGGTGGTCGTGAGCACGGGAATGTCCACGTTGGCGAACTCTTCCCGCTGCGGTGTCATGGCCTGCCAGTAGGCATCATAGGCAGGATGGTCCAGCCACCGGTGGAACAGCATGCTTGGCGTTCCGTCCAGACTGTCGAGTGCGCGATACCGCAGGCCTGCCGTGTACCAACGACGGTTGTTCCGTGTGAAGCGATCGGGGTCGTCGAACACCGCCGCGGAGGTCATCTTCGTATCACTCACATAATGTATCCAGCTCAGGGAATAATTCATCACGATGCCGTTGTGGATGGGGAAATCGATACCCGCGCCTACGGCCACTTGCGGGACGATGGTCTTGAGGGCGGGATGCGGTTTCTTGACGGCGGCCCATTGACTGAACCCCAGGTAACTTCCTCCGTACATGCCCACCGAGCCGTTGCACCAGGGTTGCTTCGCCATCCACTCGATCACCTCGTGGATATCGCTCGCCTCGTGCTCGAAGGGTTCCACGTCGTTCCTGCTTAACCTCTTGCCGCGCGTGTTCACCACCACGCTCGCATAGCCGCGCAGCGCGGCTTGCTTGCACAGGGAAACATCGGTGCCCGCATAGATGCTGTTCACGAGCACTGCGGGCACGGCGGTTGTGTCTGCTCGGCGGCGGACCGAGCACAGTGCCACCTCGGCGCCGTCCTTCATGGTGAGCACGATGCTGTCGTTGACAACGAAGGTCCGTCCTTCGTATTCCGCGATCACCTTCTTCCCCGACTCCAGCGTGGCGTCCGCCAACGTGGACGACACATACCCGCGGCAAAGAGCGACGGCGCTTTCGATATCCAAGGAATCATGCACACTATGTCCTTCCAACGCCTTGGTCAGACGTTCGTGAAGCTCATCTGCCGTGTAGTCGAAAAACATCAACGCGCTCGCATAGGAGTCCGGAGACAGGAGCTGAAGCCGACGAAGGAGTTCCCGCTTGTACAGAGAATCGAACGTCTTCGCGCTCGCACCTTTGCTCATGACCGTTGCATACACCTGGTAGGCGAAGCCGATGCCCGACTCTTCCCTATGCTTCCGCTCCATGATCATAGAGAGCGTATCCAGAGCACGCAGCGCCTCGTCGTACCGCCGTGCAGCCAAATGCAGACGGAACACGTTATCAAGGCGATCCTGGCTGTTCGAACCTGTGTACTGCGCAAGGGCACGCTCGGCGATGGCGGTGATGGCCGTGTGGAGTCCGGTGGTATCGGGAACGGAGAGGGACAACGTACGCGCAGATGCGGAAGGAGGATCCGCCAATGTCACACGGACGATGAGCACGACCATCACCCAGCAGAGCCGTGGAACATATCCATGCCTGCGAGTAAAGAGTGCGTGAAGACTCATGGCAGACCTCCCCTTTGTTTTGACCGTCCATGTATCGATGCGGGTTTCCGGACGCGTACCATTGCGACGTCCAGAAGAATGACCGTACGAGAGACGACAGCTCGTATGCATGCCGTTCCACGAAGAGTATGCCGGCCGTGCGTGTCCGCCGAGCAATATATCGTCCGCGCTGATCCCCGACAACGGTTTCTCGACGCGTGAGTCCCGGCCCTCTCGCGGGCAATGCCCCTTGTCCGGCCCTATGCCTATGAACGAGTCCCGGTGACTATGAGCGCCACCGTTCCAGTTTCGGTATGGGCCGGGTGGCGAGCCAGGCGAACAACGGGTTCATACCCGCTTTCTTCATCTGGTCGATACAGAATCGTTGCATCTTCTTTGCCGTGTCCACCTCGGGCGGACTGAGGAATTCGCCGTTCGCGTAACACATGGAACAATACTTCGCACTGATGGTGCCATCCTTCTCCGTACCGCCGCCGTGCGTGTCCTTCTTGAGCGGGAAGCCGCAGCTTTGGCAGATCGTGTTGGAGGTAATCATGATGCACCTCGTGGTTGGTGAGACATTCATCCGATGGCAAAGTACGGACGGTCGAGAATGATATCGTATGACCGTCGTCAGTCGAAGCGTCACAGCGGTCCGTCCCCTTTCACGAACACCGCCTGCTGCCTACCGCCATCATGATCCACCACCAGTAGGTACGATCCGCTGCATAGGCTTCGCACATCGATAACGCCCTCGCTTCCCACCGTTCCCTCGCTCATGTGCTCCCCGTGTATGGACAGAATCACGTACCGACTACCTGCAACGGAAACCGACGTGCTGCGGTCGTTGGTATCGGTGAACCCGATCCGTAGCCGACTTGTTGCCGGTTGCGGATAGACATGCAGTTCATCAAGATGTCTACCGGCAGAGGATGGATCGCTATCGTTTGGCTCGTCACCGTGTTCGCCAAGGTCCGTCGATGCGCCGACTCCATCGATAAGATACGTCCACACAGGTGCCAGAACAGGGGCACCACCTGACATTGGTGTGACGGCATCAGCGATGATGCAACCGTGATACTTCGTGGTGTCGTTCGCCGGTGTGACACGCGTGTAGAGCGTGTGCGAGTTCCCGTATGGAGAGGTATCGGTATCGGTGAGAACGAGCGGACCAAGAGCGGTGATGCCGTAATCCTTCCACGTGATGGTCAATTTTTCCCAGTCCACCGATTCATCTTTCTCGTGCGAGAATCCGTAGAACCTCTCAGGCGACGTGGCACCCTTCCACGAGATCCACCCTGCCGTCCGATCAAGTGGAAACATCCAGTCCATGGCGGCGAACATCACCACGCGGTCCACGGTCTTGGTCTTTCCTATCAGCCCTGCATGTCCACCGCCTTGGGAGTGGCCGCTGACGATGATCTTCTTCCACTGTATGCTGTCGCCTGTGAAATACGTGCTCCATCCTTCGGACGGAAAGGCGGCATGAAGATAGTGCAGCAACTTCAGCGTTCGACGTTGTATGCAATTATTCGCATCCACATTCACGCCGCTGTGCCGATCGATGCCATCGATCACTTCAAGCCGCGCCCGGCTGTGACACGTGGTGTCGGTAGAAGTCAGGCAGAGGGAGTTGATGGCTTCGCTGTTGGGATAGCAAAGACCGATGGCGTGATATCCCAAGTTCGCTGCGTGTTTGAGGACCTCGCGATACAGGAATGGGACGGCACCCGTTCCGGGAAAAAAGAGGAAGAGTTTGCTCTTCTGCGGTACGGATGAGTTCGTATATGCGAAATGATTATTCGTCGGCGCTCCGCTCAAGGGGTCGGCCACACCTGGTTTCACCATGTGTTCCGTCTGTGCATGGAGACTACCTGTGGTGACACAGAGAAAGCACATGGCGCAGATGAGAAATGAATGATGCATAAAGAAGAGAAAGAGAAATTTTGAATGATAGGCAATGGTTTTTTACCGGAGTTTCTCGAACCGGATACTCTGGGGGGAATGTCTACCGGCCACGATGAACGACAGAATATGATCATGGATGTGCATGATTCAAAGGTTTCATCCCTCAATCGCTCCCCCGCGCCGGAACGTCCTGTACATCCAGTGCATCTCGATGACATGCGGAAAGCTCAGGCATCCGACGAAGATGAAGAAGGCGCCGTACGTGGTGTGGGTATCGAGCATGGAGTGCGGCCACAGCCAGAAGAACACGCCAAGCAGTAGCCAGGCACCCGCATTGAAGGGCAAGGCATGCATCCATACCGTGAATTGCGAGCGTTCGAGCCGGCGGCAGATATGTATCCAGCTTGTGAAGCTGTGCTGTCCGATGAAGTACATTCCGAACACGGCCAAGAGCGGCAGCATGGTGGCGGCGCTCAGCCACATGACGGTGATGGCGAGGGTGGTGGAGCGTCGGACCACCGCCCAGCCCAGCCACGGAAGCAGAGCGTAGAACGGGAGTGCGGGAAACGCGGATTCTGTGCCCATGGTGCGGATAATGGCGGTGGTTTCCGTGCTGTGCGTGCCAAGGATGAACGCCATCACGGAGCAACCCCAGAGCACGGACTCCGCCATGGTGAAACCCCACTGCTTTCCGTCCGCCTCTCCGAAATGCACCGCCGAATACAAGAGGAAGAACACGAGTGCGGCTTGCGGCACCACCATCCACACGCCCACCATGAGTGCGGCTTTCACGAGATATTTCAGGATGAACAGCGGCGTGCGCCTGCTGTTCCACATGCCCGAGTCCAACAGGTGATCCACTGCGCCATGAGGAATGCCGATAGCGATGAGTCCGGCAAGAAGCAAGACATTGATGACCGTGTCTTGAAGGGTCGTTCCGTATCCCAGGGCCGCGAGAAGGATGGTGAGGATCCACAAGGCGAAGGGCGTGAGGTCCGCCGCATCCACGGCGCTCCAGATGCGCGGAGTCGGCACGGCCGTCGACGTCGCCGCCGGCGGTGTATTAGAAGGAGGAAGCACGCTCATGACCCTACGCGCCACGCATCGTGGCGCTGTTGACGATGGATATGGCTACAACATACGACGGAAGGGAGGTCGGCGATACGGGCGGAGGAATCTTCGCCTCATCTTCCGGAAATCATCAAACATTCGCGTTGCGATCCCACCTGCACAAGGTAAAGTCCGGACGGTAATGCGGAGATGTCCATACGATGTTCACACGTCGTGATCACCTCAACACCAACCGCATTGAAGATGCGCACGAGTCCATCACCTTGGGCATCATCCGCGGAGTTCGTTGCGGGGAGGTATCGCACATAAAGGTGATTCGTGGCAGGATTGGGACTGAGCAAGGGCGCCTTCGGGACGGATGGTTCGTGTCCGCCTTCACTGACATCACTCGTCGTCCCCACACCGGTCCGCGCATACCCCGTCACCACCTCCCACACCATTGTTTGGATATATGCAGCGAGTTCCGCCGAAGGGATGGGGGTGCCTGAAGGAGCGTTCGGCAGAAGATTCGACGGCAGGCCCACGGGCGACCTGTTAAACAAGCATGCATAGTGGATCATGCTGATGGCATAGGCACCGAGTTCGTTCGTATGGATATTGTCACTGAAGAACTGCCGGATATCTGTCACACCGGGAACCTTGCCTGCGCGAATGTCGTCGTAGAGACGCGCCATCATCTTGTGACCGGGAATGAGGTAGACGGGTGGAGCCCCCGAAGGCCGCTTGTCGTTGGCGTAATCCTGCATACGCTCCCATTCCACTCCTTGCACATCCAATTGCGAGCGGAACGAACCCGGCGCCGTACTGTCGATCTGCACCCATGTGGTCCAGAGCAGCGTCGGGGCTCCTTTGCCGCCATTACCGTTCGTCCACGCGTTATTGACAAACAGGGAAAGCATTTCCCGCTGTTCCGCAAGCGCCGTCTTGTACCACTCCTGCGTACTGCCACCGTCGTAATACAGTGGCACACGCTCGGTGATACACAGCACTTCCCAGTTCGCTATGCCGCCACGAGCATCGGGCGCGTTGAAGCCCGGCGGTTTCTCCCAGCGGTTCTTCATGGACGAACCCGGTGTGGTGCTTTTGCCGATCGAGGTATTGACCAACTGCCCCGGACTCACCGCGTTTACCGAACCCATGAGGTTCACGTACTGTCCGGGCCAGTGCGGGTAGAACAACGGATCCGTGAGACTGTGTCCGCTGTGAATCTGTTTCACTGTTGTGGCATAGGGCTGTTTCGGTGGCAGACCCTGAGCGTTGATCACTGCTACGGTGATGATGGATATCACGAACCATTTCATCATGGTACTCCTCTGTGGGATGGACATATCACTTCATGTGTCGGCGCACAACAACGAACTCATAGGGGGTGGCGGGAACGATCTCCCGTGGTGCACGGATGACGACGTCGCGACACCATGCGCCGCGCAGGTCGCTCACGGTGACCTGCAACGGAAGCAGATGCTCGGGAACGTCGGCGTGCCATCCGTCTGCCGTGCGCGTGAATGCGGGCTCGGCGGTCAGGGGCAGATGATCCTCGACCGAAGAGACGATCGCTCCTTCGTAGGCACCTATGGAGCGTGGAGAAGCATACGCGTTGCCGTCCAGATCCGTGCTTGTGTCGGTGCTTGGTGCGCCGGCACCGATCAGCGGACTCGATGGACGTGGACGGTAATCGCCCGTGGCATAGCCGCGCAGCAAGGGATCATTGCCATAGATGGCGTTGCGTTCGGTGAGGAGTGGTTCTTGCGGTTTCGACGCAGAAGGATCATCCACATTGAACCAGAGGTTGTTCTGAAGGAGGAAGCTGCTAGGCGCCGTGTTGGGTCCGATATTCACCTGGCGGGACAACGAGGAACGGAACACCACGCAGTTGTTTTGGAAGACATTTTGTCCGCATGGCAGAAAGCGCGCGGTATCCACCGTCTCCTGCAGGATGCGGAACACCCAACGCTCGGGATCGATGATGGTGTTGTTCGTTACGGACACACGTACGCTACCCACGTAGGCGAGAGGAGTGACGGAGCGGACGAAAAGATTGGCGACGACGATGATATCCGCGGCTTCGAAGGGTGCGTCGACCGGTCGGAAGAATGGGAGTCCTGTACTCCCCCCGAGGTTCAAAGCCCGCTGTCCGCCGTCGCTGAACACGTTCCTCTCGATGCGGATGAACTGCGTCCCGCCTTTGGCTTGGATGCAGTTGGAACCGAGGCGACGGAAGGTGTTCTTCCTGAATACTCCCCTGTGACACCCCACCATGTCGGCACCGCTGCCGCCCGCAGAGCCGTCTTCGAACAGGCAATCCTCCACCACGAAATCATCCAGTCCCGACAGTTTCAATTGGTCGTTGTTCCCTGTTGCCGCCATGGCACCGAAGGTGATGGAGCGGAACACGATGTGATGGGTGGGAGAATCGAAACTTCCTGCGTCATCGCAGTTCATGCCGTTGCTCGTCTGACCTTTCACCGTGAAGTTTTCGAGCACGAGATACGAGCAATCGGAAAGATGAAGCGACTCGGATCCGCCGTTGAAGACCACGCCGGCGCGGTCCATACCGCGCACGACAATGGGGAGCTCAGCTGTGCCGTTGATGTTCTCGAGGAAGTACGCGCCGCGATATTCCGCGGGATGAAGCAGGACGGTGTCGCCGGGCGATGCCGCCATGCACGCGGAACGGGGGTCTGAATACGGTTGCCCGGGTCCTACATGCAGGGTGCGAGGACTTTGGGACGAAGCAGTCACAACAACCGAAAGGAGGTAGCACAACCAATACAGGACAGGGCAGATTCTCTTCATCGACTCTCTTCGAAAGATGGACAGTGGAGACAAGACGAATCAGGACACGATACGTCAAAACCTGCGGACTGCGCGAACTCTCAAAGTAGAGGCCTTACCATATGGACCGGTACTTAGATCATCCATAGCATAGACAGCATTGGCTACAATTTCGGTGCTTGACCAGTAATTGTTAAAAGGCAAGAACAGATCGGCTCCGGCCATGGTGGAGAGTTTGGTATTGACATCGAACTTTCTCAGCAACAACGTCTGCAATTCCGCGATGGCAGGAAGGTACCAATCCGTCTTCCCGCCGTCGGTGACATCTCGGCAGTATTTCGCCGCTGATTGGGATGATTGAGCGATGATGGCATCCGTGTTCCCCGAACCATTGGTGACGCTTCGAGCACTTGCTCCAATTGCCGTGTTCTGAAAGGCAACTGGTGTGAAGACCATTTCAGTTGAAGGGCCAAGATCTTTAGTATTGACAGTCAATCCATGCTCCGCGCCTAGACTGTCTTTCCATAAATGGAATATCACTCCACCCTCGAAGTATTCACCGATGAAGTGGGTGAAACCGCCTCCACCGCCACCGCCGGATGCTGCGCCCCATGCCGGCGAGCCGCTCGTCACCTGCAAGACCTGTCCGTTCGAACCCACAGGCAAGCGTGCGTAGTCCGTACCATTGTACACCATCATGTCGCCCGTAGCATCAGATCCGAGTTGGATCTTCGCGCCGGTCACCGCATTGTTGGCAATCTTCGACGTCGTCACGGCATTATCCGCAAGAGAACCGCTTCCGGCGTTTGACGCATAGAGAGCATAGAGAGTACTGCTGATTTTTGTCGTGTTTGAGTTAGTATAGTTAGTTCCTCCGGCTGGGTCGAACTCAATCTTCAGATAGTAAGAGCCGGTTGACCAATCGATACTAGAGAATGTTCCTGTTACTGGTGTACCTGTACCTATGTCTAAACTGACTCGAGCAAGTTTGTCTGTAGTTTTTGAAAATGTTTCTACATAGACCGGCGTTCCTGTCTCGGAACCTTGAATAACAGTAGCTCGAATGCCGATGGTTACGTCTTTCGTTGGCAACATTCCAACAACATCTGTGGCTACCAACTCGTATCGGAAACTGTTAGGAGCTTGGGCAAACACTGCCGTTGCGACGAGCAACACGACGAGGCATAACACCAATGTTTTCATAGTGCTTGATGAGTAGTGAGAAATGTACGGCCTTAGGGAGGCCAGACGCAAAACAACGGCTGCGGTGTCGTTTTGCGGATAGATGGAGTAAAATAGCAGAATGCGACGACGTTTGCAAGAGGCCGAGAGATGAGGAGGTACTCACGGAACCTCTTTCAGTCCGTGCGATAGCGCCTCACCACCTGCCACAACACCTCCCCCAGGACAAGGACGCCAAGGGCTATCATGGTAGGAAGGAAGGCGTGCTCCTCGCTGATGCTTACCCCCACAAGAGCAGTGGCATACACGAGCATGGGAATGATGAAGAAGAACGGAAGGACTTTGGTGGGCAGGGGGATGCGGAAGGGACGTGGTGCATGGGGTTCGCGGTGACGTAACACGACAAGAGCGACGAACTCCAACGACAACGCTGCACCGTAGATGATGACATCCATGATGAGCAACTCGGCGAACGAGAGGACGATCATGATGCTGACGACAACCGAACAGATGAGTATCGAGGTCACGGGCGTTCCATACCGCGGATGCTCCCGCATCACCATCGCGGGCAATAGCCTATCCTCGGCCATCACTTTCGGTATGCGGGAAACAGAAAGCAGCACACTGCTGTACAACCCGAGTCCGCTGGCCATGCCGCCAAGCGCCACAAGCATACCCAACCAACGTCCGCCGATCATCGTGCCCAGCATGGGAAACCCTCTGTCCTCCAACTCGGAAAACGACACACCGGTGCTCGATGCAAGAACGATGGCGATGAAGTAGATGATGAAGATGACGACGAAGGAGGTGCCGACCGACCGCACATACGACCGCACGGGCTTCGCCACTTCATCGGCATAGGTGGTCACATTATCCCACCCCAGGAAATTCCACATCACCGTGTAGAGTCCCATACCCAACGACGCAAGCGAGAGATTCTCGAGTGAGGGCGATGGCAAGGAAACCGCTGCCACACTGCCTCCGTGGTTCCACACATACACCCCGAGCATCACGACAAACGGTGTGATCACCGCCAAACCGAGCACTTCAGACGCCTTTCCCACCGGCACGATACCGCGGATGTTCAAATACGCGGAGGACCAGATGATGAGAAGACAGAGAGGAATCTTGAATGCGATCACTTCGGGAACAAGGAAACTGACATATTCCACGAACAACACCGGATAGATGGCAAGATCCACGAAGGTGTACAACCATGTCCACAACCCCTCGTACCACGCAAAGCGCAAACCCAATGCGCGCTTCACCCATTGGTAATATCCGCCCGTCACGGGCATCATGCTGTTCAACTCCAACACCGCAAGCATCGTGGGAATGTCCCACAGAAGCGGAGTGATAAGGAGCAACGCCATCGCTCCATGCGAACCCACATAGTTCATCAAGGGCTCCAGACCGTACGGTCCACCCGAGATGGTCATCATCACGACCGCCGCGAGCTGCATGGTGCGCAGTTTGCCTCGCCGCTTGTGCGACTTCCGTCCGTCGTGATCCGGTGTATGAGGAGTATATGTGGTCGTCTGCGACATCGTTATCGACTTTTCCCAAGAGATTTCTTCACCGCTCTTCCGCTCCCGATACGGCTTCCCCTATCCGATGAACGGCATCCAGCACGAGGTCGGGAACATGGACAAACCTCCATTCGTGTTTCAATATAGGAAGCACGAGCTCCGCGTTACCACCGGTGATGAACACCGGCACCTCCGTACTCCGCAATTGTTTGTGCGCCGCCCGCACCGCACTCATGATGCCTCCTGTCGTCGCATGAACCACACCCGCACGTATCGCGCCAAGGGTATCAACTCCGGGCGCAGTATCCATGCGGTGCAGGGGTTCGTGGAATCCGATAAGAGGCAGCTGCGCGGTGTGACGGTGGAGAGTCTCGGCCATCAATCGCAGTCCGGGAAAGATCATCCCTCCGATGAACTCACACCTCCCATTCACCACATTCACCGTCGTGGCAGTACCACAGTCTATGGTGATACACGCTCCCGCGGTTCGCCCTTTCCCATTTGCCATGCGGAACAACGCTCCCGCGCACCCAAGGATGCGATCGGTGCCGGCGCCCTGTGCTTTCACCGCCCGTAACGGCGAATGGGTGGTGGCGTGCGCATTCACATCGATGTGCGGATGGGCGGAACAGAGGGTGCGCACGTGGTTCCAGGTTTCGGGCGACACCGAACTCCAGGCAACAATATGATTCTCCCTATTCGCGAAAAAGGTCTTCAATGCCGCAGTTCCCGCCTTCGTGGCATCCACACTCATCATCACATGACCATCACTCACCTTCACCCGCGAGTTACCGCAATCGACAGCGATGATGGATGATGCGTTGGTGGAAGAGGTTGATGTCGTTCTCATGAGTTGTTCGATGTGGTGATGGGTCCGTGCGCGCAACATAGGTGGTTGTCCTCGCAAACGCGAAAGGATGTGTCATGGAAGGAGAGGAGGTGATCGATGTCTGACTCCGCAGCACCGACTACATCCCGCACCCGAAGCGTCCCGTCACGCTCCACACGCACAACGATATGGGTGGACGGCATTCCGTGGTGTGTGGTTGTGCATATGCGACGTCCCTCCATACCAAGAGCTCGCACCCACGACCTATAGAGCTCGTCGGCTGAAGTGGTAAGCAAGCGGAAAAAGTGTTCCACGACCGCCGCGCGAACGGCGTCGACATCGACCTCCCTCCCCGATGCCACCCGTAACGAGGTTGCATGCGGCAACCCCGCGTCCGAGAAATCCTGTTGATTCACATTCACGCCGATACCGCAGACCACATGGTGTAACTCAGATCCACGGAACTCGGTCTCCACCAACACTCCACACACCTTCAACCTCGCAGACGACTCATCACTCCCCGCACCATCCCTCGTCGACAGATCTATCATGACATCGTTCGGATACTTGAGGTGTAGGTGTTCGGGGTTGATGAAATCCCGCAGCGCTTCAACCACCGCCATGCATCCGAGGATTTGGTAATCAGGATAGTGGTTGGTCCACGTAGGAGCCGGAAGAGCGATCGACAGATAGAGATTCTCCCCATCTCTTCCCTCCCACACATTTCCTCGACGTCCACGGCCTTTGGTTTGATATCCCGCGGAAACCACGACAGGAATGGGAGCCGAAAGTTGATGTGAGGCAAACATGGACGCGTCGTGCACGAGCAAGGCGGCTACTTCGTTAGTAGAGGTGCAGTCCGCATATTTGCAGTCCATAACCTCACAACCCGCATAGACCCTTCGTTCGTGGTGTGGTTCCATGTGCATGTTCTATGAATGGTTCAAGGATGGGTGTGGTGGACGGACTGCGACAACGAAGCTATGATACCTACCAACGATACGATCTGCGCCCTTGCCACCGCTCCCGGTGTTGCCGGTCTGGCCGTGATCCGCGTGTCCGGTCCCGAAGCCTTCGCTGTCGTCGATTCACTCTTCAAGAGTTCGACAAAAATATCGGATGCCGCCTCGCATAGTATCATCTATGGTAAACTTCGCGAAGCTCCATCGAACAGCGCGGACGGCGATACCCTCGATACCGTCACATGCTCCGTCTTCCGCTCCCCGAACTCCTATACGGGCGAGGATGTGGTGGAAATCGGGTGTCATGGCGGAATGGTCATACCCGGATTGATCCTCGAGCAATTGTATGCGGCGGGCGCCAGGTGCGCCGGACCCGGTGAGTTCACCCGACGGGCGTTCCTGCATGGTAAACTCGATCTCACCCAAGTGGAATCCGTTGCCGAACTCATCCATGCTTCCTCGGAAGCCAGTGCGCGCGTGGCCGGACGTCAGTTGTTCGGTGCGTTCAAGAAAAATGTTGCCGAAACCCGCTCACGGTTGATCGATGTGTGCGGTCTGCTGGAACTTGAGCTCGATTTCGCCCAAGAGGATGTGGAATTCGTCTCTCGAGAGAAACTTCATACCCTCCTCCACTCCGCACTCGAGTTTTGCCGGCACACACAAACAGGATTTTCCTCCAGTGTTGTCCTCCGAAACGGATACACAGTGTCGTTTGTGGGTCGTCCGAATGTTGGTAAGTCGTTACTATATAACAACTTATTGGGTTTTCAACGATCATTGGTCCACAACTCTGCGGGCACAACCCGCGATTACATCCAAGAAGGGGTGGTGTGGAAGGGGTTGCGTATCCAATTGTGTGATACTGCCGGACTGCGTAGTTCGGATGATGTCATCGAGGTGGAGGGTATGGAGCGTGGCTCCATGATGGTCTCCAATAGTCACATGGTTCTTGTGGTTAACGACGTCACGGTCGACCCGCGTGGTTCGGATCTGTTGGCGCAGGAGTTGGCCATTCAGAACCCCGACAAACGGGTGGTGTTGATTCAGAATAAGTGGGATGATGGGTTACCGGTGGATGAGGACGGTGGAGAGGTGATACACACTCCTGAGGGCGTGTTCACTACCGTAGCCGTCTCCGCGAAAACCGGATTCAACATCAATACCGTCCGCGATCTCATTATCGGTGCAGCCGAAGCGAGTTCGGATCTTACAGCGGATATCCTCCTCAATGAGCGACATATGGTGCTCCTCAAACAAACAGAGGGGTGTCTTTGTGCGGCCATGGATGCCCTCACCCGGGGCGAGTATGCAGAGGCGATCGCGTTCGAAATCCGGAACGGCATCGATGCCCTGGGAGCTTTGTCGGGAGAAAAAGTCAACGAAGAGATTATCAACTCCGTGTTTGCCAACTTCTGTATAGGGAAGTAAGAAGTATCTCAACGTCCGGTCATTTCCGAAAGGGTAATGTTTCACGTGAAACAATTGCGACGACATACGAACACCTTCGACATCATTGTGGTGGGTGGAGGCCATGCAGGAATTGAAGCTGCGGTGGTATCCGCGCGCATGGGTTGTCAAACGGTGCTTGTTTCCCAAGATCTGCAGAGTATAGGACGTCTTTCCTGTAACCCCTCGATCGGAGGAAGTGCGAAAGGGCACCTCGTCAAAGAGATTGATGCTCTTGGTGGTGTTATGCCGTATATCGCGGACCGGAGCGGATTACTATTCAAGATGCTGAACACCTCCAAAGGACCCGCGGTGTGGTCCCCGAGGTCGCAAAACGACAAAAACCTCTATCCTGCGTTCGCTCAGGGTGTTCTCCTCAACACCCCGAACCTCCATTTTTGCTTCGATCTCGTCGACGAAGTCGTGCTCGATGGACAAAAAATGAAGGGTATTGTGACGAGAACCGGCGAACATCTCATCGCTCCGTGTGTCATTCTGTGCACCGGCACCTTCCTTAACGGGGTGTTACACACGGGGTCCTCGCAGGTTCCTGGTGGACGTATAGGCGAGCTACCGTCGGGTACCGTGGGAGATGTATTGGATAGTTTCGGTATTGAACGAGGTCGATTGAAGACAGGAACGCCACCACGGATATTCGCGGAGAGTGTTGATTATACGAAAACAGACCTCCATCCGGGTGATCCAAATCCTACTCCGTTCTCCCTACGCACCCGTTCTGTGCGGAACCAGATGGTATGCTACGCGACAACCACCTCCGAACAGACACATGATATCCTCCGAGAAGGGTTTGATGACTCCCCAATGTATACCGGACGTATCAAGGGTGCCGGTCCCCGGTATTGTCCATCCATTGAAGACAAGATTTCTCGATTTTCTGAGCGTTCCTCGCACCAGATCGTGCTGGAGCCGGAAGGGTTGACGACGAATTCGGTGTACGTAAATGGGTTCTCCACGAGTCTTCCTCGAGAGATCCAAGAACGAGCGTTGCACAGTATACCGGGATTAGAGAGATGTGTCATCGAACGATACGGGTATGCGGTGGAGTATGATTTCTTCTTCCCGTATCAATTGCGTCACACATTGGAAAGCAAAGCGATTGATGGATTATTCATGGCGGGCCAGATCAACGGCACGTCGGGATACGAAGAAGCGGCAGCTCAGGGATTGGTTGCAGGTGTGAACGCAGCTCGTAAGGTGTTGGGGATGGACCGATTCGTGGTGCAGCGCGCGGACGCGTATATCGGTGTCATGATCGACGACCTTGTCAACAAGAACACCGAAGAGCCGTATCGAGTGTTCACCTCGCTCGCGGAATACCGGTTGTTGCTTCGACAAGATAATGCGTACGAGCGGCTGTCGGGGTATAGGACGATGGATGGATTAGGAGATGAACGAAATAGTGTGTATATTAACGCAAGTATCAATAATACATCATACTTACATTCGTTTTGTACATCAACCACCATTCCTCCGTCGGTCGCTGGTGTGGAAAACGAGGGTGGAGGAGTGGGTGATCGGCGGACGATCAGTGAGTTTGTCAAACGTCCGGAAGTGCAGCTTCAGTCTGTGTTATGGAATCTCGCCCAACAAACTGAGTCCGCGAATAGCGAGCATCATGATGTGTCTTCGCATGCTTTCGCGAAGTATCCACACATCGTCCAACACGTGGAAAACGATCTGAAGTATGAGGGGTATATCAAACGGATGATGGCGGATGTGGAGAAGTTCCGCAAAGCAGAACAGAAGCGCATTCCCGAGGATTTCAACTACGGAGCGTTGAACTCGTTGTCGACAGAGGCACGACAGAAACTGGAGCGCATACGTCCGGAAACGGTTGGACAGGCGGGGCGCATATCGGGGATTTCTGCAACAGACCTCTCGATCCTCACATTGTACCTCTCGCGCTAACCGCTGACCGGAAGGGTGGGTTCGTCGGCGAGGACGGAAAACGAGGACGGAAAACGAGCACTGAAAACGAGGACGGGAACAGATGGCGAAACGTGGAACACGAGTGCGATCGTCGTCAACGTCAATGGCGTTGGTTCACTCCAACAGCCGGACTCTCCGACAGTCGATGATGGGTTTGGGTGTATGGTGCGCAGAAGCGAAGAACAGGTTTCGGTGAGCGCGTCGAAACAAAGAAAAGAAAACATCTATTTCTCTCTCTCCTTCTCTAATACTAAGGACAGTGGAAAAGGTGATAACCTTCTAACATATATATATTACGTACACTTAGATACTCAAAATTCTTCACATCGGTATGTGGAAAAAACCTGGATAGGTGATGAAGACGTGAAAAACCCCTTCTTATCAACACCTTTCCACACAAATCCACATCCTCGTACAACACTTTTCAACACCCTTATCAACACATTGTTTCCGGATTTTTGTCGAAAACGCCAGAGACTTTTCCCCCAACACCCTTAACACCTTCCATCACGTATGGTACAAACACACACGAACGGTCGTATTGGCATCATAACCCTCGCTAATCCCGACAAACGCAACGCGCTGAGTCCTGATATGCTTCATGCCCTTAACGACGCTGTAAAGCGATGTAACGCGGACAGTGCCATCCATGTCATCAAGATCGAGGCGCAAGGAAAGGTGTTCTGTGCGGGTGCGGATTTGAAATACATGCAGCAGATCCGTGATAACGGAGCGTTCGAGAACCTGGAAGACTCTGAGGTGATGATGCGAACCTTCCGGAATATCTACACCTCACCGAAGATCATTGTCGGTAAAGTGCAAGGTGACGCCATCGCCGGAGGTTGCGGTCTTGTCACCCTCTGTGATTACGTTATTGCTGCAGACACCGCCCGGTTCGGATTTACGGAAGTAGCCATCGGGTTCGTCCCCGCCCTTGTCGGTGTGCTTGCACTTCGAAAGATCGGAGAAGCCCGCGCGCGACACATCCTTCTCCGGGCGAACATCTTCAGTGCCCACGAAGCAAAAGACCTCGGGTTGGTTTACGACGTATGTCCGGCTGATGAGCTTGAACACCGCACCAACACTCTCGTCCAAGAACTTGCACAACACCCCCGCACCTCGATAGCTCTGACAAAGAAACTGCTTGTGCACGTTCAGGATGTCGATGTATTTTCAGGACTGGATTACGCAGCGGGCGTCAATGCTTTGTCCCGACAGACCGACAGTTTTCGTGACGGCATCGATGCTATGATTTCGCGGATCTCGGGTACGAGGAAGTAGGTCGTGACGCCATTTGTCGCGACATACTCCACACTCTCAACAACACGACGCCATCATTTCCACTGTTTTCCCTTTGCCGGTATGAAAACCATTATCCACAACCTTTGGTTGTTTTCCACTACCCTCCTGGTAGTCACGTTTGCCTTCGTTGTCGCTTTTCCCCAATCCACCTCGGCACAGAATGCGACGGTCAATATCAAAGGCAAGGTGTTGGACGAATCCACCTCGCAGCCCGTGGGTGTGGAAATGGATATGGTGATTGTTCCTGCAAAGGCGCCCACGCGGAAGATTGTCGTGAAAGTGAACAGCGCTACCGGCGATTTCCTCCAACCCCTTACCTCGGGCGATACCTACACCTTGAAATTTTCCAGTTACGGCGTGTATTACAAGGAAGAGAGTCTCGATCTGCCCGCGACGTTGAAGTTTCGCGAGGACCGCAAAGAGTTCCGCGTCCGTCGTATCGTCACCGGTCAGCAGCTGGCGGAGTCCGCAGCTTTCGATCCCCAACAGACCAATCTCTCGGCTACCGGGAACGCCGAACTCCAAGCTGTGCTCGACCTCATGAAAAAGAATGTCGATCTCCAGGTCGTTGTCAACCTTGCCCAAGAGATCGTGCCGCCTCCTCCGCCTGCAAAGGCCCCGAAGGCCGTCAAGAAACCCAAAGGAAAGAAAACCGAACCGGTTGTTGAAGCTCCGGTTGTCGTGGCTCCGACCATGACGAACGAGCAATTATATACCGACCGACTCGCTGTATTAAAGACCTACTTCTCGCAGGCGAAGGATGCGGAAATCCGTGTAACCTATGCCAAAGGCGCACCCGTTGCCGGCGCTCCGGGAACAAAAAATGTCCGTGTAGTCGTCGGCACGGTCAAAAGTCTGCTTGAAGAGTGACCTCTTCCCCTTTTGACTGCACGTCGTTCCATGCGATATCATTGCGCGCCATCCATCACCACACAATACAACCTCGTCCACACGTCATCTATCATCATGTTTCATCAACGTTCCACGATCATGCGCGTATTACTCGTTCTCACACTTCTCTTGGCAAGCGCGACAGCATGCACTTCCAATGCGAACACTTCATCCACCAATTCCACAACACCCATGGAAAACCAACGTCAGATTCCCAATCCCAAGAACGTCGCACGTCCGCAGTACCTCATGAAGGTCACGCAATCCGGCAAAGAGCTTGGTGAGATCCTCCTTGAGTTGTGCCCTGATATCGCACCGAAGCATTGCGCGAATTTCGACAAGCTTGTCAGTGAAGGTTTCTACAATGGAACCGCGTTCCACCGTGTCATCCCGAACTTCATGATCCAAGGTGGCGACCCGAATTCGAAGAACAAGCCGCGGAACACCTGGGGTATGGGCGATCCCACACAATCAACCGTGCCTGCGGAATTCAATGAGACCCATCATGCACGTGGTATCCTGTCTGCAGCGCGCACGCCGGACCCGAACAGCGCCACCTCGCAGTTCTTCATCTGCGTGGCCGACGCCGGTTTCTTAGATCGTCAATACACCGTCTACGGCGAAGTGTTGAAAGGCATGGATGTGGCGGACAAGATCGTCAACTCCAAGCGCGATGGTGCGGACAACCCGCTCGAGAAGATCGAGATGAATGTCACGAAGGTGACGAAGTAATCACCCCTTCCATAGTACATGAACAATCACGAGGCGCCGGCACAGGTCGGCGCTTACCGTGATGAACACCTACACTCCCTCTGTCTCACTCTTCGTTTCACATAACCCACACGGACATGAAGACCATCCTCTTTGTCATCGCCTTCGCTCTTGCTTCCGCGTCCGCAGCGCACGCGCAGTGGACTCAGGCGGAAAAGCATCCGCAGTATGCCATCGATGTAGCAGTGGCGGAAGAAAAGATCGGGACGATCGATTTGGAATTGGACGCGACCATCGCTCCTCGTCACGTCCGCAACTTCGATAGTTTGGTGGCGGTGAAGTTCTACGACGGTTCGCTCTTTCATCGCATCATTCCCGGATTCGTCATTCAAGGGGGTGATCCCAATACGAAGACCAAACCGCGGGAGAAATGGGGTCAGGGAGATAGCACCCAGACCACAGTGCCTGCGGAGTTCAGTGCGACCGTGAAACATGTTCGCGGTACTGTGTCTGCCGCGCGCAAAGGCAACGATGTGAATAGCGCAACGTCGCAGTTCTTCATCTGTGTGGACGATACCCCGAACCTGGATACGAAGTACACTGCCTATGGCATGGTGATCCGCGGCATGGAAGTGGCGGACAAGATCGTGGAACTGTCACGCGATGAGAAGGACAGACCGATAGAGCGCGTGGAGATGACCATCCGTCGGATCAAGTGATGATGTGATCGTCGTCATTCAATCATCCTCATCCGAACATTCTTGTTTCTTCCCTCTGTGTCCGTCCGCGCCATGATCCTGCGTTGAGCGAACACTCCCCCACCTACTCCGAGAAGGCGAACCATTCGCCGGCGACATGAATCGCGGCGTCGCTCTTGTGCGAGAACTGGTTGCTCCGCACATCGTACACATACTCCTCTTGCCACTCTTTGTGGTGTGTGTTGATTTCCAGCAACGCCTCGATGATGGTGCGTGCCTCGTCGTCGGACATCAGCGGATGCAGGGAGATGCGTATCCATCCGGGTTTCTGGAAATACTCCCCGGATAGCAGTTTTTTTGCCATCGATTCCGATTGCGCCTTATCGATTTCCAGAAGGTAATGTCCGTACGTACCCGCACAACTACACCCTCCGCGCGCTTGGATACCATACCGGTCGTTCAACATCTTCACCGCAAGATTATGGTGAAGGTCTTCGATATACATGGACATCACCCCGATGCGATCGCAAATATTCGACGCGAGGATGTTGATACCCTTCACCCCGCCTAACCCGTCGAAGAACATACCTAGCAACTCCGTTTCACGATCATGGATATTCTCAACACCCATCGACTCCTTCAAACGGACACACAAAGCCGTGCGGATGGTTTGGAGGAAGGGTGGTGTGCCACCATCTTCGCGTTGCTCGATGTCGTCGAGAAACCAGTGCTGACCCCACGGATTCGTCCATTGCACCGTCCCACCGCCCGGGATATCCGGCACGCGGTTCTTGTAGAGCGAGTCGTTGAACACGAGCACACCGCACGTACCGGGTCCGCCAAGGAACTTATGCGGTGAGAACACGATGGCATCGAGCCGCGCCTCTTCATCGGGCGGATGCATGTCGATTTGCACATACGGCGCTGCGCACGCGAAGTCCACAAAGCAAAGCCCGCCGGCGCGATGGATCATCTTGGCGATGGTGTTATACGGCGGGACATATCCTGTCACATTCGAGCCCGCTGTCACCGATGCCACGAGCACACGTCTGCCTTTGTATTGCTCAAGGAGCGCCGCGAAGGCGTCAAGGTCCGTCTTCCCTTCCGCATCGGGAGGTATGATGACGACCTCGCAGATGGTTTCCAGCCAACAGGTGTGATTGCTATGGTGTTCGGCGTGCGTGACGAAGACGACGGGACGTTCCGCGGTGTCGATGTGCAGACGTTCCATGCTCTGCTCGGGGATCTTCCACCCAAGGATGCGCTGCAGTTTGGCAAGCGCGCCCGTCATGCCTGTGCCCGTGTTGATGAGCACATCGTGCGGACCTGCATTGACGTGACGCTTGATGATGGCCTTGGCCTCTTCGTACGCCTGTGTCATCGTACTGCCTGTGATGTTGCTTTCGGTGTGGGTGTTGGCGGTGTACGGACCGAAGGTGTGGAGCATCCGGTCTTCGATGGGACGGTACAAGCGGCCGCTGGCGATCCAGTCCGCATAGATGATACGCTTCGTCCCGTACGGTCCGGTGAACTCCTGATCTATCCCGATGATATTACTGCGAATGGCGTCGAAACGCGCTCGAACGTCTTCAGTCATAATCGTATGCGTATCCCGAAGTGGTATCACGGAACCCCATGCTGCACTCGTGCGGTGTCCGGATATCGTGGTCTGCGCCCGCTGTGTGGGGACGAGATGAACGTGTGCTGCAAACTTAAAGCAAAGTTCAGAGTTCGCCTCCACTTCATCCCTACGAGAAAGGGTCGCTCGTGGCGACCCTTTCTCCGTACTCTCCGTGTCGACGTCCGTGTGTTCCGCAGCTGCACACACTCCTTACATCTTCACGAGCTTCACCACCAACGAGGTGTTGGTGCCGAGATCGACGACGACGAAGTACACGCCAGCGGGTTCGTTGGCAACACGGAATCGATACTCCGTCAATGCTTCCGCGGAACCGAAGGCCTGGCGCATCACTTCCCGTCCGCACACGTCCAGCACCCGCACGAAGCACGGCGCAGAGCCCGTTGCGGGCGTGATGATACGGAAGGTCTCGTCCACAGGATTGGGCTCGATGCGGATGCTCTCGGATGTTTCCGGTGAAACGCTTACGATGAAATCCACGCACTCAACCTCGCTCTGACAGCCGTTGTCATCGGTGATTTTCACGCAATGATTTCCGGATTTCGCAGGACGATAACTGTCGCTGGTTGCGCCATCGAGAATCACGTTGTCGATGTACCACTGGTATGCCTTGGAAGGAGTGGTGCATCGAAGGACGTTGGCATCTTTGACGATGACGGGCTTCGGTGTCGGGGGGTAGGCCGTTACTGTGATTTCGTCGGACGAACCGGAGCATGCGGGCGAAGCGACGAAGACACTGTACGTACCTGCTTCACGGACGACGAGGGACGATGTGGATGAACCTGCATCCGCTCCATTCTTTTTCCAGATGTATTGTGCATAACCCGTCGCGGCCTGCAGTGTGAGTGACTCACCAGGACAGAACCCGTACTTGCCGTTGGCAGACACCACCGAGGGCTTGAGCTGCGCCTGAATCACGACGGGGATGCGGGCAACGACACTGCAGCCGACGGAATTCGTTTCCGTGACCGTGAGCGTATCCGAGCCCAGGGTGTTCCATTGCACCGAGACGATATCGGAGGTCGCCGATCCTTGGATGACTCCCTTCTGCGGCGATGACCAAGCATAGGTATTGCCTTGGGTGCGGGGAACGGAATAGGTAGCCGACGCTCCTGTGCAGACCGCCGACATACCGCTGATGACCGGTGCGGTGAGTGGCACGGCTTCCACGAAGAATGTCACCGTCGCGGAGCAGCCGTTCGTCGACGTTTCCGTCAGGCGCACACTGTCGCGCACGGCGCCGCTCCAGCGGATGCGGACGGAGTTCGAGGCGCTGCCGCTCATGATCGAGGCACCGGAAGGAACGGACCATGCGAAGGAGTGACCCGAGGCGGATGCTGTCTGATACACCGCTTCCTGTCCTACGCACACGCTTGCCGCACCCGTGATGGACGGCGAGGGGAGTTCGTTGACGGTATAGGCGAACGAGGAGGACGAGACACATCCCTCCGGCGATGTCACGGTGGCAACGACACTGTCTGTTCCTGCTGTCGTCCACATCACATTCACTCCTGCGGTATTCGTTGCGGAACCCACGATGGAACCGCGAGTGGGATTGCTCCACACGATCTGCGCTCCCGTGGTCACGTTGCCCGTGGCAAAGGCGCGCACGACGTTCTTACACCCTTCGGTAGGACCCGTGATGGACACCGACGGAAGTTCGCTTACCGTGCATTCGTGGATCGCTTGCGATACGCAGCCAAGAGCCGATGTGACCCGTGCGATGATGGTATCACGCCCTACCGAATTCCACCGGATGTTGACCCCCGAGGGGTTGTTGTTCGCACCGATGATGGAGCCGAGTCGCGGCGCCTGCCACTCGATGGTGGCACCGCTGGAAAGGGTGGAGGTGGAGAACGTCTGAAGGCTTCCCTTGCAGACCGTGGTCGGACCTGTCAGGGAGACGGTGGGCAAAGGATTCACCGTGACGATGATGGAGCGGTCCACCGTACACCCGTTGGTATTCGTTTCGCGGAACGCCAACGTATCACGTCCGGCTGTGTTCCACACCACGGTGAATTGCGACGATGTCGTATCGCCCACACTGATCAATCCCAACTTCGGACGTGACCAACGGTACGTGCTGCCCGGCGTGACGACGCCGACGCTGTAGGTACCGCTCTCCCCTGCGCACACCGTGGGTGTGCCGCTCACAAGCGTGGTGGGCGATGCGAAGATGGTGAACGATTGCGGGGTGGAGGTGGCACTGCAGTTCTGGTTGTTCGTTACCGTGACGCTTACCTGGAAGGTGCCGACGGAACGGAGGACGATGGACGCAGTGGATTCACCGGTGCTCCAGAGGTACGACTTCATACCTGCGGGCGCAGTGATGACAATGCTGTCGCCGCTGCACGCCGTGGTCTTCGTTGCCGACATGGTGGCGGTGGGAGGAGCGTTGACGGTGATGTACGTGGTGTTCGTGAGCGTATCGCTTGCGAAGGAGTTCGTTGCGATGAGGGTGACCGAGTACGTGCCCGGCGAGGAATAGCTGATCAAGGGGTTGGCAAGGGTGGAGGTGGACGGACTGGCGCCCGTCATGGTCCATACCCGACCCGTGGCATTGCTGGAGTTGTCGAACAGCGTGAGGGTATCGCCAACGCAAACGCTGGTGCGCGATGCGGACATGATGGCGCGCGGGCCCTGACGGTAGATGTCGCCCTGCCAGAGACCGCGTCCGTACGTACCGACACGGACTTTCTCTCCCGCCGTGAAGACCTCGATATCGTCCACCGGAACATTCGGCAAGCCGTCATCGTAACTGATCCAATCGCTCATGGTGTTGTTCCGGTAATACACGCCGATGTCCGTGCCCAGGTACATACCCGAGAGCGCACCGGCCTCGAAGGTGAGGCAGTTCATGGGGATGTTCGGCAACGAGCCGCTGATGTTCGTCCAGGTGCCGCCGCCGTTCGTCGTGCGGAACACCTTGTTCCCTGCCGTCCAATTGCTCAGCACCGCCACTATGGTGTCCGGTCCCGACGGATGGATCGCCACACGGGCAATGCCGTTCGGAACGGTTCCCTTGGCGTTCGTCCAGGTGGTGCCGCCGTTCGTTGTTCTCTGTAACACACTGCTTGTGCCGATGACGATGACGTTGGAGTCTGAACGTGACACCGCCATGTAGGACGCCGCCGATGATAACGCACCGCCGATGTTCGTCCAGTTCGTTCCGCGGTTCGTGCTGCGATGCACGTTCGTATAGGCGACGTAGACGTTGTTGTTGGCGTCCAAGCAGATAGGCGTCACCCAGGAGCCCGTGCCGCCCAGGCCGGACGGCGTGATGCCTGTGAAGTTCGTTCCGCTATTGGTGGAGCGACCGAAGTTACCGTTCTGGGAAGAGGCGTAGAGAACCGCTTCGTTCGATTGGTCCGTCGCATTATCCATCCCGTCGCCGCCGTAGATCTGCGCCCACGTGTTGTTGTTCCGGAAGTTCGTGCCGTTGTCTTGCGCACCGCCCAGGACCCGTCCGGCCGTCGTTGCCGACTGGCTGATGCGGTAGAACTGCATGATCTCGAGTCCCGCACTCAGGTCGGTCCAGTTCGTGCCGCCATTCGTCGTCCGGAACAGTCCGCCATCGCTACACACATACAATTCCTGTGTGTTCGGCTTGTACCACATGTCGTGTTCGTCGGCATGCACGTACGGAAGCGAGGTGCCCGTGTACCACATGGACTTGCATGACCAGTTCGTGCCGCCGTTCGTGGAGCGCCATGTGTTGATACCGCCGATGAACACGTCGTTGGAGTCCGTGGGATTGATCGCCATGCACAAGTCGTACCACCCTTGTCCGCGGGTATCGTTTCCGGCCGCCGCGCCTCCGAGAACGTTCGGGGTGTTGGAGCGAAGCGACCAGGTATTCCCCGTATCGAGGGAGCGGTAGAGTCCGTAGAACGTGCTGCCCGACGCATTGGAACACAGGGCATAGACGATGCGCGGGTTGTGCGGGGTCACCGCCAGCGATACCCGGTTCACCGCAGAAGCCGTGTATCCCATCGTCATCGCCGTCCATGTATCACCATTGTTCGTAGAGCGTACCACGTTCCCGTTGTTCGAGGCATACACGTAGTTGGGGTTCGTGGGCATGAACACCATGTCGTGGGTGAAGGAGGTGGTGCGTTGGGACCACGACGTTCCGCCGTTCGTGGATTTCCAGATGCCGTTGCTGGCGGCCATGAGGATGATGTTCGTCTGTGTGGGGTGGATGAGGATGCGGCTCACACGCGTCTGATTCTGCGGCGTGTAGGTGTATCCTGTCGTGGTCCATGTACTGCCGCCGTCGGTGGATTTGTACACGCCGGTTCCGTAGGAATCGGATGCGTCACGGTCGCCCGTGCCGATGTACATCACGTTCGGGTTCGAGGGGTCGATGGCGATAGCGCTCACACCCAGTGTGGGGAACTGGTCGGTATTCGTGGTCCAGCTCGCACCGTTGTTCGTTGTCTTCCACAAGCCGCCCGCGGGTGCACCGACGAACATGATATTCGTGTTCGTGGGATGGAAGGCGATGTTATTCAAACGTCCGCATCCGCCATTCGTGGGAATGGCGTTCATGGGACCCATGAGCGTGAAATTCGCTGCGGCGTTCTGTTTGCGGTTGGACTTGCTCGCCGCGCGCTTGGCTGCGCGGTCTGCAAGCTTCTTTTGCACGGCATCGACGATCTCTTTGCTCGACGGGAATGATCCGTCCGGCAACACCCGACGCTCCCAGAAATACTCCCACCGCTTGAAGGCCTTCCAGCCGTCGCCCTTGGCCCGCTCGTGCTTGCTCCAATAGTCGTTGAACTCGCGCTGGATGTCGAAGAAATTCGCTTTGGGATCCTGCATCAACCGCACCCAACGCTGTTCCTCGGGATCCTTCACGGGATCGGTCGATTGGGCCAGACCATGAAAGGAGAAAAGAACGCCAAAAACCGCCAGCGAAAGGATGAGACTCCGTCTCCATACCACATTGTTCATAATCAGATAATAACGTCTAATGAAATCAAATGCTTAGCAAAATTACACCGTTGGCATTTCCACCAAAAGGGACGATGACCGGCCCATGATGTTTTGATGAATATCCGCTGCCGTGGAGCATGGGGAAGATATCGGCGACGGGAGGGGGTCTATTGAGTGGCCGGAAGGCTGCAAAAGCACATCAGACCGGTCTGATGGATGCTGTACGCCTATTGGGCCACGATGACGAACTCCGTCCGACGATTCTTCGCCCGGTTGTCATCGCTGGTGTTCGGCACCAGGGGCTGGGACGAGCCGAAGCCCCGCGTGCGCAAGCGCGAAGCGTCCACGCCACGCTCTTGAAGAGCGCGCGCCACGGCATCGGCGCGTTGAAGGGAGAGGCGTTCGTTCGTTTGCGGCGTGCCGCGGTCGTCGGTGTGACCGCGTATCTCCATCACCGTGCGCGGGTGTGCCAGCAAGGCCGCCGCCATCACGTCCAGATCGCCCGAGGAGCCGGGTTGTATATCCGCACTGCCCGTGGCGAACTCGATATTGAGGAAGGTGATGGATCCCACGCTGTCCAGATCGGTGAACAGGGATTTGTCGTACGTGCCGCTTGCCACCAGGCGTTTCACACCGATCTCGGGAATGCGAAGTTCCGCGCGTACCGTGTGGATGCCCGCGCACGGCGGAGGCGTGTAGCGGATGCGGTAGTAGTTCTTCAGCGAGCGGTAGATGTCGCGGAACACGAGCGGGAACTCCCGCGTGGAATAGATGCGGTAGAACTGTCCGCCTGTTTTCTGCGCGAGTGCGAGCAGCGGCTCTTCGTTCGTGAGACCATACGCGATGGCGTAGACCGCCACACCGCTGTCCCTGGCTGCGCGGATGGCATCGGTGAGTTTGCTTTTCGACGATCCGTCCTCGCCGTCGGTGAACATGAGGATGGCCCGCTTCTTTTCCTTCGGTGCCGCGCTCAGCTCCCGCACCGCATGGATAGTGGCGTCGTAGATGGCCGTCCCGGGTTTGATGCTCGCATGCTTCTCGATGTCCATGGACGAACGCATGAGAGCGGTGTCCGACGTGAGCGGTACATCCACACCGCTGGACCCCGCGAAGGGCATGATGGTGACCATGTCCGTGGTGCCGATGATGGACAAGGTGGACTTCACCGCCTCCCGCAGTTTGCGGATGCGCGTCTTGCCCATGGACCCCGAGTGGTCGATGACGAAGGCCAGAGCGTAGGGATCGGTGGAGGATTCGCGCACCTCTTCCACGCTGAACGTTGATATCACCGAGCGCTCACCGTTGCATGAATCCAGCAGGCCTACCCAGTAGCTCCCTGCTCGCATGTCCGCTCGCAGATACGGCGGCGCGCAGCCCAGGATGGCCCTGCCCGTGGAGTCGGTGAGCGTGAGCTGCAGCTCTATCTGCGAAGGATAGGATTTGTCGATAAGGGATCGCAGGTGTAACCGCGCCGGCGCTTCGCGCCGAGCGGGTCTCTGCTGTCCTGCTCCGGCGACGTCCGTTTGCAAGGAGTCATCGGACTCCTGCCGCGTCGCCATCAGCTCCCGCATGCGCGTGAACTGCTGCAGAATCGTATCCCGTCGTTCGGGAGGTAGTGATGCCAGCATGCGCTCGGCCCGCGCACGCAGGGTATCCGGCGGTATGCGGCCGCCGCTCATCATGGCGCTCATCATGAGCATGCGCACGCTGTCCTGCTGGACTTTCGGCAACGTGCCGATCACCTCGTTCACCTGTGTCATCATGGCGGCGGACGGAGCGGTGCCGGCTCGTGCGCTGATGACACGGGATGCGCCCGCGCGCATGCGGACGGTGTCCGTGGGTACGAATCCGGCTGCCGACTCACCGGCGCGTAGCGGATCCGGTGCCGGCACGACGTTGCCGCTTCCTTGCACAGCAAGGGTATCGGCCGACGTCACCACCGCGGCATCATCATACCACAGGGAGGAATCCACCGTTCCCTTCATCACCGCATCTTGATAGCGCCGAGCGAGCGAATCCAGCGACACGCTCGAGGTATTGAAGCGCGGCTTGTACCCCGGCGGCGGCAGGATCTTCTCCACACGCTCGATGAGCGTCTGCGGACACCCCGTAAAGA
>JBBATK010000007.1:116141-117759 GCA_040398805.1 Kapaibacterium sp. (SeqCode) | reverse complement strand
AAGGCATCGGCGTCCGATATCCCCGTCATCGATGCAGGCAACGTCACCGTTGTCGACATCAAGCCCGCAACCATCGGTCAGAACGTGCCGAACCCCTTCGAAGGTGTCACGAGCATCCCGTACTTCATCCCCAAGGGTGTGAACGCTGCGGAACTCGTCATCAGCGATAACGGTTCCAACGAACTCCGTCGCGTGGTTCTTGCCGATCGTGGTGTACAATCCAAGGTCGTCCTCAGCATGTCTGAGTTCACCTCGGGCGTGTATCAGTACGCTCTCGTCGTCGATGGCAAGATCGTCGATACCAAGTCCATGACCCTCGTCCGCTAAGACGCGGCTCGGGACCATACGCTCGGTGTGGCGACACATCGAAAGACCAATCCAAAGGGGAGCTGCAAAGCTCCCTTTTTTTATTCCTCCCAGCCGCCGCGCCCTTCCACCATGCGCCCCCGCTTCGTAGTTTTCCCCTCATGCGCCACCTGCTCTCTACGCTCTACGGAATGGTCGTCGCCCGACGGAACCGCGGTTTCGACGCGGGCAAAGGCGTGCACCATGCCGCGCTCCCCGTTGTCAGCGTGGGCAATGTGTCCATGGGCGGAACAGGGAAGTCGCCCTTCGTCATCCTCCTCGCACGCCTGCTCCGCGACCTGGGCCATACCCCCGCCGTCGTGTCCCGCGGGTACGGACGTCGGTCCCGCGGCGTCGTCGTCGTGGCCGATCACGACCGCATCCTCACCGATGCCGCCACCGCCGGCGATGAACTCCTCATGATCGCCCGCGCCCTTCCCGGCACCGTCACCGTCGCCGCCGAACACCGCCTGCTGGGGTGCACGCGGGTGGAACGACTCTACCCCGCGGTGGATGTGATCATCCTTGATGACGGTTTCCAACACCGACACCTGGCCCGCGATGCCGATATCGTCCTCGTCGACCGACCCACCCTGGACCACCCCCGCGTCATGCCCGCCGGCCTCCTTCGCGAACCTCTCACGTCCCTCCGCCGCGCCTCGCTCGTCGTGTGCACCCCCGGCGTCGACGATGAGGAGATCCGCGGGTATTCCACGGCGCCCCTCATCCATGTCCATACCGAGGTGGAGGCATGGGTGCGACATGGGGTGTCGCACGATGAGGCGCCCGTTCCGCCGCCCGGACGCGTCGTCCTCCTCACCGCCATCGCCCATGCCTCCCGCGTGGTCCGTACCTGCGCCGAGTACGACGTCGCCGTTGCGCATCACGCGGAATACCGCGATCATCATGCCTTCACCGAGAAGGATGTCGACGAGGTCATCGCCGAATGTCGTCGCACGCAGTGCACCACCGTGCTGACGACCGAGAAGGATCTGACGAAGCTATTGGGGTTGCTTGGCCGGTTCCACGAAGCGGCTCTCGAGGTCGTCGTCCTCCGTATCCGTACCGTGTGCCACGAACCCGACCTGCTCCGCTCGTTCCTCGTGAGCACCATGGAAAAAGGGAAGAAACGGGCGGACGCGAAAAGCGCCGATGAATCGTCAGCCTGAATCGTGGACGGACTGCAACGGGTTCTAAGACCCTCGCACGCATCAACGACACGCATCAACGACACGCATCAACGACACGCATCAACGACACGCATCAACGACAC
>JBBATK010000007.1:113234-116041 GCA_040398805.1 Kapaibacterium sp. (SeqCode) | reverse complement strand
CACGCATCAACGACACGCATCAACGACACGCATCAACGACACGCATCAACGACACGCACATCCTTCGTCCAACGAGCATCCATCACTTCCACATTACCCGACCATCATGACCATCGCCGTTTCCAAAGCATCAGGTTCCGAATCCTACGAACGATATGGAGCCTGGCTGCGTACCTATCATCCCGAGATGACCATCGTGGATTGTTCGCTGATCGACATGGAGCGGCTTCCCGAGGTGATGGCCGCGTGTTCCGGACTTGTCCTGAGCGGCGGGGCCGATGTGCAGCCGGAACGCTATGGCGCCGTGGCGGAGGGATTGCCCTGTAGCCCGGATCCCGAGCGGGATGCACGGGAGTTCCGTCTTCTCGACCTGGCCCTGGAGCGGGCCGTGCCCGTGCTCGGTATCTGCCGTGGCATGCAGGTGCTGAACGTGCATGGGGGCGGGACGCTGGTCATCGACATACCCGCGCAGGTGCCGGAGGCGGGGGAGCATCGCGGAAGCGAGGGCGATGTGCGGCACGGGGTGGAGATCGCGTCGGACTCCGTTCTCAAGAAACTCGTGCGGCGCAGCGAGGGCGTGGTGAATTCCTCGCATCATCAGGCCGTGGATGTGCTGGCACCGGGCTTTACCGTGGCGGCGGCGGCGGAGGATGGTATCGTGGAAGCCATCGAGCGCGATCCCGAGCACGGGAAGTCGGTGGTGCTCGGCGTGCAGTGGCATCCCGAACGCATGGAACCCGACAATCCCTTGTCGAAGAACATCCTGCATTACTTCTGTTTCGAGTGCGAGTGCTACGACCACTTGCTGCGCTCGAACGCCGATGCCTAAGCACGACATGAAGCGCGTCCATACGCGCCTGCGCAGGCGTCGGTGCGGGGAACCCCCTCGCTTGATTTTTTTCTCACGATGAACGACGATCATGGATACTCAGCACGACCCAGTGACCTCCTCCTCTTCGCTATCCTGGCTCCGCGGCTTCGTGGAAGCCGTCCGCACGCCCGAGCGCATGGACGCCTTGCGTCATGCCAACGTGTGGAAGATCTATATCGCGGCGGCCTTGCTTCTGGCCATCACGTACACCATCACGGCGGGCATCGTGTGGAACTCGGCGACGCTTCATGGGCAGATGGTCATGTTCCTGAACATGTTTCCCGGAACGAAGGGTGCGATGGGTTCCATGGACGTGGCCTTCCCGTGGCCGGCAGCCCTGGGCAGTACGCTTGTGCAGACGGGATTGATCGGACTGGGCGTGCAGGCGTGCATGATGTGGCTGATCCAGCGGGTGATCATGCGCGAGCCGCTGCGGCTCCTCGCGGTGCTCGGCATCACCTCGTTCGCGGCGAGCATCACGAGCCTGGGGTACGCCGTCAGCGTCCTTTTGCAAGTGCTCACGGGAAGCATCATGGCGGGGATGTCCCTTGCGCCGTTCTTCAGCATGCAGGATCATCCGTTCCTCGTCAGCTACCTTCAGAAGTTCGACGTGTTCTGGGTGTGGCAGTACGTGGTCATCGGCTGCAGCATCGCCGCCTTCTGCAACGTGTCGCGTCGATGGGGCCTGCTCCTTGCCTTCATCGGCATCATCCTCCACGCCGCCTTCTCCGGTTCGCTGGCGTATACCGGGTACCTCATGAATTTCTCCAGAACGTAGGCGTTCGTTGAACAAGAGTGGATAACCTTGTGTGGTCCACCCATAGGTCAGGTAGGAGCATTTTCGTAGGTTTGGCCGTTGTCACGAACCAAGGAGGCATGCATGCACGACGATAAGCTCCGCAACAGCAGAAGAGTGTTGGCGAAGGATGATGCCGCCATCCATGATGCCATTGACAGGATAGAAGACCTCTATGCGAAGACAGCCGATTTGATAGAAAGGACCCACCGCTCATTGGGACGAAAAAAGGTCGTTGTAAAAGTCACGACCGTACCGACGATCAATGAGAGGATTAAACGACATGGGCGGTCGACGACGCATCAGGACGTTTCACGAGTGGCATGAGTACATACACGCCTGTGAGCACATCGATGCGACCGAGCTTCATGCGATGAGGTGCACCTGTTATGAGGAAATCGAGGAACTGCGTCGTCGACCCTTGCTCGTCTATGCCTCCGCTTTGCACACGAATCAAACCGCCGTCCCCAACTTCATCGATGTCAGCGACATTGACGGCATCAGTGATTTCATTCACTCCGTCGGCGACAGTCCATCGATCGATGTCCTCCTCCACAGTCCTGGTGGAAGACCTGATGCAACGGAAAGGATTGTCGAGATTCTCCGGAGCACCTTCGACGAAGTGCATTTCCTCATTCCCCATTCCGCGTATTCAGCCGCGACGATGTTGGCACTGTCGGGTGATACGATCACGTTGCATCCACATGCAACGCTCGGGCCGATCGATCCGCAGATCGATGGAGTGCCGGCGCGATTGATAAAAAAGGGTTTCGAAAAGGTTCGGGATCTCCTCGCCAGCCAAGGTCCGGAAATGCTTCCGGCCTACATACCATTGATCGAGAAATACTCACTCGATCTATTGGAAGTGTGTGAAGATTCGGAAAAGCTCTCGCGTGATTTGGTAAGCGATTGGTTGTTCAGGTACATGCTGAAAGGAAAAGAACGATTCCCGCACCAGATTTCTCAGGCTGTGGATTTCTTCTCGAACTATGATCAGCATCTACTTCACTCACGTCCATTGATGTTCGATAGACTGTCGACCTTCAATCTGAACATTTCCATAGCGGAAGCATCCCTCAGTTCGCTGTTGTGGGAAAGCTATGTTCATCTCTCCGGGTTGTTCAGCGTGACGGAATTGGT
>JBBATK010000007.1:0-113134 GCA_040398805.1 Kapaibacterium sp. (SeqCode) | reverse complement strand
CGACGGTTTGCGCAGGCCGATCTCGTAGGACAGGTACAAGGCATCGAACTCGCGGAACAGAGGGGCGCATTCCTCGGCGATATGCCCGTGGTGGAGCACGTTGATGTTGGAAAGCAGGATGACGCGATGACGTTCCTTCAGCGTCCGCACCCACGACACACTGCGCGGGTCCAGTCCGACAAGCAGCGCATTCCACGCATCGGTGATATCGGTGTCCGAACACTCCAGCCCATAGGCGTCGCGCAAGGCGGCGCGGAACCCGTCGGCACTCAGCCGGCCGCATTCGAAGCGGTCGAAGACGTCGTGTTGCGAGGTGAGGGAGAAGTCCACCTCGCGTCCCGCCAACAGCGACAGCGAGTCGTGCGTGCGACGCAGATCGATGTGATAGAGAACGTTACCGAGATCGAGCATGACGATGTCCTTCATGCCGCCTCCGTGAATGACGCGGTGGCGGACCCCGAGCGTTTCATGCGGGCGATGAAGAACCCGTCCGTGCCGCTCGAGAGCGGATCCAGGTGCATCATGGCATCCTCGTCACCGCAGGGAAGAGCGGTGCAGCCAAAGGCCCGGAACGAGGGAAGGAGCGGGTCCGGACGGAACTCCGGGTGGGTTTGCAGGAAGGCCTGCACCACCTCGTCGTTCTCCTCCCGCATCACCGAGCAGGTGACATACACGAGCACACCGCCCGGACGCACGTAGCGTGCGTAGTCCGCGATGATGGCGTGCTGACGTTCGTGCAAGCGGTGGACGGCGTGGGCCGACGAGCGCCACTTGAGCATGGGCGACCGGCGCACCGTACCGAGTCCGCTGCACGGCGCATCGATAAGCACGATATCGAACGTGCCTTCCATGCGCGCCCGTGCGGAGTCGTCGAGATGCTGCAGACTTTGGATACGGATGGACGTCAGGTTCGCCGTCCGCTGGCGCGCATAGAGTTCGCGCATGCGCTTGGGTTCCGCGTCGGAGGCCAGGATCTCTCCCCGATCATCCTGCAGCACCGCCAGGTGGAGGGTCTTTCCGCCCGCCCCCGCACAGGCATCCAGGATACGGTCCGTGGGGGCGGGATGGCAGGCGAAGCCCACCATCTGCGACCCTTCGTCCTGGATTTCGATAGCGCCCGAACGCACGAGTTCGTGCTGGGAGAGGTTCACACGACGATGGACGAGGATGGCGTGCGGCGATAGGGCGCCGGCCGAGCAGGGAATCTCCTCCTCGTGCAAGCGCGCCATCACCTCCGCCCGCGAGGCGATGCGCGTGTTCACGCGCAAGCAGAGCGGAGCGGGGTGAAGAAAACTCCGTCCGAGCGCCCGTATCCCGTCCGCCGTGCGGTCCCGCTGCCAACGCTCGACGATCCACGCGGGCAGACACGACTGCACGGCAAGCGAGGCGGTATCGTGGAGCGCGGCGATGGAGGTGAAGTGATGGCGGACGGCGTGGATCAGGCGGAGGGACTCTTCTTCCGACCGTTGAAGCTTCTCCCTGAGATACGTCGAGACGACCAGGTCGCAACGGTCGGAGACGGGCATCTCCCGCGTGCTCTCGTTCATGGAGTCCAGGAACGGTTCGATGGCATCGGTGGCGTCCCACTGCGGAGCCAGGAGCAGGGCGGTGCACACGCAGCCGGCATCGGCGCTGATGCCGAAGGCGGCGATGTCGGGGTGGCCGGCGGTGACGGCGTGCCACACGGTGTCGGCGGATTCCATGACACGTTGGGCGTGGAAGACGAGAGCGGAGATGGCACGTCGGTCCGCCGCCCCGATGTATTTGCGATCGCGCATGTACGAGGAGGTGAGCAGATCGGCCGGCTGCGGCGATTTACGGATGATGCGCAGGAGTTCGGCGCTATGGCCGAGCAGGGATGATGATTGCACGAACGGAGGTCAGAGTGGCGAAGAATTGACTGCCTGCAAAAATAGCCTCACTGCCTAAATTTGTCCGAAGCACTTCACACCGTCACCTCGGGTCCTCATGCCGTTGATCACCGCCACGCAGCTCAGCAAGTCGTTCGCCTTGACGAGCGACGACACCGTGCGCGTGCTGCGGGAGGTGAGCGTCCATATCGATGCGGGAGAATTCGTTGCCGTCACCGGTCCGTCGGGCGCAGGCAAAAGCACGCTGCTCCATGTGCTCGGGTCGCTGGAAGTGCCGGACCACGGCACGGTGCGCTATCATGTGGACGGCCGCGAGCTCGATGTGGCGTCGCTCGGCGCAACGGCGCTGGCGAAACTGCGCAACCGGCATATCGGCTTCGTCTTCCAGTTCCATCAGTTGCTTCCCGAGTTCAGCGCGGAGGAGAACGTCATGATTCCCATGATGATCGCCGGTGCGTCGCGCAAGCAGTCGCGAGCGCGTGCGCATGAACTGCTCGAGCTTGTCGGCATGGTGCATCGTCACGAGCACAAACCGCAGGAACTCAGCGGCGGCGAACAGCAGCGCGTGGCCATCGCGCGTGCGCTCGTGAACGAGCCGGACGTGGTCTTCGCCGATGAACCGACGGGCAACCTCGATTCCGTGAACACCGCTGCGGTGCTCGACCTGCTGCGCGGAATCCGTGCCATGCGGATGTGCACGCTGGTCATCGCCACGCACTCTGCCGAGGTGGCGGCGGCGGCGGACCGGGTGATTCGGATGAAAGACGGCGAGGTGCTCGCCTGATCGTGCGTCCCATACCCAGAACCATAGTGCGCCTGTACGCCGTATTCCTCATCCTTGCCGGAGTCGCGGGCACGGCGCTTGGTCCGGACCATACCACCACCGCCGTCGCCGCAGGGGTGATGGGCGGACTCGGTATATTGTGGCTGACCCAGCAGGCGTCGACGAAAGCGCAATGGGCGTCGATGGGACTGCGCACCATCCTCGGTGTGTTCGCGCTCACCTTCGCTTGGCGGGCCACCACGGCGTGGAGCGGTGTGGCGGCAGGTTCCGTCGCCCTGCAACCCATCGCCCTCTTGCTGACGCTCATGTTCGTCGTGACGGCGGCCGTAGGAGTCTTGATCCTTCGTAAATGAAGGACGTCCGCCGAACGTCGATGCACGGGACACGCAGGAACTGCTGAAGTTCTGTGCAGACGGTGTGCCAGGACCGACGACGGACAACAGACGATTGACGAACCACGACACTCACCGGGACGACCATCATGCTCATACAATACTCGCAGTGGCTGGAGAATTCGACGACGGCGGAGGATCGTGCGCGGCATCTGCTGAACATCTTCATGACGGTGTTGTTGCACGTGAATGCCGATGCCGACAAAGCGCTCGAGGTGATCGAGTCGTGGCAGAAGCGGTACGACGTGCTTAAGGGCATGACGATGGACGAGTACATGAAATTCCTTGCATCGCGCGGATTGATCGAACGGGACGAACACGGAAAGCTAAGGGCCACGAAGACGGCGCAGAAGAAGTTGCGCAGCGATGCTCTGAACTATGTGTTCCGCGACCTGAAGAAGTCCGACGCCGGCCAGCACGAAACGCCGAAATCCGGTAGCGGCACGGAGAAGCTGACAGAGACGCGGCAATACACGTACGGCGATTCCACGGCGGGCATCGACATCACGGAAACCTTGCGCAATGCCTATGTGCGGGCGGGCGATGCGGAGTCGTTCCAGCTCATCGACGACGATATCCGCGTCCATGAAACCGAGCATCAGACTTCGTGTGCGACGGTCCTGCTCATCGATATCTCGCACTCGATGATCCTGTACGGCGAGGACAGGATCACGCCCGCGAAGCGGGTGGCATTGGCCCTGGCGGAACTCATCACCACGCGGTTTCCCAAGGACACCATCGAGGTGGTCGTGTTCGGCGACGAAGCGCGTCGTGTGAGTATCGAGGACATACCGTTCATCCAGGTGGGACCCTTCCACACGAACACACGGGATGGCATCCACATGGCGCGGCGCATGCTGCGTCAGACCCGTTCGGCGAACAAGCAGATCTTCATGGTCACCGACGGAAAACCGTCCGCGATGTTCGATGAGAATCACCGGTTGTACAAGAACCCCTACGGACTGGATCCGCGCATCATCAACAAGACCTTGGATGAAGCCGTCGCGGCGCGACGCGAGGGCATCGTCATCAGCACCTTCATGGTCACGGACGATCCCGTGCTCGTGGATTTCGTCGAGCAGATGACCCGTGCAAACAGGGGTCGGGCCATCTACGCCGACCTCGAAGCGCTGGGCCAGAGTCTGGTCGTGGATTACTTGCGGAACCGGCGCTCGTCCATGCGCGGGTTCTGACAAGGTCACCGATGCCTGCACGAGGTGGCCATCGCGAAGCAACCACGCGCTCGCAGGGAACAGCGTTCACGGGTGTGGTCGATTCCGACTCAACCGACGGAACGAGCATCGGAACGAGCATCGGAACGAGCAAGAGAACAGGAAAAGAACGAGCAACGGAACAAACAAGAATACATGCATTCGAGGTCACCCATGCTTGAGGTCCTACCATACTATCGCGTTTTCCTTTTGCCTGCCGGCGTGCTTTTCGGGGCGGCGATGGGAGGTTGGGCGGGAGCGACGACGATCGTCCTCACGTTCGTCATTCTTCCTGTCCTTGAACTGGTCCTACCACGCGACACGAAGAACCTGAGCGCCGAAGAGATGGAATCGCTGGAACAGAAGTTCGCTTTCCGTTTCCTTACGTGGCTATGGGTACCGGTGCAACTTGCATGCATGGTGATAGCCCTCGGGGCGGCGGCGCAGGAATCCGTCGGCGTCATCGAGCGGGCGGCGATGGTCTTGTCCCTGGGCATCCTCACCGGCGGTATCGGCATCACCGTTTCGCACGAGCTTATGCATCGTGCGGACAAGGTGGAGCGCGTGCTCGGCGACATCCTTCTGGCCAGCGTCCTATACATGCATTTCCGTATCGAACACGTGCGCGGACATCATCGCAACGTGGCCACACCGGAGGATCCGGCGACGGCCCGCTTCGGCGAGAGCTTCTACCGCTTCCTGCCCCGGGTGCTTTGGCACTCCTGGGTGAGTGCATGGAAGCTGGAAGCCAAGCGGCTACGCAACCGCGGTCGCTCCGTCGTCCACGCTTCGAACCTCATGATCTGGTACACGATTCTTCAAGCGGTCATCTGCCTTCTCATCGGATACCTCTTCGGCACGACGGTGCTCGGCATGTTCCTCGCGCAAGCGGCCATCGCGTTCACCATCCTCGAGCTGGTGGATTACATCGAGCATTACGGACTGGAGCGGCGGGAGATCGCGGCGGGTAGGTATGAGCGCGTGACGGAGGCGCACTCATGGGAGTCGACGGCGCGCTTCACGAACTACGTGCTGTTCAAACTCCAGCGTCATTCCGATCATCACATCCATCCGGGTAAGCGGTATCAATCCCTTCTGCACACACCGGGCTCTCCGCAGATGCCCACGGGGTATGCGGGCATGGTGGTACTGGCGTTGGTGCCGCCGTTGTACAAGCGCATCATGCACCCGCGCATAGCGGCGTACGCGGCATCGCGCGCCGGCGCTTGATCCGCGCCGCATCGTGACGGGTCGTCATAGGTCGGTTCGCGACTCGTTGTCGATGTCGCCATCCTCCGCATCGTCGTCGCCGGTAAACGACTCTTCAGCATCCGGCTCCTCTGAATCCGCTTCATCGGTATCCGGTTCATCTGCATCCAATTCATCGGACTCCAACTCATCGGACTCCAACTCATCGGACTCCAACTCATCGGACTCCAACTCATCGGTTTCCGGCTCTCCTGTATCGATATCGTCCGTGGGGGTAGTCATGGACGTGACATCCATGGCGGCGTTGGTGTGCGAAGGCGGTAGGGAGTGGAAGTACGCGACGAGCTTGGCGGCGGCGGCTTTGCCGACGACGGACTCAAGCTGTTCGCGGGAGGCGTTGCGGACGGCAGTGACGCTACCGAGTTCTGTGAGCAGTTTCACGGCTTTCTTTTCACCGATGCCGTCGATGGACGTGAGTTCGGTTTGGAGGGTGCGTTTGGAGCGGAGTTCGCGGTGGAAGCGGATGGCGAAGCGATGGGCTTCGTCGCGCAGTTGCTGCAAAAGGCGGAGTGCGCCCGAGGAGCGGGGAAGGAGGACGGATTCGCTGATGTTCGGACGGAAGACTTCCTCGAGGCGTTTGGCCAATCCGATGACGGGGATGGAATCCAGGATACCGAGTTCGCGAAGCACCTCGCAGGCGGCGGAGAGCTGACCTTTGCCGCCGTCGATGATGATGAGGTCGGGCATCTGCGCCTGTTCGGCGAGCAGGCGGGTGTACCGACGTTTCACCACTTCGCGCATGGCGGCGAAGTCGTCGTTGCCGGTAAAGGAATTGATCTTGAATTTCCTGTAGTCGCTTTTGCGCGGGCGTCCGTCCACGAACACAACCATGGACGAGACGTAGTCGGTGCCTTGCAGGTGCGAGTTGTCGAAGCACTCGATGCGGCGCGGGGCGCGGGGCAGGGAGAGGTCGCGCTGCAACGAGGCCACGGCGCGGGGCAGGGCTTCCTCGCGTTTCATGTTCTGCAGGTGAAGCTCCTTGAGAAGGAAGTCGGCATTGGCGGCAGCCATGGCGACGAGCTTTTTCTTGTCGCCGATTTTCGGGACGACGAACTCGACGGAGCTTCCGCGTTTCTTTTCCAGCCAGTCCAGGAGGATCTCCGCGTTCTCGAGGTCGCAGGGAAGGAAGATCTCCGGAGGAATGGTGTCGTTCTCCAAGTAGAAGCGGGAGATGGCTCGCTCGGCGATCTCGCTATCGTCCTGATGCAAAACATTCGCAACGATGTAGTGGCGTTTGCCGAGCAGCTTGCCGTCGCGGATCATGAGCACGAGGGTGCAGGCATGATGGTCGTCGCGGGCGATGGCGATGACATCACGGTCCGCGGAGTCGGTGGACATGACCTTCTGCTTGCCCGCATAGTCGCGCAGTACTTCCAACCTGTTGCGCACGCGGGCGGCCTCTTCGAATTCCAGGTGTTCCGCGTGGATGATCATCTGCTCCTCGAGGTGTTTCTCCACCTCGCGGGATTTGCCTTTCAGGATGTTGATGCAGTGACGGATGTGCGAGGCGTAGTGCTGACGGTCCACATGCGCCTGACAGGGGCCTTCGCATTTTTTGATATGGTAGTCCAGGCACACTTTGAATTTCCCTTGTGCTATGAGGTCATCGCGAAGGGGAAGGTCGCAGCTGCGCAGCGGAAAGATGGCGCGCAGGGTCCGCAACAGCGAGTACATATACCGCAAGTCCGTATACGGTCCGAAATACTGACTGCCATCGCGAATGATTTTGCGAGTGGCGAACAGTCGGGGATACGGTTCGTTCGTGACGCGGATGCTCGGATAGGTCTTATCGTCCTTGAGCAGGATGTTGTACCGCGGCTTGTGTTCCTTGATGAGGTTGTTCTCGAGCAGGAGGGCTTCGGCTTCGGAGTCGGTGACGATGACGTCGATATCGCTGATTTTCGTCACCAAAGCCCGCGTTTTCGCGTCAGCAATGCGATTCGTATCGAAATACTGACGCACCCGTTGCCGGATGTTCTTGGCCTTTCCCACGTAGATGATCGTCCCGTCGTTGCTCTTGTGCAGGTACACGCCGGGCTTGGTGGGAAGCGCGGCGATCTTCTCTTTCAGGGAAAGAGGAAGGGCGTCGGGGGCGTCGTTTTCCTGGTCGCTGGTGAACATCTGGCGCGCAAAATACACGCGGATGTGGCATCCCGCTTTTGGTGCAGAGCGCGTTCGTGGCTATTTTTGCCATTCGTCAGTTCAACATCGTCACTATCTCCGAGACCATCATGTTTACAGCGCTTGTCATTCTTTCCTGTATTTCAGGACTGCTCCTCATCGGTGCCGTGCTCATCCAACCCGGTAAGGGCGACATGGCTGCGGGCCTTGGCGGTGTGGGCGGTCAGTTCGGCTCCATGATCGGTATGCGCAGAGCCGCGGACTTCATCGTGAAGCTGACGATCGGTTTGGCCCTTGCCATCCTGGTCTTCTCCATCGCGGCGAACACGAGCGCATTCAAACCGGTAAAGGAAGAGGCATCTCCGTTCGAAGGCATCTCCACCGGACCGACGAGCGCTCCCGCTCCGCAACCGGCGGCGGCACCTGCCCCTGCCCCTGCTCCTGAGCAGGCACCGGCGCAACAAACGACGCCGGCAGCAAAGTAATCACCTTCGTGTGAAAGATCATCGAGTGGACGCGTCTCTCCGGGGACAGCGTCCATTTTCGTCTATGAGAATATTCGTCATCAACTGGCAGGACATCCGTAACCCCATGGGGGGCGGAGCCGAGGTGCATTGTCACGAGATCTTCCGGCGCATCGTCGCCATGGGACACTCTGTGACGCTGCTGAGTTGCGGGTTCGAGGGTGCTCCCGAGAGCGAGGTCATCGATGGCATACGTGTCGTGCGCATCGCTTCGCGCAACACCTTCAATTTCCACGTGCGACGGTATTACGAAAAGCATGTGCGCGGAGAGGGGTATGACGTCGTTGTCGACGACATGAACAAGATTCCGTTCTACACGCCGCGGTATGTAAAGGAACCCATCGTCGCCATCGCCCATCATTTCTTCGGTTCAAGCATCTATCGTGAAACGGATCCCGTGAGGGCGAGTTATGTGGCGGGCTCGGAAGCGCTCATTCGGTTCGTCTATGGGACGACGCGTTTCGCCGCCGTGTCGGAGAGCACGCGGGCGGAGCTGGAAAAGAAGGGTATCCCCGCGAAGAACATCTTCATCGTGCGGAACGCTTTGAATCATGAGCAGTTTCCGATGGCGGTGACGGAAAAGGAGTCGGTGCCCGTGGTAGCGTATTTCGGTAGAATAAAGAAATATAAAAGTCCTGATCATCTGCTCAAGGCCTTCGTCGACGTTGTCCGTCATCGTCCAAACGCGCAGTGCTGGTTTTTAGGCGGCGGTGATTATACGGACGCCCTGCAGCGGCGTGCGCGCGAGCTAGGGGTGGCCTCGTCGGTGACGTTTTTCGGTCGGGTGACCGACGAGCAGAAAGCCGATCTGCTATCCCGCTCATGGTGCATGGTGAACACCTCCATGAAGGAGGGGTGGGGTATCACGAACATCGAGGCCAATGCGTGCGGAACGCCGGTGATCGCGGCGAACGTTCCCGGGTTACGTGATTCCGTCAGCGACCAGCAATCGGGTTTATTATACCCGTATGGAAACATCCCTGTGCTGGCTGCGATGATCGAGAGGATCTTCAGTGACGATGCTCTTCGGGAGCGTCTATCGTCGGGTGCCGTTCAATGGGCGCGATCGTTTTCGTGGGACGCGGAAGCGAAAAAAATGCTGGACGTGCTTGAGTCCGCTCGTTCATAATCCGATAATTACAAAGTCTTCACCCACGTAGTTTTGCAGGAGCACGCGCGTGCGGCCACGGCGGTCGGCGACTATGGTCGTCGCTCTTACCGTATTCTTTTGCCATCAGGTCGTTCAATTCGTTCAATAACAGACTCACAACAAAGAAATCACCACCGGGTATCGTATGAAAAAGAAGTATTCGTTACGGAGCACCGGCAGGAATAGGAGACTTTCCTTCCTTGTCGCCATCCTCGCCATCCTATCGCAGCGTGAGGCAGTCGCAGCATCGATTCCGACGGCCGAGGGAAAGTCCTTCCTGTTCAGCGTCCTGCCATCCCGTCAGGCGGCCGATGACTCCATCGTCGTCGTCTTGCGCGCATCGACACTTGCCACCGTCACGGTGAACGTGACGTCCGCGACGGGTAAGGCCATCGAGCGCATCGCCCGTATCGTCGATACGCGTCGTGCTGCAACGGTCTCGTTCTCCCGGAAGGAAATCGAACTGCGCGGACAGGCGGCCGATAGCAGTCAGGACGGCGGTTCTCAGGCGGAGGTCGTCCTTCGGTCGCAAGTGGTGCGTATCACGGCCGATTCCGCGGTCACCGCCGTGGTCATCGGTGGGGGATCGCTCAGCAGTTATGCCATGGACCTTGTGCCGCTGAACCTTCTCGGTCGCAGTCACATTGTCGCATCGATGCCGTCCACCGTGGTGGAGGCCGACAGCGGCAAAGGGACGACCGACATGAGCAAGAGCGGACATTCCCAGTGTGTCATCATCGCGCGGGACAACGCAACGACGGTGCGCCTGCAGCTCAAAGGCGTGACGACGGAGAATACCAAAGGCGAGAAGACCATCGTTCTGCAAGCAGGTGAAGCGTACATGATCCAGGCATCGTTGGACACGCTTGCCGAGAACGGTGACCTGAGTGGAACGCAGATCATCGCCGACAAGCCCATCGCCGTGTTCGCAGGAAACAGCAACGCGAGTTTCCCCCCGGCGTCCGGTCGTGTGGCGTCGCTTGTACAGCGTGGCTCCGTTGCGCAACAGATACTGCCCGTCGATCGCTGGAAACGGACCTACGCTCTGGTACCCGTCAGCATGACGGAGGTGGGTACGCAGAGGAACAGGGAATGGATACGGATTTACGGGTCCGTCCCGACGACGAAGGTATCGCTCAATGGTGAGAGTCCGGTCGTTGTCGAACCGGGTGGATTCATCGAGCGGGAAGTCACCCAAGCCATGCACATACAGGCGTCCGACCCCGTGCTTGTCATGCAGATGGTGGCTTCGCAGAATTCGGACAACGACTCGACCGGCAATGCCGCCATCTTCACGGCTTTGGGTCCGTCTCAATGGAACAAGACCATCTCCTCCAACGCCATGCAAGTGCGGCAATCGGGAGCGAAGCGGTATGCGATTCAATATCTCACGGTGATAGCGGACACGTCGGCATTCCGCAACCTTGTCATCGACGGTCAGCCCTATGATTTCACGCCGAAGCCCATCCCGGGATCGTCGTACGGTTACTTCATCCGAAAGGTCGCGGACGGAACGCATACGGTGGAATGCTCCTCGCCGTGCGGTGTCACGATGTCCGGGGTCGGTAGTCTTCATCGGTACAGCTCACCCGGCGACATCCGCTATCCCGTGCAGCCGTACCTCCTTCCTCGGTTCAGCGTACCGGACATCGAGGCGGCTACCGGAGATACGGTGAGTGTGCGACTGACGCTCGATTCCCTTCAACTTCCGCCGAGCATCGTTGATGCCGTGGCTCGTTCGTTCAGTTTCGATCTCTGCGTGAACGCTTCGGTGCTGACACCGGTGTCGGCAGCACAACGAGGGGTCGTCCGCGACGGACAGCAGTGTCTGCGTCTCACGTATGAACTCACGGGCACGAGCCTGCCGCGCGATATCGTCACCATCCCGATGATATGCGGTTTAGGGGATGCCAAGCAATCGACCATCGCCGTGCAGAACGGGGTGTGGTTGTCCACGAAGGGCGACACCATTCCGTGGCAGGACGATAATTTCTACGGAAGGATGACCATCACCAATGTGTGGTCGGATACGATGGGACTGCGTCTTGTCAATCCGCAGAGTGGAACCCTTGCCTTGGTGGTGGGACCGAACCCCGTGCGCACCTCCTGTGTCATCGAGTGTTCTACGTCGGACCCTTCTCCGCTTGACGCGAGACTACTCGTGTACAACGGCGTGGGCGAGAGCCTGTTCGAAGAACGTGCCGCCCTTGCGGGTCTGCGCGGAAAGAAAGAGGTGCAGGTTGATGTGAGCACGTGGCCGCCGGGCGTGTATTTCGTGCGATTGGACCGAGGTGCCGAGAGCATCGTCACCCGGTTCCTTGTCTCTCGATGAGAGTGCGGGCGCAGCGCACAGGTTTCTCCGGCATTCCCCAAACGACTTTGAAGAAGATCATGAACATCAGACAATCATACCTACATCCGCGGTCCATCATCGGTGCGGGCCTTATGGCGTTAGCGTTGTTCGTCACGGCGGCCACGACAATGGTGGCGCAGTCGTCTCTCGACTCCAGTTATCCCGTGCAGATGGGCGTGTATGGCGTATCGGGCACGAACATTCAACCCACAAGTAACGTGTTCATGCTGTCGGGCTTTCCCAGACCCATGACGCCGTTCAACTCGGGCTCCGGAGACCACGTGATGTTCGGCGGTGAGGTGAGTGCACCGATGCAGACGTTGTTCGGCGTACAACCGTCATCAGACGGAGAGCTGTGGGGTGGCATACGCTTCGGGTTCGACGTGTTCAACGGCAATATGACGGCCACGGAGCCGACGACGATCATCGTCAACGGCGTACCGACGGCCGGCGTGTTTCGCACGACCCTCGCATCCCGTTTCGCTGCGTACAGCGCAGAGCCGTTCCTGAACTTCAATCCCGTGGCCGTGCCGCGTCTTCAGTTACGCATAGGAGCGAAAGTGGCGAACATGTACACGAGTACCTTCACCCAGACGGAGCGTATCGAGGGTTCGTCGACGGCGACCTTCGTCGGTAGCGGTCCGGAGCGGACCGTGTACAGTAGCAGTATTCCGAACGTGAACAGGATGCAGGTGGCGTTGACCGGCGGGGTGGGATATTCGTTTCCGGTAGGACGTCGATTCGCCTTCATTCCGGAAGTATCCTACCAGTTCCCCGTGAACGGTCTGACGAAGGACCAGACCTGGGCGGTGCATTTCCTTCGTGTAGGTGCCTCGTTGCAGGTGACCTTGCCGACATCGAAGAAAGTCATCCGCGATACGACCATCCAGCGTGATACCATCTTGAAATTCGAGGTGGGTCTGGACCGCGAGATCGTGGAGCTCCTACGACGTTCCGCGAACCGCACCGCCACCGATCTGGATAACACACGGTACGAATACGTGACCATCAGTGAGCGCTATGTCAACCGATTACCCAAGAGCCGCCAGTCGAACATCGCGAAGGTGAACCTGTTCGTGAACAAGTACACCCTCGATTCCACCGTCGTGAACGTGAAGGTGCTGCGGTGCGAGGAGGTGGTATGGAACAACTTCACGCCCATCCTCAACTATGTGTTCTTCGACTCCGCATCGGCATCGATCAGCGGACGGTACCGGCAGCTCTTGAAGGCCGACATTGCAAAGTTCGCTATCCAGAAGGACCTTACTCCCCTTGAGACCTATTACGAGATCCTCAACATCACGGGATCACGGATGCGGGCCGACAACAGTCTCACCATCGAGCTCAATGGATGTGTGTCGGAAAAAGAGGTCGCGACCGTTCCCGACCACAAGGCGCTCGGTGTTCAGCGTGCCGAAGCAGTCGCCCGGTATCTTCAAGAAGCATGGGACATTCCTGCATCTCGTATCAAGATTCGTGGTGGAAGTCCTCCGCAGCGTTTCTCCAGAGAGCGCTCGCATGAGGGCGTGGAGGAGAATCAGCGGGTGGAGATCACCTCTTCCCAAGCGGATTTCAACGCTCCGTTGATGTTCAAAGACACCGTCAATCAGGCGGATGTCACACGACTGCGCCTTGACATCGACATCGAGCCCGGTGTCGAGATCGAGTCGTGGAGTATCCTGGCCACGCAAGGGGACAAGACCATTCTTGGACTTCGCGGTCGAGGAGCACCGGACAAAGTGATGGATGTGGAGCTGGATCCCAAGCAGCTCCGTCGCCTTGCCAAGGTCAGCGAGTCCATCGTCACCTTCACCCTTATCGTCGAGCAGAAAGGCGTCGGCGATATCAGGACGAGTGTGGACGTTCCGGTGACGTTGGAGCTTATCCGAAACATCACCACCTCACGTCGTCCGGAAATCGACAAATACACCATGATGCTCTTCGACTTCGATAAGGATCTCATCTCCGAAGGGGACATGCAGCTCGTCAAGCGCGCCCGCGCCCGCATGGACTCCTTGTCGAGAGTGACCATCGTCGGTTCCAGCGACCCGTCCGGCAGCTCCGAATACAACCTGGCTTTGGCGGAACGTCGAGCGCGCAGGGTGAAGGACGCTCTTGGTATGGTGAACGCCGAGTACCGCGGTGAATTGCTCAGCGCTTCGGATGCCCAATCGTCCACCCCCGAAGGACGTTTCCATGGGCGTACCGTGCGTATCCTTGTTCACCGTACCGTACCGACGAAGGACGAATGATCCCGTGGGACATGCATGCAGATGACACCGAGCCCTCGCTACATGTCTGACAAGCGCCTGCCGCATGCCGGCGGACCCACGGTATCGTCGAGGTCGCTGTTCGCAGGTTCGATCCATCGCCCGGTTTCCCGAGGTTGACTTCCTATGCTCATTGCTCTGCATAAGCCGTACGGCTTCATCAGTGCCTTCACGCCCGATGGCTCGCCGAACAGGACGCTCGCGGAGTTCGGTCTGCCGCCGCGCGTGTATCCCGTCGGACGTCTGGATGCCGACAGCGAGGGACTGCTCCTGCTTACCGATGAGCGCGACCTTCCCGACAGGATTTTACCACCGCACCGCGCGCATCAGCGTACCTATCACGTGCAAGTGGAAGGTGTACCTACTCCCGAAGCTTTACGGGAACTACAACGCGGGGTGATGATTCGCAAACAGAAAACGATGCCGTGCGAAGCGAACATCCTGGACCCTCAACCGACCGTTGCGCCGCGTGTACCGCCCATCCGCGTGCGGAAATCCATACCTGATACGTGGATATCCATCACGCTTACAGAGGGCAAAAACCGTCAAGTGCGACGGATGACAGCCGCTGTCGGGTTCCCCACGTTGCGTCTCATCCGCGTCTCTATCGGTGAATACCGTCTGGGTGACCTGCCGGCAGGAACCTGGAAAGAGCTCTCCATGGTGGAGCGCGCGCAGGTCCTTGCCTCCGGAGGGGGAAAGCGATGATGGAAAGTGATGTCGGCAGACGTTGATCGGCAATCCGCTCCTTACGTCCCGGAAGACGTTAATCGTCCGGCCTCGTGTTGAAAAAAGAGTGTCGACGTCACCACAAGGTGGCACTCGTTGCCGTTGTATATTTGCGCACTAACGCACTGGAGTTAACGATGATGTACACAGCACCGAATATTGTCCTTCCGAAGATCCCGAACCTTCATGAAATCGACGTTTACGTAGCCAATGGCGGGTATGAGCAATACCGCAAGGCGCTGACGCTGACACCCGACGAGGTGTCGAATGAAGTGAAGAAATCCGGTCTGCGCGGTCGCGGCGGTGCGTGTTTCCCGACGGGACTGAAATGGACCTTCATGCCGAAGGGCAACGACAAGCCGAAGTACCTCGCCATCAACGGCGATGAGTCCGAACCCGGCTCGTTCAAGGACCGTCAAATCCTCGAAGCCAATCCTCATCAGCTCATCGAGGGCATCATGATCGCGGGGTATGCCATGGGCATAGCGACGGCGTTCATCTACATCCGTGGTGAGTACCACAAGTGGGTGAGCCTCATGGAGAAGGCGGTCGACGACGCGTATGCCAAGGGCTTCCTCGGTGCGAAGATGAAAGACACGTTCGGCGGTTCCTACAGCATGGACATCGTGGTCCATAAGGGTGCGGGCGCCTATGTGTGCGGCGAAGAGACGGCGCTCATGAACTCCTTGGAAGGGGAGCGCGGATATCCGCGTTTCAAACCGCCGTTCCCCGCGAACAAGGGTCTGTGGGGAATGCCCACGACCATCAACAACGTCGAGACCCTCGCCACGGTTCCTCCCATCTTCGCCATGGGTCCGGAAGCGTATTCCCAGATCGGTGCAGCGGGCCACTGCGGAACGTTGCTCTACGGTCTGAGCGGACACTTGAACACGCCCGGTGTGTACGAGCTTCCCACGGATGTCTCGCTCAAGGACCTCATCTACAAATACGGCGGCGGTGTGCCGGGGAACAAGAAAGTCAAAGCCGTCATCCCCGGCGGTTCCTCCATGCCTCCTCTCTCCGGCGATGAGATCGACGGGGTCATCATGAATAACGAAGACCTGAAGAAGTACAAGACGTTCATCGGTACCGGCGGTGTGATGGTGATGGATGAAGACACGGACATTCCGAAACTGCTCTTGCGCATCGTGCACTTCTACCATCACGAGTCGTGCGGTCAGTGCACGCCGTGCCGCGAAGGGTGCGGGTGGATGGAGAAGATCCTCAAGCGCATCGTCAAGGGTGATGCCACCATATCCGACATCGACCTGCTCATGAGTGTGGCCAATAACATCGACGGCAACACGATCTGTGCGTTGGGCGAAGCGGCCGCCTGGCCCGTGCAAGGGTTCCTGCGCAAGTTCCGTCACGAGTTCGAAGCGAAGGTGAAGTCCTCTCGTTCCTTCGTACCGGTCAATGTCGTGCACGGTCGCAGAGAGACAGCCACGACCCTGGAACTCAACGCATAGGCACCGACCCCGACGCTGCGGACGCGGCTCCACTGCTCACTACCTCTCGACCAGCGTGAAACGACTAGGCATTTTCGGCGGATCGTTTAATCCGGTGCATATCGGACATTGTGCGGTAGCCGAGCATTTCGTCGAGCACGTCGGTCTGGACACGTGCATGTTCGTGCCGACCTTCATCTCTCCATTCAAAAAAGACGAGCAAGGAGTAGCCGACGCGCCTCGGCGCCTGGCGATGCTCCGCTCCGTCTGCCGCACCAATCCTCGTTTCGCGGTGAGCGACGTGGAGCTCAGGCGCAAAGACGTCTCCTTCACCATATCCACCGTCCGCCACTTTCGCGAGCGGTATCCGCATACCGAACTCTTCCTTCTTATCGGACAAGACCTGCTCCAACGTTTTGCGGAGTGGAGGGAGTGGGAAGAGATCGTCCGCAACGCCACGGTCTGCGTGGCGCGGCGCACGCCCGAACCGTCCGACGCCGACCTTGCCATGATGCGACGCATGTCGGAGATCGGAAACGCACCGATCGAACTGTTTCCGCCATGCATCGAACTTTCGTCCAGTATCATCCGATCCATGTGCGCGCGGGGCGAGTCCGTCCGCTACGCGGTACCTGAGACGGTTCGCCGCATGATCCGTCGTCATGGATTATATGCGGGTAAGACCGAGGCGCAGCGCGGGGGTGCTGAGATATGAATCGCGCCAAAGACATCGCCCTTCACGTGCTCCTGGCGGTCGTCGCCATCGTGATGCTGTTTCCCATGGCGTGGATGATCATCACCTCGCTCCACGAGAACCCGGAACAATACGGGAGTCTGTGGGCATTGGTGAGAGCACCCTACTCGATGGTGAATTACTCGGAGGCGTTGAGCTCGGACTCCTTCTCTCGCTACTTCCTCAACTCCATCGGCGTCGGACTCGTCGTCACCGCCGGGAACATCCTTTTCTGCTTCCTTACGGGGTACGCCTTGGCCCGACGCAGGGTGCCGGGCTCGAAGCTCGTCTTCGCCTCGCTCCTCGCCGTCCTCATCATTCCTCCGCAAGTGATCATGATCCCTCTGTTCCGACTCATGGTGGAGTTACGGTGGATCAACAGCTACGCGGCGCTCATCGTGCCGTGGCTCGTGACCCCCTTCGGCGTGTTCCTTGTCAAGCAATACGTGGAGTCGCTCCCCGCCGCTGTGGAAGAGGCGGCGCGGCTGGACGGTGCGGCGGAATCCTATGTGCTGTTCCGCATCGTCATGCCGCTCTGCGCGCCCATCCTTACCGTGCTTGCCATCTATGTCTTCCTTGGAAACTGGAATTCCTTCCTCTATCCCTTCCTGTTCACGAACGATGAGGCGCACCGTACCCTGCCCGTCGGACTCGCATTCTATGTGGGCAAGCAGAGTATCGATTGGGGACACCTGATGGCGGGCGCGAGCATTTCCGCTCTGCCGGTGCTGACGGTGTTCGTGTTCTTCCAACGACAGATCATCAAAGGCCTGACAGCCGGCGCTTTGAAAGAGTGATCGTCGTGAAGTACCGCGGTCATGGCATGGACACAGGATGTGGAAGCGGGCATCGTTATTTTTGTCGTCACGGATTTCCTTCCGCTCAGGATGCGACCTCCCACGGGGCGGCATCGGCACGAGGATGCGGATTCGTGAGCGGCGGATCATCAAGACAATTCATGTAACAGAGAATCATATAGACCTATGGCGCAGACATTCACCCTCGACACGGTCATTTCCTTGGCGAAGCGTAGGGGCTTCGTTTTCCAATCGTCGGAGATCTACGGCGGACTCAATGGATGCTGGGACTACGGTCCTCTAGGCGTGGAACTGCTGCGCAACATCAAGGACGCCTGGTGGCGCGACATGACCTATCGCGATGAAATCGTCGGTCTCGATGCGTCGATACTCATGCACCCTCGTACGTGGGAGGCCAGCGGTCACGTGCAGCAGTTCACCGATCCCATGATCGACAACAAGACGAGCAAGGCACGTCATCGTGCGGACAACCTGATCGAGGATTACATCGAGCGCTTGCGCAAGAAAGGGAAGACCGCCGATGCCGATGCGCTGGAACAGCGGCTGGCGGAAGCAAAGGAGCCGGCGGACCTGTATGCGATCATCATCGATGCGGGTATCCCCGATCCCGTGAGCGGCACGAAGGATTGGACCGAAGTGAGGAATTTCAACCTCATGTTCAAGACCTTCATCGGTCCCGTGGAAGACACCGGCGCGGCCGTCTTCCTGCGTCCCGAAACGGCGCAAGGCATCTTCGTCAATTTCAAGAACGTCATGGACTCGTCGCGTCAGAAAGTCCCATTCGGCATCGCGCAGATCGGCAAGGCGTTCCGCAATGAGATCAACACGAAGAACTTCCTGTTCCGCACGCGGGAGTTCGAGCAGATGGAGATGCAGTACTTCGTCAAGCCGGGCAGCGAGCTGGATCATTATGAGTTCTGGTTGGAGCAACGGTGGTCCTGGTTCCTGCGTCACGGCATGAAGAACGATCGTCTTCGCCGCAAGGTCCATGAACGTTTGGCCCACTACGCCAATGCGGCGGTGGATATAGAATTCCTTTTCCCCTTCGGTTGGGGCGAGATCGAGGGTATCCATTCACGGACGGACTTCGACCTGATGCGCCATCAGGAGTATAGCGGGAAGAAACTGGAGTACGTGGACACCGTCACTCGCGAACGCTATGTGCCGTATGTCATCGAGACATCGGCCGGAGCGTCACGCTCGTTCATGGCCTTCCTGTGTAACGCCTACGACGAAGAGACCGTCGCCTCCGAAGGGTCCGACGGCGAGACCCGCACCGTCCTGCGTTTCCACCCGCGTCTGGCACCCGTCACCGTGGCGATACTTCCGCTGGTGAACAAGGACGGCATGCCCGAGATGGCAGAGAAGATGTATCGCGATATTCAGAAGTCCATGAAGGCGCAATACGACGACGGCGGTGCGATCGGACGTCGGTACCGGCGTCAGGACGAAATCGGTACGCCGTTCTGTGTGACCGTGGACGGTCAATCCACGGAAGACGGCACCGTCACCGTCCGCCACCGGGACTCCATGCAGCAGGACCGCATCGATGCCACGTCGTTGCGCGCGTACCTGCTTGATAAACTCGAGTGAACCTATCCCGCATGTCGCAACGAACACCAACATCCCTCGTCGGTTCCGACCGACGTCGCCGCTTCACCAAACGCGGAACTGTCATCGTGCTGTCCGTACTTGTCGCCGGCAGCTCGCTTGGCTGGATCCGTGCGAACGAGTCGCTCTACTACCGGATAAGCAAGGCGCTGGAGACCTACACCGAGGTGTTCCGTCGGGTGAGCCTGGAGTATGTGGACGATGTGGAGCCGGAGAAGTTCGTCCGCATCGGCCTTGACGCCATGCTCGCATCGCTCGATCCCTACACGGTGTACATGGACGAGACGCAATCGGAAGATTTCGACTCGCAGGTATCGGGTCGGTACGTGGGCCTGGGTATACAGGTGGGAGTCATGGACAGCATGCTCACCATCACGGGCGTGGCGCAAGGATACGCTGCGGAGAAGGCGGGGTTGCGCAAGGGAGACCGTCTTGTGTCGGTAGACGGTGTCAATGTGATCTCCGTGACACCTAAAGACCTCCGTCGCTACACGCGCGGCGAGCGTGGCTCTGTGGCGAAGGTGGAGGTGTTGCGGGAGGGCAGGAGCGATACCTTGAGGTTCGATGTTCAGCGCAATGACATCACCGTGCGAAGCGTGACGTATTCGGTGCGTCGTGCCGATGGCATCGGTGTCATCAAGCTGGAACGCTTCACGCGGAAGACGGCGCAGGAGATGATGATTGCCATGGATTCGCTTCGCGCGCAGGGTCCGATATCCGGATTTATCCTGGACCTGCGGGATAATCCCGGCGGACTCCTTGATGCGGCGGTGAGCGTGTGCGAGCTGTTCACGAAGACGGGCTCCATCATCGTCACGACCAAAGGCCGTCGCGACGGCGATACGCGTGTGTACACGAACAACAGCGTGCCCTACGACACGGAAAGTCCCATGATCGTCCTTGTCAACAAATCCTCCGCAAGCGCCGCGGAAGTGGTGGCCGGGTGCCTGCAGGATCTGGACCGGGCGGTGATCTGCGGGGAGCAGACCTTCGGAAAGGGGCTCGTGCAATCACAGTATCCCTTGCCGTACGGAACCACCTTGAAGCTCACCACGCAGCGCTATTACTGTCCGTCCGGCCGCTGCATCCAGCGTAGGGACTACTCGAAGAAGAGTGCAGGAACGGATTCCGTCTTCACACCGAAGATGTTCGCCACCTCGCTGAACCGGCCGGTGGCCGATGCTTGCGGTATTTCTCCCGATACCGCGATACGCGATGAAGACCTTCCCATGGCGGTGCAGGAGGTGGTGCGCAAAGGACTCGTGTTCAAGGCGGCGACGTCGTTCGCTGCGCGGACATCGAAGATGCCGCCGGGATTCGATGCACAATCCCTCCTGCCCGATCTCGAGCGACTCGTCCGTGAAGACGGCCTGGACCCGCATGCTTCCTTACGCAAGAAACTCCAAGAGGCGCGGACAATGACGGCCAGCGAGCCGCACCTGGATGGTATCGAGCGCGGACTGCGCGGATTGGAGTCGGAAATGAGCAAACAGCAGAGCGCCTTCGTTCGAGCGCATGCCAAGACCTTTGTGCGGCTGTTGAAGGACGAAGTGACGTCTCGCTTCACGGGTGAGAACGATTACCAGCAGATGGTCATGGCGCGGGACGAATCCGTTGCGGCGTGCGCGGACCTTATCCGCACCCGCGCCTATGCGCGATTCCTGACGCCAAGGGTAGCCACTCGATGAACATACCTCCCGCTCAATCTCATGGATAAGATCTACGCCCGCATCGGTGACGACGGTAGTGTCGAACTGCCGTTCGGCGAACGCGAACTGCTGCGTCACCGTGCCGGGGCCATCGCGGAAATCACCCTTGTCGGGGATTGTTCCGACCATCTCTCGAGGATCGCAGAAACGCAGATGCTTCCGCTCGGCGTCGTGGTGGAAGGATTGCGACTGCGGGGATGCTCCGCGTCCAACGAGGCGCTTGTGTCGCTGGCGCGAAACACCCACGCGCCCGGGACGGCTGGATCGGTACCGGAAGGATCGGCGGAGTCGCCGGTGACCGACAGCGACAAGGGCATCCTCGTCGAGACGGATGTCATCGCGGCCTTCCTGACGGGGACTAAGGAGGTGTCTCTCTTGGAAAGAGCCCTGGCGACATCCATGTGTTACACCACCTTCGTTCAGCTGGGAGAGATATTGGCATGCGTGCCGCCGGCGGAGCATGCGCCGGTCATGAAAGCCCTGTCCCTGCTCCGGCCTCTGGGTGTACCCCCGCGCTACGCCACGGAGCTCGCATCCTTTCTGCTCCGCGTGCAAGCGGAGAATCCCGCAGAAGCGCTGCGAATGGCCATCACGGCCACCATTGCCCGCCAAAGTGCACTTCCCGTGCTCACGGTTCGGCACGGAATGGTATATTCGCGGCTCGAAATTTCCACAATAAATGGAAACTCCTTTCGTGTGTAGATAACTTATCGATCGGCACGGCGGTCAGGCGGCCGGTGGTATCTACGGTCTCAATGGCGATGACCCGAGCACAGCGGTCGGACCGAACGAGCAACAATTATCACAGAGTAGCTTCATGAGAATAACCAAACAGTACACGAATCGTGAAAGTCAGTCACTCGACAAGTACCTTCAAGAGATCGGTCGCGTGGAGCTTTTGACGGGTAACGATGAGATTGTTCTCGCGCAAGCCATCCGTCGCGGCAATGCGGAAGGTGAAGAGGCGCTGGAACGGCTGGTGAAGGCGAACCTTCGCTTTGTGGTTTCCGTGGCCAAGCAATATCAGAACCAGGGTCTGTCGCTCGGTGACCTGATCAACGAGGGCAACCTTGGATTGATCAAGGCGGCCAAGCGTTTCGACGAGACCCGCGGTTTCAAGTTCATCTCCTACGCCGTCTGGTGGATCCGTCAGTCCATTCTGCAGGCATTGGCGGAGCAATCCCGTATCGTCCGTCTGCCGCTCAACCGCGTTGGCGCGTTGAACAAGATCGGCAAGAAGTTCAGCGAGCTCGAACAGTTGTACGAGCGCGAACCTACTGCGGCCGAGCTTGCGGAGCAGCTCGAGATGAGCATCGCGGAGATTGCGGAGACCATCAAGATTTCCGGTCGTCACCTTTCGGTGGATGCACCGTTCGTTCAGGGCGAGGACAACCGTCTGCTCGATATCCTGCCCAACGATCTGCAGCCGCCGCCGGATTCGGACCTGATGCTGGAGTCGCTGCGCATCGAGGTTCAGCAGGTGCTGAAAACCTTGTCCGAGCGCGAAGCGGAGGTCATCCGTCTGTACTTCGGACTTGAAGACAAGCAGTGCCTGACGCTCGAAGAGATCGGTGAGAAGTTCAATCTCACACGAGAGCGTGTGCGTCAGATCAAGGAGAAAGCGATACGGCGGTTGCGCCACGCGTCCAGATCCAAGTCGCTCAGGACGTACCTCGGCTAAAAGCACGAGAAACTCATGAAAGACTGTCCCTTCGGACAGTCTTTTTTTTTGTCCCGTCCGTATCCACGAAGCTCAAGCCACAACCGTCTTCCGTGGTAGTTTTGCAGGCGATTCACCGCTCACTTCCGGACGTGCATGAAACACTTCCTCATGGTCTTCTGCTTGGCTGCGTACGTGGTTTTCGGACCCGTCGACGCGGTTGCGCAGCGCGTGAAGAAGGACACCTCGGGCGTGAAAGGGGAATCGCGTCGTGTGCGTGTGCAAACGGAGAAGGGCGATCGGCAGGTGGCGGAACCTTTGGTCGTGCCCGACGACAGCGTGTACGTGTTCGAAAGTCCGACGCCCTTGTCGGGTCCCACCCGTGAGCTCATCGCCGACCGGACGAGCTTCCTCATCCGCTTGATGATCTCCGGTAACGGATACGGGCTCGGATTCGGCTATGCCTACGAGCTTTCCTCGTCGTGGGGGATGTTCGCCGACTTCGCGTTCTCGGGTGCCAGGAATACGAGCGAGCTGGAGTTACAGGACCCGTTCACGCTCATCGTGTACGTTCCCAACAAGGTGAACCGTTTGTTCATCGCCCCTTTGTGTCTGGGCATGAGATACGAGATACCGAAGGAGTACGTGGCAGAGAACATCGCGCCGTACTTCAGTTTCGGTGCGGGAGCCGCCGCGGTGATACGTGCCCCGTACGATCCCTTCACGAGCGACATCTTCAGTTCGTTCGGAGGTTCGACCTCGTATGTACGTCCCTCGGGTTTTCTTGGGGCGGGAATCATGATCGAGAATTCGGAGAAGAGTTATGTGACCCTGGATGCCCGGTATTACCTCATACCGTTCGGGGGTGATGGTCTGGAGAGCATCCGCGGGAGGCCGATGAAAGACTTCAACGGCCTGTTCATATCGCTTGCCATCGGAATCCGGTAGGGTCCGGCGGTACACACGGTCGCAAGATCCGTGGTCGGTCGTTCTCCCATACCACACAAAGACTCATACATATCATTCACCATTCATTTCCTTATGTCATGCGCAGAGAATCGGATACCATGGGAACCATCGAGGTTCCGTCGGACAGATATTACGGAGCACAGACGGCACGGTCGCTTCACCATTTCGCCATCGGAATAGAGCGCATGCCGCGCGAACTCATCCGTGCGCTGGGTGTTCTGAAGAAGGCCGCGGCGGCGGTGAACCGGGACCTCGGGACGTTGTCGGAGGAGAAGTACCAGTGGATAGCGGGCGCTGCCGACGAGGTGATCAGCGGGGTCCTTGACGACCACTTCCCGCTCTCCGTATGGCAGACAGGTTCGGGCACGCAAACGAACATGAATACGAACGAGGTGATCAGCAACCGTGCCATCGAACTGGCCGGTGGTGTCATGGGTTCCAAGAAGCCCGTGCATCCGAACGACGACGTGAACAAGGCGCAGAGCTCCAACGACACCTACCCGACGGCCATGCACATCGCGGCGGCCGAGCAGCTTGTGCACCGTTTGCTGCCGGCGCTCACGAAGCTTCGCGATACGTTGCAAGCGAAGAGCATCGAGTTCGCAGGGTACATCAAGAGCGGTCGGACGCACCTTATGGATGCCACGCCCGTGACGTTGGGTCAGGAGTTCAGCGGTTATGCCCAACAGTTGACGAACGACATCGCGCGCATCCGCATGAGTCTGGACGGAATCTATGAATTGGCGTTGGGGGGCACGGCGGTCGGCACGGGATTGAACACGCATCCTGAGTTCGCGGTCCGCAGTGCGGCGAAGATCGCGGAGGACACCGGTCTGCCGTTCGTCACCGCACCGAACAAGTTCGAGTCGCTGGCGGCCCATGACGCACTCGTGTTCGCGCACGGCTCCTTGAAGACGCTTGCGGCATCGCTCATGAAGATCGCCAACGACGTCCGATGGCTTGCGTCGGGTCCGCGATGCGGTCTCAACGAGATCTTCATTCCCGAGAACGAACCCGGCTCCTCCATCATGCCCGGCAAGGTGAACCCCACGCAGAGCGAGGCCATGACGATGGTGGCCGCGCAGGTGATGGGAAACGACGTGGCCATCAACATCGGTGGTGCATCGGGCAACTTCGAGCTCAATGTGTTCAAGCCGGTCATCATCTACAACTTCCTTCAAAGCGTCCGCCTGCTCAGCGATACCTGTGTGATGTTCGACGAACATTGCGCGCAGGGCATCGAAGCCAATGCGGCGAAGCTGGAGTACTACAACAGGAACACTCTCATGCTCGTGACGGCGTTGAACAGTCATATCGGCTACGACAACGCGGCGAAGATCGCCAAGCATGCCCATAAGACGGGCGGCACGTTGCGGGACGCGGCCATCGAGCTGGGTATCCTGGACGGTGAGACCTTCGACCGACTGGTACGTCCGGAAGACATGCTGGGACCCCGCGCATGAGCACGCACCCACTGAACACGCATCCGGCATGGACGCTCGCCGGCAAACGCGCTGTCGTGACAGGCGGGACCAAAGGCATTGGTCGTGCCATCGCCGAAGAGCTCGCTCGCTTCGGCGCGCAGGTGCTGATCATCGCCCGATCGGCCGACGAGTTACGGTCCACCCGGGAGCAGTTTGCCGAGGCGGGTCTGGCGGTGGACATCCTCGCGTGCGACATCGCCGATGCCGACGACCGTGCACGGTGCATCGAGACCTTGTCGAGCACGGACGATCCATTGCACGTGCTTGTCAACAATGTCGGAACGAACATCCGGAAGAAGACGGTGGAGTATTCGGCGGAGGAAGTGGACACGCTCATGCGCACCAATCTCCTGTCCGCCTTCGATCTCACGCGCGGACTTCATCCTCGCTTGGCATCGGCCGGTGGCGCCTCGGTCGTGAACGTCGCATCGACGAACGGCCTCACCTATGCGCGCACGGGAGCACCGTATTCGATGACCAAGGCCGCCCTGATTCATTTGTCCCGGTACTGGGCGGTGGAATGGGCCGGTGACGGCATCCGGGTGAATGCCGTGGCGCCGTGGTACATCCGGACGCCGCTCACGGAGGGTGTGCTTGGCAACGAAGAGTATTACCACGAAGTGGTGATGCGGACCCCGATGAAACGGGTCGGTACGCCCGAGGAAGTGGCTCACGCCGTCGCCTTCTTCTGCATGCCGGCGTCGTCGTATGTCACGGGACAGTGTCTGGCGGTTGACGGAGGATTCACCCAGTATGGATTTTAGGTATCGTATGAGATTTCTTTCCTTAGGTCGGCGTCGGCACCTGAACCTGCGCATGGCGGATATCGTCCTGTGGTGTGCGCTCGTGTGGGCGGGTACAGGAGCGGTGCATGCGCAGAGTGCAAGTCGGTCGGACGACGCTCCGCGCCTGCGTCTGCTCAAGCAGGCGTTGGACCTGTTCAACGACAAGAAGTACGATAGCGCCGTGGTCGTGTTCGACCGCGCCTACCGTTTGGATACGAACAAGGTGGAAGTGCGATATGAAATGGCATTGACCTATGCAGCGAAGCGTTCGTTCGACTCGGCGGAGAGTATCCTGCGCAGTATCGTCACGCATCCCAAGGCAACGGACAAGTTCTATCAATTGCTCTCGAATATCCGAGCGGAGCAGGATGATACGTCGGGCGCGAGAGTGGTCATCGACGAAGGACTCAAACGCTTCAGCACGTCCGGTAGGTTGCACATGGAGAAAGGTCTGCTGCTCCTCCAGGCGCGGCAGCTCGAAGTCGCCGTCGATGAATTCGAAGAGGGTATCCAGGTGGATCCCGGCTATCATCTGAACTACTATTGGGCCGCCCGTTCGTACTCGCAGGGAACGGAGAGGATATGGACGCTGTTGTATGGCGAAGTGCTTATGAACGTGGATCCGAATCCTTCCCGACTCTCCATCATCTCCGACCTGGTGTATCGCATGCATATGCGTACGTACGAGGACTACCGGACCACTGCGAGAATGAACTACAGTCTGGCGCGCAAGGGCGCTGCCGATGCGAGCACGCAGGTGGACATCACCTTCGAGGATCGTTTCGACGAGCTCATGACCATGGGTGCATCGAAACTTCGATTCTTCCAAGACTTCGAGATACCGCTTCTCAGTATCGATACCATGCAGACGACGTTCATCAAGGAGTGGTACAGACGCGGATACGATACGCTCTACCCCAATGCCGCCATCGAACGTCATAAGGCCGTGCTCGATGCGGGATTCCATACGTCGTACGTGGTGTATCTTACACAGTTCGCCAAGCCGCTCGAGGCCAAGGCGTACTTCGACGAGAACAAGAAGAATTATCGCGGGCTGCTTGCCTGGTTGAAACGGCATCCCTTCGAGATGACAGGAAAGAACAAATTCAGTCGGTACATGTACTAGGCCCCCGCGCACGCAGTGGATGCTGGTGTGCGAGTGTGGACGGCGGTCCGTACCGAGTTCAACGGATGAGAAAGAATAATCACCTAACGGAGAAGACGACATGCAGAAAGTTCCCGTACGCGATAGGGAGATCAAGAGCTATCACGAAGTGTTGCCGAAGGACGCACGTCCCGAGCAAGGCAGCCGCTATCTGCTGAGCATGAACGATGAACCCACGTATGTGGCGGACATCACCGACTTCAAGGGAGGATGCTGGGCGAAGGTTCGGGTGGTGGAAACAGCGAATGAGAAGTACGCGCACCTGTATTCGAAGGATATGGAGTTCGAAATCAAGGTGGCGCATTACGGCTTTCACGGCGTTGACGCGGAGGCATCCATGAACACACCCGTCGATACTTCCGTCGATACTTCCGTCGATACTTCCGTTGGCACTCCCAGCGACACGCACGACGTTGCTCCCGACGCCGTTGGTCCGCGCGACAGCGGGCAGGCGGCCTGATTGAAGCAGCTGGTCCGGGTGGTCGTGAACAAAATCGAACGAAAGGAAGACAAGGATGATAGACTTGCGCAGTGATACGGTGACAACGCCGACGAGTGGGATGCGACGAGCCATGGCGAATGCGGCGGTGGGGGATGACGTGTTCGGCGAGGATCCGACGGTCAATGCCCTTCAGGAAGAGGTCGCCGACCTGTTCGGGAAGCAGGACGCGCTGTTCGTTCCCACGGGGTGCATGGGCAATCAGATCAGCCTGGCCTTGCATGCGGGAACGGGCGACGAAGTGATCGTCGAATCCGAGTCGCACATCTTCCATTACGAAACTACCGCGCCGTCGATCATTGCAAGGGTTCAGCTTCACTGCGTACCGTCGGCGAACGGCATGATGTCCATCGACGACATCACCGCAGCCATCCGTCCGGACGCATACTATTTCCCCCGCACCCGATTGGTGTGTTGGGAGAACTCCCACAATCGTCATGGCGGCGTGGTGATGACGGCCAAGTATCTCAAGGCACTCAGCGCTCTGCGTTCCCGGCAAGGCATCGCTTTGCATTGCGACGGTGCTCGGATATGGAATGCGGAGGTGGCCACGGGCATACCCTTGAAGTCGTTCGGTAAAGTCTTCGACACCTTGTCGGTGTGTTTGTCTAAAGGACTCGGTGCACCGGTGGGGTCCATGATCGTGGGAACGAAGGAACAGATGCGCATCGCCCGTCGGTGGCGGAAGATCCTTGGTGGCGGTATGCGGCAGGCGGGTGTTCTTGCAGCGGCCGGAAGGTATGCGCTGAAGTATCACCGGGAGAAGCTCGCTCGTGACCATGAGAACGCGAAGGTCTTTGCCATGATGCTGGCGAACTCGTCGTCGATCGAGGTGGATACGCCCGTGCCGGACACGAACATCGTCGTGTTCAAGGTGCGCGGTGCCTGCACTGCCGGCGATGTCATCTCGGCGTGCGAACGTCGCGGTGTACGATTCAGTCCGGGGCGTTCCGGCAGCTGGTTGCGCGCCGTCTTCCATCATCAGGTCTCGTCGACTCAGACGCGTTCCGCGGCGGAGCGTCTTATCCGCGAAGCGGACGTGCTGGCTGCGAAGAAGGTCCGATGACCCGACACGCCAAGGACGGGAAATGCACGAAGGTTGCGATGGCCGCGTGGCAGGTGATACGTAGGGCAATCTGCGTGACATGGATCGCGCAGTAAGCGTCGGTGTCATCTTGTCCGTATCTCGATGTCGGTGTGAATGAATTTCGAAGGTATCCTACCGGAAAGAGCAGCACATGATAGCACGCATACAGGGAACGGTCGTTGAGAAGCAACTCACGCAGCTGGTCGTTGATTGCCATGGCGTGGGGTATGCGGTGATGGTGACGGTGGCCACGGCGGAGTCCGCATTGCTTGGCGAGCCCATCACGCTTGCCACCTACTTGGCGGTGCGTGAGGATGCCATGCAGCTGTTCGGCTTCACACGCACAGACGAGCGCGAGGTGTTTTTACAGTTGCTGAGCATTCCGGGTATCGGTGGTAAGACAGCGATCGGCATCCTGTCGTCCACCACGCTGGGTGAGCTGCGTTCCGCCATCGCCGGCAAGAACGTCGCCGTCCTGCAGCGCCTGCCGGGAATAGGAAAGAAGACGGCGGAGCGCATCATCGTGGAACTGCAGGACAAGATGTCGATGATGACGTCGGGCGGTGAGACGGTGGTGGAGCGGACGGCCGATACGATGCAGAACGATGCCATTGCGGCGATGGTCGCCTTGGGATATCAGCGGGCGAAGGCGGAGAAGGCGGTACGCTTTGTCGTGTCGGAAACCACGGACCAATCCTGGACGACGGACAGTATCCTGAGGTCGGCGCTGAAGATCATGCTGTAGACATGCGTCACGGCGACGAGGGGTGAACCGCGCAGGGTTCGACGCGACGGAACGACGAAAACCACGAAGACGGAACCTGATATGATTCTCATAATACCATCCATGGATCTCGTGCAAGGACGGTGCACGCGCCGTACGCAGACGTCTTCTGATGGCGCAGACGTCGGAGTCATGGACCTTTCGCCCTCCGCTCTTGCCCGCTTGTGGCGCGCGGAGAATGCGAAGACCATCCACGTGACGGATCGTGACAGCATGCGGGGCGATGATGACTCGGCGAATCGTCGGGCCGTGCAGGACATCATCCACTCCGTCGATGTGCCTGTCCAGCTCGCCACGGACGTGCGAACGGTTCGTGCGTGTTCGGAGCGCTTGGACGAGGGGGTCTTCCGCATCATCGTGTCGACGTTGGTACTGGACGACCCGGAGGGGCTGAGGTCGCTCGTGGACGAATACACCTCCAGCAGGATCGTGCTTGGTATCCGGGCGCATGCCGGTATGGTCCGTTTCGGTCATGAGTATCCTGCGCTTCGCGACACGGAGTTCGCCGCGATGGCGCGCGACTGCGGTCTGCAGCGCATGGTGTATCTGGATGCGGCATGGGAAGGCACCTATGAAGGCCCCGACGTGGAGACCTTGCGCCGCATAGCCCGCGAGTCCGGCATGCGTATCACCGCAGCCGGTGGAATAGACTCGCCGCAAGAACTCTGGGCGATGAACGAGCTGCTCTGCGAGAACATCGATTCCGTCATCGTCGGTCGCGCCATCTTCGAAAACCGCTTTCCATGCCAACTCATGTGGCGTTCGATAGAGCAGGAAATCTTTTCCACAAAAGCCAACGGATAACTTGCGACGTTCGATTATTCACCCGTGGTGGAGGAACCGACCTCAGCGCCGCTCGCGCATGGAGAATTGACGGGGAAGAGCGCTCGCTCCCTCGCGTGGAAGTGCCCGCAATCGTAGTGTTGATGCGGACTCACGGCGAACCACGACATCACGTCCTTTACCCGTTCCCGCATTGCCCTGAAGCCCGCGCAGACGCTCGCATCCGGCACTGCCGTGCGTGATGAGAGTGACACAGGGATGTGGACAATAGGGGAAGAACTCGTGTGGAAAAAAAATATCTTGACATCGGAATATCACAGGGCTATTTTCGCAACGCGTTACAAACAAAGCAGCATTTGGTTGTAATGACTCAATCCTTCTCTCTTCTCGTCGGTCATTCAAAACACGGTTGTGGCGGTATCTGTTCTTTCACATTCTGTTGATTGTCATGTCAAGCGTCGCGACACGTTCACGTCGTAAATCCACTTCGGAGAGGGGCATCGGTCAGTTCATCGTGTATGCGCTGCTCGTTGTCTTCGTTGTGGGAGCGGGGTTACGGTGGCGTTCGCAGCAAGAGCTTCGCGAAGTCCGCATCGTGGGATTACACACACTTGCCGAGTCGGAAATCCGACAGGTCCTTGATTCTACCGTGCTTCCGAAAAAGGTTTCGGATATCGATCTTCAAGCGGTTCGCCGTGCGGTTCTTTCCATACCCTTTGTCCGAAAAGCGGTGGTTCAGCGCGTTTCGGAAAACAGCATCGAAATCGCGGTGACGGAACGGGAGCCCTTGGCCTTGCTCGTGAATGGTTCAGGAGATCCGGCGTTCATCGATGCAGACGGCGTTGTCGTTCCCTACAGACATCTCAGCCAGGGTCGGGATTTACCGATCGTGCGAGGAGTGATGGGACCGGGCGGCATGGACTCGGTAGCCAAGCGCGAGGTGGTGACGCTGTTACAGGAAATGCAATCGACAGAAGGAAAGATGCTGTATAACGACATCTCCGAGATTGCCTTCGATAGTGGGAAACGTTCCTTCACAATGGAAACATCGGCAGACGCCTCGTTGGTCCTGTTCGGGACATTCGAGAATCACACGGAAAAGGTCAGTAACCTGTATTCGTTGCGTCGTACTTCCGGCACGAACATCATGAACGGAGCAGCATCCGTGATCGATGTTCGATGGAAGGAGAAGATGTTCATTACGAAGCGTACGTCATAGAGGGCGTCGGTCTTTTCAAAGAGGAAAAATTATCAGGCACGTGAGCGCAGGCAGTTCGGCCGAGGGAACAAGGCCGACGTTGTGAGGAAGCAACGATGTCGGGCGTTTCACACAATCCCAATTGCATGGGGGGAACATGATAGCTTCACGGAGTTCAGGTGCGGAGCGGGTACAAAGCGTTGACGATGATATGAACAGAGAGATCATCGTCGGACTTGACATAGGCACGACCAAGATCTGTGTCATCGTCGCATCACCTGATCGTGACGGTAACGCTGTGGATATCCTTGGTGTGGGCATGGCCGAGAGCAGCGGACTCAACCGCGGCGTGGTCGTCAACATCGAGAAGACGGTCCGCTGTATCCAGACCGCCGTCGAGCGCGCAGAGCTCTCTTCCGGCGTCTCCATCCGCGACGTCGTCGTCGGGATCGCCGGCGATCATATCGAGTCCTTCCAGACGCGCAACATCGTTGCCATCAGCAACACAAGCTCCGAGATCACCGCCGCCGATGTGCGACGTCTCGTCGAGGATGCGCACAACATCGCCATTCCGTCGGACCGACGCATCATTCACATCTTCCCGCAGGACTTCGTCATCGACGGGCAAGACGGCATCACCGATCCCGTTGGTATGAGCGGCGTACGCATGGAAGCCAATGTGCACGTGGTGACCGGATTGGTGACCGCCATCCAGAACATTTATCGTTGCGTCGAGCGTGCGGGGTTGCGCGTGCAGGACCTTGTCCTTGAGCCCATCGCCAGCAGCCATGCGGTGCTTGACCAAGAAGAAAAAGAAGTGGGCGTCGCGCTGGTGGACATCGGTGGAGGCACCACCGATATCGCCATCTTCGAAGAAGGCGTCATTCGTCACACCGCCATGTTCGGCATCGCCGGCAACAAGGTGACGGACGACGTGAAAAAAGGCTTGGGCGTCATTCAGAATCAGGCGGAGGCGGTGAAGCTCACCTACGGTCACGCCTTGCAAGAGAGCATCATGCGCGATGAGATGTTCATGATACCCGGCATCAATGGTCGCAAGCCGATGGAAGTGACGAAGAGCTTGCTCTGCCAGATCATCCAGCCGCGCATGGAAGAGATCTTCGAGTTCGCCTTCGCGGAAATCCGTCGCTCCGGTTACTCGCGGAATCTTTCCGCCGGCGTCGTCATTACCGGAGGATGTTCGCAGATGCGAGGAGCTGCGGAGCTTGCTGAACAGGTGTTCGGCATTCCCGTGAAGACGGGTATCCCGGGTGGGACGATCCGTGGCGGTCTGGCACCGGAGGTGCAGTCGCCCATGTATGCAACCGCGGTAGGACTCGTGTTGTATGCACTGCACTCGATGAGTCACGCGCACATAGACGACAGGGAAGAAGAAGCATCGGCACAACGCAGGTTGGACGTACCGGCGAAGTACGGTGGCTTCATCGATCGTATCAAAGGATTTTTCGAACAATTGTAACTCAATTTCATTTTTTCACGAGGGGGGAATTCATGAATACAAACCTTAACTCACAGCTGTCCATCGAATTGGCAGCTTCCGCTCCAGAGGGAGCACGAATCCGCGTCATCGGTGTCGGTGGCGGCGGAGGAAACGCCATCAACAGCATGATCAAGCGCGGTCTGACGGGCGTTGATTTCATCGCAGCGAATACGGATTCGCAATCATTGCAATCGAACCTTGCGACGACGAAAGTGCAGATCGGTCGTGAATTGACACGAGGTCTGGGAGCCGGTGCGGATCCTTCGGTCGGCCAGCTGGCCGTGGAAGAGAGCATCGACGACATCCGCGACGCACTGCAGCAAAGCGATATGATCTTTGTGACGGCCGGCATGGGTGGTGGCACGGGTACGGGCGGCGCTCCGGTGATCGCACGTATCGGACGTGAACTCGATTGCCTTGTCGTCGGTATCGTCACCAAGCCCTTCGCATGGGAAGCCAAGAAGCGCGCTCATTCAGCCGATCACGGTGTGAACGAACTGCGCAAGCATGTCGATGCCCTTATCGTCATCCCGAACCAGCGACTCATGGGCATTATCGACAAGAATACGTCGTTTGTCCAGGCATTCCAGAAGGTCGACGACGTTCTCTACAATGCCACCAAAGGTATCGCGGATATCATCAGTGGTAATGGATATGTGAACGTGGACTTCGCGGACGTCCGCACCATCATGAAGAACAAGGGCGACGCTCTCATGGGCATCGGTATCGCCCGCGGCGAAGAACGTGCCAAGGACGCAGCTCTCAATGCCATCCAATCACCGCTGCTCGATGGCGTGTCCATCCACGGTGCGGAAGGCGTCCTGATCAACATCACGGCGAACTCGGATGTCAGCATGGCCGAAATCGGTGATGCCGTCCAGACGATCGAAGAAGCAGCGGGCGAGCAGGCGAACCTCATCTTCGGTGTGGTTTTCAATGAGGACCTCGGCGATCAGATCATGGTCACCGTCGTTGCCACCGGTTTCCGTCAGAACGCACAAAGCGAAGGCGGCGAGCAGGAGCAGGAAGTTGTTCACGCCCATGCTCAGCAAGTAGTTGAAAATCAACAAGTAGCGGCGCAAGTTGAAACAAAGATCGCTGCCAATGGCGGTACGGTTCACCTGCCTGCGCAATTCACGGCTGCGGTAGCGAACCAACAGCGAAGCGTTCCCGTGTCGGCACCGGCAGGGCACGAGGTGACATCGACGTTCAATGCTCCGGCGTATACGCGTCGCGGCGGTTCAGTTCCCCTGAGCACGTCGGCCCAAGCGCCGGTCGCCAATGTTCCCGATAAGACTCCTTCGGAGAAACCGGCCTTCCTTCGGAAGATCATGGATTAAGTGATCAGAACAAGGATGTTCCGGCACTCCGGCAAGGATGCCAGTATTCTCTCGATTGGTGTGGAGTGACAATCTTTCTATCCTACCCTTTACGTCCCTGAGATTTTGTGGTTCCCTCCACAAGCTCCACAACCAAGGTGGCGCCTCGTACTCCCTCACGAGGCGCCATTTTTTTTTGTTCCGACCCGGCAGACGTCGGTCCGCGGTCTCGTGAGAGTGTGCATGCGGCTTGGCAGACACGTGTCCGGTGTTTCTTTCCACACACCATCTTCAAGGTTACACGACTCGCTATTTTGCGGGTCATCCATAGTCATGTCCACTCATCGCTTTACTCCGAGGGTTCTTATGAGGTTCTTCTCCTGTCTTCTTCTCTGTATGAGTCTGTGCGTCGTCTCGTCCGTTAACGCGCAGGATTCCAAGCCCAATGGTTCGTCGCCGACGTCGACACCGCCGAAAAAGCCCGCCATAAAGCCATGGAGCGAGGTCTTCACGGGAGAGGTGAAAGCCGACACCGGCGTGTTCAATATCTACAGGGTGGACGACAAAGTGTATTACGAGATTCCCGTCCGTCAGTACCGACGTGAGTTCCTGCTCGTGTCGCGCATCTCGAAGACACCGCAGATAGGCTATGGTGGCGAACAGGTGGGAAGCGCCGTTGTCCTGTGGGAAAGGAAGTACGACAAGATTCTCGTGCGGACGAAGTCGTATGTCAATACGGCGGCGGACAGTCTGCCCATCGCCAAAGCCGTGCGCTCTTCGAACTTCGAGGAGATCGTCGCTGCGCTGCCCATCCAATGCTACAACAAGGATTCGTCTGCGGTCGTTGTCGAGGTGACGTCGTTGTTCACGACGGACATCGGTCTGCTGACCATTCCCAAGAGTCAACGCGACCAGTACAAGATCAGTTCCCTTTCCGGTGATCGTTCCTATGTGGAGTACGCCCGCAGTTACCCGCTCAATGTGGAAGTGGAGAATGTGTTGACCTTCAATGCCGACGCCGCGCCACAGAACTCGGGTACGCGAACGGTGAGCTTCTCCATGCACCATTCCATGGTGGCGTTACCGGAGAAGCCCATGAAAGCGCGTCTCAGCGATTGGCGCGTCGGTTTTTTCACGGTATCCACAACGGATTATGGAATCGATAACCAACGGGCGGAGTCACAATCGTCCATTACGAGATGGAGACTGGAGCCGAAGGATACGGCAGCGTATTTCCGCGGTGAGATCGTCGAACCCGTGAAGCCGATTACGTATTATATCGATCCTGCCACGCCGATGAAGTGGAGACCGTGGTTGAAGAAGGGGATAGAGACATGGAACAGCGCTTTTGAAAAGGCGGGTTTCAAGAATGCGGTTCGTGTCCTGCCTCCGCCGGATAGCACGGAAGACCCCGAGTTCTGTCCGGAAGACGTGCGGTATTCCGTCATCCGCTACTTTCCCTCGCCCATCGAGAACGCCTATGGTCCGCACGTTTCCGATCCTCGAACCGGTGAGATCCTCGAAAGCGACATCGGCTGGTATCATAATGTCATGAACCTGCAGACGGGTTGGTACTTCACCCAGGCCGTTGCCGATCCGCGCTCGCACAAGATCCCGTTCCCCGATTCCCTCATGGGTGAACTCATCGCAACGGTGGCAGCGCACGAGTTCGGTCATACCATCGGCTTTCCGCACAACATGAAGGCGTCCTCTTCCTATCCCGTCGATTCCCTGCGGTCACCGTCGTTCACGGCGAAGTACGGCACCGCACCGACCATCATGGATTATGCGCGCTACAACTATGTGGCCCAGCCGGGAGACGGGGCGTCGCTCATGCCGAAGGTAGGACCGTATGATGACTTCGCTGTCAATTGGGGATACCGGGTCTTGCCGACCAACCTCACCCCGGAGCAGGAGCAGGATTCGCTGCAAGCGTGGATACGGGTGCAAGACACCGATCCGATGTTGCGTTTCGGACGTCAGCAGTGGATGACGGTGGACCCGTCGGCACAAATGGAGGACCTTGGCGATGATGCCGTGAAGTCCAGTACTCTTGGCATCGCGAACCTGAAGCGAGCCATGGGATATCTCATCGATGCGACAACGACTCCGGGTAAGGATTACGACCTGTTGCGCGAGATGTATGAAGAGGTCTGCCAACAATGGCGGCGCGAGGTAGGCCATGTTGCCGAGAACGTGGGAGGAATGGTCGGCACATACAAGAACGCCGGTCAGGAAGGCGTCGTCTATCAACCCGTCGCCCGTGAGAAGCAGGTCCGTTGTCTCAACTTCCTCCACGAGTACGTGTTCACCACGCCGACGTTTTTGCTTGATGCCGACGTGTTGCGACGCATCGAGGCCTCCGGTTCCACGGAGCGGATGCAGCGCAACCAGGAGCGGGTGCTCGCCACGGTCATGGCCAATGATAAACTCCTGCGCCTCATCGAAACTGCGTCCATCAGTGGCAATAGCAATGAGAATCTTGGAGTAACGGAGCTTCTCGAGAACCTGCAGAACGGTCTGTTCGCCGACCTCGTCGCGAACGGTTCTCCCGACGTCTTCCGACGGAATCTCCAGCGTTCGTTCGTCGCCAATCTCGTCTCCAAGCTCTCTGCGCCGCCGCCGCCTTCGGGGACGATGTCGCCCATGCTTGCCATGTTCGCACCGCCGAATGTGTACAAGACCGATGTCCGCGCCCTTGTTCGCGCCCAGTTGGAATCGCTGGCGACCAAGCTGAAAAAGGGCGGTGGATCCGACATCGTCAAGGCCCACAAGAAAGACCTTCTCGTCGTTATCGACGATGCCTTGCGGCCCGCCAAGGATCGGTAGTTCTCGGGAAATCTCGGGTCGAATGGCCGTAAAAGAAAATCCCCAAAACATTGATTATCAATGATTTGGAGATTTTTTATTTTCCGTGATTCGAGAGGTCCGGGAGATCCATGATTCACGGCCTCATAGGGCACTGCTCCTTGCTCACGCCGACGGGAACAGGGCTTTCACGCGCTCTGTCACGCGTTTGTGGACAGCGGGGTTGAACGGACTGGGAACCAATTCCTCAGGCTCTGCCAGTTCAGCGATGGCGATGGCGGCGGCGACTTTCATCTCGTTCGTGATTTGATCGACGCGTAGTTCCACGGCGGCCTTGAAGAGACCGGGGAACGCAAGCGCATTATTCACGCTCTTGCCGTCGGCGGCGAATGCGGCACCGGCGGCAAGGGCTTCTTCCGCACTGATTTCCGGAACGGGGTTCGAGAGGGCGAAGATGATCTGACCCGGTTTGATCATGGGAGCGGTGATGAGTCCCACCCGCCCCGTCGTCGAGATGACGACATCGGCGCGCATGGCTTCATCGAAGTCTACCATGCGGACTCCGCGATCCATGACGCGCTTGTGGGAAGCCTCGTTCGGATCGAAGGCCACGACGGTGAAACCGTAATGGGCAAGCAGCTGCGCGATGGCACTGCCGGCGGCCCCCAGGCCGAGCTGAGCGAAGACGAGGGACGAGTCATTGGCTCTGTTGACTTTCTTGAGGGCGTTCAGGACCGCGGCAAGAAGCACCGTTGCCGTACCATGCTGGTCGTCGTGCATCACGGGCTTGTTCAACCGCTTGATGAGTTCGTCCTCGATATAGAAACAGTCGGGCGTGCTGATGTCTTCCAGGTGGACGCCGGCGAACCCGGTCGACACCTTTTCCACGATGGAAATGAACTCGTCGGGATCCTTGGTATCGATAAGAATGGGCATGGCGCCGAGTCCGACGAACTGATCATACAACATCGATTTCCCTTCCATCACCGGCATGGCGGCGGCAGGACCGATATCGCCCAGTCCGAGGACGCGGGAGCCGTTCGTGAAGATACCGATGGTATTGCCGGCGCTCGTGTAATCGTACAACAATGCGGGATCCTGTTGGATGGCTTTGCAGACCCGAGCTACGCCGGGCGTGTAAACGTAGCGGAGTTCGGCCACGCCGGGAACGTCGGCCTTACGGCAGACTTTTATTTTTCCTCCGCGGTGATGTTCGAATACAACATCTTTGATTTCAACGACTTCTGCTTCTGTTCTCTCTTTGATGGCGCGCTCGATGGCTCCCAGGTGATGGGAGTCGAACACGGAAATGACGATTTCGCGAAGCACATGGTCGTGACCGACGAACAGTGTTTTCATGTCGCCGATCAGACCGCCCTCCTCACCGATGACGGTGCATAGCCGACCGAGCATACCCGGCCGGTGAGGGTTCTTGATGATGAACACGATGTCGTTGTCCGGTAACTGCGGTCGTATCGATTGAGCGTGAATTCCTTCGCCTTCCATAAAATCTCGTTTGAATACTGAGTGCTAGGTAAACCGACCGCAAAGTTACGGCTCCCGACGGACTTCCTCTCGGTCGACTTCACGCGACAGGGGTATGGGCGGGGAGACAGATTGTTCTCCTCTGGTTCCCGGCGATCCTCCATTGCGGTGCCGAACCATGTCGGAGGTGATTCATCGCGTCCGCTTCAGGTCTCCCTGCCGAAGGTGGAGCAGAGGGAATCCGGCGTATCGCGGTAGTAGAGGTAAGTGGGTTGGGAGAGGCGGGCGATGGGTACGCCGTCGCTGAGTGCCTCTTCGAAGAACACGGCATCGTCTGCATATCGCAGGTGCGGGAAGCCGCCGCGCTCCACCAGCAGATCGCGTCGGATGACGAAGGTACCGCCGACGACGCAGTCGGCGATGGCGATGCGCCGGGTGGGGTCGTTCTTGTCGATGACGAATGGATCACCGATGACGCTGACGCCGCCATGGAAGAAGGGGATATCAGGATTCTCCCGGCATGCGGCCTTGCGTAGTGCCAGATGATCGTCGGCATATTCGTCGTCGCTGTCGAGAAAAGTGACGAAGACGCCGCATGCGGTAAGGATGCCTGCATTCCTTGATGCGCCTACGCCTCGATTGCTATGATGAATGAAGCGCACGCGCGGGTTCCTCTCCGCTTCCCGACGGGCCAGAGCCAGGGTGTCGTCGGTGCTTCCGTCGTCCACGATGATAAGCTCCCAGTCCCGCTCCGTCTGCGCGTTCACGGACGCGATGGCGCGCGGCAAAAGATGTGCACGATTGTAGGTGCAGCAGATGACCGAGAAGAAGGGGACACGATGGTCGTAGACGGAAAGAGTCTTCATTGGGAGGACAAATGTTCTCGGCGGACGAAACCACGGTTCGGAGCGCCGTATGGGTGTTAGTTTTGCCTGTGTGAACCCGTTGCGAACGACGGGTGCATCTTCTCACCGCAATCAACGGAAGTACGGCAACGTGGACAAACTGGAGTTTTGGACGATCTGTTCAGCCAACGGCATCGTTCTGGAGAAAGAGGACGTGGACATCTTCGAGCGCTACCATGGGGACCTTCTCTACTGGAACGCCCGCGTCAACCTCATATCACGCAAAGACGAGGAGAATATTTGGGAGCGGCATATCCTCCATTCCCTCGGTCTGCTTTCGGCCGTCACGTTTCCGGATCGTGCGCGCATCGTGGATGTGGGGACCGGTGGCGGGTTTCCCGGCATACCGTTGAAGATCGCGCGACAGGATATGCAGGTACTGTGCGTGGACTCCATCACGAAGAAAGCGAAGATGACGGGCATGTTCGCCGAGCATACGGGACTCCGAGGACTCTCCGTGGAAAATTGCCGGGTGGAATCGCTTGCCGATCAGGCCAAGTATCGCGGAACCTACGATGCCGTGGTGGCGCGCGCCGTCGCTCCACTGGCGGAAATCGTCGGATGGACGCAGAAACTGCTCAAGCCCAAGGGGTTCTATGCTCTCCTGAAGGGCGGAGATCTCGCGGAGGAGATCGCCGAGGCGCGTCGCATGTTTCCGAAACTTCAGGTCCGTGAGATGCCTTTGGTCATGAAAGGTGTTCCCTGGTTCGCAGAGCAGGAAAAGAAAATCGTCACCGCTTCGTTTACTGCGTAGTCACCACCCATCGTCATGCATGTGAATCCGTACCGTTGTCTTCTGCTCCTCATCGTCTGCTCCGCTTGGTGGAGTGTGCCGACCCAGTACCTGTGCGCGCAGCCGGCGACATCGGCCGTGAAGATGGCGAGATTGAAGTACAGTGGTGGCGGGGATTGGTACAACGACCCTTCGTGCGAAGTCAATCTCATGAACTTCGTTCGTCAGAACACGAACATTCAAGCGGCTCCCGTGTACGAATACGTGGACGTGGCCACGGACAACATCTTCCTGTACCCGATGCTGTTCCTGACCGGACACGGCACGGTGAGTTTTTCGGATGCCGACGTCCGACGACTGCGATCCTACCTGGAGAACGGCGGGTTCTTGTACGTGGACGACGATTACGGACTGGATGCATCGATACGACGTGAATTGAAAAAGATATTCCCCCAACAGGAACTGCGTGAGCTGCCGTTCTCGCATCCTCTCTTTCATGCGCATTTCGACTTTCCCAACGGAGTACCGAAGACGCACGAGCATGACGCCAAGACACCGCAGACCTTCGCCATGTTCGATGGCGACCGGGTATGCGTGCTGTATACGTATGAGTCGAATCCCAGCGATGGATGGGCCGATCCCGAGGTCCATGGAGATCCGCAGAACAAGCGTATCGAATCCCTGCAGTTCGGAACCAACATCGTCGTGTATGCCTTGGGACAACGTTCCAATCCTTTGATCAAATGAACAGACAATCGGCATACGAAAACCTGGTAGCGCGCTTGGATGCCACGCGGCGGAAGGAGATCCGTTCGGACCTCTCGGCGGCCGTCGCCGTCTCGCTGTTCATCGTCGTGTGCGCGTTCATCGTTTTGAGTGTCGTCGAATGGGCGATGCACGCGTCGTCGGCCGTGCGAACGGCGATGATGGGCGTGTTCCTCACGGGCGCGCTTGCTGTACACGGGGTTTTCGTCGGACGTCTTATATGGTCCCGCATCATCTCTGCGTCCGCACCCACGGCTCTGCACATTGCGCGCAGGGTGGGAGATGTGTTCACCGATATCCGCGACCTGCTCCTCAACGCCATGCAGCTCGTGAGCGCTCCGGCATCATCCGGTGCTGTGTCGTCGGACCTCGTGGATGCCGCATTCCGGCAGGTCGTCGAGCTTACACACGATATCGACTTCGATCGAGTCATCGATCCCGAGCACCTTCGCCGTCGCTTGTACCTGTTCTTGTCCGCCGTCGGTGTCGCCGTCGTGCTCTTCACCGTCACGCCGTTGGGGCCTGCCGCGGGCAGGCTCTTGCATTTCCGTACGTCGTTCGTGCCTCCGCCACCGTTCGCCATGATCGTGGAGCCGCGGAGCGCCGAGGTCTTGCGAGGGGACAAGGTGACCATCCGCGTGCGCGTGACCGGTGTCCTGCCCGGCGCGGTGAACCTGCTCGTCCGCGAGGAGGAGCAGGCGGCGTATGATTCCTACACCCTCCGCGACGACAGCGCCGGTGTGTTCCGCTTCGAGGTTCCCTCGGTGAAACGCAGTCTGAGCTTCTATGCGGAAGTGCCCTGGTACAATGAATTCGTACGGACCGACACGGGAAGCATCCGTGTCACCGATCCGCCCCTCGTTCGCAGTATGGAGGGAAGAGTGACCCAACCGGAATATACGCGCACGCCTCCCTTGGTGCTTGATGAACAGCACGCCGACATCACCTGTCTTAAGGGTTCGCGCGTGGACATGAGCGTGATGGCCAACAAGGAGATCGTCCGTGCGGAATTGTTGCTGTTCGCGGAGAGAACTGCGTCGGTGGACACCGCACAGGCTGGGGTATCGGAGGATACGACGAGAGTGGTGATGAAGGTTACCGACCGCAAGGCGGCAGCGACGTTCCGCGTTCAGCAGTCGAGCTCCTATGCCATACGGATCTACGATCGCGAGGGACGGACGAACGGCGAGCCGTTGCGATACGGCATCGTTGCGCAGACGGACGGATATCCGAGTATCAGTCTGGTGGAGCCGCAGGCGGACGTGCAGGTGAAGCCGGACGTGCAATTGCCCGTCCGGGTGACGATCACGGACGATTACGGATTTTCCCAGCTGCTCATCAAGTACAAGCTCACGGCGTCCAGGTATGCGGGACCGGATAAGGACTACAAGCAGATCCTTGTGCCGATGGCACCATCGGGAACGTCGGCGGAGGTGAGTTATCTGTGGGACTTGAAGTCCATAGGTATTTCGCCCGAGGATGCCTATGAGTTCTACGTCGAGGTGTTCGATAACGATCGCGTGAGCGGGCCGAAGAGCGCCCGCACGTCCGTCATTGCGTTGCGCTTGCCGTCGCTGGCGGATGTGTTTCGTCAGGCGGAGAAGAAGCAGGATGATGCGGCCAAGGACCTCGAGACGGTGATGAAGAAGGCCGAAGAGGTGGCGCGCGATATGGACCAGATGCAGCGCGAGATGCTGAAGCAGAAGCGCATGGCGACGGACTGGAACGCGCAGAAGAAGATGGATGACCTGCTCAAGCAGCAGGAGGCCATGCAGGAGAAGCTGCAGCAGGCGCAGGAGAAGCTTGAACAGATGACCGACATGCTGAAGGAGAACAAGGCGTTGTCGCCCGAGACGCTTCAGAAGTACATGGAATTGCAGAAGCTCATGAAGTCCATCGACTCCAAGGAGCTCCGTGACGCGATGGAGAAGATGAAGAAGGCCATGGAGCAGATGTCGCCCGAGCAGATGCAGCAGGCGATGAAGAGTTTCAAGTTCAACGAAGAGGATTTCAAGAAGCAGATCGAGCGGACGATGCAGCTGTTGAAGCGCATGCAGACGGAGCAGAAGGTGGACGAGCTGGCGAAGAGGGCGGAGGAATTGCAACGTCAGCAGGACGAGCTGAAGCAGCAGGCGGAGAATACGAATCCGGCCGATACGAAGTCCAGAGAAGACCTTGCCAAGAAGCAGGAGGCCTTGAAGGAGGACATGAAGCAGCTTGCCAAGGACGCCAAGGAGATGGAGAAGATGGCCAAAGAGGCGGGTCTGGATAAGCAGCAGAACGTGATGGAGCAGATGTCCAAGGCCATGGACCAACTCAACGCGGAGATGACGCAGCAGCAGATGTCGAAGAGCAGCGAGTCGATGGAGCAGGGAGATATGAAAGAGGCGCAGCAGAACATGAAGAACGCCTCGCAGAACCTGAAGAACTTCTCTCAATCCATGAAGCGCATGAAGCAGGAGATGCGGAAGAACCAGCAACGCGAGACCGCCAAGCAGATGCAGTCCTCGCTCAACGACATGATGTCGCTGAGCAAGGATCAGGAGCAGCTCATGAAGGATGCCGAGCGGATGGACCAGAACTCCGCGCGCATGAGTCAGAATGCCCGACAGCAGCAGAGTCTTCGGGAGCAGATGATGAACCTGGCGAACAAGATGAATCAGCTCGGCCAGAAGTCCACCGCCGTCACGCCCGAGATGGGCAAGGAGATGGGCGACGCCATGCGCCAGATGCAGGAGGCGCAGGAGAGCATGGAGAATCGGAACGCACCGTCGGCCGCGATGCAGCAGAAGGGTGCGATGTCGTCCATGAACAAGGCGATGAAGCAAATGGCAGGCGCGCTCAGCAAGATGAACGGCTCCATGCCTGGTCAGGGTGACGGACAAGGCGAGGGCGACCCGATGAATCCTTCGGGAAGCAGACCGGGAGGACAGAGCGGTTTCATGCAACGACTGCAACAGGCGGCGAACATGCAGCAAGGCATCAACAGCGGCATGCAGCAGATGGGTATGGGGCAGGGCTCCATGAACTCCGATCAGCAGGCGGAACTCGGCCGTCTTGCCTCGCAGCAGGGCAAGGTGCAGAAGTCGCTCGAGGAGCTGGCCAAGGAACAGAAGGATGCGAGCGGCAGCAAGAAGGCGCTTGGCAATCTCGAGAAGCTCGCCGAGGAGATGAAGGAAGTGCTCACGGACATGCAGACGGGGAAGGTGACGGACGAGACGCGTCGTCGGCAGGACCGCATCCTTTCACGGCTCTTGGATGCGTCGCGGTCCATGAACGAACGGGACTACGAGAAGACGCGCGAGTCACGGTCCGGTGAAAACGTCCGGCGTTCCGGTCCGGCCGAACTCGACCTGGAGCGTCTGCGCACCGCCGGATCTGTCCGCGACCTGCTCCGGTCCATGCAACAGGGGTACACGAAAGATTACGAGCAAGTGATCCGTCGATACTTCGAACAACTTCAGACACGTCCGCAGAAATGACATGCGTGCAGAGATGACGGTGCGGTAGCGGAGCGTGCGCGGCGTAGCTTCTTTCCACCGAGCGAATGAACATTCATCAGTACAGTATCGACGAACTCACCGTCCTGCTCGACACGAGCGAGCACGGACTGAGCTCACATCAAGCCTCCGTGCGCTTACAACGCGACGGAGCCAACGAGCTGTTGGAAAAGGCGGTCAAATCGCCGCTGCGGATCTTCCTTTCGCAGTTCGCGGATTTCATGATCATCGTCCTCGGCGCGGCCGCTGTCGTGTCCTACCTGCTCGGCGACGCCACCGATGCCGTCGTCATCCTCAGCATCGTCATCCTCAATGCCGTTGTGGGATTCATACAGGAATACAGGGCCGAAAGGGCCCTGGCCGCATTGAAGAGCATGGCGGCGCCGGTAGCACGAGTCGTGCGCGACGGGCACCTCGCGGAGATTCCCGCCGGGTCATTGGTCCGCGGTGACATCATCGTCCTCGAGTCCGGTAACATCGTTCCGGCTGATGCGCGTATCGTCCATGTGAACACGCTGCGTATCGACGAGGCTGCCCTCACGGGAGAGTCGCATGCCGTCGATAAGAGCGTGGATCCGTTGAGGACGGAGTTCCTTCCCATCGGCGACCGGTCGAACATGGTGTTCAAAGGCACGCATGTGACCCATGGGTACGCCCGGGCTTTGGTTGTCGCCACGGGCATGGAGACCGAGCTCGGGAAGATCGCAGCGATGTTGCAGGAGGATGATGCATCGCAAACGCCCTTGCAGAGACGCTTGGTTCTTTTCGGGAGGAAGTTGGCCTACATGGTGTTGGCGATCTGCGCGCTTGTCGCCGTCATGGGATTGATGCGTGGCGAGGATCCGCTGACAATGGCACTGACAGCCATTTCCTTGGCGGTCGCAGCCATTCCCGAGGCGTTACCTGCCGTGGTGACCGTTGCTTTGGCGCTCAGTGCCAAACGGATGACGAAGCATAACGCGTTGATCAGACGATTGCCCGCGGTGGAGACCCTGGGATCGGTCACCTACATCTGCACCGATAAGACCGGCACACTGACCCAGCAGAAAATGTCCGTGCGGGAAGTCGTCTTCGCTCCGGCAGATGTTTACAGCTCGGTGGGAGATGCGGAGGTGACCGAGCATGCCAACGCATCCTTTCTACTTCGGATGCTTGCGGTGAGCAACGACGTCGAGAAAGCGGAAAACGGGAATCTGTTGGGCGAGGCGACCGAGGTCGCGTTCGTTCGTTTCGCGGAAGCGCGGGGCATGCATCGTTCCGGCGTGTTGCAGGAACGTCCACGACGCAAGAGCTTGCCATTCGATTCCACCAGGAAGAGCATGAGCACGGTTCATGACGATCCCGATCATCCTCTATGCAGACCGGTGATGTATACGAAGGGTGCAGCCGATGTGTTGATACCGCAATGCACTCACGTGATGATGAACGGCGTGGTATGCGATATGACCGCCGGGATCCGCAGCGGACTTGTTGCTCAGACGCATCGCATGGCGGCGGGAGGACTGCGTGTCCTGGCCTTCGCATCCCGTCATCCCGATCGTCCCGATGTGGAGTCGATCGACGTCAGCGATGAGCGTGACCTGACGATGATAGGTCTTGTGGGACTCATCGATCCGCCCAGACCTGAGGCCCGCGAGGCCGTCGCTCGATGTCACGATGCATCGATCGTTCCGGTCATGATAACCGGCGATCATCCGGAGACCGCTCGTGCCATAGCGACAGAATTGGGTATACTGGAATCGGAGACCGACCGGCTTCTCTGTGCAAGCGAATTGGACGCGATGAACGACGAGGAGTTCTTGCGAAGTATCGAAAGCGTTCGCGTCTATGCCAGAGTGGCCCCTGAACAGAAGCTCCGCATCGTCAAGGGATTGCAGGCGCGAGGTCACTATGTAGCCATGACCGGTGACGGCGTGAATGATGCTCCGGCGTTGAAACGGGCGGACATAGGCATAGCGATGGGTATAAACGGTACGGATGTATCGAAGGAAGCATCGTCGATGATACTTCTCGATGACGATTTCTCCACCATTGTCAAGGCCATAGCGGAGGGGCGAAGGGTGTATGACAACATTCGAAAGTTCATCCGCTACATCATGACCTCGAATAGCGGCGAGATCTGGTGCATCATGCTCGCTCCGATCATCGGTCTACCCATTCCGCTTCTTCCGGTTCACATCCTTTGGATCAATCTTGTCACCGACGGCCTACCTGCATTGGCGCTTGCTTCGGAGTCGGCCGATGCCGATATCATGAACCGTCCACCACGTCCTCCTGCCGAAAGTCTGTTTGCCGGCGGTCTCGGGCGTCATATCATCTGGGTCGGTTTCGTCATGGGAGTCGTCCCGATCGTCGTGCAGGCACTTGCCATCTGGAGCGGTGACGGTCACTGGCAGACCATGGTTTTTTCCGTGTTGTGCTTGAGTCAGCTCGGACATGCGTTGGCGGTGAGATCGGAGCGGTTGTCCTTGTTCTCGCAGGGATGTTTTTCCAACAGGTCGTTGGCCGCAGCCGTCGTCTGCGCCTTCGTTTTGCAGGCCTGCACGGTGTACGTACCGGCGTTGCAACCGATTTTCAGGACGCAAGCGCTGACTCTGGTCGAGGCGTTGATCGTCCTTCTCGCATCGTGTGTCGTTTTCTGTGCTGTCGAAGGGGAGAAATACCTGTTTCGACGTGATTCGCGAAGCCGCCTCGGATGAGTGTCTCAGGGCTCCTGCGACGAGATGTCGCCGCTACGGTTTGTCGGTCGATGGTAATTTCTCCCGTCGTCTCATTCACGAACTTCCGCTCATGCGCCTGGTCACGTCTCTGGTCGGTCTTTTCTCCGTTCTCTTTCCGCTCTCTCAATCGTGCCGTGCACAGAGCGATGCCACTGCCGATGTCCAGTTCGGCGGCGGCGTCGCAGTGCAGTTCGCCAGGGTGGTGAATACCGGCTGGCAAGCCGGATATGACGTTCATGCCATGGCTGGATGGCGCGTCAGCGAACGGAAGGGTCTGCGACTATGGCTGGGATACGAGACGTTCCGCACTGCGCCGGATAGTCTTGGAACGGAAGATGCGAGGGCGTCGTATGTGCATGTGGGACTTCGTTCGGATCTCTCCTCGCCGAACGCCGGTGTTCGATCCTTCTTTCTCATCGGATTCGGAATAGGAACTTCCGAGCAGACGGTCGTCCGAAACAGTGTGCGTTCACTCGAGAACACGGCGATTCAGTTCGGCCTCGGCTTTCCGGTGCGACTTGCGACGTCCATGGATCTGGTTCCGATGATCCGCTTCGTCATCGGGGCGAACTCCGGTTTTACCATACCTGTCACCGTGGGGCTGCGATGGAATCTTCGATGAGCCACCAGACACGGCGACCGTACACGGCTCCGCAGTACGTCCGGCAGGCGCATGACGAGAGGCACCGTGCCATACGTCATCGGCTTCAGGAGTTTCGAGCAGTACCGCCGTCCGAGTGGTTCTACGAGTTCTGTTTCTGCCTGTGCACGCCGCAAAGCAAAGCCACGCACGCCGATGCCGTCGTACGACTACTCAAGGAGCGTCGCTTCCGGGAAACCGCCTTCGATCCCACGGACGTCCTCCGTCAGCCCGCACATTACATCCGGTTCCATAACACGAAGGCCAGGAATCTTCTGGCACTCCATTCTTCCTTCTCGGAGATCGAGACGCGCCTGCCCGCCTTTGACTCCGCCGTCGAAGCGCGCTCCTTCCTCGTCCAGACCGTCCGCGGCATGGGAATGAAGGAAGCATCGCACGTGCTGCGGAACATAGGTTTCCGCGGCATTGCCATCATCGATAGGCATATCCTCACTCATCTCGTGCGCTGCGGTATCATCGACGACTCCGCACTCCCCACATCGCGAAAGAAGTATGAAGAGATCGAAACGAAGTGGTTGGACTTTGCTTCCGATATTCGCATCGACCCCGATGAGTTGGACCTGGTGTTCTGGTCGCTGCAGACGGGCGAAATATTGAAATGATCATGGCAAAGAATCAAACCATCCGCGTCAGCGCCCCGTGTTCGTTCGAGAAGGACGGAAAGCGGTGCACCCGCATCACCACCGTCACGCATCCGTATTGCGCCCGCCACACACGGGAAGTCCTGGGCGTGGAGGTACGTCCGTCCCAGATACGGGCCGCGGGCCTGGGCCTGTGGGCGGTGCGCGACTTTCCTGAGGGCTATCACCTGTTCGATTATGAAGGCGAGAGACTGCGCACGCGTGAGTACGATGAGCGCTATGCGGACGAGGAACTCGGCGTCTACGGGATCAAGCTCCATTCTCGCACGGTCATCGATGCGCGCCGCACGGACGCCGGCGTGGCCCGGTACATCTGCACCTATCAAGGCTCGGGAAAAAAGCCGAACGTGGAATATCTGAGTACCTCGAAGACCATCGAGATGCATACCTCGCGTGCCATACGCGCCGGAGAGGAACTGCTGGGGGATTATGGCGAGGAAATGCTGAAAGCGTTGGGCATTCCCGACAAGGCCTGAGTGCGGTGACCTTCCTCTCGAGATCAAACCTACGGACGTGCGGCGGACACCATCGCGCACGCGCGCATTACAGAGACCTGTGCACGTAGCAGTTATCGATGAGCCGCGTCGTTCCTACCCTTGCCGCAATGACGCAGGCGGCGTCGTTGTAACCTTTCACATCCGATATCCGCGTCATCGACCGGGGATCGACGATGGCGACATAGTCGAGCACCACCTCCGCTTCGCTCTCAAGCACCTCCATCGCCCGTGCCAGCAGTCGGTCCGCATCCGTCGTGCCGCTCGCAACGGCCGTCGTTACCGCGCGCAGGGCGCGGGAAAGGACGAGGGCGCGCTGACGCTCCGCCGGGCTGAGATAGACGTTCCTGGAACTTTTCGCCAGACCGTCGTCATCACGAATCGTCGGGACGACGACGACGTCCATATCCAATCCCAAGTCGGCCACCAGTCGTTTCAGGACAGCGGTCTGCTGCAGGTCCTTCTGACCGAGATACATGCGGTGCGGAGTGGTAAGGCAGAGCAGGCGCGTGACGACAAGGGCCACACCGTCGAAGTGGGAAGGTCGCACCGCTCCTTCGAAGTCGGCGGACACGCCATCCACGTGGATCTTCGTTGCAAAACCCTGCGGATACATCGTTTCCACGGTCGGAGCGAAGACGGCGGCGCATCCATGCTGTTCGAGCATGAGGCAGTCGCGCTCGAAATCGCGCGGGTACCGCGACAGGTCTTCATGGGCAGCGAATTGGGCAGGGTTCACGAAGATGGAGGCAAGCACCAGATCGTTCTCCGACGTCGCCGCATCCACCAAGGCCATGTGTCCTTCGTGAAGGTACCCCATGGTCGGCACGAAACCGACGCTTCGGTTCTCGGCACGACGCTCCGAACGCCACGCATGAATGTCCGCCGTTGTCTGAAGAACACGCATAAGCCTGAATGGATGGAGGGTTGAACGACGATCGTCTCCGGTTGCACCGCGGTGCAAAGATGCGCACACGGCGGACGGTGCCACACGAAAAGATGATATTTTTGTCGGCGCACGAAAGCGCCTCGGAGTACGTCGTATCAAAGAGTCTTCAACACAAAATTTCAAAGGTCATCCATGTACGATCCATTACTCGTTCAACCGATGCGTGACGAACTGACGCGCGTCGGTTTTCAGGAACTTCGGACCCCGGCGGACATCGATGCTGCCATGGCGAAGCCCGGTAGCACGCTGCTCGTCATCAACTCCGTCTGCGGATGCGCCGCGGGCACGGCACGTCCGGGCATCGCGCAATCGCTCCGTCACGGCAACGTACCGACCAACCTGGTCACCGTGTTCGCCGGACAGGACAAAGAGGCCACGCAGTACGTGCGGGATACCTATCTCAAGAACGTACCGCCATCCTCACCGTCCATCGCTTTGTTCCGCGACAGTCAGCTCATCGGTGTCGTCCATCGACATATGATCGAAGGACGGTTCCCCGAGGCCATCTCGCAGATGCTCACGAACGCCTACGACGAGTTCTGCGCTCCCGCAGCTCCGGCGGCGTAATCCGGCGTCGGTGGTCCGCAGGGCGCGCCCTGGTGCTGACTCTCCGCATCGGTGTGTACTTTTGCCGTGAGAAAACCTGAAGTCACAATCGTCGCACGGGAGAGGAGTCAGGCAGTGGAAACATCTACGAGAAATACGCTGTCGGCCATTGCCGTCGTCAGCATCGGTTCGCTGTCGCTTGCCGTGCTCGTCTACATGACCGGTATCCTGAGCGGTTCCGCCGGACCCATCATCCTCTTCGGTGGGATCGCCTTTCTTCTCTGGCCGTACCGACGCACCTTCCGCTTGGTGCAACGCCTGTTCACTCTGAGCGGTATGGTGTTCGCGTTATGGTTCCTGGGCGATCTGGGCAGTATCCTCCTTCCGTTCGGACTCGCCTTCTTCATCGCCTACTTGGCCGATCCGCTCATCAGCATGCTGGAGCGACATCGCATACCACGGGGCTTGAGTTCGTTTGCGCTTGTCTTGCTGCTGCTTGGCGGTATCGTCACCGCCTCCATCTACGTGTTTCCCGGCGTGCTCACGCAAATGAACGAGGTGATCCGTCGGATCTCCTCCATGGTGACGTCCACGACCGACTATCTGGAGAGTCGCCAGTTCTATCGCTGGCTGGAGAGCTTCGGCATATCGCAGTCCACGGCGCGCGAGCTGGTGCAGAAACAGGTCGTCCCCGAGCTTGAAACGATTTCCCAGACCATCATCGCAACCGTCCTCGGCGCTTTGACATCGCTCACCGCCATCGTCGAGCAGGCGATCAACGTCATCCTCATTCCGGTGCTGACCTTCTATTTCCTGTACGACCTTCCGCATTTGAAGGCGCTCATCCGCTCCGTCCTCGATCATCGTCATCCCCGTGCGGTCCGCGATATCAAGCGCATCAATGATATCGTCCGCGCCTACATCGGAGGGCAGATCATCAGCGCCATCTTCGTCGGAACCATGGCTTCCGTCGTCTTCGTCCTGTGCGGCATCCCGTATCCCATCGTTCTCGGCGTGCTGTGCGGCTTGTTGAACCCGATCCCGTACTTGGGCATCATCGCCAGTTTGTTCATCGCCATCGTCACCATCCTCATTGTGAATGGCGACGGTGTTTTGTTGAACATGGTCCAAGTCACCGTGACGGTGAATGTCCTCCATTTCGTCACTACCTATATCATCGATCCTCGGGTGACGGGTTCGCGGATCGGACTTCACCCGGTGGTGCTCATCGCATCGCTGTTCACGTTCGGACATTTCTTCGGGTTCTTCGGACTCCTCTTCTCCATGCCCGCCGGCGCTGTCGTCATGATGTATTTCAATGACTGGCGCGCATCCCAATCACCGGTGACGCTCGCAGAAGCCGTGCCGGCTCCTCGGCCCGTCGATTCGTCAGACGGGGGAGCAACTTCAACCCAATCATGATTCGAACGACGTGGTCTTGACTTCTTCACCCCATCATCCGTCCTTCCGTCTCCGCCACCGCGCGCTCGCGAGCGTGTGTGCCGTGATGATGCTCGGCATCCTCGGAGGCACCCTGGTTGCCAAGGGCGATGGAAAACGTCGCACCCGTCCGATAGCGTCACGGAAGAAGCAGGTAGCCGCGCTTCATATTCTTGGAGAGGCTGTGACCATGGGTAGTAAGGGAGGAGCGAAGGTACGAGGGAAGAAGGATGTTCCTATCGTCACCATCGGGAGCAAGCGCTATTGTGCTGTTGGTGCGCTCTCGTCTGCAGCGCATGCCGGTGGCTCTTCAACGCACTCCACGTGGTCCGCAGGCGACGCCTTGGTCGTTGCTGTTCCCGCGAGTTTCTTTATCCGCATCGAAACCCGTGACTCGGTGAAGGTGGTCCAAATGACTCTGCCTGCTGTGCGTCGTTCGGGCACGGTATACGTCCCGTATCCGCAATTCTTCGAGTCCGTCGCCAGTGCTGGTATCTGTTCCTTCTCTTCCGAACATTCCACCCTTACTCTCGGGGCGCGTCCGCTTCTCGCCCACCGTACGTCGGGCGTGCGCGTGCCCACGTTGGCACCCATCCGATCGGCGGTTTCCGGCGAACGACCGTTGAAGGAACGTCGATCACCATCATCGATCGAAATCTCGTCGCCATCGTCGGTACCGGTGTCCACGGACTCCGGTGCGGTGCGGACGGACGACGTCGACAGCGGCCGGGACACGTTGCGCATGCAGGCTCCTGTGCGTCAGGCGTTTCCTGCGAACATGAAGCGTCGCGAGTTGGACGACTCGCTCGATGCCTCGCTGATGTTGAACGATGCGTTGTCCGAACCGTCACGCTTCGGATACCCGGGTGATGTGTCGGTGACACGACCGGTGTTCGCTTCGCTCTCCGTCCTTGCACACAAAGGCGTGCCCCGCATCACGCAGGTGAGGGTGCGCGCGCAGGCCTCCGGTGTCGTGTTCACGTTCACCTCGGATGAAGCGTTGCATCAGCCTCCGCGTGCCTTCGTGAAAGGTCGTCGGCTCCGCATCGAGTTTCCCGGTGCCGTCAATGCCGCACGTTATCCCTCCTCCTTCGCCGCCGCTCGCATCACCCGCTTCCGCTCCTTTCTCGGTACCTCCGCTCAAATCTATACGGCAAACCTTCCGAGTGACGACATGAATGTCCGTGTACGGCCTCGTGGCGTGCGGTCCGTGGAGGTCACCTGTGCGTTTTCGGGTATGGCGTCGACCGTCGGTAAGAAGGATACGGACGGCACGCCCGGGGAAGGGAGGCAGAAGGAATCGGCGGCAGAGAGAGAGATAGCGAAAGAGACGGCGAAAGGGGAAGCGAAAGGGAATGTCGATGTTCAGCGGAGGAAGTGGACGTTCGATTGCGTGGTCATTGATGCCGGACACGGAGGTAAGGACGATGGAGCCCACAGTGTGAACGGGTACAAGGAGAAGGACGCCACGCTGGCGATCGCCCTGCGGTTGCGGGACGAAATCCGGCGCGTGATGCCCGGCCTCCGCGTCGTGATGACGCGCTCCACCGACGTCTTCATTCCGTTGCATGAGCGTGGGAGTATCGCCAATAGGGCGGACGGAAAGCTGTTCATCTCCATCCACTGCAATTCCGTTCCGCAGAAACCGTCCAAAGCGCGAGGCTGCGAAACCTATATCCTGAGTCCGGCGAAAACGGCGGCGGCCATCGACGTAGCGGCTCGGGAGAACGCGGTGGTGCAACTCGAGGACGAGCGTGACCGGTACTCGGGCTTGACCGAAGAACAGAAAGTCTTGGCGACTCTGGCTCAGACATCGTTCGTGAACTTCAGCAGTGAATTCGCTCATACGGTACAGCGACATGTACCGCCGCTCACGGGCATGACCGACCGCGGCGTGAGCCAGGCGGGATTCCTTGTTCTCGTCTGTGCCTCCATGCCGGCCGTGCTTGTCGAGACGGGGTTCGTGTCGCATCCGCAGGACGAGCAGCTGCTGTTCGGACGTGAGGGACAGCGGAAGATCGCGCGAGGCATCGCTGCCGCTGTCCGCGACTACGCATCGGCCTACGCGAAAGTGCTGAGGCGCTGAGTCCTGAACCTCCGTCGTTGGCTTGCGCGCATAGTATATTTGAAGGGCTTCATCAATCCATCACCAACATTCCAACCCCGTGCTTCGGTCCATTCTCATCCGTGATTTCGCCCTCATCGAATCGTTGGAACTCTCCTTCGACGCAGGGTTCAGTGTGATCACGGGCGAGACGGGTGCGGGAAAGTCGATCATCATCGACGCCTTCCTTGCAGCTCTCGGCGAGCGGACGAGCGGAGACACCGTGCGGAGCGGTGCCACCAAATCCATCATCGAGCTGCAGTTCGACACGTCGTCGCTGCGCGCAGTTCGCACCTTTCTCAACGACAACGACTTCGATGACAACGACGGCGTGCTCGTGATCAGGCGTGAGATTCGCGCGGCCGGATCGTCCCGCTTCTTTATCAACGATACGCCGACGACCGCCGGCGTGGCTCGCGAACTCGGTGCCTTACTGGTGGACTTTCACGGGCAGTACGAACATCAAAGCATTCTCCGACCGGCAGAGCAGGTGGGTATCATCGACCGTTTGGCGCACAATGACGACGTGCTTCAGGAGTACCGACGCACCTTGCGCCGCGCGCGCGAGGTGGACCAGACCATCCGCGAGCTCCGACGTCAGGCCGATGAGGTACGAGCCACCCAGGACTATCACCGGGCACAGTTGGAGGAGATCGCACGGATCGATCCCAAGCCCGGCGAGGAAGAGGAGCGGACGAAGGAACTCGACATCACGACCCACGCCGAAGAGCTGCATGAGCAGACGGGCACCGTGTACTCGGTGCTGTACGCGCAAGACCAATCGGTATCGGAGAACCTCTCTCGCGTCCATGCCATCTTGCGGCATCTCGGTACGATCGACGAAAGCTTCCTTGCCATTTGTGCGGAGATCGACAGTGCGGCCATCAGTATCACGGAAGCCGCGAAGACGGTTCAACGGTATCGGGAGAAGGTGGACTTCCATCCCGCCCGCACCGACGAGATCCGTGAGCGCCTCGTGTCGCTGCAGCGCCTGCGTAAGCGTTATGGCAGTATCGAGCGTGCGTGTGAGGAACGTGAACGACTGGAACGTTCGGTTCGACTCATCGATAATTTCGACGACGAGATGCAGCGTCATGCCGAGGAACTGTCGGAGTTGAAGCAGCTGTTGCTGATGCACGGAACGGCTTTGCATGCGTCGAGGTCGAAGGCCGGACGGGACTTGTCGCAAGCCATCGAGTCGCAACTCCAAGATCTGGGAATACCGAGCGCGCGTTTCGTCGTCGACGTGTCGTTGCGGACACGGCGTGACGGAGACGATCAGGGCTCACTGGTCGTGACGATCGACGGCATGACAATAGTGCCGACGGATGCGGGTATCGATGAGATCGTCATGCGAGGAAGCATGAATGCGGGCGAGGAGTTGAAATCCCTCGACAAAGTCTTGTCCGGCGGCGAGGCCTCGCGCGTGATGCTTGCGGTGAAAACCGTCATGGCGGAGGCCGACGAGATACCCATCCTCGTGTTCGATGAGATCGACACCGGTATCAGCGGTCGAGTCGCGCAAAAGGTCGGCGTTGCCATCCGGGCGCTGTCATCCACGCATCAGGTGCTTGCCATCACCCATCAGGCGCTGATCGCCGCTCTCGCTCACGGACATGTGCTCGTGCGGAAATCCGAGGCGGACGGTCGAACCCATGTCCATGCGGAGACCATAACGGGCGACACACGGGTCGGGGAGATTGCGGCGTTGCTTAGTGGCGATTCCGGGAGCGCCACGGCACGGGCCCGGGCGTTGGAACTTTTGGACGAGTCGGAAGCGCAGTCCGGCAAGGCCGCGGGGAAACCTGTGATACCCGGACGTGCGGACGAACGATCATCACGAACGAAACGGACAAAGGCATGAGTGCGTTGTTGGAGATAGACGGTCTTACAAAGACCTATGCGAACGGGACGCGTGCATTGAAGGGCATCGACGTGCGTATCGACGAAGGTGAATTCCTCGCGGTCATCGGTCTGAGCGGATCCGGGAAATCCACCTTCCTTCGGTGTCTGAACATGCTGGTGGAACCGAGCTCGGGGTCGATCCGTTTTCGCGGACACGAAGTGACGTCGCTCCGTGGACAGGAGTTGCGCGAGTATCGTCGCGGCATCGGCATGATCTTCCAGCATTTCAATCTCGTGAAACGTCGGACTGTTCTGGAGAACGTTCTTGCCGGTTGCCTTTCCACGACAAGCACCGTCGGTTCCATCACGGGTCGGTTCTCGGAGCAGGATCGGGAGCAGGCATTGGCGAATCTCGAGATCGTGGGGATCCGCGAGAAGGCGGACTTGCGGGCGGACGCCCTGTCCGGCGGACAGCAGCAGCGCGTCGCCATCGCCCGCAGTCTCATGCAGAAGCCGGCATTGCTGCTGGCCGACGAGCCCGTCGCGTCGCTTGATCCTGCCACATCGCATTCGGTGATGAAGTACCTCGAGTACATGAACAAAGAACTGGGAACCACCGTCGTCTGCAACCTGCACTTCCTCTCGCTCGTTCGCGAGTATTCCACCCGTGTCATCGCCTTGCGCGACGGACAGGTGGTGTTCGAAGGGAAGCCCGAGCAGATCACGGAGCAATGGTTCAAGGAAATCTACGGCGAGGACGCCGTCGAGGTGGAGATCCGGTAATTCGATAACGACACTTCCGTGTTCATGAAAAAGATCATTCAAGCATTTCTCCTCGATACTCTGACCGGCCTGTATCTGGCCATCACCCTGCATCGCGTGCTCTGGTTCAAGGTGGTGCGGAGTGCCGATGCACCCGTGTTCGAGTGGTGGCAGGTAGGACCCTATGCGGTCATCGGCTTGGTGTTCGCCGCGCTTGTCACGGCGGCCGGAATGTCGCCCGGACGTCGCGTCGTCACAGGAGAGCGTGCCTCCGGATTTCGCGCATCGTTCATCGAACACATCGGTTGGATCCTTATCGTTTCCACCTTCGTCACAGGGTGGGTGGTCTCGCGTGTCAATGTCCTGGACCTGTTCTCCCAACAGCGTTTGGATGCGGCGGGACGTCTGTTCCGTGACTTGCTCAATCCCGATTTCGGCAACACGCAACTGCTCAGCGACACGGTGACGTCCATCGTCGAAACCTTGTACATCGCCTTCATGGCCACTGCTCTTGCGCTGCCCATATCGTTCGTGTTGGCGTTCCTTAGCGCCAGGAATGTCATGTCGCAGAATGCACTCACCCGCGGCGTGTACACGGTGCTACGGGTCGTGACGAATTTCACGCGGTCCATCGAGCCGCTTGTGTGGGCGGTGATCTTCACGGTGTGGGTGAAGGTGGGGCCGTTTCCCGGCTTGCTGGCGCTGTGCGTCCACACCATCGCGTCACTCGCGAAGCAGTATTCGGAACAGATCGAAGAGGTGGACCGAGGACCGCTGGAAGCCATCGAGGCGACGGGCGCCCGTCCGTTACAGGTCCTGTGGTTCGCCGTCGTCCCGCAGGTCTTCATTCCGTTCCTCTCGTTCACCATCTATCGTTGGGACATCAATGTGCGCATGGCGACGATCATCGGTCTGGTGGGAGGCGGCGGAATCGGGTCCATGCTCATCCAGTACCAGATGCTCGCGGACTGGCGGTCGGTGGGAATGATCGTCCTCGTCATCGCCGTCGTCGTGTGGATCATGGATTACGTCTCGGCGCGCATTCGCGAGTCGTTACGGTAGATAGCTGACGGCTAAGGAGCGTCAGAGCCCGTATCAGTCAAAACGTCATTACTCGCCAAGAAACTCGGCGATCTTTTCCAGAGAGCACGTCGTCCCGTCGAATCGCGCGAAGGTCTTGTGGCGCATCCATTCACCAAGGTTCATGTACGTGCCGGTATGTCCGTTCACATCGATGGACCTGACGTGGGGGGTGTGGACATGCCCCATGATGACGTAATCGAAACCCTCTGCGACTTTCTTCTCCGCGAATTCCGCCAGCCCGTCGCGGGGTCCGATAGGACGCTTATCCGAATGCACTCTGCTCGTGGAAGAGGTGCTTGATGCCAGTCGTATTCCCACATCCGGGTGCAGCCACTGGAAGAGTTTGATACTGACAGGATTGCGGAGGACGGGGCGGAGCAAGAGGTAGCCGGTGTCGTTGTGGACTTTTCCATCGCCATGGGCGAGGTAGAATTTCTTGCCGTGATACACCCGTTCGATATCCTCCGCGTGCACCCGGATCTGCAATTCCTTTTCGAAGAAATCCTGATGACCGAAGTCGTGATTCCCCATTAGGTACTCGATGGTCAGTCCGCCGCGCCGCATGCTGTCGAGCTTGGAGAGGACACGGAAGAACGGACGCGGAATGACGGTTGCGTACTCGAACCAATAGTCGAACAGGTCGCCCACGATGACAAGCGTTTCGGCATCGCGTTCGCACCGATCCAGGAACCGCAGCAAGAGCTCTTCACGCTCCCGGCACTCCGCCGGTGTGCCCAGTCCTAAATGAACATCAGAGATGAAATAGACCATGACGTAGTCCCTTGGTGATTGCCGCCGTCCTTCTCATGCCACCGTGCGTCATTGTTTCAGGATGCGAACAGTGACGGGCGGACGTGACTCGCCGCATCGGATACGCGCCAGATACACGCCCGAAGGAAACTCCTGCATCTCGATGGGCACATGGTGACGTCCGGCGGCGAGCCACGCGTGAAAGGGAACGGAGAGTCGACGTCCTTGACCGTCGAACAGTTCCACCTCCACGAGTCCATCCGAGTTGCTGGTGAAGTCCACACGTGCCGACGTGCTTACGGGCTGCGGAGATACGGACGCGGAAGCGATGGCGTTGTCAACGTCGCGGACGGCGGACACAGGTCCGTCCGAGACTGCATACGTGGTGTAGATACCCAGGCCATGGGTGGCGACGGCGACGAAGCCGTCGGTGCTCCGCACGGCGATCATGTTGCAGTTCACGTTCGGAATGGCGCGGAACTGCGTCCATTCCGTTTTCATCCCGTCGAGTTTCGTCGTCGTGAACACGCCCGAGCTTGTGGCCACGAGATAGAGTGTTTGGTTGTTGTAGGTCAGGACCTCTATCCACCGGCAGGAGGGTCCGGCGCCCGATCCATTGGCGTTCTGCTCGAGGTTGCCCGCGATGCATTCCCAGGTCTGGCCTTCATCGGTGGAGTGGAAGATGCTGAGCACCTCATAGTTACTGAAGGTGACGAACAACTCGGCGTTGTCCTGCGGATTGACGCAGATGTTGCTGACATAGGCGCCGCGCGGCATCTCGGGACCGGTGATGATGGTCGTGATCGGCGTGGTGCGTCGCAGACTGTCCACTTTTATGATCTGACCCGATTTCGTGCCCAAGAACACCTTATCGGGCGTCGTCGAGCACAGTCCGAGCGCACTCAATCCGGCGGTGGCAACACCGCTGAGGGAGTAGGAGCGCCAGTTCAGGGTGGACGACGTCGTATCGTTCGTATACGGACGTGCGGTTGCGTTCGTATTCCGCCAAAGTGAAGCGCCGCCAAGCATGTACAAGATGGAATCGTTGACGGGATGCAGTCGTAACGGTGTGATGAAATCGAACTGCCCACCGCGAGGCCGCATGTTCACCCATTCGAGCGCGGAATCGAGCTTATCGTTCATCCGTACTCTGAAGACCTGACCACCTTGATAGGAAGGATACACGGCTTTCCGGTTCCTTGACATCTCGCACACCATACCGTCGCCGCCAAGCACCCATTCCATGGGTTTCCCGTTCCGCTGACCGATGTTCGAATTATTGTCCTGAGCCCCGCCGATGAACGCTCCGTCGCGGTTACCGATGGGATCGATAGCCACGCTATAGAATTGCGCCACCGTGTACCCGTCATTCAAATTCGACCAACCGACCGATGGTGTGCGGAAAATATCCGTCGTCTTGTACACGCCGCCGTCGCAGGCGATAAGAACGGTTGAGGGTTTGGATTTGAGGAACACCGCGTAATGAAGATCGGGATGGCTGGTGTCGTAGAGGTATGTCTCCGGTGTGAAGGGATTCCAACGTCGTGTCTGCACATACTCCTTGCTGTATCCGGCAACATGGGTCAGACCGCTCTTCGAACCGAACGCATCCGTGGTCAGATACAAGTTTGTTCCACCGACAAGGACGATGTTCGGATCCGCAGGGTGCACATCCAGGGACATGTTGTATCCGCTTTGTGTCTGGAGAAGATTCGTCATCTGCGAGTTCCTTGCCGCCCATGAACCTCCGGTGCCGGCACCCGTGCCCGAGATGTAGGTGTATCGGTACATCGGCGAGGTGGCGCTGCTCTTGTACAACCACACGGTGTTCGTATCGCTTGGGGCTGCGCATATGCGAGCCCTTCCCGTGATGTTGCCGACGGACGTTCCCACGGAGATGTTCGTGAATGACAGACCGTCTGCCGAACGCCAGACGCCGGCCGAGCTTCCACCGCCGATGGTCGCATAGACCTTGCCCGCTGTATTCGTGCAGACATCACTCCATACCACTTGCGATGACGTCGCGGAACCCACCGCGACATTCCATGTAGCGCCGGCATTGTTCGTCCGCATGATAGCGCTGTTGCACGCGGCATAGATCACCGTGCTATCGGATCGCGTGGCGTCGATGGCAAGGGAGTGGGTGAAGTGGAACGGAGATGTGGGACGTGCGGCTCGGGCGACGGAGGTGGAGGGCAACATGTTCCACGTCTTCCCACTGTCGATCGATCGGAAGATGCCACTGCCGATGTCCCAACCATAGACGGGATATCCTGCAGACGAAAAGGCCTCGCCGGTACCGTAATACCATTCATGTCGGTGACCCGGTCGTGTATCTTGGATGAGCGCGCTTACGCTGTGCACATATCCGTCGGCCGTCGTCTTCGTCCACGACTTCCCGGCGTCCGTGGAGCGCCAGACTCCGCCGCCCACAGCGCCTGCAAGGATGATGTTCTCGTTCGTACAGTCGATGACCAGCGAGCGTGTCCGACCGCCCGTCCGTTCGATGCCATGCTGTTGAAGTTGCAGGGAGTCGAGTCGTAAGGTCGTATCTGCCGCGGGAGCCGCCCAGAGGGATGAACCGTTGTCATGTGTCAGACTCTCTACGAAGTCGTGCTCTCGTTCGTGGATGCCGAACGGTATCATGTTCGTTTCGGGATTGCGCAATCGCAGGAACTCCTCCTTGACCATGGCATCTCGGTCGTCATCGGATCCTATGGTCGTCAACCCCTCTGCGTCCTGTTGCGGAGCGAAGACTGCCGTGCAATAGAAGGAACAGCAGAGAAGGCAAAGGCAAAGGAGATACTTCATGTGAATTCTCGAGTCCGTACAACAATGGGGAGAGCCCCGGAGAGGTGCGGGGAAAATACGACAAAACCGTCTCTACCGAAGGCCCCCGGTAAGCTGCTGGCGTCTCGGACACCTTCATGCAGGAACTCTCGCGTCTACTTCATTTCCGGGTAGGTCTTGCGCGCCTGGCGCACCTGCGAAAGCTCCGTGAACAGGCGCCGCGCCTTCTCGACGGCTTGATTGTCGTTGCAGGCGAACGGGTAGAACACTTCGAGGTCGCGGGTGTTCATTCCCAGTTGTACCGTACCCTGCGACTTATGCTCGGCCACCAGCCAGGCAAGGATGATATGGTAGCTGAGTCGGTTCTTGAAGCCGAACGTGGCCGACCTGTCCACGACGAACGGCGTGATGCCGCGCTTCAGAGCGGCCTCGGGATATGCCGGTATGGTGGCGGGGAGAACGGAAAGGGAATCCTTCGGCGCATAGCCGACGCCGAGGATGACGGGTCGAGGTCCGGACAGACGCTGAACCTCGCGGAGGGCGAGGATGCTTGCGCCGGAATGCGCGCCGTGGGTTCCCGGGGTGGGGACCAGGCAGAAGACGAAATCATAAGCGCCTTTCGTGAGGATGCTACGCACTTGAACGGCGATGCGCGACGTATCCCATGCTTCACGGAACACCTCCTCGACATCGGTGGTATACCGTTGGTCCCAATGCTCAAGGAAAAAGATGTTCCGCAAGCCGATGATCTTACCTGCATTCATCATCTCCTCTTTGCGAATGCGGGGCAGATGCTCCCGACCGACGTTCTCATCGCTGAGTTCGAGGCCGTAGACGGGTTCCGCCAGCGTCGAATATTTGAATCCGCCTTCACCATTGGTGATAAGGCACAGGTCCACCACGCCGCCAAGCTCGCGAGTGATCTTGTATACCGTCACCGCGCATCCGCTTTCGTCGTCCGGGTGTGCATTGATGAGCAGGACGCGCGGACCCTCGGCCGCACGCGCGGTTAACGCGGCCGCGAGGATGAGGACGATGACGAATCGTAGCATCAGGTGGCGCACATTCGCACGGCGGAGGATGATCATGAACGGATTCGGCACGGAAGTATCCTTGAAGAGTGGAAACGGACCTGATCGAGTGTGGCGACGTCGTGCCGGTGCGCGGTGGGATGGACCGCACCGTGGTGGAACACGAAGACGAGGGAAAATACCACGACGACCTCTAATTTCGTCCGCACGCAGATGGCAGCTCATGACACACGACGACGTTTTCTTCCATATTCTCAACACGCTGCAACCGGTCGAGCTATCCCCCGAGCTGCTCGAGCGGGCGTACTGCACGTCGTTCTTTCCCATGGCCGATGAATACGGGAACATCGGCTGGCACTCGCCGGACCCTCGGGCCGTTTTTCCGCTGGATCATGTGCGGACACCGAAGTCGCTTCGCAAGATCATCGAAAGCGGCGTCTTCACCGTGACGGTCAATACCGCCTTCATGGATGTGATGCGTGCGTGCAGCCGGCGCGATCGGGCAAAGCCAGAAGAGGTATGGATCTCCGATGAGATCATGGATGCGTACGGGGAGCTTCATCACCGCGGCCACGCCCATTCCGTCGAGACATGGCACGATGGGCGGTTGGTGGGTGGTCTCTATGGCGTAAGTTTCGGCGGAGCGTTCTTCGGGGAGTCGATGTTCTCCCATGTGAGCAACGCGTCGAAGGTCGCGTTCGCTTTCCTCGTGAATCGATTGCGTGAGCGCGGATATGGGTTACTGGATTCGCAATATGCCAATGCGTACACCCTGCAATTGGGTGCCAGGGAAGTGTCGCGAGACCGCTATCTGGCATTGCTTGCGAGGGCCTTGGAGCAAGAGTGTAGATTCCACGGAGAGTAAAGGACGAAGATGCGCCGGATGTTGATGATACTCGTTGCAGCCCTTCTCGTTTCGTCGTGCGGCGGCGTCCGCCGTCCGCCTCGCGACATCATGATCTGTCCTCCGCCACCTCTGCCGCCGTGCGCAGGCATGCCGTACGACGCGAGTCGCGATGCGCCGCCGGTGAGCGGGTACAAGTTTTTCACCTACATCGTTCGTGGAGCGGACTCCTTCACCCATGAGTGGGCGATGGCTTTTGTCAATGACACCTCCGTCCTTTTGACCAAAGAACTCGATAAACGTGGTCAGATGTTCGAGGCCACGTGGATTCAGTATGACAGTGTTCTGAAGGGACGTGAACTGCAGCTGCCGGAAGCCGCCGATATGGGACCTGCCTCGTCGGGACCGGTCTCGTTCATGACGATGTATGCTTTCGGAAAACCGGAAGCCGATGCCGACATCATGATCATGCAAGGCACTACTGCGATACAGCCCTCGGGATTGAAACAGGACGCGAGCTGGGATGCGCATCCTGCGCTGAGTCCGGATGGACGCGTGCTCTACTTCTCCAGTGACCGTCCGGGCGGATATGGAGGGTGCGATGTCTGGTATAGTGTGCGGACGAACGACGGCGCTTGGTCCGTGCCCGAGAATGCAGGACCGAACGTCAACACGCCATGCGATGAGCTGACGCCTTTCGTGTCGACCGATGGAAAACGGCTGCTCTTCTCCTCGCGCGGACACGCGACGGTGGGTGGCTACGATATTTTCCGTTCGGAGATACTCTCGGAACCGTGGACGGAATCGTCTCCCATATCACCGTCGCACTTCGGACCCGCTGTCAACCTCGGCACGACAGTCAATACCACATCCGACGAATTGAGTCCGTCCACCATGACGGGCGAGGAAGAGTTACTCTACTTCAGTTCCAATCGCAGGAGCAAGTTCGACTTCGACATGTACGTGCGCCGACGTGAATTGCAGGTGCAGAACAAGCTCGTCGCCGATGCCCCCGTGGGCACCGTCTCCGCTCGAGCCGCCGTTCCCGAAACGGTCGAGATCCGTGGGCGCGTGACCGATGAGCGGCAACGCGGTATCGCCAATGCGGAGGTGTCTGCTCGTGACACGGAAAAGGACAGCGTGGTGGCAAGGACCGTAACGGATACGGGGGGAGCGTACACGTTGCGCGTCCAGACGCAACGACCCTTGGAACTCGTCGCCCAATCTTCGCGCGGTTTCTTCGATGTCCGGCGTTTCGATCCGTCGGATACCACCCGCCAACAGCTCGTATTCATGATTCCGGAGGTCCTCGACCTCCGCATCAACTTTCCCTTGGATGAGGACCGTGTTCCTTACGACAATGTCTTGGATTCGAACGGAGCGGAAACGGATCAGAGGTGGACGAGGGCGATGGACCGTATTGCAGAGAATCTGAAAAACTTCACCGGTGATCTCACCACCATTCACCTGGTAGGGCACACGGACCAGAACGGAACGAATGCGTACAACGATGCCCTCGGTAAGCGCCGTGTGAAATTCGTCATCGATGAATTGGTGCATCGCGGCTTGCCCGCAACGATGTTCAAAGCTCGGTCTGCCGGTGAGCGCGAGCCCCTTACGCGACGTCCGGGTGAGGATGATGCGGCCTACGACAAACGTAACAGGCGCGTGGAGCTTGCCAAGGTCACGAAGTGAGTGAGCGCTTTCGTTTGAAGACCAGGTACAACGGTACGCCGCTCAGAGTGATGAGCACGCCCATCACCGACGGCACGGACGGTTGACGTCCGCTTACGTATCCATCGATATCACCGGCGAGCGTCGCCGTCACGAAGAGAAGCGAGAACAGAACGAACACTGCCGGCACAAAGGGATATCCCCACACCGTATACGGCCGCGGTGCATCGGGCATCTTCCGGCGCAACACGAACACTCCGTACGCACTCATCCCATAGTACACCCAGCTCACGAAGATGAGCATGTCCGTCAGCGTTTCGAAGGTTCCTGTCACGACAAGCATGCACGACCACGCGCACTGCGTGGTCAACGACACCGAGGGCGTCGCATACCGCGGATGAACCTTCTTCAACGAGGAGAAGAACAATCCGTCGCAGGCCATGGCATAATACACCCGGGCGCTATTCAGGATGGTGCCGTTCACGGCACCGAGAGTGGAGACCATGACGACGATCGCCACGAAGAGTGCGCCACCGGAGCCGACGGCTGCGATCATGACATCGGCGGCGACGAGTTTCGACTGCGCGATGACATTCACAGGAAGCGCGTGAAGGTACGAGACGTTGATGGCGACGTAGACGCCGATGACAAGGATGACACCGAAGATGATGGCCCGCGGAAGCGTCCGCTGCGCATCACGCACCTCGTCGCCGATGTAGGCGATACTTCCCCAACCGTCGTATGCCCAGAACGCTTTGGACATGGCGAAGGTGATGGCGGTGAGAAGCGACCAACCGACCGGTACGGTGATGGCAGCAGGCGCAGCGTGGGCGACGGTCATCGGCGCTGCCGACATGAGTCCCGCGATGATGATGGCGAGGACGGCGGCCACTTTCAGCACCGTCAATACCGACGAGATGCCGCCACCGAACTGGACACCGCGCACATTGACAAGAGTGAGGAGGATGATGAGACTGCACGTCAGGGTTTTCACGCCGATGGCATCGAGGGGGGAGATGGTGCCGAAAAGAGGCACGGTGACGGATGTTGATCGGACGACGGATTCGGCCACTGTGACGAGCGGGACGATGCTGTTCGCGTAGTCGCTGAACACATAGGCGATGGCGGCGATGCTCCCGGTCTGGATGACGGTGAAGATGGACCACCCGCTGAGGAAGGCGAATCCCTCACCGTACATATGATGGTAGAAGCGGTACTGGCCGCCGGACTGCGGCATCATGGCGGTGACCTCGGCAACGGACAGTGCACCGCACAGCGTGACAAGTCCGGCCACCACCCACACGAGAACGATGAGCTCCGGTGATCCGAGAAGTGCGGCCATGGGTGCGGTCTTCTTGAAGATTCCCGACCCGATCATCGTGCCGACGACGATGGCCGTGGTACTGAAAAGTCCTAACCGAGCTTGAAGCGACGTCTGCATGCGGTTCACCTGCTGAAAAAGCCGTCTTGAGGAACATAAAAATCAGGGAGACGATACGGTCGAGAGATCGACCCTGAACGCGGCGCAAGATATGGCGAGAAGGTCAGGTATTTCCGTGTACCGTGCGCTGATCAAGGGAAATCTCACCGACGTTTTGCTCACGGGACGTACCGACAAGCATTGCACATCGTAGATTTGTCAAGGACTGTATGCGCTTGCATCACCCTTTCGCCGTTCCGCCTCGATCACCCATACGCAGGTACCATGAAAATCCGTTCTCTCTGCGCCGGTCCCGTGGAAACCAATGCCTATCTCGTCATCGATGAGGAATCCGGTGTCGCCGTCGCAATCGATACCCCCATGGGGTCTGCTTCGTGGTACCTGGAGGAAGCGCGGAGGAACTCTGCGCAGATAGGGGAGATCTGGCTGACGCATTCGCATTGGGACCACGCCGCGGATTGCGAGGAACTTCGTGTGGCGACGGGCGCCGTCGTGTTCCTGCATGAAGACGACGAATATCGATTGCTCGATCCCAATGCGCATCTGGTGTTCTCCTTGCCGTTCACCTTCACGGCCTCCAAGGCCGACCGGTATGTGCGGCACGATGATCGGCTTCATATCGGTGAATCCGCGTGGCAGGTACGTCACGTACCGGGTCATACCGAGGGCAGTGTGTGTTTCATCAATCACGAGGAGCGCGTCGCCATTGTCGGGGATACCTTGTTCGACGGCAGTATCGGCCGGACCGATCTTCCCGGTGGTGATCACCACGTCCTCATAGCGTCCATCGTTCGTGAGCTTCTTTCGCTAGGCGACGACTACGCGGTCCTGCCGGGTCACATGGGTCCCACGACCATCGGCCGCGAACGCCGAAGCAACCCCTTTCTTCTTGATTCTTTGAGTGAGCGTTCATGAGAGCGAATCGAACAGCACCGCACATCGTGCCGTCCGTCCGTGCCCGAACCACTGCGACGTGGATGGTCATTGTGCCTGTCCTTTGTGCGTGGTTGGGAATGGCCGGATGTTATTCCTTTCGTGGGACGTCGATACCGCCCCACTTGAAGACTGTTTCCGTGAGTTCGGTTGTGGACAACAGCGGGTTCGGAAGCGCCGTCTACCGTGAGTTGACCTACCTGAAGCTTGTGGAAAAGATCCGTCAGGAAAACGCACTCTCGCTTGTGGACCGAGATGGGGATGCACGGTTGAAAGTGGCGTTGAAGGAGATAAAGGACGAGCCGGTCGCCGTCAGTTCGGGCGCCGTCGAACGCGACAGGAAGGTACGGGTGACTGTGGACGTGGAATATTACGACGCCGTCAAGAAAAGGGCGATATTCCAGCGCGCCTTCAGCAACGCCATCGTTTTCGAGGTGGCGAGAGCGACGACCGAGCGGGATGCGGCTATCCGTGCAGCTCTTCAGCAGAACGTGGATGATATTCTCCTTGCCATCGTGTCCGGTTGGTGAGTATTTTTGCAAAGAATCAAGCAGCAAAACATCGCATCATCAGCGCATACGTTTCACCTCCCCCGATGAAATGGCGTCTGTCGGCAGTACCGAGAATGATGAGCGAGCCGTTAGTCCGAAGTACACCGTGATCCACACATCCATTTGATCAACTTTATGCAAGACGCAGTCGTCCTCGTCTACATCCTTGCCTTGTGCATTCTTTTTGCGTTCGGTCTGCACGGACTGGTGATGGTGTACTACTACCACAAAACGAAAAGCTTTCAACATCCTCCGGTCCAGCACCCCGAGGAGCTCCCTCTGGTCACCATCCAACTGCCGCTCTATAACGAGCTTTACGTGGTGGACCGTCTCATCGACGCGGTATGCGCCATGGACTATCCGAAAGACAAGATGGAGATCCAGGTGCTTGATGATTCGACGGACGAGACCGTTCATGACAATAAAGCGCTCGTGGAAGAGTATCGCAACCGCGGCTTCGATATCTCCTATGTCCATCGGGTTGATCGTGAGGGATATAAGGCCGGCGCACTGAAGCACGGACTGACCATTTCCCGCGGCGAATTCGTCGCCATTTTCGACGCCGATTTCGTCCCGAAAAAAGATTTCCTCCGCAGTACCATTTCGAATTTCACCCATCCGAAAATCGGGATGGTGCAGACCCGCTGGGAACACCTCAATGAGGAATACTCATTCCTGACGCGCGCTCAAGCGCTCGCATTGGACGGTCACTTCGTCATCGAACAACAAGTCCGTAACAAAGCAGGATTCTTCATCAACTTCAACGGCACTGCCGGTGTATGGCGCAAGGCATGTATCCTTGATGCCGGTAATTGGCAGCCGGACACGTTGGCGGAAGACCTTGACTTGAGTTTCCGGGCGCAGCTTCGCGGCTGGAGATTCGTGTTCCTCAACGACGTCACCTCGCCCGCGGAACTCCCCGCGGATATCAACTCGCTGAAGACGCAGCAGTTCCGGTGGACCAAGGGAGCGGTGGAAGCGGCGCTGAAGCTGTTGCCGTCAGTCTGGAAATCATCCATGCCTTTGCGCGTGAAGCTCGAGGGTACGGTTCACTTGACCAGCAACATCGTGTTCCCGTTCATTCTTGTCGTCGCCATGTTGAACATTCCCATGGTGCTCATCAAGAACCTGTCGGAGGGTCGCGAGTACGAGAATCTCTTCACCATGATGTCGATCTTCGTTCTTGCCTCCATCAGCACGTTCCTTTTCTATCTGCACGCGCAACGTGCCATACATCTTGATTGGCGTCGTCGCTTGCTGCTTTTTCCCGTCTTCCTTGCAGGGAGCATGGGGCTTGCGGTGAATAATTCCAAGGCGGTATTGGAAGCGTTGTTCGGAAAGAAGACGGAATTCAAGAGGACCCCGAAGTATCGCATCGTCGATACGACGGACGAGTGGAAGACGAAGAAGAACGATCTGACGAAGAAGATCGGCATCGAAGTGATCATCGAGCTTGCGTTGGCCGCCTACTTCTTTGTGGGCATCTGCACCTCGATATATTTCAACGAGATCGCAGCGATACCCTTCCAGCTCATGTTCCTGACGGGCTTTGCCACGGTCGGCATCATGTCGCTGAAGCATCGCCTTCGTTCCTGAGCCGTTCGATGGAAAGATGAAAAAGCGCCGCGATAGCGGTGCTTTTTTTTTGTTCGATGGAGAGTCCATGCCATTCCACGATGACGCATCCGGCACGAGCGTGAATTCCCGGGAAAACGTCGGCGGAGACAGACTGCAGGGCACACCACGACGGAGACTCTTTCGTCAATCGGAGTCTCGATAAAGGTCACATTTTTGGGAATACCCATGCCTACGTATGAATACCACTGCGCGACGTGCGGGAAGACCTTCGATGTCTTTCAATCCATGAGTGCGGCTGCGTTGACCAAGTGTCCGGAGGACATCTGCACACAGCAGGTGAAGGGCTCGGGCGATGTGGAGCGGAAGATCGGCGCAGGTGCCGGTTTGATTTTCAACGGTACCGGGTTCTATTTGACGGATTATAAGAACAGCGGTTCAAAAGGTTCGGACAGCTCAGCGTCCGCAGCATCCGAGTAAGTTTGGTCTCGGCGTCGGTCGCTCAATCTACACGATCATTCACATTCATTTTTCGGAGTACGGATCATGTCATCTTACATTCTTTCTGCTGCCAGAACGCCTATAGGGGCATTCATGGGCTCGTTGTCCTCGTTCACGGCACCACAACTTGGCACAGTGGCCCTCAAGGCGGCCCTTGAACGTTCGGGAGTCGATGTCCGCGACGTCAGCGAAGTCATCATGGGTAACGTTCTCACCGCGGGGGTCGGACAGGCACCGGCGCGCCAAGCGGCTCTCGGCGCGGGCTTGGGCGAGCAGGTACCGTGCATGACAATCAACAAAGTCTGCGGCAGCGGCTTGAAGTCCGTCATGCTAGCCGACCAAGCCATCCGTTGCGGCGATGCCACCGTGGTGCTTGCAGGAGGCCAGGAGTCGATGACCACTGCTCCGTACCTCCTTGCAAAGGCGAGAACGGGATACAAGTACGGTAACGGGGAAGTGATCGATTCCATGCAGTACGACGGTCTCACGGATGCCTATGCGAAGGCCGCCATGGGTGAGTTCGCCGAGGCGTGCGCCACGGAATGCGGTATCACCCGCGACATGCAGGATGCGTACACGGTGGAGAGTTACACCCGTGCCATCAATGCGCAGAAAAACGGTCTGTTCGATGACGAGATAGCAGGTGTCACCATCAAGGACAAGAAGGGTGATGTGATGGTCGCCATCGATGAGGAGCCGACGAAGGTGCGGTTCGACAAGATCCCGGAACTGAAGCCGGTGTTCAAGAAGGACGGGACGATTACAGCGGCGAATGCCAGTTCCATCGACGATGGTGCGGCGGCCGTGGTGGTATGCTCGGAGGACATGATGAAGAAGCTGGGAACAAAGCCCATGGCGCGCATTGTCGCGCAGGCGTCGTTCGCTCATGCGCCGAAGGATTTCAATACGGCACCCGTCCATGGTATCCAGAAAGTGCTTCAGAAGGCCGGATTGACGATTGCTGACATCGATCTGTTCGAAATCAATGAGGCGTTTTCCGTGACGGCGCTGGTAGCGAAGGGCGAGCTTTCCATCCCTCATGATAAGATGAATGTCCACGGTGGAGCGGTCGCGCTCGGACATCCCATCGGTGCGAGCGGGACGCGGGTCCTGACGACGCTCCTGTATGCTTTGCGTCGGTACGGCAAGCGGTACGGTCTGGCCACCCTGTGCATCGGTGGCGGGGAGGCGAGCGCCATGATCGTCGAGAATCTCGGTTGATGGACGATGCGACGGAAAAAAGTGCGGAAAAAGTCGTCATCGACCATATTCCGTTCGTATTTCCTTTTGGTCATTTTTCCCATACTGCCGTATATTTGCAGTCTTGTGTCGACAAGACGCGTTTGGGGCGTCGCCAAGCGGCAAGGCATCGCTCTTTGGAAGCGACATTCGTTGGTTCGAATCCAGCCGCCCCAGCTTTACAGAGTCGTACAGAGTGCGAGGCACGTCCGCAGTGTGCTCGTCATTGCCATTATTACTGCGGTCCGGACGATACTCCATGAATTCTCGTGAGAACGAAACAGCACGCACGAGTATCCACAATGGATCTCTCGAGGGGAACTCGGAGATCAAGATCGTGGCAGGGAGGTCGAACGAAGCCCTTGCGAGTAAGGTAGCAGAAGCCGCGGGCATGTCGCTATCGGCGTTGACCATCCGCAATTTCTCCGATGGGGAGATTTGGGCCAAGTTCGAGGAGAACATCCGTGGCGTGGATCTTTTCATTGTCCAGTCGACCCATGCCCCGGCGGACAACCTGCTCGAGCTGTTGATTCTGCTGGACGCGGCTCGGCGAGCTTCGGCTCATCGGATCACGGCGGTCATACCGTACTTCGGATATGCGCGTCAGGACCGAAAGGATCAGCCTCGCGTGTCGATCACCGCGAAGCTTCTTGCGAATCTGATCACGTCTGCGGGTGCCGACCGGGTCATTACGGTGGACTTGCATACGCCGCAGATTCAAGGTTTCTTTGACATACCGCTCGACCACCTGTATGCCTCGCGCATCCTTTTGAAGGTTTTGCGTGAGGAAGGACTGCAGAACGTCGCGGTCGCCGCTCCGGATGTGGGAAGTGCCAAGACCGCTCGGGCGTATGCCAAGCGGTTGGACGCCGATCTCGTCATCGTCGACAAGCGCCGGGCATCGCACAACACGGCGGAGCTCATGAGCATCATCGGTGATCCAGAAGGGAAGAACATCCTGATCATCGACGACCTCATCGACACCGGCGGGACATTCGTCCAGTGTGCAGAGGCGTTGAAGAACAAGGGTGCTTTGAAAATCATCGGTGCGTGCACGCATCCGGTATTCTCCGGCCCCGCGCTGGAGCGCATAGAGAAGAGTGCAGCGGTCGAGAAGGTGTACGTGACGGACACGATACCGCTTCCGCATGCGACACCGAAGATCAAGGTCATTTCCGTTGCGGATTTGCTGGCGGAGGCGATCGTTCGGACGCACGACAACACGTCGATATCATCGCTCTTCGATATCGTTCGATGAAAAGAGCGGCGGTTGTCCGGCGAAGCTGAAACAAAACGAAGATTCATTTACTTATTTCACAAGGAACGTCACATGAATGAGATCACACTCAACGTAACCACCCGTGGTAACGGCAAGCGTGCGGCAAAGGACGTACGCAAAAGCGGTCGTATACCCGGGGTGTACTATCGTAAAGGGAGCGATCCCATTTCCATTTCCTCGGACAGCCGCGAGATCCGTCCCATCGTGTACACGAAGGATGTTCGCATCGTCAAACTCCTCGTCGATGGTGCTCAGAAGCCGATCGATTGCGTTTTGAAGGATGTCACCTTCGATCCCGTCACCGATCTGATTACGCATTTCGACCTGCAAGGTCTGGCGGACGATTCGCTCATGACGTTCGAAGTTCCTGTCCGTCTCGTCGGCACGTCGTCCGGCGTTCGTGACGGTGGCATCCTGCAGCATATGGTGCATAAGATCGACGTCAAGTGTCTGCCGCAGGACTTGCCTTCGCATATCGATATCGATATATCGGACTTGAAAATCAATCACTCGGTCCACCTGCGTGAACTCAACGTTCCCAAGGTGAAGTTCATCGGGAACATGGATCAAGGCATCGTGGCAGTTTTGCCTCCTCGCGTGGAAGATCCGTCGAAGCGTGGTGGAAACGAGCCGGAATTGGTCGCTCAAAAGGGCAAGAAGGACGCCAAGTAGTCAGGAGAGTCCAGTCGAGAATTTCCAGCAGAGCGGATCCGGAAACGGTCGCTCTGCTTTTTTTTTGTCGATGGAAAGCGGGTAGGTTCGTCTCTGCCACCGAGACCGTCCGAAAGGTTTATCATGAAGGCAGTGCACGAGAAGGTTCGTAGCTTCGTTTGACGGTAGGCGAGAATGGCAGCGATACCGGGGTGTATCAGGATCGCTGGAACCATGAGGTAGATCCCAATAAAAAGGAATGCTCTATGATAAACGTGGATATGGGTGTCAATGCCCCGATGAGGACAGGAATGAGGTCTGTGATGCTCCTCTTCGCGATTGTCATGGGAAGTTTTCTGACCGGATGCGTGTCGACGCGGATGGATAATGACGTGTCGTCGAGATACGGGACGCCGCCTCCGGTGCCGTCCACCTTTACTGCGACGCGTGTACGTGGAGGCTCAGTGACCTTCGAGTACCTGTATCTGGTTCCTCATGATACCGGTAACGCGGCATTCCGTGCGCTCTTCGATGTATCAGAGAGCTATTGTGTCGTCATCGATCCGCAACGTGGCGTGCTGGATACCATAGATATCCGACCTATCACGGGAGTGACGAGTATGGACGAGTCCATTGATTCCCTTGTCGTGACGGGAAAGGGGTATTGGGTCAACTCCTTCATGACCGAGTACGAAGAGCTCATCTTCGACGTGGTATTGCAGTCCGGTGGAAGAACCTTTCACGATGCCCGGCGGGTACGTCTGGAAGCGGTAACGGAAGAGCAGAAAGCCAGTCCTCTCATGTACGTGGAACCTCTCATCGACGAACAGACGGATTCTTCCGTCACGTTCGCTCTGTTGGCAAAGCGTAACCGTGGGTCGTCGATCGACTACTTCCCGTCGAGCGAGCGACTGCGCGTGGAGATCGTCACAGCCGATGGTACGGTCGTCTTCGCTTCCAATCACGGCATGAACTACCTGCAAGAGGTTCAGCCGGTGGAGCCGTTGCAGCGAGAACACCTGCATCGATACGTGTACACGTGGGGCGGACTCGGTAACGACGGCCGACCGGTACGTCCGGGCACGTATACCGTGAGGATGAAGCTCGTCGTCCAGCCCGAACCCTATGAAGCCCGCACGGTCATGGAATGGAAAGGGCGCATCGGTGACCGTTGATGAGGCGATGGGACGAGCCATAGAGCTGGCGCAGCGAGGCCAGGCGCATGTTGCGCCCAATCCGCTCGTCGGATGCGTCGTCCTTCACGACGGAACGATCATTGCCGAGGGATGGCATGAACGCTTCGGCGGACCGCATGCGGAGGTGAACGCCCTATCGGCGCTGGAATCCGTCCCCGACGATGCGATCCTTGTCTGCACACTCGAACCATGTTCCCATACGGGCAAGACACCGCCGTGCACTGAGGCGATCATCGCAGCCGGGATTCGTCACGTTGTTGTCGGAACCATCGATCCCTTTCATGCAGTGGCCGGACGTGGGATAGCGCGACTCCGTGAAGCGGGCATACGTGTGGATGTGGGGGTGCGGGAGCGCGAGTGCGCCTGGGTGAATAGGATGTTCCTTCATGCGGTCGTCCGCAAAGAACCGTACGTCATCCTCAAAGTGGCACAATCGCTTGATGGATGCACCGCTACCGCAAACGGCGAGTCGGCATGGATCACGAACGAACACTCGAGACGTCGGGTGCATGAACTGCGCTCGGTCGTTGATGCCGTGTGTGTGGGGAAGGGAACTGTTCTCAGCGACAATCCTTCGCTGACCGTTCGCTTGACGGAAGGAAGGAATCCGTCGCGCATCGTTCTGGACAAAGACCTCAGTATCGGTGGCGAGGCGAACGTGTACCTGCCATCAGCACGACGCATCGTGTGTTGTTCGCCGGAGGCACGTCGTTCCGATACCGCCACGAGACTTGCGGATGGTGGCGTGCACGTGCTGGCGGTGCCCCTTGCGGACGGACATCTCGACCTTCGCGCAGCGCTCCGCTTACTGTATGCGGAGCACGCCGTGCAATCGATCATGGTCGAAGCAGGACCCGGTCTTGCATCCGCCATGATCAACCTCGATATCCCGCAGGAAGTTCATGTGTACGTAGCGCCCATCATTCTCGGCGACGGCAGGCACGCGTTCCGTGGAGTGCATACGGATCGTTTGTCCGATGCACGCGCATATGCCGTGCATTCGGTGGAACACCTGCATGGCGACGTCTGTATGATTCTCACGAAGAAGGCGTAAATTCCCTTCGATCATGAACGCTCGGGGAGTTCCTGCGTTCTCATTCAGGGAGCTTTCAAACCTCGTCATGCGGATTCGCCTTCACCTCGTCGCCTTCTTCTTCGTCACGGTCCTCGCCCCCGCGCAGGAACCGGTCTCCAAGCGTGTCATCGGATTGATCGATTCCGCCTTGTCGGTAATGGACATGAGCAAGAAGGACTGTTCGTTGCGTGCGGATATCGTCTCGGCGGACATGCACCGTCCCTCCGCCGTCAGCACCCTTTTCGCGACACCGCTGAAGAGTTTGGACTACGCATCATTGTATGCGAGAGTGCTGCGGGACGTGGGGCCCGATCAGGGTGAGGCCCTCTTCACTCGCGCCATGAGCGACTGCCTTCTTGGAGTGTATCAGCCATTGGATTACGCCTCCGCGGCTCCGCTCGACATTCCCATCTCCATTAGCTCGGCAAATGGAACGCCGCTGCCGGTGTCGTATGTGGACGGCTTCACGATGTCGTATCTGATCCGCCAGTTCGTGTTCCCCGTCCTCCGCGCTGCCAAAGCCATGCAAGGACCTCATGCCGCGCTCATGAAGAACGCGTTCCTGCGCACGCATGCCGACTCGCTCTACATGATGAGTCAGGAGGATGCCGGCGCATCGCCGTTCGAACTCAAAGCCGCCGAGCTGCGTGGTGATTCCATTGCGCGTCGCTTCTTCGATGAGGCGGCTCTTACCGATAACGAACGGATAACGTCGATTTCGCTCTCGCTGTACAAGCACTTGATTCTGAGCGGTGCGCTGGCCCAGACGGGCATCAGTGTTCTGCGCGATTCGGTGAAGTCATGCATCATCGATTCGCCGTACGGACGTGTGTACATCGGCAGTGCCGGACGTGACGAGTATCGTGGCGATTACCTGCTCATCCTGGATGTGGGCGGCGAGGACCGGTACGTGTGCACGCAGACAAAGGAGAGTGCAGCGGCACGGGCCTTACGTGTCATCGTCGATCTTTCCGGTGACGACGAGTATGTCGGTTCATCATACTCGCTCGCTGCCGGTATCTTCGGTGGCAGTCTGCTCGTGGACATGTCCGGCAACGACTTCTATAAGGCTGGATCGTTCTCGCTCGGTGCGGGACTCTTCGGCGTGGGTGCACTGTACGACGGAGCGGGTAGCGATGTCTACGCGGGCGGGACCTTTGCCGAAGGTGCCGGCGCGTTCGGTGTGGGACTGCTGGTCGATTGCGAAGGTAACGACTCCTACACCGTGCAGGCATACGGTCAGGCCTTCGGCGGCACGCGCGGCGGCGGGTATCTGGTAGATAAGGCAGGTAACGATATCTACTCGGCCGTTAGTCCGTTCGTCGACGTCCTTCGCTACGACGAACACTACGTGTCGTTCACCCAGGGCGCGTCGCTCGGGAACAGGCCTATCGCCGGAGGCGGCTTCGGTATCCTTGTGGACAGTAAGGGGAATGATACCTACACCTGTGATATCTACGGACAGGGCTCATCGTATTGGTTCGGGTATGCCGCGTTGATCGATGAAGCCGGCGAGGATCGGTATCAAGCATATCAGTATGCGCAAGGAGCAGGGATTCATTTTGCGCATGGAGTGCTGCTGGACCGGAAAGGTGATGACGTCTATGTGTCCCACGGCGTCTCGCAGGGGTGCGGACACGACGTGGGCGTGGGCATGCTCGTGGACGAGACCGGCAATGACTCGTATGTGGCGGAGTCGCTCTCCCTTGGCGGCGGCAACGCCAATGCCATCAGCATCTTCACCGATGTGCGCGGCAATGATGCATACATCGCACGCAATCCTTCCAATTGCTTCGGCTACTCCGACTTCCGCCGCTCCTACGGATTGATCGGCATCTTCGCCGATGGCGAGGGAAGTGATGTGTATGGTGAACCCAGACGTAACGCATCGACGGAGACGAAGTCCACATTCGGCGTCTTCCTGGATGTTGCCGACGACACCTCATCGGCGAAAGTGGCGTCACCCATAACCGTCGATACCACGACGAAACGATACCCGTTGGCGAGATCTCTCGATTCCCTGTTCGTGCAGGCCTGCACGGCCCCGCAGAAATTCCAGTACATGGTCCAACCCGCGCGCGATAGCATCGTCCGCCGTCCCGATGCCCTTGCCTTCCTTGCTCGCTACTTGGGAACGACGCAGCCACGGGAACGTCTTGCCATGGAGAACATGATGCCCGCCATCTACAAGCGCGACACGGTGGCAGTGACGAACCTCGTTACCGACTCCTTGACGTCGCCCGTGCTCTCGACCGTGCAGTTCTGTTTGTGGCTGGCGGGAAAATGTTCGATGACAAGTGCGGGTCCGATCATCGTGCAGAGCATGCAACATCCGGACTGGAGAGTGCGAGCCGCGGCAGCGCAGAATATCGGGGAAGGAAAGTTCGATGATCTGATCATGAAGTGCGTGCCTTTGCTGAAGGATACCGTCTCGCATGTCCGTATGCGTGCCGCATATACCATCGCGTCACGGTCTCCCGCCTCGGTGTTGGATGTCCTCAAGCCTGCCATCAACGACGTCACCCAACTCGTACGCAATGCCGTGGGCATGGGACTTCGCTCGGTTCCGTCTCTGGCGTTCACCATCGTGCGCGATGCCTTCGACATCTATGCACTTCCGCACGCACGGCGGTCGCTCATCCGAGCGCTCCATGCCCTGGATACTGCAGCCTCTCGCGACAGCGTTGCAGGCATGATCATGGAGATGGACCCTGAGGAAAGGGAGGCGACCTATAGGACCGTTCGCGGCGAGAAGACGGCCCTGTGGGTGGAGGTTCTGGATGTGTGTCGGGCGAAAGAGTCGGATGCCGCGCTCGTGACGGAGTTGGGTCCGCCCTCACGCATCGCGACCACGACGGCCGTTCCACCTCCAATCGAGAAGAAAGGGAGGAAACGTGCGAAGAAAGAGAAACCCGGAAAGAAGGGAACGGCGAAAATACCGGCGGACGCCGTACGCCCTGCTCCCGTGACCACACCGGCTGCTCCTGCTCCATCAACGAAACCCTAGGGTATGGTCCGCCATCCTTTCACCATCTTTCATGTGGCTCGAGAACTCGACGAACGCTTGCGGGGCATGCGCATCGTGGAGTGCTTCGTTCATCGGGACGATACGGTGGTGTTCCGATGTGAAGGTGCTGCAGACGCCATGGACGTGGAAGTCTATTTCACGGAGCCGATCGTCGCCGTCTCCGCGCGCGCGCATCGCGGCAGACCCCGTCATCATACCCATGACGTGTTCCCACAGATTCGGCAGGCTCGCATCCAACGGGTGTTCCAGCCACGTAGGGACCGTGTCCTCGTCATCGAGACGACCACGGTGAACATCGTCGTCCGACTTTACAGCGGAGGTCGCGCCAATGTGCTCTGCGTCGACGAAGAGAATCGTGTCGTCGATTGTCTGAAGGAACGGGACAAGCTCATGGGACGGGAACAGAGTCAGGGAACGGAGACATCGTGGACCCTGTCCGATGTCCCTCCCGGCACCACCGTCCTTCAAGCTCTGTCCCGGTGCACGCTTCTGCTCGGACCGGTGTATGCGGACGAGGTGTGCCGAAGAAGCGATGTGGACGCGGCTCGGCTATGGGACGACTGCACGGCCGATGAACGCGACCGTTGCTCACGCATTGCTACAGCCGTCGTGGAGGATTGCCTTCGCGTGCCACCGAATCCGGTGGTGTGTCGAACGCCGGAAGGGGAGGAGATGCTTTCGCTCATCGACCTTCGCGGACATGAGCGGATGCGGGAGAGTCCCGGCTCCGTTCTCGTTGCCGTCGAGGATATCCTTCGTACGCGTTTCCGCGAACGTCGCACCGAAAATACACGACGACGCTTGAGCGCTTATGTGGATCGGGAACTTCGAAAAGCGGAGAAAGCGGTAAGCGAGATCCAGGCGTATATCGACCGTGGCTCCAGGGCGCAGGAGTTACGGTACAAAGCAGACCTCTTGCTGAGCACGCCGGACGTCCATCGTTCCGGTGACGAACAGGTCGTGCTCACCGGCTGGAGCGGTGAAGACGTTACCATACTGCTCGATCCCAAGCTGCAGTATGCGGAAAACGCTCAGTCGTATTACGCTCGCGCCCGCCGCGCCGAGGTGGCCGCTCGCACGGCACAGGGGAGAAGTCCGAAGCTCGAAGCCCGTTGCGCAGAGCTTCGCGCCATGCGGGACGCCATTCGAGAAGCAGTCTCCTACAATGACTTCCAGATCATCATGAAAAAAGAGAACCTCGACGATCCTTCAGGTCCGTCAACAGCCAAGAAAGCGGATGTCTCGCCGTATCGCGTGTTCGAGCTGGCCGAAGGGTGGACGCTGTACGTGGGCCGGAGTGCGCAGAACAATGACGAACTGACCATGAAGTTCGCAAAGCAGAAGGACCTGTGGCTCCACGCGCGTGGCGTGAGCGGCTCGCATGCGGTTCTGCGGTCTTCCCAGTCCACCAAGCCGCCGAAGAACGTCCTCGAGACTGCTGCGGCTATCGTTGCCTATTATTCCAAAGCGCGAAACGCGAAGTACACACCCGTGGTCTATACCCAACGGTCGCACGTTCGTAAACCAAAGGGCGCGGCGGTGGGGGCGGTGGTACTGGAGCGGGAAGACACCATCATGGTGTCGCCGAGGTTGCCGGCCGGATATCGAGAGTCGGATTGACCATCCGTTGCACATGCCGATATCGTCGACATGAGCGACCGGTGGATGATGAAACAAGAATCGGTGACAGGAGCGACAGAGGTGAGAGCAGGATGACTATTTCGGGGGCCCGGATACTGTTCTCTTACATCTGCCACCACACAGGGGTTTGCAAGGCGATAGCTTCGTCGGTGAAGATGAGGGAGAGAGGTCCGTTTTGGATTGGACGGTAGAACGCGGCACCGCTCGGGGTGACGAGGGATTCACCGAGGTTGTATCCGCTCTGGAACCAACCGGTCCATGGTAAGGTCTGCACGCACGGAGAGTCTGCCAGACGTCCGAACACGAACACCAAGGCACGATTGCGAACGATGGCCGAGATACGGGAAATCAACGGACCGTTGATGATACTGCCATCCGAGCCGCTTGTTCCGTCACGCAGGACGACAATGTGACCGATACCCACCTTGCCGTTGCACCCATAGAAACGCCGCACGACCGAATCCGGTGGATAGGCGTTGTACTCCAGTCGGAACGTGCCGTTGAGTTCATCGATGGTGCCGCTTCCCCAGACCATGTAGCGATCGGCCGTGCCGAGCATCTTCCATACCACGTGGACCGCACGCGAGGAGGGGACGGGGACGTTCTTCTCGAAAACGAGATCTCCTGAAACGGTAAGAAGGGGGTCGGACTTTTGTTTGAAGACGAGTGTCTCTCTGGAGGAGGCTTTCTTCAACACTGCAGAGGCGCCGCTGATACTATCGAGGATGAAGGACACGCGCGACCGTCCGTCTGCCGACACCAACGTGATGGTCGAATCGCTGGCGTTGTACACCCAGCGACCTGATGACGAGGGGGTGGTGGGGCCGGAAGCGGAGTACGAGCCGTCGGCGCGCAGATCCAGAACCCAGCCTTTTTGCGTGACCGTCGTGTCTTCGGGATCACGATTCTCCTCCGACAACATCCACTCTCGTCCCACGAAATCATCGAGTTTACCTCGGGACTCGAGAGGGACGAGACTGCTCTCCTTGCATCCCGTAAGAGCAAGCATCAGAGCGACCACAAGGATCGACGCGTTCGAGAGTATGTCGCGCTTCGATATCATGCGCAGTATGGACGTGTTCGTTTCCCCGTCAACTAGGTCTCCCGTAAAATGAGCATAATCTTTTTCCCTGCCAAGGGAAAAGAGACGTCAGAAACTCAGCGACAGGCCATAGGTCACGGAGAACTTCGAACCTATGCCCGTCGTTCCTTGAGCGCGCGTCTGAAGAACCATCTGCTCCACGCCGCCGAACAACGTGATGCGGCTATCGGGTTTCCATTGCAGGCCTGCCATGGGACGGACAAGCGCCCCGACGTCGCTTGCGCCAACGAGCAGTTGACCGAATATCGCTGTGTGGAGATCATCCGCGAACACATCGACGACACCGCGCACGCCCGCGGCCGCCCAGACGATGTTCTGCTGTATCCTGAACGGAGCCGTACCCGCGGTGTTATCGTAGACATACGTCGCGAAATTCTCCCGTCCGCCTTCAAGAAGCACCTGCAGGTTCGGTGAGACCGCATACCGGAGCCCCACCCCGACATTTCCCATATTCACCGCGTCCGCTCTGTTCACCAAGGAATCGAGGGTCTGACTCAGTCCGCGCGTGCCACGGATGCTGACCTCGAGCAACGACGTCGAGGGGCTGTTCACCATGTCCGAGCGCCACTGCGGAGGCTCGAAATCCGGTACCGCGTAGGTGACCGTGGTGGATTGGGAACGGACGGTGTACGGCACAGAGCGCAGGTCGTCGGACGTTGCCGGAGATTGCAACTGCGCACCATCGCGTGGTCCCGCATCAACGTTCGCTTCAGGACCTCCGATGCCGTCTGCAAGACCGCTCGGGGTTGTTCCTCGATTGTTTTCAAAGGTTTCCTTCGCTTGAGCTGACTCAGGCATTCCCGGGGATGGCGATGCGCTCTCCGAATCGGCGTGCGCCGACGTCCGGTTCACGCTTCCTTCGTCGTTCATGGCGGCACTGCTTTGGGGCCTGCCTGATGATTCGGTTTCGGATGACGGTGACGCCGAGATCGCTGGAGTGACAGAGCGAGCACTGATGCTCATGCGTTGTGGTACCTCTGTCGAGGAGACTGGTGTGCCGGAACCGGAGTACATGGAGCCCGCGAAGAACCCAAGAACGCCGGTCAGCAACGGTATGCGGAGAATAGTGAAGAGGGAGGCAAGAGACGTCCCGATCGAGCTCAAGAAGCCGGCTGACGCCGCCGGTACAAGAGCCGATCCTGCGGCTGTTCCTGCGGCTGTTCCTGCGGCTGTTCCTGCGGCTGTTCCTGCGGCAACGCTCGCCCCGAAGCCAGCCCGTGCCATGAGTGCTCCCGTGAGTTCCGGAGGCGGCATGGTGAGAGCGGCATCGGTCAATGCTGCGGTGCGGATGCGCAGGGCTTCTTCGAACTCCGCCTGAAGATCGGTGTTTGCACCCAGAGCGCTGAAGAGGACCGCCCTCTCCGTGCCTGTGTGCTCGCCGTCGAGAAAGACGTCGATGAGCTCCGATGGTGATGAGAATGACTGCATGATCTGAGAGGAAGAATGATTGATTATCGAAGGAAAAAAAGGTCAGGTGTCCGAGGTACCCTCGGCGAAGTAGGGAGCAAGGATCTCGCGCATCTTCTTCTTCGCGCGAACCACCCAGTTCCGAACGGTGGAGACCGGTACGTTGAGCTCTTCGCCGATCTCTTCGTACGACATCCCCTGATACATCTGCAAGACCAGCGCTTCGCGATGATCATCGGGCAGGAGGTCGAGCGCCATCGTGATGAGTCCGGCGAGTTCCCGTGACTCCACTTGCCGGTCGTGCGTGCCGATGGCAAGCTCGCTGAACTCGACGGTCCGCGACCCATGGTCGCGCTTCCAGTTCAAACAGAGATTTCGGGCGATCCGGAGCAGGAAGGCGGGCACGTTCGTCATTTCGCGCGTGGCGTTCGCGCTGTTCAGGAACCGTATGAAGGTGTCCTGAAAGATGTCGCGGGCCGCTTGGTCGTCGCCGAGGATCTTCCGGCAATACAGATAGATTCGCTGGGAATACCGGGAATACAGTTCGGTGAACGCAGCCTCTTTGCGCGTCTCGTCGCAAAGAAGCGTGTACAGTTTTGTATCAGGGTATGCTCGCAGATTGTCCATACGTCTGTATCAACACGTTGTCCGGGGGGTTGTTTCGCCGTACGACGGAAAATATACGACTGACCATTTATTGCTTGATGACGCGCAGGAAACGACGATTCTCGTTGCATCGGATGCCGACGATATAGGTGCCCGCGGGTAGTTCGGCCATGGAGATACTGCAGGAGTTTCCGCGAACATCGGGCGCGACAACGCCCACCCGTTCACCGAGCATGGAGAAAATCTCGACGTCTTGCGGCACGCAGGAAAGTCCCGATACGGATAACCGGTCCGATACGGGATTCGGGTACGCTATCCACGACATCTGCTCATCGTCGTTCACGGAGGCGACGGTGCCGAGCTGAAGTGAGTCTGATCGCGATCCACAGCCACTCACGTCCCGGACTTCGACGAGTATCCATCCTGATACTTTCGAAGTATCATAGGTGTACGACCGCGATACGGCGCCGCTGATGGCTTTGCCGTTCAGGAACCATTGATAGCGCGATGCGATGGTGGAGGATGTCAGGGTGAATCCCGTACGCTCGATGAGCGGTTTATCCGGACCGGGCTTGACAAGGATGGCGAACGGCGTCTCGGTGGTGCAGCCCACGGAATCGGTGATGGTGAGTGTCCACATGCGCGTCGTATCAGGTCCGAACTTGGGGATGGAATCCGTCGAGACGAAGGGGAAGTCCACCGCGGACCAGAAGTACGTGAACGGTCTCACTCCGCCGAAAATGGTGGGTCGGATGGAGATCGAGTCTCCTCGGCACACCGACTGTTGCGGAATGGTGACGGACGGTGCGGAGGTGACGCGTATGTATCGCGTGCGCACAAGTACGGCACTGTCCACGAAATTCATGACCACGAGTTTGACCGTATAGAGGCCGGGCGACAGGTAGGTATGTGTGGGTTCAGGGTCGGCTACATAGTCCACAGACCCGTTTCCGTCCACGTCCCACTGCCAGTCGATGACGTCCACGCTGCTCTTGTCAGAGAAGGACACCGTCAGCGGTGCGCAGCCCACCACTTTATCGGCGGTGAAATCCACGGTGGGTTTCTGCGCACGAAGGACTGAGGGAACGATGATTGCGCAGAGCGACAGCAGAAGGAAGGAGTGTAAGAAGCGCATGGAGGTGATTCCCCGGTTTGTGAAACAGTATCTCGGTTTTTCCGCAAGGGTCGTCTTTCAATAACAACAGACCCGCGCGATAGTAACACCCGTTCGACGTTCGTGCAACGGTTTCATGATGGCGCGGACGCCCATCCTATGCCGTTTCCGCGAATGCGGCATCGGTCGTCCGCCGTCGCAGCACTTCCGCACGCAGCACCTCGTGATCGCTCGTGCGTAGATGCGGGTCGGTGGAGACGATGTCGAAAGCGCACGCCCTGGCCTCGGTGATGATGGCTGCGTCCCGTATGATATCCGCGAAGCGGAAGGCGGGCAGTCCCGATTGCCGGGTGCCCAGCACATCTCCCGGACCGCGAAGCCGCAGGTCCACCTCCGCTATCTGAAAGCCGTCATCCGTCTGTTCCATGGTACGCAACCGCACCACCGCTGCCGCACGCGTCTCGTGGGTCTGTTCCCGCGCACGAAGAGCGAACGCGAAATGGTCCTTCGTGGCTAGGAAGCAATAGGACTGATGCGCACCGCGTCCCACGCGGCCGCGCAGCTGATGCAACTGCGACAATCCGAACCGTTCGGCATGTTGGATGAGCATCACTGTGGCGTTCGGGACGTCCACGCCCACTTCGATCACCGTCGTCGAGATGAGCACATCGAACTCATGACGCAGGAAGGCATGCATGACGGATTCCTTCTCGTCCCACGTCATCTGGCCGTGAAGCAAGCCACATCGCAAACCTGCAAGCGCGCCCTCGGACAGTTCCGCAAAGGCTTCGGTGGCCGCTTTGAGATCCAGTTTCTCGGACTGTTCCACGAGCGGATACACGATGTAGCACTGACGTCCTTTGGCGATCTCTTCACGAAGGAAGGAGTAGTGCTTGTCGAGCGTGCTTTCGAAGACGACTCCCGTGAAGATGGGCTGTCGGTTCGCGGGACGTTCATTGATGACCGACACGTCAAGGTCTCCGTATGCCGTCATCGCCAGCGTGCGGGGAATGGGGGTTGCGCTCATGACAAGCATATGAGGAGCGAGCGGCGTCTCGTGCTCACTACCGAACGAGGCCATGCCCATCTGCCGCAGACGGGCCCGTTGCATGACGCCGAAGCGGTGCTGTTCGTCGATGACGATGAGCCCGACCTTCCGATACGGCAAGGTTGCCGCGGGCGATGTCTTCCCCGATTTCTTCTCGGAGAACAGCGCATGCGTGCCGATGATGAGCGTGGGGAGTCCTTCCTGCACCACCGCCGCCGCCGCATCGCGTTGCTTCTTCGTCATGCTGCCCGTGACGAGCACCACACGAACGTCGAGCTCGGCACAATAGCGCATGACGGTGCTGTAATGCTGTTCGGCCAGGATTTCCGTGGGGGCCAAAAGCAAGGACTGATAGCCGTTGTCGGCCGCCATGAGCATGGTGAGGACGGCCACGATGGTCTTTCCCGATCCCACATCCCCTTGCAGCAACCTGTTCATGGCGTGTCCGCTGCCAAGGTCATCGACGATCTCGCGAATCACCCGCTTCTGCGCTCCCGTGAGCGAGAACGGCAACGCGTCGGTAAGGGAGCGGGCGCGCGGGGACGGCGGCTTGATGACCGGCGCGAGGTCTTTCACCTTCGTTCCATGATGTCGCATCGCAAGCGACAGTTCGAAGAAGAAGAGTTCCTCGAAACGCATGCGCCGCAGCGCGCCATGAAGCACGGCCTGCGAGGTAGGGAAGTGCAGGTCATGCAGGGCATCCTGCTTGCCCGGGAAGGCGTATTTGTCCATGAGGGACGGTGGAAGGGTTTCCGGCACCGCATGAAGACCTTTATCGATGACCTGCTCCACGAGCTGCCGCATCGTCCGCAGAGAGAGTCCGGCATTCTTCATCGCCTGCGTGATACGATACTTCGGCAGGATGCGTCCCTCCTCGTACCACTGAGTGTCCTCGTCTTCCAACGCCTCGATCTCCGGGTGCGTGAAGGTGACGCGACCGTACGAACTGATTTCGGCGGAACCGCTCACCGCATACAACTGACCCGTCTTCAGGGTCTTTTTGTAATAGTTGGCATAGTTCCAGAACACGAGTTCCGCCGGCACGCCGCTCTTGTCGCTGACCGCCACGACGAGCATGGATTTCCCGCGACGCAACGACCGCTCCTGGATGCTGTCGGGCGTGCAGACCACCGTCACCTCGCCGCGGAGTGCGTGGATGCCGTCGGACGACGACATGCGGGCGTACTCGCGCTCCTTCAATTGTTCACGAAGCGAGCGCAGGGTACCGACGGAGGTGCGGTCGATATACGAGTGCGGTGCGTAGAGAATGAGGTCTTCGACGGACACGATGCCCTCATCGGCCAACACCTGCGCACGGCGCGGTCCCACGCCCTTCACGTATTGCAGCGGAAGGGCGACGGCGGCATCGTTTTTCTCGAGTCGAGGGAATTCCTGCATGTGGCTAGCAAATGAGCAGCGGAAATGGCGATGCGGCAAAATACGCTTTGAACGCCGTATCGTAGGGTTTTGACCGCCGGTGGCCGGTGCCGGGGACATGACAAGGATTTGATGAAGCTCGGCGGGACTTTCATGGCTATTTTTGTCGTCTTTTTCCACCACCATCTATCGAACATCCCGCGAATCTCCCACGCGGTGCCAACGCACCCGTGAATCGCACTCGTTCTCCTTACCACTATGACCAGAGATAACCTTCGGAACGTCGCCATCATTGCGCACGTCGACCACGGCAAAACAACCCTTGTGGACCACATGCTCAAGCAAGCGGGAACGTTCCGCGACAATCAAGTGGTAGCGGAACGCGTGATGGATTCCAACGATCTTGAGCGCGAAAAGGGGATCACCATCATGGCGAAGAACACCGCCGTGCGATGGAAGGACACGAAGATCAACATCGTCGACACACCGGGTCACTCCGACTTCGGCGGCGAAGTGGAGCGGGTGCTCTCCATGGTGGACGGCGTCGTGCTTCTCGTGGATGCCGCCGAGGGTCCGTTGCCGCAAACGAAGTTCGTTCTCCGCAAGGCCTTCGAGCTTCACCTCACCCCCATCGTCATCATCAACAAGATCGACCGTTCCGATGCACGTCCGGACGAAGTCCTCAACGAGGTCATGGAGTTGTTCCTGGCTCTGGGTGCTGATTATGATGCGCTCGATTTCCCGGTGATCTATGCCATCGGCAAACTCGGCATCGCGAAGATGTCGCTGGACGATCCCAGCGAGACGCTCGCGCCGTTGTTCGACACCATCGTCAAGCACATCCCTGGTCCGCCCTACGATCCCGTCGCACCCTTCCAGATGGCGGTCGCCGCTCTCGACTGGAGCGACTACATCGGCCGCATTGCCGTGGGCCGCGTGCACCGCGGCACCGTGCGCATGGGCGACGCCGTGACCTTGCTTGCGCGGGACGGATCGTCCATGCAAAGCCGGATCACGAAGATGTTCGCCTTCGAAGGTCTCACACGTGCCGAGATCGACAGCGCTGAAGCGGGGGAGATCATCTCCCTTTCCGGATTCGACAACGTGAAGATCGGCGATACCTTCGCCAGCCCGCAGGCTCCCGAGCCCCTCACCTTCATCGAGATCGACGAGCCGACCATCGCCATGTACTTCATGGTGAACACCTCGCCGTTCGCCGGCAAGGAAGGCAAGCACGTCACCACGCCGAAGCTGCGCGAGCGTCTGTACCGCGAGCTGCGGACGAACGTAGCCATGCGTGTGGAGGATACCGACCAGCCCGATGTGTTCAAGGTGAGCGGTCGCGGCGAATTGCAGATGGCCATCCTCATCGAGACCATGCGTCGCGAGGGATACGAGTTCGCGGTTTCCAAGCCCGAAGTGCTGCTCAAGCGCGATGAAAGCGGTCAGCTGCTCGAGCCCTTCGAGCACGTCGTCGTGGACTGTTCGGAAACATCCATCGGCGGTGTCATCGAGAACCTGGGACGACGTCGTGCGGAGATGACGAACATGGCTCCCGCGGGAACGGGCATGCGTGCGGAGTTCATCATTCCTTCCAGGGGCCTCATCGGTTTCCGGACGGACTTCATGACTCTGACGCGCGGGGACGGTCTCATCCACCATAACTTCACCGGCTATCAGCCCTTCAAGGGCGAGGTGAGCACCCGCTTGCGGGGAACCTTGGTATCCATGGAGAACGGCGTCGCTACGGCATACTCCCTGGAGAACGCGCAGGAACGCGGCGTGTTGTTCATCGAAGCAGGTGTGCCCGTGTATGAAGGCATGATCGTGGGCGAGAACGCCAAGGAAAGCGATCTTCCCGTGAACGTTTCGAAGACCAAGCACCTGACGAACATGCGTGCCAGCGGTTCGGACGGCATCATCCGCCTTGCGCCGCCGCGCCTGATGAGCTTGGAGCAGTTCATCGAGTTCATCGAGGACGACGAGCTCCTGGAAGTGACGCCGCTGTCGCTGCGCATACGCAAGAAGATCCTCAATACCACCGAACGTCAGCGTGCCCAGAAGCGCGCGAAGCTGTCGATGGAAAACGACGCGGCATAATTCTGTGTAAATTGTTTCCGGTTCGCACGTCCGTCCGGCGAGCCGATTCTGACGAATACATTCACGTATGTTCATCCCGAAGACCATGAAACACCTGCTTCTCGTTCTCGTCGCCATCGTCGCTCTCGTCCCTGCCCGCGCGCAGAAGAGTCCGGCACAGAGTCAATCTTCGAACGCAGCACCGCAGCGCGTGCGCATGGTCAAAGGCGAGAGGTACGAGTTCTCGACCGTCGCCGATGTGGAGAATCGCGTGACGATGATGGGTTCCGAACAGGTGACGAATCTCTCGAGCAAGGTGAAGAGCACGATTGACGTGCTCTCGGGCGGAAAGGACTCCGCTGTCGTGGCCATGAAGATCCGGAACCTGGAAGTTTCGATGAAGGGAATGGCGATGATGGGCGTGCCTGATACGACGATTATTCGGGATTCCGTGCCGAACGGCTCGGAAGAAGTCACGGTCTCCTCCGCAGGAAAAATCCTTGCTCGCAAAGAACGCGAGCGCACCGAGAGTGAATCCGATCCTGACAATCGCATGCTTCGACAAGTGCTCGGCAACGGAAGCATGACCCGTGGAATGTTCATACCGTTCCCCGACAAAGCCCTTATGTCGGGCGATGAGTGGACGGACGTGCGGAACGATACCGTCACCGGCGAGCAGACGATGATCAGCAATATCGTCGTGAGATACACCTACGAAGGAACCTGCGACACACTCGGTATGAAATGCGGTCGCATACAAGCACGTTCCGAGAAGTACGTCACCAGCGGCAGTATCAAGCGCATGGGTGCGGAAATGACCATGGAAGGCGACGGCGTCGTGAAGGCCAGTTATCTTTATGAGCTGAAGTCGGGCGTGCCCGTCGTCATCACGTCGACGACCGAGACCGACCAGCGCTTGTCCGTGGGCGAAGGTATGGAAATCCCCATCTCCACGACGACGACGATGCGCATGTCGCGTGTCAAGTAAGAGCGATATCATCCTATCCACGAGGTGAGCATGCAAGCTCTGACGACCATGCAGGCACTCGTCCTTCATCAGGAAGCGCCGCACCTTTCCATCAGATCCCTTCCGATTCCCGAGGTCCCTCCCGGGCACGTCCGCGTGCGGGTGGAAGCCGCTGCGCTCAACCGACGCGATGTATGGATCAGCGAGGGTAAGTACGCAGGCATCGTCTATCCGAGTGTTCTCGGCTCCGATGGCGCAGGCGTGATAGACATCGTCGGTGACGGTGTTGCTTCTGACATGGCCGGCATGCACGTCGTCATCAACCCGTCCATGGACTGGGGCAGCGACCCCCGTGCACAGTCCGATGACTATCACATCCTCGGGATGCCATCGCTTGGCACCTTCGCCGACTACGTTGTCGTTCCTGCCGCCCAGTGTCATCCGTTGCCCGGTCACCTGACCATGGTGCAAGGCGCAGCGGTGCCGCTTGCCGGACTCACCGCGTATAGGGCGGTGGTGACCCAAGGCGCGGTGAGCCGGGGACAGCATGTGCTGGTGACGGGGGCCGGTGGTGGCGTGTCTTCGTGGGCGCTCCAGTTTGCGCGCGCACAGGGAGCACGGGCGTTTGTCACCTCCCGTCGGGAGGAATCCGTGACGCGTGCCGTGGAAGCCGGAGCTGCAGGAGGACTGGCCATCCGGGGAGACCGATGGACGAAGGAGTACATCGAGCGGTTCGGCATGCCCGACTGTATCATCGATGGCATCGGCGGCGATTTCATGAGTTCGCTTCTGCAGGTGTGCTCGCCGGGCGGCACCATCGTTTGTTACGGCGCCACGCTCGGAGCCGTCTCTTCGTTCGAATTGCGCCGCGTCTTCTGGAAGCAGCTACGTTTGGTGGGGAGCACCATGGGGACCAATGACGAGTTCTCTCGCATGATGTCCTGTATCGAAACCCACACGCTCGTTCCGACCATCGATTCCGTCCGACCCTTCACGGAGATCATCGAGGCATTCGCGCGCATGAAGGAATCGGAGCACGCCGGGAAGATCGTCGTCCGCATGACCACCTGACACCGTGCCGTGTCGCATCTGCTTCGATACTTTGCGGTGTCATATGCATCCGGCGTCCGTTCGCACGGTGTCACGACCATTCGTTCACTTCCCCAAGTGTCACTTTCCGAGCGTCAGCGGTGAACATCGCCCGGTACCGGTGCGTTCATGGGCGTCGTTGCCATTCGTTTACGCCTCGCTTCACGGGCATCTTTGCGCGTTCCGTAAAAAACGACCATGGATGCGGGCTTGGTCGTACAGCCCGAGTAACACACGGTGCGCGTTGCGATGCTGTTCTCTCCGCGATGGAGGGTCCAGGTGGTGCGGTGCTCGTTCACACGCTTCCACGGGCCGCCGTCGATGGAGATTTCCATGTACCGTGTGAACGGATAGGCCGTCGTCGTGGTGACCTCGTACACCGGAGGGAGAATCGCACGAGTTCGTTTCGGCCCCTGCGCGGAGGACGTAAGGTCGATATGCACGTCGCCGAGCGGAGCATACAGATCGGTGAGCTTTTTCGTGTATTGGGTATTGGTCATCACTTGACCTTGGAACAGCAAAGGTTCATTGCGGTCCGCAGGGACGTGCATGAGTACCCCCACCTTGTTGGTGATCACGTACGGGATGTCGACGAAGGCATCAAGGTTGCGGAGCATGGACGTGTATACGGTCGAATCGCCGACGCGCTGGGTCGTGAAGCCGCGCGCGTCCGCCACCAGGAGCAAGGTCGAACTGTCGCCGGTACGGAGGGACTCCTGTAGTTCCGCCACATGTAGCGGCGTTCCCGAGCGTTCCGCATAGCTGCCGAACTGTGCATCGAGCATCATCCACTTCCGGTGTTTGCACGACCACACTTCGGTCACGACGTGACGCGCACCGAGGCGGGGATTACTGATATTTCTTCTGCTCAATCCTACCATGCGCGCAGCGTACCCGAAGCTGACCAACATGTCCGTCATGACTTTGGCGTACTCCACGCACGTGAAGCGCTCGCCCCGCGAAGCCCGCGCGAGTATCTCAAGGGATGTGGCGTGCATGGCGATGCTATTGAACGAATCGTGCATCCAGCGTTCATGAACCCAATGGACGAGCATGGGGAAGAATGCCGCTTCGTCCGAACTCCGGTCCACGAGAGAATCCGGAAGAAGCGCTCGTAAACGGATGGCGAGGCTGTCGGACGGCCGAAAAGAGAACGGGTAGAAGAAGGAATGGGGGTCGAGGAGTTCATTGTGCGACTCCAGCACGCTCAGTGCCAAGGAATCAAGCTCGTCGGAGATCGCGCTGTCACGGGCAGGTGTCTGCAGGAGCACTTGCGCCCGCAGGCGGGTGTGGACGAACGTACCCGGGAGCGTGAGCAGCAGGAGCACGACCACAAGGGTGTGCGATGTGAATGACGAGAGAATGTTGCGCGAGCCGGTATCCATACGGTGCAAGGATACTCGAACGCTTCTCACCGCTCAATAAATGCAGCGTTATTTATTGCTCACTACTCCATGAACACGAGTCATGGGGAAATTCATCTGCGTGCAATGAAGCGATGAGGTGACTCAATGTCGGAAGTGACGCATGCCCGTGAACATCATGGTGATGTTGTGTTCGTTCGCAGCGGCAACGACCTCTTCATCACGAACCGAGCCACCTGGTTGGATGACCGCGGTGGCACCGGCTTCGATGCACTGCAGGAGTCCGTCGGCGAAGGGGAAGAACGCATCGCTCGCAACGGCCGAGTCCGCAAGACTGATGCCGAACTGCCGCGCCCTGAACGCCGCGATGCGAGCCGAGTCGACGCGCGACATCTGGCCTGCGCCTATTGCGAGGGTACGATCCGAGGCGGCATAGACGATGGCATTGGATTTCACGTGCTTGCACACCTTCCATGCATACATCATCGCGCTCAGTTCCTGATCTCGGGGCTCTCGTTGGGTAGCGACCGTCATCTTCTCGCTGTCGATCAGGGCCGCGTCCGCGCTTTGAACGAGGAAACCACCGGTGATGCTTTTCACGACGGGTGCCGCATGTGCGCGAATGCGCTGGGCGTCTGCGGTGATGAGACGTCGGTCACGTTTTTTCATAAGTAACTCCAATGCTTCGGGAGTGAAGGAGGGAGCGATGATCACTTCCGTGAAGATGGCATGGACGGTGCTTGCGAACGCGACATCCACCTCACGGTTCACGGCCACGATGCCACCGAAGGGCGAAACGGTGTCGGTAGAGAAGGCCTTGTCCCACGCGTCGGACAGGGTGGCTGCGGTTCCGACGCCGCAGGGATTCGTATGCTTGATGATGACGACCGTCGGTTCGTTGAACTCCATGACGAGTTGCTGCGCAGCGTCGATGTCGATGATGTTGTTGTACGACAGTTCCTTTCCATGAAGCTGACGGAAGGCGTCGGTGAACGACCCGTAGAGTGCGGCTTTCTGGTGGGGATTCTCGCCATACCGAAGGTCCATGACCTTGGCTCCGGCGTAGGTGAATACACCGGGAAGCGCGGTGTCGTGACGACCGAGATACTCGGAGATCTTCGCATCGTAGTAGGCGGTATGCCGGAACACGTCGCCGGCCAGTCGAAGCCGGAGGTCCATAGGAACGCAGCCCGCGTGCGTGTCCATCGCTTCGAGGACCGCGGAATAGTCCTGCGGATCGATGACCACTGCCGTCCAAGCGAAGTTCTTCGCTGCCGCTCTGAGCATGGCCGGACCGCCGATGTCGATGTTCTCGATGATCTCGTCGAAGTCCGCATCGCCACGTGCTACCGTCTGCTCGAAGGGGTAGAGGTTGATGACGAGAAGGTCGATGGAGGAAATGTCGTGGAGTTTCATCTGCTCCACGTGCGCCTCGTTGTCGAGCTGCGCGAGGAGTCCGCCATGGATCTTCGGGTGCAGGGTCTTCACTCTCCCGTCCATGATTTCGGGGAAGCCCGTCACGTCCTGGACGCTCGTCACGGGAATGCCATGCTGTCGCAGCAAGGTGGCCGTCCCGCCCGTGGAAAGGATCTCTATTCCGCGCTTATGAAGCTGCTCGGCGAACTCGCGGATGCCGGACTTATCGGATACGGAAATGAGGGCGCGCTTGATGGTATGCATAGGATACGTGCGAGTGATGGGGGACAAAGGGAAACGGAGCCGCGTCGCTGACGGACGTACGCGGCACCGGGGCTTTTCGATGCCACAATTTACGTCCCATGACGGAAGGTTTCACGGGAGAAAAAAGACGCCGGACGAAGACGTTCACTCCTTCGTCCGGCGCGCTGTCACTTGATCCACAGCATTTCGCGATAGCTTGGCAGGGACCACAGTCGTTCCGGTATGGAGCGCTCAAGGCGGTCGCATGCAGCGCGGACGAGATTCATGGCCGGTATGACCTTGGCATACATGTGGTGCGCTTTCTCGTGCACCGTCGTTCCGCCGAGTTCCTTGTTGACCACGCGCAGACGTTCGATGGCCACCGACAACGAGTCGGTATGGTCGATGACCTCCTGCAGAACGTTCGTCACGGCGGCGCTCTTCATACCGAGTTCGCTGAGCGAGCGGGCGTTGTTCGTCAGATCACGCACGTACTCGAAGCACGCGGGCAACAACAAGGTCCGGGCGATGCGCTCCGTGGTCTCCGCTTCGATGTTGATGGTCTTGAAGTACTGGTCGTAATAGATCTCTTCGCGCGCGGCTAGCTCCCGTTCGCTGAGCACGCCGTACTTCTTGAACAAGGCGATGTTCGTCTTGCTGAGGAAACGGTCGATGGCATCCATCGTCGTCTTCAGGTTCAACAGTTTCCGCTTCTTGGCTTCCGTTTGCCAATCATCCGAGTACCCGTCGTCGTTGAACAGGATTCCTCCGCATTCGTCCATCACGTCCTTGATCACCGCGTGCAGCGCTTCTTCGCGCTTCTTCTTGGCTTTCATGAGCTTCTCCATGTTCGTCGCAAGCTCGTCGATGGCCTCGGCGGCAATGGTGTTGAGGACGGTGGCGGGGAAGGAGACGCTTTGCGAGGATCCCACCGCGCGGAACTCGAACTTGTTACCCGTGAAGGCGAAGGGGGAGGTGCGGTTGCGATCGGCTGCATGGCGCGGGATGTTCGGAAGAACGGCCGTGCCGAGTCCGAGGAAGCCGCTCACCGACGCACGCTTGTTCTTACCCTTCTGCAGCTGCACGAAGACATCGCTGAGTTGCTCGCCGAGGAAGATGGAGATGATAGCAGGCGGCGCTTCGTTCGCGCCCAGCCGGTGATCGTTCGCGGCCGATGCCACGCTGATGCGGAGCAGGTCCTGATGCTTGTGCACCGCCTTGATCACGGCAGCACAGAAGAACAGGAAGACCATGTTCTCGTGCGGTGTGTGACCGGGCTCGAGAAGGTTCATGCCGGTATCGGTGGCGATGGACCAGTTCACGTGCTTACCGCTGCCGTTCACACCGGCGAACGGCTTCTCGTGCATCAGGCATACCAGACCGTACGAGGTGGCCGTGGTGCGTAACACTTGCATGACGAGTTGCTGATGGTCGGCAGCGATGTTCGCGTGTTCGAAGATCGGCGCGATCTCGTACTGACCCGGAGCCACTTCGTTGTGACGTGTCTTGATGGGTACGCCAAGGCGGTAGAGACGTTGTTCCACTTCCGTCATGTACGACAGCACGCGCTCGGGAATGGAACCGAAATAGTGATCCTCCAGCTCCTGTCCACGCGGCGGCTTGGCTCCGAACAGCGTCCGACCGCTCTGGTAAAGGTCCGGACGACGGTAGTAGAACTCTTCGTCGATGAGGAAGTACTCCTGCTCGCAACCGAGCGTTGCGAAGGCCCGCGAGACGTTCGTGATATCGAAAAGGCCGAGTGCGCGGAGCACCTGCTTGTTGATGGCATCGTTGCTGCGAAGCAGCGGGATCTTGTTGTCGAGCGCCTCGCCCGTCCACGAGGCGAAGGCCGTGGGGATGCACAGCGTAGCGCCGTTGCTGTGGCGGACAAGGAAGGCGGGTGAGGTGGGATCCCACGCCGTATAGCCGCGCGCTTCGAACGTGGCGCGAAGTCCGCCGCTGGGAAACGACGATGCATCCGGTTCGCCTTGGATGAGGTCCTTCCCCGAGAATTCCGCTATCGCCGTACCGTCCGCATTCGGCGCCATGAAGCTTTCATGCTTCTCCGCTGTCGATCCCGTGAGCGGCTGGAACCAGTGCGTATAGTGCGTGGCACCGTTCTCCGTCGCCCATTCCTTCATGGCCAACGCGACGGTGTCCGCCACAGCCGCATCGAGTGGCTGACCCCGCTCGATGGTGGCCTGCAACGATTTGTAGATGGGCTTCGAACACCGCTGACGCATCTCGTCGAGCGTGAATACGTCGTTGGCAAAGGTCGTGTGCAAGTCGCCGCTTGCCTGATGCTGTCCGCGTGAGCGCCAGCTTTTCGCTGCGTTGATGACGCCGTTGGAGGTATGTGTGCTCATGGCTGTATCGATGAAGGTTGACGAAAACGTGTCCGTAGGCGACCCCGCTCTCACCGGAGCAGGGCGAAGGTCTCGAATTGTGTTGAAAGGACTAAATTTGTCGTGGTACGATACACGCCGTTCCACTGTTGGATGCGTGAGAGAAGTCTCTCCAGCGCAGCGGTGTTCTCGACCCGTACCTTGATGACGTGGGTCGCATCGCCCGTGATGGCGTGGCACTCGAGTATCTCTGCCGTCTTCTTGCACTGTGCGATGAAACCCGGGTACTGCGAACTGCTCTCCACACTGACGAAAATGAACGACGTGATGTCCAGGTTCAATGCCGCCGCACTGATCTTGGCATGGTATCCCTCGATGACATTCTGTTCCTCAAGCTTCTTGATGTGCTCACTCACCGACGTGACCGACAACCCCACCGTCTCCGCGATCTCGCTGAGACTGGTGCGTGCGTTCTGTTCCAACAGTTTGCAGATGATTCGGTCGGTCTCTTTCACGTAGGGTGCGCGCTAGTAACTTGAAAAATTCAAATGAAAGTGGTTGTAATCTTGAAAACCACAGGATTATTGGCGAATATACGGAGGAGTTGTGCCAAAAGAGAAGAATAACGGGAAAAAGTCCGTCTTGTGGAAAAAAATCCTTCGGTGGACCTTCCGTCTCGTCATCGGGTTCCTTGTCGGATCCGCCCTTCTGGTGGGCATCTACGCCGTCCTCCCCGTGCCGCTTACGCCTCTCATGATCCTGCGTGTCATCGAAGGTGCGTTCGAGGGCAGGTCCGTGGGCATCAGCAAGACATGGGTGCCGTACAACGAGGTATCGCCGTATGTGTACAAGGCGCTGATGTCCGGAGAGGACGGGAAATTCCTTCGGCACAACGGCTTCGACTGGAACGCCATCGATCGCGCACGCGCGCGCAACGAGCGTGCGAAGGGAAAGAAACTGTACGGTGCGAGCACCATTTCCATGCAAACGGCGAAGAACGTGTTCTTGTGGCATGGTCGGAACTATGTCCGTAAAGGACTCGAAGCGTACTTCACCGTGCTCATCGAAGCGGTATGGGGCAAACGTCGCATCCTGGAGGTGTATGCCAACGTCATCGAATGGGGAGACGGCATCTATGGCGTCGAGGCGGCGTCGCAATTCTATTTCCATAAATCCGCTCGGTATGTCACTGCCGGCGAAGCCGCCCTGCTCGCTGCCATCGTTCCCAATCCGCGACGTTGGTCGGCGTCCGCCCCCACGCCCTACATACAAAAACGGAAGGCCTTCATCATGTCGCGCATGCGTGGTATCCCCTTGCCGAGTTCATCATCCAAAGGAAAGTGATGCGTATCGTCTCATGGAATGTCAATGGTATCCGCGCCGCCCACAAGAAGGGCTTCATGGATTTTCTCCGGACGGACAACCCCGATGTGCTCTGCCTACAGGAGGTACGTGCCGAGGAACATCAGATCGACGAGGATAAGCGGGTGCCCGAGGGATATCATGCCGCCTACGTGCCGCATCAATCCAAGAAAGGGTACTCTGGCGTCGGACTGTACAGCAAGCGTGAGCCCGTGGCGGTGTACAAAGGCATAGGGCTTGAAGAGTTCGACCGGGAGGGACGTATCGTGGGCGCCGACTTCGAGGACGTCGTGGTGTTCGGTGTGTATTTCCCCAAAGCATACAGCGAGAAGGAAGCGGCGGGTGACATGGCGAAGCTCGCTCGCTTGGATTACAAACTGGCGTTCTACGATGCCTTCTTCACCTTCATTCACGGTCTGCAGAAAAACGGACGACGTATCGTGGTATGCGGGGATTACAACACCGCCCATGAAGAACGCGACCTTGCCCGACCGAAGCAGAACACCGACACATCGGGCTTTCTGCGGTGTGAACGCGACAAGCTTGACGAGCTGGCAAAACAAGGATTCATCGACACCTTCCGCGAAGTGGAATCGGCGAACGGACATTACTCATGGTGGAGTCAACGCGGCGGTGCGCGGGAGAACAATGTGGGTTGGAGGATCGACTATCACTGGATGACACGGGACCTGATACCTGTCATGAACGGCGCCTCCATCCTGCCGAACGTGACGGGTAGCGACCACTGTCCCGTGACGCTCGACCTTTCGATCTGAACATCACTCGGCGTATGGTCATTCCCGTTCCATGGCTCATGCGCGTCGCAGATGAAGCCGGCGGTTCGGTGCCTTTCGCCTACGACTTCATCCCTTCGATCATCTGCGCCAACTCGTTCCACGCGGTCATCTTCTCATCCAGCTCTTGCTGTACGCTGCGATGCTCGGCTAGAGCCGCAGGTGCCTCGGCCGACGTATAGAAGGACGCATCGGCAAGTTTGACATCGATGTCGGCCAAGCGCTGTTCGAGCTGGGCGATGCGTGCCTCGCACTCTTCGAGCGCGCGGGTGTGCTTGCGGAGTTCGCGTTCCTTCTGTTTCTGTTCCTCACGGTTCTCTTTCGGGACCGACTGTTCGGTCTTTGCCCGCTCGGCGTTCGCCGCCTTCTCCGCTTTCACGCGTTCCGCTTTCTGCGTGGATGATTTTTCGAGCTCGCGCAGGTTCTCGATTTGGCGCGCTTGCAGGTATCCGTAGATGTCGCCCGTGTATTCCTTCACCGCGCCGCCGCGGAACTCGAACACTTTGTTCGTGAGACCTTGCAGAAACTCCCGGTCATGCGAGACGACGACGAGCGACCCTTCGTACGCCATGAGCGCCTGCTTGAGGACGTCCTTGCTGCGCATGTCAAGGTGGTTCGTCGGCTCGTCGAGGATAAGCAGATTGACGGGTTCCAGGAGAAGCTTGGCCATGGCCAAGCGGGACTTCTCGCCGCCCGACAGGACGCGCACTTTCTTGTACACCGCATCGCCGCTGAACAGGAAAGCGCCGAGCAGGCTTCGCACCTTCGTCCGCATCTCGCCATGCGCGGCAGCGTCGATGACGTCGAAGGCGGTGGCATCGCCATCCAGCGACTCCGCTTGATGCTGCTCGAAATATCCGATGTTGACATTATGACCGATGGTCAGCGTGCCGTCGTACGACTCACGTCCGGCGATGATCTTCGACAACGTCGTTTTACCTTCACCGTTCTTTCCGACGAAGGCGATACGGTCACCACGCTCGAGCGCAAGGTCCACCGAGCCCAGGATGTTCTTCGTGCCATAGGATTTCCCCAGTCCGATCGTTTCGAACACCACGCGACCACTGCGTGGCGCAGGCGGGAAGCGGAAGGCGATGGCGCTCGTGTCTTCATCCTCAAGCTCGATGCGGTCGATCTTCTCCAATTGCTTGATGCGTGATTGCACGCGCGTGGCCAGGTTCGCTTTGGAGCGGAACCTCTCGATGAACTTCTCCTGCTGGGCGATGTCGCGCTGCTGGTTCTCGTAGGCGGCTTCCAATTGCGCCCGACGTTCGGCACGCATGTCCACGTACTTCGAATAGGAAACAGGATAATCCTCCACGCGGCCGTTCGTGATCTCGATGGTGCGGTTCGTGACGGCATCGAGGAAGGCACGGTCGTGAGAGACCAAGACGACGGAGCCTTCATAGCTCTTCAGGAACTGCTCGAGCCACTGGATGGATTCGATATCCAAGTGGTTCGTCGGCTCGTCGAGAAGGATGCACTGCGGCTTGGAGAGCAGGATTTTTCCCAGCTCGATACGCATCTGCCAGCCGCCGCTGAACTCGTCGCACAGCCGCTCCATGTCGGCCGAGGAGAAGCCGAGTCCCGACATCACCGTTTCGATTTCCGCCCGCATGGTGGTTCCGCCGATGCGCAGGAACTCGTCGTTCACGTCGCTGAGCTCGTGTAAGAGATCCGCATAGCCGTCGCTTTCATAGTCCGTACGCGAGGACAACTCGTCGCTGATGGCATGAAGGCGTGCATCCAAGTACTGATGCCGCGCGAAGGCATGGGAGGCGATCTCATCGAACACGGAGAACCCTTTGCGCGTAACCATGTCCTGGGCCAGGTAAGCGATGGTGTAGCCGTTGGGCGTCGTGATCTCTCCTTCGTCCGGACGTTGCTGGCGGGCGATGAGTTTGAGCAGGGAGGACTTTCCCGCGCCGTTCTTTCCCACCAGTCCCACGCGGTCGCGGGTGCCGATGGTAGCCGTGATATCGTCGAAGAGAGCGCGCCCGCCGAAACGTATGGAGATATGCGAAAGAGTGATCATGCCGTAATGTCCGTGGGGGATGATGCGGCCGCAATGGCTGCAAGGATGATGCGCGCGCAATCGCGTTTGCTCGATCGCGGCACGGAGATGGGAGAATCCGACGTGCGGCGGAGAATGGCGATCTCGTTCGTATCGCCACCCATGGCGGGTTGTTCCGAGGCCGCGGAATTCACAACGACCATATCGCAGTTCTTCGCCAGGAGTTTCTTGCGTCCGTTCTCCAGTCCGTTCACGGACTCGAGAGCGAAACCCACAAGGAACTGTCCGTCCTTCTTCACAGCACCGAGCGATGCCAGCACATCCGGTGTGCGCACAAGGTCGATGACGGGCGACGCTCCCACGTCCTCTTTCTTGATCTTTCCGTGCACGGCCTTCGCCGGGGCGAAGTCCGCCACGGCGGCCGCGAGTATGGCGACATCGTAGTGCGATGCATGGCGCATCACGACGTCGCGCATCTGCTCGGCGGATTCCACGTCGGTGCGTTCGACATTCACAGGTGTCGGCAGATCCACCGGTCCGCTCACAAGAATCACGCGTGCGCCTTGCGCAGCCGCTTCTTCGGCCAATGCGAAGCCCATCTTGCCCGAGGAATAGTTCGAGAGGAAACGAACATCATCGATACGTTCGCGCGTAGGGCCCGCGGTTATCAACACTGTTCGTCCGGACAACGGTCGAGCGTCAGGAGCAGCGCCTTTAAGCACCGAAAGCATGAACTCTGCGCTCCATGCGTCATGATCGAGAGCGTCTTGCAAGGGCGACGAGGTGCGCTCGGCAGCTTCCGTGATAGGATCGTCCGATGTCGCCGTGCGTGTGCTTCCACGAAGGGTTCGCAGGACCGACGCGACGATGTCGTCCGGCTCCTGCATACGGCCCATGCCCACGGAGCCGCTGGCGAGTTCACCGGTGACGGGCCACAGCACATGCACGCCACGAGAGCGAAGGATATCCACGTTGTGCTGCGTGACAGGATGCTCCCACATTTCCGTATCCATGGCGGGAGCGATGAACAGGGGGACGGATTCGGGAAGAGCAAGGGCCACGCAGGAGACGGGCGTATCGGTGATGCCATGGGCAAGCGAAGCGATGGTCTTTGCCGAAGCCGGAGCGATGAGCATGGCATGCGCGGCGCGGGCAAGGTCGATATGCCATGATCCGCCGCGCTGGACGTTCTCATCGAACATGTTCACGGCCACGGCGTGTCGGCTGAGGTTGGCGAGCACGAGCGGCGTCACGAACTCCGTGGCCGACGGCGACATGACAACGTGGACGTCCATGCCCGCTTTGTGTATCGCACGCAGGACGAGGGGAGACTTGTAGGCGGCGATACTCCCGCTGACGCCGAGGATGAATGTCTGTACAGGCTGTGCCATGATGGTCTTCCGTTATCGTCCGCTCCGTGTGATTCTGCGACGAAACGCATGGTCGGCGGAACAAAAAAAAAGCCGTAATGCGCATGATGCACTACGGCTTTCATAGACGTTCGTGAGCTTAGTCGATTTTCTCTTCGGGGATGTCGTACGACAGGGTGTCGTCCATCATCTCGCGCATGGCTAGGAACGTGGGCTTCGGGATGAGATCGAACTCGCGGCTGATAGCCAATTGGTCGAAGTTCGTTCCTTCCGTCTCATCTCCTTCGATGATGATGTCGGCCATCTTCGCTTGGAGTTGCGTCTTGATCTGATCATTCACCTGACGGGCACGAAGGCCCATAGCGACGATGGATTCGTAGAGACACCCACGGGCGGATTCCTTCATCTTCACTTCGACGGGATTCACGATGCTCATGTGATTTACCATGGTAACCTCTGGGATGGCGGTGGTTCGTATGTGCACACGGCAGATATCGGTCTGCAGCGCGTGCGTAATCGGACGGCAAATATACGCAAAGTCGGGGATTTTCCAAGGGTTGAGACGGCCGAGCGAGGTATCGGATCTGTTCGGTTGCTTCGTGCACCTGCTTTGTGCGCCTACCGGTTAGAAATCCACATGGATTTCCACCACACCACGGAAAGAGTTCATCTTCAACGACGTATCCGTGGTCGAGAGTCCGGTGACGGGCAAGGAGTACTCCACCATCGGCACGAGGAAGAGACGTTTGCTTACCTGCCATTGGAAGCCCAAAGCGGGCACCACGGCTAGGGAGAAGGCGGCGAGATCGCTCATGGGACCGTCTTCGAGCACCACCTCGTTCTCGCCGATCAGACGTTTTCCTCTTGCTTCAAGGGCCGCTCTGTCCAGACCGATACGGATGACATCATCGTTGGGCAGGGTCACGGAGTTCGTCAGCAAGGTCTTCCGGAAATCCTTCGACGAACCGAAGGTGATACCCGCCGAGACACCAAGGCGGGCGAAGAGGGTCTTGGCAATGAACCTTTTTGCATACGGCATGACCGTGAACGTGCTCAGCGAAATGGTGGATGAGTGACGAAAGGGAATCTGGACATTCGGGAAGACGGACTGTCCGTTCAAGGAACGAAGCGTCGTATCCTCGCGAAGCACGTACAGGGCATCCATGCTGCGGTACTGATATCCAGCGGTCACTCCCCAGATGAACGAGTTCTGCGGCACACGTTCGTAAAGCCCTCCGATGGCGAACTCGCTGCCGCCTCCGCCTGTGAAAGCCTGACACGGACAATCCACGGTGAATGACCCCGATTGACGGATGCCGCCGGCGGAAATGAAGCCGCCGGCGCGCTCGAAGAACTGGTCCGGACCCAGGGGCGATGCGTCGCCTTTCTGCGCATGAAGTGCCGGAGATGCGAGGAGCGCCACGAGTAGGAGACTGAGGATGCGGTGGTTCATGGTGTATGAGGATCTGCCGTTCGGCGAGCGTTGCGATGTCTTTCTTATCTTGCGCGGAATGCGTCGGGCCGTGGACCCGACAAATCTATCATTCTCACGTACGCGAAGAAAGCAAAGATTCATGACCGCTCAGCACGAAGTTGGATCGAAGATTCAACTGCCAGATTCTACGGACAATTCACGCAACGATTTATTGTTCGGCGGACCTCGAGGCACGGCCGTCCGCCTATTGACAAGGGCGGAGAACACGGACGCTCATATCAATAACCTCTTGGAGGCCGAGTTCCGTCGGAACGAGTGGTCAGCCTACGACCGCGCCCTGATTGTCGAGTTGGTGTTCGGTACCCTGCGCTGGCAAGGCAGACTGGATTGGATCCTGACCGGTTTCTATCACGGCGAGTTCGCCAAATGCATACCGACCATCAAATTCGCCATGCGTATCGCGCTCTATCAGATACTCATGCTCTCGAAAATCCAACCCGGGACTGCGGTGCAGGAATGCACGTCATTGGTCCGAAGAATCAAAGATGACAAGTCTGCAAACGCCATTGCCGGCGTCCTGAAGAACATCCTTCGGAACATCGACACCATCCGCTATCCCTCCAAAGATGACAACCTGCAGCTCTTTCTCTCTGTCACTCTCTCCCATCCGCTGTGGATGGTGAAACGCTGGTGCGAACGGCATGGTGAGGAGACGGCGGAGAAGATGCTCAGTGCGAACAACGATCGTGCGCATCTGCATGTGTATGCCAATCATCGCAGGACCACTCCGGAGAAGCTCGCCGAGTGGCTTCGCGAGCACGAATGCACATCCGAACCCATGCCGCACTTTCCGAACGTTCTACGCATCAATGGCTTGCAGAATATCGCTGCCATGGAGCCGTTCAAAAGCGGCGAGTGCATCGTGGCACGGGACATCGATGTGTATATCGCTCGACTGGCAAACATCCGCAAGAACGCCTCAGTGCGCATATCGTGTCCGGACCGCAGCACTATCAACATGTCCATCCCGTTCTTGAGTGCGGAGCCCGCGTCCTTCACCACGTTCGCCAGGTTCGATGTGCAGGCCAAGGCACGCCGGACGCGATTGAAGGAGATCGGCGTGGAGAATTGCTCCGTGTGCACGTCGGACTCCACCGAAGCCGCTGATGCCACCTATGACGTGGTCGTCATGGAACCGAAGGTGAGCGGACTCGGACTCATGCATGCCAGACCGGAGATGCGGTGGAGAATAGAACTCGATGCGGTACGAAAGGGTTCGGAACACCAGAGAGCGGCGCTGGAAGAAGCTGCCGCGCGCGTGGCACCGAAGGGAGCTCTTGTGTATGCCTGCTCGAGTTTCGAGAAGGAGGAAACCTTCGATATCGTCCATTCATTCCTCGAGAAGCATCCGGAATTCACTCTTGATGACGCCGCCAACTACTGTGACGCATCGGTATGCACGGACGGTTGTGTGTCCATCCAATATCACGTGCACAAGGTCGATACCGTTTTCGCGGCGCGCTTTGTGCGGAAATAACCACCATTCACTCTTCACCATGATGCGAATGCGACCAATGGCGGTTTTCGTGATCGCGCTCTTTCTCTCCAGCGGTCTCCATGCACAAGCGCCGAAGAACCGGTTGTCGCATCATGAGCGTGAGTTCGAACACGAGCAGGAGCTCTTCGAGCGCTCCCTGTTCGACAGGGAGCGAAGCGCGGATCCCGTGACGGGACGCATTCCCGCGGATATTCCCGAGCGGGAGCGGGAGTTCGTGCGCGAGTTGCGCGCTTCTGCACCACAACCGTCCATCCAAAAGGTCTTTTGGGATTTCCGTGCCATCGGTCCGCGAAACGTCGGTGGTCGCACGCGTGCATTCGGCGTGGACTACACGAATCCGAACGTCATGATCGCCGGCGGTGTCACGGGAGGCATGTGGCGCTCGATCGACGGTGGTGAGACGTGGTCGCGGATCTCGCCGACAACGGATATCCTGAACGTGAGCTGTCTTGCGCAGCATCCTACCAACCCCGCTGTCTGGTATGCGGGGACGGGAGAGGTATTGTCGACGACGGAACGACGGTCGAGTATGCTGTTGCGCACCATCTCTACCGGAACGGGTGTGTATAAGTCCGTCGATAACGGTGTTACATGGAATAGAATAACGCCTTTATTTTCAAGCGAATACAATAGCCTTAAAGAAGATTTCCAAGGGATATGGGCGGTCGTTCCCGGTGGTCCTTCCGATGGTAACGAGCTGTATGTGGCGTGTACCGGAGGTATTTATGCGTTCGATGGCGTGCGATTTTCCCGCATCCTTGGCGATACCGTTCGTCGGTCCTTCAACACGGAAATCGTCGCATCGCCGGATCGCTCCGTATGGTATGCGGCATGCGGGGCGACGGACGAGGGGACTGCGCCGACGAGTTATGGAATATGGCGGCGCGATGCGCAAGGGACATGGAAGAAGATCACGCCGACGCCGTTTCCGACAGCGGTGAGACGTTTTCGCATGGCCATAAGTGCCTCGAACCCCAACGTCATGTACGTGTTCACTCAAGCACCGTCCTCCTATGCGAACCGGTATCTCTCGTTCTCGTCGGTGCTGACGCTATGGCGATATACGGACGATGGAAAGGGAACAGGTGTCTGGGAGAACCGCAAGGCGTGGCTGGATTCCACTCGGATGAATACGCTTGCGGGCTACGCCCTGACGCTTGCAGTTCATCCGGAAAACGATTCCCTTGTCGTCATTGCGGGCACGGATGCGTATTTGAGCACGAGCGGTTTTGCCAAAGCCAACGATGCCCTTCATTTGGGCGGATATCCCTACATCGTCGAACCCGGACGTCTGCACCCCGATATCCATCACTTGTCGTTCAGCACGACAAAGCCGTATGTTTTGTACTCAGCCGGCGATGGCGGGTTAAGCTATACGTCGGAATGGCGGAAAGAGGATGGATATTGGCGGACGTTGAACAACGGATACAATGTGACGCAGGCGTATCACGCCTCGCAGGACCACTTTGTTGTCCGCGACAGTATCGTTTCCGTCAGTCTTCAGGACAATTCGAACTACATAACGAACTCTCCGGGAAGCGATAGGGGCTGGACGCATTGCGGTGGTGGTGATGGCACCTGTACGGCGGTGATGCCCGACGCCTCGCTCATATTCGCCTCGTCGCAATATGCAAGTGTCTATGCCTTCCGATTGAATGCCGGTGAACCGGACTATACCGCATTCGACGCTCCTCTTGCTGCGGACTCCATTTCTGCGCAGTTCGTGAACATGTTCCTGCTCGTGCAACGTCGGGCACTTCGGGATACGGTCTTCGTCATGCCGGTCGGTAATCGTCTGTTTTTCTTCCCGCAATTGTCCAAGGCATATGAACAGGTGTCCTACCGAAGGGCGTGGGTGGAGGTGCCCGGACTCCAGACGCAGATCACGGGTGGTGCCCGTATCAGCGCCCTGGGGATGTCGCAATACGATGATGCGACGGTGTTCGTGGGGACGACTTCCGGAAGGGTGTTCCAGGTGTCCATGGCTGCCACGCAATCCGTCGTGACACCGCTTCCCGATCTTCCGGTCAAAGGGTTCGTCGCTTCGCTCGATGGCGACGAGGATGGGAACGTGATTGTCGCCCTGTCGAATTACAATGTGCGCAGCATGTTCCTCCTGATGCGCGGAGCGACGTCGTGGCGTGATATCTCGGACGAACTTGAGCGGGGAACCGATACTCTGGGCTGGGGACCCGGCGTGCGCTCATGTCGCTTCGTGACGCATCCGACGACCGGTACTCGGTACATACTGGCAGGAACGACGGTCGGACTCTTCGCTCGCGAGATGAACGATACCTCGCTTTCGCCGTGGCGCTGGATTGCTGTTTCGACCATCGGTAATGCTATCATCGAGTCCATCGATGTCCGCCACGCCGACAGCCGGATCATCATCGGTACCCATGGAGTCGGCGTGTACGAATCGGTGTTGAAAGACGATACCAATGGCGTCGACACGAGTGCATCGCAGATATTGCGTTTCGACGATCCCTATCCTAATCCCGTTCGCGAGGCGTGCTTTCTGCGCTACGCCATACCGGTGGACGGACATGTGCGCCTGCGCATGTTCGATTCGCGTGGAGTCCTCGTGGCGACCCTGGTGGACGAGGTGGAGAATGCCGGAGGTCACGTCATTGAGCTCGACCGCTCGATGTTTCTTTCGAAGCCTCAGGGAGCGTACTACTTCAAGCTCGAGGCGGCTGGCCGAGCCATCACGAAAATGGCCACCTTCGTTCGGTAGGAGTCCCGTACGAGGAACCCGGGAGAATGGTATGGGCTCATGAAGTGCCTCCGCGAGGGTGGGACAACGCAGTAGCCGGAAGAAAAAAGCCGAACGCGCATCCCGCACGTTCGGCTTTGCATTTTCTGCTTGTTTCCTGCAGGGCGGCACCAAACCGCTGACCACGCCCGAAGCGGCACCCGTCCATCTCACCTCACTTCCGTTTCTCCGGAATCTCCAACGAGATGATCGCTGTGCGATCTTGGTTCTTGACCTTCAAGAGGACGACGTCGCCGGCATTCTTCGACTCGATGATTTTCTTCAGTTGCTGCGTCGAGGTGATCTGTTTACGATCCGCACTGACGATGACCTGTTTCGGCTGCAGTCCCTGATTGGCCGCTTCGCTGTAGGAACTCACCTTCGTGATGAGAACGCCTGAGCCGACGTCGGAGCTTTTCTTCGCATCCTCCGTCAACGGTCCTACGCTGAAACCGAGCAATTCCAGACTCACCGGCGAGTTGCCGCTTTCATCCTCGTCGGAGTCTCCTTTGCTGCCTTTGTCTGCGGATGAAAGGTCCTTGGAATCGCGGGCCTGCAGGACCACATCCTTCATGATGGTCTTGCCATCGCGGAACACCTTGAGCTTGATCCTTTCGCCGGGTTTACGGACGACCACGAGCGATTGCAGCTGATTCGACGACGTAAGAGGCGTACCGTTCAACTCCAAAAGCACGTCACCCGATTCGATGCCGGCATTCTTGGCGGGTGAGTCCTTAAGGACATCCTGCACGAGGACGCCCTCGGGCTTTGTGAGTCCAAGCCCCTTGGCATCCTTTTCGTCGATGGTCTTTATCGTCACGCCGATATAGGCACGGTTCACCTTGCCGTCGTTGATAAGGTCCAATGCGACCGCCTTGACGATATCGACCGGGATGGCGAAGCCGTATCCCTGATAATACCCGGTACGGGTGGCGATGGCGGAATTGATACCGATGAGGGAACCGGACAGGGTGAAGAGTCCACCACCACTGTTACCGGGATTGATCGCCGCGTCCGTCTGCACGAAGTTCTCCACGGCGAAGTTGTCACGGTTCAAACCCAGTCCGCCACGTCCGATGGCACTGATGATACCCTGAGTGACGGTGGAGCGAAGTCCGAGCGGATTACCGACGGCTATCACCCACTCGCCGATCTGGATCTCATCGGGAGAACCGAGATACGCGACGGGCAGATCGTTTGCTTCGACCTTGATGACGGCCAGGTCGGTCAAGGGGTCCTTCCCGACAAGCTTGGCCTTGAACTCACGTTTATCGTTGAGCACCACCCGTATTCCATCCGCTTTGGCTTCATCGACAACGTGATTGTTCGTCACGATGTACCCATTGGCGGAGATGATGACCCCTGAGCCACTGCCTTCGCCACGTTCCATGTCCGATTCATCATCGCCCTCCTCCTCAGGCGAGGGGTTCATGCGGGGATCGCCGAAGAACTTGAAGAACTCCTGCATCTGGTTTCTCGATGCTTTACGCTCCGTGACCACATTGATGGAAACGACGGTTGAGGACACGGCTTTGCTGGCAGCGACAAACGCGTCGTTGAGCATTTTCACATTCTCTCCCACCTTCAGCGGGGCATTCTTTGCTCCGATGTCGTTGATGCCGCCGGCGAACAACGAGGAAAGGGAATCTCCATTGAAAGCGGTGACAAGAAAGACTCCCGCAATGATGCCGACGCCGACGAGGGACGTGGCAACCAGTGTTGACTTACGGTTCATGACTTATACTCCTGAGTAAAACTTCAACAAGGGAAACGACACCAACGGTGGTGTTGAAACATATTCACTCCCGTTTTAACGATACGCATGTGCTTTTGTTGTACAGCGTTTGTTAAGAAGTGCAAAGGTGCGTCGGAGGAGAGAAAGGGATGGGAAGAGCGTACGGACGAGACGAACCTACCACAAACAAAAAAGGGTAGCCGCGGAAGCGACTACCCTTGGAAGAATGAAGAATGATCTTACTTCACGACTTGTACTTGTTGTGTGTACGTGTTTCCTGCGCTCACCATGCGGACGATGTACGAGCCGCTGGCAAGATTGACAGGAACGAAGTTCAGTGAGTAGATATTCGCCTTTAACGTCTCGTTGACGAGGGTAGCGACCACTTCGCCGTTGGTGTTGACAACATCGATGCGTGTCGGTGTTTCGAAGCCGACGCTGAATTCGATGCGCGTACCTGCGTCGCTGACCGGGTTCGGAGAAGCCGTCTTCATACCGAAGGGGATAGCGCTGGTGACGACCTGTGTGACATCGTAGGCACACACGACCGTCGCGACAACGAATCCGGGCTCGGGCCTGACTTGAACACAGAGGTTCTCATTTGTCGCTGCCTGATCCTTGAACGCCTTGACATCCTTGAGGTCGACGATGATCTGGCCGAGGTTGACATCGATGGGAGCGAGCAGCGTTTGGAACTCAAGATAGAAGAGGTCCTTACCGGAACCGCCCGTGAGCGGTGTCGTACCGGACATTTCAATCGTTACGGTTTCAAGACGGTCGGAAACCGGTGTCACCGTAGCGCTTGTCACCGTCCATGTCTTTGCTGCACCATCGGCCGTATTGAGGGTCACAAACGCTTGTGAGCCGCCCGGCGACGTACGACGGATGAAGAGAGACTTCGGATCGAAGGTCACGGTGGCCTTCATAGCGAGAACGTTTCCGGCGTCGACATTCGTACCCATGGTCACGGGAACGCGGAAGAAGTTCGTCGAACCGTCCTTCGAAATTCCTGCCTTGACGTTCTTTGCGACACTCAGGGTGGACGGGTAGAACTCACCCGTGACGTTGAAGCTCGCGCTGACGGTGACAGGACCGGGCTGCGCATCGCAAACAAGCGTGTATCGGGTGGTCGGCGTCTGTGCTGTCGGCGTATACACGATGTTGACGTCAACGCTTTGGCCCGGAGGCAACGGGAGGTTCGGTTTGTTCGGTAAGGTGAACTCTGTTCCGACTACCCCTTGCCACTTGAACGTGATATCGGTCATGTCGAGGGCTACCTTGCTGGTATTCGTGATTTTCACCGGGATATTGATGGATGAACCGACGCAGGTCGAGACATCAGGGATGGTGACGGTGTACTCAAGAACACCACCGGTCGCTGATCCATTCCACGTGGAGATCTTTTCGGTCTCGGCATCGGAGACGGTGTTGAGTTCAGCCTTGTTGGTGCCAAGATCCTTCGGCTGGTACCAAGCGTCGAATCCCGTGGATACTTCGCCCGCCTTGAGGGACAACGGTAACTTCAGCGCGGTCTTATCGAAGGACATACGCTCTGAACCGATGTCGGTTTGACCACCAATGCCGACTTCCGTTCCGGTACCACCGACTGTGATGTCGGTAACCTTGACGGAGTCGTAGAACTCCCATACCGGGGTTGTTGTCTTCGAGAGGTTGGTGATTCTCCACTTCTTCGTGTCGACGGGGTTACCGCCGATCAAGGAGAGCGGGGTGAAGTTCACATCGTCGATGATGATACGAGCTACGACGCCCACGCCGATCGCTTGGAACACCGTACCGCTATTCGCATCGTTCTCGAAGGTAATGTCGAGGGAATCGTAGGCGGGAGCACCCGGCTGATAGGAGATATCAAAGGATTTCGTTTCACCTGCCGGGATGTCGAGGCCATTGAATTGGTTGAGGTCAGGAAGGACGAAGTTCGCCGCGTTTCCACGGGTCACGGTCGCTTTCGAGATCTTTACCGGCGCCGAGCCCGAATTCGAAAGGATGATTTTCGCGGGCGCGTTTGTTACATCCGTGGAGTACGGTCCAGTATAGTTCTTGTTGCCTGAGATACGACGACGACCGAAGTCGATCAAGTTCGAGCTCAGACCCGGCTTGATACCGACACCGCTGATGATACAGACGCTATCGACGGATTCTGCATCACTGGAGAAGGTGATGGTTGCGTTGAAGTTACCGGTGACAGTCGGTGCGAAGGTCACCTCGTACGTCTTGGAGTTACCTGCCGTGGTTCCCGTGAGGTCGAGGACGAGCGGGCTACCCGGCGTCACCACATCAGAGGTGCTTGTGAACGGCGAACCCGCGGGAACAACACCGGATTGGTTGCTCACGGTGAGCTTGACGTTGCCATCGTTGGTCACGTTGAACGAGCGCTTCACGGAATTACCGACAACAACCGGACCGAACGGGATATCCGTCACATTGATGATCGGTTCGCCCGTCTTGCCCTTGACAAGGGTACGATAGCGGAAGATACAATCATTGCCGACACCGATGGAGTCTTCGATTTCACCGTCGTTGCTGGAGGTGTATTGGACGGTGACCGTCTTGGTTGCACCTGCTTCGAGGTCGAACGGAAGTACCTGCGACATATCGGGGACGAACTTGAACACACCGACGCCGCCGCCCTTGAACTCGAGGCGGGTGACGCTGACCTTGGACGTACCTTCGTTCTTCACGACGATATCCTTGGTCGCCACCTTGTTCTTCTTCATCAAGCCGAAGTCGACCAAGACCGGGTTGATCGTGATCTTGATGGCGCGATAGTCGATCTCTGCACAGGTCTGATTGCCGGCACGGTCCGTGAAGATGATGAGCGCGTGCGCGTCATTGTCCGGATTATCGACGTTGAGACGCCACTTCGTGCCGCGGGTGGTACCCGAGACGAATTCATCGAAGTCGAGCGTGTAGTTGTACGAGCTGTCCGGGTCCATAAGGATGGTACCAAGATTCGAACGAACACTGTCATCGTTCGGCATGTCGCTGACCGTGGCTGATTCAAAAACACCCACAGTACCGTCGCAACGGGTCGTGTACGTAACGATGGGAGCAACCGTATCAGGTGACACGACGCGAAGAGCACCGCTCGTGGGGTGACCGTATGAATCGTAGTCCGAACCGCCATACGAGTAACACATGAACGGCTTGCTACAACGCATTGCGTACACATTGTCCGACGGAAGAACGCACTCCTTGAATGCATAGGTCTTGCCGTTGACTTTCTGTTGGAAAATGTCTCTGGTGCTGAATGACGGACCGAAGACGGCGCTCAACGCACGCCAGCTGATCTTGCCGTTGACAGCCGTTCCGAACTCGAGATCCTTCGGCATTCCCTGCGTCACGGTATCCAATTCGAAAATGACGCCCAAGAAGTTTCTTGTAAAGCCGATACCGCCACGCGAGCCGGGGGTACAGAACATGACGTTCTTTTGGTACTGCTCAATCGGCATTACATCCATCTGGAAGGGGTCGGTGGAGACACCGTCATCCTCCTGGCCTGTATTCCATACCGTTGCACTGATGGGCTTGTCGGCACTCAAGCTGAGGATGTTGTTTCCTGTACCATCGACTCGTTGATAGATCCAGCCCTTACCTTCTTGACCACCGACCGTCTGGATGGTTTTCCAGAAGGAACCGTTATAGAACACCTTCGTGTTCGGCTCCTTGGCAAAGACCTTCATGAAGTAGCCATTCTTGCGAGAGGCGTACTTCGGTATTTGAAGGAAGCGGCCCCATGTGTTCGTTGGAAGTTCCATCTCCGAGACGAAGTCGCACCAGCGGAGGGTCGTGGGAACATTCGCGCATTGATTACCGGAGACGACACCGACAGGTTTTGTCGCACGGACGACCGAGCCAGAAACGTCGCCTTCTTTGGAGTTCGCATCGTTACCGATGACCCAGACATCGCCCTTGTTCATGGTAAAGGACTTTGTCTGTCCGGGACGCATACCACCACCGGAAACGGTCACGCTCGGTCCACCAAGGGTGAAGTCGACACGTGTGCCGTCGTAAGCCGCCACGATGGCCGTTTCGCTCGGAAGTGAAAGACCGCCATACATCCAGCTCA
>JBBATK010000006.1:106685-122187 GCA_040398805.1 Kapaibacterium sp. (SeqCode) | reverse complement strand
GACACGGTCCGTGCATGGTACGCTACTCAGTTCCCGACCGAGCATATCCACGAGGGTCACGGTATGCGCACCGGGATCGGCATCGCTGGGAAGTTCCACGTCGACGAAGTCCTTTGCGGGATGAGGATACACGGAGAACCCTAGTGTCGAAGCGATATCACGAACGGACGTCACCAGATTCTCGGGCACGCGCGGACCCGTCGCGTTTTTCAGTCGTGCTACGTAACTCCTGTCGATACCGTCGTATTTGAAGAAGACTCCTCCAAGCAGAATGGCGCCGTCGTCGGTAAGCTGCGAGGTAAGGATGCTCGAGGACGAGCCGGGGCCCGTGGTGAACGTGTTATCGATGGAGCCATCGGGATTGACGCGACAGATGTTGTTGAAGGGCGTGCCTTTCACATGCGTGAGCGAACCGACGACGATGAACTTTCCGTCCTTCTGCAAGTGGAGGCCTTCGGGCGTCGCATCCTTGTTTCCGGCACGCACACCGACGAAACCGAACACGTTATCGGGCTTGCCGTCGGGGAAGATGCGGAGTATCTGTGTGGGTGTGAAGCCGAGGATCTTTCCATCTTCCTGGACACATATCTTGTGCGGCTTGAAGTCCTGCGGTGCTCTCAAGGTGGTATCCACGTTGCCATTTGGGTGGATGCGGACGAAGTAGGCGGACTTCGTTTGTCCATCGAAAACCGAGATGTTCGGTCCCGCCAGATAATACTTGCCGTCAGGTAAAAGGTGGATGTCCGAGAAGCCCAACACCGATGTGGTGCCCGTGCAATTAAATCCTTCATCGATGGTACCGTCCGGATTCAGCCGGATGATCTTTCCTGCGGGTTTATCGTTCCACGAGGTGAAGTCGCCGACGACGGTGATCTTCCCGTTCGGCTCCAGGACGCCTTGGAATGCGCGGATGTTCGGACCCTTGCCGATGTTCTTCTGGAACGCGGAATCAAGCGTGCCGTCCGCGTTGTGCCTGGTGATGCGAGGATCGGTGTTGCCGCCGATGACGATGATCTTCCCGTCCGGTTGTTCAAGAAAATCCGTGACATACCGTTGCTGTCCGGAATACTCGATCTGCATCGGCGCACCGAGGAATCTCAAGGGAAGTTCCTTGCCGTCCGGACTGAATGCCATGATTCCTCCGGCGCTTGCCTGACAATATCCCACAAGGATGTTGCCATTGCGAAGTTTCTGGATGGCGTGGACATAGGGCTTGCCCGGAGGCGCGAAGGCGGAGTCAAGAACACCGTCTTGGGCCATGGACAGAGCGCCCATGGTAACGAACACCGCCAGGGTGCTCATGAGGCGGAACACGGTCGACGTGAACATAAACATATCGTGGATTGATGGATGAAAACATGAACCCGTCTGATCGCCGGATTCTCCCCGGTGGACATCCGCTCCCGTGACCATTCGTTGGCAGATATCACTTCGTGCCGAAAATACCACGCCGACCGGAACATCACGATCATGCATCTCCATGTCCTTCGCGTTCCCATGCATAATGTTCCACACCCTTCTCCGTATACGGCTTCACGCCGAAATGTCCGCGCGAGGATGTGGCGGTGTATATCGGCTTATCCAGCTGTAATCGCTCGATCATGGCCGTGGGCGTGCAGGTCGCGATATCACTGGCGCTGAGCGGATACTCCACGCCCGTGCGCGGGTCCACCGCTCTGGTAGAGACCGGCTCCGCCTTGCCGATGGCATAGGCAAGCTGTATCATGATGGCATTCGCTTCGGGATTCTCGCTTAAGGTCCGCAACGCCAGGTGCCGCGCCATATAGGCGGCACTGCGATCCACCTTGCTGGGGTCTTTGCCCGAGAATGCGCCGCCGCCGATGGGACAGTCCGCACCGTATTGGTCGACGACGATCTTGCGTCCTGTGAGACCGCAGTCGGCCACGGGACCTCCCACATGCCACGCCCCTGCGGGATTGATATGATACGTGGTCTGCGTCGTGAACAACGCGCGCAGATGGTCGGGCAGGGCGCTCAGCACGCGCGGAAGAAGTTCGTCGTGAAACACCTCGCGCACGCCCGCAAGCGAGAGCGACTCCTCGTGGCATACGGACAGCACGACGGCGTCTACGCTGTCCACGGTTCCATCCTGGATGCGTAAGGTCACCTGACTCTTCATGTCGGGCCTGAACGCATACCGCGCGCCCCGACCCGCGTACGCCTCCTCGATGATCCTCTTCGCCAAGGTGATCGCCGCCGGCATGCGTTCGGGCGTTTCGCGTGTGGCATAGCCGAACATGATGCCCTGGTCGCCCGCGGCCACTTCCTGACCATGCACCACCGCACGATGGATCTCGGGCGATTGCGCATGGATATCCAGAGTGATGGCGCAGGTGTCGGCGGTAAAGCCCGGCGTTTCCTGCGTGTAGCCGATGGAGCGGATGGTGGCGCGGATGGCCTCCGCGATCTCGTCCTGCGAAACCTTCGCTTGCGAGGTGATCTCGCCGGCGACGATGACCGAATCATTCTTGACAAGGGTCTCGCAGGCCACCTTGGCGCGCGGGTCTCGGGAGAGATACAGGTCCAAGACGGTATCGGAGATCCCGTCGGCGATCTTATCGGGATGTCCGGGTGACACATACTCGCTGGTCCACAGATACGATGCGGTACGGGAGCTATAACGAAGCGGGTTGCTGATGCTGTTCTTTGTCATGATAGTAGTCCTTTGGGAAATGGTTTGTTGTTGATGGATACTTCTGCGTGTTGACGGAACGGCGCTTGATATCGCACATCCGTGAACGATCCGGTGGCGAGTTCGAAAACGAAGGAGAGATCGTATGTGAAGCGGCACACGAACGCAACGGGTCTGCCGAACGGTCCGCGCACCACCTGAGATGTCGTACCTTCCTGCATGACCCCGGCGATATGCTCGCGGCATTGCCCGAGGAACGTGTGGATGTCCTTCTCCGTTCGCACCTCGGTTGGCAGATCGATGCGCTTGAAGTGATCGATGCCGAGCAAAGCGATCATGAACAAAGGATGTTCCGGACGAGTCCGCTCGTGCTCCACGAGGATATGAGGAACGAATGCCGCGCGACGGCGCAGGTCGTCGCTCCGCGCGCGCTCCTCACGGTCGCGCTGCTGCTCCGCGATGCTTGTCGCTAAAGCCTGTTCGAATTCCTCGCCGCTGAACGCGGGGCACGCACGAAGACGTTCCACCATGGTGGCGTCATGATAGTCGCCGCCCACGAAGGCATCGTATCGTCGAAGAGCTTTGGAAGAATTGGCGTAGCCGAGCAAGGAAGGGATGCGGCCGCGGCGTATACCGTGCAGAGCGCATTGGCGCTCCAGATAGGAAGCAATGGTCATAGACACCTCATCGATCGCGGCAGTACCACCGGCTTGAAACCGGTTGGTGGTCTTCATAGGGCCGCGTCCCTCAGACCGTCGTGATGAGAAACTCACAGTGTTCCCGTACGTGTCATTGTGGGGAACAGCGGGTATGACGCGGATGACGATGAAATCGTTTACATGATGGGCAGAATAAGCAACCCTCCCTCTCCCTCTGGGAGAGGGCCGGGGTGAGGGCTTCAGTTTACCCCTCTCCCTCCGGGAGAGGGAGGGGGTGAGGGATTTGGACCATGAGCAAATGCTAAACCCGACGCCCGTACGGCGGCCTCACGGTCGAGCATCATGCCGATGCGCCCTGAATTATGCGGATACCGGATATCGGAGGGGAGCGGAGTGACCCCTTGGAGTAAAAGTTATGAATTAAATAAGGTAAGAAATAAACCACTCGAATGCGGCATTCACTCGGGGTCGGGGCATCGTATTTTTGATGCCGTCACGGAGTGTCGTGTCTTGAATGTGCAGACGATCAGCATCGAGCAGTACTTTGTGTCGCGGGGACTGTCAGGAATTCTTCGACAGCATGTCATGCGAATCATTGCCCCACACCTGAAGCGAGGCACGGGCCTTGGACTTCTCTTCCTTGTATCGTTGACGGTTTTTGCCGGAAGCGCAGGAGCGGTGCGCCCGCGATTGAAGTTCAAGAGGATCGGACTGGAGCAAGGGTTGCCGACATTGGCGACAGAGGACGTCATCCGGGATGACGAGGGCTTCTTGTGGATCTGCACGTCGGCAGGTCTTTGTCGTTTCGACGGGTATAGGACGCAGGTATTCACCCTCGATACCGATGCCGTCTCGCGGTCGAACAGTTGGTTCGGTGCCATACGACGGGAGGGAAGGACGCTTGCGTTGATGAACCTGAACACCTGGTATACGTTCGATATCCACACTTTGAAGTTCGGGTATCTCGATTCGGCCTCCGCGCTGCATGCGTCATTGGCGGAGAGGAAGAAGATCTCGACGAGAGGGTGGGGATGCGAGCGTAATGCCGGACTTCATGACCCTTCCGGACGTGTATTCCCCCTCCCCGAGCGGTCAGGCGAGATATTCAAAGTGGAGATTCTCGACTCCAATGAAATATGGATCGCGGCGGAACGTGGCGTTTTTATTTTTTATCGGGATACCGAGCTCTTCGACGTCTACATGCACGATGCGAACGACCCTACCTCCTTAGGATATGGTGTGCCCCACCATGTCTATAGGGACCATGAGGGAATCACCTGGGTATGCACCTATGGCGGCGGTGTGAGCATGGTGGACAAGACATCGTCGCCTTTCACTGCTGTGCCGACGTTGTCGAAGACCGGCGAGACAGACGGTGGATTCGTTTTCGGATTGGCCGAGGATTCGCTCGGACGCATATGGAGCGCTTCGGCAGTGGCAGGATTGCAGTGCTATGACCCGAAAACGGGTGGTCGATTCGTGATCCATAGGAAGACGTCTCCGATCGCGATTCCCCAGGATGAGTTGCGCACAGTGATGTTCGACAAGGACGGTACGTTATGGTCCGGTTTTCCGCATCTCTTCCGCATCGATTTCCAACGCAAGAAATGCGTCGTGTACTCCGTCCCGGCAGAGGACGTCATCACCGGCACGTCCGACGGCATGTTGTGGTGTCATTCGATCAAAGACCCGGGTCTGCGGGTGTTCGATCCTCGAAAGGAAAAGGTCGTCGAGACCTTCAGATGGGATCCGTTCGACACCAGTAAGCTTTCCTGCGATAGTTATCGTTTCGTCTTCCAAGACTCGCGCTCCCAGGTATGGGTGGGAACGAGCAACGGACTTCATCTGTATCATCCCGCGACGAAGACGTTTTCCCGATTCTTCTGCAATCCCGATGCCATTAACGACCACCGACGTTCTTTTCATGGTCCCTTCTATACGCAGGCGGTCGTGGAAGACGATAGCTCCCGCCTATGGATTGGTACCCGTGGTGGAGGGTTGATTTGCCTCGACATCAATACCTACAAGAGTAGGATCTACGCGGCCGAGTCGGGGCTTACCGATCTGTTCGTGTATGCCATGGCTCGGGACGATGCCGGAAACTTGTGGCTGGGTACAAGCACGGGCTTGATGTATTTCTCCCTTGCGGAGAAACGCGTGATCCAGCGGTTCACCGAGGCCGACGGATTGCTTTCCAACGAGTTCAACACATGGTCTTCCGTCAATCTCCGCGACGGCCGCATCGCCATGGGCGGTCTGCGGGGATATCACATTTTCGATCCCCGTCAACTCATTCGTACCGATCTTCCTCCTGCGGTACGGATATCGGGAATCAACGTCAACGGTGCCGTGTTCCCCACCGCTGCAGCCCCGTGGCTACTGGGCTCTTTGGAGTTACAGCATCAGCATAAGGTCATCGCCATCGACTTCTCGTCACCCGAATACGGTCGGCGGGAGAAAGTCGTGTATCAATACGCAGTACAGTCCGGCGGGGTTCAATGGATAGGTGCCCCCCTTGACCGGCGCATTCTCCTCACCGCCCTACCGCCGGGGGAGTATACGCTTCTTCTCCGCGCATCATACGACGGCATTTCCTGGAACCAACCGACACAACTACGCATCATCATCGCCGCACCGTTCTGGCTGCGTTGGTGGTTCCTTCTCGCGTGCGCCGGCCTCGTCACCACCATCGTCGTGATTCTGACCAGAACCATCAGCACGTTGAAGTATCGCACGCGGATCGCCCGTTTGGAAAAAGACAGCGCCTTGATGAAACAGCGTGAGCAGATCTCGCTTGATATGCACGACGAGGTGGGATCCTCCATCACGAAGATCCTCACCATCAGTCGCTTGCCCTTGAATATCGACGAAGGTATTGCAAAGGAGCGCATGCACCGCATTGCGGACCTTGCCGTCTCCATGGTGGATTCCGTCCAGCAGATCGTTTGGGCATTGAATCCTGCCAACGACGCTCTCGATGCCACCGTGGCCACGTTGCGTGCGTATGCCAAAGAGACCTTGGATGATGCGCGCGTGGAACTGACATTCGTCGGCGACGACGATGTCGATGGGAGAATCCTTCCACTGGCGAGCAGACGGAATATCTACCTCTTCGTCAAGGAGGCGATCAATAATGTCATCCGTCACTCCTCTGCCACCTCCTGTACGCTCGAGGTCCGCGTGCATGGCGATGAGCTCATAATCAGGATCGCCGATAACGGTCGTGGATTGGGAAGCGCGCATGCGGGAGGCAACGGCGTGATGAGCATGCGACGACGCATCGAATCCATCGGCGGTACGTTCGTGCTTGATTCTCCGCATGGATCGGGAACGACGGTCTCGGCGCGCATACCGTTCACGGAACAGTGATGGTCTTGACCGGGTGATGCCCGGTCCTCTTCCCGCATATCATCCTCTTGACGGTAATCATCGTCGTCGTCCGTTCATTATCCTGACCCGGTCATCATCGCATCAAGGATAAATCCCGAAAAGCAAGAATAACACGAACGTTGTATTGATGACCATGGTGCCGCTGGGCTATGTTTGTCCAGGGCTTTACATTAATCACCACGACGGCGTCACCTGGTGTCACCGGACGTCGATGAGCACTCCTTCGTCGTGACAGATTGCGGTCTTTATCTGTCCGCACGTATCCATCATGACGACGTAAAAGGTTTTTCCATGGCACTTACCATCGCGGTCGTTGAAGACGATCTTGAGTACAGGACTGCACTTTCGGAACGTCTGACGTCCGCGGGGTTCGTCGTCTGCGCCGTGTACGACCAAGCCGGCACAGCGATGAAGGCTCTGCCGCAGGTTGCGCCGGACATCGTCATCGTGGACATCGGACTGCCCGACGGGTCCGGTCTGCAGTGCATCGCCGAACTCAAGGAGTCCGATCCCGAAACGGAGTTCGTCGTGCTGACGGTCCACCTCGACGATGAATCCATCTTCCGGGCCATCCGGGTGGGAGCAAGCGGGTATATCTCGAAAGCCGACTCTTTCGAGAAGATCATCGACGCGCTCAGGAAGATCAAGGACGGCGAAGCCTTCATCAGCACACCCGTCGCGCGTCGCATCCTCGACCACGTGCGCACGATGCCTGTCGTGCCCGAGCGAACCGAGAGTCTTACCGAGCGGGAGCAAGGAATCGTCCAGCATCTGGCTAAAGGACTCAGTTACAAGGAAATCGCCTCGATCCTTTTTCTGAGTACGGAAACCGTCCGACGTCATATCCATAACATCTACAAGAAACTCCACGTGCGCAATCGCACGGAAGCCCTGGTCATCCTTGCGGGTGGGGAGAAGAAGGAGACGGCGCGACGTCGGGAATGAACGTGAGGAGACGGCGGACTGTACCACCGCGCATCAAGACGCGAGCGATACCCCGTGCGTCCGGACGCCGCCGATGATCAATCCGTCCGCATACCCATCATCGCTTCACGACCAGGTGCGCATGTGCACCGAACAGGTCGGTGATACGAACGACATACCTGCCCGCAGCAAGTTCCTGAATATCGATGCTCTGCGCACCCTTGCACGCGTACGTGGCAATCACCGTTCCGCGTTCATCGAAGATCGTGATGTCGTACCGGGAGGTTTCGGCGTCCGGAGGAAGAACCGTCAGACTGCCGTATGCGGGATTCGGAGCCACTTGATAGGATGGTACGGGCGACCATGATACCGACCGCAAGAACCGTCCACCGCACACGTCGCCGAAGGTCACCGATCCGTCCGCGTACTCCATGTCGCAGGTCTGCGACGACCACACGAAACCCGGCGTGCGCGTGAAGGTCAAGGGTGTGGAGGCGGAAGTGGACATCAAGACCCGCGCGGGAATCACAGCAAGAGTGTCACCTCCTTGCCAACGACCCGTCACGCGGATGTGTGTCCGGGAATCCCTGCCGGTGCAGGTCCAGACGGCATGGGCATCCGATCCGTCGGTCACCGACAGGTGTTCACTGCGCACCGCGATGTCCACGGTGAACGTATCAAGAAGCGTCGGCTCGATGCTCGGTCTGCCGTCCATAAGGATGGGAATCATGCCGACGGTGCCGATGGGCAGGAAAAGGTCCGGCATCCGCACGCGGGTCAGCGCCCCTGCCTGCGTCACGACGAACAGTCGCTCCCGCGGTGCGCATGGATTCGACGTCGTGAGTATCAGAGAGTCCGCATGTCGTCCGTATCTCTGGACGAGTCGGACGAAGCATATGAGACTGTCGCCCGGTGACAAGGTGCACGGCAAGGCGGGAACGAAGGCGATGGAAGCAAACGGTTCGTGCAGGGTGTTCGCCACGCCTGTCACCGTGACCGGCTCGGTACCCGTGTTTCTCACCACCAGCGGACTCAGCTTCGAACGGCCTATGATGGGTTCGATGATATCCGTCGTGTCCGCATGCGACAGCACAGACGTGATGCCCTTGCCCGACAGCCATACCCGTATCGTCGTATCACACGGCAGAAGGGTGAGTTCCACAACGTAGGTGAAGGGTCCTACCGCTCCGGGTGCCACACGTGCACGCACCGTCCCGCTGCCCGTGATGCTGCCGCCGACGATCCTGTCCACGATCACTTCCCGTGGCGCGGATATCGCTGCGATGCGCCACACGGAGGAATCGGACGAGCGAAGAGGGATGTCGACGATCGCCGGCGTGTTCGCGCAGATCAGGATGTCGCCGGCGCGAAGCGTATCGGGCGCGGACATGCGTGGCATGCGGGCGACGCCGTCGACCTCCACCCACACGGTGTCGTCGCATCCGTCCGAGCGTCGCACGAGACCTGCCGTTCCGCGCGTAGCCGACGGTTGCGGACTCCAGCGCAAGGGAACGGCAACGGTGGAGTCGTTGCCGATCGTCAAGGGAAGCGGACCCCTGTAGGCGACCGTGCCACGGCACACGACAGCAGTGATGACGCCGCCCTTGCTCCCCATCGTGAAGGTCACGGTGGTATCCACATCGATGGCTGCGCAGGAGAACACCTCGTTCATTCGGACGGTGGAGGGTGTCATGGAGAGGACGCGTGTTCCCCTTGTCCAACCTATCGTTGCAGTCACAGCGGTGTCGCACGGGGCGAAGCGTACCGTGGCGACGGCGCTGTCAGGTCCGAGCGTACTCCCCGTCGTCACCCGCACCCGCATACGCACGGAGTCGCCACCGGCGACGGTCACAGGTAACGTATCGATGACGTCCGATCCCCGTCGATCGAATTCTACGGACGTCACCGTCACCGTCGCCGTGCCCGTGTTGCGGATCACCAACGAGGTGTCGACGACCCTCTGGCAGAACACGGTATCGATGGTCGTGGAGAGAACGCTCACGTCCGTGGTGTTCATCACACCGACCGTTGCCGTATCGCGAGCGGTGCAGCCGGCGGAGTCACGGATGGTGACGATGTATCGGGAGGTGCGAGACGGCGTCAATGCAAGAGTGGGAGTCGTCGCGATGACCTTGCCGTCGGGCCCGCGCCACTCGATGGACGGAGCGCTCTGCAGGGTATCGCCAGAGCGGAGTATGCGGAGGGTGAGAAGGCAGGACTGACCTGCGCACACGGACGTGTCGCTCATGATCGTTACGCTCGACGGACGTGTCGAGGCCGTGTTTTCGGGAATACGGACGGAGAAAACGGTCCCACCCGGCGCTCCGGCTTTTGCCAGATGCCATGATGCGTTCGTATCATTTATTGCGATACACCGTCCCATGCTTCCGCCTTGAACCGTGCATGCCATCCCCGCAGGCAGAGCGCTGTCGCTTGTCATGACGATACCGCCACCGCCGCCGCCGCCAGGTCCGTGCAGGTCACCAACGGAGACGCTACCGCCGGTACCGCCGGCGGCTGAACAGGTAAGCGTTCCCGTCCATGCACGTGCCGACACAAAGACGCTTCCTCCGGCTCCGCCACCGCCTGCGCCATCGTTACCTGCCATGAGTGCGGATGCACCGTTCGCGTTCACCATGAATCCATTACCGACGATGCTGTCGGCCAGGAGGATGACGATACCGCCACCGGCTCCGCCTGATGTGCCGCGTTGATTGTTCATGTGTCCTGCACCGCCGCCGCCACCGAAGCGGAGGCGTATAAGAGAGCTGTCGACGGTGCTGTCGGCCTTGCCGCCGCGACCACCGTTATCGAAACGGGCACCGCATCCCTGCCACTGTGCCCCGCCTGTTCCGCCGTCTCCGGCATTGCCTCCACCTCCACCGCCCGAATTATGTCCGAGACCCCCGCCTCCGCCGCTGAACAGCGCAGCGCCGCCGCCTCTTTGCCAAGACGCAGCGACGACATAGGTACCGCCTTTCATTGCCGCATCAGGATGATTGATGGGCGTATCGGGGGTGATGGTTGAGCATTGTCCTGAGCCGTTCCACACCGCACCCCCGGGAAACCCTATGCCGGAGGCATCGATAGCGGCATTCAGGACAAGCGTGCCGCGCACGTCCATGCAGATCACGCCGCCGGAGGAACCGTCCCAAGCACGGGCCCGCAGAGTATCGTTCACGATGACGGTGCCGGTGAATACCGGTATGCGGACCACCTGGATGCGACCGCACTCCTCGTAGGCGCGCAACAACGGACGTTCAAGCTCCAGGATGCCGCGTGCATCCATACCATGAATGGTGGCGCGCTCGAACAGTCCCACGGATCCGACCGCATATCGGGCGCTGTCGGTGCAGCCCATGATCTGGATGACGAGCACATCGTCACCTACCGCAAAACCTGCGGTGTCTGCCACCTGCACGAACGATGCGCATCCTTCCGTGCGGATGCTTCGCACGGCGGTGGAAGCATTGATGGTGCCGCCGACGTAGGTCTGAGCGTGTGCGGCACAGGCGAGCAGAATCATCCATGTGCTCATGATGAGGATGAAGCGGTTCGTTGTCGGTGGTAAGACTCTCGGCATACAGCTCGGTCGTCGTGATGGATAATGCATGGTCCCCACGGGAAAATACGCATCGTGGCGCACCGCTCCGCCGTGTTCCGCATCCGGCTACGGGACGCGTTCCGATTTTCTCCCGGAAGCTCGGGACGCGATGTATTTTGCCCGGCGAAATAAAACCGAGTTGATAAAGAAAACCTATAGGATACGAATAATTATCATGATGCCCTTTCTTCTCCGCATGCTCGCCGTGACACTTACCGTGAGCGGACTGTTCGCTCAGGACCGCTGGGCCAGGACCTACGGGGGTAGCGAGCTGGAGTGGGGAACCAGGGTGCTTCCTGCACCGGACGGCGGGTATGTCCTTACCGGCGGCACGTGGTCGAACGATAAGACCTTCCTGAACATGAGCAAAGGCGATGTGGACGGCTTCGTCGTGAAAACGGATGCCGGCGGCTTCGTCCAATGGCGTCTCATCATCGGCGGCAGTAAATATGAAGTGACGAACGGTATCGCGCTGACTGCCGACAGCGCTTTTGTCGTGTGCGGATATTTCTTTTCGAATGATGGCGATTTCACGGGACGTAATCGCGGTGAGCATGACGTGTTCATCATCAAGATCGACCGCGACGGGAAGGTGGTGTGGACGAAGACTTATGGTGGCAGTCGGAACGAGAACGCCACGTGGATCATTTCCACGCCCGACGGCGGCTTCGCGGTGTGCGGGGAGACACGGTCCACCGATGGCGACTTCGCCCAAGGGACCACGCGTGGCGGTTCGGATGTCTTTCTCCTTCGCTTGAACGCGCAAGGAGAGAAACTCTGGGTCGGCACCTACGGGGGCAGCCAAGACGATCGCGGCGCAAGCGTCATCCACACACGCGACGGCGGTTTTGCCATCGTGGGCGACATGACGTCGAACGACGGCGATTTCTCCGGAATGAATAAAGGTGCGAGCGACCTGTTCCTGATCAAGACGGATGCGCGCGGAGAGTTGGTGTGGAAACGCACCGTGGGCGGTAGCGATGTGGATCGGGGCACGTCGGTGACGCAGAGTGCCGACAACGGTTATGCCATGGCGGGCTGGACTTTGTCCGCCGATGGCGATTTCAGCGGCAGTTCGGCGAATGCTGATCCCGATGCCGTGTTCGTCTGCATGGATAGCGTAGGCAAGGTCCGGTGGACGCGAAGCTTCGGTGGTATGCGAAAAGATCGGGGCTTCTGTATCGCCGCCACGGCCGATGGCGGATTCCTCGCCACGGGCGGTACGTGGTCTGCAGACGGCGATTTGTCCGGTACGCATAAGGGTCTCGCCGACATCTTCCTGACGAAAATGGATAGTGCCGGCATGACGCTGCGGACGCGCTGCTACGGGAGCGCGGACAAGGAAGAGGAGGGATATGACCTGGCCCTCACGCGCGACGGCGGCTGTGTCCTGACCGGCTACACGGAGTCCCGCACCGAAGACTTCGATGGCATGGGCAACGGACTCAGCGATGTATTCCTAATGAAGCTCGACGCCGATGCCTCGCCGCTCGCCCGCGATTCGGTGTTCGTGTATCCCAATGTCGCATCCTCCGTCATTACCATCGTGTGCACCACCATGCGCAATGCCTCGCTCCGCGTGGATATCACGGACGTGCTGGGACGCGAGGTGGCCCGGGTGGTCGATGCCGTCACCACCGCCGGTACCAACGAGATCCGGTATGCCGTGTCCGGTTTGCCCACGGGAATGTATGTGGTGCGTATGAGGACGTCCGACGAGGTGCGCCTGGAGAAATTCGTTGTCGTCCGATGATACGTTTACATCGGACTCGACGATAAGAGGTTCGTCGTGCACCGCCATCGGGTAGGTCGTCGGTACATCCGAAGCAATCGAATCTCATAGTATCCGATAATCAAACAGATAAATCCATATAATCTCATGAAACAAAACGGCTATCGACAGCGAAACTAATTCATGTCGGTGCGCGTTACTGAAGGCATGTACATCATCATGGAGCTGGTATGAGATTGGTGGTCATGGTATTCAGTGCGGTCGTGTTGTTGGCGACATCGTCGGGATGCAGAACGGTTCCCGCAGGCAACAGGGGGGTGTTGGTGAACATGCTTGGCGGGGCGAAAGGCGTGGATGCACGCGAGCTCGGAACGGGAAGATACTTCGTCTGGCCGTTCACCGAGGAACTGTTCATCTTTCCCGTGTTCCAGCAGAATATCGTGTGGACGGAAGGGAAGTCCATCACGTTTCAGACCAAAGAGGGTCTGAGTGTGAATGGTGATTTCGGGATCAGTTATGTGGTGATGCCCGACAGTGTGACGTCCATTTTCCAGAAATACCGCATAGGGTTGGACGAGATCACGGACCTGTATCTCAGGAACGAAGTCCGCGATGCTTTGAACCTCATCGCCTCGGAGATGGACATAGAGGCGGTATACGGTGCCGGACGTCAGGTGTTGTTGCGAAGAGTGGATTCAACGGTGAAGCTGAAGATCGATGGCATGGGTATCAAGGTGGACCGTATCTACACCATCGGCGATTTCCGCTTGCCTCAACGGGTGGTTGCTGCCATCAATGCGAAGATCGAAGCCACGCAGTTGGCTCAGCAGCGTGAGAACGAGATACGCGAGGCGGAGGCCGAAGCGCAGAAGCAGCAGGCAAAGGCGCGCGGGGAGTCTGAGTCCGCCATCATCCGCGAACGTGCGCAAGCGGACATCACCATGCTCCGTGCCAAAGCGAAGGCAGATGCGTTACTCCTGGAAGCAAAGGCGGAGGCCGAGGCCAACGAGATGCGGTTGCGCTCGCTTTCGAGTCCGCTTATCCAATACGAACTCATCAAACGCTGGAACGGCACCCTGCCCGCGGTGACGGGCGACGCCGTCCCGCTGTTGGATATCCAATCCATCATGCAGGGTAAACGACCCTCACCCTAAAAGCACCTGTGGCGTGCGGATGGAACGACGATCGTTCCTTCCGCACGTGACATGTCCGGACCCATTTTGTGCACCTCTGAGAACGAAGGGTCTTCCTTTATTCCGTAACCATTATTTTGGGTGGATGACGTTTCTACCGAATAATCCACGGAGATAATTGAATGCCGATGAGATTCATGATGCTTGTCCTTCTCTGCTGCTTTGCGGCGGCGGTTTCCTCATGCAACAATCAGTCGTCCGCGACATCCCCGGATTCAGAAGGCGGAATCTTGGTGGGTAGTCTTCGCGGAGGAGGAGTGGTATTCTCCGTTCGGCGGGACAGCGCGGGTCAGCAGCATGGATTGATCGTGTCGACCGTGAATATGAGCGGCGGTGCCGATTGGGAAATGGCGAAGCGGCAATGTCTGGATTTCACGGGCGGCGGATATGATGATTGGTATCTACCCGATAAAGGCGAACTGAAGATGCTGTACGACAGCCGTGAACCGGTGAACTCCGCCTTGGTGACCATCTCCGGCTCCACTTCCCTCAAAGGCGTCTTCTGGAGCAGTACGGAATTCTCATCGGCCAGCGCATGGCGATTCAGCTTCCTCACCGGAGGCGAAACACACTATATCAAAGACGGAACGCACGACGTCCGTGCGGTCCGACGGTTCTGATCCGACTGCGTGAGCGTAGCACACGCATCCGTCCCGCCTTCGATATCCCGCATCCATTGCACCCCTCTTCCTTCGAGAAGCTGTGGTCCTCCAACCCGCTCTCCATGGGCGTTCTCCCTTCGTCCGCATCAGTCCGACCCATCGATGCTGTCTATCCTGACGCACGAGGCGAGCGCGCCTCACGGCCTATCGCATCATGACGACTCACATGCCCACCGTCGTCCACATGACGATCGTCAGTTCCAGTCCTGAGACGGATCATCCCGACCTCTGAGCGCGGTCATGAGCCTTCGTCCGCACCGACTCTAGCTTGCGGTGGACAATAACGCAGGCATGCAAGTGCCGGGCGGGATCCACGGAAAGCGATCCGGATGAGCAGACGTCGACAGGTGACGCGGGGCTCATGACCGGTTCCCGGGGGTTTCGTCACGGAGCGCGCGTATCGGCTTGCGAATCATGACGACGGATAATCACCACCGGGAGGATGTATGAAAACAGCTGCTTCGCGACTTCGGCTTATGATATCGATCATCGGAGTCGTTCTTGCAAGCCATGCGGTCGTGGCGCAAACGCCCTCGTGGCAATGGACCCGCACGGCGGGATCGAAGGGAATGGACGGAGCCGGCTTTGATCGTGCTTCTTCCGTCATCGCGACGGATGCTGAGGGAAACAGTTATGTGACGGGAACCTTCCATGGCGACGCCACCTTCGGCACCGTTCAGATTCC
>JBBATK010000006.1:66901-106585 GCA_040398805.1 Kapaibacterium sp. (SeqCode) | reverse complement strand
TGACGGGATACGCGGGATTAAGCATGGTCTTCGGATCCACCCTTCTCGGTTCCGGCTCGTTCGTCCTCCACTGCAATCCGCTCGGTGCGATCCTATGGTCGGTGAAGGTGGGCGATGGCGGCGTGGACGCCAACAGCATCGCTGTCTCACCGAGCGGAAGGAGCACTCTGACGGGCACGATGCAAGGCAACTGTTTTCTCAACTCCGCGGTCACGCCATCGTTACCCGGCATCGGCATCATGGATGTCTTCGTGGCGAATCTCGGTCCGACCGGAACCATGGAATGGATCCGCAGACACGGCACGGCGGGCGGTATCACGTGGGGACGGTGTGTTCGGACGGATAGTGCGGGCAATGCTTACGTCGTGGGTGATTACGATAAGGCCATGCTCGCAGGGGGTATCCAGCTGACCAAGAACGCAGCGGTCGTGCGGGAGGCGTTCATCATGAAGTCTGCGCCCACGGGCAGGGTACTCTGGGTGAAACAGACAAGCAGTTCCGCCGCACGGACGACGACGGCGAATGCCGTCATCGCCAAGCCCAACGGTGAGTTCGCCGTTTGCGGAACATTCAACGGAGCGACGGCGATCGCCGGCATGAATATCCCTTCGACACCGGTGGCGCAGCACTGCTATGTGGCCAAGTTCTCATCATCGGGCTACCCGCTGTGGTCCGCCGTTTCGAGCAGTCCGGACAACGGTTTGCCCGAACCGCATGGCATGAGCATCGACGGTTTGGATAATTATTATCTCGGAGGGAACATCCAGGGCGTGACGGCGTTCGGTTCGACGACCGCAGCTCCCTATGGCGGATATGATATCTTTTTGTCGAAGCTCGAACCGAGTGCGAAAATCTGCGGCCAGAAACTGCTGGATGTGAATTGCAACAGCGTGAAAGATTCGACCGATGCGGCGATTCCCCATTGGACATTCCAACTCATTCATAAGCCGACGGTGTTGGCAACGGTGACGAGCGACGATCGGGGGTACTTCTGTTTCGATAACCTGCCTTTCGGCACGTATACGGTGCAGGAAGTACCGCAGAACGGCTACATGCCCGGCAATCCTGCGTCGGGATCATTCATCGACACCATCGATCTCCACCTTGCCCTTCTCGATGAACAAGCGAATCCCGTTGTCACCCGCACCGTGCAGGCGAGTACCGATATCACCTCCGTTCCGGACGCGGGCGTGCTGACCCGTATCGGCGACGGTCCTCGTCTGCTCGGCACCATGCCGTCGCCCATTGCCAATCAGGCCGTCATACGCTTCTGGTCTCCATCCACGCAATCCATCCGGCTTGAACTTTTCGACATCATCGGAGGCCGCGTGACGACGATTGCCGACGGACCCGCCAATGAAGGTGTGAATACCGTGCGCATGGATGCGTCTTCGTTGCTGCCGGGAACGTACCTCGTCCGACTGACCGCGGGTAGCAGTATCAGCACGACGACCGTTGTCATCGTCCGCTGACATCACCCCGCGCCCATATCCATTCCGGTTCACGAATCATTGTTTCCTTCACGGCGTTGTTTCGATCCCGGACCATATCGTGATGGTCCATCGTCCCTGTGGTGGGAGCGTCGCCGTAGCCTTTACTCGTGGAGGCGGGAGAGCATCACGCCGTGCGGTTGACGGTTTTGCTCATCGAGACGGTGGCCCGTTTCGCAAAACGAAAAAACCCTTTGACATCATCCGATCTCAAAGGGTTTTTTGCGATGCTTCGAAACGTCCGTACCGTTGACGAATCGTTGTGGTTCGGGAGGGAATTGAACCCCCGACACGTGGATTTTCAGTCCACTGCTCTACCATCTGAGCTACCGAACCTTCGTTTTTTGCGAGAAATCGACGATTTTCACAGATATCGTCGACTTTTTTCAAAGCTGCCGATATCGCTAACAGACAGCACAAGAGAACGCGAAAATACAGCCCGGGCCTGTGTTGTGAAAATGTTTTGTGGTCACGCGAGCAGGAAAGTTCGGTGTTCAGTGCAGGTGAAGAACGAAGAACTTAGTACGGAGTCCAGCCGAAGAACCTAGAGCGGAGTCCACGCGAAACTTGTCACAGGTACCAGCGTGAAACCCGGAACGACGGCGAAGCCGAAGTCCATGCTCACACTGCTGTTCGCCATGCGGAGTCCCAACAGGAACAGCGAGTTGTTCGCCGAACTGATGTTGCTGTTCCAGAGCTCGGCGATCACGTGCAGATCCTGACGTCCCGGAAAGCGCGTATCCACGCCGATGCCGAAGCCCACCGATCCGCTGGGATAGCGTACCAGGACCGAGCCCAAGGTGCCCGCCGTGGCGGTGAACAGATCCGACTGACTCCCCGAGACGTTCCCGAACACGATGCCCGTGATGCGCGAGCGCACCCGCGTGAACGTACCCGCAGCATAGACGTTCGTGATACGATTCGCCGCATTCAGCCAACCCAGGTTCACGCCCAGCGCGAAATTCATCTTGCCGGTCATGGATTCATACCGTTCCTCGTACACCGTGGCTTTCAGGTTGCAGACGCTCACCTGCTCGCGCGAAGAGATGCCGGGTATCACCGTTCGTGCAACGAACACCGAACCGATATCCCCGATGCCCGCGCCCGCCCATACGCCGAGAAGCTCCACACTGCCCACGAAATGATCGTTCCCTATGGGCTCGGCCGTGGGCATGAGGAACACCCGATGAGCATGACGGTAATCGTCGTCCATAGACCGGATTTCCCGGATCTGCGAGAGATAGATGGTTGCCGTCCCGATCGAGGTCTTGAGCTTGATCGCCGATTTCACGCTGTCACCGTCCAGAACATCCACCACCGTCCCGATAAGCTCCTCGCCGTCTTCCAGGCGTACCAGGTACCGCACGCCCCCATTTGCGTCCAGTTTCGCCACCTCTGACGGTGAGATCCCTGTGGACTGGGCGTGTGTTTGCGTCGGCCCCCCCACAATCAAGAGGACAGCAATCGCCAGAATTGCGCACCACGATCTTCGCTTACCCGTCGCCGGGAGACATCGCCAACAACGCCCATTGCCCTTGGCGATCGGCAAGTCCGGACGCCTCGGCGCTTGCGTCAGGCTGGTATGTGGACGTCGTGCATTCATGTGATGCAATCTGCGGAAATTTTTCCTAAGTTGTGGCGGCCCGCGGGGGCAACCGGAAGAGAACAAAGAGGTTGGGGAACGAAGAGGCCGGGAAAAAAGTTGGAGTTCGCACGGGGACGCGACGGAAGGAAATGAGAAGAGTTCGCCTCACGAACATCCGGTCGGTGGTTGAAGGGGAGGACCGGTCGAACCACACGAAGACAGACACCAAGAATAATCATTCAAGAAAAAGACGACAATAACCGCGGGGATGCATCATTTATCCAGACGGCCGCCGGATCAATCACCCGTTGTCATAAGCCCTGAACACCGCACCGCATCTCGCGCAGGGCGGTGGTGACGAAGATAAATCAACAGCAATCGTTCGTATTATCCATTGTTGGAAAGGTAGTAACATGAAGAGAGTTCTTCTTGGTCTCATGGTGGGCGTCGTGCTCTGCGCCGCCTCGGTTTCGGCACAGCCTGTCAAGCGCGTGCTTATTGAAGAGTTCACGGGTGCATGGTGCCCGTGGTGTACGGATGGACCGGTCCGATTGGATGCCATCCACGACAAGGTCGGCGACCGCATGATTCCTGTTGCCATCCATGACAACGATTCCATGACCACGCCCGAGTATAATCAGAGCTGGAAGCCCATGGCTCCCTTCTTTCCCTCGGGAATGATCAATCGTGTGTTCTATACCGATGAATCATCGAAGAAGGCGGGTATCGACCGCGCTAATTGGGAGAAGCGCACCATGGAGGAGCTGGCAAAGCCCGCCGTGTGTGAAGTGACCATGTCCAAGCCGAAGTTCTCGGCGGCCACGCGGGAGCTCACCGTCACGGTGGACGCATCGTTCGTCACGGACGTGGCCGGCGATGTGCGCCTGAATGCCTATATCGTGGAAGATAAAGTGGTAGGCAAGGGTACGGGCTGGGACCAGGCCAATGCGTACAACAAACTTGCCGGCAACGAAAGCCATCCCATGTACGGCAAGGGAAGTCCTATTATCGGCTTCGAACACAATCACGTCTTCCGTCGTGCCATGGGCGGCGCATGGGGCATGTCTGGTTCCGTTCCCGCCGATGTCAAGGCCGGCACCAAGGCTACCTACACCTTCACGACCACCGTGCCTGCCACATGGAACGCAGAGAACTTCGTCATTGTCGGAATCGTGCAACTGTACAACAGCGATGTGAACAAGTGCGAGATCCTCAATGCGATCGCGCAGGAATCAGCCCCCGCACCCACCACCATCGCCTCGATGGCGAGTCTGGTGATCGCAGGTAACAACGATGTCGCAAAGAACTCGGGAGCCATCATCAATCGCACCGACGCCGAGCAGACGTATGTGATCACGGCCGAGAAGACGGCGCGGACGCCGGCGGACTGGACGGCATCGAGCAGCGTAGGTGCCGAAGTGACCGTACCCGCGCAAAGTCGCGTCGATATCAGCGCCACCCTCGCCGTGGGTTCCACGCCCGGTGTCGGCGACGCCTTCCTGAAGATCTCGCCGAAGGCGGATGCTTCACAGGTGTATGTCACACAGAAGACCACCGCCATCCATAAGGATTGCTCCACACTGGAGATCCTGACTACGGGCGATCAGTTCAGTGTCAATAAATCCATCACGGCATCAGGTCGCCAGGGTTTCTGGCCCGTTGCCGCTGCGTCGTCGTCCGTTTTGAAGGAACTACTGAAGCTCAGCAACCTGAAGACGGTGGTGTTCAACGCGGGTGATGCCGGTGATCTCTCCGCCGAAACCATCGGTACTCTGCAGATGATGCTCGACGGCGGCGCAAGCATGCTGGTCACCGGTAACAAGACCATCGCTCCGCTCGTGAACAATGTGCTCTTCGCTGCGGAAGCGGGAATCAGTCAGACACTCGAAACCGGATATGGAATCAACTCCTCGGGCGCGTTCGTGGAATTCGCCATCGACGGTGTGGATGAGAATCCGACGACGGCCGGTATGAAACTGAAAGCCAAGCTCGTCGGTTCGCGCATCAGCACGTTGGACTTCACGATGCCGGCAATCGCACGCCCCTTCCTCGCTCTCGGTGGCACGCCGCGTGCCGTTGCGGCCGATATGCAGCTCAGCAACGCACGCTGCATCATGATGCCCACGGCAACGATCTTCGGCACGAAGACGGATGAGCTCGTGGCCAAGGGTCTGACATGGCTGGAAGCCAACCCGATGTCCAACAAACCTATCATCCGCAGCACTGATAACGCCAAGCCCACCTCCATCGATTTCGGTACGGTGGAACACAAGAAATCCAAAACGGTGGTGTTCAAGCTTCGCAATTCCGGACGTGCACCCATGACCATCTCCAAGCTCGAATGGCTTGGCGGAGCCGATGATGCTGCAGCCCTGAGCACGCCGAACATGATCCTGCCCATGACGGTCAATGCAGGCGCCGTGGTGGACATGCAAGTGACCTTTGCTCCGCCCAGCGGCGACTACACGGCGAACACGGTCTTGACCGTGCACTCCGACGCGGCGAACAATCCGGAACTCTCCATCGAGGTCGTTGGCTTGTCGTCCGTGTCCACCAGCGTTCCCACCGAGGAGCAGAGCGCCTTCGCCCGCGTGGAGCCGAACCCCGCTCACGATGTGGTCCGCGTTGCGGTCCGCGAAGCCCTCACTCAGCCCGCACAGGTAGTCGTCACCGACGCCCTTGGTAACCGCGTGATGAGCGTGCAGACGGGCATCGACGGCGCTGCAGCGGTCTCCACCGCGCACCTCGCCTCCGGTGTGTATTCCTTCAGCATCATCACGGGAAGCAAGACCATGCACTATAATGTGGTGGTAGCGCACTAGTTGTTCGGAGTCCTCAAACGACAGTCCCGACATGTGTGAGTCTTGGCAGAGACAGCACCATTGTCATGCAAAGGTCGGGCTGGTCACATCAATCGCGACGGCGGTGAATGGTTCATTCACCGCCGTCGTTTTTTTTGTCCACGATGGCCTGCTTGTTTTTCGGGACGTACCACGCACCACGTACCACCGTTCTTGTGTTAAGCACACATAAAACACGAGAAGCAAGCGATCCGATAATTTGCGTTGAAGGTAACGATGAGACAAACGGCGATACGACATCCGCGTCGGTATCAAGACACGAACGCGGTGTGACTCGCTCAACATTCTACTCACTCTATCACATAGTATCATGGGAAAACAACGCTTGGTCGTGTGCACAATGATGCTCCTCGCATCGCTATGGAGCGCCAGATTCTTACAAGGACAAACCACGACAGCGACTGTCGCCGGAGTGGTTCGCGATAGCGATGGAGCACCCTTGGTCGGCGTTTCCGTCCGGGTGCGCCACAACCCCTCCGGTACCGTTCACGGCGGTGTTAGCCGTAGTGGAGGAAAGTTCACGGTGAATGGCGTACGTGTCGGTGGACCTTACACCATGACCGTGACGGCCGTAGGGAAGAAGACCGTGGAAGTGGCCATAGCTCAACTGGCTATCAATGAAACCCGTAGGGTCGATGTTTCGATGGAGCAAAGTGCTGTGATGGGCAAGGCCGTTCAGATCGTTGCAAAGAACGGGTCGCCAATCAATCCCGACCGTACCGGTGCCGGAGAAACGGTTTCCGAGAAGACTATCACCTCCTTCCCCACCATTTCAAGGAATTTCCAAGACTTCGTCCGCTTCTCTCCGCAGACAGCGAGCGCCGGTGGCGGAACCTCGATCGGCGGTCGTAACAACAGGTACAACAACGTACAGATCGATGGTGCGCAATACAATGACCTCTTCGGTTTGGGATCGAACGGCACCCCGGGCGGCCAAGCGAATACCACACCCATTTCCCTCGATGCCATCGAGGAGTTCCAAGTATTGGTCGCACCCTTCGATGTGCGCCAGGGACGTTTCTCCGGTGGCGGCGTGAATGCCATAACCCGAAGCGGCACCAATAGTTGGACGGGATCTGCATACGCGTTCACACGGAACGAAGCGTTCATCGGCGACCTAGTCGCCACGAACTACCTTTCCAAAGCAGCAGACGGAACATCGTTGCCAACGGGTACGTTCAGAGATACCACGGTGATCACGCCGTTTTCCTCATTCAGCGAGTATCAAGCGGGTGTTCGTGTCGGAGGCCCGATCGTCCAGGACAAGCTCTTCATGTTCGTCAATGTCGAACAGACGAAGCGTACCCAACCGAAGCCGCAACTCGCTTTCTCACAGAATGCCAACGGATCGCTGATCAGTGCCATTGCAGACTCGGTTGCGACGGTTCTTCGTAGTACCTACGGGTACGAGCCCGGGGCTGCGAATAATGTGGAAGTATCGCGTCCCAGTAATAAAGTGTTTGCCCGACTGGACTGGAATATCAGCGATGACCATCGCTTGACCCTGCGTCACAACTACGTAGGCGCATCGGACGATATCTACAGTCCCTCGCGCACTGCTGTGCTGTTTGGAAACAGGACATACACCTTCAATAGCACGACGAACAGCACGGTTCTGCAGTTACAATCCACACTTGGTGAAGGCATGTCCAACGAGTTCATTGCCGGCTATGCCTCGATCCGTGACGGACGTGACATAGCAGGGAGCGCGTTCCCCACCATCACCGTATCGGATTCTCGAATCACCGGCATCAGCATCACGGCAGGCGCGGAGAACTTCTCCTTGCGTAACACCCTCAGCACCGATGTTTTCGAAATCACGGATAACCTCACCTACGGTATCGGCGACCACACGTTGGTGATCGGTACGCAGAACGAGTTCTTCACGTTCTCGAATCTTTTCATTCGCGACAATCGGGGCACTTGGAATTTCAATTCGCTCAATGATCTACGCAATGGCGCCGCGGCACGTCTTCAGTACTCGTTCGCACGTCCGGGTTTTGCCGATGACTGGGCCGCCACATTCTCCACGGCGCAACTTGGAGCATACATTCAGGACGACTGGGACGTATCGCCTTCGCTGAAGATCACTATGGGCCTGCGAGCCGACCTGCCCATGTACATGGATGAGGCGTCTCGTAATCCTTTAGCCCAGAGTGTCAGGCTGAACCGCGATTCGACACGAACCCTCGGCTTGCAAACGAACCTATTGCCCGAAGCAAACATATTGTTCTCCCCACGAGTCGGATTCAATTGGTCAGCGGACGGCGAAATGCCGGTCCGGATTCGCGGTGGCGCCGGCATCTTCACAGGCCGCGTCCCGTTCGTGTGGATTTCCAACCAATTCTCCAACACGGGCGTGGAGGTAGCGCGTTTGGATATTCGACCGGCCTCTGCGTCAGATACTCTCCGGTTCGATCCGACGTTCAATCCCAAGGACTCCGCGAACTATGCGCGAGTAGGTAACGTAACGGAGCTGAATGTCACTGCCCGCGACTTCTCCATGCCGCAGAACTTTCGCATGAATCTGGCGGTAGAGCGCGAAATCACTGACGGATGGTTCGGCTCGGTCGAGGCGATTTATACGCGCAACCTCAACGAGATCTTCTACACGGACCTCAACCTTGATACCGTCGCCTCGCGGCGCTTGGCAGACGGCCGCGGTGTCTATGGCACATACGCCGGCCGCGCGACCACACCGCGAACGGTAACAGGCTCGTTCCGCAACGGACCCTTCACGAACATCATCGAGTTGGGAAACACTAGTCAGGGCTACAGCTACTCTCTCTCGGCGCAGGTGCGCAAGCAATTTAGCGACGGTTGGTCGGCCAATGTATTCTATACGTACGGTCGTTCGTACGATTTGAACTCCGGCCTTTCCTCGCAAGCGGTCTCTCAGTGGAGATTCAATCATGTACGTGACAATCCGAACACGGCCGAGCTGTCCGCTTCCCTCTTCGATATTCCGCATCGAGTGGCTGTGGCTGTCAGTAAGCGTTTCGAATATGGTGGCGGCTATGCCACTACTCTCAGCGCTTTCTATGAACTGCGTTCGGGACGTCCGTTTTCCTATGTATATGATGGTGATCTGAACGCCGACGGTCAGACGGAAAACGACCTGATATATGTTCCCCGAAACGCTAACGACCAGAATGAAATCCTACTTGGACGTATCGTATCCGTGGGATCCGGTGCCGCTCGTCGAGATTCCCTCGTGGTAGCCTCTGCGACTACTCGTCAGCAACTGGAATCGTATATCGCGCGCGATGAAAACCTCAATGCCTCTCGCGGAAGCATTATGGAGCGCTTCGCTGCACGTGAGCCTATCGTGCAACAGCTCGATCTGCGCCTGGCGCAAGAGATTCCAATACCGTTCACCGACGGACACAAGATCGAAATCACCGTCGACTGTATCAATGTCCTTAATCTTTTGAACTCCGAGTGGGGCAGGGTGCAGTCCGTGAGCAATAATCGCGACCTGCTGCTTCGCTTCGAAGGGATGACGACTTCCACGATGATCAAGGATGCAGCCATCGGTGACGGCGTGCCCATCTTTAGCTATACGGACAAGAAGAATCCGTTTGGATATGATGACTTGCTCTCCCGATATCAGATTCAGGTGGGTGTTCGATACACCTTCTGATGTCAGGTTGATTGAAAAACAAAAAGCGCTCCCGGATATGGGAGCGCTTTTTGTTTTTTCGAACTTCAGCAGGTGTTACCGACCGCTTCGCACCATCTCAATACCGGTAATACTCGGGCTTGTACGGACCTTCCACGGTGACGCCGATGTAGGATGCCTGCTTATCGGTGAGGACGTCGAGCTCCACGCCGATCTTCGCAAGGTGCAAGCGGGCCACCTCTTCATCGAGGTGCTTGGGAAGCATGTACACGTTGTTCTCGTATGCTGCAGCGTTGCTCCACAATTCCATTTGTGCCAGCACCTGGTTGGTGAAGGAGTTGGACATGACGAAGCTGGGGTGACCCATGGCGCAACCCAGGTTCATCAGACGTCCTTCCGCGAGGACGATGATCTCCTTGCCATCCACGTTATACAGATCCACTTGCGGCTTCACTTCCACCTTCGAGCCGCCGTAGTTTCCGTTCAGCCACGCCATATCGATTTCGTTGTCGAAGTGGCCGATGTTACCGAGGATGGTCTTGTCCTTCATCAGCTTGAAGATCTCACCCGTGATGATGTCGCAGTTGCCCGTGGCCGTGATGACGATGTCGGCACGCGGAACGGCGTCCTTGATCTTGCAGACTTCATAACCGTCCATCGCCGCTTGCAGCGCGCAGATGGGGTCGATTTCGGTGACGATGACGCGAGCGCCCGCACCCTGCAATGATGCAGCCGAGCCCTTGCCTACATCGCCGTAGCCCGCTACCACTGCCACTTTGCCGGCAAGCATCACATCGGTGGCGCGGCGGATGGCGTCCACGCAGGATTCCTTACAGCCGTACTTGTTGTCGAACTTGGATTTGGTGACGGAGTCGTTCACGTTGATGGCGGGAAGCGGCAAGGTGCCCGCCTTCACGCGGTCGTACAGACGATGCACGCCCGTCGTCGTTTCTTCGCTGATACCTTTGATGGCAGCGGCGAGTTCGGGGAACTGGTCGAGGACCATGTTCGTCAGGTCGCCGCCGTCGTCGAGGATCATATTCAGCGGTTGTTCGCCCGAGAAGGCATGGAGCGTCTGCTCGATGCACCAGTTGAACTCCTCTTCGTTCTGACCTTTCCATGCGAACACGGGGATGCCCGCTTCCGCAATGGCAGCCGCAGCGTGGTCCTGCGTGGAGAAAATATTGCACGAGCTCCACGATACCTCGGCACCGAGTTCGGCAAGGGTCTCGATAAGAACGGCCGTCTGGATGGTCATGTGCAGACATCCGGCGATGCGCGCACCGGCAAGGGGTTTGGTTTTACCATAGCGTTCGCGAAGGGTCATCAGACCGGGCATTTCGGCTTCGGCAAGGTGTATTTCGCGACGTCCCCATGCGGCCAGGGACATGTCTTTGACACAGTACGCACCCTGCTTGTGAGCAAGCTCACCGGCAGCAACGCGCGACGGAGCGGGAGAAAGGGTTTCTACGTTCATGAGAAAATGAAGAAGAGTGAATGATGGATCGCTATTGTGAGGCTCCACGCGGTTGAAACCACGACGTAACCCCATGAATGAACACAAAGATACGGGAAGGGTGGATGATTATTGTATGACGGAAAAGTGCCATGCCGGCCGAGGAGGGAAACGAGGGATGGCATGACCGTGATGGATGGCAAGGTGTAGGCGTGACGGACGTCAGCGTTTGCGTTTCGGGGGTGACACAGGGACGGGCGATGGGTCGGGAAGTGGCGCGTTCGGGTCGATGAGGAACAGGGTCTCTTTGGACGACAGAGTGGATACCAGTCCACCCGTGCCGCCGCCGATCAGCGCCAATCCTAACGGAAACTCCGTATTCCATGTCTCTCCCACCGCCCTTCCCAGGGCATACCCCGCCCCCGCACCGCCGATCGTTGCCATGATCGCCGTACCTAACGGCAGGTCCTCCACGAACAGTAACGACCGCAGCGAATCGATAGGTATGCGAAGGGTGTCGAAGAGGATACGACTTCGGAGTTCGATGGCGGTACCGTTCACCTTCAGATAGCCGGCCTCGCGCCGGAACTCCTCCGTCCGCGTCGTCAGCGTCACCGATGCCGAGCGCGCCAGCCGGTTCAGCGAATCACGTCCGCTACCTGAAACAAAATCCGGGCGTACGTGTCGTACACGGGTGGATGTGCACGACATGACCCCTGCACCGAGAAGGAGGAGCAGGAGCAGACCGTTCGACAAGGATGCGCGATGGTTCATGGAGAATGTTCGAGAGGATCGTCCGGACCGCAGCGCAGACACGATGAAGGCCGCGACATTTGTCGTAATTTCCCTCGCTTCGATGAACCATACAATATGTTTCTCCATTTCAATAGGTCCACTATGAACTTCTTGCTACGAATCGGATGTGCCCTTGCTCTCGGTGCCACCGCACTGACGGCGCAAGGAATGAACGAGCACTATCCCACAGCGTATCCTCCCCGCGGTGGAGCCATCGGCACGGCGGCTGTTCCGTCCAAAGCAGCATCGGTGCAGTCTCCGCAACAGACCCAATACAACCACGGCGACCCGACGGATAACGAGCAGTTGCTGCTTGAGTACATCAACCGCGCCCGCATGAACCCCTCGGCCGAGGGCGACTCCCTGTACTTCACGACGGATCCCAATCTCATCAGCGCGTATTCCTATTGGAAGGTGGATAAAGCCAAGTTCCGTGCGGAATTCAAAACCTATCCCGTGCGTCCGCCGCTGGCATTCCATGCAAAAGCCATCACTGCGGCGCGTGTGCACAGCGCCGACATGCGCGACAAGCAGTATCAGGGTCACACAGGTTCCGATGGTAGCAATCCCGGTCAGCGTCTCAGTAAAGCTGGTTATACCGCCAGCGCATGGGGCGAGAACGTCTTCGCCTACGCCAAGAGCATGTGGGAAGCGCACGGTGCGTTCCAAGTGGATTGGGGTCCAGGCAATGAAGGTCTCGGTCACCGTCATAACATCATGAACTTCGCCCCCTCCGATGCCGTCTATACCGAAGTCGGATTGGGCGTGCTTGCGGGGAGCGGCTCGGTAGGACCGTGGGTAGTGACGCAGAACTTCGGCAAGGGTTTCGAAAAGTACATCCTTGGCGTGGTGTACAAGGACAAGAACAACAACAAGTTTTACGATCCGGGTGAAGGTCTCGCCGGCGTGAAGATCACGCCCTCGCAGGGCAATTACTTCGCTGTCACCTCGGCTTCGGGCGGTTATGCCATTCCCATGGGATCCGTCTCCGGTAGCGTCACCGTCACCGCCCAGGGCAACGGCATCCAGGAAGTGAAGCAAGTGAGCATCAGCAATGCCAATGTGAAGGTGGACTTCGGTCAGGCCACCACCCCCGGCGTCATCCTCATCTTCCCGGATGACCGTACCGACATCGGTGCCGATACGACGAAACTGCTGTGGAACAAGACGACGGGCGCGAACGTGTATCACCTGCAAGTGAGCATGGATGACCAGTTCAAGACCATGGTCGTCAACGATTCCGCCTTGACATCCAAAGACACGACGAAGCTGCTCAAAAACCTGGTGCCGGACAGTACCTACTTTTGGCGCGTTCGCGCAAAGAATACGACGCTCGGTTGGGGTGATTTTTCGCCGGCGTACACCTTCCGCGTGAACATCCTGCCCAGTCTCGTCCAGTTGATCAAGCCGGATCATAAGGCGGAGCTGCGGAACAAGAAGATCGATTTCACGTGGTCGCAAAGCAAGCCCGGCGTGACGAAGTACTGGTTCGAGATCGCGCGTGACACCATCTTCATGGAGCTCGCCATTCAGAACTACGATCTTGTCGATACCACATGGACGCTGGACGATCCCACGGGCGAGATCCACGCAGACACCGTCTACTACTGGCATGTGGCCTCGTTCAAGAACGACAACACCCAACCGCAGTTCTCCGATCGCCGGTGGTTCATCATCACCTCGGCTCCGAACTCGGTGAACGAGGAGTCGCCCATCCTGGTCAACGGCGTCGCACCGAATCCCGTCGCGGGTGCCGTGCATGTCCGCTTCACGAGCGATCGTTCCACCGATGTCCGCGCGGAACTCTTCGACGCGAGCGGCGCGTTGGTGTCGCGTGTGTACGACGCACGCGTGGATGCGGGCGATCATAGCTTCATGATGGATTTCGCTTCGGGCGATCTGGCTGCCGTGGCTTCTGGTACCTACTACCTGCGGTTCACCACGGGAACATCGTCGTTCACCCGCCCCGTCGTGGTGACGAGATAAGGAAGCAAAGAAAGAAGGGACGGTAAGGGTAGGAGACGTTTACCGTGTGCAGAAGCCGTTGGACCCTGGGTTCAGCGGCTTTTGTATTTTTCCCTCGTCCCACAGTACCTCAGGTATTCACGCGAAAACAGGATGACCACGATATGAGTCCTATCAACAGAGTTCCGCTTACCGCCCACGACCTGCAGGAAGTGTTCGGAGCGCACGCCCTCGTCCCGCCCTACTTCGCCTCCGTCGGCATAGCCACGGATACGCGCACCATGGAACCGGGAACCTTGTTCGTGGCCTTGCGCGGTGAGCGCTTCGATGCGCACGACCATTTGTACGAGGCGATGGTGCGCGGAGCTGCCGGACTCGTCATCGAGGAACGGTGGGTGCCCATGTGGAACGAAACCCTCGGCAAGGAGTTCCCGAAGTTCGCCCGTGTCGTCGTACCCGATACGCTCGTGGCATTAGGTCAGCTGGCGAACTTCCATCGACGTCGATTCTCCGTGCCCGTCATTGCCGTGGGCGGTGCGAACGGCAAGACGACGACGAAGGACATGATCGCGCACATCCTCGGGCAGTCACGCATCACGCTCAAGACCCAAGCCAACAACAACAACCGCGTCGGCACGCCGCTCACGCTCATGCAGATGAACGCGCGCACCGAAGCCGCAGTGATCGAGATAGGGACGAACGAACCCGGAGAGATCGAAGCGCTCTCCGCCATCGTCGAGCCCACGCATGCGCTCATCACGAACATCGGCGAGGAACATCTGGAGAAACTCATCGACCTTGATGGCGTGGAGAAGGAGGAGACCGCCCTGTTCCGATGGGCAATCGACCATGGGAGCACGCTTGTCGTGAATGCGGATGATGAGCGGTTGCGATCGTATGCCGCGACGCCCGGTGCCATGTCGTTCGCCACCGAAGCGGAAGCGGACCTGCGCGCGGAACTGTCGTTCTCGGAACTGCTCCGTCCGCACTGCGTCATTCACACACGCGAAGAAACCATCGCCGCCCGCCTTGAAGCCACAGGGTATGCGGCAGGATTGAACGCCGTTGCCGCCGTTGCCACCTGCGCCGCGATGGGCATGCCCGCCAAGGAAGCATTGGAGCGCTGTGCGGAGTTCGTGCCCGATGCCTCCCACGGTTATGCGCGCATGGTGGTGGAGGACGGTGACGCCTGTACCATCCTCAATGATTGCTACAATGCCAATCCCGCCTCCATGCGCATGGCGTTGAAAACCTTGCAGGGGTATGCAGCAGGCGGACGTAGGATCGCCGTACTCGGCGACATGCGTGAACTGGGCGCAGCGGAAGCACGGGCGCATGCGGAGATCGTCACCGAAGCTGTGCCATCCTGCGATGTCCTCATCGCCGTGGGCGGCGCCATGAATCGGGCGTGTGCGGAACAGGCGGTGCCGGCTACGGTGTATTCCACCACCGATGAATGTGCCGCGGCGATCCGCTCGATGGTGCGCGAGGGTGATGTGGTGCTCGTGAAGGCATCGAGGGGGATGAAGTTCGAGGCCATCGTCGCGGCGTTGCGCTGACGGCCGGGGACGATTCGCGTCGGATACCTACAGAGCGAAGGTCAGTCCCGCCATGATCATGACGTTGTTTGCCTGGACACCACCAAGGGATGTTCCGAACATCGAGAGGGACGAGACATCGCTCGGGGTGAAGACGTACCGGGCATCCATGACAAGGTTGATGGACATGGGAAGCTGGATTTCCAGACCTGCTCCTGCGATGACGGAGAAGACGGTGGACCGGGCTTGCGGGGTGATGTCGATGGACTTCGGCAGAGTGAAGTTCGTGGTATCGATATTCGTCGAGACCTCTGCGCCGAGGGAGATGTCGATGTCGGGTCCGACGAGCAGATACGGCCGGATGCCGGATTCCCGGAAAGCGATTTTCGCGAGCAAGGGACAGCGGACGGAATACAGCGTGTGCGTGTACCTGATCTTGTCGGGAAGGGTCGTGGGAAAGGTGGTATTGGCCAGGCGCTCGAGCTCCGCTTTGCGGAAATCCAGATCCATGGCCAGGCGCGAGTATCCGGGCTCCAATTGCAGGGAGAGGTACGAACCCAGGCTGAATTCCTGAACCAGGTTGATGGCGAAACTGGGTGACGCCATGAGCGCCAGCGGCTGGTTCTGATTCCACGCGATCTCCCATTGCGGAAGAGACGCTCCCACCTTGATGCCCGTGTTGCCTGCGTTCATGGCGTATGAACCCAGGATGAGGATGACAGCGCTGACAAGACGACGGTAGAGGGATTGCATGAGGATCTCCATGAGTGTGTGGACGCCTGCGTGTGAAGACAGACCTGTTCACCGGTAAAATAGATGACAACCACCAACCTGCAACATCCGTCGCCCATGTGCAGCAACGGCGACGTTCCTAGACCGCGATCGACGACGACGTGACGGCGATGCGTTCTTCGATGGCGTTGCGAAGAGCGTGGACGCACTCATCCACGTCGGCTTCCGTGATGATGAACGGCGGGACGATGCGGATGACGTTCGAGGCCGTGGCGCTCGTGATGACGCGTCGTGCCAGTAGCGCGTCGCGCAACGGCGTGGATTCCTCGTTCACCACGACACCGGCCATGAGACCGCGACCGCGGATCTCCAGGACATAGTCCGGATACGATGCGCGCAGGGTGCCGAGGGATGCATGAAGATAGGCGCTGATGGACCGCACGTGGTCGAGCAGACCGTGCTCCAGCTCCTCCATCACGACGAGGCCCGTTGCGCAGGCAAGTGCGTTGCCGCCGTAGGTGGAGCCGTGCTGACCCTGTTTCCATGCGGTGCTCAGGGCATCGCTCACGAGCATGGCGCCGAGGGGGAGTCCGCCGCCTATGCCCTTGGCCATGGTGACGATATCGGGAGTGATGCCGAACGTCTCGTAGGCGAAGAAGTCGCCCGTGCGACCCACCCCGGTTTGCACTTCATCGGCGATGACGACGAAGCCGAAGCGATCGCGAAGCTCCATGAGCGCGCCGACGAATTCGCGGGATACGCTGCGTATGCCGCCTTCGCCTTGGATGAACTCCAGTCCTACCGCACAGGTGTGCTCGTTCACGGCATCGCGAAGCGCCGCCGCGTCGTTGAACGGGAGGATGGCGGTCGAGGGAAGGAAGGGTCCCATGCCCTCCTTGTACAACGGCTTGTCCATGGTGCTGAGCGCGCCGTAGGTGCGACCGTGGAAGCCGCCCGTGAAGCCGATGATGTCGCCGTTTTTTCCGTGCAGATGACCATGCATGCGTGCCAGCTTCACGGCTGCGTCCCACGATTCCGCACCCGAGTTCGAGTACACTACTTTGCTGTAGCCCGTGCGCCGGGTGAGACTCTGCGCAAGGCGGATCTGGGGTTCCTGATAGAACAGGTTGGAAAGGTGCAGATACTTGTGCGATTGCACGGCGATGGCCTCGAGGATCCGCGGGTGCGAGTACCCGAGGGCGTTCACGGCGATGCCGCTGAGCATGTCGAGATAGGTGACGCCGTTCACATCGGTGATGCGACAGCCGGAGGTGCTTTCCACGACGACAGGAATGCGCTTATAGGTTTGCATGATGACGTCGTGTTCAAGGGCGATGAGCTGGTCGGAAAGCATGGAGATGAAGATGCTCGGTGATACAGTCGGTGACGGGGTCAAAGGACGCCGGAATGAGCAGTGAACGCATGTCGACGTCGCGGGAAAATACGGAAGGAAAACGGCAACCGGGGAATAGCGGGTGGTTACTACGCCGGACGGTCGGCATCCCAGACAAGGAAGGCCCGGTGCACTGCCGCATCATCGGCAGTGAGGTCCGCGTCCACAGACGTTGTGGGCTTGGAGGTATAGGCGGAACTGATGCGGTGGATATGCGCTTCGTGTCCGCGAAGATGGTAGTGGATGCGCCAGGCGCGGCTAGCCAGGATGAAGGAATCACCGTGGACGTGCTCTATGCGGTTGGATGCCGTGGGGAGCGGATTGAGGCGCAGTCGACGTTCGACGAGATCGCGCAGGTCCACCGTGCTGTTCCGTGTGACGAAGGCGGCTTGCGCCGCGGCAAGGTCCGACCACGTGAAGGTGGTCTGCGGACGTCCGGCAAGCGCTTCCGTCCAACCGCCACGAGCCTGCGGGAACGAGTCGTAGTCCGGGATGTACGGTTTGATATCCAGCACGGGCGTACCATGGAGCATGTCGCCGCCGCGGATATGCACTCGGCGGCCTTTGATACCGACGAGCGGCACCGCGCTGAGTCCGATGGGATTCGGCCGGTGCGGTGATCGTGTGGCGAACACGCCGTGCTTCGAACCGTCGCGAGGGGTTTGGATGACGGGTCGCCACGAGGTGGCTTCGTGAAACACCCAGAGCACCCAGATGTGGGAGAAACCGCTCAGGTCGCGAAGCGCGGTCTCGAAGTTCTTCTGCGGAAGAAGTTCGATGACGCATTCAAGCTGCGACTCGGTTTCCGCCTGTATGGGGGCGGTGTATCGCCGTCGGAACGGCGAGCGGATGAACCCGATGGGTTCGAACGAAAAGGCGGTGTTCACGTTAGGACGGGTGTATGGAATGGAAGGATGCGGTGTGGCAGACACGAGGTCTGCCCCGCGTTCTGCCCCGAGGTGCTCCCTCTGTGGATGTCGTTGTGCAAACATAGAGACAGAGCAAAAAAAAAGAACCCTGTTGGAGCCAGGGTTCTTTTTCAGGTATCATGGAAACCATGAATCGATGTACAAGCAGAGGTGAAGTGCTGTCAGTATCGACATCGATACACGGGAAGATGTCGTGTCCAAAGAACCGGAGTTCGACGGACGGCTCACCACAAACCGTCCGTCGAGATGCTCCTCTCAATGAATTGAGAGAGAGGATTATTCCGGCTTTATGGTCTGTTAACCTCTGATCAGCTGCAAGAAGCCTTGCGGGTTCTGATTCGCTTGCGCGAGCGAGGTCAAGGAAGCTTGTTGCAGGAACTGGGCTTTCACAAGTGCAAGCTGTTCCATTGCTACGTCGGCATCCTCGATGCGAGAGATGGCGGCGTTGTAGTTTGTCATTTGCGACTTCAGACTGTCCTCTTGCGAGGTGAGACGGTTCGAGATACCGCCGATGTACGAAGCCACCTTGTTCACATTGTCGAGAGCGTTCGCAAGGCTCTGCAACGTGGTCTGGATGTTCGCGCTGCTGAAGATGCCGAGACTCGTGTTCGTCACTTCGTTCAGTGACTTGAGGGCGAGACCCGTGATTCCGGCGAAGGAGGCGGCATTGAGCTTCAAGTCGAACGACGGGGCACCGAGGTTGTAATCCGTGTTGCTCGTGCTCAGATCGATCGCCAAGGTCAGGAGCGAGTTGTCCGCTCGTGAACCGATGACGAATTCCGACGTGAATGATCCCGCGAGGAGTTCCTTCCCTCCGAACACCGTTGATTCCAGCACCGCTTGAATCTGCTCCGCAAGGCGATATGCCGCCTTGGCGAGCGCAACCTTCTCGTCGGTGCCGATGGCACCCGAAGCCGCGGATGACGCCGCTTCCTTGATTTGCGTGACGAGTCCGTTGATGTTGTCCAAACCGTCCTGAGCGATCGTCGCGACATTCGCCGCTCCGCCTACCGCATTCAAAGCGGCACGGATGGAACCGTTGCGGGCAGAGAGGGCACGGCTGGTGATATATCCAGCCACATCGTCTGATGCTGAGTTGATGCGCTTACCGGTGGAAAGGCGCAGTTGGTGGGTTGCAATCGACCGGTTTGACTGGTCTAACGCGTTGTACGCGTTTTCTGCTGCGGTGTTGGTGCGTATTCTCGCACCGTTAGTTATAGCTGATGGCATGTTACCTCCATGTAACCTGATAGTGATACTGTGAAATTCATCCGTGATTATCCGCCGTGTCCGTTCTTCGTTCCGAAGGTTGGATGACTCCGCATCCCGAACCCGACTTTGTACCGACTTTTATGTTTTCGCCACTCTCGTCAAGGTATCGGAGCGACTGTGGAAAAGTTTAGAGATCATGAAAAAAAAATTTCCGACCGTCAGTTCCTTCGTGTTCACAATGCCAAGCCTCACTCTGTTCACCACGCGCATACTGTATCTTTGTCCCAACGTTCTTCCGAGCATTCATGAAAGCACAGATCTTGTTGCGTTCCGGTTTCCGCACGGTCGATTTTTCTCGACCCATCCGGATTTCCTTGCCGTTATCACGTCAAGGAAGCAACCCGCACGCTTACTTTTTACCACCTGCACTTATCGTGCCAATTTCGGCCGAAGGCTTTATCGGCGACGTTCGAGCCGGTGGTGCATGCAATTGCGAACTGCTCACCATCGCGCCTCACGGCAACGGCACCCATACCGAGTGCGTCGGACATATCAGCTCTGAACGCGTGTATATCAAGGATGCGCTGACCGCATCGCTCGTCCATGCACGCGTCGTCTCGTGTACCCCCAAACCGTATGCCAACACCGGCGATTCGGTCATCACCGCGCAGGATATCCTCTCCGCGCTCGGCGGTTTTTCCGGTGATGCGCTCGTCGTCCGCACCGTGCCGAACGATCCCGGGAAACGTCAACGCCAATGGTCCGGCACGAACCCGCCGTATTTCGAGCCCGGTGTCGGCATCGTTCTTCGCGACCGCGGCATCCGTCATCTGCTGTGCGATATTCCGTCCGTGGACCGTGAGTCCGACGGCGGCGTGATGTCCGTTCACCACGAGTTCTGGCATTATCCCGAGCGCCCCCGACTCGATGCCACGATCACAGAGATGATCTTCGTACCGGACTCGGTGGAGGATGGTGAGTATCTGCTGCAGATATCGGTGCCGCCCATCGAAAGCGATGCCGCTCCTTCCGACATCACCCTGTATTCGTTCCATGACCCGTCCGGGGATCCGTCATGAACCTTGCATCATTACTCCATATGCATGGTCCGCTGATCCTTGCCTCGCAGTCTCCCCGTCGATTGGCTCTTCTGCGCCAGATGGGTTGCGACCCTCGGGTGGTCCCGGCCGATGTGCCCGAGCACATCCACGCCGCCGGGGAAGGTCCTGAAACCTATGCCTCGGCTCTCGCCCACGAGAAAGCCAGGGTGGTGTGGAACGCAAGTGCGCCGGATTCCATCGTCATTGCCGCGGATACCATCGTCGTTATCGATGATGTCATTCTCAATAAGCCGGTCGACGGAGCCGATGCCGTCCGCATGCTTCGCCTTCTCTCGGGTCGCACCCACACCGTCATCACGGCGGTCTGCGTGCGCACGGCCACGTCAGACATCGTCCGACAAAGCACGACACGCGTCACGTTTCGAACCCTGAGCGATGATGAGATCGCCGCCTACGTGGAGAGCGGGTCGCCCATGGACAAAGCGGGATCCTATGGTATCCAGGACGACTTCGGTGCCGTGTTCGTCCACCATATAGAAGGCTGCTACTACACCATCGTCGGATTGCCCTTGGCGATGCTCTATGAAATGCTGAAGGAAATCACCCTCCGTGACGCCGGCATCAAGGGGGGTACGGAATGAAAGCCCGATTCCGCGATATCCTGTCCACTTACGGACTTCTCTCCCCGTGGCTGCTTACCCTGAGCGTCTTCTGGCTGTATCCGTTGGGGTACGCTTTATATATAAGCTTCACCAAGGTCATCACGCTCACCGGTGAGTCCACATGGGTGGGCTTTGCCAACTACACGGCGGTCTTCAACGACCGACTTTTCCGGGTGGCATTGCAGAACACCTGCGTATTCGCGCTGGGAACCGTTCCGCTCACCACCGTATTGGCCCTGGCCCTGGCAGTCACCTTGAATTCGGCGCAGACCCGATGGAAGGATGCCCTGCGGGCGGTGGCCTTCGTTCCCACCGTCACCTCCATCGTCGTCATCTCGCTCATCTTCACGAATCTCTATGCGCACGACGGACAGCTCAATGCATTGCTTCAATTGTTGAACATACCCTATCCCGAGCGTGGCTGGCTGCTCGAGCCCTCCACGGCGCTGGTCTCCGTGATGGCGATGGACGTGTGGATGTCCGTGGGTTATTACGCGGTCCTCTTCCTTGCGGGATTGCAAGCCATTCCCAAGGATCTCTACGAAGCAGCCGAGCTGAGCGCCGCAAGCGCATGGACGCAGTTCCGCCGTATCACGCTACCCTTGCTCAAGCCCACGATGATGTTCGTGCTTGTCATCAACACGATTAAATCTTTCCAGGTTTTTGTCGAAATCTATGTCATGACAAAGGGAGGTCCGCTTCCCCTGGAAGGTACCACAACGACCCTTGTGTACGAGGTGTACAAGAACGCGTTCGAAAAGACCGACTCCCTGGGGTATGCGTCCGCCTTCGCGTTCGTGATGTTCGTCCTTCTCTTGATACTCTCGCTTGTTCAGGTACGGTTCTTCCGTCCTGCCGACCGGTGAGACGGGGCGTGAAGCGGACGTCGGTGCGATGACGAAGCGGAACCATGGACGATACGGAATAACGGAGCGGACGAATGGCTGAACAATTGTTGGTGATCGGTGATGTGCACGGATGCTATCATACCTTCCGCACGTTGATAGCCCAGCATTGGCGTCCGCAGGATGAAGTGCTGGTGCAAGTGGGCGACCTTATCGACCGCGGCAATTACACTCCCGAATGCGTCGCCACCGCGCGCTCGTTGAACGAGCGATTTCCCCAGCGGGCGATCTTCCTGAAAGGCAATCATGAGTTCGAATGCGTGCTCTATCACGAGAAACGCTCCAATCCCGGGTGGCTAAATCAGGGCGGACGGGAGACGCTGCAACAGTACCGGATCGCCGACCGCTCGTTGGAAGGCGACATACGCTGGATGAAGGGGCTTCCGCTGTTTTATGAAACCGACCACGTGTTCATCTCCCACGCCGGCGTCACCGATACGCCCAACCCTTTCTCCGAATTGAATTCCTACGGCGTTCTCTGGAACCGCGTTCCGCTCAAGAACATCGGAAAGATGCAGGTGATCGGTCATACCCCTCTCGACGGCGAGCCGGATTACCGTGACGCCGAGAACACCTGGAACATCGATACCGGCGCGTATCGCGGAACGGCGCTCTCCGCACTGCGTATCAATCCCGCAGGAAAGGTCGTGGAAATCATCAGCATTCCTACCGTCGACAAAGACTATATTGGCGCACGCGAATGATCGCGGCGATCGCTCTCGGCGATTCCACTCCTTCCATGAATCATCACCGTACCCGTATGGACGCTTCACGCCTTGCCTCGACCATCGACCACACGCTTCTGCAGCCCGCGTACAGCGATGAGCACGTGGTTCAACTCTGCCGGGAAGCACAGCAGTGGCGCTTTGCCGCCGTGTGCGTCTTCCCCTCGGCCGTCGCCCGCGCCAACGCGCTTTTGGATGGTTCCGGTATCGCCGTCTGCACCGTCGTCGGCTTTCCCTTCGGTGCCACCTACGGGATGGTGAAGGCGCACGAAGCGCGCGAGGCCATCGCCCGCGGCGCATCGGAGATCGATATGGTCATCGATATCGCTGCGTTGAAGAACGGACGTCCGGACGATGTGCTCGTGGATATCAAGGAAGTGGTGGAAGTGTCGTACTCCCTCGGCGCCTCTACGAAGGTGATCATCGAGACCGCCCTGCTCACCGACGATGAAAAGAAGATCGCCTGCGAATTGGTCACCCGCGCCGAAGCCGATTACATCAAGACATCGACGGGCTTCGCACCCCATGGTGCTACGGTGGACGATGTGCGGCTGCTGCGCGCTCAGTGCGGACCGAACATACGCGTCAAGGCCTCGGGCGGTATCCGCACCCTGGACTCCGCATTGGCGATGATCGAGGCCGGTGCCGACCGCCTTGGCATGAGCGCCGGTGTGATCGTGATGAACGAGTGGAATGCACGGAACGCGACCGCGTGATCATTCGCCGGAGTTTATCCTACGCAAGCCGGCATGACGGTTTATTAACATGAGCATGAAAACGTACCGTCCGCACCGGTGCGTGTCGGGGGAGCAAGAGAAGTCTCTATTTTGCACCACGCGTCGTCTCAATACCGGTGTTCACCACACTCCGTGTCATGGCTCATTTTGTTTCGAATAGGGACGAGACCGTCCGTTTATTCTCGAATCCCGTTCTCGAGTATTTCTCCCACATACATCCTGCAACGCCTATCGCTGTGTATGTGCCCACCGTGGCGTATTGCGCCTATACCGCTTCACAGCTCACCTCCGTCGCGACGACGATCGCGTTGTTCGTCGTCGGTGTTTTGCTGTGGACCCTTTTCGAGTATGTCCTGCATCGATGGGCGTTCCATTATCAACCGACGTCGGAGCTGGGTAAGAAAGCCCATTTCCTAGTGCACGGTATTCATCACGATTATCCTCGCGACCGTACCCGCCTCGTGATGCCGCTCACCGTGAGCGTGCCGCTGGCTTTGGCGATATTCCTCATGATGCGCCTTGTCATCGGTGTGCAAACGCACGGACTCTTCGCGGGCTTCATTTTCGGATACGTGGTCTACGATTCCATCCACTACGCCACCCATCACTTTCCCATGCGTTCGGGTCTGGGTAAATACCTCAAGGAATACCATCTTCGTCATCACTACACCGACGAGCATACCGCTTACGGCGTCAGCTCGCCACTGTGGGATGTGGTGTTCGGCACCACCCCCGAGGGCAAGAAGGAGAAAGCTGGATAAAGGATGGATGTTCAAGGAGCGCGTGCTACGACCGCAAACAAAAAAGCTCATGATCAGGGATCATGAGCTTTTTTGCTGTGCAGAAGGTGGGAGTCGAACCCACACGAATTTAAGGTTCACTGGATTTTGAGTCCAGCGCGTCTGCCAGTTCCGCCACTCCTGCGTGCGTGCATTGACGCAGTGACGCGAGCGTCACTCGGGTAGCTTCCCGAGAACCGCTTCCGTGATACGGCGTTGGTTCAAGGGGAGGCGAAAATAGGGAAGGAATGCCGAGCATGCAACACCGACGGCGTGCGCAGGGAAAAACCTGTAGTTTTGCCGTCCAAGCCGCATGCATCCGCACCCGATGCAGTCGGAACGACCGTTCAATCCTCGTACGCTGTCATCCATGTCCACCGAATCCGAAATCCTGCGCCGCCGCACCCTGGCCATCATCTCTCACCCCGATGCCGGTAAGACGACGCTCACGGAGAAGCTCCTGCTGTACTCCGGTGCTATCCGCAAGGCGGGAGCGGTGACGGGAGGAAAGCATACGGCCACGACGTCGGACTGGATGAGCATCGAGAAGGAACGTGGCATCTCCGTTTCGTCGAGCGCCATGCGCGTGGAATACGACGGCTACCTCTTGAATATCCTCGATACACCGGGCCACCAGGACTTCTCGGAGGATACGTATCGGACGCTCATGGCGGTGGATTGCGCCATCATGCTCGTGGATGCCGCCAAGGGTGTGGAGGAACAGACCATCAAGCTCTTCAAGGTGTGCCGCGACCGCGGCATTCCCATCATCACGTTCGTCAACAAGATGGACCGTCCCGCGCTGAGTCCTTTCGAAGTGATGGACAACGTCGAGAAAGTCCTTGGCATCACGCCCGTGCCTCTCACCTTTCCTATCGGCAGCGGAACGGACTTCCGCGGCGTGTATGAACGCAGTACGCGTCAGCTGCATTCCTTCGAGCGTACCGTGGGCAACGCCTTCATGGCTCCGTCCACCATCGCCGACCTTCACGACCCGCAGGTACGCGAGCGCCTTGGCGATTCCTATCATGCCCAGCTCATCGAAGACCTGGAGCTTGTGGAACACGTGCTGCCGCAATTCGAGCGCGAGGCCTTCCTGGAAGAGCGGATCACTCCGGTGTTCTTCGGTTCCGCCATCACGAACTTCGGCGTGGAGAATTTCCTTCGTCACCTTATCGAGCTCGCACCGCCGCCCCAAGGTATGGACACATCGCTGGGCCGCATAGAACCTACGTCGCCGGTCTTCACGGGCTTCATGTACAAGATGCAAGCGAACATGAACAAGGCGCACCGCGACCGCATCTCCTTCTTTCGCATCATCTCCGGCACCTTCGAACGTGGCATGACGGTACGGCATCCCCGTACCGGCAAGGAAGTGAAACTCAACTACCCCTTTCAGATCTTCGGTCAGGACCGCGACATCATCGATGAAGCGTATCCCGGCGATGTGATTGGACTCTCCAACCCCGGTACCTTCCGCGTGGGCGATACGCTCACCACGGGACAAGACTACACGATACCGCAGTTCCCGCGCTTCGCGCCGGAGATTTTCGCGCGCGTTCAGCCGGCATCGGGATCCTTCTCCAAAGGTTTCCGTAAAGGCATTGAGCAGCTGGGTGAAGAGGGCGTGATACAGATATTCCAGGACTCGCATCGCAGTCCCACTCCTGTGGTGGCCGCCGTGGGCGACCTGCAGTTGCAGGTGTTCCAGGCGCGTATGGAGTCCGAATACCAAGAGAACGTCGCCCTCGACCGTTTGGGCTACACCCGCTCCCGCTGGATAGGCAGCAGCGTGATGCCCGGCTCGGCCGTTCCCGTGTTCTATGATGACATGAACAGGCCCGTAGCGTTGTTCAAGAGCGACTGGGAGATGCAATACCATGCAGACCGCACCGAAGGTCTGGTCCTGCTCGATACACCGCCACGCTAAGTACCCGGGCGTGTGCATGCCTTTGCCATGAATGCCGCAATCACCGCTACCATGAAATCACCGCATTACATACTCCGGAGCGTGTTCGGACACGAGGAATTCCGCGACCGGCAGGAAGAGGTGATCGAGTGCGTGCTGGACGGACGTGACGCCCTCGTCGTGATGCCTACGGGCAGCGGAAAATCCTTGTGCTATCAAGTGCCGGCCCTCTGCATGCCCGGTCTCACCGTCGTCGTCTCTCCGCTGCTTGCCTTGATGAAGGATCAGGTGGATGCCTTGCGCGCGCGCGGCGTGGAAGCCGAGTTCATCGGTTCGGCGCAATCGATGGAAGAGCAGAAACGCGTGGTGCGCCGCGTGGAGACAGGGAGGACGGAGCTTCTGTATATCTCTCCGGAACGCGTGTTCGCCGACGGATTTCCCGAGTGGTTGCGCAAGCGTTCGGTGTCGCTCATCGCCATCGATGAAGCGCATTGCATCGCCAAATGGGGTAACGATTTCCGTCCTGAGTATGCGCTTCTCTCCGTGCTGCGCGACGAACTGCCCACGGCGCCGATGATCGCGCTCACCGCCACCGCCGACGTCGCAACGCGCGAGCATATCATCCGTTGCCTGAACCTTCGCCGTCCGGAGGTGTTCGTGGGATCGTTCCATCGACCCAACATCGTCTATCGCGTGGAACCAAAACGCGGCACGTACGCACGCATCCGAGCCATGATCGATACCTATCCCGCACAAAGCGGCATCATCTATACGCTGTCGCGGAACTCTGCGGAAAAGCTTGCGGAGAAACTCGCGGATGACGGCATCAGGGCTGCAGCGTACCATGCCGGACTCGATGCCGACACACGCAGTGCGCGGCATGAGGCGTTCGCGCGCGGCGAGACCCACGTGATCGTCGCCACCGTGGCTTTCGGCATGGGTATCGATAAACCCGATGTGCGATTCGTCATCCATCACGATGTGCCCAAAAGCATGGAGTCGTATTACCAGGAAACAGGTCGCGCGGGCCGCGACGGTGAGCCCTGCTCGGCGCTCCTGCTGTACAGCGAACGCGATGTTCGCACCTTGCGCGATTTCATCGCAGCGGAGTCCGATGCCGACGTGGCCCGCATGCAGAGCCATCAGCTCGATGCCGTCGTGGCCTTCTGCGAGTCCGTCAGCTGTCGCCGCGAGAAACTCCTGGCCGCCTTCGATGAACAGTTCACACCTCCGTGCGATGCCTGCGACATCTGCTGCGAACCGCGTCACACCTACGATGCCACCATCGACGCACAGAAAGTCTTCTCCGCCATCGCACGCACGCAGGAGCGCTTCGGCATCTCCACGATCATCGATATCCTTACCGGTGCCGCCACGGCGCGGCCCGAGCACAAGGAGCTCAAGACCTTCGGTGTCGGACGCACCACGACGCGCGTCCGATGGCGCGCCATCATCAAAGAGCTTATCGCGCGCGGGTATCTGCGCAGTACGCAGGGTGCCTATCCCATCCTGCTTCTCAGCGATGACGCGCGTGATGCGCTCTTCGGCAAGAGCACGGTGGAACTCACGACCGATACGTCTGTGAAGGCACCACAGGGACCGGCGAAGGACGGGTGGGCCGGTAAGCATGGTCGTGGTGCACGGAGCCGTCGATCATCGAAGCAGTCTGTCACCGGTGAGATACCTGCCACGCCGCAACAGGCCTCGCTCTTCGAACGCCTGCGCGAACTGCGTCGTACGCTTGCGCACAAAGCCGACGCACCCGCCTTCACCATCCTCAGCGATGCCACGCTGCTGGAGCTTGCCCGGTTGAAACCGCGCACCGTGCAGGAGCTCTCCGCCGTCCACGGCTTCGGCGAGGTGAAGATCCGTCGCTACGGGGAGGATGTCTTGCGGGTCATCGACGAGGCGGACCGATCATAGGCGGACGTTGATGCCGGGCATCCGGACGTAGCTCCACATCCGCGGGGCTCCGACGTATCTTTGCCGAACGTTCCATGCACGGAAAGCAGGTGACCGGATATGAAAACATGTCTCCCCACGATCCTCTCGGTAAGCGCTCTTCTGCTCGGATGCGGAAGCGCCTCGACGTCCACGAAGGATTCGTCGTCGCACGAGACAGCCACCATGCAAGCGCCTGCCTTGGCGGAGGCGCGTGCGGGACTTTCGCGATGCGGAGAGCTGTTCGCCCGTCATTGCCAACGTTGTCACGAACTGCCCGTGGCATCGCGGTATTCCGTCGAGAAATGGCAGCGCATCATGCCCGCCATGGCGCGCAAAGCGAAGATCGATGCGATGACGCAGGATTCCATCGCCACCTTCGTGCTCGCGGCCAGAGCGGAGGGGAAGTAGTCCTGCGTTGACGAGGTCCGACGACGCCAATGAACTCCACCCATACCAACATTCCTCCCATGCTTCCACTCACCGTCGCCATCATCGCCAAGAACGAAGCGCATCATTTGCGGGTGCTTCTGCCGCGCTTGACCGCGATGCACGCGAAGGTGGTGGTGGTGGTCGACAGCGCCACCACGGACGATTCCGAAGCCGTGTGCAGGGAGTACGGTGCGGACGTAAGCGTCCAGCCGTGGAGCGGCTCCATCGAGCAGAAGAATAAAGCCCTGGCCATGTGTGCGGACGAATGGGTGTGGAGTCTGGATGCCGATGAGTTTCCCGATGAGACCTTATGCGAAGACGTAGCGCGACTCGTAGCGTCGGGCTCGGCGCGTGCAGCGCGACTGCGGCGACGGACGGTGTACATGGGACGGAGGCTGCGCTTCGCTTGGCAGCCGGACACCCACCTGCGTTTGGTGCATAGGTCGGCGAACCCGCGCTTCGTCAACGAACGCGGGCACGATAAAATGGTCTGCGATGAACGCGTTATCGCGTCGCTGAAAGGATGGCTGGATCATCATTCGTTCCGCTCCGTGCGTCATCACTTCGAGAAGACAGTGTACTATGCGCAGCTCGGTGCGGATGACTATCACGCACGCGGTCGCACCGCCTCGGTGCTCAACCTGATTATCAATCCCGTGTACGCATGGTTCAAGATGAGCATCCTTCGGGGGGCCGTGCTGGACGGACTTCCCGGCGTGCTGGCGGGACTCAGCGCGTGGCTTCATGTGTTCCTGAAATACGCGATGCTCCTGGAGAAAAAACGGAACGGTCGCCCGCACTGACGCAGGCGACCGTTCTTGTCTACTTTGCTCATGTCGCAGAGAGCAGCTGATGCATCGCCCTCTCGTCGTGCGCCATGATCAACGCGTGAGTTTCCGATACGTGATGCGATGCGGTCTATCGGCGCTTGTACCCATGCGCTTGTGATAATCCTCCGAGTACTCGGTATAGTTGCCATCGAAGAAGCGCACTTGCGAATCGCCTTCGAACGCCAGGATGTGCGTGGCGATACGGTCCAGGAACCAGCGGTCGTGACTGATGACGACGGCACAACCGGCGAAATTCTCCAGAGCTTCTTCCAGCGCACGCAGGGTGTTCACGTCCAAGTCGTTCGTGGGCTCGTCGAGAAGGAGCACGTTCGCTCCCTCACGCAGCATCTTGGCAAGGTGCACGCGGTTTCGTTCACCGCCGCTGAGCATGGTGACCTTCTTCTGCTGATCACTGCCGCTGAAATTGAAACTGCCCACGTACGCACGGGAGTTCATCTCGCGATTGCCCACCATGATCAGGTCCTGTCCGCCGCTGATCTCCTCCCACACGGAGTTGTTGGGGTCGAGCGGTCTGTTCTGATCGATGTATCCGAGCTTCACGGTGTCGCCCACACGGAAGGACCCTTCGTCGGGCTGCATTTCGCCGGTGATCATCTTGAACATCGTCGTCTTGCCTGCGCCGTTCGGACCGATCACGCCGATGATACCGCCGGGAGGCAGGGAGAAGTTCACATGTTCGTAGAGCAAGCGGTCGCCGAAGGCTTTGCTGATGTCCTGCGCTTCGATGACCACGTTGCCAAGGCGCGGTCCCGGCGGAATGGTGATCTCGATCTCCTCGTTGCGCTTCGTCTGCTGTTCCTCGAGCATGCGCTCGTAACTCGTGATACGCGCTTTGCTCTTGGCATGACGTCCCTTCGGGTTCATGCGTACCCACTCGAGCTCGCGTTTGAGCACTTTCTGTCGGGCGCTTTCCGACTTCTCTTCCTGCGCCAGGCGCTTGGACTTCAGGTCCAGCCACGTGGAGTAGTTGCCTTCGAAGGGAATGCCCTCGCCACGGTCCAGCTCCAGAATCCAGCCCGCCACGTTATCAAGGAAATACCGGTCGTGCGTGACCGCGATGACGGTGCCGGGATATTGCGCAAGGTGCTGCTCCAGCCAGGCGATGGACTCCGCATCCAGGTGGTTGGTGGGCTCGTCGAGCAGGAGGACATCGGGTTGCTGCAGGAGCAGACGCACCAGGGCCACGCGACGCTTCTCACCGCCGGAAAGGTGCTCCACGGTGGAATCCGAGGGCGGACAGCGCAAGGCGTCCATGGCCATCTCCAGCTTGGAGTCCAGATCCCATGCGCCCACGGCGTCGATGCGATCCTGCAGTTTGGCCTGCTTCTCCATGAGCGCGTCGAAGTCCGCATCGGGCTCGGCGAACGCCGCAGAGACCGCTTCGTATTCCTTCACGAGGTTCACGGTGTCCTGCACGCCTTCTTCGACGATCTGCTTGACGGTCTTGGCCTGGTCCAGTTCGGGCTCCTGCGGCAAGTACCCGAACGTGATGCCGTCGTTTTTCGTGATCTTGCCGAGGTAGTCGTCGTCGATACCAGCGATGATGCGCAGGAGGGTGGACTTACCGGCGCCGTTGAGACCGAGGACGCCGATCTTCGCTCCGTAGTAGAACGAGAGATAGATGTCCTTGAGTACCTGTTTGTTCGGCTTGTGGACTTTGCCCACTCCGACCATGGAAAAGATGATCTTGTTGTCTGCCATGTGAATCCGCGAGAAGATGGTGAACGATGGAGGATGCGTTGATGCGCGCACCGTGACGGCTTGCCGTCGCTGTTGAGTCCGCAAAAATACACAGCATCATGTCCTTCCCGCCTGCGAAGGCGTCGGATGCGTGATGATTCGCAGCAAGGCAGGCATGTCCGGAAAGACATGCACGTGAGGGACGTCTTTTTTTCGACGCCGGCAAAAGTTCCTTTTTTGTTTGATGCGTGGCTGTTTATTTTCGCCCGCACTTGGGTAGAGCACGCCCGGAACGTAGTATTCATGCGGATTCCGGGGCGGCCTCAGGGACCATCGACGAAATCACCATTGTCTATACGGAGTATCTATGTTTTGGACACCTGAACTTGCGCAGTTTCTCGAGGATGCACCGTGGCCGGCAACGAAAGAAGAGTTGCTCGACTACGCGAACAGGACGGGAGCCCCTCAGCAGGTATTGGATAATCTCAGCGAACTCGACGATACCGAAGAGCAGTATGAGAACATCGAGGACCTGTGGCCCGAGTACGAGAACGAAACGGATTCGTTGTTCTACAATGAAGACGATGACGACGACATGTACTAGGTGACACAGGCGGTCGTTCGCGTGAGGACGCGAGAGAGGAAAAGGAAGAACCGGTGGCGCAACCACCGGTTTTTTTTTTGCTAGTCGCCGATGGTCCGTGAGCGGAAGGAGGTGAGATACCACGTGGAGTCCACGCGACGGGTCTGCGCCAGATACATGTCATGATAGTCCATCTCCACGAGCAGGCGGCAGACGGAGTCCGATTCGATCTCCACGATCATATCGCTCAGGATGGCACCGCGCAGGATGCGCTGCCAGCGCGCCACGTCGTCGCGGAGCTCATACGCTTCCACGGCCACATAACGTCGTCCCGACGGATGAGCCATTCGCGCGATGGCGTGCGGCACTTTCCCTGAGTCCAGATCCGCTTTCCACTCCCGCACCACCGCTTGCGATGCCACGCGCGGACGCACGGATTCGCGAGAACCTGTGCCGCAGGAGACGATAAGGCCGCAGGTAAGGACGAGGATGCGGAGGACAAAGGATGAACCGTTCATGGGGTCGAAGATAGGGAATGGAACCGCATGCACTGCGCCGGATGGATCCGCGCCCGAAGGTTTCTACGGCGCGTCCTCGGGCATGGCGGAAAGGTCGAAGACGAGAGCCGTCTGGCGCAGGGCTTCCATGCACGGTTTGCTCAGCGGAGCGTCCGTGTCCGGCATGCCGAAGGTATGTCCGGTGGCGGGAATCTCCACATAGGTGCTCCGGGATGCCGGAGCCGCGCGATGAAGCTCGCGCGCCTCGGAGGGTGGGGTGGCAAGGTCTTGTGCACCCACGATGAGTGCCGTCCGTCCGTGGAATCGGGACATCGCGGCGGTGAGCGAGAACTCCTCGCGGTGTTCGTCAAGGTCGTCCAGGAACTCCGCATTCATGCGGAAGGCCGGTCCGCGATCCGACTCCGGAACGCGCACGAAACCGCGCGCCCTCCACAACTGTTTCTGACGTTCCGTATACCGATGCAGGCGGGCGATGGGCGACCACAGGGCGCATGCGTCGATATCGGCGCGACGAGAGGCGCTAAGGAGGGCGATGGCACAACCACGGGAGTGACCGGTCATCATGATCCTGTCGTCGCGTTCGTATCCGTCCGGCAAGAGCAGGTCGTTGCCGATCGCGTCGAGGATGACGGAGACGTCCTCGAGTTCTTTGGACACGGTATTAAGGGCGAAGAGGTCCTCGCTGAACGATTCGGAGTGTGCGCCGAGGTACCCGTTGTAGCGGCTGTTGTACGAGATCACGTGAGCGCCGGCGCGTGCAAGCGCGGCGCACACGCGTGGAATGAAACCCCAGTCCTTGTTCACACGGAAGCCGTGCGTGAAGACGACGACGGGACGTGGCTCGGTGCCGCCGAGAGAGCGGATGTCGATGGTCAGACCCAACGTTGAATCCGGTACCGGGAGCGTGCGCGTGATGCATCGGACGTTGTCGGTCATGGCGAATCAGGGAATGGTGATGGTGCACGGGATGATGTGTGCGTCAATCCCATGGCGACCAGGTCAACGAGGTGCGGACGGTGCCGTAGGAGCAGCAGACGCAGCGCCGGCGGCAATGCGATCGAGCAGCGCCTTCGGGACGGAGACGCCGGAGGCCGTGATGCGGTCCGCGTAGGACTTCGCTTCGTCGAAGCGCCCGACGTCGCAGCACACCATGAGCAGGTTGTTCGCTCCTTGCTCATCCATCGGATTCAGGGCATAATTGCGTTCCAGCATCATCTTGCCTTTCATCAGGTCGCCACGCTCGATGGCGCATCGTGCAAGGCGGAAGGTCAGCTCCGCCCATTGAGGATTGTACGTGAGCTCTTTTTCAAGGAACGGTTCGGACTCCCGGATCTTCTCGCGGTTCCACAGGAGCAGTGCCATGTAGTAATTGATGTACTTGCGATTGGAGTCCATGGCATACGAAGCGCGGAGCAGGCGTTCACCCTCGGTGGGACGGGGCTTCGACGCGTCGAGCATGTATCGCGATCCGAGCATCATGGTGGTGAACGGCGACGCCGGCGAGGTGGCCACCGCACTCTCCCAGAAGACGATGCGGTTGCTGAAGAGATCGGTGCGCAGATACGAAGCCACGAAGAGTGCCGCGCAGAGAGGTACCGCACCAAGAAGCAGCTTCCGTTCGTTGAATCGTCGTGTCAGATCCGTCTGTGCAAGAAGGAACAGGATGCCCACCATCGGTACGTACAAGCGATGCTCGTAGGCTTCGTTGTTGAGGGACTTGGGGACGATGAGCGCGGGAAGCAGAAAGACCAGGAACCAAGCGGCACCGGTGATGAGTCCGCGCCATTGCTTCTCTCGCGACCAAAGGATGACAGCGGCGATGATGCCGAGCGCTCCCACGCCGAACCAGACAGTGGTCTGGTCCTGATACGGAACCACCGCCAGATTGAAGGGCAGCAGGACTTTGCCAAGGTATTGGATGATGAGCGGCAGACGTTCGATGAAGCCGCCGACGAGAGCTCCCGGAGCGATATCCTGGTTCATCACGGAGGCCGACGAGCGCACGCCCAGCCACACGGCAAGCGCCACGACCCACGTGGCACCAAGGTACCATAGTCGTCGGTCGCGCACGGTCATTCCATGAAAGTACACCAGGATGAACAGTGCCATGGGTGCGGCGATGATACCCGTCTCCTTCGTGAACAGAGCGCCGAGCAAGCAAAGGAACTGCAGGGGATACAGCGCCACGCGGTGTTTCTCCACCGCATGGAAGGCGCTGAGCAGGAAGGAGAAGATGAACACGGCCAGAAGCGAGTCGTTCCTTCCCGGAATCCACACGACCGCTTGGACAAGGGCAGGGTGAACGGCGAAAATGACGGAGATGACGAAGGAGACGGTGTTGTTGCACCGCATGAGTCGTAACAGGAAGAAGAGCAGGAGGACGGCCACGCCGTGGAGGACGATGTTCGTGATATGATAGGTCGAGATGGAATCGTTCCGCGAGGATTCGCTGTGCAAGGTGGTGGAGAGCTTGCCTTCTCGATGACGGTCGAAGACGAAGGAGGCAAGGAGGAGCGGACGGTAATAGGTGTCGCTCGAATCGCTGAAAACGCCGCGTCGGAAACTTTGCAGGTAGGAAGCATCCTGCCGGTTGTATTGCTCGAACTCCCGGATGAAGATCGTATCGTCCAGATCGGTATACGCGTACGATGCGGTGTGGGCATACAGGATTCCGCATGCCGCCACAAGGATGATGCAGAACACCCATGCGGGCAGCACGCTCTTGATGGACGAGCGCATGTAGACAGGTTGCATGTCGTATCCTCTGGAATGGTTGATCAGCGGTGTCCCTTGGCGTCCCGAAGCGGACGGCCTGCGAATTTAGCGTGTTCCGGACAGAGAGGAGGGACTTCTGCGCAGAGAGGAGGGTGTGTTCGTGAATTCACGTTACCTGAATGCTACGTACTATTTTACGAAAACGTAACGTGGGTGTGGCGGAGTCGCGAGCGAACCCGACGTAGTTTTGCGTCCAAGCAGTTTTACTCACTATTTCATGGATTTCATGAAAAGAATCTTCTTGCTGAGTCTGTATGCGTGTGCAGTACTCAGCGCTGTTCCTCTTGCCGCTCAGCTTCAGCTGAACGGAGCCGGGGCAACGTTTCCGTATGTCCTTTACTCCAAGTGGTTCGAGGTGTACAAGAACAAGACAGGAGTCCAATTCAACTATCAGTCAATAGGCTCGGGCGGTGGTATCAAGCAGATCACCGAGGGTACGGTGGACTTCGGCGCCTCGGATGGTCCGATGAAGAACGAGCAACTCACCGAAGCCAAGTCCAAGCAGGGCAGCGATGTCCTCCACATCCCCATGGCAATGGGTGCGGTGGTGCTCACCTACAATGTTCCCGGCGTCTCGGCTTCCTTGAAGCTCAAACCCTCGGTCATTCCCGACATCTTCCTGCGCGTCATCACCAAGTGGAACGATCCGCGTATCGCCGAGTCCAACCCCGGAATCAAGCTTCCCAACCTTCCCATCATCGTCATCCATCGCAGCGATGGAAGCGGCACGACGGCGATCTTCACGGATTACATGTGCAAGGTGAGCGGGTTCTGGAAAGAGAAGTGCGGTAAGGGTACGTCGGTCAATTGGCCCGAAGGCACCTTGGGCGCCAAGGGTAACGAAGGCGTATCGGGTCAGGTGAAGGCGACGCCCGGTTCCATCGGGTACGTGGAGCTCGCGTACGCTGTGCAGAACAAGCTCTCGTACGCGCAGGTGCAGAACAAGAGCGGACAGTTCATCGTGCCGACCATCGAATCCGTCACGAAGGCGGCGGACGGATCGCTGAAGAACATCCCCGCGGATCTTCGTGCCTCGATCACGGATCCCGATGACGGCGGCTACCCGATTTCCGGCATGACGTGGCTGCTCGTGTATGCGCAACAGAAGGATAAGGCGAAAGGCAAGGCCTTGGTCGACTTCTTGAACTGGGCGATCAGGGACGGACAGCTATACTGCAAGGACCTTCACTACGCGCCCTTGCCGACGAAAGTGATTGACATGTGTGCGGCGAAGATCAAGTCCATCAAGTACTAGGTTCCGGCATACGTCATCCGTTCAGACAGGTTCCGACGGCGGGAGTCCATCGACTCCCGCCGTTTTTTTTTGCGTCTCCTATGCGTTCCAATACTGGCGGTCGAGATTGCGATACTGGATGGCTTCGCTCACATGGGCGGGTTGCAGATGTTCGCTCCCTGCCAGGTCCGCTATGGTCCGTGCCACTTTCAGGATCCGGTCGTAGGCGCGAGCGGATAGGCCCAGCTTCACCATGGCGGTCTTCAAGAGCTGTTGCGAGGTCGCGTCGAGGGTACAGTGGGACTCCAGTTCGGGCGTTCCCATGTCTGCGTTCTTGAACACACCGGCAGAATTCCGATAGCGTTCCGTCTGGACATCACGAGCTCGGATCACCCGTTCGCGGATGACGCGAGAGCTCTCTCCCGCCCGCGCCGTGCTGAGCTCCTGGTACTGGACGCCGGCTACGTCCACATGGAGGTCGATCCTGTCCAAGAGGGGTCCGCTGATCTTCGCCATGTAGCGTTGTATCTGCTGAGGGGTGCAGCTGCACTGCTGTGCGGGGTTGCCGAAGTTGCCGCATGGACACGGGTTCATGCTGCACACGAGCATGAAGTTACACGGGAACTCGATGGTCATCTTCGTCCGCGAAATGGAAATGCGTTTCTCTTCGAGCGGTTGCCGGAGCACCTCGAGCACGTTGCGCGCGAACTCCGGAAGCTCGTCCAGAAACAGCACGCCATGGTTGGCCATGGATATCTCGCCGGCGCGGACCACGCCCATGCCGCCGCCTACGAGCGCGGCATCGGAGATGGTGTGGTGGGGAGCGCGGAAGGGTCGCTGCGTGAGAAGCGCCTGCCCTGCGGGAAGAAGTCCGGTGACGGAATGGATCTTCGTGGTCTCGAGCGACTCGTCCAGCGTGAGCGGCGGCAGGATGGTCGGGATGCGCTTCGCGAGCATGGTCTTACCCGAGCCGGGAGGTCCGACCATGATGACGTTGTGTCCGCCCGCAGCGGCAATCTCCATTGCACGCTTCACGCTCTCCTGACCTTTGACGTCCGATATGTCGGGACGTCCCGCGTCGTCGTCCTGACGGAACACATCGCGCAGCTCCACCCGCATGGGGGTCAGTTCCAGATGACCGTTCAGGTACTTCACAGCTTCTTCCAAGGAGTTCAACGCGATGACATCGACGCCGGGCACGAGCGCCGCCTCCGCCGCATTCTCTGCAGGTAGCAACAGGCGTGCGAACCCGTGCTTTCCTGCCTCCACGGCGATAGAAAGGACGCCGTGCACGGGACGCAGGGATCCGTCGAGGGCAAGCTCGCCGATGCAGATGATACGCTCCACGGACTCGGCCGCGATGAAATCGTACGCGGCCAATACCCCAAGCGCAATCGGCAGGTCGAACGCGCTGCCTTCCTTGCGTATGTCCGCGGGAGCAAGATTGATGGTCACTTTCTTCTGCGGGAACGGGAATCCTGAGTTCTTCACTGCGGCCATGACCCGCTCGCGGGACTCACGGACGGCGGAGTCGGGGAGTCCGACGGTGACAAAACCCGGTATCTGGTTCTCCAAATGTGTTTCAACGTCGACAATGAACGCATCGATACCGCACACGGCGGCCGAGCACAAGCGTGAGTACATGAGTGGACTTCCGAAAGGTGGTAGGAACGCCGAGCGGGAATGGCGGGTGGAGCGAGCGGCCGAAGATAGGTGGCGGTGCGGCCCTGCGGAAGGGGAATAGTTTTTTTCTTAAGGACGACACATGTCCAATGCTGGAGATCGTCGGGTGGACATGAACGGAGTGGTGCGGTGACTGCTCGGGTTCCTGGCGTCGGGAAATAAAAAAGCCGATTGACCTTTCGATCAATCGGCTTCGGTTCGGAAGAAACCTGAGCGCGAAGCGCTCAACGGAATTACTTCACAACGACAACCGGGATGAAGCTGCTGGATGCACCTGTGCGCACAACGACTTTATACGCACCTGCAGCGATACCTGCGGTGTTGAACTGCGTGACATGCGCGCCCGGAGCAACAACGCCTTGTGCAAGGGTTGCAACCGTGGTACCGAGAGCGTCGACAACCGAGACGGTGACGTTCTGCGGGGTGGTTCCTGCAACGGTGTAGGTGATGCGGGAAACGCCGTTTGCCGGGTTCGGAGCAGCAGCGACGCTGAGCATGCCATCGCCGCTCGTACCTTGATCGACGGAGGTCGATGCGGTAGCGACGGCGTTGATACCGAGATAGCTCTCGCCGTCAACGGAAGCGGACTTCGCGTTGGACTTGATCGTGCAGGTCGTGAAGATGTCTTCTTCCTTGGTCGGCTTGAACTTGATCGAGATGACGCGCTTGTCGCCCGGTGCGATGACCATAGGCAAGGCGTTCGGCAAGGTCACTTCGAACGAGCCCTTGTATGCAGCATCCACATCGACAGCGGAGATCGTGAGATCGCCCGAGCCCGAGTTCTTGAGCTCGGCGGTGAGGGTTTTGTCCTTGCCCACTTGAACGGAACCGAAATCGACGGTTTCGCCGCTGTTTCCGGTGATCTTGATATCCGGTGTCTTGACAACGGTGATGTCAGCCGTCACCCAATCCATGATCTTGCCATACAGTACCGAGCGAGCGGATGTGTTAGCGATCGCCTCGATGGGGAAGCCGAGGATGACTGCGCGTGACGCATCGGATTGCAGGCGGACAGCAGCGTTGGTAGCTGTGTTGTTGTCGTAGTACAGGAAGGGCTTGATACCGTTGATTGAGTTATCGATAGCGATATCCTCGGAGAAATAGTTGAAGGCTGCTGTCGATGAGTTCAGGTTCAAGAGAACGCCGTTGCCGATGTCATCATTGGCGACACCGCGGATGCTGAAGGCGATCGGTGCACCCGTGGAGGTGTTGATACGAGCGGTGGGATCAGCGTTCAGTCCGGCCAGGCCGATGCCGCGGAAGAACGAATTCCAGCCCTGAGGAGCTGAGCTTACCATCATCGAGTTGTAGAGGGCTGCGTCGCCGTAGAATACCAGGCGCTTGCCGCTGTTGAACATATCGGCGACGATGCCGGCGAACTGATCGTTCACGAACGCACCGCGGTTCGCAAAGTCCACGGGGCAGACGACTGCCGTGAACGGCACTTGACCCAATTGATCGAATACGGTCTGCATGGCAGGGACGTAGGCGACATCGTTCTTGTACTTGGCAAGACCGTTGAGGATGGTGTAGGCATCGACGAGACCCTTCTGGGAGTAACCCGCGAGGACGCAGTACTTGGTGTTTTCCGCTACGTAGCCGAAGTCGTAGGACGACTCAAGGTTGAGTCC
>JBBATK010000006.1:0-66801 GCA_040398805.1 Kapaibacterium sp. (SeqCode) | reverse complement strand
ACTTGGTGTTTTCCGCTACGTAGCCGAAGTCGTAGGACGACTCAAGGTTGAGTCCTGCGCCGGTAGGCTTCGCAACGACGGTGCCGAAGACCGATCCGCCCGTAGCCGTGGTATTGAACATGATGTCGACCGTTGCGGTGCCCTTACCGGGAACCGTGACGTTGTTCGCCGACAGGGTCGGTGTCGACCAGCCTGCAGGAACTGCGGGTGTAGCCGCGAAGTCGACGCTGACGGTCATGCTGCTGTTCCCTTCATTCTTCAAGGTGACCGTCTTCTTGACAGCCTTGTTGCGCGCCGTCATCATGAACTGGTTCTCCGCGGAGGAGACCGCTACCTTCTTGGAGATGGCATCGAAGCTCGTGCCAGCTTGAAGGACTTCCTTCGTCGTCATGTTCTGGATGAACGCGATGACATAGGGGGATGTCCAAAGGCTCGTGTTGGAGCCGATCGAGTAGCTGTAGGAGAAGGTCTTCTCCGTACCTGCGGGAACGGTGATGGATTGACCGGTGATGGTCGGCATCGCCTTCATGATGCAGTATTCGAAGGTCGTGTAACGCTTGTTCGCGTTGTTCACCACGTCGGGGTAAGTGGTAAGGTCCGCGTAGTAGTTGATGACCTGCGTATGGAGACTGACGCCGCTCAGATCCTGCGTGCCGTCGTTCTTCACCGTGATCGTCACCTTGATCGGTGTCGTGGAACGGTCTTCCGTCACCGTGATGAGAATCGGCGACTGCTGGCTAAGGTACTTCGCCGCTTCGGAACGGAAAGCTGCTAACGAGTTACCGGTCCGCACACCGTTCATGAAACAGGTGGGGATGCCGGAAACACCGTACCAGTCATGACGGACACGGTTCACATTGTTGTCCAGAACATTATACGGATCGCCGGGAGCCGGGTAGTTCTGGTGATAGGTGACCGTGATGACGTTGTCGGTTTTCGCAAACTCTTCAACGGCAGGCTTCAACGTGGCGCATGGCGGACACGTCATTGCCGTGAACTCCTCGAACAGCACCTTGCGCTGGTGCTGCGCATTCACGGACATTCCCGCTACACACACAAGTGCAGCGATACATAGAGTACGAAGTATCTTCATACGAGAACTCCAAAAAAGTGATAGATAAGAACAGAAATCAAAAACGTCCTCATGGATGCAACCGACCCAAGTGTTTCCACCGAGAAGGCCGGAAACCGTGTTTTTCGAGCTGGTTTTGCCGCGTAAAATGCTCGGTCGGGACGTAATGACAAAGCCTTTTTTTCGCCCCTCCGGTCTGCGGAACGGGTATGCACGCATTCCCGCCAAAAAAGCTCTATTCTGAATGCGAATTCACGAATTCGGGGGGCTCTCGACCTTTTCGAGGGGGGATTGTTCCTCCCGTCCGAAGCCCCGTTATCGCGTCCGGAAGCACCCGTTCGACGAGGCACTTCAGGCCACGATCCCGCATTCCTCCTTCCCTCCGTCGTTGCCACCCCCGTTTCGTAGTTTTGCAGCGCAACATTCCGCACGTTTCGTGCACACACCTCATCGCGCAGGATCACCATGTCATCGTATCCGTTTCACGACATCGAGAAGAAGTGGCAGAAGTATTGGGAGGACCATTCCACCTTCGCCACGACCGACGATCAATCCAAGCCCAAGTATTATGTCCTGGACATGTTTCCGTACCCGAGCGGCGACGGACTGCATGTGGGACATCCCGAGGGATACACGGCTACCGATATCATCGCCCGCTACAAGCGCATGAAGGGTTTCAACGTGCTGCATCCCATGGGGTGGGACGCCTTCGGCCTGCCCACGGAGCGCTATTCCATGAATACGGGCATCCACCCAATTACGGCAACGGCGAAGAACGTGCAGAACTTCACGCGACAGCTGAAGATGCTCGGCTTCAGTTACGATTGGTCCCGCCAGGTCAATACCACCTATCCTGCCTATTACAAGTGGACGCAATGGATGTTCACGTTGCTGTACGATTCCTGGTTCGATGAAACGGAGCAACGGGCGCGTCCGATCGGGGAGCTCCCCATACCGGGGGACTGTCCCGATGTCGAGTCGTATAAGGACGATCATCGTCTTGCGTACATCGCCATGATTCCGGTGAATTGGTGCGAAGCCTTGGGAACGGTGTTGGCGAACGAGGAAGTGGATGAGTGGAAAGAGAAAGGATACAGCGTCGAACGACGTCCAATGCGCCAGTGGATGCTCCGCATCACGAAGTACGCGCAGCGACTGCTCGACGATCTGGACCTGGTGGATTGGGTGCCCAGCACCAAGGAGATGCAGCGTCATTGGATAGGCAAGAGCGAGGGCGCCATGGTATCGTTCCCCGTGTTGGGGACGGAAGACACCGTGACGGTGTTCACCACCAGACCCGATACGCTCTTCGGCGCCACCTATCTGGTCCTGTCGCCCGAGCATCCGTTCGTGGACGATATCACCACCGATGAGTACCGCGACACGGTTTCCGAGTATCGGAGGACCGCGGCGGAGAAGAGCGACCTTGAACGCACGGAGCTCAACAAGGAGAAGACGGGCGTGTTCACCGGCGGATATGCGTTGAATCCGGCAACGGGAGAGTCCGTTCCCGTGTGGATCGCCGACTATGTGCTGGCTCACTATGGCACGGGTGCCATCATGGCCGTACCCGGTCACGATGAGCGCGACCATGCCTTTGCCACCGCCTATGGCCTGCCGATCGTGCAGGTGGTGCGTCCCGCCGACGGCAGTGAGGTGGACGTACACGCATCCGCGTTCACGGCCGAGGGAATCGGCTGCAACTCGGGTAATGGTCATGTCACCTTGAACGAAGAGCCGACGGCCATCGCCAAGAAGCTCATGATCGAGTGGCTGGAGTCGTCCGGCATCGGCAAGCGCAGCATCAATTTCAAACTGCGGGACTGGCTGTTCTCACGTCAACGCTACTGGGGCGAGCCCGTTCCCATCATGTTCTTCGACGACGGCTCCAAGCGTGCCCTGTCGCTCGACGAACTGCCGCTCGTGCTTCCGGATGTGGAGGACTTCAAGCCCTCCGGCACCGGCGAGAGTGCGCTGGCAACCGTGGATACGTGGGTGAATTTTGTCGATGCCAAGACCGGCAAGAAGGCACGGTACGAAACGAACACCATGCCGCAGTGGGCCGGATCGTGCTGGTACTACCTGCGCTTCATCGATCCCCATAACGACGCGAAGTTCTGCGACAGCGACAAAGAACGGTATTGGATGCAAGGGAACGGCGTGGACCTGTACGTGGGCGGCACCGAGCACGCGGTCCTGCACTTGTTGTATGCGCGCTTCTGGCACAAGGTGTTGTACGACTACGGACACGTGAGCACCGTGGAACCCTTCGCGCGACTGTTCCATCAGGGATTGATCCTGGGCGAAGACGGACGGAAGATGTCCAAGTCGCTGGGAAATGTCATCAACCCCGACGACGTGGTGCACGATTACGGCGCCGATGCGTTGCGGCTGTTCGAAATGTTCCTGGGTCCCTTGGAAGACTCCAAGCCATGGTCCACCAAGGGTATCGAAGGCGTGCATCGTTTCCTGAACAGGGCATGGCGACTGATGATGACGGAAGACCGCACGTTGTCGCCCGACGTCGTCGACATCCCCATGACGGAGAACCAACGTCGCGTGCTGCATCAGACCATCAAGAAGATCGGCGAGGACATCACGAACCTTTCCTTCAATACGGCGGTTGCGCAGATGATGTCCTTCGTCAACGAGTTCACACCCGCTGCGCAGAAGCCGCGCGAGGCGATGGAGAAATTCACCGTCTGTCTTGCTCCGTTCGCGCCGCACTTGGCCGAAGAGCTTTGGAGCGCGCTGGGTCATGACGAAAGCATCACGTATGCGCCGTTCCCGGACTACGATGAGGCGGCTCTCGTGCTGTCGCATATCGAAATCATCGTCCAGATCAATTCGAAGATCCGTGCCAAGCTCAACGTGGCTGCGGACGCCGATGCAGCGACCATGGAAGCGGCCGCCCGTGCGCATGAGCAGATAGCTGCGGAATTGAGCGGCAAGGACATCAAGAAGGTCATCGCCGTTCCGGGCAAGCTCGTGAACTTCCTTTGCGGCTGATGCCGGCGGCAGTGACCTTCGCCGGTGCGGCTTCTTTTTTACGACATGATACGGATGAGGGTCTGCTGCAGAATCATCAGCGGGTCGTCGCCGACGGATTTCAGTCGCCGGTCCGCATCGCGCAGGGCGAAGAACGCGTTATCGAGCTGCGGACCCGAGTATCGCTGCAGCACGCTCATGTATTCGGGAATGAAATAGGAGTTGATGCCCGTCGCCTTCGCCATATCGAACGACGACATGCGAGCGCTCGATGCATCGAGGAGTTTCCAGAGTTGAAGGAAGTACCGTGTGAGCATGCTGATGATGAGCATCTCCTGTCGGTCAGCTCGCATCATGCGGTCCAGTATGGTCAGTGCCTTCGCCGATGCCCGTTCTCCGACGGCCTTCTGCAACTCGAACACGTTGTACTCCCGCGATTCTCCCACCACCGTGAGGGCGTCATCCAGCGTCACCTCTGCGGCATCTCCCACGAACAGCACCAGCTTGTCCACCTCCTGCGCGATTTCTCGTAGCGATGTACCGCATCGTGCGATGACGAATTCCGCCGCCTCGGGACTGATGGACTTGGCTCGCGCTTGGACGCGCTTCGTAATCCACGTGGCGATAGCGCTTTCGGGCAGGCGCGGGAACTCGATCCACTGCGCATGGTCCACCAGCTGCTTGTAGGGGAAGCCCAGCTTCTTGATTTTGGCCTGTGCCTTCTCCGCCTGCTTGCCGGAGCCTGAAAGAGAGGAAACGCCTTTAAGGTTCTCGTTGGCCGTACACCCCGGGGTGAGCGTCAGAACCAGAGTGGTGTGCGGCGCCGGCGCTGTGATGTACGCGCCGAGGGGTGACTTCTCCGCTTGTTTGGCGCGTTTGCCCCCGACGGACTTTTCGAAGTGCTTGACGGCCACCAAGCGGCGGTCGCCCATCATGGGAAATGCCGACGCCATGCTGACGATATGCTCGGCCGTCGTCTCCTCGCCGTCCACCATATCCACGTCGAACTCCGAGACGCTCTTCTTCGCAATCGCACGGATCAGGTCGTTGTACGCCTCCTCCAGAAGGAAATCCTCCTCTCCGAACAGGAAGACGATCTCCGGCGGCGGGTCCGAACGAAGAAGTGCGTGAAGGGAAGTGACCTGCATGGGTGTGCGGACGTACGATGGACACGGGGATGCGATGATTTCGCGAACCCCAATGTAACATATTATCGATTCATACGTCTAAACGGCGCCGGATGTCACTCCGAACCGCGGTCCTCCGCAGGGGATGAAACCACCTCGATGGTATTTTTGCCGGCTGATTTTCCTCACATTTTTGGGATCGTTCATGCGCGTCTCACGCCTCTTCCTTTTGTCGTTTGTCGCTCTGTGCACCGGTGCGTTCGCACAGAATTACAAACCCGTAACGTTCACGGAGTTCGACCTTCCGAACGGACTCCACGTCATCCTCCACCAGGACAACTCCGCTCCTGTCGTCTCCACCGTGTTGCAGTACCGCACGGGAAGTCGCTACGAGGACCCCGCTCGCACGGGCTTCGCGCACTTCTTCGAGCACCTCATGTTCGAGGGTACGGACTCCATTCCGCGTGGTCAGGTGGGACAGATGATTTCCGGTGTCGGTGGCGAAGTCAACGCCTTCACATCGTTCGATAAGACCGTGTATTACTTCAAGGTTCCGTCCAACGCCCTGCAGCTTGCCATGTGGATCGATGCTCAGCGCATGCGCGACCTGAAGATCGATACCATCGGCGTCGAAACCCAGCGTGGCGTGGTGAAGGAGGAACGGAAAGGCCGCTATGACAACCAGCCCTATGGCACATGGACGGAGCGCATGTTCTCCAAGCTGTTCAGGGGGTCGATGTACTCCTGGACCCCTATCGGTTCGTCCCAGCACATCGACGTTGCCGCCATCAAGGAGTTCCGTGATTTCTACGACAAGTATTATGTGCCGAACAACGCGGTGTTGTGTATCAGCGGTGACTTCGATCCCAAAGAAGTCCGCGAGTACATCGATGTGTACTACGCCACGCGTACCCGCGGCGCGGACATCCAACGCGAGACCCTGAAGCTTGAAGCCATGAGCGGCGAACTGCGCGAAGTCGTCAACGACAACAAGGCGCAACTTCCTGCCGTGTTCGTGGGATATCGCGGCGTGGCCGAAGGCGATCCCGACAGCTATGCCATGTCCATGCTCACGGACATCCTGGCCAACGGTGAAAGTTCCCGTATGTATCGTAGTCTGGTGGACGAGAAGCAGCTCGCCGTCCAAGCCGCCGTGTTTCCGTTCGCGCTGGAGAAGACCGGCGCTGCCATCCTTGTGGGCATCGCAGCACCGGGTAAGGATATCAATGCCGTGGAGCAGGAAATGTACGCGCAGATCGACAGCGTCATCGCCCGCGGCGTCTCCGATGCAGAGTTCAAGAAAGCGAAGAACATCGCCGAGGCGAAGTTCGTGCAAAGCAAGCGCGGTTCGCTCGATATGGGTATGGCCCTTGCCGATGCCTACGCGATGTTCGGCAACACCAACTACGTGAACACCGAGATGGAGCGTTTCAACAAGGTCACACGCGAGGACCTTCAACGCGTCGCCAAGAAGTACTTCGGTACCAAGGACAGAGTCGTCATGCAGTTCATGCCGTCGTCCGACAAGAAGTGACATGCGTCGCACGGAGCCGAGTCCGCCGATGCCGGCTTCGGCCCAGGTCCATCACCCTTTTTGAATTTTTGAAAAAACACTCTCTCAATACTTATGAAAACACGAGTTCTCCTATTCAGTCTTCTTGTGCTCCTCGGCACCGAAGCCTCCGCGCAGAAGAAGAGCGCGGATAAGAAAAGCAAACCCTCGCCGGCAGCCGCACCGGCAGCGGAAACCCCCGTCGTGAAGCCGGCGATCGACTTCCGCAAGAAGCCCCGTGTGGGCGAGATGCGCGAGTTCGAGTTCCCGCGCTACGGCGAAGCCACCCTGTCCAACGGTCTGAAAGTGTATGTGGTGGAAGACCACAAGCAGCCGACCGTTGCCTATCGCATACAGATCGGTGCCGGTGAGACCCTTGATGGTCCCAGCGCGGGCCTGTCGTACATGATGACGAACCTCATCTACAAGGGAACACAGAAGCGCACGGCTGCAGAAGTGTCAAGCGCTGTCGACAGTGTCGGAGCGAACCTCAGTACGAACACGCAAGGCGAGCTGATGACCGTGAGTATCGATGGTTTGAAGAAGCACAACTCCCTCATGCTCGGCATCTTTGCCGATGTCATCCAGAACCCGTTGTTCCCCAAGGAGGAGCTCGAGAAGCTCATTCCGCAGGTCATTGCCGGCATCAAGCAGGAGAAGGCGAACCCCATGGCCTTGGCCGGCGCCCTCTCCCGGTATGCGCTGTACGGCAAGGACCATCCGAACGCGCAGCGTCGGACGGAGGAGTCGGTAAAGAAGATCACCGTTGCCGACATCCGCGCCTTCCACGAGAAATACGTCCGTCCGAACAACAAGGCATGCCTGACGGTGGTGGGCGACGTGACGATGAACGAAATCCTTCCGCAGTTGGAGAAAGCGTTCGCCAACTGGAAGTCGAGTCCGCTCACCATGACCCAGATGCCCGCTCCCAAGCCCATGCCGCGCGGCGTGTATTTCATTCAGCGACCCGGATCCGTGCAGAGTTCCATCGTTGCCTGTGCGCTTGTGCCCGGACGTAAGGACGAGATGTACGAACCGTTCTCGCTCGCAACGAGCGTTCTGGGATCGGGCTTCGCAGGACGTCTGTTCAAGACCCTTCGCGAGACGTATTCCTTCACCTACACTCCGTACGCAGCCGTCACCCAAGGCAAGTACTTCAACCGGTTCTTCGCCGGAGCGGACGTGCGCAACGCCGTCACCGATTCGGCCATCCTGGTCCTGAAGCGGGAAATCGGTAAAGTGGCGAACGAGGTCGTACCGGACGAAGAGTTCAATTCGCTGCGGACGAACGAGCTGGGTAACTACCTCATGACCTTCGAGCGCAGCGACTTCGTTGCAAGCCTCCTGCAGAACGCCGAGTACCTCGGCATGTCGCCCGAGTATCTCAAGGGCTACGCGAAGCGTCTGGCCTCCTACTCTCCCTACGATGCGCAACGAGCGGCGTCGCAATTCATGCGCGACGATAAGCAGTACATGGTCGTCGTCGGTTCGCCGGAAATCGCCCCCATCCTTGCCAAGTACGGACGTGTGTTCACGTACGATTTGGACCTCAAGCCCATCGGCGATAACATGGAAAAGGTGAATATGTCGGTGGATGAACTCATGAGCTCTGTCCAGAAGGCCATGGGCGGCAAAGACAAACTCGATGCCATCCAGACCATGCATGTGACGGTCGCGACGAAGATCAGCGTGGGCGGACGCGAGTTCGACGGTTCGTCGGATCGGAAGATGAAAGCGCCGAACAAGAAGGTCATGTCGCTCAAAGCCCCGTTCGGTGGTCAGGAGATCGTCGTGAACGGTACCAAGGGCTGGGTGTCGGTGAACGGCCAACCGGCAGAAGAGATGGATGCGAAGACCCTTGCGTCCGCCACCGCCGAAGCAGGTATGTTCTATTACACCCGCCTGCCGGCTCTGGGATACACCTGCGAGATCAAAGGCAAGCAGAACGGCATGATCCTTCTCCATACCACGTCGCCCTCCAAGGAAAGCGTCGACTTCTATTATGACGGACAGACCTATCTGTTGCGGAAAATCGAGCAGACGCAGGAGACCCCGCAGGGACCGATGGTCATCACCGAGACCTATGACAACTTCATCGAGGTGGCGGGTGTGAAAGTACCCTCCTCTGAGAAGCTCGAGATGCAAGGCATGACCTTCTCCAGCACGTCCTCGTACGAGGTGAACATTCCGCTGGAAGACGCCTTGTTCGAGCGCTCCAAGTAAGGTCGTCATCGCAGGAAAAGCAAAAAGCGTTGTCCGGCAGGTCCGGACAACGCTTTTCTTTTTTGTTCGATGGATGGTGGAAGACAGAGTCGCGAAAACAGGACGTCACGCTACGGAGCAGGAGTCCGCGCCGTGGCTCATCGGGTTATCTGCAAGCGTGAGCTCCACTGGCCTACGCCGTTCTCACCGACAAGGAAATAGACACCGTTGCCAAGAGCCCGGATGTCCATGGATATCTGCGAGGTACCGTCAGCATCGGCGGTAGCCACGGTATGACCGAGCACAGACACGATGCGGACGGTTCCGAGTGAAACGCCCTCTCGATGGCGCACGAAGAGCATGGTCGATGCGGGATCGGATTCGATCACCACCGGCGATGACGACGAAGGTTCCAGGGCAACGCTGTTCGTGACGGTATTGAGGTAGAAGGTACGAGGAGCGGACCAATCGCTGTGACCGTCGCCGCAAAGGGTGCGCACACGCCAGGTGTAGGATTTGAAGCCGAGCAGCGTGGAGTAATGAACGGTGTCCTTGTCCACGGTGTCACGACGCGTATACGCTTCGCCTTCGATCAGCACCTCGGTCCTGCTACCTCCGGCAGAGCCGTTCCACACGAACTTCACGGGATTCTCGACCACCGTGTCCGCCGAGGGCAGAAGGGTGGTGGGAACCGTGGGACGACGGAGAGTGAACCGCCATATCGCTGTCGTGTCGAACTGCGTGCGGATGCGCCAATACAGGGTGGTGTCCGACTGCGGCACCGGGCAGACGAACGAGGTGTTGATGATGACCACTTCGGAGACGATGGGATTCTCGAAGGTGGAGTCCGGCGACAGTTCCACGAAGTAACTGTTGTCGAACGACGTACCGGGACTCCACCGCAGGGTGACCGTGCCCGGAATGCAACGGAATGTCGTGTCGTTCTGCGGACTCAGGTTGCGAGGGATGGAATCCGCACGCAGCCACGAAGCGTGACCGGACATCGTACCTGCCGACGCGGATACGACGGGAAGAATGCACATCAGGAGTGCAAGGCGAAACACTTTCATAGACGTACCCATAAATCCATGTTCATTCATAATTGATTTTAAGTTACCGACCACTGCGATAACACGCGACATGGAAACGTGTTTCGTTCATGCCGTGCGCCGCTCGCGAGGCGATTGCTACAAAACGTAGCCGAACAAGGCGTCGATGATGAGGATGGATGCCGCAGAAATGGTGAACGCACGCACCGTGCTATGTCCCACACCCTCCGCACCGCCTGTTGCCTGCATGCCCACATGACAACCGATCAGGGAGGTGACACCGCCGAAGACGAAGGATTTCGTGAGACTGGTGACGACCTCGCTGACCCGAAAATAGTTCTGAATGGAATTGAAGAAGACCGCCGAGGAGAAATCGAACTTCAGGCTCGTCAGCATGTACGCGCCCACCAACGCGACACAGTTGGAGAACACCGCCAGGATGGGCATCATGGACACGGCTGCGATGACCCGTGGCATGGCCAGGTACCTTGTCTTATCGATAGCCATCATCTCCAGCGCATCGATCTGCTCGCTCACCGCCATGGTTCCGATCTGCGCCGCAATGGCACCACCGACCCGTCCTGCGATCACTAAAGCCGTCAGCACCGGCGTAAGCTCGGTGAAGACGACGGTTGCGATGGAGCCGCCGATGAAGGGGCGGGCGATTCCGATGAGGTTGAATTTCGCGAAGAGGTTCGTGGCTTGCAGCGCCGCGATCGCGCCGGTGAACGAACCGATAAGGATGACGAGCGGCAGGGAATCGGAACCTACCAGTCCCATCTGCTCGATGACGAGCTTACGGTCGCGGAACGACTGCGGGATATAACGGATGATGCGCACCAGCAAGAGCGTGAGCGCACCGAATTCTCCGGAAAAATTCCGCGCCATACGTCCGATGCGTGCCAGCAGTGATTTCATGGTCGAGAGTAGAGTGACTGCGCGAAAATACTCAGTTCGGGCGCAACGGTGCGGTGAGCTTGTGCGTGCGGGCCGTTACCCGTCGCCGTATATTCGGAAGTCGTCCACCCGCTTCACGAGGTTTCCCGGTGTCCGCTGGAACATTCCTTCATAGGCTTCACGAGCGCGCCCGAGCGCGCAACGCACGGATCGCTTTCCCCGACGCGCTTGATGTACGTACGCTGAAAGCCGCATCAATGCTCGTTTCCAAGGGGATCGCCTTTCCCGTTCTCGTGGCCGATCCCGCCAAGGTGGCGCGTGTGGCAGCGGAGCACGGGTGTTCTCTCCACGGTATCGACATCATCGATCCGCTGGAATGTGCGAACCGTCCTGAACTGCTTCGGGCGTTCATGGATGTGCGGCCGGGCAGGATCGCCTCGGTCGATGAAGCACGGCAGCGATGTGCGTCACCCCTGGTGGCCGCGGGCATGCTCTTGCACATGAACGACGTGGATGCCGTCGTCGCAGGGTCCACCTCGTCCACCTCCGATGTCCTGCGTGCCGCTCTTGCCACCATACCTCTGGCCGCCGGTGTCTCGACCCTTAGCAGTTACTTCCTCATGATCCTCGGCGATAAAGTGATGGCGTATGCGGATTGTGCCGTCGTGCCCGAACCCGACGCCGCGCAGCTCTGCGATATCGCCTATTCCACCTGTGTCAATGTGCGCCGCGTGGCCGAACTGGAACCGCGTGCCGCCTTCCTGTCGTTCTCCACCAAGGGCAGTGCGGACAGTGCGTCCGTGCAGCGCGTGCGCGAGGCGGCAAGGACCTTCTGCGAGCGATATCCGGAGATACCTGCGGATGGCGAGCTTCAGGCGGATGCGGCGCTCGTGCCCGCCGTCGCGGAGCGCAAGGCACCGCACTCGGCTTTGCGCGGGGATGCGAACGTGCTCGTGTTTCCGAATCTCGATGCCGGCAATATCGGCTATAAACTGACCGAGCGCCTGGCTGGTGCCGTGGCGCTCGGTCCTATCGTTCAAGGTCTGTCGAAACCGTACTGCGATCTCTCGCGAGGATGTTCCGCAGACGACATCGTTCATGTATCCTGCATTGCGATACTCATGGCGTGATCAACGTCTCCCCCGCCGGAGTATCCACTCCTACCGTGTCAGGAATATCGGTGAGCTGAGGGTGGATGCGCCATAGCGTACGACCACGATATAGGATCCCGACGGAAGGTCCGACAGGTTCTCCGTTACATCGATTTCTCCGCCCGACCGCACATCGCGCTCGAAGAGCGGACGTACTTCCTGACCGAGGATGCTGTAGAGCGAGCAGCGCACGTTCGTTGCGCGAATGGCGTCGTTCGAGAACACGATACGTGTTTCCGACGGTGTCGCACCCTGCGTTACGCGCAGGCGTGCCGCCGTGAGCTCGTCGTCCTCTACGTCCGTCGTGGATTGTCCGCCCGCCATGGGGATGGATGCCGACGGATCGAAGAGGTCGTTGCTTTCGATGTTGAGCGATGCGCTCTTCCGCGAGGTGACGGTCGGCTTGTATTGAACCGTGATGAGCATCGACTCGCCCTGACGCAGATTCACTTTACCACCGGCGGGAATGGCCGGCTCCGTGCTCACGAGCGAGAAGCCCTTGGCCAGCGCAACGACCGCAACCTTGGATATCGACAGACCGGCGGAATTCAAGGGTGTGACCGAGACGGTCTTGCGGACGGAATCGCCCACTGCGACGGGTCCGAAGTCGATGAGAGAGACGTCGTTCACCACCTTCAACTGCGGTATCACGCCAACGATGAACTGCTGTTGGAATCCGCTGCCGCAGTCGCCGGGGAACTTCTTCAAGGTGCTGCCGTGACTTGTCAGACTCATGGAGGCGGCGCCGAGCTGACCGGAGGTGGCCCACCATTCCAAGCCGATGCCCGAAGGATTGACGAAGCGGAAGGTGTAACAACCCGGCTTCAGGTCCAGAGAATCCACATAGGTGGTCTGGTCTTCCAAAGTGCTGTTCTGACGATCGGCCACCATGTTGTCCTCCGCATCACGCAGTTCCCAGTAATAGCCCTGACCCTGCGTTTGACGGTTCGTCTTGAAATTGACCTGCACCTTGGAATCGTACAGCGGCGGTACGGAATACGTGGACCTCAACGCATTGAACATGGTCTCTTCGTCCGCGGCACCGTTCGTCTTCACCACCGTGCATTCGAAGGTCCGCGACGTCGCGGCGAAGGACGCACTCCAGTCCGGAGCCGGCAAGGTGACGGTCTCGTATTCCATGATGCCGAGATCGCCTTCCCAGGTATAGGTCTTCGGTGTCTCGCCTTTGACGCCGTACTCGAAGGTGACGGATTTCGCGCGCGCCTTTCCGTTGTTCCGGATGCGCACCATCGGGTTGCCGCAAATAGGGTTCATGCGATTGTACTTCGTCTTCGGCGCATCGCTGTTGGGGGCAAGGATCTCCTCGAGCGAAACATCGTTCGTGAAATTCGGTTCGCCTGCGTACATCACTTGCGTGCTGATGGTGTAGATGCCGTTACAACTGGAGTCCACGTCGAACTTTTCCATCTTGTAGTCCAGACGCGTGCTGTCGCCCTTCGTCACGTACTTCGTGATATCCCAGTCCCAATAATTGACCACATCGCCCGGACACCAGCCCGCGCGCGCATACGCCCACGTTCCGTCCTGCGGATACAGAGGGTTATAGCCGCAGTCGCCACGCCACAAGCGTTGCGTGAACAGGTCTTCGCCGTTCAGGGCGATGGTATGGGTCTTGTCGATGAACTCGGCGACGACCTGCGGACCGTATCCGCCGTGGCCCGTGTTCGTGATGCGCAGCTTCACGAACTTGGCTTCGTCACGTCCGCGGAACTTCTTGTTCGTGAGATAGGGATAAATGGGATTCTTCATGTTGCCGTAGGTATAGGAACGCTGCCAGATCTTGTCGATATCATAGACCGCGTACGGCGGCGTCCCTTCGATGGCTTCCACCCAGACGTTGAAGACCGCACTGGAGGTGTATCCGTCGTAGCGGACGGCGAACTGCGTGCTGTCCTTCATGAGATACGCGTAGTCCGTGATGTCCCATTCCCACATGTAGTTCGTGGATCCCGGCTGACCACCCCAGTACGGAGTGATGAACCGTGCGATCTCCAGAGGTTCGCGAATGTCTTTGCCCGTGGAGTCCTTGCGTCCCGTGGGAACGTTGAGGTAGTACGTGTTCGTGTAATCCCACTCTCCAAGGCCTTTGCCGCACGGACACTCGAGTTTCACTTTCAAGAGGATACGTGCCCAGGATTTCGCCGGCGGCACGTACACCGTGGAGGTCAGCGTGGTAGGCGTTCCGGGGAAGCGGTCCTTGACGATCACGTCCAAGCGCGTCGTATCGCCTTTGGCGGCGTGTACGGGAGCGACCCAGGCGATGGTCAGAAGGGTAAAAACGACCGTGCGTAGCATGGTAGACATCGACATACAATCTCCAAATGTGAAAGCGTTTTCGTGGGCGGGAAAACTACGACAAAAACGGATAAAAGAGGAGCGGTCGACGGATGAATGCAGGACGGGAAGATCGCAAACGGCCGTGGCGTCCGATGAAGAATGTGGTGGGACGGGAATCGTGGCGGAACGGGACGGGACGGGAGCCGACCAAGGATGCGGACTGCGGGGCGACAGAGGTTCGCGCGGGAAACGTGCGTCAGCGCACCTGTTCGATGCGGCGTATTTCGGGGACGCGGCGGATGAGGATGCGTTCGATCCCTGCGCGGAGGGTCATGACGGACATGGGACAGGTGACGCAGGCACCGAGGAAGCGGATTTCGACGGTACGCGTCTCCTCCTCGAAGCGCACGAACTCCACGTCGCCTCCGTCCACGTTCAGGTACGGACGACATTCTTCCAATGCGGAGTGAATGCGCTCAAGGATGGTCTGCATGCTGCTTACAAGGTGATGGTCAGTCGCGGAGCATCGCTGCGACGCGCATTGATGATCCGTGTCTGTTTCACCACGGCCGCCGCCATATCGCTGATGGTCGAGACGATGGAGAAGTCCGTATCCGGATTCATCACGGCGGGAAGTCCGTCATCAGCCCCCTCGCGCAGCGCCAGGTTGATCGGGATGTTTCCGAGCAGCGGCACACCAGCTTCATGCGCCACTTGACGTCCGCCGCCCTCACCGAAGATATGGTACTTCTTCTCCGGTGCATCCGGCGGAATGAAATAGCTCATGTTCTCCACCACACCGAGCACGTCCACCTGCACCTTGTTGAACATGGCGATACTTCGGCGTACGTCCGCCAAGGCGATCTCCTGCGGCGTCGTCACGATGACGGCTCCTGTGAGGGGAATCTGTTGGGTCAGTGTCAGCTGGATATCGCCCGTGCCCGGAGGAAGATCGAAGATGAGGAAATCGAGGTCGCCCCAATGGATCTGCTCCACGAGGGTCTTGAAATATCCCGCGAGCATGGGTCCGCGCAGGATCGCGGCCTGATCCCGCTGCATGACGAATCCTATCGAGGCGATCTCGATGCCGTATTGCACGTTGGGATAGCCCATGATACGTCCATCGTCCATTTTCTCCGCATTCATGGTGGCATTGTGCAGACCGAACATCGTCGGCGCGCTCGGACCGTAGATATCCGCATCGAGCAGACCCACGCGGGCGCCCCGGAGCGACAGCGCGCACGCCAGGTTCGCCGCCATGGTGGACTTGCCCACACCGCCCTTGCCCGAAGCCACGGCGATAAGGTTCTTCACTTGCGGCAGCACATGGGCATTGCCGATGCGCGGCGTCTCTTTTTCGATGGCATGCACGATGCATTCGAGCGACGCATCGACACCCTGGACCGCGGCTTTCACCGCTTCGTCGATGGAACGCGCAATCCAGTGCACCGGCTGCACGAGCTCCAGATACACGTTCACCGTCGTGCCGTCGACAACGATATCGCGGATGGCATTGAGTTCGGCAAGGGTGCGGTCGAGATCGGAATCGCGGACGGTTCCTATGGCGGTGCGAAGGGTGTCGGTGAGTGACATGGTGTTCGGTGTTGACAAAGTGGATGTATGAGCTCGATAGGTGTGCAATGACGAACGAGCGGCCACAAAATTACCCCTGAGCGCCCGCTTCAAGGTCGGCTTAGGGCAAAAAAAAGCGCGTCACTCGAGAGAATGACGCGCTGTCCGAGGTCTGATACCGGTCCTTAGTGGGCAACGATGAACGAGTGTGCCGACATACGGCCGTTCATGGTCATGGTAAGGATGTAGCTGCCGGAAGCGATGGACGAGGTATTGAATACCGTTCCGTGCAAGCCGCCGTCGAATGTGCCGTCCACTACCGTCGCGATGGTCTGGCCGAGCATGTTCGATACGGTGATACGGACATGGCCTGCCTGCTCCGTGGAGAAGGTGATGTCCGCCTCGTCGTTAGCAGGGCTGGGCGCCGGTGCGTTCAAGGCGAAATCAAGGGTCTCCATGCTCTCGTTCTCAACGGAGGTGACACCGGAGAACAAGCTGTAGCTGACCGTGCTCCACAGGTTGTAGATACGGCTTACGTACTCAGCGGGAAGCGTGCGCACGAGTTTGCCCGTGTTACTCGTCGTCGTCCAGTTGGAGACGGCGACCGGACGGCTGGAGATCATCGGGATCTTGTCGATGGACGGGATGAGGTGCGGCATGTGCGTACCCTTGTCGACCGCCTTGTCGTTGGTGAGGTTTGAACGCTTGGACCAATCGCCACCACCGATGGTACGGGAAGCGAAGAACACATCCGTTGCAAACGTGCTGTCCAATGTTCCTTCGCTCACAGCGCCGGTCTGCTGGTCCTGTATGAGGACCGTCTGGGGCGGCGTGATGACGATCGGACCGAGATCGGTGTTGTAGTCGATCCACTTCAAGGCGATGGAGGAGCCGTCCGCCGTCCGTGCCGCCTGAAGCTCGTTACCCATGGGGTTCATGAAGCGGTAGGCGTTCATCTTCGTGTAGTTATTCGCCTGATTGACGGAGTCGTTGCTGATGTAGAACACCGGTACGTCCAGGAATCCGGAGATTCCGCGGGTTGTCCAGTTTCCGGCATTGTATTCGAACTCCACGATGTCGAGGGCTTGGAGGGTGTCGCCGGAATCGAAGAGTGCCACGCGTGCGAAATAGGAGAAGCGGTCCTTACCCGAGACGACGAAGGCGTCCTGCTGATACGGTTGGACGAAGGTGGCTTGCGCCTGACCACGCGAGGTGGCGTAGTTATCAAGCGTCGCTTTGGGCATACGCGTGAAGTCCGACCAGGTCTTGCCAAGGTTCGTGGACTTGGAGAACGCGATGACGCGATTGTTCTGATCGTCGGCGAAGATGCTGTTGCATGCTGCGTAGACGACACCATCAGGGTCCACATCCGAGTACATAGGTCCGTTATACGACGAGGTCATGGACGGTGTGGAGCGGAACTGCGAATTCGCCCAGGATGCGGGGACCGACGATTGCGGCTCTTGTGTCGATGCTTCATACACGAACGCGCCGTACTGTCCGTACGGAACGGTTTCGTTCGGCGGATTCAACACGCCCGCCATAACGCACCCTTGCACGTCCGTACCCGAGAAGGAGACCAGTCCGCCCGCACCGAAGCGATAGCCCGATGCATTGTTGTCTTGCGGTCCTTCCAGCGGGAAAGGATCGGCGACAGCGGCCGAGGTTTTCAGGAACATGGTGGGCGATGTGAAACGGTATCCACCGGCCTTGGGGTACTGACGAGCGATCATGAGGTACTGGAGCGCGTCTGCGTTCTTGGCCTTGTCCGGGTTCATCACTGCCAGCTGGGGCATGCCAAGGAAGTCCGAACCGAAGCTCGTCATCAGCTTGAACGACGACCCGAAGCTTTTCATGCCGGTTGCCGTCTGGTAGATCTTGCAGTTCACACCGATATCACCGGTGGACGTGCTTGTCTGCTCGTTGAACAGGAGGAACACGCTGTTGATGGTCGGCTCATACACGATCGGAACATTGCCCGCGATGTAATACCCGAAGATCGGGTTGAAGAAGCTGAGGTTCAAGACCGGGGCGAAGGCCTGGGCCGAGTTGCCCTTCTCGGGATCGACGACGGCGGGTTGCTCCATGGTCGGGAGCTGGTTGAGTAAGCGGTCTTCGAATCTCGGTTGATAGTTGAGACCGTAACGACGTACGTTCTCGAATCTCTGAGCCGTACTTGCGACGGTGAGAAGCGAAAGCACGACAAGAAGTAGTGATTTTTTCATACAACACCTAGAGTGAATAATGGATTGATTGACGTCGATTCCGTGTGTCATGAAGAAACCTCGACCAAGGTTTCTGTTTCGCGTACGAACCTTTTCCCGTCAGGGACTTTTTTCCGGGACACGCCGACCTGGCAAACGAGGCGCTTCGGTAGGACCACCGAACCGCTCCACAACCGTCCGGCGTCGTGTCATAGAGGCCGGCAAAATAACACGTTGGGGAACGTAACCGAAGGTTTTTGTGGTCCTTGACGCTCCTGGCGTCCGAACCCCGACATCAGCGGCAAATCCGTAGGAGGACGGTGGCACGGTCGTGCACCGTCCGGACATGCAGTGCATAGGTGCCCGTTTCCAGCATCGAGACGTCGGCGGTGACCTCGTGGATGATACTCGTCGACGTCCCCTCCGCCGTCACGACCGATAGGACAGGCAAAGCGACGGTCGTGCCGAGAAGGTTTGTTGCCGTGACGACTTCCGCACCATCTCCCTTCGCCGTTCTCATCCGCACGGTCACTTGCGATGACGCCGGTTGCGGATAGACAGGGTAGACATACAGTCCCGTGGTATTGATCGCCGAGGTGGAACCGCTCAAGGGAACGTCGCAGCGGGTGGACGACACGTAATCGTCGGGCACGCCGGTGGACTCCACGATCAGGACCCGGTTGCAGTAATCACCAATGACCATGGTATCCCGCTGCACGTTCATCTGCGACGGTTGATAGCACACCGCCAGTCCGCGCTCTTCCTGCGGTTGGAGTACCAGATCCAGTTGCGACTGAGGAACGGAGAACTCGATGTTCCGGAGAAGTCGTGCCAGGGAGATCGTCAGGACCTGATTGCCGACGTTCCGCACCCGGATGGAATCGCATCGCAGCTGGTGCGAGCGGGTGGAATCGATGATGAGTATGCCTCCGGGCAGACCGGTGATCTGTATGGGATTGGTGTCCACCGTCACCCGGATGGTGTCCGATTCCCACACACAACCGTAGCGGTCCGTCACCGTCACGCTGTAGCTGCCGTCGGTGCGCACGACGATGGCCGATGACGTCGCGTTCGTGGACCATCGGTAGGAGGTGAAGCCGTCTTCCGCTTGCAACACCAAGGAGTCGCCCGAGCAGAACCGTATGTTCCCGCTCCTTCCCAGTCGCGGCACGATCTTGGTCCCTCCCGTTATCGCCACCGAGTCGTTGCCGACACAGCCGTTCGTATCCGTCACGACCACGGAATAGGTGCCGGCACTGCGCACCACGATGGACTCCGTCGTATCGCCCGTGGACCAACGCACCGTGCGGAACCCGCCTTGTATCTGCAGTTGCAGACTGTCGTTGAAGCACAGGTGCTTGTTGCTGCGGGAGGACAGCAGACCGGGAATCGGGGAGGGCAGTACCCGCACGCGCACGCTGTTGCTGACCAGCGGACAGTCGTTGCCCTTGCGCACCGTCACGAAATACACGCCGGATTTCTGCGCATCTATCGACGGCGTCGTCGCTCCGTTCGACCATCGATATTCCGTGAATCCCGGTGCGGCGCTGAGCCGTACCGACCCGCCTGCGCAGAACACCGTATCACCGAGTACGGCGATGGACGGCGCATTCTGCGGCCGGACAGTCTTATAAATGCCGTCACCAACCACATAGCCAAGGGTGTCGTTGATGAAGAACAGATCGTCGAAATTCGAGCCCGGTTCCAAACCGCAGCGGTACGGAGTCCATGTCCTGCCGTAATCGGAGGTGCGATACACGGACTGCGCAAATCCCGCCGCCCATGCAGTGGAATCGTTGAGCATGAAGGTGCCGAACATCGCCTGGCCAATGCGGGTAAGGTTGAACGAACGGCCACCATCGGTGGAAAAGCGGACATCGCCCGCCGCATCCGTGCCGCCGATGCAGCTCGTACCGGCTGTCGCTACGCAAAAACTCCTGTTGATGAACTTGAGGTTCTCTTGCCAATACGGAGGTCCCGTTGTGCTGTACACGTCCCACGACCTTCCGCCGTTGTCCGACCGCCACAAGGCACCGCTGCTAGACGCATAGCAGAGTCCGTTCTCCTGGACCATCCGTGGATGTGACAGGCCCGAGTTCGGATACCCGGCGGTGAACAGACTCCAGCTCGCTCCGCCGTCGTCCGTACGGAAAAAGGTCTGCACTTCGCCGCCGCATCCGCCTCCGACTACCAATCCCACCCGCTCATTGATGAAATGACAACCCCAGATCTGAGCCCGCTGTAACTGACCACCGATAAGGACGAGCGGCGTGATCTCGAACCACGACGCCCCACCATCCGTGGATTTATAGACCCCTCCGGAGCCCGGAGAGAACTGACTGGTACCGGAGCAATACCCGATGTTGTCGTTCAGGAAGATGATGCTCTCCAACTGCGGAGCGTTGGAGATGACGGTGCCGCGCCATGTCTTGCCGCCGTCACGCGTGCGGAGAACGATGCCGTTATATCCGCACACCCAACCCACGTTACTATTCGACGCAAGGAAGTGAATGCCCAGATAATAGCCCTGGTCGAAGGGAGAGGGCAGACTTAGTTTCTGCCAGTCCCATCCGTTCCACTGAGCACGTGCGGAAAACGGTAGCGTGAGGACCAAGACGAGCGAGAGCAGTAGCGTGCGCATCATGAGGATTGTTCGGTACGCCTCCGAACGCGCGGAGGTCGGTGATTGACGACTGTGGACAGCGAGACGAATTGGATGGAAAAACATTTAGCCTCATGAAAGCACGAGGTATCCACTCCACCCTCCGGACCGTGCGTGAGACATCCCATGGATCACGTCCCTCCTGCCAATGCCGCAACGGCCGTGAGTCCGCTTTGGGCGGCCCCCTCGAGTGTGGCCGGCAGACCTGTCTGCGTCCAATCGCCACATACGTTCACATTCGGCACGGACGTACGGGGTCCGGGCCTATGCATGTGCGATTCGGGCGTCAGTAGCATGGTGGCTCGCCGTTCCTTGATCACCAGCGAATGCAGCAGGCGTACCGGACGGGAGGCGGGAACGAGTTGATGGAGCTCCCGCAGGGAACGCTCCACGATGGCGCTTGCATCTTCGCTCTGTACCTCATCTGCTGCGCTCGTCGTCAGCGTGACATGACCCGGGAATCGTTGCGTGATGCCGGGCGCGCTGTGGTGGAGCATGCGACGGTTGAAAATCCATTGCGTGACGGTACCGATACCGGCGCAGAGCGGCTCGACCATGAAATCCGTATCGAACCACAGATAAGTTGAGACGATGCCCGAGGTGCGAAGGACGCTTTCATGCAAAGTCAACACCGGCGATTGCGTATCGCTTCGGCGCAGGCGTGCGATTGCATAGGGAGGGACGGCAACGATCACGGAATCGGCGTGCACGACGTCGCCCGACGCGGTCCGCACACCGACACAGACGCCGTTCTCCATCACCACCTCGTCCGCGTGCGTGTGCAGGCGCATCTCGCCTCCGTTCTCATGCAGCCAGGCGGGGAACGGGTCGACGATGGCGGACAGACCGAGTCGCGGTATGACGAGCGAGCTGTTCTTGCCGCCGGCGAGGATGCTGCGGCGTAATACTTCCACGAGGACGGCGCCGGAGGTGACGGACGGCTCGGCGTTCATCGTTGCAAGGATGAACGGTTCCCAGAACCGTTCCACGAGGTCGGGGGTCTGACGGAAGTGCCGAAGAACATCGAGCGCCGTTGCATGAGCCGGCGGCGCATACCCGCGTTGAAGAGCGGCCATCATGAGCAACGCACGCCACTTCCCCGATGCGCCGATGCGGCGCATGCCGAGCAGGGAGACGAGCGCGCCGAGAGACGAAGGGAGTCGGGACGGACCGAAGGCGTCGTCATCGCCGGACGTGTCACGGAAGCGCACTTCCAGGCTGCCTTGATGCAAGAGCGTATGCGCGGTGCCGAGTGTCTGCGACAGTTCCAGCACGCGGTCGTAGCAACCCATGAGCAGATGCTGACCGTTGTCCACAAGTTCGCCCGTCACCGCATCGTCGAAGGAGCGCGAACGACCGCCCACATATCCCTTGGCCTCCATCACGATAGGCCTGCAGCCCGCATGAACACACGCGACAGCGGCACTGATGCCTGCCAGGCCCGCGCCGATGATGATACAGCTCCGTGGTGATGTTCGCATGCGGGAATTTATGGAGAAAAGGTAGAGGATGTTTGCTACTTTTGTTTCGGTCATACGCGGGATATGGGGGCGCACACACGACCCGTACTCTAAGGCCGACAATGCTGTCCGCCGTCGCGATCACCACTCCCGCTCCGCTGTTGGAACATGCCGTTTGCCGTTGTCCGGCTGTGCATGGAGGAGCGGTCCACACCTCATCGATGGGAGTCCATTATGGCCGTCATGGTAACGGGAGCGACCGGGTTCATCGGAACGCATGTTGCAAAACAGCTGGCGGCCCGAGGCGAGTCGTTGCATGTGTTGTGCAGAGCCACGGCGGATCTGACGCCGTTGCAGGGTCTGCCGGTGACCGTGTTCCGCGGAGACATTCTGGATCGTGCCTCGGTAGCGGCATGCATGGAGGGATGCGACCGTGTCTTTCACCTTGCAGCCTATGCGCGCAATTGGGCCAAAGACGGCTCCACGTTCTCGCGCATCAACGTGGGTGCGGTGACGAACATCCTGGAGTCCGCCCGCGAGCAATCGGTGAAAAAAGTGGTCTTCACGTCCACCAATCTCACGATGAGCACGACGACGGGTTCTCTTGCCGATGAATCCACCCCTCGTACCACGGAACTCTTCACCGACTATGAAGTATCCAAGACCCTTGCGGAGAAGACCGCGCGCGAGTATGCGGACAAAGGCGTGAACGTCGTCATCGTCAATCCCAGTCGGGTGTTCGGTCCCGGCCTGCTCAGCGAGGGTAACTCCACCACCATCATGATCAAGATGTATCTGGAAGGGAAGTTCCGCACCATACTCGGAAGCGGGAATGCGGTGGGGAATTGGGCGTATGTGGACGATGTGGCCCGCGGTCACCTGCTTGCCATGGAACATGGTCGTGCCGGCGAGCGGTACCTGCTTGGCGGTGACAATGCATCGTTCAACGAGTTCTTCCGCATGCTTGCGGAGGTGTCGGGAACGAAGAAGCTTCTCTTCCATGTGCCCGCCGCGGTGGCGTTCGCCTTGGCTCATACGGAAGTGTTCCGCGGGCGCATCAGCTCGCACCACCCGCTTATCAGTCCGGGGTGGGTGCGCATCTTCCTCCACGACTGGGCGCACTCCACGGAGAAATCCCGGAGCGAACTCGGGTATACGGTGACACCCTTGCGGGAAGCGTTGGACAAAACCGTCCGCTGGATACGCGAGCAGGAACGAACCACCCATCAAGCATAGGAGTCCGAATGAAACGTGCGTTCATGGCCATCGATCCCAGACCGTATTGGCATCAGGTATCGCCGCAAACCTCCGTCCTCCTCTTGCTCGCCGCCGTCATGCCGGCAGCGCATTACACCTTCGGTTCCATCGCCTTCGCAGAGAACGCTCTGGGCTTGCCGAGACACGATGCGGTGCTGTACATGTTCGCGGCGGCGGCCCTCTGTTTCGGGGTGATACCCGCACTTGTCATGAAGATGCTCGGCGCCCGCGTGTCGGAGTATGGCGTCGGCCTGGGAGATTGGCGCACGGGGCTTACGGCTGTGGCCGTGCTCTTCCCCTTGGTGCTTGTGCTCACGCTTCTTCCCGGTGCCTACACGCCCGAGTTGCAGAACTTCTATCCCTTCGACCGTGATGCATTGCTGTCGTGGAGCGCTATGGGACAATTGGAGGTATCGAGAGCGGTCGTGTATTACTACGCATGGGAATTCTTCTTCCGTGGCATGCTGCTCTTCGGTCTGCGGAGGGAACTCGGCGATTGGGTGGCGATATGCATTCAAGTGATACCCTCGTGCCTCTGGCATATGGGCATGCCGACGTCCGAGATTTTCTCCTCCATCCTCGCCGGCTTCGGCTTTGCCATCCTTGCCCTGCGAACGGGTTCGTTCCTTTGGCCATACGTCATCCATGTGCTCATCGGCGCGGGAATGGATATACTCATCAAACTTGTCGTGACGAAGCAATGACACCTGCGAATGAATCACCGTCCGTCCGGGGCGGCGGCGTCTTCCTTAATGTCGGCGTGGACCTGTTATGCCTGATGTTCATCGCCGTCGTGCTTGTGCTGACGCTGGTGTTCAACGCCCAGATTCCCGACTGGCAGTCTCACTGCGCCAGTTACATCGGTGCCGGGGCGGCGTATATGTTCGCCGTGTTCTTGGGGAACAGGTTCTCGAGCGAATTCCTTCGTGTGTGTGTGCATACCGCTGCGGTGACGCTCCTGTTCTCGTTCCTGTTCGGCGCCGTACACTCGTTGCAGCATATCGTGGTGCCGGGCTGGATGGATGCGCAGGTGCTGGCGTTCGAGACGAAGCTGACGGGAAGGGACGCGACGTTGTTCTTTCAGGATCACATGAGTCCGACCATCACGGAAGTGATGATGTTCGCCTATGTGAGCTACGTGCCGCTCTTGCCGCTGATCTCCCTTGTCTGCTTCTGGTCTGCCGACCACCGTGCAGCGCAAGACTACCTGTTCAGTCTGTCGTACTCGTATATCCTCTGTTATATCGGCTTCATGCTGTATCCGGTGGCGAGTCCGCTGTATCATCAGCGCGACCTCTACCTCATTCCGTTCGACGGTGGCGTCTTCACGTGGTTCGGCGAGTGGATGCGTCATAATGTGCACTTCGCCGGAGGAAGTCTGCCGAGTCCGCATTGCGCCGCTTCCACCGTGATGCTCGGCATGATGTGGCGGTATAACCGCCGGTTGTTCCGCGTCCTTTTCCCCCTCGTCATCCTTATCTACGTCTCGACCGTGTACGGACGCTACCACTACGTGAGCGACGGGGTTGCGGGCATCATCGCCGGCTTTGTCGTCCTTGGTACGTCGTCGAAGCTGAGTGCGCTCTTGGAGCGTTTGTGGAACGGCCTGCCGTCACGCCGGGTGGCTTAGGCGCGCCGACGCGCGTGAGCACACGAGCGAAGCGTTGTGTGCGAACAAAGAATCATCCTCTGATACCTCTGATGACCCTGTCCGTCGACCCGAGGGAACGACGGTTGCGGCCGTTGTTTGCTCAGGCCAGGGTGGCGAAGAGGTCGAAGGCTGCGGCGTCTTCTATTTCCACGTCCACGAAGTCACCTTCGCGGAAGGGCGTTGACGAACGGATGAACACCTCATTATCCACTTCGGGCGCATCGAACTCGGTGCGACCTTGATACTCGCCGTTCACCATGCCGTCGATGCACACGCGTTGGCGAGAGCCAATGAGTGTCTGGTTGTGTTCGAAGGAGATTTCTTCCTGAATCTCCATGAGGATGCGACGTCGTTCCTCTTTCACGTCGGCGGGGACAGGATCGCCAAGGATCTGCGCATAGGTGTCGTCTTCTTGCGAGTACGTGAACACGCCCATGCGTTCGAAGCGGGTGGCGCGGACGAAGTCGCACAGTTCGGCGAAGTCTTCTTCCGTCTCGTTCGGATAGCCCACGATGAACGTGGTGCGCATGGCGATTCCGGGAACGGCGGAGCGGATTTCTGCGAGCAGTTCTTCGGTAGCGCGGCGGGTGATGCCCCGTCGCATGGATTTGAGGACGTTCGTGGACACATGCTGCAAGGGCATGTCCAGGTAGGAACAGATGTTCGGTCGTTCGGCGATGACGGGAAGGATGTCGCGCGGGAACTTCGACGGATAGGCGTACATGAGGCGTATCCACTCGGCACCGGGAACGTCGCTCATGCGTTGGAGCAAGTCGGCGAGCGTGCGTTTGCCGTGCATGTCCAGTCCGTAATACGTCAGGTCCTGCGCCACGACGACGAACTCCTTCACGCCTTGGTCGATACAGCTACGCATTTCGGCAAGGATCTGTTCTTCCGGTTTGGAGCGGTGTTTTCCGCGCATGAGCGGGATGGCGCAGAAGCTGCAAGGGTTGTCGCACCCCTCGCTGATCTTCAGGTACGCGAAGTGTTTCGGCGTGGAAAGGATGCGCTCTCCGAGCAGGGTGTATTTCAAGTTCGGGGAGATGGCTTGGAGGATGCCTGCATAGGCCTCGGTGCCGAAAAAGTGGTCCACTTCCGGTATCTCCTGTGCGAGTTCGTCGCCGTAGCGTTCGGTAAGACAGCCGGCCACGATGAGTTTCTTCAGGCGGCCTTGCTTCTTCAGCTCAGCGGCTTCGAGGATGGTATTGACGCTTTCCTCTTTGGCGGCGTCGATGAACCCGCAGGTATTGATGACGAGCGCATCGGCGGTATCGGCGGAGGGTGCGAGCACCAGCGAATTGGCCGCGAGGTGACCGGCGAGCGTTTCGGAGTCGACGGTGTTCTTGCTACAGCCGAGAGTGATGATATGGACGGATGCGGGCGAAGCGCCTGCCGAGGGAGCCGAATGGGAACGCATTGCTGAGGATGACGATGGAAACAGAGCGCTAAAATACGCCGTAGAGACGGCCGTGGTGAGCGTTCCGTTTATTCGTGGTCAAGCATATCGTCGTATTCCAACGCGATAAGGGTGCGCTTTCCGCAGCTGCATACCACTTCGATGCTCCGCATGTCGTTCTCTTCGTCGCGATGGACGAGGACGGTGACGGGATGTTGGTCGGCAGAGACGGGGTCGTCGCCTTTCATCACTTCCACCTTGGCATCGCGGGACACCACGTACTCCGCGCCGACGAGTCGGCTGGACGGCGTGAACGCTTTGGATCCCTTGATCTCGCGGAGTTCCATGTAATCGGCGAACGAATCGGATTTCTCCTTCTGATGATGCTCACTCGAGTACCCGGAGATGTCATACTCGTCGTGGTGTTCCTGATTTCTGTCGGACATGGAAAACATGTTCATCACTCCTCGGATTCTGATAGACCGCCGGCATCAATGATGTTGTTGCTGAGCACCTTGTATTGGGACAGCAGGTGCGTGATTGTTGCGGCGTCCTTGCGGGCGCGGAGGACGAGCGAATGGGTGTCGTCGAAAATCGCATCCGTCGGATGGTGGTCCATGTGTTGACGGATCATCTGGTCGATACGGGCAAGGAAAGGATTTTGACGCTCGGTGTTCTCCAGTCCGATGCTCGCCACTTCGTTGGCTTCCATCGCCGTGTGTTGCAACGCATACAACTCCGTCTGGATGTTGTACAATTTGCCATCGATGCTGTCGAGCAACTCGCAAAGGTTCTCGAGCATCGTGTGTGCTTGTGCGGGAAGCGAATCGAGTCGGCTCGGGGGAGTGATGGTATCCGAGCCCTGAGCGCCGGAGCTACCGAGGAGCAGACTGACGACGCGTGTGTCTCCGCGAAAGAGAGGTCTGTGCTGCTTCTTCATGCGCTCTCCCGTGGAGGTCAAAAGATTGAGTAATTCTGCGTCGCCCTTGGCGAATTGCGCGTGCGATAGTGTTTCCGAGATCATCCGTGAGCTCCTTGGTGATTGACATCCATGCTGATCCGTCCTGATCGTGCGAGTGGGCTTTCGAGTGAGGACTCCGGTCCGCCGTGCGTTCCGTCGTCCGTCCTCGTATCCGATGTCCGGGGGAACATCCGTTGTCCACTCCCGAAGCACCATCCCATGATCTCCCACGGAGGTTCGTTCAGTCCGTTGTTTTCCAAGGTATCGGACGCTTCGCAAAAAACTTTCGAGGGGTTTTTTTCTGTGGGCTTGCGGCATGTGGAGGCGAAAACATCCGCTATTGAACGTGGTCAGCGGTTTCGGACATGAGTCGGATTGGTCTGAATAGGCGGTAAGCGGCATAAGCGGCAGAATATGCACGGACGTACGACGTGTCGAGGATGGCGTGTGGTCCCGCAGTATCTATTTTGGCGCACGAACTTTTCCCGTTCCGCATGAAACAGAATGTGGGAGCGGTCATTATTCAGTACAAGAACGTCCGCAGTCAGCGGCCGTCGAAGCGTTCACGGGTATGGACATCGATTTCTCGTCATACAGCGATGTCGAGTTGTACGGTTTTTTGCGCGAAGCGAAAGGCCTGCGGGATGCTGCATTCACGGAAATCTATGAACGTCACTCAACGCGTATCTATCTGTATTGCAGGAAGATTCTCGGCTCGAGCGACCTCGCTGATGACGCGTTTCAAGAGACCTTCTCCTTGTTCCTGAAGTCGGTCGGCGGATCACGGGAGATGACGAATCTTCCGGCGTACTTGCTGCGCATTGCGCGGAACGTGTGCTTGCAGATGGTCCAGCGCGTGCGAAGGCGTCCGGAGTCGGTGTTCGAGGACGGTTTCTTCGCGGCGGATGTGGAGATGACGCCGGTTGAGCGGTCGGAGTTGATAGCTCTGCTCGACGTGGCTCTCGAGGTGTTACCGGATGAGCAGAGGGAGGCATTGATCCTTCAGGTGTACGAGGATATGTCGTACCAGGAGATCGCCGACTTCATGAACGTGCCCTTGACGACGGTGCGCAACTGGGTGGTACGGGCCAAGAAACGGCTGCGTGACGAGTTGCAACAGTATTGGACCGATTATCGCAAATAAAAACCAGACAACAAGTCGATTGGTGGAAAGTATGGATCAGTTATCAGCATCAGAATTGATTTACGTGTATCTGGATGGCGAGGCCACACCGCTCCAGCAGGAGCTCCTGTTCTCGCATCTGGCGCACAATCAGGAGTTGCAGCAGGAGTTCACGGATGCGCTAAGCATCGGCAAGGCCTTCCGTCAGGAACGCACGTCGTCCAAGCCCCCGCTGTATCTGAGCTCCCGGGTGTTCGCCGACGCCGGCATCCCCTATCACGGAGTGGAGGTCGCAGCGGTTTCCGCCGCTGCCGGTGCTTCATGGTTCTCGCTGCGTCGCTTCATTCTTCCTGTCTCCGCCATGATGGTGGGCGTCCTTGCCACCTATGCCGCTCTTACCTACGGTTCGTTGTTCTCCGGTGCGGATTCGGGCACGACCGCGTCGAACGAGTCGACAGCGGACGTCCGGGACGTGCCGTCGCGTCGTGGCTCTCTCGCCATGCAGAGTGATGTGATGCTTTCCTCCGCGACAGAGCGGACATCCCCGAGAACCGTGAGCGGTGGCGCTGCAGACGTGAAGGGCGTATCGGGCTCCCGAGAACGTGCAGAAATTGTATCGGATGTTCAAAGCACGGCGGCGTCGCCATCGGCATCGTCCGAGGTTTCGTTGTCGGGAACAGAGAGCACTCGAGACGACCTTGGTGATGCAGGTATGAGCGCGACGTCGGAGTTTGGTGCGTGGACGGAGCGCCGTATCTCTGTGGTCCCGTATGCGAGCTCCCAGCGTCTTTCCCCGGTCCGTCGGGCAGAGTCCGTCGTACCCGGATTCGTCGGCACGGCTGCGTCGGCCTTCACTCTGCAAGCCAACCGGCTTGTGCGGGCGGATGTGTTCGGCGGGTCGTCGGGGACGGCATCGGCGGCCGATCCTTCCCTTGCGTTGTTGATGAATCTGGACGACCAATGGTCGGTAGGACTTTCCTTTAGCCGCAATGCGTACCGCTTTTCCGATGTGACCACGCAAGGCATGGTGCTGGAGAATCCCCGATTCACGGTCGTCAATGCCGAGGCCCAGTGGATAAGCGACGAAGCGGTTGCGATGGATGCCAAGCTTTTCTCGCGTGCCGCCATGGGTGTGGCAAGCGTATCGGGAGCGCTTTTCGGCACAGGAAGTTTCACGGTGGGCTTGCAGATACCCGTATCCGTTTTCACTATCCAACCTGGAATAGCGCTTGAGAGCGTTCTCGTCAATTCCCGCAGCGGCCTCCCCGTCCATACACGCATTTCGTTCGTGACGGGTATAGGGGTGAATTTGTAATCACGCCCAAATAGTGGTAGCAAATAAAAAAAGCCTGTCAGATGGACAGGCTTTTTTTATTTATCCGTTTTCCCTACTTCAGCTTCGCGATCTTCATCGCTTCGGGGAACAGGGTGAGGGCTTTCTGCAGCTGCTTATCGATCTTGACATAGCAGGCGGCGGAGCCGGCGGTGTTCCAGATGCCGTAGGCCACGCGACCCTTGAGCTCGGTGAGGATGAAGTCCTCGTCCTGCTTGTATTGTTTCTCATCCCACTCCACGCTTTTGGACTTCGCAAGGTCTTTAAGACCGCTGATCATGTCGCCGGTCACGTTGAATTCACGGACGAATTGCGCCATGTTGGTCCCGTACTTGGCACGGAGGTTCGGACCATGCTCTTTCATGTAGGTACTCACGACATACTCGTGGAACACGTTCTTTGAGCGGAGTTGGCGACTGAACATGTTGATGGTGTCGCTCTTCACGATATAATCCGGGGTGATGCCGCCGCCGCCGAGCACCTTCCGTCCGCTCAGGGTCTTGAACACAGGACGCGTGGAATCCTTGGTGTCCACCGCGTGATCGATATTGTCTCCTTCTTCGCCTTCCTCGCGTCCCACACCGCCGTAATACTTGCTCTTATCCTTGTAATTGCGCTGAATGGTACGTCCGGACGGCGTGTAATACCGCGCGATCGTCAACCGGAAGGCAGAACCGTCGCCCAGTTCGAACTGACGTTGCACAAGGCCTTTGCCGAACGAGGTCTCGCCGACGATGAGGCCGCGATCGAGGTCCTGCACCGCACCCGAGACGATCTCGCTCGCGGACGCCGAACCGCCGTTGATGAGGACGATGAGCGGGAGCTTTTCGAATTCACCGCCGCTGATGGAGACGCGTTCTTCTTCGAACTCGGGACGTCGGCATTTGGTGTACACGAGTTTGTGTCCGCCTTCGATTAACTCGTCGGCGATGATCGTGGCCTGGTCCATGTACCCGCCGGGATTGCTTCGCAAGTCGAGGACGAGTTTCTTCATGCCTTCGCCGCGCAATCTGCGCGCTGCTTCGATCACTTCCGACGACGTCGTGGCAGAGAAGCGGTTCACGGAGATCATGCCGACGTCCGTTCCTTCCACCATGAACGCGGCGGACACGGAGTAGAGCGGAATTTTATCCCGCGTGATGGTGAAGTCGAGCAGTTTGCCTTCGCCTTCGCGCTTTATCTCCACGCGCACTTGCGTACCCTTAGGTCCGCGCAGCTTCTTCGGCACTTCTTCCCGCGTCAGCCCGACAGCGTTTTGTCCGTCGATCTTCACGATCTTGTCACCAGCCATGATGCCGAGCGCCTCGCTGGGTCCGCCCGTGATCGGGGTAACGATCGTGATGGTGTCGTGCAGCACGTCGAACTCCACACCGATGCCGTCGAAGCTTCCTTTGAAGTCCTCTTCCACCTTTTGCAATTCCTTCGCCGTGATATACACCGAGTGCGGGTCCAGCTCGTTCAGCATGCCCTTGATGGCGGCTTCCGTCAGCTTCTGCGTATCCACATCATCCACATAGCTCTTCGATGCCCGGTTGAGGACCTCGTTGAACTTGGAGACCTGTTCGTAGATGTTATCGCCGCCAATCAACCGCGGACCAAGCCATAAACCGCCGCCCAGGCCGATACCGAGAAGGGCGACAACGGAGACGACCGACCGTAAAGAGTGCTTTTTCATGTCGTAGGACACGTGAGAGTGAGAGATGGTGCCGACCTGTGCCGGCATGTGATGATCGTTGTTCTATCCGATGACGGATACGCTCCGCGAATATTCCTTTCGAGACCGTCACCGTCGGGAACAGACGAAGAGCGGTGCAAAGATACACGGCCGGCGGACTATCGATGGATGCTTGACGCGGAGTCGCGTGGTAAACCGGGTTTACGGACTTCGCTTTTGAAAACATACGGCGAATTCTCCGCATCGCTATCCACGATGAACTCCACGGTGTTCACACTGTCCTTCATGTTCGACGTGTTGATGCGAACGGAAATCTCGGCGACATCCATGGGCTGCACGGGATTCTTCAGCACGGTGGCCACACCGCACGCGCACGAGGGGTGGATGGCGGTGATGGTGCACGGACCTCCCCCGCGGTTAAGGACCTTCACGCGTGCGGTCACCCATTCCGTGGAATCGGCCGTCAGCTTCACGACGCGCGGCTTGATGTCCAACACGGGCGCACCGGCTCCGGGTGCGAACGCATGCAGGGCCATGGCGAAGGGCAGGCACGTGAGGAGGACGAGTCTGGTTGTCATTCGTGTTTGAGTTTGTCTTTGAACACTTTCTTGAACTTCTCCACCTTCGGTGCGATGACGAAGGCGCAATACGGTTGCTCTCCGTGGTCGTTGAAGTAGTTGCTATGATACTCTTCGGCAGGATAGAACTCGGCAGCGGACGCGATCTCCGTGACGATGGGATCGGTCCACACCTTGGCGTCGTTCAACTCCTTCTTGCGGCGTTCGGCCAGGGTGTGTTGTTCCTCCGAGAGGGCGAAGATCACCGAGCGGTACTGCGTCCCTACGTCATTCCCTTGGCGGTTCAGGGTGGTGGGGTCGTGCACCTGCCAGAACACTGCCAAGAGCTCGTCGTAGGAGATGACGGCGGGATCGAAGACGATTTCGCAGACCTCGGCGTGACCCGTCGCTCCGGTGCACACCTGTTCGTACGTGGGGTTCGGACGTTTGCCGCCGGCATAGCCGGAGCGGACGCGGAGGACGCCGTCGAGACGTTGGTACACGGCTTCGACACACCAGAAACAGCCGGCACCGAAGATTGCAGTATCAGTTTTCATGGAAGCGGGAATTGGTTGCTCGAAACTACGACGTGCTGCCGACTCCGATGCGCGAGAACATGCTTGCATGGAGGCGACGCAGGAGAGCAGGAGACACGCGAAGAAAAGTATGCGCATAACGTCCGGGGAATTGGTGATGGTCGGTCGGACTGCCGAAGGGCACAGGCGACGCTCACGCGGGAATGGACGAACACGCCAGGCATTTCATGTGCGCGGCGCTTGGCGCGACATCCCCATGGCACCTCCACGCACCGCACTGCATCTTTCGCGGCGGGCATCCCATGAACTGCAGTATCTTTGCGACCGCTTACGATGTCTGCATCCACTCTACCACTCTCGGCCATGAACATACCGGCGCGATTAGTCCTGGAAAACGGAACGGTGTATCACGGAACTGCGTTCGGCGACACGACGGCGGAGGCGCGGGGGGAGATCGTTTTCAACACGGCGATGAGCGGGTATCAGGAAATCATGACGGACCCCAGTTACTGTGGTCAGATCGTCACCTTCACCTATCCTCATATCGGCAACTACGGCGTCAACGACGCCGACGTGGAGTCCGGAGCCATCCAGGCCGAAGCCATCGTGGTCCACGAATACAGCAAGCACTACTCCAATTGGCGGGCGACGGGATCCTTGGGCGAGTATCTGCAAGAGGCGCGGAAGATCGGTATCGAAGGTATCGATACAAGGGCGCTGGTGCGGGTGTTGCGAACCGAAGGGGCGATGCGGTGCATGGTCACGACGAGTTCGGAGTCCGATGACCATCTGGTCGCCAGGGTGCGCGAGATACCGTCGATGAACGGTCTCGACTTGTGTCCGCGGGTGACGACGGACAGTGCGTATGTGTTCCGTCCTACCCGTACCGACGGCGACATGCTCTCGGAGCCCGTCCACGTGGCGCACCGTTTCAAGGTGGCAGCGCTGGATTTCGGTATGAAGAACAATATCCTTCGCAGACTGTACCATTACGGGTGCGACGTGACGGTGTACCCGGCGACGACATCCGCAGAGGAGCTCCTTGCGGGTGATCCGGACGGGATTTTCCTGTCGAACGGACCGGGTGATCCCGCCGCGGTATCGTATGGTATCGCCACGGCAAAGAAGCTCATCGTGTCGGGAAAGCCCGTCTTCGGCATCTGCTTGGGTCACCAGATCCTGGGACTGGCCTATGGCGCTTCCACGTACAAACTGCGGTTCGGGCACCGGGGTGCGAATCATCCGGTGAAGAATCTGGAAACGGGAAAAATCGAGATTTCATCGCAAAATCACGGTTTTGCCGTGGATATCGAGACGCTACCGGAGGCAATCAAGCCAACGCATATCAATCTGAACGACAACACCCTGAGCGGTTTCCGGCATGCTACCGACCCGGTTTTCTGCGTGCAATACCACCCGGAGGCGGCTCCCGGACCCCACGATTCGGACTATCTGTTCCGGGATTTCGTGAATCTCATGGCGCGCGCCTGACGAGATCGAAAAAACACCCCTCAGAAATTTCCCCTTGTGGATAACCTCTGGAACCCTATTTTAGCGGGCTACGATGCCGGGCAGGTACCTAAGTGGCCAACAGGGGCAGACTGTAAATCTGCTGTCTTCGACTTCGGCGGTTCGAATCCGTCCCTGCCCACTCGTTATTTGATGCTCAGAAACTCTTGGTTTATTCGAGCAAACGTGACGTTTTGCGGGAGTAACTCAGTTGGTAGAGTCACAGCCTTCCAAGCTGTTGGTCGCGAGTTCGAGTCTCGTCTCCCGCTCTGTTCTTTGCAGTTCATAATGTGCGTTGCAAAGACGCCCGTCCGACGGGCTCTTCCGGCTTGGTAGGCGGAGGGAAGTCGTGGACGGTTCGGCTCTGTCGTAGGGCATCGGTTTTCCAAGCACGGATGACGGGCGTTCCCGTCTCCCGATCAATCGAGAGTGCTGACGTAGCTCAGATGGTAGAGCACTTCCTTGGTAAGGAAGAGGTCGGCGGTTCAATCCCGCTCGTCAGCTCGAGATTAGGGGTGTAGCTCAATTGGTAGAGTAGCGGTCTCCAAAACCGTTGGTTGCGGGTTCGATTCCTGCCGCCCCTGCTCAGATTAGTTGGTTAGAGGTAGAAAGTACTATTGACAGGTTGTTGACAGGTTATTGACCATCAGAGGTTCCCATGGCGATTCAAGCGATCAAATCGTTCTCCAATGATGTCTCGAAAGAGATGAAGAAAGTTTCGTGGCCGACGCGCGAGCAACTTCGTGAGTCGACCTCGGTGGTTGCCATCACTTGCGTCCTGATTTCCACCTTCGTGTGGCTGGTCGATCTTGCGATGACGTTTCTTATGTCGTCTATCTACAATTCATTGTGAACATGAGTCAAGTAACGGCACATACACCCAAGTGGTACGTACTGCGCACGTTCACCGGACACGAGTCCAAGGTGAAGGCTGCGCTTGAGTACGAGATGAAGCGTATGCCGTATCTGCAGGATAAGATCCTGAACATCACGATCCCGCAAGAGACCGTGTTCGAAGTCCGTAACGGAAAGCGTCGTCAGCGCATCAAGAACTTCCTGCCGGGATACATCATCCTTGAGGTGGTTCTCGACAAGCGTGTCAAGGATGTCATCGGCAGCCTCAACGGTGTCGTGGGCTTCCTTGGAGCGAACGCACAATCCGAGCCGCAGCCGTTGCGAGCGGAAGAAGTGGCGCACATCCTGGGTCGCGTGGAAGAACGCAAGGATGTTGCGACCATCGAGCATACCTTCCAGGTGGGCGATCCCATCAAGGTCATCGAAGGTCCGTTCTCGAATTTTACCGGTCAGGTGAAGGAAGTGAATAACGAGAAGCAGAAGCTGAAGGTAGAAGTCGGTATCCTTGGTCGCCGCACGCCGGTGGAATTGGATTTCGACCAGGTGGAGATCGAGCGTCCGCAATAGCGCTCCCCGAAAACAGAGTATTCTTTACGTTTTAAAGCGAGTTTGTCATGGCAAAGAAAATAATGGGTTCGTTCAAGCTGCAGCTCAAGGCCGGCGAAGCCACAATGGCTCCCCCGGTAGGTCCTGCATTCGGTCAGCGCGGTCTGAACGGCTCGGAATTCGTCAAGCAATTCAACGCGCGTACGGCCAAGCAACAAGGCATGATCGTTCCTGCGCAGATCACGTTCTTCTCTGATAAGACGTTCACCTTCGTCGTGAAGTCGCCCCCGGCCGCCGTTCTTCTGGCAAAGGCCCTTGGCATCGACAAGGGATCCGGTCAGCCGAACCGCAACAAGGTCGGCACGGTGAAGCGTGCTCAGCTTGAGGAAATCGCGAAGATCAAGATGGCCGACCTGAACTGCGACTCCATGGAGAGCGCGGTTTCCATGATCGCCGGTTCCGCCCGGAGCATGGGTATCACGGTAGAAGGCTAAGACTTGGCAAAGGACGGGTCTTCGACAAGGTAGAACCCGACGTAACGTGCGGCGGCTGTGGAGGTTCTCTCGGCACCGACGGCGGAGAGCGCAATGGCGCTCTGACAGTGAAATCTGAATGTTGTACAATGTGCGAGACAGAGAGAGGAGGGTCCTCATCGACGTCGTTTGCAGCACTGGGAGGCATAATGGAAAAGCACGGTAAGCGCTATCGCGCCGCGGCGAAGAAAATCGACAGCCGCAAAGAATACGATTTCCGTTCAGCGATCGCTGCGGTGAAAGAATCGGCAAAAGCAAAATTCGACGAGTCGTTCGATATCTCCATCCGACTTGGCGTCGATCCCCGGAAAGCAGATCAATTGGTTCGTGGTACGGTTTCCCTTCCGCATGGAACGGGTAAGACGGTGCGCGTCCTTGTCGTGGCCAAAGCGCCGAAGGACAAAGAGGCGTTGGATGCCGGTGCCGACCACGCAGGCTTCACGGAATATCTGGAAAAGCTCGCTGCCGGTTGGGCGGATATCGATGTCATCATCGCCACGCCCGACGTGATGGGCGAGTTAGGAAAACTCGGCCGGGTACTCGGACCTCGCGGTCTGATGCCGAATCCGAAATCCGGTACCGTGACCTTCGACATCGCGAAAGCGGTGAAGGAAGTCAAGGGCGGAAAGATCGAGTATCGCGTCGACAAGGCCGGCAACGTGCAAGCGGCTATCGGCAAGTGCTCGTTCGGGGAAGGTCAGTTGGCGGACAATCTCCAGACCATCTTCCAGAGCATCGTCCGTGCAAAGCCGGCAACGGCCAAGGGCAAGTACATCAAGAGCGTCTATGTTTCCTCCACGATGGGTCCGAGCGTCAAGATTTCGGAATCCTCGTTGGGCGTGAAGTCGGAAGCATAAGCTCGGTCGGTCTTTTAATTCATTTCGGCTATTACGCAAACCTGTGTGTGCATCGCTTCTCAAGGGCAACCTTGATGCGCAGGCAGATTACTAATAAGGTTATTTATGGTAACAAAAGAGCAGAAAACAGCGATCGTCGCGGAATTGGGCGAGAAGATCCGCAATGCTTCGGCATTGTACTTCGTGGATTTCGCGCACATGACTGTGGATCAGGACTGGGCTCTTCGTAAGGAACTCAAGGCAAAGGGAATCGAGTACCGTGTTGCAAAGAACACGTTCATTCTCCGTGCGTTGCAGGAAGTGGGCGGACCGGAGATCACCGCAAAGGAACTCTTCGGCCAGACCGCTGTCATTTTTGCGAAGGAATCCGATCCGATCACACCGGCCAAGATTCTGCGTGACTTCTCGGCGAAATCCGAAAAGCCGCGTTTGAAGGTGGCTGTTGTCGAGAACGTCGTCTATCCGGGCACACAGCTCAAGACCATCGCAGACTTCCCCACTCGGGAAGAGATCATTGCCGGTATCCTTGGTAGCATCGATGCTCCGATTTCCGGTATCGTCGGTTCCATCAACGCGGTCATGCGCGACCTTGCTTCGGTCATCGAAGAAGTGGGCCGCAAGAAAGCAGCATGATTTTCGGTGGATTTTCTTTTGAAGTAATTTTTAACATCATTTTTTTCAGGAGTAGACAATGGCAGCAAATATCGAAGAACTCGTAGAGAAGATCAGCGCCCTCACGCTTGGCGAAGCTTCCGAACTCAAGAAGGCTTTGGAAGACAAGTTCGGCGTAACGGCAGCAGCCCCGATGATGATGGGTGCAGCTCCTGCAGCCGCAGCAGCACCGGTTGAAGAGAAGACCGAATTCGACGTAGAACTCACCGACGGCGGAGCACAAAAGCTCAACGTCATCAAGGTGGTTCGCGAGATCACCGGCCTTGGCTTGAAGGAAGCGAAGGACATGGTAGAAGGCGCTCCGAAGATCATCAAGGAAGGCGCTACCAAGGAAGATGCAGAAGGCCTGAAGAAGAAACTCGAAGAAGCAGGCGCAAAGGTTACCCTCAAGTAATCTGCGTCGCGCTGACGAATTCAGCCATGACACGTATGTTTTCGGGAACAGCTCACACGGGAAATCGTGTGAGCTGTTGTCGGTAAAGAGGCCAGCGACGGTTCGGTGGGATTTTCGCGGTGGATTTCTATCGCGGTCTTCCGGCAATAATTGAAGAGTGGTGAGAAACGGACCCGTAGGGGTTCGTCATCATGTGTGCCGCCATGGGGTTCCCGGCCGCACCCGACCGGAAGGAAGGGGAGTGATGGGGGGGGGGCGTGGGATGGGCACAAGAAGGAGCCTTGCTGCGGCGGCGATCGGTGGACGATCGTGATGCCGAGCGGCGGGCACGGCGGTCGTCGGTATCAAGGTAGGTCGATACGAAGGATTTTCTCACTGCTTGCCGGGTTTGTAGCAAGTAGGGAGAAAGTCCTTTTTGTTTTTCCAGAGGCGGGTGCGGCGTCCGGAACGGACGACGTCGATTCGAACAGAAAAAAGAGTAACTATTTCTTATCTATTAAAGGTTTTGGGTCATGGCATCATCGCAACGTAAACGCGAAGCTATCGTCTCGCATGACGACGGAGGCATAGTGCACCTTCGCAACCGCATATCTTTCGCAAAGGTATCGGACGAAAGTTTCTATGTGGATCTGCTCGGCGTCCAGATACAATCCTATAACGAGTTCCTGCAAGAGGATACCGCTCCTCAGGACCGCCTGCCGAAAGGCTTGCAAGGCGCGTTCCTCATGAACTTCCCCATTCTCGACCAGTCCGAGCTGTTCCAATTGGAATTCCTCGAGTACATCATCGAGAAGCCCAAATACACGGAAGAGGAATGCCGTGAGCGCGAACTCACGTTCGCCAAGACCCTCAAAGCCAAGCTGCGTCTGTCCTCCAAGGCGGACAAGAGCTCGGAAGACTACATCGAGGCCGTGGAGCAGGAAGTGTATCTCGGCAACGTACCCGCCATGACACCCCGCGGAACCTTCATCATCAACGGTGCGGAGCGGGTCATCGTTTCGCAGTTGCATCGCTCGCCCGGTGTGTTCTTCGACGAAGCGCTTCACCCGAACGGAACGAAGATCTTCTCGGCGCGGATCATCCCCTTCAAGGGATCATGGGTGGAGTTCACGACGGACATCCACGACGTGATGTACGCGTATATCGATCGCAAGAAGAAGTTCCCCGTGACCATGCTGCTTCGCGCCTTGGGATACTCCACGGACGAAGAGATACTGTCGCTGTTCGACCTCACACTGAAGGTGCAGCGGAAGAAGTTCACGAATGAGATCATCGGACGGAAGATCTCCGCGGACATGGTAGACATGAACACCGGTGAGATCATCGCCACCCGCGAGCAGGTCATCGACGAACCCTTGTTCGCCGCCATCAAGTCTTCGGGCGTGGAAGAGATCGAGCTGTACAAGTACACGCAGGCCAGCGACGAGCCGATCATCAGCAAGACCCTGGCGAAGGACACGTCGCGGAATCGCGAGGACGCGTTGGAGGCGATCTATCGTCAGATGCGTTCGAGCGAGCCGCCCGACATGGACACCGCATACGGCCTCATCCACAAGCTGTTCTTCGATGAGAAGCGCTATGATCTCGGGGTGGTGGGACGCTATCGTATCAACGACAAGCTGAAACTCGACCAGTCCAAGCAGACGACGACGTTGACGAAAGAGGACATCGTCGAGATCCTCCGCTACCTTATCGACCTTCGCGACATGAAACGTCCGGTGGACGATATCGACCACTTGGGTAATCGTCGCGTGCGCACCGTGGGTGAGCAGATGACGACGCAGTTCAACACGGGTCTCACCCGTATGGCGCGCACCATCAAGGAGCGCCTGTCCATTCACGACGGCGAGAGCATCACGCCTGCTGAACTCGTGAATGCGCGTACCATCACGAGCGTGGTCAATCAGTTCTTCGGAACGAACCAGCTGTCGCAGTTCATGGACCAGACGAACCCGCTATCGGAGATCACCCACAAGCGTCGTACCTCGGCGCTCGGACCGGGCGGTCTGACCCGTGAGCGCGCGGGCTTCGAGGTTCGTGACGTTCACTATACGCATTACGGACGTCTCTGTCCCATCGAGACGCCTGAAGGTCCGAACATCGGTCTTATCTCGTCGCTCGCCATGCACTCCCGCATCAACGCCTTCGGCTTCATCGAGACGCCGTATCGCAAGGTGGTGAACGGGAAAGTGACGGAGGAAGTGGAGTTCCTTCCCGCTGAGCGTGAAGACGGTAAGATCATCGCGCCGGCGTCCACCGAACTTGACAAGAACAATCGTTTCGCCGAAGAACGCATCCGTGCTCGCCAGAGTGGTGACTACGTGATGGTGGATCCGAAGGATGTGCATTACATGGACATGACGGCGGACCAGATCACATCGCCTGCGGCCTCGCTCATCCCGTTCCTTGAGCACGATGATGCGAACCGTGCGCTCATGGGTTCGAACATGCAACGTCAGGGCGTGCCGCTGTTGCGTCCTGAAGCTCCGCGCGTAGGAACCGGTATGGAAGCCCGCGTGGCACGCGACTCCCGTGCGATGATCCTTGCGGAGGGAGACGGTGAAGTGGATTACGTCTGCGCGGATTTCATCCGTGTCCGCTATGACGACGATCGGACGGCCGATGAGCGGCTGACATCGTTCGGCGGCGACAACATGGTGACGTACCCGTTGTTGAAGTACTTCCGTACGAACCAGGATACCTGTATCAACCATAAGCCCGTCGTGGCGCGCGGTCAGCGTGTGACGAAGGGAATGCCGCTGGCAGACGGCGCGTCGACGGAGATGGGCGAGCTCGCGCTCGGCCGGAACGTTCTCGTGGCGTTCATGCCCTGGCGCGGATACAACTTCGAGGATGCTATCATCATCAGCGAGCGCCTTGTGGCCCGCGATGTGTTCACGTCCATCCACATCGAGGAATACACGCTGCAAGTGCGTGACACGAAGCGTGGCGAGGAAGAGTTCACCCGCGAAATCCCCAACGTGAGCGATGAGGCCACGAAGGACCTGGATGAAGGCGGTATCGTGAACATCGGCACGAAGATCAAGGAAGGCGACATCCTTATCGGAAAGATCACGCCGAAGGGCGAATCGGATCCCACCCCGGAAGAGAAGCTCCTTCGCGCCATCTTCGGCGACAAGGCCGGCGATGTGAAGGACGTTTCGCTGAAAGCGCCTCCGGGCCTGAGCGGTGTCGTCATCAACACGAAGGTGTTCGCACGCCGCATGATGACCACCGATACGGAGTTCCGCGCCGAGGAGAAGAAGCGTCAGGATGCCATCAATCGCCGCGAAGCGGCTCAATTGCGCGACCTTGACGTGGACTTCATCGAACGTCTTGGAAAGATCCTTGACGGCGAAACCAGCATGGGTGTCCGTGCGACGGATGACAAGCGGGTGTACTCGAGCGGCAGCAAGATCACCGCAGCGAACCTTCGCGAGAAGTACGACAAGGGCGATCTGGTTCCCGAGAACCTGAGCACCGCCAACCCGTGGGTAGCGGACAAGAAGGCGATGACGCTGACGACGAAGCTTATCGACAGCTATCGTGCCCAGCGGGCGCTTCTTCAGCAGCAAGCCCGCGTGGATCGCAACAAGATCGCGCAGGGAGACGAGCTCCAGCCCGGTATCCTCCAGATGGCCAAGGTGTATATCGCCAAGAAGCGCAAGCTTCAGGTGGGCGACAAAATGGCAGGCCGTCACGGTAACAAGGGTATCGTTTCCAAGATCGTCAACGTGGAAGACATGCCGTTCTTGCCGGACGGAACGCCCGTGGATATCATCCTGAATCCTCTCGGCGTACCGTCACGTATGAACCTGGGACAGCTGTACGAGACCGCTCTCGGATGGGCTGCCGTGAAGCTCGGCGTGCATTTCGCCACACCGATCTTCGACGGTGCGTCGTGGGGCGAAGTGAGTGAGTACCTGGACAAGGCGGGATTGCCGAATACGGGGAAGACGGTGTTGTACGACGGACGGACGGGCGAGGCCTTCGACCATCAGGTGACCGTGGGAGTGATCTACATGTTGAAACTCTCGCACCTTGTGGAAGACAAGATCCACGCGCGTTCCATCGGGCCGTACAGTCTTATCACCCAACAGCCGTTGGGAGGTAAGGCCCAGTTCGGCGGTCAGCGATTGGGTGAGATGGAGGTATGGGCGCTCGAGGCCTACGGTGCTGCTGCGACGCTACAGGAGATGATCACCGTGAAGTCCGACGATGTTCAGGGTCGTGCGAAGATGTACGAGAGCATCGTGAAGGGCGACAACATGCCGAACCCGAACATTCCTGAGTCGTTCAACGTTCTTGTCCGCGAGCTTCAAGGCTTGTGCTTGGATGTCAAGATCGACTAAGTAGTGCGCATATCGTGTCCACCGTCCGAACCAGTAATTGACAATCAAAATAGACTCCCAATCAGGAGACAAAACCTATGATGCAATCATTAAGTATTCCGCGCCGCGGCTTCCGTCAGATACAGGTGAAGATCTCTTCGCCCGACGATATTCTGAACCGCTCACACGGCGAAGTCACGAAGCCGGAAACCATCAACTACCGCTCGTTCCGTCCGGAGAAAGACGGTCTGTTCTGCGAGAAGATCTTCGGTCCCATCCGCGACTGGGAATGCGCGTGCGGTAAGTACAAGCGCATCCGGTACAAGGGTATCGTGTGCGACCGTTGCGGTGTGGAAGTGACCCAGAAATCCGTCCGCCGTGAACGCATGGGCCATATCATGCTTGCCGTTCCCGTCGTCCACATCTGGTTCCTGCGCTCGCTGCCGTCCAAGATCGGTGGCGTGCTCGGTATGCCGACGAAGGACGCCGAACGTATCGTGTACTACGAATCCTACGTGGTCATCCAGCCCGGCAGCACCGGTCTGAACTACAAGGACTTGATCACGGAAGAACAGTATCTGGATCTTCTGGCCTCCATGCCGAAGGCGGAGCGCGACCTCGATGACGAGGATCCCAACAAGTTCATCGCCCTTATCGGCGGTGAGGCCGTGAAGGAACTCCTTCGCCGTATCGATCCCGATGAAGAGTATCCGCGACTCAAGGTCCTGCTCCAAGAAGAGACGTCGCAGCAGCGCAAGGCCGACCTGCTCAAGCGCCTGCGCATCCTGGACATGTTCCGGACCATGGGCGAAATCCGTACGCCGAACAAGGCCGAGTGGATGGTGCTGGATGTCATCCCTGTGATCCCGCCGGACCTGCGTCCGCTGGTGCCGCTGGAGGGTGGACGTTTTGCGACGTCGGATTTGAACGACCTTTATCGTCGTGTCATCATCCGCAACAACCGCTTGAAGCGACTCATCGACATCAAGGCGCCCGAAGTGATCCTTCGTAACGAGAAGCGCATGCTTCAGGAAGCGGTGGATGCATTGTTCGATAACTCTCGTCGTGCCGTTCGTTCCGAGTCGCAGCGCGCTCTCAAGTCGCTCTCCGACACGCTCAAAGGCAAGACCGGCCGCTTCCGTCAGAACCTGCTCGGTAAGCGCGTCGATTATTCCGGCCGTTCGGTCATCGTCGTCGGACCCGAGCTTCGGATCTCCGATTGCGGTCTGCCGAAGGATATGGCCGTGGAGTTGTTCAAACCCTTCATCATCCGCAAGCTCATCGAGCGCGGTCATGTGAAGACGGTGAAAAGCGCCAAGAAGATGGTGGAGCGCAAGACGAACGAGGTATGGGATATTCTCGAGAAGGTGATCGACGGTCACCCGATCCTGCTCAACCGCGCTCCCACGCTGCACCGCTTGGGTATCCAGGCCTTCCAGCCGCGTCTCATCGAAGGTAAGGCCATCCAGCTGCACCCGCTCGTGACGACGGCGTTCAATGCCGACTTCGACGGCGACCAGATGGCCGTGCACGTGCCGCTCAGCCACGAAGCCCAGCTCGAGGCGCTGCTGCTCATGCTTGCACCGCACAACATCGTGCACACGCAGAACGGCGAGCCCGTCGCGGTACCGTCTCAGGACATGGTCCTTGGTACCTACTACCTCACCAAGATCCGTCCGGGCGTCAAGGGCGAAGGCAAGGTGTTCTCATCGCCTGCCGAAGTCATCATCGCGCACAACAGCGGCAAGCTTGCCCTGCACGCGAAGATCAAGGTGCGTATCGACGGACAGATGATCGAGACCTCCACGGGCCGCATCATCTTCAACCGCATCGTTCCCAAAAAGATCGGCTTCTTGAACGAGTTGCTCGCCAAGAAGCGTTTGAAGCAGATCATCGGTCTGTGCTTCCGCTCTGCAGGTCTGGCAAAGACCGTCGAGTTCTTGGATAACCTCAAGGACCTCGGTTTCAGCTATGCTATGCGCGGCGGACTCTCCGTATCCATCCACGACTTGGTGGTACCGGTCGTGAAGGACGAGATCGTCGGCAAGGCGCAAGAGCAGGTGGACCAGATCCGCTCGTACTACGAGAACGGTATCATCTCCAACGGCGAGCGGTACAACAAGATCATCGATACATGGTCCACGGCCACGAACCGTGTGGCGGACAAGCTCTACAACGAGCTGCAGAAAGCCCACGACGGATTCAACGTCTTCTGGATGATGCTCGACTCGCAGGCGCGGGGTTCCAAGGAGCAGATCCGTCAGGTGGCGGGCATGCGTGGTCTGATGGCCAAGCCGCAGAAGTCCATGACCGGTTCGACAGGCGAGCTGATCGAGACGCCTATCGTCTCGAACTTCCGCGAAGGTCTGTCCATTCTTGAGTACTTCATCTCCACCCACGGTGCGCGGAAGGGTCTGGCGGATACCGCTCTCAAGACAGCGGATGCCGGATACCTGACGCGTCGTCTGCACGACGTGGCGCAGGACATGATCGTGACACTGGCGGACTGCGGTACCATCCGCGGTGTGCCCACGCGCGCGCTGAAGGACGGCGAGGAGATCAAGGAGCCGCTGGCGGAGCGCTTGCTCGGTCGTGTGGCCTTGAACGACGTCACCGACCCCGAGAACCCGAAGAACGTCATCGTTCAGAAGGGCGAGTTGATCGACGAAGCGAAGGCGGCTGCCATCGAAGCGGCATCCATCGAGGAAGTCACCATCCGTTCCGTTCTCACATGCGAAGCCCGTCATGGTGTGTGCGCGAAGTGTTACGGACGCAACCTGGCATCGGGTCAGATCGTCGATACCGGCGAAGCCGTCGGTACCATCGCATCGCAGTCCATCGGTGAGCCGGGTACGCAGCTGACGCTCCGTACCTTCCACACAGGGGGAACGGCGTCGCTTGTGGCATCGCAATCCACCGTCATCTCCAAGGCCGACGGCATCATCCAATTCGAGAACATCCGTACCGTCCGCTTCATCGATGATGAAGAGAACGATGTGGAGACCGTGGTCAGCCGTTCCGGTGTGATCAACATCATCGAGAAGGATTCCGCTCGCGTCATCACCCGCTACGACGTCACCTACGGCGCCGTGCTCAAGGTGCACGACGGCAAGAAGGTGCAGAAGGGCGATCTGTTGTATGAGTGGGACCCCTATAACGCGGTGATCATCACCGAGCGTGCGGGCCGCGTACGGTACAAGGACCTCGTGCTCAACGTGACCTATCGTGAAGAGAACGACGAGCAGACGGGTCACATCGCCAAGATGGTCATCGATTCGCGGGACAAGACGAAGTTCCCCGCCATCGAGATCGTCGACGACAGCGGCAACGTGCTCACATCCTACAGCATCCCGTCGCGCGCGCAGATCATCGTTGATGAGAACGAACGTCTGGGCGTGGGTGGCAAGCTCGTGAAGATGCCTCGTGACCTGGGTCGTACCCGTGACATCACGGGCGGTCTGCCCCGCGTCACCGAGCTCTTCGAAGCGCGCTCGCCGCAGAACCCCGCCGTGATTGCGGAGATCGACGGTATCGTGCAGAAGGATCCCAAGCCGAAGCGTGGTGCCATCACCATCTATGTGACCAGCTTGGACGGCCAGACACGCAAGGAGTATTCCGCTCCTTCGGGACGCTACATCCTGGTGCAGGACGGCGACCTGGTCCGCGCAGGCGAGCGCCTTACGGAAGGCGCCATCAATCCTCACGACATCCTGGCCATCAGCGGTACGGCAGCCGTACAAAGCTACCTGACCAACGAGATCCAGGAAGTGTATCGTATGCAGGGCGTGAAGATCAACGACAAGCACATCGAGATCATCGTCCGTCAGATGCTCCAGAAGGTGCGCGTCACCGATGGCGGCGATTCACGCTATCTCGAGAACGACCAGATCGACCGTATCGCCTTCAACGACGAGAACGAGTATCTCAAGAACTGCGTGGTGATCACGGAGAAGGGCGATACGAAATTCAAGTTCGGTGAAGTCGTTTCGAAGAAACGCTTCAAGGAAGCGAACGACGAGGCGACGAAGAAGGAGAAGAAGCCGGCGAAGTCCCGCAAGGCCGAACCTTCTATCGCCGGTCCGTTGCTCCTCGGTATCACGCAGGCATCGCTCACGACGGAATCGTGGCTCTCGGCCGCATCGTTCCAGGAAACCACTCGCGTCCTTTCGGATGCGTCGGCTTCCGCGAAGGTGGACCACATGCACGGTCTGAAGGAGAACATCATCCTCGGTCAGCTCATCCCCGCAGGTACGGGTCTGCGTCGCTATCAGGACATGCTCGTGAAAAGCGAAGCAGGCAATATCTTCGGTACGGAAGCCATCGTTCCCGATGCCGTCGTGGAGGAAACGCCCATCATTCCCGTGAAGCGGGCTGCGAAGAAAGCGTAATCGCGGATCCTTCCGCAAACCCTCAGTATCAAAGCCGTCCCGATGTCATGTCGGGACGGCTTTTTTTGTGGATGATCAGTGCTCACTATCAGCGCCCTCGCCATCGCTGCCGTCTTCTTGACACCCGTGTTGTATTTTGCCGCGTCTCCACCATCGTTGTCCCGTCATGCTCCAGGTCCTACAACATCTTCAGTCCGGCGCATTGTCCATCGAAGAGCTTCCCGCTCCCGGTTGCAAGCCCGGCGGTGTTCTCGTGCGCACGTGTGCATCGCTCATCAGCGCAGGTACGGAGCGGACGAGCGTGCAGTCCGCGCAGAGTTCGTTGATCGATCGCGCGCGCAAGCAGCCCGACCAGGTGCGCCAGGTGTTCGAGATGATGAAGAAGGACGGTGTGATGACCACCGTGCAGAAGGTGCTCTCCAAGCTGGACTCCTACAAAACCCTCGGTTACAGCGCCGCCGGGGTGGTCATCGAATCGCGGTGCGATGAGTTCGCCGTGGGCGACCGTGTGGCCTGCGCAGGAGCGCAGTACGCCCACCACGCGGAGATTCTCAGCGTGCCGAAGAACCTCGTCGTCCGCCTACCCGAAACCGTGTCGTTCGACGATGCCGCCTACACCACCGTCGGTGCCATCGCCCTGCAGGGCGTGCGCCAGGCGGATGTGCGTCTGGGCGAGACCGTGGCCGTCATCGGTATCGGCTTGCTCGGCCAGATCACCATTCAGCTGCTCAAGGCCAGCGGGTGTACGGTCATCGGACTGGATATCAACGAATCGCAGTTCGATCGCGCCCGCGCAGCGGGCTGCGACCTCACGCTCATGAGTTCTCCCGATTCCTTGCCCACCATCCTTGCCGCAACGCACGGCATCGGCGTGGATGCGGTGATCATCACGGCAAGCACGGATTCCGATGCGCCCGTGGACCTGTCCATGAAGATGCTCCGCAAGAAAGGCAAGCTGGTCATCGTCGGCGTCACAGGCATGAACCTGAAGCGCTCGCCCTTCTATGAGAAGGAGATCGACGTGCGTATCAGCTGCAGTTATGGTCCCGGTCGCTACGACCCCCTCTACGAAGACGGCGGCATGGACTATCCTGCGGGATATGTGCGGTGGACGGAGAACAGGAATATGCAGGCTTTCGTGGAATGCATCGCCAAGGGCAGCATCGATGTCCATGCCTTGACCACGCATCGCTTCGCCTTGCATGATGCGCAGAAGGCCTACGACCTCGTCACGGGTAAGGATACGAGTCCCTCGCTCGGTATCGTGCTCACGTATGACCAGCGACCTGAGGCGAGCTCACGGGTGCGCACCACGCCCCACACCGCCAAACCCGCTGCTGCCGTTGCGGGCGTGATCGGTGCCGGAAGCTTCGCGCAATCCATGCTCATCCCCCCGCTCAAAACCCACGGCGCCCGCATCGAAGCGGTGTCCGCATCCACACCGGCCAACGCTCATTCCGTGGCCAAACGCATCGAGGCACCGGTGGCCACCACCGACGGTATGGAAATCATCCGCAATGCGAACGTGAACCTCGTCGTGTGCGCCTCGCCGCACAGTTCCCATGCGCGCTATGTGGTGGAGAGCTTGAAGGCAGGCAAGGCCGTGTTCGTGGAGAAGCCGTTGTGCATCACCACGGAAGAACTGCTGGAGATCCATGATGTGCGCGCGCAAACGAGCGGACGGGTGATGGTGGGATTCAATAGACGATTCTCCGCACCGTTGCGAAGGATGAAGAAGTTCTTCGAAGGACGCCGCGATCCGCTGACGATGATGTACAGAGTGAACGCAGGTTTCATACCGAAGACGCATTGGATACAGGCGCCGAGCGAGGGCGGACGCATCATCGGCGAGGTGTGTCATTTCATCGATTGCATGGTGTACCTGAGCGGGGCCCTTCCCGTGAGTGTCCATGCGGTCTCCACGGTGTCAGACAATTCCGCGGGCATCAATCACGACAATGTCGTCATCACCTGTTCGTTCGCGGACGGTTCGGTGGGGACAGTGGTGTACACCGCGCAGGGCGACGGCTCGCTGGCCAAGGAATACTTCGAGGCGCACGCCGAACAGCGCAGCGCCGTCATGAACAACTTCACCGAGCTTCTCGAGTGCAAAGGAAAGAAACAGACGAAGCACTCTTTCAACGGCAGTAAAGGTCACAGCGAAGAGATCGCCGCCACGGTGCATGCGCTGAAGAACGGCACGGAGATGCCCATCAGCTTTGCAGAAATCGCTGCCACCACGGCCGCCACCCTGGCCGCCGTGGAAAGCCTGCATACCCAAAGTCCCATGCGGCTTATCGATCTGGGGTAGATGTCCTGCGGGTGAACCGCCGCACAACCCGATATGCCGCATACCCTGCATACGGCACGAAGGCGATGCGCAGCATGGTCTGATAGCGCGGGAGACAGAAGAACACAGCCGTGGTGACGAGACTGCAGAGCACGTAGGTGCGCAGGACCGCAGACGTCGTGTGGCCGGTGCGCCGCAGAAGAACGTAGCCCGAAGCCGAGAGCAGAAGGAAGACGATGCTTTGCAGCAGATAGACGGGATGCATGCTCCGAGGGTCGAGTCGGTCGATGGTCAGCAGCGAGAGTGTTTTGTCTGCCGCGCGCGTCGTGGCGAGCAGGGGGTTGCCGGCGATGACCTCAAGCGCGGCGGCACGATGGACGGAATCGATGCGACATTCGATGTCGTGGTCGAAGCGAAGCGCACGAAGCTGCGAGCGCAGGACGTCGTCCGACCACGTCCCCACCGCATGAGGATTGTGTCCGCGATACAGATTCACCCCTCCGCTCGTGGTGAGCGGCACGAAACGATGGAACACCAGGGCGTTCCTTACCGTCCACGGAACCAGGACCAAAGCCGTACCCAGCACCAGAGCAGCGGCAGCACGGCTGTTTCCACGCACGAGCGCGATGATCGCAAGCGCGCCGAGGAACAGCAGAGACTCCGCTCGCATTGCGATGAGCAATGCGGCGGCCGTACAAAGAACACCCAGCTGTGTCCATGAGCGACTGACGGTTCCGTCACGACCGCCGGCGATCCATGGGTCGGCAGAGACAAGCATGACCACTCCTGCATGGACGAACACGACGCTTGATGCGGTAGACGCCGCCAGGACGAACTCGGGCAGCAAGGCGTAGACCGCGCCGGAGCACAGTGCGGCGGTGGCCGGGAGGTATCGATGCGCGGAAGCGATGATCATGAGCACGATGCCGCAAGCGAGAAGGGATTGCAGTAGGGTCAGGACGAACGACCGAAGAGTCGCATCCGTAAGGAGCATGCATGCATAGAGCACGAAGGTGTAGCCCGGCATCATGAATGCCGAGGGCTGTGGCGTGGCATCGGGTGTGTAGCGATAGGTGAAATCGCCGGGAGTCTGCGATACGCAGGAATAGCCCTTGCCCTCGTGCATGTACGTGGCGATGATCTCGTATTCGCTCGTGGGCGTTTGCAACGCATGGTGCGCGCCATCCCACATCACGAACCACGCTCCGATGCGCGCCATGAGCGCCGCTGCCAGGAGCAGCTGCACCGAGCGTCGGCGAAGCAGGGACGAAAGCAGGGATGAGGCGTGCGGGGAAGTCATCAGCGACTTCCCCGACGAAGACTTTGCGCGGTGATGGTCTGTTGCCAGAGCTCCTTTCCGTCGGCATCACAGGTGCTGATGCGCAGTGCACGTTCTTTTCCGGCGCCCATGAAATCCAGCACGGCGAAGTTCCGCACGCCGGTGAAGGTGCCGGAGACGCGCAGGGCGTTGGCTTCGCTTACTCCTTTGGGATTCGGCGAGGAGGTGAGCGGCGATGTGGTAAGGTCGTACACGGGAGGAGCACCGGGTGTGTCGAGCAGCGAGAGTTCTGTGTGATGCCGGTCGCCCGTCAGGAAGATGACGCCGGTGACGCCTTCCTTGCGGATGGCTTCGAGCAGAAGCGTGCGTTCTTCGGGATAGGTGGCATAGGTTTCGTAGACGGCCTCGCTGTTGAGTATCTGACCTCCGACGCACACGAGTTTGAAGGTGGCGGTGGAGGAGACAAGGTTGTCGATGAGCCACTCGCGCTGACGTCTGCCCAGGTACTCGCGTTCGCCCGTGGTGCGTTTGTTCGGTGAACGCCACCAGCGGTCGTCCAGCAGAAAGATATCAGCGTCGCCCCATTGAGTCACCGAGCAGATGCCTTGTCCATCGAGACCGTAGCTCGGATTCGCCCAGAAGTCCATGAACGCTGCGCGCGTCGCATCCTTGTTGAAGAATCCGCGATCGCTGTCGTTCGGACCGTAATCATGGTCGTCCCAGAGGGCATAGTTGGCAGCGGATGCGAGCAAGGGTTGCATGTCGGGCAGCGACCGTGAGTGCGTGTACCGGTAGCGTATGCCGGTCGGCGATGTCCAGTCCGACTCGCGCAAGTACATGTTGTCGCCCAGCCACAGCATCACCTGTGCCTTTTTCTCCGCCATGGAGCTGAAGATGCGGTAGTCGCCTCCGTAGGGTTTACCCGGACGGTCGTAGGTGGAATCGTTGATGAAGGCGCAGGAACCAGCCACGATGCGGAAGGCGGGTGGATCGCGACGGTACTGCCATTGCGGTGGCGAGGAGAAGGTGCATGGGTAGGGACGTGCAAGCTTCTTGCCGTCGGCATAGACGGCATAGGTGTACCCTCGACCCGGGAGGATGCTGTCGGCCACGCACTTCGCTGTGAACGACGTGGCGGCTTGGGTCTTGACGAGTGCGGTCCGGTATACTCGGGACGGAGCAAGGGTGTCCGCGTATTCCACATACACCGCTGCGGCTTTCGTCGTCTGCACCCATATCGTCGCTTCGCGCATGGTGACGGTGCCTACCATCGGACCCGACTGAAGCACGGATGCGCTCTGCGCGGACATCGGCACACCACCGCTGCGCAGCGCGAGAAGGATGAGAATGATGATCATCCGACGAGAGGACGGCGAGAAAGGGTTCGAGGAACGTGAAGGCATGATGACGATGGTGAGTGGAAGAACAGGGGATTGTGGACGCATCCGCGTGCTTTGACACATGGGAAAAATAATGCAAATTGATGGAAGCGGGGGACGGCGCTCATCAAGCGTTCACTACACATGGAAAAGCTCATCTTCATATCATCGGTGGTTATCGGAACGATTGCCGTCGTCATCGTGTCGAGTATCGTGCGCGGACTTTTCCGTCGCTCGCGTACCGTCAAACGATTGCGCGAAGCCGAATGGGCACGTCCGCACAAGAAGATGAACCACGACATCGTGGCCTCGCTCCCGCGTCCCGTGCAAGCATATCTGGAACACGTCATCAATCCCGGTGTCGAGCAGGCGCGGTTCGTTCGGGTGAAACAACGCGGAGTATGGCGATCGTTATCCCAACCCGACTGGGTGGAGCTCAAGGCCATGGCGTATTACAGCGGCACCATTCCCGGGTTGGTATGGCACGCCACCATGAAGTCATCCCCGTTGTCGTGGCAGGATGCACAATTGCTCTATGGCAACGGTGACGCCAGCGGTCACGTGAAGTTCCTGGGCATGATCACCATGTTCGATCCCGATGGTGACGAAGTGGCATCCGCTCTGTTGGCCCGCATCCTCATGGAGTCCGTGTGGTTCCCTACCTCCCTCATCCCCAGCGGTCAACTGCGTTGGGAGCCCGTGAATGCCACGTCCGCACGCGCCACCCTGAGCGATCACGGCACCACGGTATCGTGCGTGTTCACTTTCAACGAGAACAACGAAGTGACGAAGATCGTCACCCAGGATAAGTTCCGCGATGCGGAGACATCCTTCGAGCGCGAGCAGTGCTCCATGCATTGTTCGGACTACAAGCAGTTCGGCGGCGTTCGCATCCCGACCAAGGTGCGCCTTGAGTGGAACCTGGAGGAGCAGGACTTCGAATACGCGCGCATCGAAATAGAATGGGCCGACCACGAGTAGGACACCCTTCACTCACAGGGCAGCGCGCGCGAAGGTAGCGCCACTCCTGTGCCGATTCATCCGTGAGATCACTGCGAAACCCTCTGCGAGATTCGTTGAGGGATTCTCTGCGACATACTCTGCGGATCCCCTTGCCGGACGCCTGTCCACGACCTCTCGCGGTGCCGTCCCCGGGACGTGTGCGGCTCTGAACGCCGCCGGGAAAAATGGTATCTTTGCCGGTGGACCTTCCACGATATCCTTTGCAAAAACCTCTACCATTTCATCCTCATGAGCACGTTTTCCCTTCTCGCAGACAAGCACTCCGCCACCATCGACCGCGCGCTGGCCGCGGTGCATGATCGCAGCTTCCATGCCCATTGGCCTGAAGCTCCCAGCGGGAAGATCTATGGTGAAACGGCCAATGCCGACGGACAAGCGGCGTTCGAGGCGCAGAAGAGCAAGGCCTTCGACCGTTTGCTTCAGCAAGGCGTCGTGCTCCATCATGGCGAGGAGGAGTCGCCCTATGGATTCACGCTCGGTATCACCTATCCGGTCACGAGCGCCGACCACCTGATGCGTCAGGCGCATGCGGCCATGGCCTCGTGGCAGAAGCTCTCTGTGCGGGAGCGGGCGGCGGTATTGATCGAGTGTCTGGAAGACGCATCCAAGCATTTCTTCGAAATCGGGTATGCCACCCAGCATACGACAGGGCAGGGATTCGTCATGTCGTTTCAGGCATCGGGTCCGCATTCCTTCGACCGCGCCCTGGAGGCGGTGGCTACAGGCGTCCACGCATTGGAGTCGTTCGTCACCGAGCAGGAATGGACCAAACCCATGGGCAAAATGAACGTGGTCCTGAAGAAACGGTTCCATGTGCGCCCCAAGGGGGTGAACGTGACCATCGGCTGTTCCACCTTTCCCGTATGGAATACCTTGCCGGGCATGTTCGCCTCGCTCATCACGGGCGCTGCGACCATTGCCAAGGCGCACACCAAGGTGGTCTATCCCATCGCCATCGTTGTTGCGTCCATGCAGCACACACTGGCGCGATTGGGACTGGACCCGCATCTTGTGCAGCTGGCATGCGGCGCGCATGAACACCGTATCACGCACGACCTTCTCGAGAGTCCGCTTCTCGGGACGGTGGATTACACGGGCTCTTCGCAGTTCGGCAACGAGGTGGAAGCGATCTGCGCCCGCAACAAGGTGACATGCTTCACGGAGAAGGCGGGAGTGAACAATATCGTGCTTGGCAGCGCTGCGAACCTCGATGCCGTGTTGGACAACATCGCCTTCAGCTTGTCGCTGTATTCCGGCCAGATGTGCACGGCGCCGCAGAACATCTTCATACCGGAGAACGGTGTGAGCGATGGCGATGCGCACGTTTCCTTCGACGACGTCTGCAGTCGCCTTGCGGCGAAGGTGCGTGATATCGCGCACAACGAGAAGATGGGTCCCACCACCCTTGGCGCCCTGCAGAATCCGCATACCAAGGACCGCCTGGAAGCCGCATCGGCACTGAGCGCGCAGGTTATCCTCCCCTCCGAGCGCATCGCCCAGCCGGGATTCGATCATGCGCGCACGTATTCGCCCCTGATCCTCAAGGCGGGCGTGGAGCAAGCGGAACTCTACGAGAACGAGTGGTTCGGTCCGATCGCTTTCGTCATTCCCGTCGAAGATTTCACCCATGGCGTCCGGCGCGTGGCGCAGATCGTCCGCGCCCACGGCGCGCTGACGAGCGCCTGCTATACCACCGATGAAGCTCAGCAGCGGGAGGCGGAGGAGATGCTCATCGATGCGGGTGTTCCTGTGGCGTTCAACTTCACGGGACCGATCTGGATCAATCAATCGGCGGCATTCAGCGATTTCCATGGCACGGGAGCGAACAACGCGGGCAATGCCAGCTATGCCGACCTCAGCTTTGTCGCTGCGCGATACAACGTCATCGGAACACGTGTGTGCGGGTAGGATTCCGGAGCCGGGACGAGGGCTTGGCCGTGCGCCCGTCGTGGCCGGTGACAACACGGAAAAGAGTTAGTTTTGCGGTACTTAGAACGGCCTGAAAACGTCGGCCGTCGTCTCACAAAAGCGAAAGAGAACGTCGTGGCTTGGTTTCAACGGAAGTCGAAGAACATAGAGCGGACGCAGCCTCGGGAGATCCCTGACGGGTTGTGGACGAAGTGCGAGGATTGCGGCGAGATTATCTACAAGAAGCAACTCGAAGAATTGGGCTTCACCTGTCCCAAGTGCGATAATCACTTCCGCATCGGCAGCAAGCAATACATCAAGATCCTTTTCGACGAAGAGTCGTTCGTGGAGACGGATGGGAACGTTCGCAGCGCCGACCCTTTGGGCTTTGTCGATACGAAGCCCTATGGTGCCCGTCTCACGGAGGCGTATCGTCGCGGCGGACTTGCCGACGCCCTGACCATCGGTACGGGCCGCATCGAAGGAAGGGAGATCTCGTTCGGTTGTATGAACTTCTCCTTCATCGGCGGTTCGATGGGTTCGGTGGTGGGAGAGAAATTCGCCCGAGCCGCGCATCGTGCCATCGAACGTAACGCGCCGCTTGTCGTGATCAGCGCATCCGGTGGCGCTCGCATGCAGGAAGCCGCATTCTCGCTGATGCAGATGGCCAAGACCAGCGCCGCCCTCACGGAAGTGGCGGAAGCCGGCCTGCCGTATATCTCCATCATCACCGATCCCACGACGGGCGGTACGAGCGCATCGTATGCGATGCTCGGCGATGTCATCATCGCCGAACCGAAGGCCCTTATCGGTTTCGCGGGTCCGCGGGTGATCGAGCAGACCATCCGCAAGAAACTGCCCGAAGGATTCCAAAGCTCGGAGTTCGTCCAGCAGCATGGCTTCGCCGATATGATCGTGCATCGTCGTGATCTGCGGTCCACGCTCTCACGCGTCCTCACGATGTTGTGCGCATGATGCCCGGTACCGCATCGGGGTCCGTTGCTCCATCGATCCACCGGTGACAAGCCATCCGCGCTCGCACCTGAACGCACTCCTTCATCCCGCATGAAATCTTCACTCATCAAACCGAAGGCGCTCCCGAAGAACGGTACCATCGGTATCATCTCGCCGTCGTCACCGATGCGCGATGAATCCAAACTCGCAGCCGGCATCCGCTATCTGGAGTCGCTGGGATACCGGGTGGAACTCGGTGCGTATGTGGGTTCGCGTGCGGCGTACCTGGCGGGGAGCGACGAAGCGCGCGCGGCGGATGTGGAGGCCATGTTCGCCGATCCGAAGATCGATGCCATTTTCTGCACGCGTGGCGGCTACGGGGTGATGCGCTTCCTTTCATCGCTCGACTACAAACGCATCGCACGCCACGCGAAGATACTCGTGGGATTCTCCGATGTCACGGCGCTGAACGCCGCGTTGCACCGGCGCGCACGCATGCTCACGTTCAGCGGGGCCATGGTGGGTGTGGACATGCCGGATTTCGATGCCGAGAGCGAGGAGCAGTTCTGGCGCATGATCACTTCCACGAAGAAGATCGGCATCGTGAAGCAGTCGTTGCCTGCCGAGAGCGTGCAATCGGGCACGGCCAAGGGTCCGCTCGTGTGCGGCAATCTCAGCATCCTGGCGGCGTTGCAGGGATCGCGTTTCGCGCCAGAGACGTCGGGAGCGTTGCTGCTCACGGAGGATATAGGCGAAGAGAGTTATCGTATCGATCGGCTGCTCTGCCAGATGGAACTCTCGGGCGCATTATCCAAAAGCGCCGCTCTGCTGTATGGTCAGTTCACGATGGACGCGCATCGCACCTCGACCACGCCCGCACGTCCGGTTACCGATGTTCTCAAGGAATACGCGGAGCGGGCCGCCAAGCCCGCCCTTGCGAACATCATGTACGGTCACACCGCCAAGAAGCTCACCTTGCCGTTCGGTCTGACGATGGAGGTGAATACGCGGACGGGTGTGCTGCGGTGCGGGGAATCGGCCGTGATCTGAGAAAGCTTCCGGATGCTGCACGCCGCATCAGGGCTTGATCTGTGCCGAGGCGTCCAGGGCTTTACGGATCTCCGTCTGGAGTTCGTTCATCCGCGCCGTTTTCGCGCCGCTCGGGAAGAAGCGCGAGTACAACGCACATGCCGAGAGGGCTTCGTCGTAGCGCTTGAGTTTCAGAAGGATTTCCGCTTTGCCGATGAGCGAGGGTTCGCAGAACTCGGAGGTCGGGTGTTCGTCGATGACGGCGTCGTAGAACACCAGAGCCGACTTCGGAGAATAGAGGACGCGGTATTGTTCCGCCGCACGGAAATCACGTTCAGCGAGTTTGTGCTGCAAGGTGGCCACGGTACTGTCCGCAAAGATGGAATCCGCGGGGAACACTTCACGGAACTCCGTCAGCGCCACGATGGCTTCGCGCGTGTATTTCTGATCACGATCGTAGGGCGGAGAGAGTTCCACGTAACAGAGCGCGGCTTTGCGCATGCTCTCCTTGGCATACTCGCTTTGCGGGTATGCGCGGCGCACGTAGTTGTAGTTGTACGCGGCAAGGATGTACTCGCGCCGACGGAAATTCACCTCCGCAAGGTAGTACTGGGCGTCGTCCACCAGCGGACTGGTGGGATACTGAAGTCGGATGATGTCGAACAGTCTCTGCGCTTCGTACAAGTCGTTGCTTTTGAACTCCGACAAGGCACGGGCATAGATCTCCTCGGGCGACTTGTTCGTGGCATCGTACACGGAGGTGCATGACGCCACCAGGGTGATACAAAGCAGCAGGGTGATGAGGAGCAATCGCGTGATCATGCGCGCAATATAACGGTCGGGCCGTGAATGCTCGGACGCAGCCGCTGCGCAGCGCATGCAGGTGATGCACGACTCATCTTCTTATCCACACTCGGTCATTTCACCTTCAGGTACACATGGGGTGCGGTGTATCTTTGTCCCTCATCGATGCGCATCCATCACCTCATCACGTTGATCTGACTCTCCATGTATCTCGAACGTCGTACGCCCGGTAACGGTCCTTCCGCAGTATTGCCGCATGCATCATTGAATCCCGCGCAGGTGGAGGCGGTGGAGACGGTCACGGGTCCGCTGCTCATCATCGCCGGCGCCGGCAGCGGCAAGACTCGGGTGCTCACGTTCCGCGTGGCGCACATGATCCGGCAGGGCGTTGCTCCGTGGAACATCCTTGCTCTGACGTTCACGAACAAGGCCGCGGGGGAAATCAAGGAACGGTTGCTTCATATCTGCGGAGAGCAGGCAGCGCGTAACATCTGGGCGGGCACCTTTCACTCGGTCTTCGCGCGCCTTCTCCGGTCGCATGCGGAGGTGCTCGGATACTCGCCGAGTTTCTCCATTTACGACACGGACGAATCGCTGAGCGTGATACGCTCGGCCATGCAGTCCATGAGCATCTCCAATCAGCTCATCTCGCCGAACGCCATCCGTGCCGCCATTTCCGCTGCGAAGAACCAGCTCATCGGTTGGGAGGAATATGGGCGGAACGTGCAGGACCTGCGGGAGCGGTCCATCGCCAAAGTGTACGAGGCCTACGAACGTCAGTTGCGCGGCAACAACGCCATGGACTTCGACGATTTGCTGGTGAACATGATCCGTGTCCTGAAGAGCAGTCCGGAAATGTTGCACGCCATTCAGTCGCGCTTCACCCACATCTGCGTGGACGAGTATCAGGACACGAACCGGGCGCAATACGCGGCGGTGAAACTCCTTGCCGATGCGCATCACAACCTATGCGTGGTGGGCGACGACGCGCAGAGCATCTATCGCTGGCGCGGTGCGGACATCAGGAACATCCTCGATTTCCAGAAGGACTATCCCGATGCCAAGGTGGTGCGCCTGGAGCAGAACTATCGCTCCACGAAGAACATCCTTGCCGCGGCCGACGCCGTGATCCGCAACAACAGGAATCAGTTGCCCAAGGAGTTGTGGACGGATAACGAAGAAGGGAACAAGATCCATGTGTATGCGAACCGTGACGACCGTGACGAGGCGGACCGTGTAGCGCACGTGATAGAGTTGGAATGCAGCGGGTATCAGACGCAATACAAGGACGTGGCCATTCTGTACCGCACGAACGCCCAGTCTCAAGCGCTCGAAGATGCGCTGAGAAGAAAAGGCATTCCATACACCATCATCAGCGGCATCTCCTTTTATAAAAGGAAGGAAGTGAAGGATGTGGCGGCCTACCTGAGATTGCTCATCAACCCTCGCGATGCGGAGTCGCTCCTGCGCATCGTCAACGAACCTGCACGCGGCATAGGCGATACGTCCATGCAACGTCTTCGCAGCTACGCGGAGGATAACGACCTATGCCTGCTCGATGCGTTTCGCGATGCCGAGAGGATCGAAGCGCTGACGAAACGCGCGCAGAAAGCGGCGAAGGAATTCGCCACGCTGGTGACCACCTTCGCCGCGTATGTGGGCGTGAAGGCACCGGACGAATTAGCCAAGGAGTATATCGATGCCACGGGCATCCTGCGCATGTACCAGGCACAGCATACGGAAGAGGCGGAGGACAGGGCAGCGAATATCGAGCGGCTGCTTACGGACATCTACGAATACACCTTGCGCGAAGAGGAACCGTCGCTCGAAGCGTATCTGCAACAACTGTCGCTCGTGAGCGACGTGGACGAAGCCGATACGTCGCAGAACAGGGTATCGGTCATGACCTTGCATGCAGCCAAGGGACTGGAGTATCCTGCCGTCATCATCACGGGTGTGGAGGAAGGACTGCTTCCCCTCGTGAAAGACACCTCGCATCCTGACGAGCGTGAGGAGGAACGTCGTCTGTTCTATGTGGGAATCACCCGTGCGTGCAAGCGACTTTATCTGACGTATTCGGAGAGGCGTCTGCGTTTCGGAACCGTCGAGTACACACGTCCGTCGAGCTTCCTCTACGAGATGCCCTCGCCCATACTGCATTGGCCCGGTCGCAAGGAGAATGTTGCAGAGCGCACCCGTTTCGATGCGCCCTCGTCTGCTTCGTATGGATCCTCCTCCGGATCCTCGTACGGTTCCTCATCCCGGTCACCCGCCCGCCCGGCCCCGGCACCACGTCCGCCCGCACCGGTGTTCTCAGACATCCCGCAGGCGGAGAGCTATTCGCAGGTGGAGCCCGAAGCGGCGTCCGTACCGCTGAAGCGCGGAATGAAAGTGCGGCATAAACTGTTCGGAGACGGAACCATCGAACTCGTGATCGGCGTCGGCGACCAGCAGAAAGTGTCGGTGGTCTTTGCGTCGGTCGGACGTAAGAGCCTCATGGTGAAGTTCGCCAAACTCGAGGTGATCTCTGCCTGAGCGATACCGGTCGCGCGCATCCGCGCCCCTCCTTCTGCAGCCATCGATCAGTCCACCTTGACGAAGGTTGACGAAACGGAGGCATCCGCCGTCCGTGCGCGCACAACATACATGCCGCCGGCCAGACCCTGAAGCGGCACACGCACATACTCATCGCCCTGCCGGGTGAATTCCGCTACACGTGTGCCGAGCGCGTTGAAGATCTCGATGGTGCATGCGCTGTGGAAGGCGGACGGAAGATGGACGGTGATGTCCGACATCGCCGGTTGCGGAGCGATACGCATCTCGTCGCTCACGGGCTCATCCCGCGGCACGCTCGTCGTCATGCCATCCCTGCGGATACGCAGTAGTCGGTTGAGAGGAGGATTGGCGATCGTGGTGGTGGGCAGACCGCGCATGGCCCAGCGCACGACGACGGAGTCGATAGCGGTGGCATTTCCCAGACCGAAATTCAGTTCCAAGGGCGTTGCCATTCCCCAGCGGCCCACACCCGATTGGATGTCGCGCATCTGGCGCACGCCGCCGGCGTACACGAACACGCGGCAACCGATGCCCGAACGGTTGCACCCTGCGGGGGCTTCCAGCTTGATACGGGTGAAATTGTTCTTTTCGCCGATGTTATTGCGGAGCATCCATACCCGACCGGATTGTGCGTTCGCGGTGCGGGGCGCATACTCGATAAGGATGTCGTCATCGCCGTCGGCATCGACGTCCACCGGACGTTGCGAGTGTGTCTCTTTCAGAGTGCTGCGCAGACCAAGCTTCTGCGCGATTTCCGTGAAGCTGTGGTCGGGATTCTGTTTTTGTATGTAACAGCGATCGTTAGCGGGATCGTAACCGGTAGCGCTCAGCAGAAAGTCCTGCAAACCATCGTTATCCATATCCAGCCAGCTACCTGCTTGGTCGCCAAGGTGACCGTTCGCGGAGGTGACGACGATGGATCCCTTGGGCAGAGTGAAGAAGCCATACTGATTGTTCCACGAGGTGTCAGATTTCACGGTATCGCGCCGGATAACGGAGTTCACGTTCAGCGGACGGTCGAAGGCGGTGGTATTCCAGGTAAGAGAGTAGTTCTTGTCGGGACCGCTGTTCACGGTCAGCGTCGACCGACCCTCGCCGGGATCAAGTCCGCCATGCACGAGCATCTGCGCTATGTCCATGTCGCCGTCGTTATCATAATCGCACGGCAATGCTTCCCACTGGCACAGTTCCCGAGGGAACCACACCCATGCGCCGGGTGAACCGCCCACATCGATATTTCCGTTTTGTCCGTTCTTCGATGAATATCCCGCCTCGATGGTCACGTTGGTGAAGGAGCCGTCGCCTTCGTTGCGCCACAGGGTGCCCTCCGTGCGGCAGTAGGGACTCGTGAGGATGTCGGGCCATCCGTCGTTGTTCCAATCGGTGACGCTCGCGCCGTAGGTGGGCTCGAACATGTTCACGATGCCGGATTCATCTGTCACGTTCCTGAAGGTGCCGTCGCCATTGCCCTTGAGCAGATATCCGGGGAGCCAGATGTTCGATTGATGATTGGCGGAAAAGGTACCGACATAGATATCGAGATTGCCGTCCAAGTCGTAATCAAGGAAGCAGAAGCTCGTAGCGGGGAATTTCCCCGGCGGATTGGAGGAGGGGTCGCCGATGCCCTCGATGCCATTATTCCGCACTAGCGTGAAACGTCCTTTGCCGTCGTTGAGCAGCACTTCCATCCGGTCGCCGGCATCGGCAAAGGTGCCCACGTTGAAATAGAAGATGCCCGAGACAAGATCGGTGAAGCCGTCGTTATTCAGGTCCGCCATGCCCCAACAGTCCGCCACGCGACCTTTGATCGAGGTGTCGCGGTTCTCGTACATGTTGCTTTGGTCCGTCACATCCACGAAGATGCGCGCCTTGGGGTTGGCGGAGTCCGGGTGCTGCTTGTTCCTGTACAACCGCGTCTTCATCGTACGATTGTACGAGATGTTCAGCAGCAGCAGGTCCGGATAGCCGTCGTTGTCGATATCCGTGGCGCTGATCTGGCCGCTCCGCGCGCTGTCCAGTCTTGAGGCGGTGGTCACATCGCTGAACCACGTGGCATCCTGTGCCAGGACAGGAAGCGGGAGCGAGAGGAGAAGGAGGAGGAAGGTCGGGTACAGATGTTTCATACGCATGTGTTTCGTGTTGGAGGTTTGAGAGAACAGCGTCTGGTCCTTCATGGAATATCCACCGTGAACGTCACGTGGGCGCTCGGGCCTTCGCTCATGATTCGTATGAGCGGGGAAAGCCGGAGGTCGCTTGCGTCGTTCTCGAACTCAGGTGTGCAGGCGTCACGCTTGGATGTCCCGAGTGTGCCGCAGCGGCTGTCCGAATGTTCCGAGAGCGACGTCAGAAACGGCGCGATAGATCGCACGGAGGGGCTATGACCGGTGTTCGCCGGGAACGATGACTTCATGGACGAGGTTTTCCTTGGTATGCCCCATTCGCAGGATGGGGTATGATGCCTTCGACAATGCCGCAATCTACGCTTCCCGGCTTGGTGGCACGGGAGCACCGTACTGGCGCACGCTCAGGGCCATCATTTCGCGCATGGTCTTATCCATGCCTTCGGCGGAGCCGTCGAAGAACATCACATTGCCTTTACCGAATTCGGCCACATGCTTCACGGTTTCCGTCCACATCTGGAAGAGGATCATCGACGAGTCCAGTCCTGCATCCTGAAGTTCCTTTGCCGAGTCGCGCATACCGCGGGCAGCGGATTCCCGGAACAGGGTCACGCCTTCGCCGCGCATCTGCATGGCCAGGCGTTCGGCCTCGGCGCTGATCTTGATGGCATTGCCTTCCGCTTCGGCTTCCTTGGTGCGTTTGATGAGCAGTGCCTGACCTTCGTTCTCGGCGGCGGCTTTAAGGTTCTGGGAGGCCACCACTTTGGCCATGGACTCGATGATGGCTTTATCGAAGGTGATATCGTTGATCTGCAGGTCGATAAGGTGGTATCCCCATTCTTCCAGCGACGCGTCCAGGTGGTGCTTCACTTCGGCGACGATCTCGTTACGCAAGGCAAGGATCTCCACTTGTTTCTTCGTGGCCACGAAGGAGCGCACCGTGCCCTCCACCGTGCGGATGAGCGCTTGCATGAAGTTCTTTTCGTCGATGAACTTGAAGGCCACGTTCTTGATGGTCTCCTCGGCGGAGTTGAGCACGGCATACAGGATCATCGCTTTGAAATACACATTGGCCTGGTCCCCCGTGATGGCCTGGAACTCAAGATCGGCCGAGCGGTTCTGGATGGAGATGCGCCGCTGGATGGATTCAAGTAACGGAATCTTGACGTTCAGTCCGGGAAGCATCACGCGCCGGTATTTACCGAACATGGTGACAACGGCCACGTTACCTTGGGCGACGGTGCGCAGGGAGGACACGAGGAGAAGAAGCGCGATTATCAGGAGGAACAGGGACAATTCGCCGAACATGGGATGACTCCATAAAGTGATAAGGGAGGAGTAGACGAGGGAAAATAGGGAAAGGATGACGAGGGACAAAGGACAGGGCGGGAAGACGTGTGAACAGTGGAACCCACGAAAAAAAAGTTGTGAGAATTCGTTCATGCTCAGCATTTTTGGGTATTCAACTCCGAACGGGTTTCACGCCACCACAAAGGAGCAGCATGCCTTTGGAGAAGCCGGAACGGCGGATGCGAAGTTTCCACCGGGTATTCAAGGGGAATCCCGGTTTGCCACTCACCGATTGACATGGTCAGTGTCGTCATACGACAACATAGAACGTCGAACATTTCTCGTTTTCTCACATTCATAGGGGTCAGTATGCGAAGAGTGATGTCAGTCATCCTTACGATGGTTGTGGCAAGCGCCGTTGCGTTTGCACAGGGGTCCATCAGTGGAAAGGTAACGTCGTCGTCCGGTAACGGACCGGTAGCGGGAGCGCGGGTGAAGGTGGTGAGCACCACCGATGCGGCGCAGGTGAAAGGGGCATTCACGAACAACCGCGGTTCGTACGAAGTGAAGAATCTTGCCAAGGGCAGTTACTCCATGACGGTATCGTGCATCGGCTACAAGACGGAAACCATCGCGGTGTCTGTCGGCTCTGATGATGTGAAGAAGGACGTGGCGATGGATGAGAATGTGACGCGCACGGAAGACGTGGTCGTTTCCGCATCCCGTCGCGCCGAGCGTGCCCTCGATGCACCGGCATCGGTGAGCGTGGTGAGTGCGGCCGACATCCAGGCGCGTCCGACGCTTTCCGCAGCCGAGCAACTGCGGGGCATCACCGGAGTTGATGTCGTCCAGAAGGGTATAGGCCAGAACGAAATCGCGGTGCGTGGTTTCTCCAACGTCTTCAGCGGAAGCGTCTTGACACTGACCGATTATCGCATGTCCAGCGTGCCTTCGTTGCGCGCGAACATCTCCTATTTCATTCCGTCCACTGTGGACGATCTGGAGCGTGTGGAGGTGGTGCGCGGTCCGGGTTCGGCATTGTTCGGTCCGAACGTGACACAGGGCGTCGTGAACATGATCACCCGCTCGCCGTTCGCTTCGAAGGGAACATCCGTGAGCGTGGCCATGGGTAACCAGGCCCTGATGAATATCATGGCCCGTCATGCGGGCACGATCGGCGACGATCTCGGGTATAAGATCTCCGCGCAGTATCTGAGTGCGGACGACTGGGCATGGGATACGAACGAAGTTAAGGAGGAATCGACGGCGTTATCCGTGGCCAAGGCCACGGGAGTTGGAGATACCAATCTCATCAGCAAGCGCATCCAAAAGCATGAGCGTTTCAGTGCTGATGCACGGTTGGATTACAACATCTCGGACCGCACAGCGGTCTCCTTGAGCACCGGTGTCTCTCAGCTCATCACGGGTATCGAGATGACGGATCTTGGTGCGGGACAGGGCAAGGACTGGCGCTACACCTACGCGAATGCACAAGTGAATTCCGGCGACCTCATGGCGCAGCTCACCTATAACATGAGCGATGCCGGCAGTACGTATCTCCTGCGCACGGGCAATCCCATCGTGGACAAGTCCACGCTTATGGTGGGCCGTTTGCAGCATGCGTATTCGCCCATGGCGGATTGGAACCTTACCTATGGAGCCGACCTCTTCATGACGAATCCCGTCACCGACGGAACCATCAACGGCAAGAACGAGGATAACGATAACATCAACGAATACGGTGCGTACCTTCAATCCAATTATGGTGTGATCAAGGACAAGCTGAACTTCCTGGCTACCATTCGTTTCGACAAGCATAGTCAGTTGGCCGATCCCATGATCTCGCCCCGTGCCGCGTTGCTGTACAAGATCAATGAGAGCAACTCCGTGCGCGTCACGTTCAACCGCGCGTTCTCCACGCCGTCCACGAACGACCTGTTCTTGGATCTTGAAGCAAAGAAGAACATCCTCGTGAATTCCGCCACCGGTCAGCCGATCAATCCCGCGTGGAAACTCGCCGTCCGTGCCCTTGGTGCCGGCGAGACAGGGTTCACCTTCGAGCGCGATGCCAACGGCAATCCGTATTTCTATTCCCCGCAAGCCGGCGGTGCCAAGTTCACGACCGGTGATGCCACGGGCGTGTGGAACATCGCCAAGGGGATAGTCGCTGCGGGAATCAATGCGAATGCCGGACTCGACTCCAACACGAAGCGCCTGCTCACGACCGTCATCGGAACCGCGCCGCAGCCGCAGACGGTAGCGGCCGTCATGGCATTGCTGAATCCGTCCACCGGTAAGTTCACGCCGACGACCACCGTTCAGGATGTCGAGCGTCTGCGTCCCACCGTCAACCAGACCATCGAGTTCGGCTATACCGGCAATGTCGGTTCCGGGGTTTCCCTCTCTGCCGACGTGTACTATTCGGAAATCAAGGACTTCATCGGCTCGCAACAGGTGATGACACCGAACGTGTTCTTCGCTGCACAAGGCCTGGACGCATACTACCGTCCCATCCTCCAGAACGCCATCAGCGGTTCACTGCAACAGCGTGGCCTTCCGAAGGCGATCGCCGACAGTATCGCGAACGTACAGGCACCGGTGGCGGCAGCACAGATCGCCGGCGGCTTCGCTCAGGTGTCCGCATTGCCCCTCGGAACCGTCTCGCCGACGCAGTCTCCGGACCGTACCGCCATCACCCTCGGACCGCGTAACTATGGCGATGTCACGCTTCTCGGTATCGACCTCTCCACCGAGTGGAAAGTGAATCGCATGCTCACCCTTCGCGGCACGGCATCCATCATGAACATCATGGGCGACAGCGCGGATACCGATCAGAACATCTATCGTAATCTCGATGGTATTTCCGATCTGGCACTCAACGCTCCCAAGTTCCGCGGTGCCTTGTCGGCGAACTATCGCGCAGACGACGGATACACGGTAGGCGTGCAGGGTCGTTGGAACGGCGGCTTCGAAATGAATAGCGGCGTGTACATCGGCCAGATCAATCCGTATTGGCTGGTGGACCTGCAACTCTCCTATAAGCTTCCGTTCCTGAACGGTGTCACCGCGTTCTTCAGCGTGGAGAACATGCTGGATAACAAGGTCAGCCAGTTCATCGGTGCGGCACCGATCGGACGTCTCATGACCGGTCGCTTGACGTATAACTTCTAACGGTCGGTGCTTTTCGGAGCATCAAGAAAGAAAAGGCCCGTCCCGCTAATGCAGGACGGGCCTTTGTTTTTTCTATCGGTGAAGGTCAAGCGGCAATGATATCACTCTTCGCGCTGCCAGCCCTTGGTATCCAGATATTTCGTGTCGAAGTCACCGGCGACGAAGTCCGGATTGTTCATCATGGCACGAT
>JBBATK010000005.1:117485-131854 GCA_040398805.1 Kapaibacterium sp. (SeqCode) | reverse complement strand
AACCCGATCGCTGTTGCAACGCTGCAACTCTGCATCAAGCACTTCGTGAATTCGTGCGTACGTCGTCTTCTGATCGTTCGCGAGGATGTTGGCGATGTCATAGATAACACGAATGTCCTTGGGCCAAGGCACCACAAATCGCTTCCCAGCGTATTGCGGATGTATGGATGTCGGCAGTTTGCAACTAGGCTTAAACGGCACATCCGCAACGTAGAACTGTGTTTGATTCAGATTGTGTTCTGTTCTCAGCAGCTTACGGTCGTCGTCAACACCATGCTCTATGGCGCGAAGATGCCAGCTAGCCACGACCGACGTTGCTTTGACCGAGTAATGGATGCCAGCCCATGATGTCTCTTCATACTCGGCTTGCGCGTCAATGATTGCCGAGCCAAACACGCCATAGCGCCGTTCCCAGATACTGCCATAGCCTATCGACCCTCGAAGCAAAAAGCCATCCGTGAAAAGGTAACAGTAGAGTAGTCCGAGTGTGTCGTTTACGAAGTGAAAAAGGTCCTGTGCTACTCGACCGTTGGGAGTCCGTGGAAATGCGATAACGATCGTATCAGAGAACATTCTTACACAGGGCGTATTAAGCCACCGTGAATAGCTATCGTGCTTCAATCCAACCATCTTTGGCCACACTTCATCAACAACGAGTTCCAGGGAATCAGCAACTGCTTGCTGTCGCAAAGGCTCCATGTCCTTGAATCCGAGCACGTCGAGCAGTGCTACGAATCCAGTGTCGGTCGAAAGTTCATCGTTTGAAGACTTGGCAGTATGACGAGGCTCTGAGCTCACTTCTCTTTCCTCCCCTTCCTCTTCTTCCCGACCTCCGCAGCGAAACCCTCGGTGAGGGTGCGGTAGAGGTCGAAGAGGTATTCCACACGTTCGCGCTCGGAAGTGAAGGGTTCCTTGCGATAGCATTGGTCTACCGCCTTGTCCAGAGCTTCGTGGGCCTTACGCAGGTCCGGAGGCATGGTGGTGGGATGATACAGATCGGCGAGTGTGGATGTGGGATGCTTCGCCCGCGCATCGAGTACACCCTGCGCAAGAGCTTCAACTTTTTCGCGTTGTGCCTGAGTGGGTTCTGGCCAGGGGTAGTTGTTGTAGACGAGTCCAGCACTATACTGGTAGTCTGACTTTAGTCGACCAGCTACTGTTCGCATCCATGCCATGTGCATCGTACTAGTAATAATGCCTAGGCCATACAAGGTGGCATTATCAACTACATAAAGTTGATCAAGTGGAATCACGTCTTGAGGAATAAGTCCGATAGGCACATATCTCCTTGATTCACTCGATACTCGCGGAATTCCGAGGTAACTGCTCTGTGGTTGTCGTATCTCACCGAACAAATATGGATATCGAGCCAGGTCGCGAGTTGTCTGTCGCGTACTTACTGTTCTAACCTTACGAACAGCCTCAATTCGCTGCATGACTTTCGGACAGGATCGAATGACTTCAGGTGGCGCATCTTTAAGCCAGAGGCAATAGCGTTCGTGACCATTGATCAGGCTTTCACTTCCGAGTACCTTCCTGATAAAGAGCTCCATTTTTGGACACTCATTAAGGATGGTCAATCGATCCTCCGCGCCAAACAAAAGGTATCCACCGTCATTTGGCATACATCCGTAACTCATTTTGGGGGTCGCTGCCTGAAGCGGTACACCACGTTTAACAACTTTGATGAAAGATCCAGCAAACAGATACGGGGTAATCTCAGGGACTGTGTGAACAGTTGGCGTCTTTGATTCCTCAGAAGCCACAAATAGTTGTACAGTTCTACCTCGGGACTTATCCAGTCCAACCACAATCGCATGCACAGCGGCAGTACCCCTTGCTTCTGATGTCCATTTGAATGTCGTATACGCAAACGCAATCCGAACTCCATCGCGGAGTAAATGTGGCCATAACACACCCACATGCTCACCTTGACACACGCTGTTTGTGGATACGAAGCCTACGGCTTCTACCCGATTCTGTTGTAATAACCTAGCTGCCTTGAGCCACCATCCGCAGACAAAGTCAAGTATTCCCCCACCCTTTACGTCTCCCACAACTGCTGCTAGAGACTGCTTTTGCTGAGTGGATTGCCAAGTCTTACCCACAAACGGCGGATTGCCAAGGATGAACCACTCGGCATCGGGGACGGTATTGAGCACGGTGGTGCGCCAGTCCGTTTCGAGTGCGTCGGCGATGAGGATGGTCGGACCTTCCGTCAGCGGCAGGCGCACGAAGTATCCGCCGAAGGCTTTGGCCAGCTCCACATTCATGATGTGGTCGATAAGCCACAGGGCCACTTCCGCAATGCGCGCGGGGAACTCCTCGAGCTCGATACCGAACATGGAGCGCACGGAGAGGCGGGAGAGCGCGGAGATGTCGGCAACGAGCTGACCTCTGCCCGACAGTGCGCCGAGTGCGTCGAGCCGTTGCAGGATGGCTATCTCGATGCGGCGAAGCTCCTTGTACGTGACGATGAGGAAGTTGCCGCAGCCGCACGCGGGGTCCAGGAACCGCATGCGTGCCAAGCGCTCGTGAAGCGCGCGCAGACGGTGTTCGGAATTCTTCGCTGCTTCCAGCTCGGCGTCGATCTCATCGAGGAACAGTCCCGAGACTACCTTAAGGATGTTCTTCTCGCTCGTGTAGTGCGCACCGAGATTGCGTCGTTGCACATTGTTCATCACACCTTGGAACATTGCGCCGAACACGGCGGGCGACACATAGGTCCAGTCGAAGTTCGCACACTCCAACAGGCGTGCCCGCATCGTGGCATCGAAGTGCGGCATCGGAAGCGTTTCGGCGAAGAGCTGTCCGTTCACGTACGGGAAGGCCTTGAACTCATCGTCAAGGTTCGACGGTCGCTTGGCTTCGGGCGTGTTGAGGATCTGGAAGAGGAACGACAGCGATGATCCCACGTCGAGACCGTCTTCGCGGGTCTTCGTCTCGAGGAAGGTGACGAAGGAATCGCGACGGAAGATTCCCGTGTCATCGCCGAACAGGCAGAACAACAGTCGCGTCAGGAACACCTCGAGCTCATGACCGACGTATCCCGTCGCCTTGATCGCATCGTGCAGACGTCCCATCAGCTCGGCGGCGCGCACGTTCACGGGATCCTCCTCACGGAAGGTGCGTGGCACATAGCCCGAGATGAAGCCGAATAGATCGATGCGCTCCGGCAGGTCTGCAAGCAGGATCTCCACATCCGTGCGCTCCACGAGATCGTGAAGGCGCAGGCGACGGAAATCGCTGACGATCACATAGCGCGGCAGTTCGTAGTCCTTGAGGCCAGGGAAATAATCGATGGCCTGCGAGAAGGCGCGCGAGAGGTCCTTCCCCGCGGATTTATGTTCGACAATCAATACGCCCGGCCAAAACAGATCGATGAAACCCGATTTATCCCCTGCCTTCGCCACCTGTTTTTCGAAAGCGGCTACGCGTTTACGGTCGATACCGAACACGTTCAGGAATTCGTCCCAAAAACTCTTGGCCTCTGCGTCTTCGGACACCTCGTCCTTCCACCTTTGAGAAAAAGCGGAAGCGCGGCTACGTATTTCAGATATGGAAAGCATGGACGAAAATACGCGTCGCACAAACAGAAAAAGGTCAGGATTGCTCCTGACCTTTTTCTTTTGCGGATGCATGCAAGCGCGCGTGGTGAAGCGCAGCCTGCGTGCATCGCTAACGGTGGTTACTCTTATTTATCATCGACGACGGTGTACTCGGCGTCTTCGACGGTCTTGTCACCGCCGTTGCCTTGCGAGCCCGTATCGCCCGCACCTGCTTGAGGTTCGGGGTTCGCGCCCGCTTGCTGGTACATGGTGGTGCTTGCTTCGCTCCACGCCTGGTTCAAGGCATCCATGGCGGGTTTGATGTCCGCAGGATTATTCTTGATGGCGTCTTGCAGACGGTCCTTCGCGGAGGTGATCTTCGCCTTCTGATCATCGCTGAGTTTGTCGGCGAATTCGCCGATCTGCTTATCGGTCTGGAACACGAGTTGGTCCGCCTGATTGCGCAGTTCCACTTCTTCGCGCAGCTTCTTGTCTTCCGCTGCGTGCTCCTGCGCGTCGCGCTTCATCTTCTCCACTTCGTCCTGAGAGAGTCCGGACGACGAGGTGATGCGGATGTTCTGTTCCTTTCCGCTTGCGCGGTCTTTCGCAGACACATTGAGGATACCGTTGGCATCGATGTCGAAGGTGACTTCCACTTGCGGGACGCCACGCTGTGCCGGCGGAATGCCGTCCAGGTGGAAACGTCCCAGCGAGCGGTTGTCGCGCGCCATCTGACGTTCACCCTGAAGGATGTGCACTTCCACGCTGGGCTGATTGTCGCTCGCCGTCGAGAACACTTCGCTCTTCTTCGTGGGGATGGTCGTGTTCGCGGGAATCATGGGCGTGAGCACACCGCCAAGGGTTTCGATACCCAGCGTGAGCGGCGTCACATCGAGAAGCAACACGTCGGTCACTTCGCCCGTCAAGACCGCGCCCTGGATGGCGGCACCGACGGCCACCACCTCATCGGGGTTCACGCCTTTGCCCGGTTCCTTACCGAAGAAGTTCTTCACGAGTTCCTGGATCTTCGGGATGCGGGTGGAACCTCCGACGAGGATCACTTCGTCGATCTGAGAAGGAGTGAGCTTGGCATCGCTCATGGCCTGCTCGCACGGACGCAGCGTACGTTCGAAGAGATCGGCGCAGAGCTGTTCGAACTTTGCGCGGGTGATGCTGAGGTTGAGGTGCTTCGGACCTTCCGCGGTGGCGGTGATGAAGGGGAGGTTCACGTCGGTCTGCAACATCTGCGAGAGTTCGATCTTCGTCTTCTCCGCCGCTTCGCGCAAGCGCTGAAGCGCCATGGGGTCGTTCCGCAGGTCGATGCCTTCGGTCTTCTTGAATTCATCGGCCAGATAGTCGATAAGGCGAAGGTCGAAGTTGTCACCGCCCAGGTGCGTATCGCCGTTGGTGGACTTCACTTCGAAGACACCGTCGCCGAGTTCCAGGATGGAGACGTCGAACGTACCGCCACCAAGGTCGTACACGACGACCGTCATGTTCTGACCCTTCTTGTCCAAACCATAGGCCAGAGCTGCGGCCGTGGGCTCGTTGACGATACGGCGCACGTTGAGTCCGGCGATCTCGCCGGCATCCTTCGTGGCCTGACGTTGTGCGTCGTTGAAGTATGCGGGGACGGTGATCACCGCATCGGTGATCTTCTGTCCCAGGTAATCCTCTGCCGTCTGCTTCATCTTCTGAAGGATCATCGCGGAGATTTCCGGCGGCGAATACAGACGTCCGTCGATATCCACGCGTGCCGAGTTACCGTCACCACCCTTGATGGTGTATGGAACCAGCTTCGTCTCCTCATTCACTTCGTCCATACGACGTCCCATGAAGCGCTTCACGGAATACACCGTGTTCTTCGGGTTCGTGATGGCCTGACGTTTCGCCGACTGACCTACCAAGCGCTCGCCGCTCTTCGTGAAGGCAACGATGGACGGCGTGGTGCGCATGCCTTCGACATTCGCAATCACCACCGGCGCACTTCCTTCCATGACCGATACGCACGAGTTCGTGGTACCAAGGTCGATTCCTATCACCTTGCTCATACTCTACTCCTTGAAAAATGTGTGTTGATACTTTCCTGTCGTGTTGTCGGTTCCAACGGAACACTGTCACTATCGCTTCCGTGATGCCGGAACGGGAGGAACGATGCTTCATCCCGGTCCGCCATCGCGGAGCATGCTGAGCATGCGAAGCCGGAAGAGACGCACATGCCGTGCGTCTCTTGCGCTTCTTCGTTGTCTATCCTACCGTGATGGTCTTCACGCCCGACTTCTGCTCTTCTTTTTTGGGAAGCGTCAGATGCAAGACGCCGTGCTCGAATTGCGCTGTGATGGCATCGGCATCGACGTTTTCGGGCAAGGTGAAGGAACGTTCGAAGGAACCCGTGCGACGCTCGCGGCGATGAACGGTGGTGCCTTCCTTGATCTCGTCGTGCGCGAGCTCTCCACGTACGGTGAGAACGCGACGTTCATCGACCGATACGGTAACCTGTTCCTTGGGAACGCCCGGAAGGTCCATACGAACGGAAAACGTGGTGGTGTCTTCGGTGATATCGACCCGGGGAGTCCAGGAGCGCGTCGGCACCGATGCCGTGTGCTCAAGGCGACGTCCGCCGACGTCCAAATCCTGCAGCAGATGATTCATGCGACGAACCATCGTGTCGAATCCGCTCATGGGATGCATGTGAACGACTTTCATAGGTACTCCTGAGAATGGTGAAAAGAGTAATGGTGAACCTTTTCGCTACGGCCGAAGCGGTCGTCGGTGATCCCGCTTTCGCCCGCGCCTTTTCCTATCATAGCAAAGGCGTGCCAAAGTGTCTAGGTGTGTAGCATCGCAGGTAAATATGTCATTATGACATACATCGTACGATTTTATCGAGATTCATGGCATTATTGTGCGTCATTTTGACACACCCACCTATGCCTTATCGCGGAAGAACGCTCGCGTGCGGCTTGCCGTTTCATACGCGCAACCTGCCCACATGTCGCAATCGAAGGTGAACAGCACGGCACCGCTTGTGGGGAACGACGGGAGGAACCCGGCGCAGAGCAACGACGCAGCGTCGCGGATGCCGGGGTTGTGGGCAACGACCATGGCGACGTCGTGCTCATCACTCAGGGCTTCGATACGACGTATCAGCGTGGCAGCGGAGGCAAGGTAGAGGGCGGACTCGAGAATGAGTGCGGGAGATGCGTTCAATGCCTCCACGAGGATCTCGGCGGTTTCTTCGGCTCGGGGAGCGGCACTGGAGAGGACGATGGTCGGCGCGAAGGACAGGGCGTTCAGTTCCTGAGCAAGGGTACGCACGTCCCGACGGCCGCGCTCCACCAGCGTGCGGTCGAAATCCACCGGAACCGAGCCGTGATCCTGAGCTTTGCCATGACGGACGAGAAGAAGATGTTTCATACGGGAATGGAATGACGAGAGAACGAAGCTGTGATGGTGTGTCGACGATGATAGGATGAACGAGGGACTCGCGCGGACCTGCCGCACGGTTATTGTATACGCATGCCGATGCTGAAATACACTTGGTACGGACCCAGGACCATCGTATCGGGATGGCGCAGGAAGAAGAAACTACGTCCCACGGCGAACCTGGCCGGACCGAGGGGCGTATCGAGCGAGAGTTGCATGCCGAGGCCTTGATGGACGTCTTCCAGGCGGATGGCATCGACCGAGGGCCAAATGCCCCCTACGTCGTATCGCACAGAGAAATAGGAATCGAGGAGCAGGCGCAAAGGGAGTTTCACTCTGTACTCGAGGTTCGCAAGAATAAGGTTCCTGCTGCGACGTTCGTCTTCCCGCATACCGAAGAAGGCATCCTGTCCTCCAAGATGGAACCACTCCGTCTGCGGTGTCCCGACATCCGAGAACGCCAGGCGCAGCGAGGGCTTGATGGCTTGGTCTCCGAACCGGAAGGTACGCGAGGAATAGATCTCCGCCTTCGTGAACCGAGGTACGTCCGGCGCTTGCAGAACGGACCGTTCCACTTTCACAAGCAGCACTCGTCCCTTTGTGGGAAAGTCGGCGCGGTCCTGCGCATCGATCATCATCGTCAGGGCAAGAGCTGCAAGCGGCTTGAACTCTCGGTTCGTGACGAAGTCGCCGAGTTGGAACATCCGCTGGGCTTCGTAGCGTGCCTCCACCGTCAAACGTCCGGACGTTTCCACTTGCCGACCGAACATGGCACGCACGCCGAGATGCTGTTGCTGGGCATCGCCTGTCTGGAGCGCTTCGAAACGATTCCGTACGCTGGACGCGTATTGATACAAGTAGATGTTACGGGAATCCCAGTATCCGCGCACACTGAAGAGCCAATAGGAATCGAGGATACGGGGGATATCGAAGCGGGCGTCGAGCACGCTGTTACGTCCGCCGCCTCCTACGCGAAGCCCAAGGCGCACACCCGACGAGAACACGTTCTCCTGAACGAAATCCGCCTGTACCTGCGTATTGCGTTCGTTGTCGATACGGCCGCCCAGACGCAGGATCTGCGAACCCCGTTCCACGACGTTGAGGGTCAGGTCCATGCCGTCGCGCGACCCGCGAACCAGGTCGATACTGGCCTCGCTGAAGAGATCGGTGGACATGATGCTTTCAAGTCCGGAAAGGATGTCATCGGCATTCAGGCGGTCGCCGACGGCAAGGTTGAGTTCCCGCGCCACGAACAATCGTGTCGCCGTCGTATTCCCTTTGATCTCCAGATTCCGCAATCTGCCCTCGTCGATCGCCACATCCAGCACTCCTTGCGCCGTGTCGAAGCGGAGCGTGCGAATCTCGGCGAAGGCGCGACGGCTCTTGCGGCACAGGCGCAACACCTGCTCTCGGACACTCTCTTCGTTCCACTCGGCACCCGCCAAGGATTTCACGCGCTGGGCAAGTGCGGTATCGCTCACGGTGGTTCTCACCTGTCGTATGAGCGGTGCGACGCCACGTTCACCTTCGCTTCTCGCCTCACCATTTCCTCCCTGCCGAAGTAACGAATCGCGGAGTGCCGAAATGCGCGCGCGGATCTCGGGCATCTTCTCCTGCGCGGCCGCCTCACCGGCACGGACGAGCGTGTCGAGGTCATGGAACTCCGTATTGGGATGATCACTGATCCGCGGTTCGATGAGCACGGTGGCACGACCCGTGGCCCGCTCATTGAATTGTTTTTCCATCACGGAAACGATCTGATCGGCCACGTTCCATGGTTTATCCAGAGCCGTGGTAGGAAGCAGCGGCGACGTGGTATTGACGGCGATGATCATATCGGGCGAGTAGCTCTGGGCGATCTCCACGGGGATGTTTGCGAGGAGTCCGCCATCCACCAGCACCATGCTATCCATATGCACGGGCGCATACCGCAGCGGTAACGTCGCACTCGCACGAATGGATTCCACGAGATTGCCTTTACCTAAGGCGACGACGCGGGCGTGAGCGATATCGGTGGCCACCGCACGGAACGGGATCTTCAGGGCATCGAAGTCGCCGTTGTCATGATACGGCGCGTTCCAGAACAATCGCAAGAAAGGAATGGTGAAGCGCATGACGTTGGTGACCGATTGCGGAACGACCAAGGAGAAGTCGTGGAAGCGCAACGTCACAACGGCACGGTCCTGCTCGTACTTCTGATCAAGGAACAAGCGATTGCGATCACGATCCACACCCGTGGCGAACTGCTCCTCCCAGTCGACGGTCTCCAGCAAGGAATCCAACTCCTGCGCCGTATAGCCCGCGCACCAGAGTCCGCCGATGATCGCCCCCATGCTTGTGCCGATGACCATGGAGGGACGGATCCCCGCGCGCTCGAACTCCCGAAGCACACCCACGTGGGCTGCACCGCGAGCGCCACCGCCGCTCAGAACGAGGATGACGCGCGGCGCACGAGGTGCTGTGATCGTCGTCTCCCGACGATCCGCATCGATCCGCCGTATGGGCAAGGTATCCGGTTCGGATCCCATGGGTACTCGAAGCGTCCCCGCGTGCAGGGTGAGCGTTCCGGCGAATACACAACACAGGAGTGCCCGAGCCAACGATATGGAACGAGGGACGATCACGAAACGCCGGATTGCTGTTGCGCGTAGGCTTGCTGCATTCCCAGATACAACGCCTTCATGCCATGTTCGTAGTCGTGACGATCCGTGGCACAGTGGATGACCGATTTCTCGCTGCCTTCGTGGGTATAGACGTCGTTCTCTTCGTCGTCGAGCACGACGCGGATGATGCGTTTGGCGGCATCGGTCGCAGACATCATGGGCTTGAGCGGAGGGAGTGGCAGACCTTGCTCGCGAGCGATGGACCGTGAACGCTTGATGCCCTCGGCGAACAATGCGCCGATGGATGCATCTTCGCTCGCTTCGGACCACTCGGTGGTGACACCGGCCGGACATACCACTGTTGCACGGACGCCGGTATCGACGAGTTCTGCACGAAGCGACGCCACGAAGCCCACTGCTGCATGCTTCGCCGCCACGTAGGCGCTATTGTATCCGTACCCGGTCTTCCCCGCCACGCTCGAGATGGTGATGATATGACCGCGACGGTTCTTTTTCATAACGGGCAATGCGGCAGCGGTCGTCGACCACAAGGAAAAAACGTTGAGGTCGAAAATGCTCTGCAAGCGCTCGCGCGTGGTGTCCTCCACAGAGGCACGATTCCCCCTGCCTGCATTGTTGATGAGTACGTCGATGGTACCGAACTCGGCGACCGTCCGCTCGATGAAGTTCCGCGCTTGAGTATCATCACTCACATCGCAGACCACCTCCAACACGCGGGATCCACGTTCTCTGGCGGCAGCGGCCACCTCTGCGAGTTTATCGGCACGACGCGCACAGAGCGCCAGAGTGCACGATGATTGGGAAAGTTCGTGGGCAAGGGCTGCGCCGATGCCGGACGATGCGCCGGTGATGGCGATGACGGTGGATTGGTCGATGTTCATAGGGAAAAAGGGATTGGTGGATCGAAGTCGTCTTCGAAGGAATACCGTGTCGGCCGCAACCGTGATGAGCGGAAGCTCGTACTGCAAAACTACGGGTTCGCGCAACGGGACGTTCGGCCGACGAGCAGACGGCGCTCATCGGGACATAGACGACAAACGGACCGGTAAAGTTGAACAGCGGACGAGGGACTATTTGGAGACGATGACGACTTCCGTTCGCCGGTTCAGACGACGTCCGAAGTCGGTGCCATTGTCGGCAATGGGACGTGTATCGCCGAGTCCGGCGATCTGTATGCGATCGACACGGATGCCTTTACGCGTGACCAGGTAGCGGCGTACGCTCTCGGCTCGGGAGAGGGAGAGTTTCTTGTTCGAGGTGGGATTGCCTCGATTATCGGTATGGCCTTCGATGCGGACGATGACTTTGGGCTGATTCCTCATGAACTCCGTAAGCAATTCCAAGGCCCCGACGGAATCCGGAAGCGTGCTCTTACCTGTGGGGAACAGCAGGTCTTCGATAATGAGTTTACGTCCGATATCTGCCAGCGGAATGGTCTTCCTGAGCAGTTCCTCTTTGCGGTCGTTCACGACGGCGACGTTGATGGAATCCGGGATGGCGGGCGCATCGGAACGATAGGTGATGGCGAAGAGATTCGTCAATTGTGTGGAGTACGCATCGAGCAGCTTGGCGAAATTCTGATAGAGGTCGAAGGCGCTGCCGCGAGTGGCCTCGGCGATTTTCTTGTATTCGCTCAGGACGGGAGGTGCGATGCAGAAGGTGCGGATGGACCTGGCCTTGAGGAAATCGATCATCGATTCGGTCGTGAACTTCGTCGACGCCTCCTTGCTTCGATCACCCGCATAATGATACGGGGCATCGGTGATGAGAACGAAGACCTTGTTTGCAGACGGACGGAAGTCCATCTTCGCCGCCGTATGTAAACCCTCCAAGGCATTCTCCGCTTCCTGACCTCCACCGACACATTTAATACCCACGAACCACGAGAGGAACTCATAGATGTCGGCCGTCGGCGCATGGAAATTCTCGATGTTGTCCGAGAAGAACACGACGCCGAGTCGGTAGTCGATACCTCTGCTCACCAATCGGGCGACGAATTTCTGGATATTCTCCCGAATGGCTTTTATGTGTGAATCCATTCCGCCCGTCACATCAAGGATGAAGACGAAGTCAACCGGAACACGCTCGCCCACGGAAATCTTCCGGACGGAGAGGACTCTCTTTTCTGCGCCGTTCTCGACGACCGACAGACCCTTCGGATCCAGACTGTCGAGAGGCAGGTTATCATCCCCCATCGCTTCCACGATGAGGCTCACTTCCGGAAACCGTTTGATATCGACGTTCTGGATGGTGAGCGTATAGTGCTGTAACGAGCGCACACGGGCCTCTTCGGCGCGACGCCGCAATGCCTCCTGAACACTGTCGGCCGGCGTCTGCGCCGAAAGTCCGGCACAGAGCAGCAGGAGCAGAGTTACGGCAATGGTCGTTGAGTGTCGAACGGACGACATGCGCATACTGGACGATGATAAAGGACGGAATATGGAGTCTCGGTGCGTTGATTTCGGGGGGAGACTGCTGCACCGAAAAAACCCCTACGTGATGAGCTCGCCGCAGGGGTTTCATGTTTCGAACGTCAACGACCGGCGCTTAGCGGATATTGAGGCGGAGTACCGGTGAAACCAAGAAGAAGTTCTTCAATTCCCACGGACGCATATCGGCTTCGCTACGAAGCGGCGTGGAATACTTGCCTTCGAGATACAACCATTCACCGAGCAGAGGCACATATGCACGGATCATGAGATTGCTGTTCGCATACTGTGCGGAAACGCCGAACGGGAACGTGGACTGACTGCGATACTCGATACGTGCATACAACCATTCGCCGAAGCTCGTGGGACGGAAGGTGCGGAGTCCGGTGTTGAGAGCGCCGTTACCCTTCGAGGATACGGCTACGTAATTCGTGTCGGAAGACTTGCCAAGGTACGAGTAACCCCACTCTTGCACTTCCACATAATTCACACCAAGGTCGATGCGGAAGAAGTTCTCGGGCACCTTCGGGTCGAGCCACCAGTTGTACACAAGGGCGATCTGACCGCAGGTGCGCAAGACAGGAAGGACATGGTTGGGATCGAAGCCCGCAGCCGACATCAATTGACGCTTGCTCACGTCCGTCTGTGCGCTCGGTCTCCACGATGCCCACGTGTTTTTCTCCGCAATCGATGAGTCAGGAGATCCACTGAGCGGTGCCTCGTAATTCACGCTGAGTCCGAGTTGCGGATGGAATGGTGCATTGACATCGAGCGAAAGGATGCCCATACCATTCGAACCGTTGAGTTGACGTCCGGGAAGGAAGTCCAGGATGCCACGCTCGATCCCCGTTGTCCGCATACGATATCCACCGCCAAGGCGGATGTTGATGAGGTACGGGATGGGCTTCTTCGATTCCATGTCGTCGTTCTCATACAACGGACGCTGAAGAAGGATACGTGACATGCCTGCGGTCCAGAACGGATACCCGATAGCATCATTGCCGACAGCGTTCCGCAACCAGAATCCGGAATTACCCACTTTGAGCGACTGTTCGAATACCGACAAGGAGATCGAGTGGGCCACATGGGTCGGGAGCATGAAATCCGTAATCAAGTCACGGGCTTTCTCACTCATCGGAGCTTCAGCGGGAATATCGCGGAAGCAGTACGGACGCTTCGGGTCGGAAATCAAGGCCGCCAATTTTTTCATGTAGGCGTCGACGTCGGATGATGCATAGGATTCATTACCGCACTCCACGAGCAACAGGACATAGTTCTCTTCCGGATCGCTCTTCGGAGCCGCAGTCACGATGATGTTCTGCATATCCAGATTCTCTTTAGCGCGACCCGTCAACAGGAACGTCTGATACACTTGAAGGGCAAGATTCGGCTCGCAAACCTTCCAACGCGGGAAGTACTTCACGATGTTCGGATCGATTTCAAGGAGCGCACGACGAATGGTGTCACGCTCTGTCTCTTGAGCTACCAGAGTAAACGCCCCTCCGAAAAGGATGGTCAAGAGCGCTACGAACCGGACGAGATTTTTCTTGTTTTGCATGATTTTCTTTTGATACTGCTCTATGATTACTGTTCGATCCGACGTGCTGTTCGTTAGAAATTATAAATGACCCGTACCGATGGAACGAAGGTCGAAGGGTTCTCCCACTCGTACGCATCTCTCATCAGCGGTGTCGCAATGGTACCATCGAAACGGATTCCCAGATTCGGATTGATCGGCATCAACATCCACGCGTTCGCCATAATGGCATCGTCGAAGTATTGCAGACTGAAACCGTACGGCGTCGTGACATACATGGACATGTAATCCATGCGCACGGACACTCCACCGATAGCTTTGGAATTCGTCTTCTTGTACGTGTTCAAAATGAAGCTAGTGTCTGGAGAAGTTGGCTCTCCATTCCGCAGGGTATCTATTGTCGTCCTACCTGTCTCCTTCGTCCACATCTCACGACTGTAGATAGCACCACCGATGCGGAAGCGGAAGAAGTTACCGCTGTCGATGTTCACTGCGAAGGTGTAATGCAGCTGGGCATTGATACGAACGAGGTAATCGTTCTTCAGTTCATTGGAGGTTTTGCGACGAGCGACCAGAGTGTCCGGTGCTGTCTTCCGCAACGTATCGTAGCTGAACGACGTGCCGAAGTCCTTCACCACCTGCTGATGATTGGACTGAACCGCATCACCGAACACATACGAGCCGGAAATGTTAAAGACACCAGTATTCGAATTGGTGATATCGATGGGGAAATCGAACGAACCGTCCAGACCGAAACCCGCATGCGTCAACTTGGGGTTCACGCCAAGATCCTTGCCGACGGAAG
>JBBATK010000005.1:0-117385 GCA_040398805.1 Kapaibacterium sp. (SeqCode) | reverse complement strand
CCGAAACCCGCATGCGTCAACTTGGGGTTCACGCCAAGATCCTTGCCGACGGAAGACCAACCATTCGTCGGAAGTATGACGCCCAACTTGTTCCAGCCCCACACAGCATTCAAGGTGACACGATCGCTGAAGAATGACGGGATTCCGATGGACTCGATGCCATAGCGGAGCTCTACGCCGTAACGAGGAAGCACACGGTTGTAGACGGAATCGCTAGGAGGAATGGCATCGGCTGCCGGTTCGTAGTTCTTCCAGCTGATCAGGTCCGGGCTCACGATGACTTCATTGAACTTGTTGTAGTTCATGGCTTGACCATCGGAAATGCGCTTGTACATCTGTACATCCTGTTCGTCCACAAGACGTGACAGTCCACGAAGGGAACGGATGAACACCTCGTCGCCGATACCTTGAGCTTCCGCCGTCACGTTCACACCTTCCGATGCGCTTTGCTGAACGACGAAGTTTTCGAAGTACTGATACAGGTTCTTCGCCGGAGATCCGGCAGGTGCGCCTTGATTGCGCAGCTCCGTATACGTGACCACTTCGCGAGCGGCACCAAGGACGGTGGTGAGCTTCTTGTTGTCGCTATTCGACGTCACGAATCCGATCACCTTGAACGGCATGCCGGAGGTATACCGTGTCGTGATGACATACGCGCGCTTGAACGTGTTACACTCCCACTGCTTGCGAGCGATGGAGAATTTGGCGTACTCGATACACTCGCCGCGCAGTGCCTTCTTGACCTCTTCGTCTTCCTGCAGGGCCGAGAGATCGGCAGCGCAGCCTAACTCCAACACCTTGTCATCGATCAACGTTTGCTTCGCCGGTGCACACTTCTGTGCAGCGTCCGTCATTATCGGCTGAGGATTGAGCAATTCGGTCACCGCTTTCATGGTTCCGTCGTCGAGTTTGAAGATCGAGATATTACCATACCGGTAATTCTTGATCTTTCCCATGATGGTCTTGAGTTGCGTCTCAGACTGACCATACAAGGAGCTCATGCTGCCAATGATCACGAGTGCTACGGCAGCTATGAATGGTGTTCTTCTCATCGTTTCGTTCAAATAGTTTCGTTCAATTCTTCTTCTGCATGACAACCGACAGGATCAACGTCCGACATTTCCTTAGTAACTGACGGGCACGTTATAGATAGCCTTACCGTCGCCCGACGTTTCTCCATTGCACTTGTTCTTGGCTTTCGCCTTGACAAGAAGTTGGACATTACCTTCCACTTTACCCTTCTTGAGGGGCGGCCCGTCCAAACGCAATTCCACCTCGTAGCCGCCACCGGAAGCTTTCAGGGGACCGGCACTCACCTTGTAACCGGGTATGTCCTGCTTCTCAACGGAGGGCGTCAGAACGATGATGTCCGATGGACCCGCTTTGGCACCGCCGACATCAACGATCGGTGCATTGATCTTGATATTCGTTACCGTCACCGAGGGATCGCGAGGATCTGTGATCGGATTGATCTTCACATCGCTCATGACGATCTTCGGAGGACGCTGCTTCGGAGATCCTTGAATCGGAGCACGAAGCAGGGATATTCTTTCCTTGGTCTGCGGATCCTCCCACAAGACGTCGACACTTATCTGCTTGGAACCGCAAGGAACTTCCTGGCGCCACTGCAGACCACGGTGTTCTTGGTCTTGAGGGGTGATTTTCGCATCGATCAAGTATTGGCCGGCGGGAATCTTCTTTCCGTCCGACGGTACGGGCAAGAGTTCAAGCTCCTGACCGAAGTAGCAATTCTCCACGATGGACTTGACATCCTCTTCGTTCTCCAGCTTGCTGGCGAACACATGAAGAGTGGACTTCTCTTCTTTCGTCTTACCGGATTGGTTTGCGTAGGAGATTGCGATCTCGTAGTCGCCCGCTTGAACTTGCTGGTTGCAAACAAGCTTGAACTTGCGCATCTCCGCGGAGCCTTGCGCCGTCTGAGCGACTTGGCCCGTTCCTGCGTCGACAACTTGCCATGACAGCGGCGGATTGCTCTTCACCGTGGGCATACGACCCGGTGAGTACGGTCCGGCGGTGAACGGAATCTCCGTTCTGGACAGCTTATCGAAGGTATTCACGCTCGCATCCACGTACACGCTGGGATCAAGATCCGGACGCTTCGGCGGTTGGACGACGTGGACATTGAACTCGATGGATGCGCGGTTTTGATCGATATTGGCGGATCCACCCGGGGTCAGCAGAATAGAGATGTAGTTATACAACCCGATACGACGGATCTTCTCCATCGCCTTGGGGTCATTGGCTTCCGATTCGTTCTTGATTTTCGTGATGGCGGCTTCAACGCCGGCCTTGAAGTCTTCATAAAGAATCTTACCGGCAGCAAGGTCGTCCGCTGACGGAAGAGGAATGCCCTCAAGGGAGGAGATCAACGTCTTCTTCACCTTCCAAAGGTCTTTCACCTTCAACTGGACGGTACCGATGTTCACCTTTTCTTCCGGCGAGATCTCCCGTCCGCCCTCCTCGGATTTCACACCGAGAATACGGTTCGTCTTGGAGGCGAAGCGGAGTTTATACCAGCCCGCCTTATTGGGCGGTTGGAAGCGGACGATGAACACGCGCTTCTTGTATTTATTGCCGGCGTTGACGGCTTCCGCGTCAGACAATGCCTGGTCGTATTTGAATGCCGAATCGCGCGCGTTCGGCGGAGCGAACGTCGATACGTCGCCCACGTCCTTGATGAACGAGTACTCCGGGTGAGTGTAACGTTCCGTCTTCTGCACCTGAAGCTCCACCTTGCGGAGAGCCATGAGCTGCCAGCGTCCGTTATCGACAGGTCCACCGATCTCCTGTCCGGCAGAGAACGCCGTGAAATCCACCCGCGCCTTACGAAGACTGTCATCCGTAGGGAACATCGGGGATTGATCGGTGTTGGCAGCAGAATGATAGAACACCTGGTATTCCAAATCCTGAACATTTGCAAGGCGGATGAGATTGCGAAGCTTCTCCTCGCGTTCGGCAGGTTCAAGCCCGTCCATCTTATCCGCATCGGAAACGTCCGTCACACCCACCATCACCTGATAGAAGCGATCCTGCTTGATCTTGGTCGCACCGGCATCCTTCACGGCGACGGGATCCTGGAGGGTGATTTCGTCTTGCGGACGCGTATTGATACCCTCAGAGCCGGATCCGGATTGCAACTGCGAGAGAATACTCTCGACAATCTTCATGGATTCCTTCTGCTTCTGGATCAAGTGCTCTTCCGCCTCGTCGCGCTCAACAATAATGATGAGCAACTCGAGAATCACCGCCAAGTACAATACGAAGTATACTTTACCGGCTCCACCCTTCGACATAGAATAACCCTTTCTTCGAAAAAAAAAGGTGCCCGAGCTACGAAGCGCTCCCCTGATGCACCGTGTTCACTTTCCCGTGGATGTTAGTGTGGGGCATCCTGTTCTTCGGGTGATGAACCACCACCCGAAGAACGGACTTCCCTGTTTTTGTCGCTTGTCCAAAGCCCGTTTTCAAAATCGAAAATGAACAGGCAATAGCAAAATTGACGTTTTCAGCCAATATAGAGGCACTTTACTATATAGACATCGTGCCTTTTCATTAAATTTTATTTATTCTGGTTCACCTTAGGCGCACTTGCGGTCTTCGCCGTAGCAGCCTTCGATGATGCATCGACAGCCGTTGTGGCCGTCGAGGCTTCGTCCTTCACTTCTGCCTTTGCCGATGCGCCCTTTGTGGAGCAGCAGCTCTTCTTTGCAGAAGCCTTGGTCATACAGCAAGCACCAGACGCCTTGCCTTTGCATTTTCCATCGGCATCACAAGCGGATACCGGCACACAATACGTCGCGAGAAGAGCGACGAACGCGAACAGAGCAACGAACTTTTTCATAAAAACCTCAAAAAATGTTGAAAAAAACAGACTGAACCCTTGTACTCGTGTCGCACAATATATGCCTGCCAAGATGACTGCACAATGCAAATTTCCGTCATTTTTTGCAGACCTCTAGCCGTACGACACCGAACCGGGGCGATTGGTTACAGGACACCCAGATCGACTGCCGTTGCATGGGTCCATCGGCATTGGAGCTCCCAAACGATTGCTCTCCCGTACCTCTACTGCGAACCCTTCGCGGGTGTAAACACAGGAATCTCAAAAAAAAACTGCGCATGATGTTCATCACGCGCAGTTCATCCGCGACAAATTCTCTCAATCTTACGAGCAACCGCTCGTCGTTCCGCAATCGTCGCAAACGGTACATGACCCGTTTCTCTTGACGCGCATGGAGTTACAATTGGCGCATTGCTCACCGGTGTATCCCTTTGCACGGGCTTCTTTGACCTTGGACGTACCCTTGGTCTTCGTCGCCGTTACCTCGTGATGCGTATCGCGGACCATGGTCGTCGGTGCTTCATAGTCAACCGGCAAGGCCTCTGCGGTAGTACCTATCGATGATACTCTCGCCCCCGAACCGAGGTTTCCACCGGCAGGCTGTTTCGTTGTTGTCACTTCATCGACCGCCTTCACATGGACGAAATCCGTGCGGTTCAGGTAGTCGTAGCCGATGGAACGGAACACGTAATCCAGGATGGACGTCGCATTCTTGATCACTTCATGACCTTGTACCGGACCCGACGGATCGAATCGCGTGAAGGTGAAGGAATCCACCAGCTCTTCGAGCGGCATGCCGTATTGAAGGGCCTTTGACGCCAGCACGGCAAAGCAATTCATGAGTCCCTTGAACGATGCGCCTTCCTTGTACATATCGATGAAGATCTCGCCCAAGCTTCCGTCTTCGAACTCACCGGTACGGACAAACACCTTGTGGCCGCCCACGTACGCTTCACGGATGATTCCCGTACGGCGTTTCGGCAAGCGATGACGCTCTGCACGGTGATACACCCGCTCGATGACACGCTCGTGAACTTCTTTGGCGCCCTTCGTCTCGTCCAGACTGTCCTCGTCACCCAGCATAATGATTTCGTCGATATCGTCGTCGCTCGAATTGTTGAGCGGCTGAGACAGCTTCGAACCGTCCCGATACAACGCGATGGCCTTCAGACACAGTTTCCACGATTCAATGTGTACCGTGTTCACGTCATCGATCTTCGCCTCGTTCGGCATGTTGATCGTTTTGGAAATCGCGCCGGAAATGAACGGCTGAGCAGCTGCCATCATGCGCACATGCGCCATGTAAGGGATATATCGTTCACCCTTACGGCCGCAGCGGTTGGCACAATCGAAGATCTGCAAATGCGCGTCCTTGATGTGCGGCGCGCCTTCGATCATCATCGTTCCGCAGACGTAATCGTTGGCGGCTTCGACTTCCTCCTTGGAGAAACCGAGAGCTGCCAACATGTCGAAGCTGTAGTCGTTCAATTGGGCTTCCGTGAATCCCAGGACTCCCGTGCAGTACTCTTCACCGAGCGTCCACTTGTTGAACGCGAACTTGATATCGAAGACACTGTCGAGCATGAGCTCGATAGCATCCACCTTCTCGTCCGTAAAGCCTTTCTCCTTGAGTCTCGCACGAGTGACGGTGGGACATCCCACGAAGGTTCCGTGGCCTTTGCAATACTTCTCGATATCGTCGATCTGCTTCTCGTTGTACCCGAGTTTCGTCAATGCGCGGCGAACCGATTGATTGACGATCTTGAAGTACCCGCCGCCGGCGAGCTTCTTGAACTTCACAATGGCGAAGTCCGGCTCGATACCCGTGGTATCGCAGTCCATGACCAGTCCGATCGTTCCCGTGGGCGCGATGACCGTCACTTGAGCATTGCGGTAACCGAACTCCTCGCCTAACGACAATGCACGATCCCAGCTCTTACGAGCGGCTTCGAGCAACGCCTGGTCCGGACAGTCCGACTCGGCAATCCCGACCGGGGTGATCGTCAAGCCTTCGTACTCTTCCGCAGCCGCATCATACGCGGCTCTGCGGTGATTACGAATCACTCGCAACATGTCATCCTTGTTCTCATCATACCGCGCGAAGGCACCAAGGTCACGAGCCATTTCCGCCGACGTCGCATAGGACTCCCCGGTCATCAATGCCGTGATGGCCCCTGCATATGCCAACGCTTCCGCAGAATCATAGGCAATACCGGAAGTCATAAGGATGGTTCCGAGGTTGGCATACCCCAGACCCAACGTGCGGTAATCATAGCTCAATTGGGCGATTTTCTTCGAGGGGAATTGCGCCATCAGCACGCTGATCTCGAGGACCATGGTCCACAAGCGGACCGTGTGACGGAAATCATCCACATTGAAGACACCCGTCTCTTCATCGACGAAGTGCGACAGATTGATCGAGGCCAGATTACACGCCGTGTCGTCCAAGAACATGTACTCGCTGCACGGGTTCGATCCGTTGATACGACCACCCTGCGGACAGGTGTGCCACTCGTTGATCGTCGTATCGAACTGCAACCCCGGGTCCGCACTCTTCCATGCGCTCAGATTGATCTTCTCCCACAAGTCGCGGGCACGCACCGTGCGGGCCACGTTGCCATGGGTACGCCACGTAAGGTTCCACGGCTCGTCGTTCTCCACGGCGCGCATGAACTCGTTCGTCACGCGCACGGAGTTGTTACTGTTCTGCCCTGCCACCGTCACGTACGCTTCACTCTCGTAGTGGGTGTTGAAGGATTCCATGTTCAATCGCGTGAATCCCTGCTCGACCAGCGAAAGCGTGCGCTGAATGTAGCTCATCGGCACACCGCGGTGCACTGCGTGCGTGATGATCGTGTTGAGTTTCGCGTTCGTCTTGCGATCCGCTCCGTTAGCGATCGCTTCATCCATGACCGCTTGAAGGAACGTGGAGTTGATCTTCGAACCGGCCACAAGCGCGGCTACCTTCTCCTCCTCCTTCGCCTTCCATTCGATGAACTCCTCGATATCCGGATGATCGACGTTCACGATGACCATCTTCGCTGCACGACGCGTGGTACCGCCGGACTTGATCGCTCCCGCTGCACGGTCGAAGATCTTTAGGAAGCTCATGAGACCGGAGCTCACGCCGCCGCCCGACAACTTCTCCCCCTTGCCACGCAAGTGTGAAAAATTGCTTCCCGTACCGGAACCGTATTTGAAGATGCGCGCCTCGCGTGTCGCCAGGTCGAAAATGCCGCCATCGTTCACGAGATCGTCTTCCACCCCTTGGATGAAGCATGCGTGCGGCTGAGGACGTGTATATGCGTCCGCAGAGCGCTGGATCTCGCGCGTCTTGGGATCGACGAAATAATGTCCCTGTGCGTTGCCCGTGATACCATAGGCAAAGGCAAGACCCGTATTGAACCACTGCGGTGAATTCGGCGCCACCATCTGCTTGAGGAGCATGTACGCGATTTCGTCGTAGAACGCCTGAGCGTCGTTCTTCGTGGCGAAATACTTATGCTGCTCGCCCCATGAGCGCCAGCAACCGGCCAGACGGTGGACGACCTGTTTCAAGGAACCCTCGCGACCGAGAATAGGCTTGCCGTCCTCGTCCTCGATGGGCAATCCCTGCTCGTCCGTCTGGGGCACTCCCGCACGACGGAAATATTTCTGCGCAAGAATGTCCGTGGCCACCTGCGACCATCCCACCGGGACTTCGATATCATCCATCTGAAAGACCACCGAGCCGTCGGTGTTTCTCAGAATGGACGAGCGCTTCGTGTATTCGAATTGCTCATAGGGACTTGTCGATGTCGAGGTAAAACGACGTGAAACCTTCATGGAAATCCTCCACGGTCTGCGTTGATGAATCTGTTGTTTACGTTCTCAGGGTCGAGACGAGAGAGGATTCACGCTTGACGCGCAAGACCTCGTCGGTTGGTTTGGGGGGCGAAGACACCTCATCATTGCTGCTCAATGATGCTTTCATCACAACGAAAAATGATCGTAACGCGGTGTGCTTCCCCTCTGCCTTCCTGCTCTCTGCTGCCGGTCGTCTCTTTGGGTTTCAGACGTCACGTCGTGGGACGCTTCGGCTGAATCGGGGGGCAATTTCAGGAAGAGGTATGCGTGGTGCAAAGGGAAATTTTTCCACGTTGAAAAAAAAACTCTTTGGAGTTCGATCAACGGGTCAGGTTCCTTGATCTGTTTCAAAAGCGGCGCTCCGATACCATCGAAAGCAGGTGATTTTCGCAGAGTCAGGCGCGTAGTGTCCGATATTTTCCTCTTTTTCTTTCTCGTGCTTCACGTCACTCAGACGCCACTTCCAGCCCTGTCCTTTCGTTACGTCCGGGCGAGTGGTGATACCTGTCGAACCCCTCCGAACCCATGTGTCGACGAAGCAGCGGCTCGGCGGTTGCATGCAGGTCGACGACGATGAAAGCATCGATGCATCCACCGAAGTCCTCGTCCCGATGAAGAGCGGCGATCCGTCCTCCTATCTTGGTATAATGGCGAAGCAGGACCGGCACCCCTTTGCCCTGCGGCTCCACATCCCGTATCAGCGAGTCCAGCTCGGGAATGGGCAAGAGCGTGCGCGAGTGAAGAAGTCCGTCCCAATTCCTGAACAGATTCACGCCCACCGGCCTACGCGCCGAAACCCCGCGCGCGATGGTTCGGTCCAGGTGATGCGCCATAAGGGAATTCACCATGAGCCGCTTCGATGCATCGGAGTACGTATCACTGATGCTGACGGCACCGATGAGATATCGATAGTGCGGATACTGCGCCACATACGCTCCTATTCCACGAAGGAGCAGCGCGAGTACGGATGGATCTCGCTGATACTCGGGTCGAACGAACGACCGACCCAGCTCGAGCGATGGTGTGAGTGCATTCAAGACCGTATCCGAGAACGTGAACAACGTGTTGCCGTAGAGTCCGTTCCGTCCGTACCGTCTGAGCAGCTCGTCCACCCGGCCTACGCGATAGGCACCCACGACCGCACTCGTGGATTTGCTCCACACGATGATATGCGTGTACATGCTGTCGTACACATCGATGTCGCACGATTTTCCGCTTCCCTCTCCGGCCAAGCGGAAGGATATCTCCCGTAACCGCCCCACCTCCTGCATGACCGTCGGAATGCTCCGGAATTCCGCTCCGACGACAAGGAACTCCTCCGTCTCCACCAACCGCTGCCTCCCATCGAGTTTATCGATCTCCGCTGCCATGGCATAAGCACTCACAGGATCGATGACTTTCTCGCCGCGCACCAACTCCAAACCCCCGGCTGCGCGTTCCTCCTTGGCTTTGAAGCGAAGGAAGTCACTACGGAACCGAAGGAGGTCGCGGAAGCTCTCCGCACTCATCTCCCGGACCTGCGTCGTCTGCCGGATCGGCGAACCGAACACGATGTCCATGGAGCGATCACGGAACCTGAGCATCTCTCGAACAAGCATCAGGGTGCGTACACGCGGATGCAGGCACCCCGCAGCGTAGAAGAGCTCGGAATTCCTTGCTTTGACGTAGGCGGGCACCACGGTGGCAGCAGTGCTTTTCGCCAGACGGGCCATGTGCTCGGACCACCGGCGGTCATGGATACCCGGCGGGAAATGACGAAGTGCGGAAACCTCGCCCGCAGGAAAAGCGATGAGCATGCCCCCCGCAGCCACATGCCGGTGCGCAGCCCGCATCGCCGTCGCATTCTTCGCTACTGCATTCGAACCGAAGACGTCCACCGGGAAGATGTATTCCCGAAGCTCGGCCACTTCGTGGAGGATCTCGTTCGCAATGATCTTGACGTCGCTTCGTAAACGCAGCATCTCGCTGAGCAAGGCCACACCGTCCATGGCTCCGAGAGGATGGTTGGAGACGACGATGCACGGTCCCGTCCGAGGAATGCGGATGGTCTCGTGCCTCGACACATTGACCACGATGTTCCGCGCCGCCAGTACCGTCTCGGGAAAGCTTCCCTCCTGCCGGAGGGAACGGATACGTTCATACTCTGCTCTGGCTTCATGGAATCCGCAGAGACGTTCCACCAAGGTGGACAACATGATGCGGAGCCGGCTGCGTGAGCGTGCGCTGGAAGAGGTTCTTGTCATAGGTGCATGGGGTTCGAGGGACATGGGCAAGGAATTCGTACAAAGGTCCTTACCCCACCTTACCTGCATGTCACCACCATGTTACCACTGTGTTATGGGAATGTTTCGGTTCGATAACAAAAAAAGGAACGCTCCGAAGAACGTTCCCTTGCGTGTGTAATTCCCGGCGTACGCGGATGAACCAAGAGCGAATGCCCTTTTGTACACCGGGATAGTCTGAGCAGACCGAACGGACGTGGTGGCGTTATCAGTGCACCACGACGAACGGCGTGCTCGCTGTTACGGAAGTCGATGCGATACGAAGGACATAGCCGCCACTGGACAGCGACTCCGCATCGACAAGGAATTCATAGATACCGGCATCCTGCATCGCGGACTCGGCCACGCGGACCACTTCCATGCCCAGGGCATTGATGATGCTGATGTTCACCGGACCGGCTTCGTTGAGCGTGTAGCGCACCCGTGTGTGACCCGTCGCGGGATTCGGTTGAACCGACACGCCAAGCGCCTCGCCGCGATCGTCGACACGATTCACCACCGTATCCACTTCCGCCTTGTAGTCCTTGTTCACCGGATCATACTCGGCCCAGGGCAAGTCCCAACGCATCGCGATGTCGGCGGCGAAAGCTCCGCGGTACGGTACGTTCTCGAAGAACTGGTCGTCGATCGCCACCGAGCCGCGCTTGGTGAAGTCCGACCCGCTCAGATACGGCGCACCGGTCTTCGGCACGGGCGTAAAGGCGTTCGATGCCTCGACGAACGCATCGGAGAGATCGTTGTACGCCGCGATGGGTCCCTGCTTGTTGATGAACTGGTTGGCGTTCTTCGCATCGGTGAGCCACGCTGCGGTGAACGAAGTGGAGCCTGCCGGTACGGCGTTGCGCCAACCGGGCGATCCCGCCTTGATACCGATGAACGTGTTGTTACGCACTTGGAGAGAATCACGCGATGCCGCGTCGGCAGTGAACCCGGCATTCGGATTACCGAACTCCAACGAGTTCGGCCAACCCACGAAGAGCGAATTCACGATACTCTGACGAGAGTTCCGGCGAATCATCATCGCCGCTGCGTACAAACGGTTGAACTGATTCGCATCCGAGCCGGATACGACCGCCGTATCCTGCACGGGACCGATGGCAGTGACGTTGCTGAATACCGCGCTCGTCAGGGGCGCATTGAATGTTCCTCCCCCATCGTTATCACTCTCGAATGCCTGCGATGACGATTGGTCCGCTATCTGGCGGAAACGCTTGCCAAGGATGAACTGATTGCGACCGCTATATCCGTTGTCCGTATCGAAGTCGTCATCGATACCGTTGTAGGAGATAAGCTTCTTTCCATCCACGTTGCCGCCGAACCACTCATAGGAGTCATCGCCGGAGTACGATACCTGGACGTTCTCGATGGTGGTGCCACGACCGACCGCGCCAAGGGTAAGCCCGTTGATTTCCTGATTAGGGAACAACGCGATACCGCCGAACTCGATGCGCACATACCGCAGGATGCCCGAGTTGTCGTTGTTGTCGGGATTCGCTCCGCCACCGAAGCGAGCATTGACGGGATCGCTGGGGAATCCTTCCATGACGGCTTCGCCGCCCGGATGGTTCGTTGCCGCACGACCGCAGATAAGGATGCCGCCCCAGTCACCGCGATCACGCTGGCCTACCGGCGCACGGCTCGTGAACACGATGGGCTTCTGCGCCGTCCCGTTAGCGATGATCTTCGCACCGCGGTTGATGATGAGCGCCGAGTTCACCCCGGGTGCGTCGCCAACGACGATCGTTCCGGGGAGGATGGTGAGCACTGCACCGCTTTGGACATACACGAGACCGGTCAATCCATAGATCTTCTTCGGCGTGAGCGTGAGTGATGTGGTGATATTACCGCTGAGCAATGAATCCACGGCTACGGGCTTTGCCTGCGTGATGGTAAACGGCGTCGCGTTCGAGCTGATATTCGCAAGATCCGGCGTGGAGTCTTTCTTGTTCACGAGCATCATGCGCACATATCCGGTGGTTGTTGCCGTTGCAGGCACGCGGAAACCGAAGGCGTACGTGCCGCGGCCGCCAACCATACCTGAAGGGATGCGCGTGGAATCAAGGACGAACTTCGCAGTGCCGGGAAGGGAGATATCCGTCCACGGACCATCCTTGGCCGTCGCCCATTGGAATTTGAACCATTGACCGTTCGTTCCCGTGGTATCCCACTGTAATGTCTGCGAGGAGCCGGCGCGGAACACCTCGCCACCTGCGGGCTTGATAAGGCGAACCGTGGGCGGAGGCGGAGGAGCGGGAAGCGAAATTTCGAAACCGAAATCGTTGCGCGACGTGATGGTGGAATCGGTTGCACTCACGATACGGATGAATCCTGTCTTGGTTACCGTATTGGGAACCGTCCACTGGATGTTACCGCGGGTGGCACCCGTATCGACGACCGGTGAGCCTGTGATCGCCGTCCACGGACCGTTGACACCCGTTCCGAACTGGACGTTCAGCGCGAGACCGGCCGTGCTCGTCGTATCCCACGAAATCTTCACTTTCTGTCCTACGATGTACTTCTCGCCACCGACAGGAGTCACCAGCTTCAACGAGGGCTGCGCCTTGTATTCCTTGTTGATGGGATCGTATTCCGCCCAACCCGCATCCCAACGCTGATTGAGGTCGGGCGAGAACGCACCGCGATACGTGACTTTCTCGAAGTAGGGATCGTCGATAGCGACCGATCCGCGACGCGTAAAGGAGGCACTCGCGATGTACGGAGCGTTGATCGTGGGAACAGCACTGAACATGTTGCTGTTCTCTGCATACGCGTTACCGAGTTCGCAGTAGAATTCGATGTTGCCGGCACGGTTGATCACCTCGTTCGCGTTGTCGGGGTTCAATAGCCACGCAGACGTGAAGCCCGTGCTTCCTGCAGGAACGGTTCCGCGCCAACCCGGACTACCGGCCTTGATGCCGATGAACGTGTTGTTCCTGAACTGCAACGAGTCACGGGAAGCCGCGTCTGCCGTGAATCCGCCGTTGGGATTGCCGAACTCCATGGTGTTCGGCCACCCGATGACAAGGGAGTTGAACAACGAAAGACGGGAATTACGACGGACCATCGACGATGAGCCGTAGAGACGGTTGTACTGCTGTGCACTCGAACCGCTGATCATGCTGGTATCCTGCAACGGACCGATGAACGTGCAGTTGGCGAATATCGGACTGGTTACGGGGAGGTTGCGGGAGCCACTGGCATCGTTGTCGCTCTCGAACGCCTGCGATGTGGACTGATCTGCCACCTGACGGAAGCGTTTGGCAAGGGCGAATTGGATGCGTCCGCGGAAGCCGTTGTCCGTGTCGAAATCATCATCGATACCGTTGTACGAAATCAACCTCTTCGAGTCCACGGTACCGCCGAACCACTCATAGGAGTCGTCGCCCGAATAGGACACTTGAACATTCTCGATGATCGTTCCGCGACCGACCGCACCGAGGGTCAGACCATTGATCTCCTGATTCGGGAATAGCGCGATACCGCCGAACTCGATACGCACATAGCGGAGGATTCCGGAGTTGTCGTTGTCATCGGGTGTAGCACCACCGCCGAATCGCGCGTTGACGGGATCGCTGGGGAAACCTTCCATCACCGCTTCACCTCCCGGGTGATTCGTTGCCGCCCGTCCGCAGATCAGGATACCGCCCCAATCGCCCCGATCACGCTGGCCTGCAGGTGCACGACTCGTGAACACGATGGGCTTCTCCTTCGTTCCGTCGGCGAGGATCTTGCCGCCGCGATTGATGATGATCGCCGAGTTCACCCCGGGTGCATCACCGACGACGACCGTTCCGGGAAGGATGCGGAGCACGCCGCCGTTCTGCACCCAGACGAATCCGGCCAGACCGTAGATCTTCGTCGGCCGAAGGGTCACGGTACCCGTGATGTTTCCTGTCAGAACGGAATCCACCTTGATCGGAGCGGGCTGCGTGATGGTGAACGGTACCTGGTTCCGACTGGTCACATTGAAGTTCGGAGTGCCGTCTCGATTGAGAAGCACCATGCGAACATACCCGGATGTGGTGTTCACGCCGGGAGCTCTGAAACCGAACAGATATTGTCCACGACCGCCCACGTTACCGGAAGGGATGGAGGTAGAATCCAAAACGTTCGATACGCCGTTCGGCAGAGGAAGATTGTCCCACGGACCGTTCGGCGTGGTAGAGAATTGGAACACGAACCGTGAACCGTTGGTACCGGTGGTATCCCAGCGGAAATCGTTCGATGTTCCCGCGCGATAGGTCTCGCCTCCGGCCGGCTTCAAGAGCGTGATGCTCGTCGGCTGGGCGAACACCGATAGTGAACAGATACTCAACAGGACAAGGAGTATCAAGTGCGTGCGTTTCATTTTCTCCCTCATGAAAAAAAGTGATAGTAGTAGGAGCTTTGCGTGGTTCATTATTCTTCCACACTCCCGATCAATTCATCGTGTAACCGAAGCTGAGACTGACGGTGCGCCCGCGTTGCACCGATGCCACCGTTACTCCTCCCTGCACCCAGTCCGTGGGCGGATTGAGAAGGTCGCGAACGGATAGCTTAAGGGTGAAGGCATCGCCGATCGGACGCGACACATTCAGGTCGATTTGATCCCGAGGCATTTCGTACACGTGCGGATCATCGAAGGCGAAAGCGCCCACTTGCGCCACCTGCACGATGCGCTTTCCGGCACGGTTGTACGACAGGTTCACCGAGGTGCGTGATTCGGGCTCCACGTAGAACAGTCCGAAGTTTATCGAGTACGGCGACTGTCCCCAAAGAGGACGGATATCGTTCTTCAGACCCTGGAGCACGTTGATCTCGGAGCGGATGATGGCGATGTTCGACGTGAAGAGGAAGTTCGAGAGAGCATCCGAAACGACGCCGAGCGACTTCCGCAACTCCACCTCGAAACCGTAGTTCACCGCATCGTCCTTGGCGTTGTCGAAGGAGCGCTGGATCTCGCTCGCAGCAGGAATGATGGTCTCCTCGATGGCGTTCTTGAAGCGCTTGTAGAAGACTCCCGCGGAAATCACTTCGCCGGCGCGCGGGAACACTTCCCAGCGCAGGTCGTAGTTCTGGATGAGTGCGCGGGTCAGGCGCGGATTGCCTTGGATGAGTGCAAGATTCTGGAAGTCGTAGAATGCAAAGGGAGCGAATTCGCGAAGCGACGGACGCGTAAGCGTCTGCGATGCGCTGAAACGCACATTCATGTCGTCGTACGCTTTCCACACAACATTCAATGCCGGGAGCAGATCCGTCGTGTGAAGATTGGTGCGGATAAGGCTGTCCGGCGTCGATGTACCGGCCACATAGCTGTAGGTGGAGCGAAGATTTGTCTGATTATCCTCGACGCGCGCACCGGCGATGGCGCGAAGGTTCATGCCGAACACCTCGAAGGGCATGTCGAGCATGGCATAGCCGGCGTAGAGCGTCTCGTCGGCGATGTAGGCGTCCGAGCTCTTCGAGTCTTCGGACATGGCAAGGCCGTTCGGACCGAAATTTCCGGCGGAGAAGATCTTGTCGGGTGACTGAGCCAGGATGCTATCGGCAACCACGTCGCCACGGGTGAAGATCTTCGATTGGATGTACGTGAACGATCGGGTATGGAAATCGCGGTCACGACGCTCGGTCATGGCACCGAACTTGACTTTCGCGGAGCCAAAGGGTAGAGCCACGTTCAAAGCGCCGTTAAGGACACGGTCGGCAAGGTCGGACATGAAGCGTCCGGCCATGGTACCGTCTCCCTGCTGCGATCCGGGATACGGAATGTCGGCCACGAAATTGTCGCTCGAGTTCAGGTCGCGCGAGTAGCGCAAACGACGGAAGTCCGGTTGATTACGGGTGGATGACGAAAGGCCCAGCTTCCAGTCGATGAACATGTTCCCCATGTCCTCGATGGTGTGTTCGCCAAGGAGCTGGCTGGAGAGCAAGGACTTCTCGCTGTAATCGAAACTGTTCAAACGCAGGTCGCGCGTCTGGGCGAAGTTTGCACCCGTCAGCGCGATCACATCATCGTCCGCCGCGTGGTTGTAGGTATTGCGCAAGCTGATCATCGAGACAGGACTGAGCTTCACCGCACAGTTGAACAATGCGTTCAGGTTCACTCCCCGTGACCACTGAGTACCACCGAATTGGAAGATCTGTTCGCGCGTGCTTGCGATGCCGGACTTCTTGATGTCGGACAGCGATACGTTGTTGCCGTAGTTCAAGGATGCGATGACGCCGACTTCCGTACTTGCAGGAGTGTACACATTGCTGAAGGAAAGACCGAAGCTCCCGTTCGGCATCGCCGTGCGCTGCTCGCTCTTCCATACGGAGTTATTGAAACTCGTTCCGAGATTCTTGAATTGTTCCGCCGCTGCCGTATTCTCCGGAGTCTGGTCACCGGCATAGTAGGCACGGGTCTTGGCGATAAGGGCGTTCATGTCGTAGCGCGTGCCGGGCACGTTCGAAGGCATGGCCCGTGTGCCGTCGTCGAAACCAAGATAGTCGCGCGATCCGCCGCTGTACGAGGTGAAGGCATTCGACCTGCCCGTCAGGTTATCCGTTCCGCCTACGCCACCGCTCATGCGCACCGCATAGCCGTCGGGAAAATCCACCGTCTGCAACTGCACGAGTCCGCCGGCGAAGTTCCCCGGAAGGTCGGGCGTGAAGGACTTCACGACACTGGCGTTCTGAAGGAACTCTGCGGGGAACATATCGAAAGCGAAGGCCTTCTTGTCGTTCTCCGTCGACGCAAGCGAGGCACCGTTCAAGGTGGTGTTGTTGTATCGCTCATTGATTCCGCGGACGTACACGAACTTGTCGCCGACAAGGGTCACGCCGGAAACGCGCTTGAGCACTTGGCCCGCGTCGTTATCCGTCTGCCGCTTGATCTCCTGTTCGCTCACACCGTCGCTCACCTGTGCGGCATTCTTACGCTGGGTAAGGATGGCCGCTTCCGTTTCGCGAGCCGCCTTGGCTTCGACGACGACATCGGCCGTCATCTTGCGCTCGGGCTTCAGCACCACATCGGCGTTCACGGTCTTGCCTGCTTGGACGACAACCCGCTTCATCAGCTTCTCTTGGAAACCGAGGAAACGGAAGCGGACGTCGTATTCCCCGACGGGGACATTACGAAGGGCGTAGGCCCCTTTGGAATCGGCGAACGTCCCTTTCACTTTTCCGTTCACCGTGATCATGACGGTGGCACGGACAAGGGGATCGCCCGTCTCACCATCGGTGACTCTACCGGAGATGGTGCCGGTAGCATCTTGAGCGACAACGGAGACTGCGCACAGGATGGTGCACATCAACCACAAAGAGAAACGAGGAAACATAGGATGGCTTGAGATAGGATTACACACACGACTACGGTGCGAAACTATCGGAGGCCTGTATCGTCAGTGTTTCGTCAATGTTATGCTTGTGTTACGCCGTGTTACCAGAACGTAACATGAGAAAAACGGGGTCGCAGACACTGGAAAGGGCGGGAGTTTAGGAGGCGGATATCCGCTGGGAAGAGGAATACTCGCTGTATGCCAGCTTCACGAGGCCGTCGCTGAGTCCGAGCTTGGGTACATACATCTCGCGAGCACCGATATGCGAGACGATGGAGAGAAAGATCTCCCCTGCGGGAACGATGACATCGGCGCGGTCCGGATGCAGGCCGAACCGTTCCATGCGTTCGTCGATCGTGCAATTGCTTAGGTCGCTCACGAGCTTTCGCAGGCGGGAGACCTTCAAGGCCTGTCCCGGATCGCTGTGAAGGAGCTTGTACAATCTGTTGATGTTTCCACCCGATCCCACAGGCGTCAGGTGGGCGCGATGCATCACGTGGTCATCCAACCATGCGTGGAGCGATTTCCATTCGCTCCTCTTCACTTTGTCCTTGAGAAGGCGGATGGTGCCGATCTGGAAGGATTGTTCCACCACGGGCGCTCCTCCGGCGAAGACCACGGTCTCCGTGCTTCCGCCGCCCACATCGATGAACAGGCAGTCCTTATTCATGGACAGGGCGAAAGCGCTCTGGCTGAGATTGATGACGCGCGCTTCCTCCTCGCCACTGAGCACCTGCACGGGGATTCCGGAACGACGCATGACATGGTGAACCACCTCCTCGGCGTTCTCCGCTTCGCGCATGGCCGACGTGGCCGCTGCTTTGTAATGGACCACTTCGTGCAGACGCATGACACTATTGAAGGCAGACATGGCCTCGCACAGTCGCTCGATGGTGGCGGGCCGTATCCGCTGCTCGCTGAACGTGTCCTCACCGAGCCGCACGGGCAGACGAAGCAGGACGATCTTCGAGAAGCGTGTCTCGGTGGACGTCTGGAACACCTGCTCGACGAGAAGTCGAACGGAGTTGGAACCGATATCGATGGCGGCAAGGCGACGGACGTCCATGAACGTGGAATCCAGCAATCAGTGGGATGAAGGACGAAGGGCTATCCCGGACGACGTGTCGAAGACGACGGACGCTTGGGACGCTTCGCGGAGCGCGAAAGTAGGGTGAGGTGCTCGATCATCAAAAACTGCGAACGGATTTTTCGGTCCGACGTCGCCGCAGGCACGGGCCAGTTCCACCGACGGGCCTTGACGGTATCACCGCTTTGCATGTCGAGGATGTCCTGAAGTTCCTGCTGCAAGCGCGGATCGTAGATAGGACAGGTCACTTCGATACGCTGATCGAGGTTGCGCGTCATCATGTCCGCCGACGAGAGGAAATACAACGGCTGGCCACCGTGTTCGAACCGGAAGATGCGCGAATGCTCCAGGAAGCGGTCGATGATGCTGGCCACTCGGATGTTCTCGCTCATGCCCGGCACGCCGGGAATCAGCGCACACATTCCGCGCACGATGAGGTCCACCCGTACTCCTGCGTTCGAGGCCTTGTACAAGGCTTCGATGATCTGTTCATCCACGAGACTGTTGATCTTGAGGACGATACCGCACGGACGTCCCTCCTGTGCCGCTGCGATTTCGAGATCGATGAGCTTGAGCATGCGCGACCGCGTGCGCATGGGCGAGACGATCAGGTGCTTGGTGTTCTTCAGGAGATAATTCCTCTCGAAGAACGAGAAGAGCATCTGCACTTCCGTCGTGATCCTCTTGTCTGCCGTGAACAGCGCATCATCGCAGTAGGCGCGCGCCGTCACTTCGTTGAAGTTACCGGTGCTCACATGCGCATAAAGCTGTCGCTTCTTCCCTTCATTCCGTTCCACGAGCACGAGCTTCGAGTGCACCTTCAGCGACGGGACGCCGTAGATGACATTGATGCCGGCATCCGCCAGCTCCCGTGCCCACTGGATGTTCGCCTCTTCGTCGAAGCGCGCCTGAAGCTCCACCACCACCGTCACCGCTTTACCGTTGCGTGCCGCATTGACAAGGGCGTTCACCACGTGCGAGGATTTCGCTGCGCGATACAGGGTCATACTGATCCTGCGTACCTCGGGATCCATCGCCGCCTCACGTAACAGGTCCAACAGATGTCCGAAGGTCTGATACGGATAATGCACCATGATGTCCCGCTCTTTGATGGCATCGAAGGTGCTGCGGTGCCGTTCGAAATCCGGGTGGGCGAGCGGCTTCAGCGGCTCGTAGCGAAGGTGTGTCAACCCCATCGTGGGAAACGCGATGAAGTCTTTGAAATTATGATACCGTCCGGCGGGAATCAGACTGTCCGAGTTCTGGAGTTTCATCCGCGAGCGGAGCAGCTCGAGCAGGTCCGGTGCAATGTCGGCATCGTACACGAAGCGCACGGGAGCGCCTTTCTGACGGTTCTTCACGCTCCGCGCGATCTTATCAAGCAGGCTTGCCGAGATATCGGAATCGAGATCCAGCTCCTGGTCGCGCGTGAGCTTCACCGTGTACGCGGCGCACGAATCGAACGCGAACTTGGCGAAGAGTTCCGCGAGGTTATGACGGATGATATCCTCCACGAGGATGATCGTTTGCGTCGTACCCGTGGATGGCAGCTTTACGAAACGACCGGTGAGCGAGGTAGGCACTTCGACAACGGAGAACTGCGGCTGTTTGGGATTCTTCTTGGACCAAAGCCGTATGGCCAGATAGATGGCCGAATCCCGCAGGTAGGGAAAGCTCTGCACTTGATTCAACATGATGGGCACGAGGGCAGGCCGGACCACCTCTGCGAAGTACTCTTTCACGAAGCGGCTCTGCTGCGGCGTTATCATCGTTTCGTCGATGATATGCACACCGTGCTTCCGTAGCTCTTTGCGGATAGCGGCATAGGTGGACTCGAAGGTGCGGTTGAGTCCGATGACGATCTCCTGCACCTGGGCAAGCAGATCCGCCGGCTTGGCGTGCAGACTCGTCTTGGCTTTGGAGCCGATCTTCATCAGCCTGCGCACGGTGGCGATACGCACGCGATAGAACTCGTCGAGGTTGTTCGAGAAAATCCCCAGGAACCGCAATCGCTCGAGCAACGGCGTGGTCCGGTCTTGCGCTTCCTCCAACACACGGGCGTTGAAAGCGAGCCAGGAAATCTCTCGGTTGACGAATCTCTTCACGATGGAGCGGTGATGGTGACGGGGCAAATCTCGGGAAGACGCTTCGCCTGCCGGCATTACGAATTCATAAACAGCCACTTCGTGTCGGGTTTCGAATTGTCGTTTCTGAACCGCACCCGTCGATTTGTTTTTCATCACGCAGAGAGTATCCGTAAGAGCTGCGAGAGCTCGGGTGTGACATTCAACCGACGTTTGACGCCATGGGAAAGCGGCGAGATGCGGACCTCGCCATTGATGTCGCCGACCATGACATTCGAGAATCCGTCCGCGAGCGCCTGCACGGCGGCGACGCCGAGTTTGGACGCAAGGACCCGGTCCGCACACGACGGCGACCCTCCGCGTTGGATGTGACCGAGGATGGAAACACGGGCGTCGTAGTGCGGATACCGCGTCGTGATATCCTTCGCCAGCTGCGCAGCGCCGCCGCCCTCGTCGCCCTCGGCAACGACCACCAGAATGGAATGCTGCCTGCCCGCCTGGTTGCTTTCGATAAGGGAGTAGAGGTGATCGAGATTGTTGTGCGTCTCGGGGATGTAGATCGCTTCCGCCCCGACGCTGAGTCCGCTGCGGAAGGCGATGAACCCTGCATCACGGCCCATGACCTCGACGAAGAAGATCTTGTTATGCGACTCGGCGGTATCCCGGATCTTGTCCATCGCCTCCATCGCCGTGTTGCATGCCGTATCGTATCCTATGGAAGCGTCCGTGCCGGCCAGATCGTTATCGATGGTCTTCGGAATGGCCACAAGAGGAAAGGGATGCTCAGCGAGAAACGCCCGCGCACCGGAGAAGCTGCCGTCTCCGCCCAGAAGGATCAGCGCGTCGATGGCATGACCACGGAGTTGCTCGCGAGCGTGAGACCTTCCCTCCGGCGTCGTGAAGCGCGTGCTGCGCGTGGACTTCAGCAGCGTGCCACCGCGACGGATGATATCGGAAACGGACTCATTGCTGAGGTCTTCGAATTCGCCCGCTATCATCCCCTCGAAGCCATTGTGGATGCCCACACAGCGCTTGCCGTGGTACGTACATGCACGGACGATGGAACGGATGCATGCGTTCAGGCCCGGTGCATCGCCACCGGAGGTAAGGACACCGATTGTGTTCATGACAGGTGCAACGGATAGTGAGACACGCGGGAAAGAGTCAGGTTATCTGACGATTCCGCTCTGCACGGGAATCTACGGAATACCGCCCGGCTTCTCGTCGGACGAGGGTGCGCGAGACGGCGCAGGCTGCGCTTTGGGTTGTGGTGAAAACGTCGGTCGCGGTCGACTATTCGGCATGCGCGGCGGAGCCGGTGGTGGCGTCGGCGCGCGATCGGGAACAGGTGCGCGATCGGGAACAGGTGCGCGATCGGGAACAGGTGCGCGATCGGGAATAGGTGCGCGATCGGGAATAGGTGCGCGATCGGGAATAGGAGCCCGGTCCCGTGCAGGAGAGCGTCCGGGTGCAGCCGGACGTTCCGGACGTGGCGCTGCGGGAGGCGTCCATGGCGGTGTCGACGGACGCGCAGAAGGCGGCTGCATGGGTTGAAGGGGCTTCATGGGACGCTGATCGGGCATGCCGGGAACACGGTGACGCGGTGGATCGCTGGGTCGTCGTGGAAAATCTCCCACGGGTGCGAACGCGCGCAGTCGCGCAATGCGACGAGCACGGTCCCACCGGAAATCGGGGGCGAATCGCGGTCCGAAATACCCGTACCAATGCCGTGTCTCCCACCGGCACCAGGGGTTGTAGCGCGGCGGACCGAACAACCAGAAGTCCAGATAGATATTGGTGAGGTTCGGACAGGAAGTAATGTGACGGTAATGACGGAAATGCCAGCGCAGGAAGAACCACGACGGCGTTCCGTACCACACCCAGCGTCCGCCCACCATCGCATATCCCGTATGATACCACAGCGGATACGGATACCATACCGGTGAGCTGTACCACCATGGGTAGCCCGTCCAATACGCATACGATATCACGCGCACCGGTTCGGGCGGAGCAACGGCGACGATGGTCGTCTCCCCGCGTCCCTCCTCCTGCGCGAACTCCTCGGCGCTCTGTTGCAGCTCCTTGCGGGCGTCGGCATCGGCGTCGAGTTTGTTCTGCCACTCACGGACGTCGCCGGCCTTTCGGGCAAGGAGTTCCCTGTTCCGTTCCTTCAATGCATCACGCAGGGTCCGGGCATCGCGTTTGTAGAGGTCTCCGAGCAACACCGTGCTTCTCATGTTATCGTTCATGAGGGCCAAGACTTCGGGATTGGAACGCAGGGCATTGAGCGAACGTCGCACCGAGTCCGGATACGAACGCACGATCTCCTCGTACCCTCGTTCGAACTCCTTGCGCACACCATTCATCTTCGTAAACATCTCCGGTGATTCTCTCAGTAGACGCCGAACGGATTGTTGGACGTCGCCGGGCACACCCGCCATCAGGGAGTTGAGTTCGGCATCGGAGACCGGAGCGCCGGACAGACGATCGACAAGGTCGGCATACCTGCTTACGTTCCACATGTCCGTCTGCGTCTCTCGCGCATATCCCTGCGCAAGAGCGGTGAAGCGCGACTGCGACTGTTCCTGCAGCGTTGAAAGGCGTGCTACGGCTTCGCCTGCAGAGGAAGCCACCAGCCATGAGGTCTGGACGTCATCTTCGGCCAAGGCAAGCACATCGACGAACTCGCTGTCGGACCGCATGAAGGAGCGCAACAGCTCCCTCTCGTCCTGCGCATGCGCGCAGAGATTCACGATCACCATACCGATCAGAACAAGCAACCTTTTCATCCCGCATCCTCCTCTCGTTGTGGACATGTGTATGGTAGACGCCATTTGCCGACGCGACGTTTACTTGGCGATCCATCCACCGTCCACGGCCAGTGCATGACCCGTCACGAAGGATGATGCGTCCGCGCACAACCAGATGACGGCTTCTGCCACCTCTTCGGGTTCGCCCATACGGCCCACGGGCTCCATGTCCTCGAAGGCTTTCTCCGCCGCTTTGTCCTTGCCTGTGAAGCGATCGATCATCGGCGTGCGAATCACACCCGGACACACCGCGTTGATGCGGAGGCCGGTTTTCGCGTATTCGATAGCGGCTCCCTTCGTGAGACCCACGATACCGTGCTTCGAGGCGCAGTACGCGGGGAGTCCGGCAAAGCCCACCAATCCCGCCACGGACGCGCAATTGACGATGGCTCCTTTGCCATGCTCCATCATCGCGGGAATCTGGTACTTCATGCACAACCATACTCCCTTGAGATTGATATCAAGGACATCATCCCAGTTCTCTTCCGTGCATTCATGGGTGGAGGCCGAACCACCTTCCACGCCGGCGTTATTGAAGGCATAGTCCAAACGACCGAAGGCGGTGACGGTGGCCTTCACCGCCGCCTCAACCTCGGCGGCATTGCGGACGTTGCAGTGGACATGGATGGCGTCGCCGCCTTCAGACTTGATGAGCTCCACCGTCGAATGGTCGTCGCTCCAATCCGCCACACACACCTGTGCGCCGTTCCGCGCGAACGCGAGCGCCGTGGCACGGCCTATGCCGAACGAACCGCCGGTGACGAATGCCACCCTGTTCGCGAACATCTTTTTCATATCGGACTCCGTATAATCATGAATCGGGATCGTCTCGTTCCTGCTCCGCGCGAACGATGTTCCGAATCCCTGTGAGTAATGCATCCGGGGTGAAGGAAATGGAATCTATTCCTTCGCGGACAAGGAACCGCGCCACTTCGGGGAAATCGCTGGGCGCTTGACCGCACAGACCGATCTTTCGACCGGCAAGGCGTGCCTCTCGTATCATCCTGCGCAGCATGTCCGTAACGGCGGGATCGCGCTCGTCGAAAAGATCACTCACGAGCGTGGAGTCCCGATCCACCCCGAGCGTCAACTGGGTCAGATCGTTCGAACCGATGGAGAACCCATCGAAGATGGTCGCGAACTCGGCGGCCCGCAACACGTTGCTCGGAATCTCGGCCATGACGTACACTTCCAAACCGTTCTCGCCACGACGAAGGCCGTGTCCGCTCATTTCCTCGAGCACGCGCACACCCTCCTGCACGGTCCTGCAGAACGGGATCATCACTTTCACATTCGTGAGCCCCATGTCCTCACGAACGCGTCGCACGGCCAAGCATTCCAAAGCGAACGCTTCGCGATAGGCTTCGTGGTAATACCGCGACGCTCCGCGAAAGCCCAGCATGGGATTTTCCTCCTTCGGCTCGAAGGCCGCGCCACCGATAAGCTGCGCGTACTCGTTCGTCTTGAAGTCGCTCATGCGGACGATCACATCCTTCGGGTGGAAGGACGCAGCGACCATGGCGATCGCTTCCGACAACTTCTCGATGAAGAACTCCTTCTTGTCGGGATAGTTCATCGTAAGGTCCGCGATGACCTCCTTCTCCGAGCGTTGTTCGAGTTCATCGAAACGAACCAAGGCCATCGGATGCACGCGAATGGTGTTCGCGATGACGAACTCCATGCGCATGAGTCCGACACCGGCATTCGGCAGACGCGACAGTTCCGGAGCCCGGTCGGGATCGGCAAGGATGAGCATGGCCGAAGTTTCCGTGATCGGCGTCTTCATCAACGCCTCCTCACGGACGGTCCATTCCAACGCACCCTCGTACACCCTTCCCTCCTGTCCGGGCAGGCAGCTTAGCGTGATGACCTGTCCGTCGTGGAGTATCTCCGTCGCATTCATCGTTCCCACCACTGCGGGTATGCCCAGTTCACGCGCGATGATGGAGGCATGACTGGTACGACCGCCCACATCGGTCACGATGCCCACGGCTTTGCGAAGAAGAGCGTTCCAATCCGGATTCGTGATATGGGCCACGATGATGTCGCCCGGGTTCACTCGCGGGGCGTCGGCCAAGGACGTGATGACCCGTGCCGGACCGCTCACGATGCGGCGTCCGACGGCATTGCCTTTACACAGGATGCGCGACGTACCGCTCAACGTGAAGGTCTGCGTACTCGCGCTCGCCTCCCCGATGTGCGACGTCATCGGTCGCGCTTGGATGATGAACAGCTCGTTCGTGGTTCCATCGCAGGCCCACTCGATATCCATGGTCCGACCGTAATGCTGTTCGATGAGCATGCACCACCGCGCCAGCTGCTCGGCTTGCGGCATCGTCAGCGTCCAGGCTTTGGTCTGACCGTGCGGTGTTGTGATCGTGGCCACGGGACGTGTGGCGCCGCGCGCCGTCTCGAGAATCATCATGACGGCCTTCTCGCCGCATCGACGGTACACGAGCGAGCGTTTCTCCGTGCCGATGTTCGGTTTGTAGAAATAGTATTCATCCGGGTTCACCGCACCTTGCACGACGGTTTCGCACAGACCCCATGCTCCGGTGACATACAGGAACTGTTCGCATCCCGAATCGGGATCCACGGAGAACGCGACGCCCGAACTGCCGAGATCCGAGCGCACGAGGTATTGCACACCCACGGAAATGGCCACGCTAGCATGGTCGAAACCGTGGTCCAGACGGTACTTCACCGCGCGGTCGTTGTAGAGGGATGCGTAGCAGCGGCGTATGGCGGACATCAGGCCTTCGTGGGTCCTGATGTTGAGAAACGAATCGTGCTGTCCTGCGAAACTCGCATCGGGCAGGTCTTCCGCCGTGGCACTGCTCCGCACTGCGAGCGCGCCCGTTTCCATATACGCGTCGCGCATGGCTTCCGCACAGGCCCGGACCATGTCGTCCGGCAAAGGCGCGGCAAGGATCAGACTCCGGATATCGCCGGCCACCGAAGAAAGGTTCGAGAGGTCCGTCGTATCGAGCGTGGCGAGGAGTCCCGCAATGGGCTCCACGAGGTCGTTGTCCTTCAAGAACCGCCGAAAGGCATGCGCCGTCGTACAGAAGCCGAGCGGTACGCGCACGCCCAGTGGTGACAGATGACGTATCATCTCTCCGAGCGAGGCGTTCTTTCCGCCGACGATGGCGATGTCGTCGAGAGAGACATCAGCCAGGTTGCAAACAAGTGCATCTGTCAACATTTCGCATGCCTTTCATAGGTACACGTGGTAGTGAATGGGAGCGGGGATCAACGGACGTGGATTTTCATCGTGCTCTCGGCGGTCGAGACGACTTTCTTCGGAACGACCAAGGTCATGAGACCGTTCTCATACGATGCTTCCACCTTGTCACCATCGACGTTCTTCGGAAGGGTGAATGAACGCGAGAAAGAATTGTAGGAAAACTCCTTACGACGGTACGAATCCTTCTCTTCAAGCTTCTCAGCCTTTTTCTCCGCGCCGATCGTGAGAACATCTTCCTCCAGCCTGATGGTGAAATCCTTCTTGTCAAAGCCAGGAGCAGCAAGCTCGATCGTGAACTGACCGTCCGTCTCCTTGATATTCGCCGAAGGAATCGTCTCATTCGATGCGAGGGGGAAAAAGCGCGGAGAAAAGAAATTGTCCGCGTTGAAGAAGTCTGATAACACCGAGGGAATCAGACCACCGTTCTTTGCTGATACGAGTGTCATTGTCGGTAACCCAGTGTGAAACAAGTGAATGTGCGGGGAACGTCATACTCCGTGGACGCATCCCGATGAACGCCTCTGCCGGCCGGCCGGTCGTGGCAGTGACGTCGGGGGACTCTGTCAATTCGGTATATGGAAATGCTTGCGCACATGTTCAAGCATCTGAGGCGCACTGATGTAGTCCGTGGTCTCCGTCGAAATGTGTTTTTCGTTGAAGGTCTTGTGCTCGCGCAGATAGTTCGTGAACTCCTGCGGAGCGGTCGTGGGACCGAACACGTGGATGTCGTCATAGTCCCGTACCTGCTCGGCAAGGCGACCATAATACTCGTGCAGATGCTCGGACTTCCGGGCGTTCTTCACGCTTTCCGTGTTCATCGACCGATGGCGTCCGAGCACCGCTCCGTCCGCGCCCTCACCATCGAAACGCTCCCGGCTCTCGTGCTCGTTCCGGATCGTCGCCATCCGGGCGGCCTTCTCCTGAGCATCCATGTCATGGATATCCATGACGTGGGCTTCGGCGTGATCCATCCATACTCCGCACTTCCTGCGTGCGGTCTCTATCGTGTACATAACTCCTCCTGTCTCGAGTGAATAGTTGGTTCGACTGCCGGACCTGCCGAGTGCAAACTCGCAGCAGGACCGCCTGTGTCTGCATGATGCGCGTCATCCATAGGGTTGATCCTTGTCAGATGATGTTCCTAGTTCCGCATGGTCTTGAGTTTCTCCAGGTTCAGGATTTCAATGGTACTTCCTTTGATATCGATGAGTTTTTCTTCTTTGAAATCGTGAAGGGTGCGGATGGTCGTCTCCGTCGCCGTTCCGGCAAGGTTCGCCAGGTTTTCCCGCGATATCGTGATATGGAACGGGTCCGGCGATGACATATGATACTGTCGTTCAAGAGCGAGCAACGCATCCGCCACCCGCTTGCGGACGCTGTTGTAGGCCAGCCGCACCAGGCTGTCGTCCTTACTGTCCAGCTCATCGGCCAGCATGCGCAGGAATCGGTGGGACATCACGGCGCTTTGCAAGAGGACGCCAAGGAACTCCGTATTCGGAATGACAATCACCTCGCTCTCGTCCAACGCTTGAGCCGCATCCGTATGAAGCTTCTCTTCCAACGCGGCGATGTGACCGAAGAACATGCCGTCTCCGTACAATCCTGTGATGAGTTCTTTGCCGAGCTCGTGCGTACGGAAAGTCTTCACCTTACCGTGAACGACATAATAGATGGCATGAGGAGTACTGTCCTCGTGATAGATCACCTCGTTCTTCTTGAACCTTCTCACCCGACCATGTTTGCGCAATGCGGAAAGGTCACCGTCCATCGGTATCACCTCGGCGTGCTCATCGCTGCCGTTGGCCACCGTCAGGGAATGCGACCTGCGCAATTCGGAAAGCCGCAGCCGTGCCGCAACGGAACCGAGGAGTTCAGCATCCGAGCACGGCGTGGAGAGCACGTCGTCGGCCCCGGCTTCCATCAACCGACGCAGAGTCGCGTAATCGGATGCTACGCCGGTAAGGATGAAGGGGACCTGCATGGTTGCCGGATTCGACTTGAGAATGCGGAGCACGCTCATGCCGTCCACGTTCGTGGACTTCACCGAGCACATGACAAGATCAGGCCGGTGCTCCACCGCCATGCTCACCGCTTCCCGTCCGGACGTGGCATGCATCACCCCTTGCGATGCCAATTGCAAGACTTCCGTCATGTGAGCTGCAAGCTCACGGTTCGATTCGATGAGAAGTATCATGTTCATGGTGCTCTTGTAGTGGTTCGACAAACCCGTGATGGTTGATTACCAGAGTACTCGTTTCGCCAACAGTGTCTTCTACCCCAAACGTCTACGCTCTGTCATTGTTCCGCACGAATATACAACAATAAAAGATAAACGGGTCTTTTATTGCCTTTTGCTCAAAAAAAATCATGGATGCGGAGAGAGGAATCGGGCATAACACGAACGTGTTATACGAAGTGCAAAAACGCTCGATTTTTCGTCAAAAACGACGGTAACCAGGCTCACAATCGTACTTTTTCCCCGTGCATGGAGGGTCCAGGGCCTAAATTGCGGCGAAGATTTTTCCTTGGACCCCGCACTCGGACCATGCACCAGTACCACGAATTGCTACGGCACATACTCCGTCATGGGGTGAGAAAGAGCGACCGCACGGGCACGGGCACAGTATCTGTTTTCGGATATCAGATGCGCTTCGATCTGCGCGAGGGATTCCCGCTGGTAACGACCAAGAAGCTGCACCTCAAGTCCATCATTCATGAGTTGTTGTGGTTCCTTCGAGGAGAGACGAACGTGCGGTACCTGCAGGAGAACGGTGTTCGCATATGGGACGAATGGGCCGATGAGCACGGCGATCTGGGACCGGTGTACGGCAAACAGTGGCGCTCGTGGTCTGGAGCCGACGGAACGACCATCGATCAGATCGCGAGCGTCATCGATGAAATCAAACGCAATCCCGATTCACGGCGACTTGTGGTGAGTGCGTGGAACGTGGCGGACCTCCCGGACATGCATCTTGCGCCCTGCCACGCGTTGTTCCAGTTCTATGTGGCAGACGGACGTCTGTCCTGTCAGCTCTACCAGCGCAGTGCCGATGTCTTCCTCGGCGTGCCGTTCAACATCGCTTCCTACGCTCTGCTCACCATGATGATCGCGAAGGTGTGCGGTCTGGAATACGGCGACTTCGTCCATACCTTCGGAGATGCGCATTTGTACAGCAATCACCTTGAACAGGCGCAGCTCCAACTCACCCGCGAACCTTTTGCCCTGCCGCAGATGCTCATCGCCCGCGAGGTGACGTCCATCGATGATTTCCGGTACGAGGATTTCGACCTCGTGAACTACCAGGCGCATCCTCACATCAAAGCAGAGGTGGCGGTGTAGCGCTGCAACACCGCATGAAATAGCGAACTTGTCTCACTCACCCTTGCCGCATCATGACTTCACTCAGCTACGACCGCACCTCGCAGATACTCGATGCCATGAGCGGACTCCGCATCGCCGTCGTCGGCGACGTCATGCTGGACCGATACTTCATCGGCTCGGTCACCCGTATCTCGCCGGAAGCGCCTGTCCCGGTCATCGATATCGAGAGCGAGACCTTCCATCTCGGCGGCGCTGCGAACGTGGCGCACAACCTCCACTCGCTCGGCGTGCAACCATTGCTCTGCGGCGTCATCGGCGATGACAACTCAGGAAAGATGTTCCTGGATATCGCCAACGAGAGCGGTATGAATACGAGCGCTCTGGTGTCGGTACCGGACCGCGCCACCACCGTGAAGACGCGCATCATCGGCAACAATCAGCACGTGGCACGTTTGGACCGTGAGCAGCGCACTCCCATAAGCGATGAACAAGCCGCACAGATCGTGGACGTGCTCGCCGAGCAGGAACGATTGGATGGAATCATTTTCGAAGATTACAACAAGGGTGTGATCACTCCCACGCTCATCTCCCTTCTCAGCCGCCTGGCCCATGAGCGCGGCATCCGCGTGTTCGTGGATCCGAAGTTCGACAACTTCTTCGCCTTCCGGAAGAGCACGGTGTTCAAGCCGAACCGGAAGGAAGCGCAGGAAGCGTTGGGCTACGAGCTCAAGAGCGATGAGGCCATCCGCAAGGCGGGCAACGACATCCTGACACGATTGGAGGCGGAGAGCGTCCTTCTCACCCTCGGCGCACAAGGCATGATGCTTTTCGAAGCGAATGGCAATGTGTCGCATGTGCCCACCTTCGCGCGGCACGTAGCCGATGTTTCAGGTGCGGGCGATACGGCGATCGCGACGCTTTCGGCGGGCGTGGCGGCAGGAGCGGACATCCGCGAGGCGGCAATGCTGGCGAATCTTGCGGCGGGCATCGTGTGCGGCGAACCCGGCGTCGTGTCCATCCATCCCGATCGGCTCCGTGAGGCGCGCATCGACGCGTAGTCGCGACGGTACCGTACGATACACGAGAGTCACGAGGCACGCACAGCGTTCACGGGGCGTCCCTGCTTCACCTTACTCTTTCACGATGCGCACCACCGACGTTCCCGTGTGAACGAAATACACGCCTGCAGAGAGTTCTCCCAAGGGTATCTCATTCGTCGCGGACGCACTGCTCCGTATCACCCTTCCGTCCAATCCGATCAACACGAATCCTGTTGGTGCGTCGACGAGCGCCATATCCCGCGCGGGACATGGATCTGCGTCCACGATGCGTGGCGAACTCTCCTCGACAACGGAGGTGGTTTGGAAGCACGATGCATCGTGCTTTGCGTGACTTGCCGTGTCCACCACGATATCCGTGTCGCCGGGTTCATAGGTGGAGAGGTTCATGTAGATAAGGAACATCTCGTCTTCGGTCCCTTCACCACGGCTCACATCCTTCGGCGGCGAATTGGGATTATGCGGATTATTCTCCGTGTTGTCGTACGTGGCCTCACCATACACCACGCTACCGGCAGGAACAAGGATGGGTTTCCGGAACTGGTACACGTACTGCCAATGGAAATCCCACTCGGGAATATCGACAAGGTGGACGGTGTCCTTCTTCGGAGTGACGAAGAACGCTTTGATGGACCTGCCGATGAGATGCATGTGCGGCATGATACCCGTAATCGTCCGGTCGACGGCATTCGTCACCTTGCTGTAGAAAGTCTTGACGGTATTGGCAGGGATGAACAGCGGACCATTCGTCAACGTTGTCGAATGATTGAGGGCGGGAACGGTGGTCACGCTCCGCAGACTTGACGGACCGTACTTGATGCGGACCTCCGTGCTGTCGGATTGACCGCGCACGCCACCCGGATAATGGATCTGCAGGATGATGTACGACTTGGGGAGAATCACGGCACCGAATCCCGGTGCGAAGCGGAACGCTCCCTGTCCGGGAGTATACCCATAAAGCAGCCGCGACGTCGCCGACCCCGTCCCGCCGAAGGCCGAATACCCCGGCAACGGATCCTGGAGGTCCTTCTTGTACGGCACGTCGGACGTGTCTTGGAAGATGAGCGCATGATGCACCATCTCACGACTCCCCGGATAGACTTCGATACTTTCCACCGTGAGTTGCGCGGTATTGTTCATGGGAATGACGAATACCCTGTAGACGTCGTTGTCGGACGTGACGGTATAGGACGGAATGCGTCCCACGAAATCCGGATTCGGTAATTGATAGGATGTCGAGTATGTCGGTGGAGCAGGTACTGCGCGTGGATCCCCGAGCGGAGCGTCGTTCTTCACCCACGAAACGATCCCCTCGATCTCACGAGCGTCCAGGGTATTCGCATGGGCGAAGGACCGTGTGGACTGATCGGCCGGAAACGGTGGCATGTGTTTGGACGCGACCGCCGACGCGATGGACTCCCGCCGCTGATATGCATCGTTGTACGACGTGAGCGGAAAGGGTGCGATACCGCTTGCATTGTGGCAACCCGTGCAATGGGAATAGATGATGCACGCCACATCGCTCGACCATGTGGGAGTCCCCGCAATGACCGCTGCACCCGTGAACGATACAAGCAGGAGGAAAGTCGCAATAGATATTTTCATGACGTTGTCTGCGTGAAGGAAATGAGGGCGCTTGCCGACTATCGGCTGACGATCATCGAGGTGTAGAGCATACCTTCCGAGCACACGAGCCGGATGGAATACTGTCCGTTCGGCAGCGAGCCCGTATTCACATCGAGCACATTCGTTCCCGCGGCGAATTGGCGATCGGCCACGACGTCCACTTCACTGCCATGAATATCGAGCACGGATACTTTGACGTTATCGGACTTCGAGAGGGTGAAGCGGACGGACGTCTGCGAACCCGAAACGGGATTCGGTGAACATTGCGAGAGGGTGAACGTACCGCTCAGGTGTATCCGGTCGCCGGGCAACGCCTCCGTTTCAGCGACATCCTCCTGGGGAAGGGTCTGTCCGTCCCACAAGAGGAAACGAACGGCTGCTCGCTTGCGCATGTTCGGACTCTCCTGATGCTCATCCGAGAGGAAGTCGCGCAAGAATCCGGTGACCTTCTCGGAGCGGAGCTTACTGTCGGCCGGCTGAGCCGCAATACAGTCCTGTATCTTCACGCGGAGCGCAGCACGCCACTCCCGTGCCAGAGGTTTGGCTTTTGCACCCAAGGCCACGAGGTCCGCACGGTGCCTGCGCGCTATCGGTATGAGCTGGTCCACCAGCTCTTCCCAATCGCTCCGCAGCGTCCGGAATTCCTTCCGCAACGCGTCACCCGCCTGCTCGTCCTGTGTCCGGGCAACGGATGCCATCCGCCGCATGAGATCGTTTCGTCGTTCACGAAGGGGACGCGCCTTGATGCGCAGGTTGTTCAAGTGCGACAACTCGTCCGTACTGAGCGTGGCATCGAACTCGTTCTTCCACCCACGGATGGTCGGGACCATCTCCTTCACCGCCCATGCACGGATCTCTTCCTTGCACGAGGTCTGCTGTGCACGGACAGATGTTCCGGCGACGGAACAGGAGACGATGGCAACGCATGCGCATGCGATGAGCCGGAAAAGGAACCGATGTTCCGAGAGAAACGTTTTCATGACAACCTCCACGTGAGAAGAATCTTGATGACGGCAGACCATGGACAAGAATACGGCATAAACGTGTCGCGCGTCAAGCGTCCGTCATCCGGTATCCGTGAAAACAATCCTGTTGATGTTGGACGGGGAAGCGTCGCCTGCGGTTTAATCTACCGGGAGTGATCATCGATGACGGCCTGCTTCGGGGCGGCGACATCGAAACCGAGGAAGACCTTCGCCACCTGGGAGAAGGTGGCGGGGATATCGGTGACATAGAACTCGATATCGGTTTTCGGAACGGATTGATCCGGATGAAGCGCGTCCATGGACGCAAGGACGGTGCGGGCTTCCATGGCGGCATAATACCCGGGATCGATGAGGGTGGCATCCGGAATGGCGTCGTGAATGATATCCTGCAACAGCGGATAATGCGTGCATCCGAGCACGACGGTATCAGCGCCCGCATCGCGAAGGGGTTTCATGTATTCGACGGCGATGGCGCGGGAAGCGGGATGGGCGGTCCACCCTTCTTCTGCAAGAGGGACGAAGAGCGGACAGGATTGGGAGACCACGCGGACAGGAGCGTGATCGGCTTCCGCCGCGATGGCTTTGGCATAGGCCTCGCTGCCGACGGTCGCTCGGGTACCGATGACACCGACGATGTTATTCCTCGTGGCCTGGCAGGCCGCATGAGCGCTCGGTTCGATCACGCCGATCACGGGCACGGGACTGCACGCGCGCACGGTATCGAGGGCTACGGAGGAAGCACTGTTGCATGCAATGATGATGAGCTTCACGTCGTGGTGCAGCAGAAACTCGGCACATTGCCGGGAGTACATCCGTACCGTCTCGGTGGATTTGTTGCCATAGGGAACGCGCGCCGTATCACCCAGATACACATACCGTTCCGACGGCATGACGCGTACCAAGTGCTTGAGCACGCTGAGTCCGCCGACACCGGAATCGAAAACGCCTATGGGTTGAGAGGGATTCATCGTTGTGACGGATCAATCGTTGGTTCGGACGAACGGCGAATCGTCGCGCTCAAGCGAGTACGACTGCGGCGGTGCGATGATGAGCGGCACGTTCTCTACGAGAACGTTGCTGGTGTCGAGTCCGAAATACTCCTGATTCGACACCGCCAGACGATTCAGCACGAAGTAGCCGTCCATGATGAGTTTTTCCGAAGGCCGCAGGTCGTTGTCGTTAGACAGATACCGACGGAAGATGACGAAACGGAAATCTCCCATGGCATTGACCCGCTGAAGCGATTTGTATCGGCTCACGATATCGATCTCCTTGCGCTTCACCATGTCCTGCACCACCGCACGGAACATGATGTTCAAACGCGGCTCGACGCGGAAGCCGAGATTGAACCGCACATAGATGACATCCACCCGTGTCGCGCTCTCCTGATCGATGTCCAGGATCTGCTTGCTGTAGCTGGCTCCGTAGGGCTGGTCGGTGGTCGTGACGTTGACGAACCAATAGATATCCGCTCTCTTCGGGGAACGTCGGATGATGGAGTCGATGGCAACCTGCTCCACCTCGCCGGGATTCGACGACGCTGTCAGATACACAAGGTGCGTCGAGAACTTCGGGACGGTATCATCATGACTGAGTTGTTCGAGCACCTCGACGAACACGTCGAGAGGCACGAAATCGGTGAGACGGTCGCGGATGCGCTTGGCACGGTAGATGACGTACATGATAAGACTGAGCAAGGCACCGATGGCGATGCTGAACCAGCCACCCTCCATGATCTTGACCGAGTTCGCCGCAAGGAACGAGAGCTCCACCGACGCGAACACGAACAAGGCACCGGCAACGAGGAACTTGGAGGTGTTCTCGCGTATCAGGTACATCGTGATGAGGATCGTCGTCATGAGCATGGTCAGCGTGATGGCCAAGCCGTATGCCGCTTCCATGTGTTTGGACTCCTGGAAATACAGGACGACGACGATACAGCCCACCATGAGCGTCCAATTGAGTCGGGGAATGTAGATCTGACCGCGGATGTTCGTCGGGAACACCACTTTGGTCTTGAACCACAGACTGAGCTGCATGGCCTCGTTGATCAGGGTGTAGGAGCCGCTGATCAGTGCCTGGCTTGCGATGATGGTCGCGAAGGTGGCAAGGGCGATGGAGAACACGAGAAGGGACTCGGGGACGATGGCGAAGAAGGGACGCTCCGTAAGGGGCGAACCGACGTGATCGAGCAGCCATGCGCACTGCCCGGCGTAACTCAGCAACAGACACAGCTTCACATAACTCCACGACACCCGCATGTTCGCCCTGCCGCAATGACCGAGGTCCGAATACAACGCCTCGGCTCCCGTCGTGCAGAGGAACACACCGCCGAGGATGAAGAAGCCGTTGGGCAGACTGCTGATCATGTGGAAGGCGTAGTAGGGATTGAACGCCGCAAGGATGTGCGGATTCCGCATCATGGCCCATGCACCGATGGAACCGATGAAGGTGAACCATGCGAGCATGACCGGACCGAAGAGCTTGCCGACCTTTTCCGTACCGAACTGCTGCATGGTGAAGAGCAGGACGATGATGGCGATGACGATCGGTTCGGTGGAAAGTCCGGGATAGTAGATTTTCAATCCCTCGATGGCGGACGCGACCGAAATGGGAGGGGTGATGATGCCGTCGGCCAGGAGGAATGCTCCGCCGATGATGGCGGGAATGACGAGCGAACCGCGCATCTTCCGTACCAGGGCATACAGGGAGAATATCCCGCCCTCGCCGTGGTTGTCCGCGCGCAAGGTGATGAGGACGTATTTGATGGTCGTTTGAAAAGTCAACGTCCAGAACACCGCGGAGAACGCACCGAGCGCAAGGTCTTCCGAAATGATCCGCGTGCCGATGATCGCGGACAGGGTGTAGAGCGGCGATGTTCCGATATCACCGAACACGATACCCATGGTGATGAGGATTCCCGCCATGGTGGCACGGTCGAAAGACGGATTGTGTTGCGATTCCATCAGGTAGCCGGTTGTTCGGAGATAGGTTGTGCGGTGCGTGTGCGGTGCAAAACTACGACGCAAGGCAACCTCACGGTGTCGTGACATGAACCGCCCGACGCTGATTTTCCGACCTCGCATCCTCACGATTCTTCCTAAATTGCGCCCACACTAACGAACGGAACGCCATGAACGACATCTTGCTTTTCATCTCCGCTCACATCGAGATGATCTACATCGTCATCCTCTCCATCTTCGTGGGTATCGAGGTCATTTCCAAGGTTCCGGCCGTCCTCCACACACCACTGATGTCCGGTGCCAATGCCATTCACGGCGTTGTCATCATCGGGGCCCTCATCGTCATGGGACACACCGATCCGGCGAACCTTTCCGGCATGATCCTCGGCTTCGTCGCCGTCGTTCTCGGAACATTGAACGTGGTCGGCGGTTTCGTCGTGACAGACCGCATGCTGGAGATGTTCAAAAAGAAAGCGAAGTGAGCCATCCGTGGTGAACCGTCGCACCTCGACCTTGGTGACGTGACATGACTACTCTCTTGTGGATAGGTATCGGTGGTTCCCTTGGGAGCATCGCTCGTGCCCTCTGCGCGTCCCTGTTCCCTGCCCCTGTCCCCGGCTCGCTTCCCGTTGCCACTCTGTTCGTGAACATCCTCGGCAGTTTCATCATCGGATTCGTCTACGGACGCACCACGCAGTCCGTGCTCCCTGCCACCACCGTTGCGTTCCTCACGACCGGCTTCTGCGGCGGATTCACCACCTTCTCGGCGTTCAGTATCGAAACCCTTACCCTGCTTCGCGACGGACATACGTCCGTGGCTGTCGTGTACATCGGCCTCAGCGTCGTTCTCGGACTTACCGCGACGCTCCTGGGGATGTGGGCGGCGCGCCAATGGAGCTGACCGTCGCAGCTCATCGGTATCAGATCTTCAAGGCCTTCGCCTCGTTCCACCACGCGTCCATTTCTCCAAGCGTCATGTCCTTCAGGTTCCGACCTTCCTCGCGGGCCCTCTTTTCGATGTATTGAAACCGGCGGGTGAATTTGTTCGTCGTCGTCTGCAATGCCTCCTCTGCCACATACCCTTCGAAACGTCCGGCATTGACAAGCGCGAAGAGTACATCGCCGAACTCCTCGATTCCGGCCTCGCGATCATTCTTGAAGATCTCCTCTTTCAGTTCGCGGATCTCCTCTTCCACTTTGGCCCACACGTCTCCACGATTGTCCCAATCGAAACCCACGTTCGCCGCTTTCTCCTGAGTCCGCTGAGCGCGAAGCAGCGCGGGAAGCTGTTTGGGTACGCCTTCCAGGATCGATGTCCGACCTTCCTTCATCTTCTGCGACTCCCAGTTCTGCAACACTTGCGTCGTGTTCTCCGCATCGGTGTCGCCGAACACGTGCGGATGCCGGTGGACGAGCTTGGCGGAGATCCGTTCGATGAGCTGGTTCAACGAGAAGGCGCCGCGCTCTTCAGCGAGGACGGAATGCATGACGACATGAAGGAGCAGGTCGCCAAGCTCTTTGGACAGTTCCTCGTCGTTCTTGTCGCGGATGGCATCGAGCGTCTCGTATGCCTCCTCGATGAGAAGGTGCGAGATGGACTCATGCGTCTGCTCACGGTCCCACGGACAATCCGTCCGGAGGATGCGGACGATCTCGACGAAGGCGGCGAACTGATCGAGATGTGACGTCGGATCGGTGGGTGCTGGTACGTTTCTGGCCATGGTGATGAAGATGCTCGGGTTGAGGAAAGAGATCGTGAATATGCCGCTTCCGCCGGCATGTCAGGCAAGGGACGTCCGACCCGCATGGGCGGCGGCGCGCAAGGCTTTCATGTTCGTGAGAAGATCGCCGGAGAACACGCCGTTGCCGCTGACAAGGATGTTGGCTCCCGCGCGAACGATACGCTCGGCGTTGTCGGGTTTCACGCCTCCGTCCACTTCGATCTGCACGTGACCGCAATCGTGGGTGTCGAGCCACGACCGGAGCTCGGTGCATCGACGATAGAACGACGGGATGAACTCCTGTCCGCCGAACCCGGGGTTCACCGACATCAAAAGGATGAAGTCCGCATACTCCGCAGCTGCGGTCGCGTATTCCAGCGGTGTTGCGGGATTGCATACCACTCCTGCCTTACAGCCTCGGGCACGGATGCTTTGGAGCGTGCGATGCAGATGCGTACAGGCCTCCGCATGGACGGATATCCACTGCGCTCCCGCATCGGCAAACGCGCCGATGTACGCATCGGGGTTGCTGATCATGAGATGGCAATCGAAAATGAGGTCGGAGTGCGGACGCAGGGCTTTCACGACGAGAGGTCCGATGGTGATGTTGGGGACAAAGTGTCCGTCCATGACATCGATATGAAGGATATCCGCTCCGGCTTCCGCACACCGTTGCACGTCGTCGCGCAAACACGAGAAATCCGCCGACAGAAGCGAGGGAGCCAGCTGCAATGGATGAGACATGGAGAAGCGCCTTTCATGGTCGTGAACACCGCATGCGAGCGCCGTATCAGGGGCAACGCACCGGACAAGATATCACCTTTTTTCCTATCACCTTTTTTCCTGCGCACCGGCACCGGTGTGCGCCCGAGACTATCCGCCACCGACGCGTCGTCCGATCAGACGAGTCCGGACTGCCAGCGCAGGGCCACGGCATACAGTTCTTCCAAGCGCTGATCGACCTTGTGGAACAATGTCCCCTCGGCATAGGAATGGTCCGACCGCATCGAGCCCGCAGGCATTTCCATGAGGATCTCCGCACCCTGCTCCAGACGTTCGATGGGATAGATATGGAATTTCCGTGCGCGGATGGCGGAGATGATCCGTTCATCGAGCATGAGGTCCACGACGTTCTGCGCAGGGATGATCACCCCTTGCGCGCCGGTGAGACCTCGTTTGGCGCATATCTCGAAGAAGCCTTTGATCTTTTCGTTCACACCGCCCACCGGTTGGATGTCGCCCAACTGGTTGATGCTCCCCGTGCAGGCGATGTTCTGTTGGATGGGCACGCCCGAGAGCGAGGAGATGAGCGCATACATCTCCGCAGCGCTTGCACTGTCACCGTCGATGCCGCCGTAGCTCTGCTCGAACGCGATGGTGGCGGTCAGCGTCAGAGGACGTCGCTGGGCGAAGAGCCGGCGGAGCAGACCGCCGATGATATACACCCCCTTCGTGTGGATGTTACCGCTGAAATCCGCTTCCCGTTCGATGTTCACCAGGCCCGACGCACCGGCACCGGTGGTGACGCTGATGCGCGCGGGCTTACCGAAGGAGATGAGGCCGGTGCTGTACACGGTGAGTCCGTTGATTTGACCCACCCGTCGTCCGGTGGTATCGATAAGCACCGTACCGCGGTGGATCTGACTTTGGATCTTGTGGTCCTGCAGTTCCGTGCGGCGTTGACGTTTCTCGATGGCCCTGTCCACATACAACCGGTTGATGCGCCGCTTGCCGTCCTTCGATGCGAAGAACGCGGCCTCCCGTATCAGGTCCGCCACCTCGGAGAAATTGATCGTGATCTTGTCCTTATCCTCCGTCTGCGCCACGGCCCACTCGATGATGGCCGCCACACCATGCGGGTTGGCATGGGGAAGGTTCTCCTCGCTGCATAGCTTGGCGATGAAGCGGGCGTAGTTATCGATCATCTTCGGACCCCTATCGGTCTCGTAATCGAACTCCGCGGGAATTTTAAACATCTTCTTGAAGTCCGGCTCATGCTCGTACAACCACATGTACGTATCGTAGTCGCCAAGCATGATCACCTTCACGTTGCTGTCGATATGATTCGGCTTCAGTGCGGAATGGGAAAGCACCCCGGAATCCACGGATTGTATCTCCAAACGACCATACAGCAACAACCTCTTCAGGTTCTGCCACACCGTATCGTCATGCAGAAGATCGACGGCGTTGACGATGAGATAGCCGCCGTCGGCCCGCAAGAGCGCTCCCGCCTTGATCTGCGTGAAGTCCGTCTTCACGTACCCGTTCTTGTCCATCTTCTTCTCGATGGTACCGAACAGGTTCACGTAGGTGGGATAGGTCTCGATAAGGACAGGCGGCTCCTTCGTGGCAGAGTTATCCAGTACCACGTTCACGGTGTACTGGAGGAGCTTGTCGGCCACGGAAATCCCCGATGGCAGCATCTGGTCCTGATGATCACCGGTGGGCAGTGCCGTGAAGATCTCGATGTTCTCCAGAAGGTCCGCCTCGCATTCTTTCAGATACTCGAGCACGTCCTTGTCCTTGAAGGTCCGACGTTCGTCCGCGAAGATGTCCCGCACGAATGCGCTCGCGCGCTTACGGTCGTGCGTGAGCAACTCCTGACGGAACTCCTGTGCGATAAGGAGCTGACGTCGCGCCACATCGAGAAGCTCGTTACGGAAGGCGCCATACATGCCCAAAAGCTTGTCGGCATGCTGAGCGGTCATTTTCCCTGCTGCCACCAGGCTCTCCAGGGCCTCGACCGGGTGCGTCTCGCCGCCGTGGATGAGGAATATCTCCTGCTCGGTATTCCCGTCCTCCCGTTGTATCTGACCGAGGGTGAAACCGCTCTTTCGCAAGGAGGTATCGAAGCGCTGAGCTACCCGCTGTTCCTGATGACGGAATTTTTCCAGGAGCTTGTTCCTACTGCGACGGAAGGCGGGCGACTCGAAGAGCTGTTGGATGCGCTGTCGGAGCTGACGGATATTCGCATCCATGGCCTTGGCGAAGACCGCTCCGTCTCCGGCATCGAACTTGAGCAGGCGCGGCATGTCCGGATTCTTGAAGTTGTGCACGTAGGCGTAGTCCACCACGGTGCGGTGCGTGGTCATGACGCGCTTCAGGACGGATTGGATGGTCGTCAAACGTCCGGTACCCAGCAGACTCATGACGAAGATGTTGAAGCCGCGGGAGAGGATCTCCGCTCCCAGCTCGATGGCTTCGACAGCCCGATGCTGTCCCACGATTCCTCCCAGCGGCTTGATGTCCGCCGTCGATTCGAAATCGAACTGTCGGTGGTCGCATACCCACCGGCATTGCTCCGGTTTCAAGCGTACAGGTTGTGTGAGGGAGCGCGTGCGAGGCTCGCGCGACGTCGATGGTTTCTTCCGCGGTCGAGAGGTGGTGGCGCCGGGCATGGTGTCCTGTCTTCAGTGGTGATACGCACAAAGATAGACACGTTTACCGCGGCGGTTGCGTGTAGGAGCGGAGGTGGGAAATCACCCTTTTTTCACCCAGCGGTCGATACCGAGAATGCGGTATGCCGGACAGAAGTTCACGGCGCTGGTAAGGACAAGGAGGATGGCCAGGACCAGAAGGACGGTCGCCGTCGTCCCGTCCAGGATGCCCTGAGAATACAGCACTAGGATTGCCAATGCGCCAATGATGCGCATCACGCGCTCTGCCGAAGAGATGTTGTGTTGAATGATACCCATATTGAGCCTGAAGACAAGTGAAACACCTGTTGCAACCTACCATTTTCCACGATTAACAGCAACGCGGCCGTCGGACTACGACACTCGTGATGTGCGGGAAAGGACAGAGGTCCGTCTCCAACATCCGCTGCGACGTGGATCAGGATGCGGACGTCATGAACTCCGCGATACACTCCACGACGTAGGCGATTTGCTCGGACTTCAGCTCGGGGAAGATCGGCAAAGCCAGAGTCTCTGCGGCCAACCGGTTGGCATTCGGATACTCCTCGTCCCGCGGGTTCAGATACCGGAAGCACTCCTGCCGGTGGAACGGCACGGGATAATAGATCTCCGAACCGATGCCTTTGGAGGAAAGGAAGGCACGGAGCTCGTCGCGTTTCTCCACATGGATCACGTACTGATTGTAGATGTGATGGTTCACCACATCATCGCTCTTGTAGACGGCTTTCGGCAGACGCACTCGATCGTTCGCACTGAAGGTCGTCACGCCTTCGTCCGTCGCCAGCCCTTTCTCCAGGAAGGCGGTGCGGTACAGGGCGGCGTTGCGACGTCGGGCGGCGTGCCATGATTCGAGGTGCGGGAACTTCACATTCAGGACACCGGATTGGATCTCGTCGATACGGAAATTCCCTCCGACGAACTTGTGGTAATACCTCGGCTCCATGCCGTGGTTCCGCATCTGCTTCAGCTTCACATACAGCGCGTCATCGTTCGTCGTGATGAGTCCGGCATCGCCGAAGGCACCAAGGTTCTTCGTCGGATAGAAGGAATAGCACCCCATCAAACCCATGGACCCTACCTTCTCGCCGTGTCGGTATTGTGTGCCGAGCGCCTGCGCGGCATCCTCGATAAGCGGAATGCCATGCTCGGCACTGATGCGTAACAACTCCGTCATATCCGCGCTTTGACCGTACAGATGGACGGGCATGATGGCGCGGGTACGGGACGTGATGGCTTTCTCCACTCCTGCGGGATCGATGGTGCAACTCACCAGATCGCTGTCCACGAACACGGGAACGGCGCGAAGGCGTGTCACCACCCCGGCGGTGGCGAAGAAGGAATACGTGGGCACGATGATTTCGTCACCCGGCTCGAGATCCAAGGCCATGAGGGCCATGAGAAGAGCATCGGTTCCGCTGGAAACGCCCAAAGCGTAGGCGCATCCGCAATACTCCGCCAGGTCCTTCTCCAGCTTCGTCGTCTCTTGTCCCAGAATGAGCGCCTGAGAGGCCGCCAGGCGAGAGAGCGTCTGCTCGCACTCCTCTTTGATGGTGGCGTATTGAAGTTTCAAATCGAGCAAAGGTACCGTCATCATGCTGTCTCGGAATTCGTCGGTGTGAAAGGGTGATACAAAACTACGATGGTCCGTTCGCCGAGGGGAATTTCTTTTCATGTTCAAAACCTCGCTGCCTATCTTGACCTCATGAAAGGGGCGTCACAAAAACAGTTTGCGGCAGCGGTCGCACGGTTGGTCATCCTGGCGATGACCGTCCTGGGTCTGGCATCGTGCGGTGAATCCACGATTCCTGCTGAACGACCGGCCATTGTGGAACCGGCAGGATTCCCTCCGGTGCCCTTCCCTTCCACGAACATTCCTTCCGAAGCGAAGATCCTTCTTGGCAGGATGCTGTTCTACGATCCGCAGTTGTCATCGACCGGCACGGTCTCGTGCGCTTCCTGTCACCGGCAATCCCTTGGGTTCTCCGACTCGCGAGCCGTCAGCACAGGTGTGCGCGGCGAGAACGGGTCCCGGAACGCGCCGAGCATCGTCAACACGGCGTATCAGGAATCGTGGTTCTGGGATGGTCGTGCCGGGACTCTGGAACAGCAGATCGGATCTGCGCTGACGTCATCTGCAGAAATGGATGCTGATACCGCGGACGTACGCGCGTACCTGGAGCGTTCGACGACGTATCCGCTCATGTTCCGCGATGCCTTCGGTCCGGCGGAACCCATCACTCTGGACAGGGCCGTCGACGCCATCGCCACGTTCTGTCGTTCCTTGGTCAGCGGCTCGTCGCGCTACGACCGATTCCTCATGGGAGAAACGTCGGCCTTGACCTCGGATGAACAGGAGGGCATGCGATTGTTCTTCAGCGAACGGACGAAGTGCGGCTCGTGTCACAGCGGATTCAACCTGAGCGACAACGAGTATCATTCCGTGGCCCTTCGTGCGCATTACTACGACCGCGGACGAGCGATCGTGACGGGAAAAGAACGGGACATCGGCAAGTTCAAGACGCCGACTTTGCGGAACGTTGCCGTGAGCGCACCGTACATGAACGAGGGGAACTTCGCCACCTTGGACGAGGTGATCGACCACTACGATAAGGGTGGTAATCCGTTCATCTACAAGGATACCTCTCGCATCCGACCCCTTCACCTCTCGGAAACAGAGAAGCGTCGTCTGCGCGCGTTTCTTCTGACGCTGACCGACGAAGAGTTTTTGCAGAACCCGCGGTTCCGCAATCCCCTTCGCTAAGGTATTTTTACCTGTTCCCGGTCACGCTCATCACTCTGTTTTCATGGAAACTTCCAATTACATCTTCCTGGTCGTCCTTGCCATTGCCGTCGGCATCATGGCACGCTCCGTCTCCCGCCTTGTCAGCATCCTTGCCTTTGCCAAACCGGACAACCGTTTCGACAACATCGGTGCGAGAATCCGGCAGACGGTGTCCGTGGCGCTCCTGCAGAAGAAGATCCTGCGCGACAAGAAGGCAGGACCCATCCATGCCGGTATCTTCTGGGGCTTCGTCGTGCTTTTGAGTGCGGCGGCGGAGGCGGTGCTCGAGGGCATACATCCTGCATGGGGACTCGCCTGGATGGGGCCCGTCTATAGCGTCTTCTCCTTGCTCAGCGACGTCTTCTGCGCCTTCATCGTCCTTGGCGTGGTCATGTCGCTCTGGCGACGGTACGTGACGAAGGTGAAGAGATTGCAGGTGGAACACGAGAAAGTGGAGGCCGCGCTCATCCTTCTCACCATCGCCAGCATCGTCACTTCCCTCCTGTTCCAGAACTCGGCGAAAGTGGCTCTCGGTCACGACAGCATGTGGGCCATCCGTCCGTTGTCGCACCTCGTCTCCGGCACTCTGCTCTCGGGCGTCTCCACTCCCGCGCTCTCCATTATCTATCACACCGCCTGGTGGATACACATCCTCCTCATCCTTGCCTTCACGAACTATCTGCCGTACTCCAAACACCTTCATGTTCTCACGTCGGTACCGAATGTGTTCTTCTCGCCGGTGCATTTTCCGAACACCCTGGAGAAGATTGATTTCGAAGCGGAGAGCGACGTGGTGAAGTTCGGTGTGAGCGACATCGAGGATTTCTCGTGGAAGACCTTGTTCGACGGGTACACCTGCACGCATTGCGGTCGCTGCACCAGTGTGTGTCCGGCTCAGCAGACGGGCAAGGTGTTGGATCCGCGGGAGATCATCATCCAGATCAACAACCGCACCATGGAGAAAGGTCCGCTGCTCATGAAGCTTCAGGACGTGGCCGATCAGTTCTCGCGTGCGGAGAACCAGGAAGCGGCACGCGGCGTGTTGTCCGGCAAGAACCCCGCGGAATTCTCCGAGGCAGAGCGGGCGTTCTTCACGGAGAACCTGAGCGATGAAGAGCAAGCGGTATGGAACAAGAAACTCATCGGGGATTATGTGAATCCCGATGCCTTATGGGCGTGCACCACTTGTGGTGCGTGCATGCAGGAATGTCCGGTGAATATCGAACACGTCCCCGCCATCGTGGGCATGCGCCGTTCCATGACGATGATGGAGTCCGCCTTCAACGAGGAAGCCGCCATGCTTCCCGACATCTACAGCAACATCGAGAACAACGCCGTGCCCTGGGGCGGCATGAGTGCCGACGATCGTGCGGCATGGACCGAGGGTTTGGACATCAAGACGGCAGCCGAGGATCCGTCCATGGACGTGCTCTTCTGGGTGGGCTGCGCCGGTAGCTACGACGAGCGTGCGAAGAAGACGACGCGGGCGTTCGCCGAACTCATGAACATGGCCGGCGTGAATTTCCGCATTCTTGGAACGGAAGAGCGATGCACGGGTGATCCCGCACGACGGTCGGGGAACGAGTATCTGGCGGATGCGATGACGAAGATGAACGTAGAGACCATGAACGCCTATCATGTCCATACCATCGTCACCACCTGTCCTCACTGCCTGAACACGCTCAAGAACGATTATCCGCAATTCGGTGGCTGGTACACGGTGCTGCATCACACGCAGTTCATCCGTTCGCTCATCGACGATGGGAAGCTCGTGATGCCGCGCGACGGCAAGGGCGTATCCGCGGAAGCGGTCACCTATCACGACTCCTGTTACCTGGGACGCTATAACGAGGAATTCGAAGCGCCCAGAGCGGTGCTGGAGAACGTTCCCGGACTTCACGTGGTGGAGGTGGCCCGATCCAAGGATCGCGGCTTCTGCTGCGGTGCCGGCGGCGCACGCATGTTCATGGAGGAGATGGTCGGCGAGCGCGTGAACATCAATCGTACGAATGAACTGCTTGCCACGGGTGCCTCCACCATCGCCGTGAATTGTCCCTTCTGCGCCACCATGATCACCGACGGCGTGAAGGCGGCGGACAAGGCGGAGACCGTGCACGTTCGAGATGTCAGCGAGGTGTTGCTTGACGCCCTTCGCTCCTAAATACCGGCATGGTGCGCATCGTCGTCACCTCGGGCTCTTTCTCGTGCTCATGGGCGCGTTCCTCTGCATCGGTACGATGTCGTGCAAGAAGCGCATCAGTGTGGATCTGAGCGCCCTCAAGGCGGGCAAGGGTGGTGTGTATTATGGTGGAGTCTACCGCGTCAACGAAAACGGCGACCTGAGGTCCATGGATCCTGCCGGCGTGAACGATGTCTCGTCATCGCACATCACGTCGCAGATCTACGATCAGCTCATGGACTTCGACGACAGTCTGAACCTCACCTACGAGTTGGCGGAGCGTCGGGAGATCTCGGCGGACGGCAAGGTGTATACGTACTTCCTCCGGCGCGGCGTGATGTTCCACGATGACGCCTGTTTTCCCGGCGGCATCGGCAGAGAGCTGACGGCGCAGGACGTCGTGTACTCCTACACACGTCTCTGCGACGCACGGGCAAAGACACTCAGTTCGGAGTTCTTCCGTGGCAAGGTGGTCGGTGCCGAGGAATACTATGCGGCAACCCGGGATGTGGCCTCGAGCGGAAAACTCGCTGTCAATGGCATCCGCGGATACAGCGCGCCGGACCGATACACTTTCCGCATAGAACTCGAGAAGCCCTTCGGTCCATTCGAATACATGGTCGCCCTGAATTCCACCGGTATCGTCCCTCGGGAAGCCGTGGAGTATTACAAGGAGGATTTCTTCAAGCATCCGGTGGGCAGCGGACCGTTCAAATTCGATCATTGGACACCGGACATCGAATGCGCGCTCGTCCGCAATCCGAAGTATTGGGCGAAGGACCGATGGGGGAATGCGTTGCCGTATCTGGACGGTGTGGTGACCTCGTTCATCAAGGACGACAAGATCCAACTGCTCGAGTTCCGCGAGGGTAACCTTGAGGAATCATATCGCATACCCACCGAGTTCTTCCCCTCCATCGTCGATGAGAACAAGCAACTGCGTCCGGCGTTCCGACGCTTCACCTTGAACCGCGCCACCGCTCTGAGTTCCCAGTACTATGGCATGCTCACGGTGAGCGAAGCGTTCAAGGATGCTCGTGTTCGCAAGGCCTTCAACTACGCTGTGGACAGAAAACGCATCATCGCCTTCGTCCTGAAGGGTCAGGCCGCGGCTCCTGCGGTTCACGGCCTGGTACCGCCCACCATGCCCGGGTATCAGAGTGACAAAGTGGAAGGATACGACTACGATGTCGTGAAGGCGCGTGCGTACCTGGCGGAGGCCGGATATCCGGGCGGCAAGGGTTTTCCTCCGGTGACGTTGCAGTTGAACTCGGGTGGCGGACGCAACACGCTGATTGCGGAGGCGGTTCAGACCATGCTCATCGAGAACTTGGGAGTGGATTGCAAACTGAAGATCGTGGAATTCGCCAAGCACCTTGATGCCATCGATCATGGCAAGGCGGAGTTCTTCCGTTTGGGATGGATCGCGGATTATCCGGATCCGGAGTCCTTCCTGAGTCTGTTCTACGGCAAGGTGGTGCCGGAGTCGTTCGATCTTCCCTCGCCCCAGAACGGATCGCGGTATCGTAATCCCGCTTTCGATGCCTTGTTCGAGAAGGCACGATCCACGCCGGATAGGGATGAGAGGAACACATTATTCCGAGAGGCCGAGCAATTGGCCATGAACGACGCGCCGTTCCTTCTGACGTTTTACGACGAGGATTATCGGTTGGTGCAACCCTATGTGATGGGCTTGCGGAACAACGCCATGGACCGACGTGCCTACCGAGAGGTATGGTTCAATCCTGCCGGCGCACGGTAGACGGAATCACTTGAAAAAGGCGACGAAGAGGACGCCGACGAGCGCCAAAGCCCCCACCCAAAGTCCGACCGTCGCACGAATCACCACCGAGCGGTCGAACTCGTTCATCCGGCGCTCGAGAGACTGCGTCTCCAACTTGACGCGGTCGATACGTTGTTTCAGGATACCCTCGTTGGTCATCGTGTCGAAACTGCTGCGGATCTTCGCATCGATATCACCGAGCGTGCGCCGGATGGTATCGTTCAGCTTCCTGTCTGCCGTATCCACCAATTCGTTCAAGGTGCGGGTGGCGGCATCGACGAGATGCTTGATATCGGACACTTTCCCTTTGAATCGACCAAGGTCGTCGCTGAGTGCGGTGAACTCGTACTGATGCAGATCCTGGATCTTCAGAAGGCGCGCATCGAAGCCTTCTATCGCAGCATCGATGGCTTGGAGTTTCGCCGAGAGGCGTCGTTCGAACTCGAGGAATTGATTGGCCGTCTCTTTCTGTACGTAGGTACGGATGGAATGGATGACGGTGTCCATCTCCACCGTGCGCTCGTAGAACGTGGCGCGCAAGTCCACGAGAGCGTCGCGCAACTCGCGGATGTTATCGATATCCGCGTAGACACTACGCACGAACACCATGTCATCGGACAAGCGCTTGAGACCTGATTCGATGGCTGCCTTGTTGGTATCGAGATCGTGTTGGGCCTGACCCTTGAAGTTTGCGAGCGACGTCTGCATGTCGATCCGCAACGCATCAAGCTCGAGCGTGCGACGGCGCACGTTCATGAACAGGTCAGCATACTCGTCCGCCTGATTGCTCACCCGGTCGCACAGTTCCACGAGTTCCTTACTAAATACTGGCTGTTGTTGCATGATAGAGTTTCTCCATGAATTTATCGAGCGCCTGACTCAGGTGGTGAAGGTATTCCTCCTCCACACCCCGCTCGCACACGTCCTTGTTATCGATGAGCAACTGCAACATCTCTCGGTGGAATTCCGGGTTCGACCGGAAATCCTCCTCCATGTACTGCAACAGGAAGTCGTACAGCGCTCCCATCTCCGCCAATTCCTTGAAGTAGGTATGGGGATGCCGGGTCACCGCGAGTCTGCTGTTCGGAGTCGTTTCCGACGATGAGTTCATAGTGAGTCGACGAGTCGCCTGCGCAAGAGGTCACGATATGTAGGTTTTATCGGCAGATGCGGTATTCTTCTTGATTTTGGACGTCGTTTTTGTGATTTTGCGCACGTGAAAACGCGCGCACGGGCTCGCATCGTCAAGCCGCCACCTTTCCGTCACCGTTTCGCTCCTTATCGTGAATCTGCGCCAGTTTTTTTCAGGCATGTCCGCCTCGGTCGAGAAAGATCCGGAAGTGGGAAAGAATCCGGATGCGGACCTGCGCTTGCTCCTGAAGGAATGCTCTACGTTTCTTGGCACCTATTCGGAGCCGATGATCGCCAAAGCCTTCCGATTGTGTGCGGATGCCCACAAGAACGATGTGCGCGCCAGCGGAGAGCCCTATTACACCCATCCCTTGGCCGTAGCCCGCATCGTCATCCGCGAGATCCGTCTGGATGACGTAAGCGTTGCCGCCGCTTTGCTGCACGATGTCGTGGAAGACACGAGCTATAGTCTGGACGACATACGGGCGGAGTTCGGCAGTGCCGTGGCCGAGATCGTGGACGGCGTGACGAAGATCTCGGGCATCTTCAAGAGCGCGGAGATCAAGCAGGCGGAGAACTATCGCAAGCTGCTTCTCTCCATGGTGAAGGACGTGCGCGTGATACTCATCAAGTTCGCCGACCGCTTGCATAACATGCGGACCATCTCCTATCTGTCCGAGGAGCGCAAGACACGCATGGCGCGGGAGACGTTGGAGATCTATGCTCCCTTCGCCCACCGGTTCGGTATGGCGAACATCAAATGGGAGCTGGAGGATCTGGCATTCCGTGCGCTGCAACCCGAGCAATACGAACAACTGCGGCAGGAGGCGAACGACCTTCGCGACGATCGCGAGGAGTACATAGCGAAGTTCATCGCTCCCATCAAGAAGCGCCTGGATGCGGAGTCGTTCCGGTACGAAATCAGCGGACGTCCCAAACACATCTTCTCCATCTACAACAAGATGGTCCGCCAGAACAAGGAGATGAGCCAGCTGTACGACCTGCTCGCGGTGCGCGTCATCCTGGAATCGAACGAGAACAAGGATTGCTTCACGGCCTATGGCATCGTGGCGGATATCTACGAACCTATTCCCGAGCGATTCAAGAACTTCATCTCCCGCCCGAAGAAGAACTCCTATCAGTCGTTGCATACCACGGTCATCGGACCCGACGGACGTCGGGTGGAAGTGCAGATCCGTACCCGTGCCATGCACGAAATCGCGGAAAAGGGCATCGCCGCCCACTTCCAATACAAGGAAAATCAAGGCAGCGGTCGGGTGGCTTCGTGGTGGAACGATAAGGAGCTGGAGGAATGGGCGCAATGGGTGCGGGACATCTTCGAGAATGCCGGCGACGAAGCACCGGAGCAGCTCCTGGAATCGTTCAAACTGAACCTGTATCAGGACGAAGTGTACATCTACACGCCGAAGAACGACCTGCGCATCCTTCCAAAGGGCGCTACACCCATCGACTACGCTTTCGATATCCACTCGAAGATCGGCTATCACTGCATCGGTGCCAAAGCCAACGGAAAGATCGTACCTCTTGATTATGTGCTCAAGAACGGCGAACAGGTGGAGATCCTGACGTCGAAGAACCAGCAACCCACGAGGGACTGGGAGAAGCTCTGCATCACGCACAAAGCCAAGTCGCAGATCAGGAAATTCCTCAACGAAGAGAAACGCGCGAAGCAACGCGAAGGCAAGGAGCTCTGGGAGAAGAAGGTCAGGAAAGCGGGGCTCCACATCAACAACGATACGCTTGAGCGCATCCTGCACGGCATGCGCTTCGACAACGCTCAGGAGCTCATGTATCAGATCGGTCTGGGCACCATAAGTCCGGATGATATCATTCCGGAGATCATGCGACGTCTTCAGCCCTCCACGGCGCACGCCGCCGCGGAGTCCCTACCGAAAACCGCGACCAAGGATTTCGCCTCGGTGGCTCGTGAGACCGCTGAAGGAGTGCAATTGCAGGACGGAAGCGATACCCGCCACATCCTCCATCATTTCGCCTCGTGCTGCAACCCGGTTCCGGGAGACGACATCGTGGGACACGTGACGGTAGGCAGCGGCATCAAAGTGCATCGTCGCACATGCGTGAACGTGCGCGAACATCTTTCGAAGAACTCCCAGCGGTTCCTCGAGATGAGCTGGTCATCGCTTCAAGGCGGTACGTTCATCGTCGGCGCTCGCATCACCGGCGACGACCGTGCCGGCATGCTCAACGATATCACGAACGCCATCGTGCAATACGAGAACACGAACATCCGAAGCGTGAACATCGACGCCTTCGGCTCCGAGTTCGAGGGTGTCGTGACCTTGTATGTGAAGAACCTCGACCACCTCCAGGCCATCCTTGATCGGTTGAAAGGCATTCGGGGCGTGAAGACGGCAGGAAGGTATGAGGGGTAGGCACCGCGAAAGGCATGCGCACATTATCAGCGCACCACGGTCCACTCGCGAGAGAAACTGCGCTTGAAGAGAGTAGCGCCCACCCAGTTCATGAACCAGCTCCAAAGGATAGGCACATAGCCGTAGCGACGGTATCGGCGGGGTGATTCGTACACGAGCAGTTCGTTGGCGATGGCCACGGAATGATTCTTCGCGATGCGGGCGATGAAATCGAAATCCTCTCCTGCCGCAAGGCGTGCATTGTATCCACCAACCTCGCGGAAGGTTTGCGGTTTGACGATCTGGCATTCACCACGTCCCACCCCGAAGTTCATCATGGTGAGGATCTTCAGGAAGGTGTTGAAGAAGCCATGAAAAAGAACATCGCTCCACTTGCGTTCGTTGGGTAACACTTCCACGGGACATGCCATGACGGCGTGGCGAGCGTACTTGCCGTGCGACACCGACCATTGCTCGATGAAGTCAAAGAAAACGTTCGGCAGTGCCGGAAACGAGTCGCCATTGAGAAACACCAACACCTGACCTGATGCCGCCTCCGCGCCTCTATTCCTTCCCTCCGCAATCGTCTGACGTCGGCTTTCCGCATGAACGACGACGACATCGGCGAACTGCTTGGCTATCTCCACCGTGGCATCGGTGCTACCGCCGTCGCTGACAACGATTTCGATGCCATACCTGTCCCGCAGGGCCGGTGTGAACAGTCCGAGCGACTGCGCAAGAATCTTCTCCTCCTGCAACGCCGGCACGATGACGCTGATACGGGGCACAGCGGCCAGGCGCAGCTCATTCTTCCACACGGTCACACCGGCGGGCTGAGCGGATACGGTATCGGAATCATGATCGAGCAGTGGTACCTCGGCGAGAACGATTTAGAAACAGATACCCGCGACGCGGATCTTGAACGGGTACAAAAGGTTGAACCGTGTCATCCCCGACCTACCGAACTCGAGGGACGGCGACGGAAGCTTGACATAGTTGAAAGTCTGCTTACACCAATTCAGGATATCACCGAGCGATCCGCCGACGGTGTTTCGGAAGTCCGGCAACAATTCGGGAAGATCGTAATCCAGCGCGAGTATCACTTTGGCATCGGAGTCCGGCGTATCCAATCCCCTCGCAGCGTACCCGACCGCCACATTGAGCCACCGCGGCCACCATTGCTGCGTCGATTCAGGAAGCAGGTTGTACACCTTGCACGAAAGGTAGAACGTGCTCGACGAGTAGTCGTCGATGAACGTCATGCCCTCGGCGCGTGCCGACTCGCCTATCCAAGGCGCAGGTGTATAGATCCACTTCGGCGTGAAGTTCTGAAGGAAGGGGAAATAGTACTGCGCAAGAAAGTACGTAGCGCCGGCGGCGTTGGCGTACATGTCGGAGGGACTGAACCCCCAGTTGCTTCCGTAGCCGTCTTCTATCTCCACGTAGCTCTGGTACACCATGCCCATGAGTGTTCCCCAGATGTGGGCGGACTCCACGGACAGGCCCGATGCTTGAAGCACTTCCGTGGAATAATAACACATGAGATGGGTGCCAAAGAAATGACCGAATTTATCCACCCCCATGGCATAGGATCCATCCTCGATGAGATTGAATACCGGCGACCTCTGTTGCCAGAACGTTTCCATCTGATACACATGCAATCCTATCATGATTCCCGCATACATCCCACCGGTAGCGGCCAACGTGAACGGTTTGATGTCACTGACTCGCAAAGGCAAAGAACCGTCGATGGTGTATCGCGGATGACCTGCGAAGAGAAACTCGTCGGGAGTGAGGAAGAGAGCCGTATCCGGCGTAACCGCACGTGCACTCGGTGGCGTGGACACGGACCATGCCGATCCCTCGTGCTCAGCACCGGGAACGGATGCTGTCGCATGCTCGATCGAGATACCGGGAGAACACCGGTGACAGACGTCGTGAAAAAATCCGAGAGCGAAGCACTCGTCGTTCGACGTTGATGCGGTTGATGGGTGGAGGGCGGAAATCCGGGACGAAGAAAGGACCGACAATGACGCCGGACCGCGGTACTCTGTAGCGAGCGCCTTCGCTCCACTCATGAGCGACGGCGACAAGAGAAGCGCAAAGAGAACGCGTACTATTCGTGCGCGGATGATCACGGAATCTCTTCCACGCTTACGTGATAGTCAACGACGGATTTGTCGATGAGGGCCGGAAAGTATGCCACGACATCGCTGGGTTTCGGACGTCCGCCCGCAAACCCTGTCACACCGGGAGGTCCGGTAAGAATGAGGGGTGCGATCTCCTTGCCGAACCGTTCGACGCTGTTCTTGTCTTTCGAGCGCACACCGATGCGCATCATGACTTCGTTCGGTTCGATGGCAGCGGCGATCGGTCCATGGCAGGCGTTCATGCCGACGAACTCGGTACGGATTTCGTCGAACTGCAGACCAAGAGACGTCAGACGCTCGCGGAGGATCCTGTCTCCCGCTTGCGCGCGGATGAAGGCCTCGGGAGCGGAATAGGTCAAGGAGCCGAACGCGACGTAGCCGTCGTCGTAACTCGCCGACACCTTGTAGAACGGCGTGGCGGGCTTGCCTTTGATGCCATAGACGCGCACGCGGTTGTCACCTTCATCCCGTAATTGGATGGAGCTGAAGTCCGCCACGCAATCCGGCGTAATGTACTGGGTGGGGTCGCCGATTTCATACAGCAACTGTTCGCTCACCGTTTCACGGGTCACTGCTCCACCGGTATTCGCATGTTTTGTCACGATGAAACTTCCGTCGGGATAGGCCTCGATGATGGGGAAGCCGATGTTGGCCATGTCCGGTAGCGATTTCCAATCGCCGAGGAAGTTACCACCGCTTGCCTGGGCACCGCATTCGTTGATATGACCGGCCACCGTTCCCGCGGCGAGTTTGTCCCAATCGTTCATACTCCAACCGAACTCGTGGATCATCGGAGCAAGGGTCAGTCCGGTGTCGGTGACACGTCCGGTGATGACGATATCAGCACCTTGGCGCAACGCTTCCACCACAGGTGCGGCACCCAGGTACACGTTGGCGCTCAGGAGTTTCTCTTTGACCTGGGCAATGGGGGTTCCGTCCTCCATATGCAGCATCTTGTGACCTTGGGCGATGAGCTCGTCGAGTCGAGGCAGGATATCATCCCCCGTGACGACGCCGACGCGGAGTCCTTTCACACCGTGCTTGCGAGCCACCTCGAACACCGCGTCACGAGCGGCTTCCGGGTTCACACCGCCGCCGTTACTGATCATGCGGATGTTCCTTTCCACAAGGAACGGGAGGATCTCGTCGACCGTGGAGATGAGGTCGCGGGCGTAGCCCAGCGACGGGTTGCGCATTTTTTGTTTCTGCACGATGGACATCGTGACCTCCGCCAGATAGTCGAGCATGAGGTAGTCGATGGGTCCTTTGCTCACTTGCGCGAGCGGTGCACTGAGCAGATCGCCCCAGAAACCCTGACCGGAAGCTATACGAATGGAATCTTTCATAACACGGAAGAAAAAAGCTTTCTCTATTGAACAGACTCGTCGAGCGGGATGTCGTCCGAGATGACGGCATAGCCCAACGAATCGCGCATGTGTGTGATGACACGGGTTACCATGCGGGGACCAACGTAACACGGAGAAATGTCGTGTCCGTTTTCATCGGTGAACACAATCTTGAACCACCAGAACTCACGCTCCAGCCGAAGAACGGGAACGGCACTGTCGTATGAGACCGTGTAGAGTCTCTCGCTCAACATCCGACGAATGAGGATACCACGGGTACATACCTGCGTTCGCTGGCCTCGGGCCCGCAGATACAGCTGTATCATATTGACGACAAGCACCTGGGGGATGACGAAGAAGACAAGTCCCGGTGCCGCCCTGTTGACCTCTTCATGATAGAGGTCCACTTGGTATGTGAGCAACGCGACGAAAATACAGAAAAAGAAAACCAGACACCCGATGCCGAAGTAGACACGCGGATCGATGAAGGAGAAAAGCTCTTCGCCGATGCGGATGTCCTTCACCCGGAGCCGGTCCACCACCGTTCGGAAATACAATGCACCGAAGCCTATGCACGCGTAGGTGAAGGTTACGTAGAGGGCACTGACGACGAACTGGGTTGGTGTTGCCACGGTCTCCTTGTGAAATGTCTTTGACACTCTACAAAATTGTAATAATTTTCTCTCGCACTCGGCGCGAATTAGCAGCAACCATTCGTCGCACATGACCCCTCAGCATCCTCTCAGCACACGGCTTCGTGAAGCCCGTGTGGCGAAGAACATATCCGTCAGCGAACTCCAAGCAAAGGCAAGGATTCGGGAGCATCTTATCGTCGCCATTGATGATGGCCGTTTCGATGAGCTTCCCGCCGTGTACATGCGTTCGTTCCTGCGTCGGTATGCTGAATGCGTGGGCGTTCCCTCGCAGGAAATCGACGACCTCATCCTTCGGCACCTGGATAGCGACCTCTCGTCGGGTGGCAAAGGATCATCGAAGCCCTTCTCGCTTTTTCCTTCAGCGAAGTCCGCCGGTCCGAAACGTCTTTCCTTGGAGGGTACGAACAACCGTCGTCGCATCCTGATCATCCTTGTCTCGATCTTCGGTGTGGCATGCCTGTCCGGAATCTATCTTCTTCTTCGAGGACCCTCCGACGGCACGCTTTCAACCGAGCGACAGTCCTTACTGCGCGGAGTGGACTCGCTCCTTGCACCGTCGGAGCAGGCTGGCAAACTCATGAATTACTTCGGTGTCACGCCGCAAGATTCCATTTCCTTGGAAGCGGTTTGCACCGACACGGTGTGGATCAATATCACGGTCGATCGTAAGACGACCGACATCGTCACCTTGAACCCTGGTCAGCAACGGACGTGGTCCGGCGCGGAGAGCTTCGTGTTGAGTGTACGGAATGCAGGCGGTGTGACCTTCAAGCGGAATGGCATGGAACTGCCTCGCATCGGAAAGATCGGTGAAACCGTTCGCTCCATTCGCATCACGCGCACCGAGTTCATCACGAGCGCTTCTCCTTGGCGTTCACAACGCGATACCTCCAAGAACAAACCCTCTCCCAAAAGCACTGCTCCCATGCGAGCACCTGCGCCTTCGCCCGTGAAACCGGCTTTGCAAAAACCAACGACGGTGATGCAGCTCACCCAAAAGAACTCCCCGACGGTAAGCGCCGTGAAGCCGAACCCGGCAAGGCCGTCACCGGGAGCTCCGCCGTCCAAGCCACAGAGCACTCCCTTGGCAGCGCAACAACCACCCATGCGGAACGCGCCGACGAGTCCGCAGAAACCTCAAATCAACGCGGCGGTCGCATCACCTCAGGGTACGCGTGCAAACCCTGCCGTACCGGCGAAGAAAAACATTACCACGCCGTTGCGTCAGCAAGCGAAGGCACTTCCGCTGCGCGTGGAGAGCGCAAAAGAGAGGGAGCGCAGACTGCGTTTGGAACGCATACGTCGCGAGGCGAAGAAGCGCGATTTGACGCCCGTCATCATCCGTTGAGGATCAATCAGACCTCGGTCTTGTCCTTCTCTCGAGCTGTCGTCGAGAGTGACGAACCGCGTCGACACTGGCTTACATCCTGACGATATCATGGAGACGGATCACGCCGATACAGGTGGCATCAGGGTCCACAACGGGAAGAATGCTGATCTGTGAGCTGCGGTTCTCCATGAGATGCAACGCTTCATGCAGAGTCATATCAGGTGTTGCGCATACGGGATTCTTCGTCATCACCTCGCCGACGGAGAGCTCGAGGATGTTATCGTGATGCTGGAGCAGGCGCCGTAGGTCGCCATCGGTGATGATACCGAGCAACCTCTTCTCGCGGTCCGTCACACAAACGCATCCCATTCCGTGCGTACTGTTCACGATGAGTGCCTCCCGCATTCCTGCATCGGTATGGATCAACGGAACATGGTCTCCCCCATGCATCACTTCGGAAACACGGACAGAGACGTTCCTGCCTAGTTGACCGCTGGGATGATGGTACGCGAAATCCTCAACGGTACGACCGGATTCGCTCATGACGACGACAGCCAGTGCATCTCCCATGGCGAGCGCGGCCGTCGTACTTGCCGTCGGCGCGATGTTCAATGGGCATGCCTCCTGCCGAACGCTACAGTCCAGGACGACGTCGACCCTTTGAGACAGAAGCCCCAGCGGTGTCCCGAGAATAGCGATGATCGGTATGTTCCGCTGACGCAGGAATGGCAATATCTCGACCAGCTCGGCGGTGGTACCGCTTTTCGATATCATGAGTACGCAACTCCCCGGTGTCATACTGCCTATATCGCCATGAAGCGCATCTACCGGATGAAGGAAGTGTGCGGGCTTGCCGATACTCGAAAACGTGGCCGCGATTTTCGCCCCGATCAATGCGGACTTCCCTACTCCCAGAACGAATACACGTTCTGCGTCGATGAGGATTTCGACAGCCTCCACGAACGAATCGTCCAGTCTCGACGCCAGTGCCGAGATTCCTTCTGCCTCGATGGCCAGTGCCCGGCGGGCGGATGCCAGGCGGTCTTCCGATAGACTCATGTTTTGTATTCCTTGATTTTGGAGATGATTCGTTGCGTCCAAGCGGTTTCTGTCCGACATCAGCAGCAAAGATGTCGTCTTAACCCGGAGGCCAGCCCAGCTCACGTCCACCGAGAACGTGTGCATGCACGTGAAACACCGTCTGCCCGGCATCCGCATTACAATTCATGACCACTCTGTACCCGGTTTCGGCGATTCCCGATTGCTTGGCAATGATGGCAGCGGCGTGCAGTAGTTCACCGAGAAGAATCGCATCATCCGCTACGACATCGTTCAGCGTAGGAATGGGCTTCTTCGGTATGACGAGAATATGGACAGGAGCTTTCGGAGCGATATCCTTGAAGGCAAGAATGGAATCCGTTTCATACACTATGTCGGCCGGTATCTCCCGAGCGATGATGCGGGAAAAAATCGTTTCACTCATGTGGATCCTGATGATGGGAATAGTCCAAAAATAAAGAGCTCCCTGCTGTTTCCGGCAGGGAGCTCTTGTGATTTTACAACGTGATTCTCTTAGCGGATGACCTTCAATACACGGGTCTCGATCGGAGCATCTCCTGCTACGAAACGATAGATGTATGAACCGTTAGCCACTTGAGTTCCATTGCTGTTCGTTCCGTCCCACTCGACGCTGTAGCGACCTGCATTCACGTCGGCGTTGACGAGGGTCCTGACGACATTACCCATGAGGTCGACGATATCGACATTCACGTGTGATGCGGAAGAGACAGAGTAGTTCAACGTCGTTGACTTTGCACCGTCGACGAAAGGATTCGGTCCGAGTGACTCGATGTTCGCCGTGCTGTTCGTGCCATCGAAAGCGAATTTCAATGTCTGCGAATAGGTAGCGGAGCCATCAAGATCGACCTGGCGCAAGCGATACTCGTATGCTGAACCTACGGCTACATTCTTATCGGTGTAGTTATAGTTCAACTCTGTCGTCGAGTTACCGTTGGCACCTGCCTTGGAGCCGATGAAGCCGAGATCCGACCATGTCTGTTCGCCATCTGCACGGCGCTCGACATGGAATCCGCTGTTGTTCTTCTCCGAAGCGGTTTCCCACCAGAGATCGACAGCGCTGGAACGCTTCTGTCCTTCGAACACCGTCAACTCGACAGGTACGACGCGGATGGGAACGTATGTACGGTCACCGAACGAGCGCGGCCCGAGGTACGGACGGATCATCGGAATCCATGTACCGCGCGTGTAGGTACGATCGACACCGACGATACCACCGAAATCGAGGTGATTGTATCCCACGTTACCGAGTGTCGAGGCGAATTGCTGCCATTGACCGCTACGATACGAGTTCTCGAATGCGAAACGATTATCGTTCAAGAGCGTACCGTTACGTGTGTACTTACGGAAACGCTTGTCCAAGTAGAGGTTGTAGTTCGACTGACCCGGAATCGGACTGTTGTTGTAGTTACCCAACTGCAGACCGGAACGTGCGCCTGTTGCACCAAGCTCCATACCGATGGTGCTTAGCTGGCCGACGGATACCCAGTACTCACCAGGTCCGAGAACAACCGGAGTCTGATACAGGTAGGTTGAAATGGAATCGTACTTCTCCGTCAAGAGAATGTCATCGAATCCGCGACCCTTCGTAACAGTCGTACCCGCACGAGGCTGTGAAGCCGGAACTTGGCTCGCGTCATCATAGATGTTGAAGCGGATGTTGTTCTGGTCAGAGTTCAACGATGCGAAGTACGCTTGGAAACCGAAGATGGTGTCTTGTGTGGTCAAATTGAAGCGAACGGCAATCTGACCCGAACCCGAACCGCCCACGTCACCGAATGCCGTGTTACCGTTCCAGCCGGAGCTGACATAGCCAAGGGTGTTGAGACCCTTACCTACCAACGCCTGACCGAGCAACTGCTGGGTGAATTGGGGAACCTGATTCTGCTCCGATGAGGGATAATACGAGAATGCAGGAGAGAAGTTCATGGTCGTGACAGAATACGTAGAGTCGTTCAGCGGCTCCAAGTCTCCACCCGGATAATCGACCTTCGCCGTGACGAAGTAATTCTGGGTGTTCGTACCCGTGCGCTGTGAACGACGTGCGTTCCAGCTCGGGAACTGAATAAGGATGTCCTTGTTACCGGCCATGAACGGAATCGTTACGAAACGATAGTAAACATACGTTTCGTTGTCGTATTGCTTGTTATTGAAGTCGTTTGCGATCTTCCATGTATCATCTTCACCGATGATGCCGACGCGGACCTTGAACGCCTGAGCGTCGCGACCCGTGTTGTTCGCAAGACGGACGGTGATAGGAATGGCTGTCGCCTGGCTAGCCGGTGTTTCAACGAACGGCCATGTCGTGATGACCGACAATGCCTCGATGTCCGTCACTTCCGAAGGGAAGAGGATGCGGACGTTCTTGACGAAGAAGTTATCCTGGTCGTCCGAAGGACCCGGATTCCAACCATGACGATTGGCAGCTACGCGAAGACGGAAACGGAAATTACGAGCACCGTCGTTCGGAGCGTTGATGAAGGTATCAGGGATCGGAAGGTAAACCTTCTTCCACTCGAAATCCTTACCGTCATCATAGGGATCGGAACGGAGACCGAGTGCCTGCGAAATAGCGGTATCCTTCACTGCTTCATCATAGCCACGACGGAAACCACCACCGCCGAAGATCGAGAAGGCGGGGTTGTCCGTGATCGCCGATTGACCGCAGCAGCGCGGGTGCCAGTTCCATGCGAATGCCGAAGCACCCGGAACAGAGCTGACGACGATGTTATTCACCTGATCAAGACTCGGACGTGCATATTCGACCAAGAGCTGATCGGTACCACCAGACTGGGTTCCTCCGCTCGCCGTAGCGGTCGGGTTACCGTTGAGGATGACTCGCGGCTCCGGTCCGATAAGGGTGTTGTCAGCCCAACCACGAGCGTAGTCGGACTGTTTCTCTGTTCTATGGTATGCCAACGAAAGAACGGCACTCAGACGGCCACGCAAATCGATGGGGAAGGAACGCAACTCGTCACCACCTGGAAAGGTCGGAGGCTCGCTGCCATCGATGATACGGTTCAACTGGACGACCGGCGTAGCCAGCTTGAAGTTGTTGTTGTTCGCGGCAGCGTACTCTCCACGCGGCGGCGGCGGATTGTTCGTTGCGTTGTCACCGTCGTTCACTTCACCACCGATATTGACCCACTTCAAGACGGAAGGCATCGGAGTACCGTCGATGACGTGATATTCACGGATGTCTTCGTTGAAGGAGCTGAGACGACGCATGACGAACAACGTAACGTTCGTGGTATCATCGAACGGCCATGCATCCTTGAATCCCTGATCCGTAGAGTCGATCGGCTCAGCAATGATCACAGCGCGGAAACGACCGATCTGATCATCGATGAATTCGTTCGGTTCGAACGGCGGGAACTGCACCTGCACATAGCCGTAGGGCGGAACGCCGTTGGTGCTCGGAGCAGGGGTTGTCGGTTGGAACACCGGCGGGTTCGCCGTATTGAACGTGCCAAGGCGGTATCCACCGATCGTGAAGTTCGTATTATCAGAGAAGAACGAGTTGACACGTACCAGACGATTGTACACCGTCTTGCGGCTCGCAAGGTTGATGATACGGAAACGCGTACGGAACTTGACGTTCTGTGCTTGATAGTTCACGCCGTTCGGGCCCTGAATGTCGTTCGACAGATTCTGGAAAATTGCGATAGGCGTGATACCACCAAGACGTGAGTCACCAGCCAACAACTCGAAGTTGTTCACGTTCGCAGAGGGAACGGTGACGGTGTAATCAAGCGGTGCGTTCGGGTCGCGAGGACGGACACGATACTCCGTCGTTACCGCACGAACCGTGTTCTTCCATTGCTTATAGCATACCACCAAGCTCACGCTGGGTGTCTGATCGTCTTGTTGTTGCGTACCGGACGCGAAAACCTTCGGGTTCGCACCCGGGCTTTGCGTGTAATAAATGGTGTACTGCGTGTAGCGCGTCGGCGTGGTATTGCCCGTACCCGTCAATGAGTTGTATGCGAAATGACGAGCCGTTCCACGGACAGCGTTCGTCGTATTCATACGGAACAGGTTCGACGCCGTGAAAGGATAGTTGTTGATGAACGCCACGCCTTGGAAGTCCGTGAAGTACACGCAGACCGAGGAGTCGAGACGATTCATGATGACCGCACAGCTCGCCTCGATGTAGTTCGTGGAACCCGGGCGAATGTTCGCCGCATAGTTGACGGTACCCCATGTACCACCATTACGGTAGGCCGTCCATACACCACGGGGTGTGATACGCTGATACCAGATGATCAACTTATCACCACTTACCGAGCGCTTATATCGGACGCTGGAGAAATCATCCGTCAGATTGATGGACGAATTGAACACCGACATCTGGGTGTTACCCCAGAACGGCATGATGAGAGGGGAACCATTGGTGAAGTTCGCGACACCCGTGATACCGTTGCCTCCCGGAGCATTCGTCGGGTTACGGATACCATCGTTCGCATTGCCGATTCCCTCGGTGATCGTATTCGTGTTCGCTGCTTTTCCAAGAGCGACACAACGGTAACCGTAATCGTCGGGGGTCGGGTCCTGCGCACCGTTCGCTCCTGCAGGAGCACGGGTATCTTCGGCTTCAGGATCGTAGAAAGAGAACACACCAGGTTGGACTTCGCGTTGAACGCGGCTGCCGTCATCACCATAGAAATAGCGACGGTTGCTCAAACCGATAAGACCGTTTGTCGACACGTAGAAACTGTCGTAACGGATACCGTTGAAGTAAAACGGGAATCCGATAGGAATCGGGCCCGCGAACGCATTGTCCACAGAGTCCGTACCATAGGCGAACTGTGCGGTGAAGGTAGCGGGGTTCTGGAAGAACGGCTTTCCTTCGGGATTGTTATCCCAGTACGAAGGTGCGAACTGATGTCCACCGGACACGACCTTGCGCCATGTCTCAGGCTGATAGTTCACATCGACTTCGTTGTTCGGATTAAGGAAGCCATACGGTTTCCAATAGGTATCCGCGTTGTCGTCACTGTCCACGATGTAGTATCCGGTCGAAACGGCCGGGTCCATCGTTGTCTTCGTCGGATTGGCCGGCTCCGCGTTGAAGTTCCGTGGATAGGAACCGGGAGTACCCTGCTTGTACAGGTTACTTCTACGGAGAGGGTCATTCCCCTTGCCACTTCCGCCTGCGATAGCACTGCCGGCTACGCATAGCATCAGGGTAAGCAGTAGCATTTTGAATCTCATGAGATCCCCCAAATGGTTGTTAGTGATACAAAAAAATTTATTGAAGAGTTGCTTCGTTTCGACGTACTGACCGTCCCTCCGACTGCCGTGATATACCGTCGCCCCGTGCGGATTCGACTCCCTACGCGACATTCTTGTACCCTTCGACCACGCCTGGGCCGAAGGTTCTCCCCCAAAAACATCACGAAATCCCGCTAAACCAAGTACCACTCGGTTCACATTCTGCTGTAAGTTGAGAAAGAAAGTTCAAATAATCAAAGATTTTCTTCGTCGGGGTCAAAACGGAGAAATGTCGCGTAAACGGAGACATTCAGAGGCCAGAATCAGGGGGTAAACCCGATGCTCTACGGCTCTCGTTTTCTCCGCCAGACTCTCCACCGTCTCGGCTTTCCCGACACCGATCTCCTCCCGAAAAATCACTGCGCCTTCATCGTAACCATCGCTGACATGATGAATGGTCACCCCCGTGACCGGAACACCGGACGCCAGCACTGCCTCGAACACAAATCGACCGTACATGCCCTTACCTCCGAACGACGGAAGAAGCGACGGGTGAATATTAATGATTTTTTGTTTAAAAACCTCGGAAACCTCGTGAGGAACTTTTCGAAGGAAACCTGCGAGACAGACGAATTCCGCGCAGTGCATGGAAAGCGCGTCGAGGAGGTCGGCAGCGATCTCATGTTCATCCCGATGGGCGAAGGGAATGAGAATGGACGGGACGCCATAGGCGGCCGCTACACGAAGGACTCCGGCGTCAGATTTGTTCGTCACGATACAGACGATCTCGTACGGACACTCTGCGGAGCTTCGCGCGTGTCGTATCAACGCTTCTGCGTTCGTCCCCTCGCCCGATGCCATGACGGCTACCCGAACCTTGTTCATCGTTTGATACGGCCCCCGTGTTCCTCATGATGCAGAACATACGCCGCCAGTTTTCCCTCGTCGATGGTCTGAAAATCTCCCCAGTACACTTGGTCGTCGTCAAAGGTCGAACCCGTGACATGTTCACCACGCCCTTGAACTCCCTGTCGGATCGCCTGCAATCGATCCTGCCATGCCTTCATGTTCTCCGGGCGCAGATCCACCCATCCGTCGTGACACCAACGGTTCAGCGATTCCTCCGTCACCGGAATTGAGGTACGGTCCTTCTGCAGAGGTATCAGCACCTCGGCACCACGCAGGTACCGTGAACCGTCCTTCATAAGAACGGGCAGGCCAACGGACAGGATGGTCCGGCGGACATGGTCGTTTGTCTTGATGACCGCTTCGACGAGTCCGGCTAACTCCCGCGGATCCATCTGTTCCAGTTCCGTCGGACTCTTTCCCAGGCAGGCAAGCAGGTGCGCCTCGTACAGGAGCTTGGTGAGACGAGGCGGTCCGAGCAACTCGAAACCGATGCTTGCCACCCCATGCTGTCGCTCCAGCTCACGCAACTGTTCCAAAGCCCGAGCCCGCAAGGCTCCGCCGCGATACGTCGGACCCATCACCGTCGCATCAAGTCCCTGAACGATGTCACGACCGCTATTGCCGCCACGCACCTCCATGAGCACCACCTGCGCGATCTCCTCCGGGGTCACAAGTTCCATCTGTCCTATGGAACTCACCGTTTCGAATTCCGCTCGGGAGAATATCCCGTTCTCGCCGGTATCGATGTACACCGACTCCAGCGGTTTGCCTGTGTCCGAAACCCCTGTACTGTCCGAAAACACGAACTCCCCTGATGCCGAACGACATTCCTCCGGCGACATATCGACCAGACGGATGGACTTTCCCTTTCGACGGATCTCCCCGTATCCGATGGATTTCCAGGCAATGGCTGCGCTGGGTTTCACTTCCTTCACAAGCGGTCCGTCCGGCGTCCGCGCCATAAGGAACAGCAACATGGATTGTGCTCCGGCAAGTGCCGTCTTCGACAGCAATACCCGCGACGGCTTGTCTTCCGAATGCGTGTACGGGATGTTCAAACCCATACCGCCCGTGCCGCTCGTGCCGACCTTCACGTACACCTGCACGCCACCATCCCGGAGTGCGTGATGCATGATCTGGATATGGCGCACAAGCTGCGGCACATACAACCCTGCCAGCAGATTCTCTACGTGCTCGTCCTGCAGCGAACCACTTTCCACCCGCTCCGCCATCTGACGCGATGCGGAATAGATATCCTGATACGCGATGGCCGTGGCCGTATTGATGCAATCGATGACCGCGTCAGGCCTGTGTTCAGTAAGCAACGCGTACAGCGCCTGGCGATGCAGCATCTCCGGCGTGAGCTCGTCCACGACGTCGTGCAAGAGTTCACGGCGAGAGGTGGCCTCTCGCTGAAGGTCCGCTCGCGGCGTATCCTTCCACTCCGTCCGCGTGAACACATTGCCCCACCACGGCACGAACATGTCGGCAGGCGCGTCCGGGTACGAAGCCGCGAACGACCTCACCGCATCTTCAGCCTCCTCTCGTCGTAATGAGGTGACGATGACGTGACGTGGCCCGTACTTCATGAGCTCGTGTACGATCGCCGAACCCACAAGCCCCCAGCCACCCAACACCAATACCTTCGCTCCCCTGATGGTCATAACCGCTCCCTTCGTTCAATGATTCGTTCTCGTGTCCGCACCTCACTCATCGAGGAATGTACGGGCACCCTATTGCTTTGTGAGTGACAGGATAACCTCGCTCCTCATCCCTTCGCTCGTCATCCCTTCGACCGGATACTCCTCCGCCCCCTCTGCAGGTCGAGTCACGCTCCTGGACAGAACCGAACTCAGCGGCACGCCGCGTAAGTTCAGGTACGAGCGAATCGCCGTCGTCTGCATACCCAGCGCGGAATCCGTAGCTCCGGTTTCTCTACCGGATGTCCGGATGTCCATGATCACGCGATACTCCGGATGGGCAATGAGTATCTCCGCCATCCGACGTAATTCGATCTGCGTCAGCATCGACATGGATCCCGTCGATTCGTTATACGTCGATGGCAGGACGATCCGTGAGCCCTCGGCACACGGCATCTGAGACAAGCCGACGAAACGTACCATACCCCGCTCAGCCTCGGCCACCTGCACAATCCGCGTCTGCATCACGGCGTCGGTCTCCCACGAGGTCAGCGCATACGCATGACCAGGAGCGACCACCGCCATATACCGTCCGGTTTCGTCATCCACCCGCACGTCCACGTCGCCTCGGGCATCGTCCAAGGAATGGACGGTGACCCATGATACCGTCCGATCACTGGTATCGGTGCGAGTCACTTCGCCGGTGAGCACCGTCATCTGCGGCTCCAACATCACACCCCGCGGCATGATCAGCACATCGCACATTCCTGCACCGCCGGACCTATCGCTGCTCACCACCACCATGTCGCCGCAGGCGGATATGCACAGTCCGTATTCATTGGCAGAGGAATTCACCGGTGTACCAAGTACTCTCACCGTCGTCACACTGTCGGACATCCGTGTGCCGGCATAGAGGTCGTAGCCACCCATTCCACCCGCGCGATCGGAGGCGAAATACACCGTGCGAAGATCAGGGGATAGGAATGGCGCCATCTCGTCGGCAGGGGAGTTGACTCCATGGACAGGTACCGCTATGGACCATGTCGCTCCTGTGCGCACGCAGCAATAAATGTCCGTTCCACCCTCACCACCATCACGGTCACTGGTAAAGTACAGTAGGCTTCCATCCGACGATAACGTCGGTTGCGAATCCCAACCTGAGGAATTCACCGTCGCTCCCAGGTTGCGGACATCCTTCCATACACCGTTCACGCGTCGGGCGGAGAACAGGTCGGTTCGACCATACCCGGACATCTCCGTAAGCATGGCCGCGAACACCATGTACTGTCCGTCGCTGCTGATCGCCGGCATGCCCATGTTGCGTACTCTCGATATCGGCAACAACGCAAGCTCCTGCGGCACTCCCGGTACACCGTCACGCAGCGCGCACATCATGATACGCTGCTGCCCGCCCACCTCCGCCGTGAAGTACATGGTTCGCGCGTCGGCGCTGAGAACGGCACCGAACTCGTCGTTCGGCGTGTTCACAGCAGTTCGCGTTGGCGGATCGACCACACCTGCATGCGTATCGTTCGCCTGGGCATCCATGACCATGGCCGAAAACGCACACAGGGCTGCACACAGCAGCGCTGCGGACCCCCGGAGGGTCCGGCAACGCAGACGTCCCGCGCCATGCATTCTCATTCCATAAGCTTGAACCATAGGCCGATTGTTAGTTGAACACTGTGGATGCGCGCATTCCGGTAGGTGATTTCCGTCAGTCGTTGCGATGTGGAACGCGAGTAATCCGTCACCATGAACGCGTCATTCATGTCCGATAGCATTCGCTGATAGCGCAACTGGACCACGACTGCCGCGCGAGAATCAAGCGGATACACATACCCGGCACCCAGCTCTACTGCCGTTCGCCACGTATGATACTGCACGAACTCCGTCGATTTCGCAGGATATCGCTGCTCGATGGGCTGAAGCATGTCGGTGTTGGCTGTGACGGTCCTGGATATGGAGCGGAAACGTCCACGTTGCAACCGGTAATCCAAACCCAAACCCACCTCCGGGTCCGCATCCGTGATTTCGATGATATCATGCCGCTGCACGTCGCTCACGCGCGCCTGCAGGCTCACGCCGACCGTCGCGAACATCCTCGCGTTGATGCTGTACCGCACGCTCGGGGTAAGCGAGAGATAGGTAAGGGACGAACTCGTCGTGGCACGGAACGCCATGTCGCGGGGAATCTCCGAGGTGGAGTCCTGATAATCCACGACTCCGTCCACGGTGTTCGCGAACGCCTTGTGATCCAGAGCGATACGCACCTGCGCGGCAAGATCATGGCGGAACTGGTACTCCCCTCCTCCTCCAACGGTCCACCCCCACCCGATCCCGCTCGACAACACATCGTTCGGCGTGATGGTAGCGGGAAAGGTCCGCTGAAGATCCTGACGGAAGACATTGACGTTGATGCCCGCTTCGCCCATGACCGCTAAGGGGATGCGTTCGGGATGATATTCCCACGTGGACTTGGCCCTCTCCTCTTTGGTGATGGGACGTCCCTTCGGTCGCAACACATCCTCAGTCTGCGCCATCGATGAGAACTGGGTGCCAAGCACAAGGACAAGGCAGAACACCCCATGGAACAACGTCAACCCACCACCTGTCATGCATCGTCGGAGCACGGCGACGCATACACAAGGGAAGGAGGGACTATGTTGAAGCGTTGCACTCATGTGATGTGTATTTTTAGCCCGCGAAACTACGGAGAACATCGGTCGCACACCACGCAACACCCGTCTTTATGAGCGCATCCGTTCTTACCATCATCGTCAAGCCATCGGTGCTCTTCCTTGATTGCGTCCTTGCGAGCATCGCACGTCAGAGCTCCCAAGACTTCGAGGTGCTCTTCGTGGCCGATACCGCTCCCGTCGATGCCGTCCGCTATCTGGAACGCTCCTTGTCGTCGCTTCCGGTACCCGCACGCGTCGTATGGTCCTCCGACGCCGCCTCCCTTGCTACCGATACTGCCGAACGGGCTGCCCTTCGCACCGCCCTTCGCTCGTCTGCGGCGCGCACCATCGTCATCAGCGACTCCGTGTCCATCCTGCATGGTCGCTTCATGGAAATGCATGCAAACCACCAATACGAGTCACACATCCTCACGGGAGAACGCGTCGAGCTCTCACCCGGACTTTCGTCCGAGGTGAGGGTGGCGGATATCCGTGCTGGCTGGCCTGACGGCAGCATGGGGTCGCTCGTAGCGGACGGAATCTTCGGTCAATCCACCCACGTCTCCCATGCGTTCTTCCTCTCCTCTCCCGTCCTTCAACGTACTCTCTCCACCTTCGCACGGGATGTACGGGCATCGAACTTCTCACTGCAACGAAGCGATGCGGAACTGCTGCTCGAGTTCCTGGATACCGAAGCTGCACCCGATGCACGCTCTCTCAGGTCGAAACTCGGTATGCGCATACGTTCTTTCCGCAACACGTTCGTGCAATACCGCTGCAACGAACCCGGATCCGTTTCCCTTCTCGGGGTGGCGGGCGTGCTGCAACGGGTGCAGCAGTTACGTCTGCCGGTTCCCGAGTTAGGTCTCCGTCCCGCCATGCGATCATCGCCTCCCTCACTATAGTCACCCCGGCTTCGTCCCTTCAGCAACGACTTTGGGACGAAGACTGTATCTTCGCCCTCTCTTTCGAACTTTCCGACATCACCGGGTTTGTCGTTCCTACCGTGAAAACATTCCTTCGTCTTTTCCGCTTCGTTCGGCCATACTCTGCGCGCTTTGCGTTGCTCATCCTGCTGAACATCATCCTCGGAGCCTTCGGCGCCCTTACCATGGCGATCATCAAGCCCGTGATGAGCATCCTCTTCGAAGAGTCGTCCGCCGTTCCCGCGCTTTCGGCACCCGTCGGACTGAACTCACTGCGGGATGCGTTCTTCAGCGGCATGAACTCCCTGCTCATCGGAACGACACCCTCGGCCACCCTGCGTCATCTAAGCATCTTCATCGTCAGCGTCTTCCTTGTCAAAAACGTCACCAAGTACATCGGCGGCGTGGCCTTCTTCACCATGTGCGAAATGATCGCTCGCGACATGCGCACCACGGTATTCGAGCGCATGATGAAGCATCCGCTCGGGTACTTTCATGCGAACAAGACGGGCGAACTCATCTCCTTGGTCACCAACGAGATCAACGCCATGCACGGGAGCATCGTCCCCTTCTTCATGCAACTGGTTCGCTCTCCCGTGGAGATCATCCTGCTTCTCACGCTTCTGCTCTCGCTCTCGGTGAAGCTCACGCTCATCGCCATGAGCACGAGTGTCGTCACCCTTGTCATCATCCGCTTCTCACGCACCTATCTGCGCAGATACGCCACCCGCATGGCGGATTCCACCGCGGGATATGTGACGACCTTGCAGGAGACCATCTCCGCGGTTCGCATCGTCAAAGCCTTCTCGGCCGAATCCGTCATGAGCAACCGCTTCCTGCAGCAGGCGTCCACCTACATGCGCTCCGCCGTGAAACTCTCCCGCATCCACGAAGCCATTCCCACCTTGAACGAGGTCTTCGCCATCAGCGCCTTGTCGGTGGTCTTGTTCCTGGGCGGACATGAAGTGTTCGCAGGAACGATGCGCGGATCGGACCTCATGACGTTCCTCTTCGCACTTTTCGCCATCATGGCTCCCACGGTCTCGCTCGTCTCCATCCCCGGACAGATCCAACGGGGCGTCGTGGCAGCCGAGCGCGTGTTCGCCCTGATGGATTCGGATCCGACGCTGAAGGACGGTCCGCTCACCTGTCCGCCGTTCACCTCGTCGTGCGAGTTCGACGCCGTCTCGTTCGCGTACACCGCCGACCGACCGGTTCTCGACAACATCTCGCTCATCCTGCCCAAGGGCTCCAAAGTCGCGCTCGTGGGAAGTAGCGGTAGCGGCAAGTCCACCCTGATCGACCTGCTCGTCCGCTTTTACGATCCCGCACATGGCACCGTGCGCATGGACGGTGTGGATGTGCGCGAGTACACCATGCAGTCCTACCGTCGCCGGTTCGGCATCGTGTCGCAGGATACCGTCCTCTTCCACGATACGGTGGCGAACAACATCGCCTTCGGTGCTGAGAACGTCTCGCGTGAGTCGATCGTCGCCGCGGCCCGCATCGCCAATGCCGACGAATTCATCTCCGCACTTCCTCAGGGGTACGATACCCTCGTGGGCGATCGGGGCGTCCTGCTCTCCGGCGGACAACGTCAACGCATCGCCATCGCTCGCGCACTCGCGCAGAATCCCGACATCCTCATCTTCGATGAAGCCACCTCGGCGCTGGACTCCGCATCGGAATCCATCGTCCAGAACGCAATCAACGACGTGCTGCGCGACCGCACCGCCATCATCATCGCGCACCGGCTCTCCACCATCGTGTCCTGCGACCGCATCGTCGTGCTTGATCACGGCCGCATCGCCGAACAGGGTTCGCACGAGGAACTCCTCCGGCTCGGAGGAATCTATGCGAACCTCTACTCGCTGCAATACCATCAGCAGGAGGTCCCGGCCACCGCGAAGCCCGATCACGAAACCTCTCACCATTCAACCGTTACCACATGAAGGTAGGCGATAGCGTAGAACTGACCATTGAAGCGTTGGGTTTCGAAGGTGCGAGCATCGGCCGCATCGACGGTCTCGTCGTGTTCGTCGAGGGCGGACTTCCCGGCGATCACGTTCGCGCCACCATTCGGAAGAAGAAGAAATCGTTCGTGCAAGCAACCATCGACGAGGTGATCACCGCCTCGCCCTCGCGCATAGCGCCGCTGTGCACGCATACGGACGTCTGCGGCGGATGCCGATGGCAGCACTGCGACTATTCCGCACAACTGGCGTGGAAGCAACAGCACACCGTGGATTGCTTCGAGCGCCTCGGGAAGATCCCCTTCGGTGAACTGCACCCTATCATAGCCTCGCCGAAGACCTTCCATTACCGCAACAAGATGGAGTTCTCGTTTCACGACCGCCGGTGGGTGAGTGCGGAGGAGCTGGCCAGGGGCGAAGAGATCGTGAACCGGGATTTCGCGCTGGGGCTGCATGTGCCACGCCGCTTCGATGCCATCTTCACGGTGGATGCGTGCTTCCTTCAGCACGAAGCGGGGAACACCATACTGACTGCGGTGCGGGAGAAAGCGCTGGAACTGGGCGTGAGTCCCTATAGCACCAAGCAGCAACAGGGATTCCTTCGGCACCTTGTCATTCGGCGCTCCGAAGCCGAGCAGGAGTTCATGATCGTGCTCATATCCTCCACCCCGCAAAGCCGCAGTGAACATGCGTTCGTCGCATGGCTGCTGAACGAGCTTCCCGGTCAGGTGAGCGATTCATGTACGGTGGTGCATGCCGTGAAAGACATCACGAATCCCGTGGCGCGTGGCGAAATCCTTGCGGTGGCGGGCAACGGCTATATCACGGAGAAGGTGCACGACGTGGCGTTCCGGATTTCGCCCTTTTCCTTCTTCCAGACGAATTCCTATCAGCTGCACGGCTTCCTGGACGCCATCATCGCGGCGGCGGACATCAAGACGTCGTCGATGGTATGGGATCTGTATTGCGGCACGGGTTCCATCACCCTTCCGGCGGCGCGCCATGCGCGGCAGGTACTGGGCATCGAACTCTCGGAAGAATCCATCGACGATGCCCGGCATAACGCCGAGCGCAACGGCATCGGCAACGTGCACTTCACCGCCGCCGATCTTCACAAAGCGCAAACGATAGAATTCCTTGGCAAACAGGAACGCCCGGATGTCGTCATCCTCGACCCTCCGCGCGCGGGCATCCACCCCATGCTGCTGCAACATCTCATGACCCTTCGCGTGCCGCGCATCGTGTATGTGTCGTGCAACCCCGCAACACAGGCCCGCGACTGTGCCATCCTGCACGAGGCGTACGACGTTTCGGGCATGCAGGCCGTGGACATGTTCCCGCATACGTATCACGTGGAGAACATCGCCACGCTCGTCCTGCGACCGTAGGTGCACGACCGGCTATCCGCGACACACGGTGTCGCGGGCATGGCAATGCCTAGTCTTCCGCGCGAGCCGTCGCGAATGCGTCCTTGGTGATCGGTTGAACCGCCGAGGCACCGGTTTTCTGCATGTCGGCGTTCGCTGCGACGAGACCCGTCGTGACGAGGCTCTGAATCTTCTTCTCCAATTCCTCCACTGCAGAACTCATGCCTTGAACGCGCGCCAATTGATTCGCACTCGGCGCACCGGTGGACTGCGCCACGTCGCCATAGATCTCCGCCAGCTTCTCCCGAAGCTGAGGCTCGGTATCCGCGAACAGACTGCTCTTTTTGGCGATGACGGTCTTGTGCAAGGCGTCGAACTCGTCGATGCACTTCTGGACCGATGCCGGACGCGTTCCGGTACCTGAGCGGGCAAGAAGACTGTCGCGGACGCTGGTGATCTGCTCCGCTGCAAAGGCCACGCGTTCGATGAGCGCATACAGCTTCATCATCGTGGCGAAGTTCTGTGCGCGGTCGCTTCCTGAATGGATGGAACGCGGATCGTTCGCAATGGTCAACGGACCCGTCACCACCTTGTCGTTCTTCGTGATGCGGACGGTGTAGGTGCCCGCGGGGAGCACAGGACCGAAGTCGCCGCCACCGGTATTCTTCGACACCGCCACTTTCGGCGGTTTCATGTTCATTCCCCATCCCACGCGGTTGATACCCTTGCGTTTCGTCGCCGGAACCGTCGTGATCACCGAGCCCGTGGAATCCAGGACATCGATCTTCAACTCTCCTACCAGATGCCGTGCGCGGAGGAAGTAGGTGATCTGCGCATCACCGCGCGGATTGGGTCCGACGAATTCGTCAGCACCGTCGAACTCCTGAAAACCGCTCTCGTTGCGGAGCATGGACGGACGCGTCGGCAGGATCGCCACCTCTTGTTCCAGTACCTGTTTGGTCAATGCACGAAGCGGAGTGAGATCATCCAGGATATACATGCCGCGTCCGTGCGTACCGATGACAAGGTCATGGTCCCGCGGATGGATCTGCAGGTCGCGTACGGGCGTCGTGGGGAATTCGCCCTTGAACTGCGCCCACGACGAGCCACCGTCCATGGAGATGTACAGACCGTATTCCGTTCCCGCGAAGAGCAACTCCGGATTCACAAGGTCCTCCCGCACCACATGAGCGAAACCGCGGAGCGAGTCCGCATTCATCATCGACCAGGTGACACCGAAATCCGTGGTCTTGGCGATGTACGGCTTCATATCGCCACGCGTGTGGTTGTCGAACGTGACATAACATGTGCCTTTGGCGAAATGACCGGGTTCCACACAACTGACCCATGTTCCCGCCGGAATGCCCTTCGGCAATGCAGGTGAACGCAGGGTCCAGGAAACACCACCGTTCGTTGTCACATGCAGGTTCCCATCGTCCGTTCCCGCCCAGATCACCTTTTCGTCCATAGCCGATTCCGCGATGCTGACGATGGTGCAGTGATTCTCCGCGCTCGTGTTATCCGCCGTCACGCCGCCACTGCCTTCCGGGTCGAACTTCGTCGAATCGTTCGTCGTCAGGTCCGCAGAGATACGATTCCACGTATCCCCATGATCGGTGGATGTGTACACATACTGCGCACAGATATAGATGCGGCGGGGGTTGGTAGGACTCTGCGTGAGCGGCGTGGACCAGTTCCACCGCAGTTTCGGTTCGCCCGGCTGCTCGTAGGGCTTGATGGGCTTGGTCTCGTTCGTCGCGATATGTCGGCGCACCGCGTTGCCGCCTTGCGACTCGAAATAGAGGATGTTGGCATCCGCTCTGTCCCGAATCACCCAGAAGCCGTCGCCCCAACCGGTCGGTTCCCAATTCTTGTTCTGGATGGCACCACCCGCTATACGGTGCGGAACCATCCACGATCCGTTATCCTGCAAGCCGCCGAACACGTTATACGGTTCGTCGAAATCGTACGACACATGATAGAACTGCGCCAGCGACAGGTTGCGGAACTTGCTCCACGACGAACCGCGATCATACGAGCGATACACACCGCCGTCGGTACCCAGAAGCAGATGCTGCGGGTTCGTGGGATCTATCCACAATGCGTGGTGGTCCGGATGCGTGCCGCCGCCGTACTGGAATCCGTTGAAGGTCTTCCCGCCGTCGTCGCTCACACCGAGCTGGAAGGACGGACGGTACACCCGGTTCTCGTTGTACGGGTCCACATACAGGCAGGAGAAGTAGAAAGGACGCGCCGTCACACTCGCCGCGGTCGACGTCAGCTTCCACGTCTCGCCGAAATCCTCACTGCGGTACAGGCCGCTCTTGGAACTCTCGAACATGGCATAGACGATGTTGTGTTTGGACGGTGCGATAGTGATGATGATGCGACCCAGGTCTCCCGCGGGCACCGTGTTCACCATCTTCTTCCATGTTTTTCCGCCGTCCACGGATTTATACAATCCGCTGCCGGGTCCGCCGCTGTTGAAGGAATACGCCTTCCTGCGGAACTGCCACATGGACGCATACATGATCTTCGGGTCCACGGGATCGATGGCCACGTCGGCGCATCCCGTCTGCTCATTCACATACAACACCCGTTCGAAACTCGCACCGCCATCGGTGGTCTTATAGAGTCCGCGATAGGGTGAATCCGACCACAAGGAACCGAGCGCAGCTACGAACACGGTTTCGGGAGCACCGGGTACGATGACGATCTTGGCGATACGCTCCACCTTGTCCAGCCCCATCATGGTCCAATCCTTGCCGCCGTTGGTGGTCTTGTACACGCCACCGCCGATGCTCACGCTGTTGCGACAATTGCTTTCACCGGTACCCACCCACAGGACGGAGTCCGCGTGCGTGGGATCGAGCGCCATGGCACCCACGGAGTGTTCCTTCTCCTTGTCGAACACGGGCGTGAAGGTCATGCCGTTGTCCTTGGACTTGAACACGCCGCCTGCCGCCGCACCCACATAGATGCAGAGCTTCTTCTCCAAGGGCGACCCCGACTCGCTTGGCAGATAACATGCTTCGATGGCGCTCACCCGACCGGACGAGGTGGCGGGTCCGAGCGAACGTGCTTTCATCGCACCGAACGACGACGACTTGGTGACCTGCGCGCATGCCTTCTGCATGGTAGCCGGCAGAAAGAACGCACACGCGACCACGGCGACGAGTGCTCCGAAGGCCATACCGGATCTTTTCATTGTCAATGTTTTCATGATGGTTCGTAGAGGTGATTGTTCTGTTTCGTTCTTCCCTTCCGCTCGCCGTAACCGGTTCGCATGCGCTCTCACTTCTTCTCCGCAGGTGCCGGCATGACGAAGACACTGTCGTCGATCGCGGCGTTCAGGGAGATGTCGCTCACATACACACCACCGCCGCCCTCGCCCTCCAACGCAGTGGGCAGAAGCAGGCCGCCGAACGTCTTGTAATTACTGTAGGTCGAGACGGACTCATGATCGGTGTCTTGGAAACGATATCGTGTCACGACCTTCACGACCAGGTAGGAATCGCCGTCGAGAAAGAACTCCCTCTCCAGCCCATCCGTGTGTTTCGCGATGATGACATGACATTCCGAGCCGTCGTCTTCCTCCGTTCTTTTGTAGCTGAGCGTCCGCCCTTTGTCGGTACCGATGATGAGGTCGGTCCGGATGAGGTCGTTCGTCGACGCCAGATCCTTCGAGTCCTCCGCATTAAGCGGCTGCGGGTCCAACGATCCCGTCCACGGAACGATACTCCATCCGGAGGTGCCGTCGAAGGCCCGCACCATGGACATCCCCGGCTGCATGATCATGTCGGTACGCAGCTTGGCTCCCTTCACCGTCATCGTCATGGACTTCTTCCAACTTCCGTCCCCGCTTATGTACTTGCCCTTCACCGTATACTGCGTCACACGAAGGCAGGCATCCCTCCCTCCCACAGCCGCGCGGTGCTTTTGAAGGAGTGAGTCCAACGTCGTTGCTTGAACGGGAATCGCTGAACAAAAAAGGAACGCTGAAAGGAACAGCACAAGAACGTGTTTCATACCGGTAGGGGAAACTGGAACAAATACCGCTGGTTAGAGCGAAAAAGGCATTGAGGGTTGCAAAATAGATGTTTCCGGACTCAGAGACGACGTTCCTTGGAACGGTTTCCGGCGGCGATTTTCTCGGGACGTTTGAATTTCAGACACAATTATCTTTTATTACCGAGGAATACACTATCTTTGCACGGGTCGCGTTCCTGAAAACGAAGCGGCATTGTTTGTTGAATCATCCGAGGAAAGGAGTACGCGTATGAATCTGCTCATCGACAGCACCAATTTCGATCCCAGCCCTGCGCTGAACACCTACATCGAAGAGAAACTCCAAGGGGTGACGAAACTGGAACCCCGCATCACGAGAATCCATTGCACGGTAGGAGAAGCCCGGGTGGATCATGCCAAGTCGTTCACCTGTTCTTTCACGATCTTTGCTCCCGGCAACGATTTCGCCGTAAGCCGTACTGCGGAAGACGTTCATCAAGCGGTGCTTCGGGCCATTGAGAGCGCGAAGAGGAAACTCCGCAAGGTGAAGACGAAGAAACTCGACGCTCGGCGTACGGTACGGGCATAATATCCTGCATCCATCCATGGAACTCATCATTCTCGTTCTTGTCATTGCCGGCTATCTGGCCATCACGTTCGAGGGAAGCCTGCGGGTGGATAAGACCGCTACCTCCCTGCTCATGGGCTTGGGGTCGTGGATACTTCTCTTTGTCAAGGCACCCACAGGGGTGACGGCAGAGACGGAATTCGCTCACTATCTGGGCGAAATCTCTGCCGTCATCCTTTTTCTTCTCGGGGCCATGACCATCGTGGAACTGATCGACCGCCACGGCGGCTTCGATCCATTCCTTCGTCTTCTCTCCACACCGTCGGCATCCTCACTCGTGTGGCGGGTGGCCGCGGTCACGTTTTTCGCATCCGCCCTGCTCGACAACCTGACGACGACGATCGCCATGTATGCCATCGTCCGACGTCTTGTACCGCAGAAGGAACAACGACTCCTCATCGCCGCACTCATCGTCATCACCGCGAACGCCGGTGGCGCATGGTCGCCCATGGGCGACGTGACGACGACGATGTTGTGGATAGGAGGTCAACTGAGCACAAGCGGTGTCATCACCGCCACCTTTTTTCCGTCTTTAGCGGTAGCCCTCATCCCTACCCTCATCATTGCCCGGATGGTCCGCGTGTCGCCCCCGCTGCCACCCGTCGACAACGCCCTGTCATCCTCGACCAGCATCCCTGTGTTGGTGACGGGCGCGACGTTGTTCATCATGGTCCCCGTGCTTTCCGCCCTTCTCCATATCCCGCCCGTCATCGGCATGCTCTTCGCCCTGGCCCTGATGTGGATGGCGGTGACGGTCCTGCATCGCTCGCTCGACAGCGAGGAGAGGGAACGCTTGGGTGTGGCACAGGCCATGCGGAACATCGATACGCCGACGATCCTGTTTTTCGCCGGACTCCTCCTTTCGATAAGCGCGCTCACCGTGTCGGGATTCATCGCCACGTGGGCGACCTGGTTGGCGAGCTCGCTGCCGGGACATTCCTCCATCGCCATCGTCCTCGGACTTGCCTCGTCCGTCATCGACAACATCCCCCTCGTCGCCGCCTCACAAAAGATGTTCGGCGCGAACACCTTCGCCACCGATCATCCCTTCTGGAGTCTGCTGGCCCTTACCACGGGAACCGGTGGAAGCATCATCATCTTCGGCAGCGCGGCGGGCGTCGCCGTCATGGGTATGGAAGACATCTCGGTGGGTTGGTATGCCAAGCGCATCTCGCTTCTCGCCCTTGCCGGCTTCGTGGGCGGCACGCTGGTGTTCCTTGCGATGCACGCAGGATAGGACAAGCTATTCTTCCTGGGCGACGATCTTCTCGGCCAGTGTCAGCACACAATTCACGTAGTCCTTGCTGTTGTTGTAATGATACACGGCGGCTTCCTGTTGCGACGGTTTCTCACCCCAGCCGTTCACTTTCAGATAATTGCCCACGCTGGCGATGGCATCCTCCTTGTCGAACAGACTCACCTTGCCATCCCCGTTACCGTCCACCGCCCAGCTCATGAACGACGAGGGAATGAACTGCGGCCAGCCGAAGGCTCCCGCCCACGAGCCCCGAAGTTCCGTAATGGGAAACGGCAAACGATCCTGCATGGACTGCAGAGCCATGAGCTGATCGATAGCCCACGCCGCCTTCCTGCGAGCCCGCGCTTCCACCATGGAATCCAGGCGGTTGAGTGAGTCCTGCGAAAACACCGTTGTCCGATACCCCTGCTTGTTCATCTCGATGTTCTGCGGCTCAGCGGCGGCAGCAAGCGAAGCGTAGACGCTCACGACGTTATACGTCCCCATCACCTTGCCGAACTTCGTCTCCACCCATAGGATGGCGGTCATCACCTGCGCCGGCACGCCCGTGGAGTCCTGCACCCGACGTAACTGGTCGGCGTTTTCCTTGTAGAACTCACGCGTGGAGCGAAGGGAAGCCGCATTGTAATTGTGCGAGTAATCCGCCTTCTTCAAAAATCCCGTCACGTTGATCTTCACCATGTTGTCGAGGAACACCGTCGTCGGACTATGAAGGATCTTCGTTATGTACGCTGTGTCGGCATTCCGTGTCAGCAGACCGAGGGCGGCAGACCGGAAGCGGACGTCCACGCCGCGCAGGACGCGGTCCAGCGTGCGCAAGCGCTCGGCCGTCACGGGATCCAACGTGGTGCACCCCGCCATGGACACGAACAGGAATCCAATGCAGAGAAGAAGGGCGCGCGTGCGTCGATGATGATTCATACCGAACGAGGAGTGTCACGAAAGTGAATGCGGAAGATGCCACCGCTCTCGCCGGAGTATCCGAGACGTCATGAAACGCGGTGCGCTTGCAAACTACGACGAAGGCGACGATGAGGGAAAAAGACCTCGCGTGACCATGGAGGGCGCCTCGTCATTGTATCTTTGCCCCCGTATCTCACCCCATTTCACCATGCCCTATGCTGCGTCCGTCGATCGCCCGTATAATACCCCTGGCTGTCCTCGCATTGGCGCTGTCATGGTCGCATATCCACGCGCAATCGACCGTCATCGTCGATCACGATGCGTCAGATCTTCCGTGGATCCGCGCGCGGGTCATTCCGCCGGCACCGGCCACGAACACGGCGAGTGCGTCATCGTGGAGGGTGACGGATAACGGCGAGTCGATGACGGTGGAACGCTGCGAGCGTCTGCCGGCACCGGTCCGCCCCACGGCGGACGTGGTCCTGTGCATCGATGTCTCCAATAGCGTCACCGAACTCTCCAGGACACCCGTCATGCGGGCGGCAGCGGAACTCCTCATCGAACGACTCATCGCCGGCGGAGCCACCATCGCCATCGTCTATTTCGACAACAAGGCGCATATAGGGTGCGACTTCACGCGCGACCGCGCGCTCCTTCGCGACGGGCTGTCCCGCATGTTCGCCGGACGCTCCTCGTCGGTGGTTTCCGCCATCACCGAACCCACGACAGGCGCTCTCAGCATGCTGTCGAAAAATTCCGTGCGCCCGTCCATCATCGTCATGACCGACAGCGAGGATCCCTTCGATCCCAAGGACGTGATACCGCAACTGCGCGAGCGCGGTGCCGCCATATCGTTCCTTGGCATGGGCAGACTCTCCATGGAGCCGCACCGACGTTGCGCCGACTCCACCGGGGGTGTAGCCGTGCGATGCTCAGCCGATTCCGGCAATGTCGTCAATGCCGCATCGGCACTAGCCTCGGCGCTCATGGATGGCAATATCGTCGAGCTCACATGGAAGGCCACATCGCGCAAAGCAGTGAATCATGTGGCAGGTATCCGCTCATCGGCCGACACCACTCCTGCCACATTCACGTATGTCATACCCGATAACCGTCAACCACGACTCGAATCGCCCGAGCATCTCTCGTTCGGTGTCGTCACGCCGTCGCGTCCCGCATCCTCCTTCGTCTCACTCACCGCAGTGAACAGTTCGTTCATCGTCGACTCCCTTCGCTTCGAGACACCGCCCATGGGTTTCAGTATCACGCAGGAGTTCCCGATGAATATCGACTCGGGAACAACGGCGAACCTGCCGTTGCGGTTCGCCCCCCGGGACACTGGGTTCGTGTGGACCCGGCTGAGTGTCTTCATCCGCAACGAAAAACCCTTGACGGTCAATCTCTCCGGCGGCAAAGCCGACAAGGTGGTGAACCCCGCGACGATGCATCTCCTGTCGCCCAAAGGCGGAGAGGAGTACTTCGTGGACTCCTACGTGCCGTTATCGTGGGAGGGTAGCGAGCCGGGCGACCTGCATGGAATCGAGGTGAGTACCAATGGTGGCAAGACGTGGACCGTCGGTGCGGACTCCGTGCGAGGGAGCAGTTATTTGTGGCATACACCCGTAGACTCCGCTGCGGCGGTGCTTCTTCGTGTGTCCCATCGCGGTTCCGACCGGTACCGCGGCTCGTTCGTCCAGCAATGCACTCTTACCTCGCCTCTCCGCATTCGCGATTCGCGTTCCTTCCTCCGTCCCATGGAAATGAACCCCACCGTCGTCGGCGACCGCAAAGACAAGATCTTCGATAACGTGTTCACGAATTCCTCGTCCAAACCCCTCATCATCGAATCCGTCGAGTTCCTTGGTGAATACGAGAACGAGTTCTTCCTGAGCGGCGGACAGCCACCGATCACCGTGGCCCCCGGCGCTTCGTCCTCCATAGAGTTCTCCTTCGCGCCGCGTGCCGCGGGCATCCGCTCCTCACGCGTCCACCTCCGCACCTCCATCGGCTTCGTCTCCGCGCGCCTCACCGGGGTTGCCGTCAATCCCACCATCATCACTCCGTCCGTTCCCATCGATATCGGCGACGTCTCCGTCGGCGAAGAACGCACCATAGGTCTTGAGCCGTATTACATCGTGGCAGGCGGTACGAAGCCGGATGTGCGATGGGTGGAGCTCCGCGGACCCGATACGGTGCAGTTCTCCTTCACCATACCCGAACCGGGTGACGTGATCGCGAAGCAACCTCTCGCCACCGTTGCCGCCAAGTTCAGCGCGCTTCGCACGGGCCGCACTTCCGCTCAGATCCTCGTCCATTCCAGTGCCGACGATTCCCCACATGTCCTGCAACTCGCCGCCAACGGTGTCTCGTACCAGCGGGACGTCACCGCATTCCGCGGCATCTGCGCTCCCACAGCCGCGTCCCTGAGTGCCGGCTCTTCTTCCCTCGGAACCATCAACATCCTTGGTGTGACAGCGGCTGCGGGCATCACGGACAACATCATGATCCATGCCGGCGGCATCCTGCCGGTTCCTCTTGGCGACCAGCTGCTGCCTGCGTTCAGCATCGGCGCGAAAGCCACATGGAAACTCTCGTCGGAACTCCGCGCAGGCATAGGATATCAGTTCGCAGAGAGCGTCTCGGACAACACGACGACCGGTCCGACGGAATCGACCATCATCTCCCATGTCCCCTATGCCGTCGTCACCTACGGCGATGACCTTTCCCGCATCTCGCTGAACATGGGCTATACCCTGAAACGTCACACGACCATCGCCGTTCCCGACGGCTTCGATGCTCCGGTGTTCTATGGCGTGGTGAGCGCGGACATGCGCGTGAGCGGCAACTGGAAGATGGCAGCCGAGATCATGCATGCACAAACCCTCGGCACGATCCCCCTTGCCGTGACCGCACGATATCTTGGACGGAACTTCGCCCTGGATGCGGGTTTCGTGCTAACTTCCCTTCGCACCTCCGGCGCGCCCACAGCGTCTCCCGTGTATCCTCTTCTCGGTGCCACATGGGTGTGGTAGGTAGCGTCCTTTCATCTTGACCGACACCTTCATGCAAACTTCGAAAGAGCGTCTGGGCTGGTATTTCTATGACTGGGCGAACTCGGCATATCCGCTGGTCATCGGCACAGCGGTCTTTCCGTTGTACTACAGCGCCGTCACGCATTCGGATACCACCGGCGACTATGTGACCTTTCTCGGGATGAGTTTCTACAACTCTGCCTTGTACTCCTATGCCATCGCACTCTCGTTCCTGCTGGTGAGCATGATCACACCGGTTCTGTCTGGCATCGCCGATTACTCAGGAAAGAAGAAACGGTTCCTTGATATCTTCTGTTCACTCGGCTCGCTTGCGTGCGCTTCGCTCGCACTCTTCCGCGGAGACTCCCTGGGGGTCGGTCTCATCTCCGTGATGATCGCCAGCATGGGCTTCAGCGGATCGCTCGTGTTCTACAACGCCTTCCTGCCGGAGATCGCTCCCGAGGGCGAGCAGGACATGGTAAGCGCCAGGGGTTTCGCCATGGGGTATATCGGCTCCTCGCTGCTGTTGATATTCGACATCGCCGTGCTGACCAAGCCCTCGTTCTTCGGTCTCGATACGCAAGGGATGAGCGATACGGCGGTGTTCCTCATGGTGGCACCGTGGACCTTCGTCCTCGTGGGTGTGTGGTGGCGAGGATGGGCGCAACTCACGCTCAATTGGTTGAACGACCGACCGGGGAAATCCGCTGAGGGAAATCCTCTTACCGCCGGGTATCGCGAACTCCGCGGGGTATTGACGTCGCTTCTGCACCTTAGCCGCTTGAAACGTTTTCTCGCCGCCTTCTTCTCTCATTCCATGGGCGTCCAAACGGTCATCCTCGTCAGCACCTTCTTCGGCAAACAGGTCATCGGCATGTCGTCGGAGCATTTGCTCGGCGTGCTCCTGCTTCTGCAGATCGTCGCAGTGGGCGGTTCCTATCTGTTCGCCTCCCTCTCGTCACGCGTCGGCAATATCAGCGCCTTATGCACCGCGCTGGCGATGTGGATCGCCATCTGCGTCTGCGCGTACTTCGTGACGACATCAACCGAGTACACCATCCTGTCCATGTTCGTCGGCATCGTCCTAGGCGGTACGCAATCGCTCTCGCGTTCCACCTACAGCAAGATGCTGCCGACAACACAGGACAATGCCTCGTTCTTCAGTTTCTACGATATCTGTGAAAAGCTCGGCGTGGTGGTGGGGATGTTCGCCTTCGGATGGATCAGCGACCTGACAGGCAGCATGCGGAATGCCGCCGTCGCGCTCACGGTGTTCTTCGCCACGAGTCTGGTGATACTGCTCACGATCAATATCCGCTCTACGCAGGAACAACCCGCCCGATGACGCGAGGGTGAACGTTCGCGGTTGCGGCGCAAACCGCATCGACGTTCTCCGGGGAGCAGACGAGGATCATTCCGATGCCAAGATTGAATGCCTGACGCATCGCGTCGTCGGCGATGGACCCGGTCTCCTGGATGAACCGGAAGATCGGCAAGACCTCCCACGAAGTCCAATCGACCTCCAAGGTCAATCCCTTCGGCATGACCCGCGACGTATTACCGACGATGCCGCCACCGGTGATGTGCGAGACCGCTTTGATCATGTCGCCGGCAAGTAGAGGCTTCACTTCATTGAGGTACGAGCTGTGCACCTGCAACAAGGCGTCGCCGATGCTCGTCCCGAGTTCGTCGATATGCTGGTGCACGGTGAACTTGGGGAATAACACTTTGCGGGCAAGGGAGAACCCGTTGGTCTGGAGTCCGGTGGAACGCAACCCCACGAGAACATCGCCCTGCGTGATCGTCGATCCGTCCAGCACCTTGCTCTTCTCCACGACGCCGACCACCGTTCCTGCAAGATCGTACTCACCGGGCGTGTACATGGAGGGCATCTCCGCCGTCTCGCCGCCGATAAGGGCGCAATTGTTCTCCGTGCAGGCGGTGACGAGTCCTTCGATCACTTTCTCGCCCACATTGGCGTCCAGTTTACCCGTGGCGAAATAATCCAGGAAGAACAACGGTGATGCACCGCAGGCAAGGATGTCGTTCACGCAGTGGTTCACCAGGTCCTGCCCGATGGTATCATGCCGGTCCATGGCGAACGCGATCTTCAGCTTCGTACCGACGCCGTCGGTGCTGCTCACGAGGACAGGATGCGCGTAGTCCGGAAAGCGCGCATCGTACAACGCACCGAACAAGCCGATGTCGGCTAGCACGTTGCTGTTGAAGGTGGAACGGACACGAGGCTTGATGCGGCGTACAAGCTCGTCGCCCTCTTCGATATCCACTCCCGCTGCTTTGTAATCCATCGCTACGCCCCGTACTGTAGTTGACATGTTACCGTGCTTACGTCGACCCTCTCCCTTGCTGCGTCTCGCTTCGGAACGGCTTACGCCATTTCCTTGATGAGTTCGCGGGCAATCACGATGTGCTGGATCTCGCTTGTGCCTTCGTAGATCTCGGTGATCTTCGCATCGCGCAAGTAGCGCTCCACCAGGTACTCACGTACGTAGCCGTATCCGCCGTGCGTCTGGATGGCTTCCAAAGCCACTTCCACCGCCGTCTTCGAGGCGAAGAGCTTCGCCGTCGCGGCGGCCTTGATGTAGTTCAGATGCTGGTCCTTCATCCAGGCGGCACGATGCACGAGAAGGCGCGCGGCATCCACCTTCGTGGACATTTCCGCGAGCTTGAACTGGATGGCCTGCAATTCGCTGATGGGCTTGCCGAACGCCGTACGCTGCGTGGAATACTTCAGCGCGGCTTCATAGGCACCGGACGCGATACCTAGTGCTTGCGCGGCGATACCGATGCGGCCGCCGTTCAGGGATTCCATGGCGATCTTGAAGCCCATGCCCACGCCACCGAGCACGTTCTCTTCGGGAACGCGCACATTGGTGAAGCCGAGCGAGCACGTATCGCTGGAGCGTATGCCCAGTTTGTCTTCCTTCTTGCCGGGCTCGAACCCGGGCATGCCGCGCTCCACGATGAAACACGTGATGCCTTTGTGACGCTTCTCCTTGTCCGTCTGCGCGAACACCAGATACGTATTCGCACTCGTCCCGTTCGTGATCCAGTTCTTCGTGCCGTTGATGATCCAGTGACTACCGTCCTTCTCCGCCATCGTGTGCTGCGACGTGGCGTCCGATCCCGCTTCGGGCTCGCTCAGGCAGTAAGCGCCAAGGCGGTCGCCCTGCGCGAGGGGCTTGAGGTATTTCTCCTTCTGCATGTCGTTGCCGTACTCGGTCAGACCCCAGCAGACGAGCGAGTTGTTCACGGACATGATCACACCGACGCTCGCATCCACCTTGGAGATCTCCTCCATGGCGATGACGTACGCGAGTGCGTCCAGGCCGCTACCGCCCCACTCGGGAGGTACCATCATGCCCATGAAGCCGAGCTCGCCCAGCTTCTTGACGATGTCTGCGGGGAACTCCGCCGATATGTCCCGCTCGATACTGGAGGGAGCGATCTCGTCTTGTGCGAACTGCCGTGCAGTGTCGCGGATCATCTGATGCGTTTCCGAAAGTTCAAGATTAAACATAGGACGTCAAGGATTGGTGAATGATTTCGTGATATCAACGTCGACCGGTCACGCGAGTTTCTCGGCGATCGCTTCCGCTTGGGCCACCATGGTGTCGATCACATCCAGTCCGCGCATCCAGAAGGCGGGATCGGTGAGGTCGATGCCGAAGGGCTTGAGCAGGTTGTCCGGCGTATCGCGGCCGCCCGCTTGGAGCAGGTCGTAATACTTCTGCTTGAAGGTATCGTCGCCCGAGGTGTACATCTGATACAGCGCCAGCACGAGCAATTCGCCGAAGGCGTATGCATAGACATATCCCGGCGTGTGGATCATGTGCGGGATGTACGACCACCAGGTCTTGTAGCTGTCCGTGAGCGTCACCGCACTGCCGAAGCTCGGCGTCTGCGTGTGCAGCCAAAGCTCGTTCAATCGGTCTACCGAGAGTTCGCCTTCGCTGCGACGGGCATTGTGGATGGCGTCTTCGAAACGGTTCATGGCCACCTGTCGGAAGACCGTGTTCACCATGTCGTTGAGCTTCTCCATGAGAAGCGTCAGACGCTCTTCATCGGAGGTCGTGGTCTTCATGAGGGAATCGAACACGAGCATCTCGCCGAACACCGACGCCGTCTCGGCCACCGTGAGCGGGGTTCCGCAGTTAAAATATCCCTGCTCGCGCGCCAGATACTGGTGCACACCATGTCCAAGTTCGTGCGCGAGCGTCTTCACATCACGATGCGTTCCCGTGTAATTCATGAGGATGTACGGGTGCACGGAGGGCACGGCAGGCGATGCGAATGCGCCGCTGCGCTTGCCCGGGTGGACACCGGCATCGATCCAGTTCTTGTCGAAGAATTCATCGACGATGGCGCCGATGCGACCGTCGAAGGCGTGATAGGCCGAGCACACCACTTCACGCGCTTCGGACCACGACATCGTGTTCGTGGCGGATGTGGCGGGCGCGTTACGGTCCCACTCATAAAAGTCCGCCAGGCCGAGCATCTTCCGCTTGAGCGCATAGAAGCGATGCGAAAGGTCGTAGCGGCTCACCACGGAGTGCACCAAGCTGTCCACCGAGGCATCGCTGATCTTGTTGGACTTGTTCCGCGAGCTCACCCAAGTGGGAAAGCCGCGCAAACGGTCGTTGATCTGCTTGTCGGCAAGCATCGTATTGAACACATAGCTGTTCACGGGCACGTCGCGCTCGAGTCCGCGGGAGAACGCCTCGCTGGCGGCCTTGCGTCGTTCGCGGTCATGACCCGACAGCACACGGAAGATCTCCTGCTGCGATACGCTGCGGCCGTCGAACTCGAAGCGTGCGGACGCCTGCTGCTGGTCGTAGAACCGGGTCCATGCATCGATACCCACCAGGTCCTTCTCCGCATCAAGGATCTCTTCCTTCTCGCTGAGCGTGTGCGGCTTGAAGGCGCGGTTGAACTCCAGCCAGTGCGTGAATTCCTGCAACTCGGGCGCGGTGATGATGTCGGCGAAATGCTCGTCGCTCATCATACGTATCTCGATGGTGGCGAACACCAGATGCTTGCGGATGTCCGTGAGCTTCTCCATCGTGGATTGGTACGCATGCGCCACCTGCGGATCGTTCTGATCGGTGGTCCAGTTCAGCGACACGCGCGACCCCAAGCGACCTTGCGTTTCATACAGGTCCTGGAGCTCCAGGATCATTGCACGCATGTCCTGTGCGGAACACGCAACGATCTTGCCATACCACTTGGCATGAAAGGCCTGGGCGTTCGTGTCCGATGCCTGCATGTCGGCGGCAAAGGCACCATCGTTGAACGTGGGATAGAGGTCCGCAAGATTCCAGTGGACGGACTCGGCACCGGTAAGGGTGCCTGCGTCCGCATCCGCGGAAAAGGCGATGGAATCAAAAGCTGTGTGAAGCGCTGACTGAAGATGATTTTTCATGAAGGACGAACGGTGAATATGCGTGAATGCCAAGCGGACCATCGAAGGAACAGCGGGAGACGAACCGGAGCCGGGCTCAGTGTCCGTTAACCATCGTAGCGATAGAAACCGCGACCGGATTTCTTCCCGAGGTGACCCGCGGCCACCATGCGGCGAAGCAGGGGGCACGGACGGTACTTGCTGTCGCCCAGACCGTCGTGGAGCACTTCCATGATGGCAAGGCACACATCCAAGCCGATGAAGTCGGCCAACGTGAGCGGTCCCATGGGATGCGCCATGCCGAGCTTCATCACCGTGTCGATATCCTCCACCGACGCCACGTTCTCCATGACGCAGTACACCGCCTCGTTGATCATGGGCATGAGGATGCGATTGGAAATGAATCCCGGGTAGTCCTGGACTTCCACAGGAGTCTTGCCTGTGGTTTCGGCGATGCCGCGGACGGTGGCATACGTCTCGTCGCTCGTGGCCTGACCACGGACGATCTCACACAGCTTCATCACGGGCACGGGATTGAAGAAGTGCATGCCGATGACATGTTCCGGACGCTTCGTGACGGCCGCAATCTCCGTGATGGATATGGACGACGTGTTCGTGGCAAGGATGGCGTGTGCGGGAGCGCACTCATCGATGATCGTGAACAAGGATTTCTTGATATCGAAGTTCTCGCTGGCGGCCTCGATGATAAGGTCGGCGCGCGAGGCGGCGTCGCGGAGATCCGTGGATGTGGCAATGCGCGCCAGTGTCGCTGCGCGGTCCTCCTCGGACAACGTCCCCTTCTTCACCTGACGTGAAAGGTTGTTATCGATGGTGGACAGGCCCCGCTGGATGGCCGCGTCATTGACGTCGACAAGTGTGACGGAAAAGCCGTGCTGAGCATGAAGATGCGCGATACCGTTGCCCATGGTGCCCGCACCGATGACAAGAACTGATTTCATTGAATGATTCCCTGATGTTGTTGCCTGGTGGATAGACGGCAAAAATAGGGGAGGAACGGTTCCCAATCACGAAGGGAACGAAGGAAAGCCGGAGGAATTTCGTGGGCCGGCGAACGGTGCATCCGGGGCTTCCGGCGGAAGCGTCACACCGATTTTCGGTGCCTGTTATCCACGATCTCCGCGGCCAGTGCAATGGCTTCGACCGTGCTGCGGGCATCGGCCATGTCCTTGCCCGCCAGCGCGAAGGCCGTGCCATGATCCGGCGACGTCCGTACCAAGGGGAGTCCGGCCGTGACATTCACCCCCGCTCCCTGCGCCAGGAGCTTCAAGGGTATCAGGCCCTGATCGTGATACATGGCCAGGATGCCCTCGTATTCCTTGTAGGCGCCATGAGCAAAGAACCCATCGGCGGGAAAGGGTCCGTCCACCATCATTCCCATGTTCCGCATACGCGTCACCGCCGGGGCGATCACGTCGATCTCCTCCCGGCCGATGTGACCGTTCTCGCCCGCATGCGGATTGCACCCCAGCACCGCGATACGGGGTCGGGCGCAGCCGAAATCCTGCATCAATCCGAAGCGCACGGAGGCGATCCTGCCGCAGAGCATTTCCTCCGTGAGCAGTCCCGGCACCGCCGCCAAGGGCTCATGGATGGTGGCCAACGCCACCCGGATGTTCTCGTGACAAAGCATCATGAGCGGATTTCCCGCACCGGCCTTGGCGGCGAAAAATTCCGTCTGACCCGGGTAGGAGAATCCGGCGCGATGCAGGGAGGTCTTGGACACAGGCATGGTGACAATGGCATCGGCGGTGCCTTCATACCAAGCGGCGACGGCGCGCTCGAGCGACTCGTAGGCGAGCGCTCCTGCGTCGTCCTCTTCCCTTCCCAAGCGCACCTGCGCCGGGGTGTGACAATGCACGAGCGGGTAGCGCTGACCGCCGATCACCAGGTCGCCCGAATCCACCGACACCTCTGCCGTGATGCGCCGCGCATACTCGATGAACACATCGGGATTCGTGGCGATGCTGATGTTTGCCCGAGCCCGATGGGCGTGCCGATGAGGTGCGGCAAGGGATTTGATGAGCACCTCGATGCCGATGCCGTTGCAATCGCCGGTGGTGACGACAATGTTCATGATCGCTTTCCCGCGAAGTCTAGTATTGAAGGGCCCGTTTCGTCCGCGCCCGGTGAAACCCGATGATGATGCCGATGGCTGCCATGTTTGCGAGCAGGGCGGTACCGCCGGACGACAGGTACGGCAGCGGGATTCCCATGACGGGAACCAGTCCGATGGCCATTCCGATGTTCACCGTGGTATGATAGAACAAGACGGCCGCCAGCCCGAAGGTGAAGGCGCTCTCGAATTCGTTCCTGCTCAGGCGTGCCAAGCGGACCAGACGGAAGATGAGGAAGATGAGAAGTCCTAACACGATGCACGAGCCGACGAAACCGAACTCCTCGCCCGGTACAGCGAAGATGAAGTCCGTCCACTGCTCAGGGATGTACCGCAATTGCGTCAGCGTCCCTTTCATGAACCCCTTGCCCGTCGCTCCGCCGCTGCCCACCGCCATCATCGATTGAAGCACGTGATAGCCCTCGTCCTTGGGATACTTTTCGGGATCGAAATAGGTTTTGATACGACTCTGCTGGTGGTCAGGAAGTTTTTCGTACAGCGGTCCCGAGGAGAATCCTATCGCTCCCACCAGCAGGATGCCGATCAGACTCATGATGATGGAACGGCGGAACAAAAGCACGGCGATGGCGGCGATGATGACCGCACCGTACATGACGAAGCGGGCGTCGTGAAGCTTTGCGTACATACCCGCAATGCCCACGAGCGGCATGACGGAGAAGACGAACAGGAAGAAGAGGTCGCCTCCGCACCACAACATCACGCCCGTGAACATGGCGATGAACACCGACGCCGTACCTGTGTCCTTCTCGCCAAGGATCAAAATCATGGGCAGAAGCACGATACCGGCAAGCCAGAGCACATCCCGCAGCGCAGTCAATCGCACCCCCTTCGACTCAAGGAAGCGTCCGATCATGAGTAGCGTACTGAGCTTCGCGAACTCCGACGGCTGAAACTGAATGCCACCGATATTGATCCAGCATAACTGACCGTTGATGCGCATCCCCACACCGGGAATGAAGATCATGACCAGCAGTACCAACGACGCGGCATAGGCGAAAGGCACCAGCGCCCTCAGCCAATGCTGCGGCATGAAGATGAAACCCACAAGAATGGGCAAGCCCAGCACCGCGTAGGTCAGCTGCTTGAAGAAGAAGCGGTGCATCTGCGTTTGCGGCTCGGCGCTGTAAATGGAAATGAGACCGATGGCGACGAGCGACAGCATGGCAAGCAACGTCGGGAAATCCCACGTGTCCACCGTCTGCTTCTGCATCTCCTCGGCGTACTCGAACTCGTGATCCTGTGTGATGTAGGTCGACATATCCGTGTCCTGACTCTCTTGATTGATGATGACCGGCATACCGATGGCTGAAGCTACCGCCCTATGCGCCCATCAGACGCTGCGCCGCTTCCTTGTACTTGGCCAAGGTCCTCTCGATGATCTCCGGCGGCAAGGTCGGAGCCGGCGGCTGTTTGTCCCACGGCTGCGTGAGCAACCAGTCGCGCAGTACCTGCTTGTCGAAGTTCACCTGCGCTTTTCCCGGGGCGTATTCCTCGGCAAGCCAGTAGCGCGACGAATCCGGCGTGAGCGCTTCGTCGATGAGGATGATGGAGCCGTCGGGCAATCGACCGAACTCGAACTTCGTGTCCGCCAGGATGATGCCGCGCGACGCCGCATACTCGGACGCCCAGGCATACAAGGCGATGCTTATCCTGCGCACGAACTCGGCGGTCTCCGCACCCACGATCCCCACTGCCTGCTCGAAGCTGATGTTCTCGTCGTGCCCTTCCTCCGCCTTCGTCGCAGGCGTGAAGATGGGCTCGGGCAACTTCGATGATTCGATCAAACCGTCCGGAAGTGCCACCCCGCACACCATGCGGGAGTTCTTGTACTCGTTCCATCCCGATCCCGCAAGGTATCCGCGGACGACGCATTCGATGGGCAGGGGCTGTGCCTTGCGCACCAGCATGCTTCGGCCTTCCAGCTGATCGCGGTACTCGTGAGTCTCCGCAGGGTACTCGTTCACCTCGGTCGACACGACATGGTTGGCGATGATGTCCTTCGTGCGATCGAACCAGAACATCGAGAGCGCCGTGAGCAATGCGCCCTTGCCCGCCACCGGTTCGTTCATGATCACGTCGAAGGCGCTGATGCGGTCGGTAGCGACGATGAGGTAGTATTCACCGACGTCGTAGACATCGCGGACCTTGCCGCGGCGATGCAGATGAAGGTGAGGGCAATCGGTGCGGAAGACAGCGTTCATGGGAAAGTGATCGTGGTATCGGGTGTCGGGCCGACGGAATCGTCGTCACGTGCGTCGTGCAAAGCGCGAAAATACGGGAAAGGCGTTTCCTGTTCCCGATTCCGGCGGACCTCCGGTCCTGCAGGAAAAAAAAATCCCCGCCTACCCGTTGCTCCACTCGTCCAGCAGCAACGGCAACGGAGCAACCGGCGACGGCCCGATCTCGATGCACCGCCGTATCGCTTCCATACCCTCGGCCAGTTTTCGCTCATCCCGCGCATACACCCGCGCGACCGGCTCTCCCTCGCCCACCTCGTCGCCCGTCTTTTTCAACAGCACGAACCCCGCAGAGGGATCGATGACGTCGTCCTGTTTCCGCCGACCGGCTCCAAGGGTGATTCCCGCGAGCCCCAGATCCCGTGTGGCGAAGCCCGTGATGTATCCGCTGCGGTCCGCCACCAATGTCCGCGAGGGAGTGCCTGCATAGGCCTCGCACGACTCCTCCCAACGTCCACCCTGCGCAGCGATCATGCGATGGAAAACCTCGTGCGCCCGGCCGCTGCGCCATGCGCCACGGACATGCGCGAGTGCGGCATCCTTGGTAAGGGCACCGGCGGACGTTGTGCCGTGAGCCAGCATGAGCATATGGGCGGCGAAGAGCTCGGTCAGAGTGACCAGGTCCTGCGGCGCCGTTGCCGGACTGCGCAGACACGCATCGGTCTCCGCCATTTCCAACCAGTTCCCCACCGCCGTCCCCAACGGTTCGTCCATACGGGTGAAAAGGATGCGGAAGGGCAATCCCACTTCTGTCGCCACACCCATCATGCGTTCCGCGAGATCGCGAGCGGCGTCCATGGTCTGCATGAACGCGCCCCGTCCCACCTTCATGTCAAGCACCAAACCATGGATATCCTCCACGAGCTTCTTGCTAAGGATGGATGCGGTGATGAGAGCGGAAGACTCCACGGTGCCCGTGACATCCCGCAAGGCGTACAGGATGCGGTCTGCGGGGGCGATATCGGTGGATGCCTTGATCATGAAGCAGCCGTTGCGGGAGAGAAGTCCGCAGAGTTCGTCGTCGCTGAACTCCATGCGGAGTCCGGCAACGGACTCAAGCTTATCCACGGTGCCGCCTGTGTGACCCAGTCCGCGACCGCTCATCATGGGCACATGGACCCCGCACGCAGCGACGATGGGGACGATGAGCAGGGACAGCTTGTCGCCAACACCTCCGGTGGAATGCTTATCGATGCGCGGGACGTCGTGCGGAAATCGATACCGACGTCCGCTGTCGCGCATGGCAATGGTCAGCGCACCCGTCTCGGCGGCGCTCATGCCCCGGGTGCACACGGCCATGAGGAAGGCCGCCGCCTGTGCATCGTTGATCTCGCCCCTCGTCACGCCCGCAATGAAACCCGCGATCTCGTCCGCACTGAGCTCGGCGCCATCGCGCTTCTTTCGTAACACCTCGGCAGGAATCAGGTTCATGAGTGGTATTTTGTCCGTGACACCAACGCATCTTTTGCACGCCCCAGCATGTCCTTCCAGGCGCTTTCGGACAAACATCGCAAACTCGTTCGTTCCCTCCATCTGCGGAAGCACCGTGATGAGGAGCACATGTTCGTGGCCGAAGGAACGAAGATCGTCGCGGAGCTGCTGTCGAGCGCCTTCGAGACGGAGTTCCTGTGCATCGCGGAGTCGCGCAGCGGAACCTTTCCCGAGGTGCTGCGTCACGCTCAGCGACGGAACATCCCCGTGTTCACCTGTACGGAGCGAGTGTTCACGACGATCAGCGACACACCCTCTCCTCAAGGGATATTGGCCGTAGCCCGCATACCCGATGACGCCGAGGCCGCCGCATGGCAGGGAGCGCGTATCGTCGCGCTGGACGGTGTGCAGGATCCCGGTAATACGGGAACCATCGTCCGCACCGCGCATTTCTTCGGATACCACGCGGTGCTGCTCGGTTCGCAGTCCACCGACCGGTTCAACGGAAAATTCATCCGCTCCACCATGGGGTCGTGCTTCCATATCCCCTGCATACCATGCGATCTGCCGTCGACGCTTTCCTCGCTGCGGAGCACGCATACCGTGATCGGTGCCGATGCTCATGCGGCAACACCGCTCGGACAGTGCGAAGTGCCGGAGAAGCTGTGCGTGGTGATCGGCAGTGAAGGCGCGGGAATATCCACGGAGGTGAACGCCGTGCTGGACCGCCGTTTCGTCATCTCCGGTCGCGGCAGCGCGGAGTCGCTCAATGCATCCATCGCCGCAGGCATCAGTCTGCAGTATTTTTCCTAAGGCTTACCGATCTTCCATGACCATCCTCATCGCCACGAATAACCGTCACAAGGTGGACGAAATGTCGCACATCCTCCGGCGGCTCGATCCCCACCTCACCGTGCTCACACCCGCGGATCTTCCGCAGGGCAGCATCGAGGTGGACGAAACCGGCTCCACGTTGGAGGAGAACGCCTACCTGAAGGCGCGCGCCTTCTTCGAGCATACGGGCATACCCTGTATCGCCGATGATACGGGCTTGGAGATAACAGCCCTGGACGGACGTCCCGGTGTGCGCTCCGCCCGCTTCGCGCACGACGCCGCCACCTATGAAGAGAACGTCGACCTCGCCTTGCAGCTCCTCGGCGATACCCCTGCGCCCCACCGCTCCGCACGCTTCCGCACCGTGATGTGCTACGTGGATGCGCTGCGCACGCTCTTCGCCGAAGGCGAATGCGCCGGCTTCATGAGCGAGCATCCGCGCGGCTCGCACGGCTTCGGGTACGATCCCATCTTCGTTCCCGAAGGCTACGATATCACCTTCGCGGAAATGGACCCCGATGTGAAGAACTCGTTATCCCATCGCTCCCGCGCTTTGGAAAACATGTGCGGTGTCCTTGCGACGGTGTGGAACACCGACACGGCGACACCCGCACCACCTCCTCCCTTGTCACCTCTTCCGGAGCGACGGTTGCTCTGTCGCGCGGCAGCGGCGGCGGCGGCCGCGAATGAACAGGAACTGCGGCGATGCATACGGGATGTGCAGGAGCGCGGTATCGATATGAGCAAGGTGTATGAGACCCTCTTGCAGACCTATCTCTTTGCCGGTTTCCCGGCAGCACTGGAATCCATCACGACGCTGGCGGAGATGGACAACGGTCGTGATCGTCCGTATCTGCGCGAGCATGCGTATGATGCCGAGGCATTCCGGACACGCGGCATGGAAGCATGCAAGGTCATCTACACCGACGTGTTCGACAAGATGATGACGCGCCTTGGCGGGAGCTCTCCCGACCTGGCCGCGTGGATGATCGTGGAGGGCTACGGCAAGGTGCTGTCGCGCACGGAAGTGGACCTCTGCACCCGTGAGCTCGTGAACGTGGCGGTGCTGACCGTGATGGGAAGGGAGCGGCAGTTGTATTCGCATCTGCGTGGCGCTATGAACACGGGTGCGCGTGTGTCGGACATCCATGATGCGATGGAATCGGCGATAGGACTCGCCCCCGACCATGTCCTGCAGCGCTCGCTTCGCGTATGGGACGAGTTTCGAGAACGACGGACCTCATGACGTGAATCATTCTCCCTCCCTATCGCACCGCGCACCTTGGTCACGACGCTCCATCGTCATGGTGCTGCTGATGCTTGCATCCCTGGCATTGCACACCGCGCCGATGGCCGAAGGCAGTCGTCTCAATGCGGACGGACGCGTGCAGAATGCGGAACGCAAGAGCGACTCCGTGCGCCCAGACCTCAGGCTGGACCGGCGTCCGGGCCGGCAGGCCGTGCGCGAACTGCAACGGGATATCGACGGCATCCTTGCCTCGCGTGACTTCGCCCACGCCAACATCGGCGTGTCCATCGTCTCGGCGGACAACGGCGAGGTGCTGTATCGCATGAACGACGAGCGCATGTTCGTTCCCGCAAGCACGCTGAAGCTGTTCACGACGGCAGCGGCACTGGAAACCCTGGGCAAGGAATTCCGCTTCAGTACCAGACTGTATCTGGACGGCACCATCGCATCGAACGGCGAGTTCCGCGGTAGCATGCTCATTCGCGGCAGCGGCGACCCCACGTGGAGCGAGTACTTCGGGCGCGATGCACGGGCCATCCTGGATACGTGGGTGGCGACGCTGGATTCCATGGGCATCACGAGCGTGAAGGGGTCGATCGTGGTGGACGATGCGTACTTCGATAGCGAACGCACGGCAGCGGGATGGATGATCGACGATCTCAGCTATGCATATTCACCGCATATCAGTGCCCTTAATGCCTACGACAATACGGTGGAGATCCGCGTGGCACCGGGTGCTGAACACGGCTCCCCTGCTCGGTTCGAGGTATATCCGGAAAAAGCGGGTGTGGAAGTGGACGCGCATGTGACGACCTCGGCAACGGACGAGGCCTGCGAACTCCGCGCGGCACGACGTCCGGGATCCAACGAGATATCGCTCAGCGGCACGGTGGCGGCGAAAACGCTCGGCGACTCCGGTACGGCGAGCGTCCGTGTCACCGTCGACGATCCGTCCATGTACGTAGGCCTTCTGTTCAAGAACGCCCTCGAGCATCATCGCATGCGCGTGCGAGCGGATGTTGTGAGGCTGACTCCGACGATCCAACGGAAGAGCTACGCAGAGATGGATCCTGTCTGCGAGACCTTTTCACCGCCACTGCCGGAAATCGTCAAGGTGATCAACACGTACTCCCATAATCTCTGCGCGGAGACGCTCATCAAGACCTTGGGCAAGGAAAGCAGCAGTGTGGGAAGTTGGGAGCACGGCACCGAAGCGGTGAAGAGGATGCTCTCGCAGAAAGGCATGCACCAGGACGACTTCGTCATGGTCGACGGCAGCGGACTCTCGCGGCTCAATCTCTGTGCACCGTCGCATCTTACCTTCCTTCTGAATGCGATGCTGAAGAGTCCGGTACGCGAAGAGTTCGTGGGTTCGCTGGCCACACCGGGCGGACCCGGCACCTTGAAGAACAGGATCGTCGGCACCCTGGCCGAGAAACACCTCAAGGGCAAGACGGGTTCCATGAACAACGTATCCACCCTGGCGGGGTACATCACAACGCGCGACAACGAAACGCTCTGCTTCGCTCTCATGCTCAATAACTTCACGGTGCCTGATGCCCTGGCAAGGACCCTTCAAGATGTGGTCTGCATGCGCCTTGCAAGCTTCTCGCGCAAGACGGAGAGATGATGTCGACAGGGAACCGACGCAGCTTCAGGCGCCACCCATCCAGAAGCTCATTCCACGCAATTGCGCCACACCGACGATGATGAGAACCAAGGTTCCTACGACATACAGCAGGGCACGACTGTTACGGGCGGACGCTTCCGCCTTGCGGGCCATGGGAGCCATGTGGCTGAGTCCGAGAGCGATGATCATCGTGAAAGCGTGTTCGAACTGATGACGCAGCGCCGCCATGTCCCACGATGCCGTCGTCCCCACCCTGTACAACAGCACCAGACCGATGAAGAACTGAAGGGTCATGAGCGCCGAGAACACGCGAAGGATCGTCATGTCGGTCCGACCGAATTCCGCCGAGCGGAACATGTTCCACGCTAGCTTCACGATGGCGACGACGGCCAAAAGAACGAAGAGGTTCCGGTTGTGCGAGTGAATGACGAGCAGAGTATCCATGGTGGTCAGGAATGAAAGTGAATCGTTGATGGAAGAACCGGCCGTGCGAAAATACCTCGGCACCCGTGGTTGAACGACCTCGTTTTCCTGCTGCCGCCACGGGATCACGAACGTTGATTCATCACGCCCACCACATAGTAATACGCCATGAGGAGGAACGCCAGAGCCGCAGGAGCGGTACTGAGAACGATGGCCAGTGTGTACCGACGCAGTTTGTAGGCGAACCACGACAGCAAGCTGAGCGCCACGGGCAGCGCGGGATACAGGGCGAAGGACGCACCGGCAGCGTCCAACGGCCGACCTGCCCGCACGAGCATGCTTGCCACCGCACCCCATGCCAGTATGGACATGAGCGACACGAGCTGGGTGATCACAAGCGTGGCCAGCGCGGTCGAGGATGAAGCGAAACGTGAACTCATGGCGCGTCGGGCGGAGATGAAAGGCAAAAGGGATGACGATCGCCATCCCTTTCACCTGCAAGTAGAATTAATAAGGAAAATGCACGACTTGTGGTCGTGCTGACGATCGTCGCGTCGATTGCGCGAGCGGCGATGTCAGTTTACTGTCCGATCGTGGCCTTATACGCGTTCACGTCCATGAGGGCGTCAACGTCGGCCATGTCGGAGATCTCGATCTTCACGATCCACCCGTCACCGTAGGGATCCTGATTGACTTTCTCAGGACTGTCGTTCAGAGCGCGGTTCACATCGAGCACCTTTCCCGAACAGGGAGCGAACAGGTCTGCGACGGTCTTCACCGCTTCGATGGTACCGAAGGTCTCGCCCTTGGTGATGCTCTCCAATCCATCGGCGATGTCGATGTATACCACGTCGCCCAGCTCGCTTTGAGCATGAGCCGTGACACCGATCCAACCGATGTTACCATCCACACGGATCCATTCGTGGTCGTGCGTGTATCGAAGCGTTTCCGGAAATTCCATGTCTGTTGATCGTTAAGTGTGATGAAGGTCTGTGGTTCGCCCATGCGGCTTATCCTCTTGGCACATGCGCATGGGCGTTGCGAAAATCGCAAAGAGACGGCATTGTCGCCAAAAAAACTGCACCGCTCGGGGAAACGGCTCCGCATCCCCCTTAGGGACGGCTTGCTTCGTCCTTCAATTCCGAGAGCACCTGTAACGCCTGCATGGGTGTCAGGCGGTTCACATCGATCCCGGCGAGCTTGGCTCGCAGGCGGTCATCGCGGATCTCGAACATGGATATCTGGTCTTCGCGTGACGCTATCGACGAGGCATCCACGGAAACGCGCGGTTTCGCGGCGGTCGGTGTGGCACCCGGGGATGCGCTGTCGCCCGCATGCTTGAGCAGCTCCAGGTTGTTGGACTCCAGGGTCCGCAGTATCTGCTCGGCACGCTCCGTGACGCTCCCGGGCAACCCCGCCATGCGCGCCACATGAATGCCGAAGGAATGGTCGGACGAACCCGGCAGCACCCGTCGTGTGAAGATGATACCGTTCCCCACTTCCTGGACATCGACTTTGAAGGGATGGATGCGCGGATAGAGCTCGGTGAGGTCGTTGAGTTCGTGGTAGTGCGTGGCGAAGAGCGTTTTGGACTGTGCGTGGTCGTGCATGTATTCCGCCAAAGCCCATGCGATGCTCATGCCATCGAAGGTGGCGGTTCCGCGACCGACTTCGTCGAGCAATACCAGACTCGACTTCGTGGCGTGATGGAGGATGTTCGCCGCTTCCTGCATCTCGACAAGAAACGTGCTCTCTCCGGTGGCGATATTGTCCTGCGCACCCACCCGCGTGAAGATGCGGTCGCACAGCGCGATATGCGCGGAGGCGGCGGGGACGAAGCAGCCCACATGGGCAAGAAGGACGATCAAGCCGACCTGACGAAGGTAGCACGACTTCCCCGCCATGTTGGGTCCGGTAAGGATGTGGATCTGCGATGCATCGATATCCAAGCGCGTGGAATTCGGCACGTAGGGAGTGCCCACAGGCAGGAGTCTCTCCACGACGGGGTGACGTCCCTCCCGCACATCGATGACGTCGTCGTCGGCGATGAAGGGTTCGCAATAGTCGTTGCTTACCGAGACGCTTGCGAACGATGCAAGGCAATCGATGGCGGCGACGCATCGAGCCGTGTGCTGGATGGCTGCCGCATGGTCGGCCACCCGCTGGCGCAACTCCGCGAAGAGGTTCTGCTCCAGGGTGCTCAGTCCGGACTCCGCACGCATGATGAGCTCCTCGCGCTCCTTGAGTTCGGGGGTGATATACCGCTCCGCATTCGTCAGCGTCTGACGTCGCTGGAAACTCTCCGGCACGCGATCCTTATGGGCATTGGAGATCTCCACGTAGTACCCGAACACACCGTTCATGCTCACCTTCAACGACGGGATACCCGTTTCGGTCCGAAGCCGTTCCTGATACGCCGACACCCAGGTCTTTCCTGATGACAAAGCGTCGCGCATTTCGTCGAGTTCGCGATGATATCCCGGACGGAAGACGCCGCCGGAACCGAAGTGCAGGGCGGGCTCGTCGGCAAGCGCATACTCGATATCACGCACCAGGTCCGGAAGCGCCTCCGGCGAACCCAGCAACGATCCAAGGTAGTCAGGAAGCGAGTCCGAGCACAAAGAGTGCAGGACCGGGATGACCGCCAGCGACATCCGCAGTGCCACGATGTCGCGGGGCGTGGCACGTTGCACGCATACCTTACCGATCAACCGCTCCAGGTCGCCGATGCGCTTGAGGGCGTCGCGGACAGCACGCCGAAGGTCGCCGTCGCGGACGAGTGCGGCGACAGCGTGCAGACGGTCGTTGATGCGGTCGCGCGAGCGCAACGGACGTAACAGCCACGCGCGCAGCAGACGTCCGCCCATGGGCGTGCAGGTATCGTCGAGCACGGCGACGAGCGAGGCGTCCTTCTCTTGAGACGACGAGATGATCTCCAGATTCCGTCGGGTGGACGTATCCAGGGTCATGTACTCACCGGTGTCGAAGGTACGCACGGAAGAGAAGTGGGAGATCTTCCCCTGTTGGGTCTCGCTGATGTAGTGCATCACCATGCCGGCCGCCGTGACGGCGTGGGACAGATGATCGAGTCCGAAGCCTTTCAGCGTATGCGTCCGAAGATGCCGCACGAGCGTCTCGCGAGCGAACTGTTCACTCGCAATCCAATCCTCCACGCGCGTCACCGCGGGCGCCGCAGGCAAGGCCTCGATGAACCGGGCGGCACGCGACATCTGGGATTTGGCGACAAGGATCTCCGCCGGTGCGATGCTCTCGAGAGTGGACACGATATCCGTGTCCGTGCATTCGCACGCGGCGAACTCCGCGGTGGAGGCATCGGCATAGGCGATGCCGGCGCGAAGCACTCCCGGAGCTCGTTCCTCGATGAACAGTGCGGCTACGTACGTGTTCCGTCGCGCATCGAGCAGCTTGTCGTACAATGCCACGCCCGGCGTGACCACTTCCACCACGTCCCGCTTCACGATGCCTTTGGCGAGCTTGGGATCTTCCAACTGTTCGCACACCGCTGCGCGGTATCCGGCACGCACAAGCTTGGGCAGATAGGTATCCAACTGATGATGCGGAAAACCCGCCAGCGGTATGTCGCCCGCCGCACCATTGTTCCGTTTGGTCAGCGTGATGCCGCACACCTTCGCGGTGATGACGGCATCGTCGCCGAAGGTTTCGAAGAAGTCACCCAAACGGAAGAGCAGCACCGTCTCAGGGTGCTTGGCTTTGATGGAGTTGTATTGCCGCATCAGCGGCGTTTCCTTGTCACCGGCCATAAAGATGTGAAACGACGGATGCGAAGCATCCGGGTGAAGAACGAAGGATGTCAGAGCAGATGCTCTCGCAGCACGGGCAGGACATCCGCCACGCACGGCACGATCCAATCCGCTTCGGGAACGTGCTCATAGTCTCCCACGAGGATGGTCCGCACACCCGCGGCGCGGCCTGCCACGACATCCGATACCGAGTCGCCGATCATCCATGAGGACGAAAGGTCGAGCCCACCCTCGGCGGCGGCTTCCAGCAGCATGCCCGGAGCCGGCTTGCGCCGCGTGCTGTTGCCGGAATCAAGATCCGTGCAATAGCGGATATCGTCGAAGGACACGCCGCAGCGTCGCACGAGTTCCCTTTGGAAATGCTCCGTGATCTCTTGCAAGCTTTCCGCGCTCATCAGGCCTTTGCCCACTCCCTGCTGGTTGGACACCAGAACGGCCTTGTACCCGCGGGCATGGACCAGCGACAGCACGTCGGTTATGGCATCGATGAACACGAACTCGCGTACCGAGCGGACGTATTCACCCACAAGACGGACGTTCACGATTCCGTCGCGATCGAAAAACACGGCTCGTTGCACGTGTGGATTCTCCCGAAAGTCGGAGAACGCCGCTTGCGGCTGCGCAGCCGGCAAGAGCGCTCAGGAAAACAGATCATCCGGACGCGAGACACGCGGTGCGTCGTATCCGAAATGCTTGAATGCGCGCTCCGTGGCTTCGCGTCCGCGCGCCGTCCGTTGCAGGAACCCTTGCTGAATGAGATAGGGCTCATACACTTCTTCGATGGTTCCCGTCTCCTCGCCCACGGCAACAGCCAAGGAACTCAGGCCTACGGGACCTCCCTGGAACTTTTCGATGACGCTGCGAAGGATGCGCTTGTCCATTTCGTCGAAGCCGCATTCGTCCACCTCGAGCGCAGCAAGCGCCATGACGGCGATGTCCTTCGTGATGACGCCACGACCTTTGATATCGGCGAAGTCGCGCGTGCGACGGAGCAAGCGGTTCGCGATGCGCGGCGTGCCGCGCGAGCGACGTGATATCTCCATGGCCCCGTCGGTCTCGATCTTCACACCCAGGATATCCGCCGACCGCGTCACGATGTGATACAGGTCGTCGGGCAGATAATAATCCAGGCGGCTCACCACACCGAAGCGAGAGCGCAGCGGAGCCGTGAGCGAGCCCGCGCGCGTCGTGGCGCCGATAAGGGTGAATCGCGGAATGGACAGCTGGACGGAGCGGGCGGCCGGACCCGTATCGATCATGATGTCCAGACGGAAATCCTCCATGGCGGAGTACAGATACTCCTCCACGACGGAGCTAAGACGGTGGATCTCGTCGATGAAGAGGATGTCCCCTTCTTCCAGATTCGTCAGCAGACCCGCCAGGTCACCGGGTTTTTCGAGCACGGGACCGCTTGTGGTCTTGATATCGGCTTCGAGTTCCTTAGCGATGATATTACTAAGGGTGGTCTTCCCCAGACCCGGCGGGCCGGTGAGCAAGACGTGATCGAGCGGCTCCTTACGCTTGCGCGCAGCCGCGATGTAGATCTTCAGGTTCTCCACGATCTTCGACTGACCCGTGAAGTCATCGAAACGGGACGGACGCAGCGAGACGTCGCCGTCGTCGTCGCGGCGCTCGGTTCGAAGTATTGATGAAGGACGTTCCATAGTGCGGTGCAATAATACGCAGAGAAGACCCAGTGAACGGTGGCGATGCGGGCCGCATGGCGCGGGGACCGCGCGAGCACTATGCTTGCTGCTCGCGGTGGAGTTTGACCGGACAAAAGCTCTTGCCGTCGTGGATGCAGTCCCGCGGACACGGAACAGCGTAGATGCGGGTGATGGCGTTCCCGAATTTCCTTGTGATGGCGTCGTTCATCTCCCGCTCCACCGGATAGGCGTCCTCGAAGGTGTAATCGTAGGGCATGACCACGTCGATCTCCACGAAGATGTCTTTGCCCGATTGCCTGGTGTGGACGCTCTTGAACTGACAGAAGCGATGGGCGTTCTCCGCCACGACACCGAGGATATCGTATTGCACTTCGTCGGGGAGCGTGCGGTCCAGCAACTGGTCCAACGCCCGACGTCCATGACGCAGCGGCATGCGCAACGCTATACCCACCACGGCCAAGGCCGATACGGCATCCACCAGGCGGGCGATCGACGGTGCGGCGAACTCCGTCGCAACCCAGCCCACGGTGAGTCCCACGAACACGCACAACTCCGTGAACGTATCCAAGCGCCACACATCGGCGTCGTATTCCACCATGGGCATGGCTACGGACCGGGCCCTGCGGGTTTGGATGCGCGCGATGGCGGAGACGATGGCAAGGGAGAAGGCGGAGTAGACGACGAGGATCGCATAATGCTTCGTCGTGACATGATGGAGGAAATCGACCACCGATTGATACACGGTGAAGCCAAGGGTCACGAACAGCAACGTTGCGCTCAGAAGCAAGGCCAACGACTCGTATTTCCCGTAACCGTAGTTATACACGTAATCCGGCGTGCGGATGCTGCGCTGGACGGCGGCCACGAGAACGGTGGCGTTGACGATGTCGATGGCGGCGACGATACCGTTCGTGCGCACGGCCAGCGAGTCCTGCGTCAATCCCAGAAGTATTCCGCCCACGGCAAGCACCGCCGATGCCGCAAGCGACAGATAGACGGCGCTTTGTGGCGTATTGGAGCGGAGAAGGGATCGGAGCAGATGCGTCATGCGACAAAAATACGGCGCCGAGAAGGCTTCTGCGGGAAGTCGGCGGGGAGGAAAAAAACACAAAAGGCCCGATGGATGCATATCCATCAGGCCTTTCCATGAGCGGGCGAGAAATTACTTTCCGTCTGCTTCGGCGCTCTTCATGTTCTGCACTTCCGTACGGATTTCTGCGCACAGCTTGCGCAGCTCCTGCATGTGCTTGCGAACACGGGTACCGGCAGCTTTGTTACCCTTATCGTAGAACTTCGCGAAATCACCCTCGAAACTTTGAACGAGGCTGACGAGGCTCTCATAACGTGACATACGCTCTCCCGATTAATTATGGTAAAACAACAAAAGGCTCAACGAACATTCCGTAATGTGTGTGTACTCGAATGAAGTATGATCCCCTGGACAACTCTTCTGTCCCGGTTCGTGTCGGCGAAGAGGTCAGTGCAAATATATACTCTCCGGGAGTCACATGTTGATTTTTTGCAAGATTTCCGATATGACGTCCCAAGGCGTCGACGACGTCACAGCTCAGGTCGGTTTCGCGATCGACGCGGATCCGCACCGTGCCCTGTCCGCTCGTTGACGGGTTCGGCATCACCATAACCGTCTTGGCAGCGTCATCGCCGTTCTCCACGGAGACGATGTTGTTGAAGGCATCGCGTGCTGCTTTGGCCGCCGTTCCCAGCTGCTGCAGGTTCATACCGCAGAAAATGCTGAAGGCCACCTGCTCGGTCTGTCCTGCTTCCAATGCGAACGGTCCGGCACTGATGACCGTCGATACGTCCGTCACCTGCGTGCTGGTCCGCCCGAGACCGCTTGAGAGGGTCTGGAACTTCTCGTCCGCCGTGAAATTATCGTACACACCAGGGTTGTCCTGCCCCGTACCGTCGTTGTCCATAAGGAACACGTTCTTCTTCTGCTTCGTCAACACCTGCATGCCCACCCAAGGAAGAAGGGGGTCCACCGTGCTTCGTGCATAAAAGAATCCCAAGCTGTCCACGTACATCGCTTCGTCTTTCTGACCCGATGCGCTGATGTCCCAGTCCGTATACAATCCGCAATACAGATTGTTGATCGTTGCCGCGCCGGGGTTCTTGATATCGTACACGGAAATGACGAAGTCCTCACGGCCCTTCTCCGCATACTGACGCACTGTTTGCTCCACATCCACGCCCGCGGCATTCACTCCCGTCTTGTCGCTGAATGCTGTCGTGCACTCCGTTGCCGCCAAGGTACCGGGCATGAGCAGGGCCGCCGGCGTCACCAAACGGAACGAACTGTCCTGTTTCGATGCGGGATTCCCACGCACCACGTTCGACAGTGCCGTGGGCGACGTACCAATCATGAGTCCGGACTCGAACATCACGCTGTTACCGTTCTTGTAGCGCATCCCCTCGCCTTGGAAATTCCCTGAGTAATCATTGTATCCGAAGTTCCCACGACTGTTCACCGTGATCGTGATATTGTTATTCCGAAGCGTGCGGTAGGTGGGACGCAGGTTCATGCTGAAGGAACCGCGACCGACGATGAGCGTATCCTCCAGAACGGTCACGGAGAAACTCACGGTGGAATTCTCCTTCGTCGTCGCCGGTACCACGAACCCGTATGCCTGTGCTGGCACCTTGATGTCGGTGGAACCCATGACGCCGATGGACGCACTCGTCTGGTTGAGCGTGATACCCGTGCCCGGGGTCGTCAAGGCGACTTTGACCGAAACATTGTTCAGCTGACTCAAGACGTTCTGAATGCGCGGAGTGATGGTGATGGTGTTTCCAAGATCGTAGGCACCGTCGCCGTCTGCGTCCTTGACCTCCACGTCTATCACCTGCGCAAACCGAGCCGTCACCGCTGTCACCGCCCGCAGCGCGTTCACGCGACCCGTTCCTATCAGGTTCATCCAAGCAGTGTTGCGATTGCCCGTCTTCGCATCCACGTTGTCCGCCGTTGCGCGCAAGAGCGCACTCATCTGGTCCGGCGTATACGACGGGTATTTCAGCTTCACGAGTCCCGCTGCGCCCGCAACGCACGGCGTTGCCATGGATGTTCCGTCGGAGTGGTCGTAACCGTTACCGGGAATGGTCGAGAGGATGAAGACCCCCGGTGCCGCAATGCCGACATGCGCTCCGTAGTTGGAGAAGTTTGCCTTGGCATCGTTCCTTCCGACCGCGGAGACAGCCAAGACGTTCTTGTAAGCTGCGGGATAGAACAGTTCGCTTACCCCGTCGTTACCCGCCGCAACGATGACCAGACTGCCGAGCTTGTTGGCTGCGGTCACCACTTCCTGCTCGGCTTGCGAAGCCGCGCCGCCGCCCCAACTGCAACTGATGATGGGAGCACCCATGCCCGCCGAGTAGGCGATGCCTTCGTACGAACGCACGAGTGCGGCATTGTTCGTTCCGATCTTCACTGCCATGATGGAAGCGCGGTGACACATGCCGGCGATGCCGACACGATTGTTGACGGATGCTCCGACGATTCCTGCGCAGTGGGTTCCGTGCATGTATCCGGGCATGGGATCGTTATCCTGCGGAGAGCCCGTCGTGGCACCGGCAAAATCCCAGCCGCGCCAGTCATCGATGAATCCGTTGTTGTCATCGTCCACCTTGTTCGTCTTCTTGTCTTTTCCGTTCGCGTCCGTACCCACTTCTCCGGCGTTCGTGAACATCACGTCCTTGAGATCCGCATGCAGGTAATCCACTCCCGTATCGACAACGGAAATCACGACCTTCTCTGTTCCCGGCAGCTGATCCCACGCGTCGTTGGCTTTGGTGTTCTTGATATAGTATTGTCCTACATCCGCAAACAAGGAGTCGTTCGGGGTCAGACACAGATACCGAGCGGGCATGAGCTCCGCATACTCGATGAACGGCAGTGCGGAGGCCTTCTTCACGAGGACCGAGAGATTGCGGGCCGCGGACGCATGGATCACGGCGATCCGCGCCATGCTCACGCCCGGATTCTCGCCGGAGAGTAAGCGCATCTGTTCGTTGTAGCGCTTGGTGATCAAGGTCAATGTTCCGTCGCTCAGATATCCCTCGGACGTGTGCGCACCGAGAAGAGCGCGGAGTTCGGTAATTTCCCCCGTCCTACCGGCGGCTTTCCATGCTTCGTATTCGGGCGCGTCGGCGCGGAATTTGATGATGACGTTTCCGTCCTCATACAACGGCTTGTCGCCAGCGGACAGGACGACGGACGTAAGGGAAAGCATGACCATGCACACGAGGGCGCAGACGGGTCGGAAGGCAGTGAAGCGCATAAGCGTAGGTATGATGTAAGCGAACGGACAAATATAGAGACTTCACGGGTGCGATATGTCCTTGGCTTCACACCCTTACATCCAATAACACACGAACCATGAAAACGACTCGTTTTCCCGTGAAAATCGCCACGGGTCGCCGTCGTTCCCCTTGTCTCCCACACCTATGAACCACGCAACCTCTTCCATCTCGCCCACGTGGACCCTGAGCTATGCCCATGCCCGACAGGTTCTCGACGCGGCCGTGTCCGGTACGAGCATGCCCGCGCTTGCCGAGTCGGCCGCCCGCACCTATCTGCGCTGGCTTCACGCCCGGGTGCCCTTGCCCGCTTCCGAACGTCCCGCACCACCCTCCGCAGAACATGCACGTCTGTTCACGACCGCCATGCGGCGCGCCGGTACGCTTCGTGCTCATGCACACGCCCCGTATTCGCAGTTCCCTGTGGGTGCGGCACTGGTGTGTTCGGACGGGACCGTCGTGGATGGTGTGAACGTGGAAAGCAGCAGTTACGGAGGAACCATCTGCGCGGAACGCTCGGCACTGGTATCCGCCCTCTCGCAACGGAAAACCCGTTTCGCCATGATCGCCATCCGCGCCAATACCGCAACCCCCATCAGTCCCTGCGGCGCATGCCGTCAGCTCCTTCTCGATTATGCTCCCGACCTGCTCGTGGTGATGCTCGCAGAAAACGGCGACAAGCACATGGCCTATGTGCGGGAACTGTTGCCGCTGGCCTTCGGTGCGGCCGATCTCGCAGGAGCGGTTTCGCGACAAGCGCCCCGCTCTTCGTAGATTTGTCGTCCTGATTCATACCATCGCCTTCACTCGCATTCCATGGAACAACGCTGTACATACGATCCTCTGCACGAACTCATGGCGTATTACGCCGATGCGAGCACGGTGACGGAGAAACAGCAGGTGGAAGCGACGACCATCGAGGAGAAGCTCAAGCAGCGTATCATCAATGGCGACCGTCTGGGCATCGACGAGGATCTGCGGAAGGCCCTGGAGACGTATCCTGCGCTGGAGATCATCAACACGTACCTGCTGGACGGCATGCGCGTGGTGGGCGAACTCTTCGGTAGCGGTCAGATGCAGCTTCCCTTCGTCCTGCAATCGGCCGAGACCATGAAGACCGCGGTGAAGTACCTGGAACCCTTCATGGAGAAGGTGGAGTCCGATAACGGCAAAGGCACCATGGTGCTCGCCACCGTGAAAGGCGATGTGCATGACATCGGCAAGAACCTCGTGGACATCATCCTGTCCAACAACGGCTACCGTGTCGTGAACCTCGGCATCAAGGTACCGCTGGAAACCATGCTTCATGCGGTGGAAGAACACAATGCCACGGCCCTCGGCATGAGCGGACTCCTCGTGAAGTCCACCGCCATCATGAAAGAGAATCTCGAGCAGATGCAGGCACGCGGACTCCGCATTCCCGTCGTCCTCGGCGGCGCCGCCCTCACCCGGAGATTCGTGGAACACGACCTGCGGGCGTTGTACGGCGGACCCCTCGCGTACGCGCAAGACGCCTTCGACGGACTCTACTTCATGCAGTCGCTGAACGACGGCAGCGCCGAAATGCGCAATCGCGTCGTCGAATCCGTCCCCGTCGGACTCGAAGCCAAGCTCCCCTCGGAGACCATCTCCGCCGAGACACTCTCCACCGAAGAGCGCGCCGCCGGCGACGTCTACGCCGCTGCCGAACGGGCGCGCGAGAGCAGCGAGCCGTCCGCTTCGGGAATTCCCCCAGTGGCGCAGACAAGTGCGGTATCGCGCACCGCGCCCGTACCCGGTGCGCCGTTCTTCGGCAGTCGCATCGAGCGGGACATCGCCATCGACAAGGTGTATGAATACATCAACGAAGTGGCCTTGATCCGCGGTCAATGGCAGTTCAAACGCGGCAAACGCAGCGACGAGGAATACAACCTCATCATGGAGCAGGAGGCCTATCCTGCGCTGCAATCATGGAAACTCCGCAGCAAGCGCGAGCGACTTCTCCAGCCCGCCGTCGTCTACGGGTATTTTCCCTGCAAGGCGGACGGTAACGACCTGGTGGTGTACCGTCCTGTGCAGGACGAAGAGCTCTACGGCACCTGGACATCCGTCACGACGCAGAATGCGAGCAACGACAACCTGCGCGAGTGGGTGCGCTTCTCGTTTCCGCGCCAGAAGGACGGACGTTTCCTGTGCATCTCCGATTACTTCCGTCCCGCATCGGGCAGTGAGTTCGACGTCGTGGCCTTTCATGTGGTCACCGTCGGCGAAACCGCCAGCACGTTCGCGCACGAACTTTTCAACAAAGGGGAGTTCCGCGACTACCTGTTCTTCCACGGCCTGAGCGTGGAGTCTGCCGAAGCCCTCGCCGAATACTGGCACAAGATCGTCCGCACCGAACTCGGCTTTGCCGGCAACGACGCACCGGATATCAAGTCCCTGTTCAGTCAGGGCTACCAGGGTTCCCGCTACTCCTTCGGCTATCCTGCATGCCCGAACCTGGAAGACCAGCAGCAGCTGTTCACCTTGCTCAGACCCGAGCGCATCGGCGTACACTTGACGGAAGAGTTCCAACTTGTCCCCGAACAATCGACGAGCGCCATCGTGTGCCATCACAACGAGGCGCGGTACTTCACCATCAAGTAGTCCGGCGTTCGCCGGCGGCGGTTCGGCAGCGGCGTGATAGCGCTGCAGGCCGCTTCATCACTCACGTTCCACCCTCTCCCTATGCCCCGCTACAAACTCACCTTGGAATACGAAGGCACCCGCTACAGCGGATGGCAAGTGCAAAAGAACGCGCGCACCGTACAGGGCGAGCTTATCGGTGCGGCCAAGACGGTGTTCAACCGCGACGACTTCGAGCTCATGGGATCGGGTCGTACCGATGCCGGTGTCCATGCCATGGCACAAGTGGCGCACCTGGATGTGCAGACCATGCTCGCTCCGCATGTGATCCGCATGAAGATGAACGACCTGTTGCCGGCCGATGTGCATGTGCTGGAAGTGGAGAAGGCAGGTCCCCGCTTCCATGCCCGTCACGACGCCGAGGCACGCTCGTATCTGTACCACATCTCCACGCGCCGCTCCGCCTTCGGCAAGCGCTTCGTGTGGTGGGTGAAGGACCGCTTGGACGTTGCAGCCATGGAACGCACGGCGGACCTGTTCGGAGGCATGCACGATTTCGCCTCGTTCACACGCGACGACCCCAAGGAGAAGTCCACCCAGGTGCTCGTGGAAAGCATGCGCGTGGTCCCGCATGGCGCACTGATTCTCGTCCAGATCACGGCCTCGCATTTCCTCTGGAACATGGTGCGTCAGCTGGTGGGGACCCTCGTGGAAGTCGGCCGCGGCAACGTGAGTTCGTCCACCGTCCATCAGTGGCTGCGCACCCGCGACGATTCATCGCGCCAGTTCACCGCCTCACCGTCCGGCTTGTTCCTGGAGCGTGTGTATTACAAGGGCGATAAACGGGCCCATGAGATACGCCCCGTCATGGAGATCCGTTAGGGACGACATCCGGCGCATCCGTCAGAGGGCAGCGGACATCCATGCCTTGCGCGCTCGGTCGATGGCACCATCCAGCGCGGTTCCGCGCGCTTCCGTGCGGACGAGTTCGGGGATGTTATGAAGGATGGTCTTCAACGCGTGCACCGTCATGGTCTGCTCTGCGATGCTTCCCAAGAAACAGACAGGCACGGGTCGATCAGGAGATATCTCGCCGAACACCGACGCCGCACCGCGTGCAAGAGTGCATAGTTCTTCGGCCGCGTGATGAAGGATCTCCATGGCATCGATCTCGCTGCGGACAGCGTGGTCGAACACGCGCAGTGCCAACTCGGCGAAGAAGTTCAGGTCGTGCCGGTGATCGCTGATGAACAACCGCACTTCTTCCGCATCGTGCAGGTTCAGCGTTTCGGACAGCGCCAAAGTGAGAGGCGTGTGCTTCCTGCGTCCGTCCACCGACCGCACCATGAGCTGGAAGGCCGCGCGACCGATCCATGTTCCGCTACCTTCATCGCCGAGCTCAGGACCGTATCCGCCCACCCGCAGGATATCCCCCGCAGCATTCCTTCCCATGGCGATGGATCCCGTGCCGCTGATGACGACGACACCCGGTGATGATCCCAATGCGCCGTCGAGGGCGTTCTCCACGTCGCTCACGATGATGAGCTTCGGCAGAGGGTACATGTCCGCATGGGCCGCATCGTACAACGCCTCGCGCAGCTGCGCACGCTCGGGCTCGCGCCACACGCCGGACATGCCGATGCTGATGCCTTTGAGGAGATTGAAGGGGACATCGGCTTCCGCGCATGCGGCAAGGACGGTGTCGAAAAGGATCCTGCCGGCCGCCTCATACCCGCGACGGGCGGGCTTGGCGCTATCGGCCGAAACGACGGCAAGCGTACGGGTGCCATCCGCGATGGCGCATCGTGTATATGTCCCGCCGCCATCGATGGCGCAGAAATGACTCATGAGCAAGTGTCGAAAGGGAATCCCGACAAACTTACATCATGCACGGACTCAGTGCACCACCACACTTCGTGCCTGGCGCTGCCCGACACCGTCTTCCGCCACTACCACGTACACTCCGGCTGCAAGGTCGGCACTGGGAATACGCACGCGCGTAGAGGACGCCTCCAGGGTGACGTTGTACTCACGAACAATGTGGCCGCTCAGGGAATACACCTGTATGCGCAGGGCGGGCGTGGCACTGTTGTATATGTCTAACTCTGCAGCATCATCCGCGGGAACGGAGCGCAAAACGACAGACATGGGTTCGGCTACGGTCACCCGCGCCCACTTCACACACGATTGTACGGCGAAGTCGCCGTCGTCCCAGGTCAGTTCCACGTTCTTATCCGAAGGAACATCGGCGGTGAAGGATGTAACCGTGATATCGGTGACATTCGGAATGCTTTGCATGCCCTGTGCGCGGATCACGGCGAGCGTATCGGAACGTCCGAGATTTGGCACGAGAGAAACGGGGACGTCCACCGTGATTCCGTCCGCATTCCGAGACCACGGCAAGCGCACAGCCGAAGCACTGTCGCCGTGATACACATCGATGACGTTCATCAGACTCCGGTTGAACCGCAATGAGTAACTCAGCGAGCGCAGCCCGGCCTTGTACAGGGCCTGATCGGTGGAGTCCGCCGTCGTCACCACCACATGGACGCTTGCCGTATCATTCACATCCACCACCACACCGTTCTCCACGGACAGATGTCCGCGATACACTTCGCGCGGGGTCTGCGAGCTCAGTCCTATCACCGTTGAGTCCGTACATGAACTCGTCTCCACGATCACGAGTTCCGCCGCGTGAACACCCTCGGTAAGCGACAACGCATCCACCATCATCGTGACGGAGTCGCCGGGTTGAAGCAGCGTCTTTTCCGGTGCCGACACCGCGAACGCATCCGTGTCCGCACCCCGCAGGTACCAGCGAAGGATGCGACGTTGCACCGCCGACGGGTTGGTGACGCCGACGGCGAACCGTGCGGTACTTCCCTTCCACAAGGTGCCCGCATTGATGAACGGCGGCGTGATGCGCAGGTGCGGATCCGTGATCACGGCGGTGAATCGCAGGACCATCACCGTGCCGCACACGGTGCTTTTCCAGCGAAGGTCCTGATTGATGCCCTGCGCGCTCAGTCCCGCAGGCGTGAAGATTATCTCCGTGCTATCGGAACCGTTCGCATCCACCACCAGCCGCCATGCCGCTTGCAGAGCGGGATGCAGGCCGGCCGTATCGAGGATGAGGGTATCCCGCAATGTTCCGGAATTGCGGTAATGCACCATGAACCGTTGCGGTGTATCGCATGGTTCGTGCATACCCGCATCAATGAAGTTTTCCTTGAGCGTCGTCTGCGTCGTGCGGTACTCCGAGCGCAGGGCGATGCGATAGGGGACGCCCTGGAACGCCGTGCTGAAGCGGAATTCGCATTCTGCGGTATCGACACCTTCCACGGTCTGTGACGACTGCACGATCACCAGCTGCCGGGCACCCGGCGGTATCTCCTTGGGCAAGGTCATCGGATACACCACGGCGAATGTCGAGCCGGCGGTAGGGACCACGCGGATATCCGTGAGGGTATCGCTCACACTACCGTCGTTCGTGATGACGATGGTGTCGCGCACCGTGCGAGTGCTGCAGCGTTGAGCGGGAATGGTGATGGCGCTGGGTCCGATGCTCAACCGGGCATCGGTCACCACGATGGTCACCGGCACAGCGGCGACGGACGCGCAGGGCTTCGTGCCCACGGCACGCAACACGCCCGACCATGTGCCGACGGAATCGCCGCGCACCTCGATGCACACGCGAAGGGTCTTGCCCGAATCGATACGTACGGGCACCGCCCCGCCGGAGATGATCTTCGCACCGCGGACGGGCGGATCGAGAACCAAGGAATCGAGGATGACTTCGGCGGAACCCGTGGATTGCACATCCGCGCAGATGGTATCGATACTGCCGCGGCGCAACGACCGTTGCATCGTGGCGGGCGCGATGGCGACGGAGGAACTGATGGCTTCCGCCATGATGGGAATGACGATGGGAATGCTGTCGCACGGCGAGATGCCGAAAACGAGGGAATCGCGGAACACACCGGGCACGGTGCTTTGGAATCGCACGCGCACCTGCACGGAATCACCGGGTCCGATGGCCGATGGCAGACTGCGCGAAGCGTTCACTGTGAACGGTTGCGCGGCCGACTGCGCCTGCGAGAGCGTGACGGGAGAGGAGCCCGTATTCACGACCATCCATGTGCGCTCCGCCGAGGCGGGAACGCAGTGTCGACCGAGGTCCACGGACGTGGAGGAGAGGCGGTACGCGACACTCCCGGACTGACCGGAGAGCGCGATATCCACGCGGGTCTTCACGCCGCGTGCCGTCGTGGCGTCGTTCGTGCTCAAGCGAAGCGTGGCGATAGCGGTACCGCCGCCGCCGGGAGCATACCGAAGGTACAGGTATTTCGTCGCACCCGGCGCGATGCTCACGGGCAGCGGCTCGCCGGTGTTCCAGCCCATGACACTGAACTCACCCGTTCCGCCGATGATGTCGGCGGCAGAAATGACAAGATCGGCGTTGCCCGTATTGAGGACAGGAATGGAATCGTAGGCGGGCTGCAGACAGGCGGTGCGGTAGGTGCGCGCCGTCGGGGTATTGACTATGGAAGACACGCCGTACACACGCAGCGTAATGGCGGTATCCTTCAGGCAGGGTCCGACGCGGAAGGTGTACCGTCCTATTTTCCACCCCGTATCGGCAAGGGTGATGAAACACTGCACGCTGCCTCCGCCCGGAGGTATGATGACGGGCAAGGCGGGATCGGCGCTAAACACGTCGCCGCTGAGACGTGTCACTTGAATGACCTGATCGCTGAGCTGAGAGGTGTTATTCCATGTGGTGACGAGTCTCACGGGCGTGCCGCAGGGAGCGGGACGGACGGTGAAGAGGGTGTCGGTGGGCACGGCATTCACCACGCGGGTGGTGCCGGAAATCACCGTGGTGAAGGTCACTTGATTGTTCACGGTGACCGTGAGCGTGATGGTCTTCGTGCCGGGACTCCGCGGCTGGAAGCGGATGACGATCATGGACGAGTCGCACGAGGGGATACCGAAGGTGGTGGACATGGGTTGCAGCACATTGAAATGCTGAATGTCCGTTCCCGAGAGATTCCAGGTGGCGCCCGTGCCGTTGAAGGATCGATTACGCACCCACACGGTGTCGTAGATGGTGCCGGGGTAGCAAATGGGACCGAGCGTGCTTTGGATTTTGCTGATACTGCGCTCGGGGGGCATATAGCGATATACCGCGTTCCCGACGACGAATCCCGTGGTGTCGTTGATGAACCAGCAATCATCCAGATCACCGTCGATGCCGCAATTCTTCAGTTCCCACGAGGCACCCGCGTCGGTGGTCTTATACATGCTGCGTGCATTGCCGCATATCCATCCTGTCGTGGCATTGAGCAGGAACGACCCGTACATCGGCTGGTTCGTGGAATAGGCGGTCCACGTGGCACCGCTGTCACTCGAGAACCGTCCACCACCGCCGCCGCCACCGCCTGCACACTGGGTTCCCGCCCATGGCAGGAGGAAGGATGCGCCGCTTTGAGAGATCTCTTCGTTCCAGATGGAGGTAAAGCCGGCTTGGAAGGGCGACCATGTGCGGCCGCTGTCGAGCGTGCGCCAGAGCTGTCCGCTCCCCACGGCAAAGCCGCGTCCGTTACCGTAGAGCAATGCATCGGTCATCCCGCAGCTGGGCAAGGTACCGGCGAAGGTGGACCACGATGTTCCGCCGTTCGTGGTCAGGGCGAAGCCCTGCGTGCCGCCGCAACCGCCACCGACCACCACTCCCCAGTTGGCATTGAGGAAGTACAGTCCCCACGGACTCTGATCTCCCGGTAACGTGGGGGTGACATCCGTCCACGACGCGCCACCGTCGGCGGAGGTGAAGACGCCGCATGGACCCGAGCAATAGCCGATCTGTTGCGACACGAAATGCACGCTTTCCAGATGTCCACCCGACCGCCCCTGATACGGCACCACGGTTCCCTGCCACGTTCCACCGCCGTCGGTAGTGCGCAGCACATAACCCTGCTGTCCGCACACCCAGCCGTATTGCGGATTCGAGGGCAGGAAGAACACATCGAGATAAAAGCCGGAAGAATAGGGCGCGGGAACCGAACACTTCTGCCAATACTGCGCACTCAGCTCCGCAGCGGTACTCAGGACGAGGACCACGGCGATGAACAATGCACGTAGTTGACAGGTGCGCATATCGCACTCCGATCGTGGGGAAAGCACATCGCGAACGGATGTTCACGGTGTCGGGCAAACTACCGCGAATGCTCGGCGTGTGCAAGAGGGCTTGACGTCCCCCCACTCCCTCTGGGAGAGGGCCGGGGTGAGGGCTTGACGTTCACTGTTAATCCCGCGAGGTCTTCGAGCTAAGTCATTGAGCGAGGTCAATGTCCGCGAGGTCTTCGAGCGAAGTCGAGAAGCGAGCGGGCAGAACGCCTGGAAGCCCAACTCGCGAGAATCACACTCAGCGAGGCCCCTCCCGCGAGGTCTTCGAGCGAAGTCGAGAAGCAAGCGGCGCTGGACGCCTGGAAACTCAACCCATGGAACGCCACAGCCCCTTCGGGGCTGTGGCGTTCAAAAGGAAAATTGAATCATCATCGCGCTCATCCGTGGGTTTCACCCACGGCTATTGTTGTTCAGCCCCTTCGGGGCTGTAGCGGAGTGCTGAGCTTCCAAACCGCCTACCCCGCTTGCTTCTCGACT
>JBBATK010000004.1:128625-172546 GCA_040398805.1 Kapaibacterium sp. (SeqCode) | reverse complement strand
GTAAAAAAACGGGATGTCCGCGGCGCGGACATCCCGTCGTCTACCTGCCATCAGGGCGATCGCTTAGCGCACGATCACCAGGCGCTTCGTGCTTACGTAGCCTTCCGATGTCACCATCCGAACCGTATACACGCCCGATCCCAGATTGTTCCGCGATGCGCTCAGCACTTCCACGTGCTCGCCCGCTTCCAACATTCCGTCGATCAAGGTCGCTACCACTCGGCCCGACACATCGCTCACGTCCACGCGCACTGCGCCCGATACCGGCACACGGATCTTCAACGTCGATACCTCGCCCATCGGGTTCGGTTCCGGCGTTCCCAATACATACCCGAACGTCTCGGCATCCGTCACACCCGTCGTCGACACGCTTACCGTCGACGCGCTCGTCGTGGCCGTTCCACAGTCGTTCGATACCTCGCACACATACGTACCCTCATCGTTCTTCGATGCCGAGCCCTTCGTGTACGTCGCGTTCGTCGCTCCCGCGATGGCATTGCCGTTCAGCTTCCATTGATATCTCAATGTTCCACTGCCCGTCGCCGACGTCGTGAGCGTGATCGTACCGTTCAATCCCACCGATACCGTCGACGCAGGCTGCGTCGTGATCGTCGGCTTCGTCGTTACCGTCACCGTCACCGTTTCCGAGGTCACCGTGCCGCATCCGTTCCGTACCGTTACGGTGTAGCTGCCTGCGTCGGCCGCACTGCTTGCGTTCACCGTGTACGTGGACGAGGTCGCGCCCGAGATGTCCGTGCCGCTCTTCTTCCACTGATACTGCAAGCTGCCGCCCGCACCCGTCACGCTCAGGTTCAGTGCTGAACCATCGCATACCGTCTGGTTCGTCGGCTGGGACGTGATGCTTGCCGGCGTGCTCACCGTCAGCTTCGCGATCGACGTCGTGACACGCGATCCGCCCGGCTGTACCGTGATCTCGCACGTGTAATCCCCTGCATCCGTCACCACGGCATTACGAAGCGTCATGCTCGAGGTACCGGAACCCGTGATGTTCGGTCCGTCATTCAACTTCGTCGTGCCCTTGTACCATTGATATGATAGCTGACTGGATGCGGGATTCGGAACGGCGACAACGCTGAACACCGTCGTCTGGCCCGCACACAGGTCTGCGCCTTGCGGCTGACCCGTGATGTTCACCGCAGGCACGAACAAGGCGAACTGGTTCGATGTCGTATTGCCGCACACACCGCTGATCACCACATAGTAATCGCTGCCGATGTCCGACGGTTGCACGCCGCGGATCGTCAGCACGTTCGTGCCCGTTCCGCTGAATCGCGAGCCGTCCGCCAAACGCGTCGATCCCTTGAACCATGCGTATTGCAACGTGTTGTTCACGCCATATCCCAAGCCCGCTGCGTCCACCTGCGCGCTCACCGTCGAGCCGAAGGATACCGCCACGTTCAACGGTTGACGGGTGATGGTCGGCGATGTTCCGACGATCATCTCCACCGTGTTCGATACCTGCACGGCCGTTCCGCACGCGGCGCTTCCCGAGATCACGCAACGGTAGTTACCCGATTGCGCGACGCTCGCTCCCGCGATCGACAACGTCGCCGTCGTCTGACCTGGGATGTTCACGCCGTCCTTCTGCCACTGATAGCCCAGGATCGTTCCCGTCGCCGCTACCGTCGCTTGAAGGTTCGAGCCCGCACAGATGCGGCTCGGCTCCGGCTGGTTCGTGATGTTCAGGACGTTCTGCACCGTGAGTGTCGCTGCAGAGCTGATCGCGATGTTACACGTTCCCGACACGACCACGTCGTAAACGCCGGCACTTGCCGCCGATACGCCGGTCACCGTCAGGGTGTTCGTCAATGCCGAGGCATTCCCGAGGATCGGGAATCCGTTGTAACGCCATTGATACGCAGCACCCGTGCCGACGTTCGCCACGCTGAAGGTGACATCCGCACGTGAACACACCACCTGGCTCACCGGACTTGAGGTGATGCTGATCGGGGTGTTGATACTGAGATTCGCGGCGTTCGAGGTCACACCCGTGGAACTGCAACTTCCCGTGATGACACAGTCATACGAGCCGGCATTCGCACCGGTCACACCGGTGAGAACCAGAGTCGGCGTGGACGCGGAAGCATTACCCGTTATGGTGCTGCCATTGAAACGCCAACGATAGACCAGTCCCGTACCCGAAGCTGCTGTCGTGAAATTCACGGTTGCTCCCTGACAGACCGCTCGGTCGGTCAGCGGAGCGGCAGTGATGCGCGGATTGGTATTCACGACAAGAACTGCGGCGTTCGAAGCGATGGACGAAGGAGCGCAATCTCCCGTCACCCGGACGGTGTACGAGCCGTTATCCGAACCGACGGTGTTCGCGATGAGATAGATGCTGTTGGTGGCTCCTGCAATCGGTGAACCGTCCTTCAACCATTGATAGCCGAGGTTCGTTCCGGTAGCTCCGACAAGGAACGATACCGGACTTCCCTCGCAGACGGTTGTTCCGACGGGTTGTTGGGAAATCGCCGTCGGCGGATTCACCGTGACGATAGCAGCGGAGGATACCGTGCCCAACGGTTGACATGGGGTGATGATCTGACAGGTGTAACTGCCCGCCTCGGTCGACAGGATGTTGCTTATCGTCAGCGTTGCGGTGTTTGCGCTCGGATACGCAGAGAGCGGAAGGTTTGTTCCGTTCAATCTCCACCGATAGGTCGGCGTCGTTGCATCGGCATTCACAGCCACGGACAGCGTGAGCGTGGCACCGCGGCAGATGGACTGCGTTGCGGGCTGCGTCGCGAACGTTGCCGGGACGGTGATGGTGAGTGTCGCATCCGAGGATGTAACTGTTCCGCAAGCATTCGTCGCGACGACACTGTAGACACCTGCATCGGCGACGACCGGCGTCGCTATCGTGTACGTGGACGCTGTCGCTCCCGTGATCGGACTTCCACCCTTACGCCATTGATACGTAAGTCCGGTACCCGATACCTGCGTCGAGAAGGTCACCGGTGTGCCGGCACAACCTGTTTGATTTTGTGGTTGCAATTGGACGACGGGCGAATTCACCGTCAAGGTGGCGATGTCCGAGAACACGCCATTCGGCGAGCATGGTCCTGTAACGAAGCAGCGGTATGCTCCCGCCGATCCCGGCGTGACGTTCGTCAACTGCAGGTTCGCCGTTTGCGCGGTCGGGTTCTGTCCCACGTTCATCGGCGCACCGTTGTAGAACCATTGGTATGATGGGGACGCACCACCGGCAGTCACGCTCATCGTGACGTTGGAACCGGCACATACCGTCGATGATGACGGCTGGTTGATGACGAGGTTCGCTGAAAGGACGACGAACGAGACGGCGGAACTCTGCACCGGTGTGACGGCGCAGGCACTCGTGATCTGGACACGGTACATGCCGTCGTCGGATGCTTGAACGTTGTTCTTCGTGTACGTGGAGTTCGTCGCTCCCGCGATGTTCGTGAACGAACCGTTGCGAGCCGCATCGATCTGCCATTGGTACGCCAGGGCCTGACCGTTGCTGTTCACCGCGACGCTCAAGGAGACCACGCCGCCGGCGCATACCGGTTGCGGTGTCGCAGGTTGCGTCGTGATGATGGGAGGCTGACACGTGAACACGGCCACCGTGTTCGTATTCTGCGTCGTCGCACCGCACGGTCCGGAAACCACACAACGATAGTTGCCGGAATCGGCAACGGACGTGACCGTGTACGAATACACGGGCGATGACGTACCAACATTCACCCAACTACCGTTGCGCTGCTGATCGCGTTGCCATTGGAAGTTGGCCGTTCCGGTATATCCCACGGTCAACGTCACCACCGCACCGACGTTCGCCGGTGTGGATGGCCAGCTGGGCTGCGACGTGACATTGAAGATGCTTTGGATGGTTGCTGCAGCGCTGTTCGAGACGACAGGAATGGCACTACAGTTACCGGTCACCTTCACGCGATAGAGACCCGAATCGAGGTTTGACACTCCATTCTTCGTGTAGGTGGCGTTGGTCGCTCCGGCAATGGCTGTCCATCCTCCGTTACCCAGGCGGTCCTGCTCCCACTGATACCCCACCACCGTTCCGATGGTGGTCACGGTGAAGCTTATGGAAGATCCCGTACATGCTGTCTGCGGTGCGGGATGCGCATTCACTTGCACGTTCTGCTGCACCGAGAGATTGGCTTGATTGGAGAACGTGGTGGGACTGCACGGACCGTTCAATTGCATGCGGTATGCCCCGGCGTCGTTGAGCACCAGCGAGGCAATGGTGTAGCTGGTCGATGTGGCACCGGTGACATCCTGCCAAGAGATACCGTTGAACTTCTGCCACTGATAGGAACTCACTGTTCCTGATGCGGTCATGCTAAGAGTGGTTGTTTCGCCGGTACATGCATTCGCCGAGCTCCACGAGGGCTGAGTGGTGACGGAAACAGGCGTGTTGACGAAAAGAGCGGCTGTCGAAGAAGTCACCGTTCCGCAGACACCAGTGACAATCACCCTGTACGTTCCCGCGTCGGAGGTGGCAACACTACCCACCGTATAAGAAGCACCTGTGGCCCCACTCAGATTCGTGAACGATGCCCCAGACTGCTTTTGCCACTGATAGCTAAGGTTAGCACCTGTGGCCGTCACCGTCAGTGCGTACAAAGATCCGGCACACAAGGTGGTGGAGGCCGCAGGCTGTCCGGAAATGACGGTGGGCGGTATCTGGACTATGGTGACGGATGACGATGTGATGTTTCCGCAGGTTCCTGAAACGATGGCTCTATATGAGGCAAAATCTTGGGCGGCGGCTGCAGTTACAGAGTAAGAGGATTGCGTCGCTCCGTCGATGTTGACGCCATTGCGCTGCCACTGATAGGAGAGAGCCGCGCCAGTCGCCGACATGGATATGGTAAACGGCGATCCCAGGCATATCTGCGGAGTCGTAGTGCTGGGTTGAGACGTTATAACCGTAGCGGCAATCTGCGACACTATGACATTGTTGGATGTGACGACACCGCAGTTACCGGATACCACGACACTATACGTCGCAAAATCGGTCAACTGAGCATTCGTGACGGTGAACGTTGAATTCGTCGCACCTGCAATGGTGCCGCCATTCCTTCTCCACTGATATCCGATGTTCGATGCGCTCGCGGATACCGACATCGTAAACGACTCACCGAGACACACGTTGGCAGGCGACGCGATAGGCTGTGTGGTGATGGAGGTGGCTGTGATTTCGCTGACGGTCACGCTATTGGATGTGACCGTACCGCAAGCTCCGGTTATCACCACATCGTACGAACCAAATGTGGATGCCGACCCGGCCACCGTATACGAATTGTCCGTCGCTCCTGACACGTTGGAACCGTTACGACGCCATTGATACGACAATGCTGTACCGTTTGCCGCAACACTCAAGGTGAAATTCTGGCCCGCACATACTGTAGCCGCCGAAGGCTGCGACGTAATCTCTGTCATGACGTTGACCGTGACAGTGGCCTGGTTCGACAACGATGAATCCATGGTGGACACATACGTGATACACCGATAGACACCTGCATTCGATGCTGAGACCGAACCTACTGTGTAGGTCGGGCCGTTGGCTCCTGAAACCGGCGTTCCGTTAAGGATCCACTGATAGGTGGGGGTGGAGCCATTACGACTCACGTTATCATCGAAGGCTACCGGAGTTGCGACCGACACCGCCAGGTTCAATTCGTCACCCGGACACCGCGTCGCATTGGATGGCTGCTGAGTGAAGACGATATTCGATTTCACATCGTCCGCGCCACGGATGTAGAGCACGCGTGCAACATTGTCCATGTCATTCGCCACGAAACTCGAAACCCCCGGGGTACCGCGCAGTGTCGCGGTCGGAACCACTGCAAGATGCAGATCGGCGGTCTCCGTCGAATCCGCATACAGCGGGGCTATCACAACAGTATTTGCGTTTCCACCGAATGTGGTCTGGAAGGAGGAAAGGGTACTGATGTCCGATCCACCGTAATTACCGACCAGCCCTTGAATGGGATTACCGTTCGCGGTATCGAGAACGTTGAAATCGAAGTTCGTGAAAGTAGCACCGCTTGTGGCATACACTGCCCACGCCTTCGAGCCCGATACACCTGTCATTCGATTGCTGATGATGTTGTTCCGAACATCGTTATTCGTGCAGGCACCAATGAATGCCATGCCATGCGAAAAGCCGGTAGATGTCGTCGCACCGGAATTCCTGTATTGGCCCCTCAAATAGACCGTGTTGTTCAGGATACGAACACCTCCGCAACCATTGATTCTGAGTCCGTACGTTGCAAATGACGATCCGGCGCTGCCACCGTAATCGTGTGCGACGTTCGAGACGGTGTTATTGGCGAAGACAAGGTTACTTGCCTGGTTTCCCGTCGCGATCTCCACGCCATATGCTCCCCAGTTTCCGGACGAAGCGAAGTTTCCAAAGTAAATACGATTGATTCTGTTCCGAACTATGCTCGAGTTCGTGACATTCGTGGAGATGAACAGTCCGCGTGTATTATAGGTGGACGTGGCAACACCGCTGACACCGTCGATGTGATTACCCGATATGGTTGCAGACGTCACGTTGTCCACATTGATTCCCGAAACGTTCGTCGTAGCGGGCGAGATATTCTTGATGGTGTTTCCAGCTATGGTGGGGGCGTTCAGTCCGCTGACTGCGACACCGTGGAACTTCAACGTGTCACCACTTTGAACATTACCATCTTGGGCTCCAATAACGTTCCGTGCAATGAGCGTGGAGTCCGTCGTGCTGATATTTCCTACCACCCTGATACCGTAATAACTCCGATACACGGCATTGTCCGTGATGGCCAAGTGGTCATTGTCTCCGCCTGCAGCGGTTCCGATCGTCGCCGAACCGGCCCAGATGCCATGCGCCCCGGTGTTGGTATTCAGTCCCGTCGCAACATTACAGAAGCGAATGGTATCCCTGTCAGCGCCTTCGCCCAAGCCCAAGCTCGAGACTTGTATGGCCGCTATGGTACCAGTCGTGGCCGTATTGATGATTGTCAGCGCTCTCGACGTCGATGAGGCATCGGGACGTCCGTCGAATATCACACGGTCTGCGCCGTTCAAACGTAGGAGTCCTCCCGCGAAGGAGCCACTGATCGTGTCCGGGGCTCCCGCCGAAGGCCTGATGGTGATGGTGAATCCACCGTTTCCGTACTCTGAAGTTTGATTCAGAGCGACTGTGCCAGTCTCCGCGGTAAGGTTACCCGTGATGGTGACATTGATGTTGCCCGTGATAACGCGTTGATTGATGAGCTCAAACAGACCTCCGGTGTTCGTCAGTGATGTGATGCTTTCTGTGGGTCCGACGGAAATGGCTCCACTGAGTGTGCTGCTGATCAAGTACTGGCGGAAGTTGCCCGCGGGAAATGAGGAATTGGCAATGTTGACGGACGAAGGATACGATGTGAATGCACATGTGTTGACGCCGACATTCGGGGTCGAAGCTATGTCCTGAGCGATAACGAAGTACTGAAGCGTATCACCTACCGATACCGAAGCTTGCAACAATCCGTAATTGATGGTGAACGAGAACGGTGATGTTGTATTCGACGCCTCGACCCATTTCCAGCCGTTGTCCGTGCTTGTGTTACCTGCGAATTGATTCAGATCCGTCGACTTCTTGTAATAGATACGGGGACGTGTGCCCGACGTCGTGTTCACGCCAGAGTAATCGGAAACAGTCACGCCGGTGACCGAACGACTCGTCTCCACGATTCCGTTTGATAACGGCGTGTAGGCAATCGTCGGAGCGAAAATATCATTGGCAGAACAGCTTGCACATTGATCCGACCCGATATCCGGGAAGCTGGAAGGACGTGTTTCGCCGTCGAAATCGTCACTCACTCCGGAAATGGCTACCCCACCACCGCGGGCAGCCGTGGTGCCCGTAATGTGAAGATTGAGGTTCGAAGCTGTCCCCGTGGGAAATACGAAACCAGGATTCGCATATCCTGAGGCTCCATCTTGCGAAGAGGCGCCGCTCCACGACTGCATACTGGAGTAAACATTGATGCTCGTGCCGGGTGTGAACCATAAACCTCCGATGAATCCGCCTGAACCTGAATGGAAGTACAGGTTGTTGTTCAACGTCAGTTGTGATACGGCTGCGGCTGCATTGCTTGTGGAGGTAGACCCGAACAGCACGCTCATGTGAGCGCCGGTACCGCTTCCGTTGACTCTTGCATTCTGGAAGATGTTGCTTCGGATGTTATCCTGTCCTGTGGATGGAAGACCGCTTCGGTAGAAGGCGGCGGTCTGAGCTCCGCCCGCGACATTAGAACCCCCGATGTACACGCTGTTGTAGGCAATGGTCGTTGCACCCGAACCGCTCTTGGCGATGCCGTAGATCACGTGCGAATTCGACAATGATGAACCCGATGCGTCGATACCTAGACGTACGTTGTTGTTCACCACCCGGGCAGGTATGGTGAAGATAAGAATCCCCTGTTGCGCGTTGACACTCGTGCTGGCGAATGTGTTACTGTGAATGTAATTCTTTTCGACGAGGACCAGTGAGCTTGCTGCGGAGCCCGCTACGGCGATTCCTACCTGGAAGTTCGAAGCACTCGTGGTATTCGTATGCGCCAGCCCGTAGATCCTGTTTCCCCTGATGATGTGACCATTCACGCCCGACGGTGCTGTTGATGACGCCTCATTGATTCCCACCATGCTCATCGTGGTATTCGTTCCACTTGCGTTGTTTGCCGCAACGGATAGGTTGTAGATGTTGTTGTCGATGATATAGTGGATACCGCTTGTAGCGAAGATTCCCGACACCCATGAACCGCCGGATGAGTTAAAGGTGTTGTTGTTCGTGATGTTGGCGATGGTGTTGTTGCTGATGGTGAGAGGAAACGACCCGGACGAACTTGCAATCCACAAGCCCCGTACTACGGAGGCATTCGTCGAGGTGGCAGGAATGGTCACGGAGTTCGCAACGGTGGCATTTCCGATGATGTTATTGCTGACGGTCGAGGAGTTCCCGCCGATGGTGCTGGCTATATAGACACCGTTGAAACTATGACCGCCCGTCGACGAGCTCTGCAAGGTGATGCCACCAATGACGTTGTTCGTCACCGTGACATTCTGTCCCAAGCTCGATGTGGGATAGGCATAGATGCCGTACGTGACAAGCTGTCCCGTACCGGAGTACGTCACGACGATGCCGCCCGTACCTGTCGAACTGCCCACTACGTTACCTGAGATGGTGAGATTGGAGTTATACACGTAAATGGGATAGAACGTCGTGCTGCTCGTCGTCACGTTCATGTTCGTAAAGGTGTTGTTGCTCACGCTACGGCTGCTATTGACCGAGGAAGGTCCAGGTAGAAACAGACCGTACCACGTACTCGAATGCGTCGATGTCCACGCCGATCCCCCGCATCCGGGACTGGTGCCACCGAAAAAGTTGTTGTCGATCACGTTTCCTACAGCAGAGACTCCAGGAGTCTCGGACATATAGATGAACGCGAACGTACTCGAGAATGTTCTTGATGCCGTCTGGTAGAAACTATTACCCGTCATCGTCCAGTTATTGGAGTACGAACTCGAGCTATAGATGGCATAGACCGTCGACGTGCCCGCGAAGTTGAGAATGTTGTTGTTCAACAGACTGTTGTTGGTCGACACGGCAGTCGATGTTCCGGAGATGTACACGGCGCAAGCAGGCGTCGAGCCGCTTGTTATCTCGCGAATGGAACAATTCGCTATCGAGTTGTAGCTGTTTCCGCTCGTCGAAGGTGAACCGAAGAATATCGTACCCGACGTTGTGGACGTACTGTTCGCACCACGGATGGTACAGTAGCGAACAGTATCATATGATGCATCGCCGGTGAATCGCACGGTGGATGTCGTGCCCACCAACGTGTTCTCGATATTGAGCATGCTGGCAGCACCCGACCCGCCCGGACGTCCGTCGATACGAACGTATCTCGCTCCGTTGAAATGAATGATTGCGGTGGAGCTGGAGCCTGTGATGTTGAGCACGGATGAGACGTCAGATGCCGGTCTGAACGTGACGACGTTGGTCGCCGATGCACCCGAAATCGCACTGAAGGTAAGGGGATAGGTCTCCGCCGTACTCGTGTATGAAGACAACAGCTCGAAGGTGATCGATCCCGCCAGGCCATACGCGTTGAGACTGTCGATAGCACTTTTGATCGTGGGATACGAACTTGTGGGAATCTGCCTCACGCCTGAGAGAGTACCTGCTGCAGTTGCTTGGGAACCCGTGAGCGCCGAACTCGTTCCGCCTGATGATACGGCATAGATACGGTAATAGTACAACGTGTTTCCCGAAAGTCCCGTTACGTTCAATGAATAGGTGCCCGTGCCGTTCATGGCGGTAAAACCCTTCCACGTGAAGTTGGTGTTATCTGTCGAGATATAGACGGCACCTGCATAGGCCGAAGCCGCGTTGTTGGTCCACGAAACGGTCATGCTGCTTGAAGCCACGTTCGTCGCTGTGAATGCGGTGGGAGCAGTCAAAGCCGTCGACATGGGAACCCATGAGAGGCGCGTGTTCGATGCGGGACGGACCGTTACGGATCCCGTCGCACTGGCGCTGACGGTATTGAAGTTGTTGTCTTGAACAGCCAGGTAGGATCCTGAACCGGTACCCGCGGCGGTAATGCCAATACCAACGGTCTGAGTGGATGTCTGCGTCGCTTCTTGATTGTACAGAAATTCCACAGCACCTGATGCTTCGTAGAGCTTTATCTGGAAGGAAACGGAAAGGACCCCGGAAGTATACGTCCACTCCGCTTTGTTCCATTCAAGAGTGAATACCCTGTTCGGAGCAGAACCGTCGGTCCTGTAACCCAGTGAGGACCCTCCGGCTCCGGAAATGAGCTGCATGTCCGACCAGAATGGCGCGAGCACCGGACGGCCGTTGCTTCCCGAGTTTCCGGCAATATCAGGCGTCCACGATGATCCGCTAACCGATGTTCCTCCCAGCAGAGCGAAGCCGTTGGCGCAACATGCAAGTGTGGAGTAATTCGATCCCAGGTAGTTGAACTGGAACCCCACAGGAACGGAGGTATAGTACCCGTCGTCGTCATCGGAGTTGACCCCCGGATCGAAGATCAACGTCGTTCCACCTTGACCGATGATCGACGTGTACGTCGATGACGTGGAGGTGAAAACATAGTTCGATAGACTCTGGGCACCGGACGATGTCGCCATGCACAACAACGCAAACACCAATGCCGCGCATTGCAGAATGCTCTTCATAAAAACCTCACGACTGTAATGAAAAATGAATGTTCGATATCTCGTTGAGAACTCAAGCCGCACGTGACACAATGATCACGACTCCCTCGTTGCGCTCCTGCACGCCAAACGCCACGCAGAACCTCCGGTCGTCTTCCCGCGGAAAGACCCACCAGTTCTTGCTCTTGACTTCCTCTAGCTGTAACCGTCTTCGCACGTAACTCTCGATTGAGTGCGACGACGGAGGTCCTTGTCCCCGTTCTGATGGATGAACTTTCTTCATTTCCCCCGAAAATCCATTCATCGTGTACTCCAAAATAGAAAGCTTCGAGATTCGGCCAAAGACTTTCGTTTCGAAACGGTGTCCGTCGTCATCCAGCGTGTCAACCCGTGGCATGCAGAATGCTATGATATCATTCGACTTAGCCGAACGGACCAAGGCAAGACATTTTTCGGGTGATTGTCCGATACCGCCGAATCTCCCGACGACGATGACAAAAAAAACGGGATGTCCGCGGCGCGGACATCCCGTCGTCTACCTGCCATCAGGGCGATCGCTTAGCGCACGATCACCAGGCGCTTCGTGCTTACGTAGCCTTCCGATGTCACCATCCGAACCGTATACACGCCCGATCCCAGATTGTTCCGCGATGCGCTCAGCACTTCCACGTGCTCGCCCGCTTCCAACATTCCGTCGATCAAGGTCGCTACCACTCGGCCCGACACATCGCTCACGTCCACGCGCACTGCGCCCGATACCGGCACACGGATCTTCAACGTCGATACCTCGCCCATCGGGTTCGGTTCCGGCGTTCCCAATACATACCCGAACGTCTCGGCATCCGTCACACCCGTCGTCGACACGCTTACCGTCGACGCGCTCGTCGTGGCCGTTCCACAGTCGTTCGATACCTCGCACACATACGTACCCTCATCGTTCTTCGATGCCGAGCCCTTCGTGTACGTCGCGTTCGTCGCTCCCGCGATGGCATTGCCGTTCAGCTTCCATTGATATCTCAATGTTCCACTGCCCGTCGCCGACGTCGTGAGCGTGATCGTACCGTTCAATCCCACCGATACCGTCGACGCAGGCTGCGTCGTGATCGTCGGCTTCGTCGTTACCGTCACCGTCACCGTTTCCGAGGTCACCGTGCCGCATCCGTTCCGTACCGTTACGGTGTAGCTGCCTGCGTCGGCCGCACTGCTTGCGTTCACCGTGTACGTGGACGAGGTCGCGCCCGAGATGTCCGTGCCGCTCTTCTTCCACTGATACTGCAAGCTGCCGCCCGCACCCGTCACGCTCAGGTTCAGTGCTGAACCATCGCATACCGTCTGGTTCGTCGGCTGGGACGTGATGCTTGCCGGCGTGCTCACCGTCAGCTTCGCGATCGACGTCGTGACACGCGATCCGCCCGGCTGTACCGTGATCTCGCACGTGTAATCCCCTGCATCCGTCACCACGGCATTACGAAGCGTCATGCTCGAGGTACCGGAACCCGTGATGTTCGGTCCGTCATTCAACTTCGTCGTGCCCTTGTACCATTGATATGATAGCTGACTGGATGCGGGATTCGGAACGGCGACAACGCTGAACACCGTCGTCTGGCCCGCACACAGGTCTGCGCCTTGCGGCTGACCCGTGATGTTCACCGCAGGCACGAACAAGGCGAACTGGTTCGATGTCGTATTGCCGCACACACCGCTGATCACCACATAGTAATCGCTGCCGATGTCCGACGGTTGCACGCCGCGGATCGTCAGCACGTTCGTGCCCGTTCCGCTGAATCGCGAGCCGTCCGCCAAACGCGTCGATCCCTTGAACCATGCGTATTGCAACGTGTTGTTCACGCCATATCCCAAGCCCGCTGCGTCCACCTGCGCGCTCACCGTCGAGCCGAAGGATACCGCCACGTTCAACGGTTGACGGGTGATGGTCGGCGATGTTCCGACGATCATCTCCACCGTGTTCGATACCTGCACGGCCGTTCCGCACGCGGCGCTTCCCGAGATCACGCAACGGTAGTTACCCGATTGCGCGACGCTCGCTCCCGCGATCGACAACGTCGCCGTCGTCTGACCTGGGATGTTCACGCCGTCCTTCTGCCACTGATAGCCCAGGATCGTTCCCGTCGCCGCTACCGTCGCTTGAAGGTTCGAGCCCGCACAGATGCGGCTCGGCTCCGGCTGGTTCGTGATGTTCAGGACGTTCTGCACCGTGAGTGTCGCTGCAGAGCTGATCGCGATGTTACACGTTCCCGACACGACCACGTCGTAAACGCCGGCACTTGCCGCCGATACGCCGGTCACCGTCAGGGTGTTCGTCAATGCCGAGGCATTCCCGAGGATCGGGAATCCGTTGTAACGCCATTGATACGCAGCACCCGTGCCGACGTTCGCCACGCTGAAGGTGACATCCGCACGTGAACACACCACCTGGCTCACGGGACTCGAACTGATGCTGATCGGGGTGTTGACATTCAAGACGCCCGCGGCACTGGTTACTCCGGGTCCACCGCAGGTTCCACTGACGATACAATCATAGCTGCCGGCACTTGCGGTGCTGACGTTGATGAGAGTGAGTGTAGGAGTCGAGGCCGACGGATTTCCTGTCATGATGACTCCATTGAATCGCCATTGATACGTAAGTCCCGTACCCGATGCCGACACGCTGAAGGTCGCACTACCTCCTTGACAGACCGCCAGGGACGGAATGGGAGAAGTGAGAATGCGCGGGTTCGTGTTGACGACCAGTACCGCCGCATTCGAGACGACGGAGACGGGGGCACACGATCCGCTGACGACGACCGTGTACGCACCGGCCGACGAAGCCGTCGTATTCGCGATGACGTAGACGGGGTTCGTCGCTCCCGGTATCGGTGCACCGTTCTGTTGCCATTGATACGTCAGTCCTGTACCTGTCGCACCCACCGTGAAGCCCGCAACGTTGTTTTCACAAACCGTAGAGCCGACCGGTTGGTTGACGATCACTGTTCCCGGATTGACAGTAATGACGGCATCCGAAGATGCGAAGCCGGCGGGCTGACATGCACTCGTGATGACGCACGAGTACGTGCCCGCCTCAGCCACCTGAATGGCGCTCAACTGCAGGGTTGCGCTCCGCGCGCCTGCGTATTGTGTCGTGCTCAGGTTCTGGCCGTTACGACGCCACTGGAATGTAGGCTGGGTGGCGTCACCGTTGATCGGCGCGCTCAAGGTCACGTTCGCGCCCTGGCACACCGTCTGTCCCTGCGGCTGCGAGAGTATGGATGCCGGCACCGAAATGCGGAGCACCGCATTCGATGAAGTGACTGTTCCACACGTGTTCGATGCAATGACACTGTAGGATCCTGTGTCCGCAATGGTCGCACTTGCGATGATGTAGTTGGTGTTCGTGGCTCCCGTGATCGGAGCACCGTTCCGACGCCATTGATACGCAAGGTTGGCGCCCGTCACTTGTGTCGTCAGGGTGATCGTGCTGCCTGCACACCCGGTTTGGGACTGAGGTTGCAGGAGCATGACCGGAGAGTTGATGGTCAACGTCGCCGAGTTCGAGAACGTACCGTTGACGGTACAAGGACCGGTGATGAAGCACGAATAGGAACCACCATCACCCGGGGTGACATTGCTCAGTTGCAGCGTCGCCGTTGCAGCGCTCGGATTCTGTCCGATGTTCATCGGCGTACCGTTGTAGAACCACTGATACGACGGTGATGCGCCCGTGACGGTCACGGAGAAGCTCACCGATGCGGCGGCACAGGTAGCAACCGATGTCGGTTGCGACGTGATGGTGATCGGCGCCCGGACGTTGAACGAGACCGTATTGCTGAAGACGGGAGTCGGACTGCAACCGCTCACCACTTGGCAACGGTAGTTACCGTCATCCGCAAGCTGGACATTCGTCTTCGAATACGAAGCGTTCGTCGCACCGGCGATGTTCGTGAACGTGCCGTTGCGTGCCTGGTCGATCTGCCATTGATAGCTGAGGGTCTGACCGAATCCGTTTGCCACAATACTTACGCTTATGCTACCTCCCGGACATGTTGCGGCAGGCTCTTGCGGTTGTTGCGTGACGGCCGGAGGCTGGCACACGTTGACGACGACACTATTCGTCGTGACCGTCGCAGGACCGCAAGGACCGGAGATCTGACAGCGGAAGTTTCCGCTATCGGCCACCGACTGGACGATCCATGCGAGCGTAGGACTGTTTGTGCCCACGTTCGTCCAATTACCGTTGCGCTGTTGGTCACGTTGCCATTGATAATTCGCCGTACCTGTCACACCGACATTCAACGTCACCGTCGAACCCACCGTCACCGCCGTCGACGGCCATGAAGGTTGTGTGACAAGACTGAACGGCAACTGGATGGTAGCCGACGCCGTGGAGGAGTTCACCGGTGTCGCGCTACAGGTACCGACGACTTGCAGACGATAGTTACCGGAGTCCGATGCGACCGTCACCGCTTTGGAATAGGTTGCATTCGTGGCACCAGGAATGTTCGCCCACGTGCCGTTGCGGAACTGGTCTTGTTGCCATTGATAGCTCACCACCGTACCGATGGTCGACACGGAGAAACTGATACCACCGCCGGCGCATACGGTCTGCGGCTGCGGTTGCTGGTTCACCTGGACGTTTTGTTGAACGCTGAGAGCCGCTTGGTTCGAAGTCGTCGTGGGACTGCACGGTCCGTTCAGTGCCATGCGATATGCACCGGCATCATTGAGAACAAGACTTGCGATCGAATAGCTGTTCGTCGTCGCACCGGAGATATTCTGCCAAACCGAACCGTCGAACTTCTGCCATTGATACGAGGCGACCGTGCCCGATGCCGTCATCGAGAGCGTCGTCGTCTCGCCCGTACATGCGTTCGGACGAGAGAATGCCGGCTGAGACGTGATGGATATCGGACTGTTCACCACGAGACTCACCACATTCGATGTAATTGCACCTTGACATGGACCCGTGATGATGACACGGTAGTCCCCTGCATCGCCCGGCTGAACGTTGAGCACCTGAAGCAACGCACCGTTACCTCCGAAGACATTCGTGAAGGTTCCGGCACCCGCCGGTGAGCGCTGCCACTGGTAACTCGTCACGGTACCCGTCGTCCCTACGCTGAAGGATACGCTTCCACCGATACACGGAGGTGCCGGTGTGACGGGTTGCTGGGTTATCGATGCGTTCAGGAGAACGCTGACATTCGTGATGACCGACGTGACGGTGTTACATGGACCTGTGATCACCACGCGGTAGTTACCCGAGTCCGCAGGACTCAGCGGACTGAAATTCAGACTCGCCGATGTCGCACCCGCAACATTGGTGAAGGTTCCCGTGCGTAACTGATCCTTCTGCCACTGATACGACGTGATGGTACCTTGAGCCACGACAGAAAGCGAAATGCTCTGGCCCTGACACGTTGCCGACGGCGACGTGGGCTGATTGACGATGGAGACCGGGATGCGAACGACGACATTCACGACGTTCGTGAACTGCGTACTGGGCGTACATGCTGCAACTCCCGTGATGACGCAACGGTAGTTTCCGGAATCTGCACCGGCGACAGTCGCAACCGTGTACGACGACGACGTCGCTCCGCTGATGTTCACAAACGTACCACCGCGCGTACGGTCCTGCTGCCATTGATAACTGACACCGGTACCTGTCGCTGCCGTACTCACGGTGAATCCGCCGGTGCCTGCGCACAGCGCCGCCGGAGCAACCGGCTGCTGCGTGATGGTGATGGGATCGCTTACCGTGATGACTGCCACATTGCTGACGGAGGAGTCAAGAGACGACGCACGAATAATGACGCGATAGCTTCCGGCATCGGCCGTCGTTGTCGACGAGATGCTGTAGGAAGCGGTTGTCGCACCCGATATGTTGCTACCGTTCTTCTGCCACTGATAGGTGAGCGCGGCGTCAGGCCTGCTCACGTTATCGTTAAAGGTGAGAGCGGCGTTCGCACTCAGGTTCAGTGCCTGCGCGGAGCAAAGGTTTTGCGATTGCGGTTGTGTGTTGATGGTGATCACCGGCGTCACTTCGTCCGCACCCATGTACGGTCGTGTACGCTCAAGCCCATCGACATCCGATGATACGGTGCTAAGAAGGGCGGACGCACCGATGAGCGAGGTGTTCACCGTCGGGAGGTAGTAGTTGGCACAGCCTGAACCCGCAAAGGAAACCGGAATGCTCACGGAGTTGGCGTCTTGCGACAGACCTGAATTCTGCCATGATGAGAGCGTCGGATACTCCGTGTTGTTCCAGTAGCTCAGGATGTTCGTGCTGCCACTGGCGACCAAGTCGTTGTTATTGCTCTGTCCCAGCGTGAATGCGCCTGTCTGATTCAGATACATGGCGTAGCACTTCGACCCTGTCGCACCCGTCATGTTGTTGATGAAGATATTGTTCCGTACATCCATGCCGCTGATTGTCGACGCGGCTCCGAGGAAGGCGACGGAGTTCGCCGCATTGTTGCTAAGGAATGAACCCGTGAGATTCACCGTGTTGTGATAGACACGGATGTTCTGACTTTGGTTCAGTCGGATACCGGCAACGACGGATGTGATGGGATCGTTGAAGCCCACACTCGTCAAGCCCGATATCGCATTGTTGGCGATGGTGTCGTTGAACACGCCGACCGAGCTAGCAAGGTCGATGCCGTACACACCAACGGAACTTTGGAACGCCGAGGTGATGCCGCAGATCACGTTGCGCGTGATCGACGAGTTCGTAATCCATGTGGAAAGCGCAATGCCGACCGGAGTGGTACCGAGTAACGACGTATAGACGTTCGATATGGAATTGTTCGTTATACGCATCGCTTCCGCACCTTGAATATCGATGGCACGCAGCGAGATGGTCGTGACGTTGTCTGACGAACCGAACTTGTTACCCGAAATGAGAAGGTTCTTCAGCACCGATGCAGGAACATTATTGAAGGAACGGCCGAAGATTCCGTACTGTGCTTGGAGGATGGTGTTATCGATGAACGCAAGGTTCCGATGATCCAAACCGATGGAGTTACCTGATGGTCCCGTCGTTAGTGTGGTGTTCGTACCGAAGTTACCGGCGATATACACGGCGAAGCTCGTATTGATATTGCTGCCCGTGGAGATCGTGCAATTACGGATCGTGTCGTTGACGCAACCCAGATTCGGTCCGTTACTGATGTATTGGAAGGTACCGATGTTTTGCGTGAAGTTGTTCGTGTTCGTAAAGGTCAGGAAACTACCCGAGCCGTTGAATCGGCCGTCGACAACAACATTCGATACCGCATTGAAGCGGAACAAGGCACCCTGAACGGAGAGTGTCTGCCCCGGCGCCGGGTACGCTCCCGAGACGGCTCGGTTTGCGGCGGCCGACGGAACGATGCGGACACTGTATCCGCCCGCGCCGTCCTCCAACCACTGGTTCAACGCGTACAATCCGGTCTCGCTCGTGATATCGGACGTGATATTGACGGTCAGGTTGCCGGAAAGCACGCCGGCATTGTTGATCGCCTGGAACAATCCGCCTTCACAGGTAAGGCAAGGATACGGTTGACCCTGGCCGACATTCACCGTACCGGCGAATGTCGGTGCGATGGCATAGCTGTTGACAGCTCCGACGACGGGTGCCTGCGAAGCGCCAAGAACGACCGACGAGGGATTAGAGGTGAATTGCGCGGCATTGACTCCCACATTCGGCGTGGAGGCAAGGTCCTGAGCGACGATGAAGTACTGAATGATATCACCGACGGTCACCGTGCCTCCGGGCAGCAAGGTATAATCGATGGTGAAGGAAAACGGCGACGACGAGTTGTTCGCTGTGACGAACTTCCAGCCGTTATCCGCACTCGTGTTTCCGAGGATCGCATTGTTCTCGCTCGAACGCTTATAGTACAATCTGGGAGCGAATGCTCCTGTGTTCACGCCGCTGACGTCCGTGACGACGACATTACCGACGGTGCGAGTCGACGCGATTCCTGCGTTGGAGAACGGCGTGTAGAGGATGGACGGCGGGAACAGATCGGCTGCCGTGAAGTTTCCTGCATCGGCACCGATATCCACCGGCGTATTCGATGTCCGAGCCTGTCCGTCGACATCATCGGTCATGATCTGCGAAATGAACGCCGCACCGGAGCCGGACGCCTCGACAGGGGTCGGACTCTGCACGTGAAGGTCTACCGTGGTACTCGTTCCAAGGGCATTGATGAAGTTCGGCACGCCGACGGCGCTGCTGAGCTCGGTACCCGTCACGCCGCGCCAGCCCGCGATGACGGGATAGTCGGCGGTGATGAACGGATTACCCATACCGAACAAGGTTCCACCGCTGTTCCCTGCATTAACGAGGTTGTAGTCGGCTTGATAGTTCGAGGTATTGTCGATGGCCATGGCATAGTGCTTGCCCGTCGCACCCGAAACATTCGAACGAGCGTTGACGAAGACGTTATTGAAGACACGATCAACTCCTGCCGCAGTCTGTGCGATGATGCGACGATATGCGAAGGTGTTGCTTCCGTCGTTCACACCCGAACCGCCGACGAAGACGCTGTTGTGGAGCACGTTCACATCATAGTTGCCGGGAGCGAAGGTGATCGTCGAGGTGTTTGTCAGCGTCTGCTGCTTGATGATACCGGCGATGTTACAACCGCCATTCACCGATGTTCCCGATGCATCTATTCCTAAGCGCACCATGTTATTGACGACATCGGCGGATCTGTTCACCGGTGTGATGCCGTAGATGGTGGCGATGGGATTCTGGGAAGCGATGGAGAGACTATGAACGTTGTTTCGGGCAATCGTCGACTTTCCGAAGAAGGTCGTCGGCGTCCCCGTGATGAGATCGATGATACCGACCACGCCGACCGGTGCGTTCGTGGCGTCGGTGTTCGAAAGGCTGTGGACCGTATTTCCCGTGATGACTTGAGCGCCCGTGGTCGATTGCACCGCGATACCGATCACCGAGGCGGCCGTATTGTTCTGCGGATTCGGCGACGAGTTCGAGAGCAGACGTACCGTGTTGTTCGTGAAGACGTTCAACCCGTTGGTTGCCGCCAAACCGACTGTTTGGTGATTAATGGTCAAAGAATTACTCGAGCCGGCGCTACGTGAGTTGTTGTCGAGATTTTGAACAGTGTTTCCGTTCAGTGTCAGGACCCCGGAAAACGAAGACCGGATACCGAAGACCGTCTGGTTGGATGTCGAAATGGTTGTCGGGTTCAGGGCGCGTAATCCGGTTGCCGCCGTCGGACCCCCGACGGTGTTGCCTTGGAGCGACCACGGAATACCGGCGTTACCACCACTGAGCGTGATGCCGACGACGGAGGAAACCAACTGCGACACCTGCGTCGTCGACGACGACGGCACGGCATTGTTCACCGCAATATTAGAGACCAGATTGTTGTTCATGACATTCGAGTTCGCAGAAACCGATGCGGCCGCCGCGAGAATACCGTTCACGGATCCTCCGGATCCCGAGGTGAAGCAACGGATGGAATCGCCGCTTCCGTTACCGCCGATGGTATTGTTACTCAGATTCATATCGGCACAGACAGTCTGGCCATTGTACTGGATTCCGGTGAATATGGTTCCAGCCGTTGCCGTGTTGATGGCGAAGTTCGAGAACTTGTTGCCGGTATACGTTATCTGTCCCGGAGGCGCAGTACCGATGTTTCCCGCAAGCCAGGTCACCGCCGTGGAAAGGTCCGTCGATGTCAACGCGCTGCCTCCGCACTGCGGTGCCGTTCCACCAACGAAATTGTTGGTGACCGAGAAGTTCCCTTGACTTTGAGTGGAAACTACATTCAGCATGACCACGGTCTGCGCTGCATAGGCACGAGGCGCTGTGTTATAGAGATTATTCTCGCTGACAGTCCAGTTGGAATTCCAGTTGATGAGGTTGATCCAGGTTGTATTCCCCGTTCCTGACGCCGCCGCCATGTTGAAGATGTTGTTCCTGCTGATCACACCGTTATTATTGAACAACGAGGTGCTCACGGTGCCCGTCGCAGCAGTGCCGATGAGGATTCCTCCCCCGGGCCATTGACCGTTGCTTGATTCACGGATATCGTTGTTGTCGACGACGAGGTTGTTGTTCCCTTGTGTCGTTCTTCCGATGACCCCGGCGGCATACGCGGTATCGATGGTGACGACCCCGATGTTGTTACCGCTGGTCTGGGCGCTGGATCGGAATACGGCATTGCGCAAGGTGTCGTTCGACGCACCATTGTAGATCCGGATAGCGCAGGGGAATGGCGCTGTGCCACCGGTATTGGTGTTATCGAATACGAGCGACTTCGGCGTACCCGTACCACCTTGCCGACCATCGATGATGACTCGACTCGCGCCGGAGAAATTCACCAGCGGACCGGCGATGTTACCGCCGATCGTATCGACCGTACCCGCAGCGGGACGGATGATGATGCGATAGGGTCCACCGGAACCGTAGTTCACAGCATTGAGCACACATGATGCCGTCTCGGTCGTGTTCGAAATCACGCTGAGGATGACATCGCAGGTGACCTGACCGTTATTGATCGCGTCGAAGGCGGCACGCAACGTGGGAAAATCTCCACCGGTTCCGACCGTCCGCGTGCCGCAGATGGCACCACCCACGAGATACTGCGAGGGAGTGGTCGGTGCGGTTGCTGCCGCCGGCGGCGTCGCCGTGAGTCCACCCATACCAAGCAAGGGGGCCACGGTGACATTCGGTGTGGAAGCTGCGTCCTGCGCGACGATGTAATAGCGCACCGTATCGTTCGGATTGACTCCTGAACCGAAGGTGAAGGTGTAATCACCACTTCCCACCGACACACCTTGCGCGCTCGACCATGTGGCAGCGCTGTTGATGCGCCAGTACAACACGGGCAATCCATCGCCAGTGGTCGGTACGCCCGTCTTGTCGGTGATTGATGCCGTCAGCGTCCGAGCCGACGTGTTCAATGCATTCGGAAGAGGGGTGTACACGATTAGAGGCGGTTGCTGGTCGTTTCCATAGGAGTAATTACCGGCATCAGCTCCGATGTCCGTCGGTGTGAGCGCGGAGCGCGTATCACCTTCGCGGTCGGTGGCGATCCATGTCACGGGAGTACCCGCTCCCTCGACCGCGGTCGTTCCTTGTACGCGCAGATCCACGACAGACGCCGATCCGGCAGCATTACGGAAGTTGGGATTACCTGTTCCGCTCTGCGCCTCGGTACCGGTCAGACTGCGCCAGCTATCAAGTGTGGTGTAATCCAGTCCGGCGGAGGGATTACCGAGCAACACACCGTTCGTTCCCGTTGCGGAATACAGGTTGTTGTTCGCAACGATGAAGGTGTTCGCATCATAGGCAGCAGCATAGTGTTTACCCGTCGCAGTGAAGTCCGCACTCCGTGCATTCAGGAAGATGTTGTTCATTACGGTGTCGATTGCCGTCGCGCTCTGGGAGAACTGACGACGGAAGGCGAAGGTGTTCGTGGCACCGACGACGCTGGAGCCGCCGAGATAGACGCTGTTGTGGAAGAAGCTGCTGCGTGACGTCGTCGCCTTCCAGACACCGGTGACTGCTGTTCCCGAGCTGAGGCTTGTTCCCGTGGAATCCACACCAAGGCGGATCATGTTGTTGGCGAAGGTTGCCGAACCGTTCGCGTCGTAGATACCGACCATCGATGCGGATGACGATGTTGACGCCAACGAGAGACTGTGAATGGTGTTCCTGCTGACCTGATTATTGACAAGTATGGGAGGATTCGAACTGGTCTGACCCAACGGACCGCTCCAGTAGAGTCCGATCATCTGCACGGCTCCCGTGGCATTGGAGCAGCCGAGCGAATGGACGGTGTTATTGGTGATGGTCGTCGCCACCGGTGCCGTTGTCGAACCGAGCGACGTCGACGTCATCTGGATACCTGTATTCGCCGCTTGCGTGAGCGTACCGGAGAATCCAGATGCTGTATTGAGATTCCGGATGATATTGTTCGTTATCGTGTTGACACCGGATGACGTCGAGATACCCCGGATAAGAACGGTGGAATTGGACGTGGCATTTCCGTTCGTGAGATTCGCGATGACGTTGTTGTCGACGGTGTTCGTTCCCGACGCATTCACAATGTTGATTCCATGAACCTGAACATTGCTGATTGTTCCGATGGTCTGTGAAGCATTGTAGTTGATCGCGTTCGCATTCGACGGACTTCCAATGACGTTGTTCGATACGGTCGCTCCTGCAATCAAGCTCGATTGTTGGATGTACACACCCGCGAAACTCATTCCAGCGGTTCCCGTTGCAGTTCCGAATCCGTCACCGCTGATGGCGTTTGTTCGGTTCCCCCCAATCAGGTTGTTCGTGATGGTCAATACTTGCGTGCCGTTGAGCGAGTAGCAGTTGATACCGTAGGACCATGGTGCGGTTGTCGTGGAGTAACTACCAAGACGGATCGTATCGGCCGAGCCGTTACCACCGATGGTGTTTTCGTTCAGCGTCACACTGCCCGAGGTGACATAGATACCGCTGAACATGCCCGCAGTTGCTGTTGTGTTGACGCTTGCAGACCGAAGGACCAGGTTCGAAATCTTGTTGTTGCTGATCGTATTCGGAGTGAGCGAGCCGCTGGCAAGCTGGATACCGATGAAGGTCGGACTCAAGGACGTCGTCGTCGGGGTCATCGACCACGCACTACCGCCGCATTGGGGAGCACTGCCGCCGATGAAGTTGTTCGTTATGGTGAAGTTGTTGTTTGACGCACTGATCTGCGCAATGCCGTAGAAGATGATACTGTTTGCAGGGCTTAATGCGGCTGCAGGTTGATAGATGGAATTACCCGATATCACCCAGTCCATGGATCCGAGGTTGATGTAGACGGCCGCATTGTTAGAAACCGACGTCGTACCATTATAGATGTTGAAAAAGTTGTTGTTCGTCACGCGGATGTTCGAGTTGTACTGCTGAAGCACGCCCGAACTTCCGTTGCTGAAGAGGCCGAAGCTGGGCGCCGAACCGACGTTGCTCGCTTCACGGATGTCGTTGTTGTCGATGACGATGTCGTCATTACCCGTAATGCCGCCCCCGAGCTCCGGATACAGGGAGTTGATGACTGACGTTTGTCCAAGGATGATATGCGCACCGCCTGAGATGGAGGGGATGGATGCTATGGCCGAGCCTCGGACGACACAGTTGCGGATAGTATCGCGGACTGCATCGTTCTGGAACGTCATAACGGATGCGATACTTGATGTGGAGGTGTTTTCGAGAGTAAGAGACTTCGCGGTACCGTTGCCTCCCTGACGACCTTCGAAGATCACTCGGTCGGCGCCGTTAAGTCGAACCAGAGGTCCGGTGACGTTACCGGTAATGGTGGCTGTTACACCCGCAGCCGGCTGCACAATGATATTGTACGGTCCGCCGGCGCCGTAACTGACGGCGTTGAGCTGACAGGTGGTAATCTCCGTAATGTTCGACGTGACGTTGATGGTCAGATCGCAAGTCAACGTCGAGATATTCAACGAGTCGAACACCGCTCGCAGTGTAGGATACTGAGCGCTCGGGATATTGATGGTACCGCAAAGTCCGGCACCGACTCGATACGAACTCAGCAGTGTTTGAGTAGGTTGAGTGGACGCGGCCGGTGGATTGGCCGTGAGTCCTGCAGCTCCCGTGACGGGGAAAACGGCCGTATTGCTTGCGTTGTCCTGAGCGGCCATGTAATAGAAGACCGTGTCCCCTACCACCACACCGTTACCGAAGGAGAAGGAATACTGAGCACCTCCCACAAATGTCGCCTGAGCCGCATTGAACGTCCCCATGGCACCGCGCTTCCAGTACAGGACGGGAAGTCCGACACCTGACGTGGGAACGCCGTTACCATCGGCAATGAGAGCGGTCAGCGTGCGCGGGTTCGTGTTCGGACTCGGTGAATACAACGGCGTGTAGGCAATGACCGGAGGAGTCTGATCGATGGGCGTGTAGCCGCCCGCATCCGCACCCGCGTCAGCAGGCGTGTTGGACGTGCGTATATCACCTTCGTAATCCGTCAGCGGTGCGTTGCTCAGGAACACGGCATCCCCGTTCCCTAGGTCAGGGATACGTCCAGCGCGCTCGACCGGTGTCGGACTTTGTACGCGCAGATCAGGTGTTGCCGCATCCGGTGCACGGAAGTTAGGATTGGCAAAGGCACCTTGCATCTCACCACCGAGCGCGGTCCGCAGTGCGGCAATGCTTGTGTAATCGACGATTGACGAAAGGTTACGGAAGAACGTGGCGTTCGATCCGGAAGCAAAGTACACGTTATTGTTCATGTTCGGTAGGGATGTCACCGAACCGGCTGCATAGTGGCGGATCACCGCCGGGTTCGCGTCTCCTCCGCTTCGGACATTCACGAAGACGTTATTGAAGATGGAGTCCGTAGGGACATTGATGCTCCGGTTCAACGCGTACGAAAGGAAATTCGTGGTCCCTGTCACCGTACCTGAAACATACACGGTGTTATAAAAGAGGTTACAAGCGCTACCACTTGCTTTCCAAATACCATTGACGGCCATACCCGTTGTCGTGCTCGCACCCGTTGCGTCCACTCCGACACGGACGACATTGTTACGATACAATCCGCCACCGCCATTAAGGTACATGCCGACGATGGATGCGGACGTGCTCGTGCTGAGGTTATTCAAACCATGGATGAAGTTGCGTTGGAAGATGAGGTCGTTCGCTTGTGCCGTTGTCGTCGTCACGCTGAAGAACATTCCCGTCACCTGAGAGGCGAATGCGCCGGTGTTCGTATTCCTGATGTTCGAGATGGTGTTTTGGGAGACAAGCAGAGGTCGGGATGAGCTGTTGAACTGCATGCCCACGGCCGACGCTGACGTCAACGTGCTCGCGCTCGTGGAGTTCGTGCTGAGGTTCTGGATGGTGTTCCGAAGGATGTTACCGATAACCGAACTTGTGAACACGATACCGCAAACCCGTGCACCGCTCGAAGAGAACTGGTTCGACAAGTTATCGACGGTGTTGTCAGCAAGCTGGATGTAGGTACTTCCGTTTCCGATACTAAAGCCCGTAACGACATTCGCTGATGTCGATGTGTGTCCACCGGAACTGACCAAACCATATGCGGGTGTCGAGCTACCTACCGTATTGTTCGTCACGGTCGCCGGAGAGGCGCTCGTACTTATTCCCGTGATGTTTGCTACCGGACCCACGGTACCTGTCGCCGTCGCGCCGAACGTCAATCCGTTGACGACGTTGTTCGAGATATTGATGCCCAACGGTTGCGATGCCGAACCGAGGATGTTCATACCCGTCAAGGTGTTCGTCAGGGTCGACGTGCTCGTGGAATAGATGCTGATGGTGTCTTGGGTTCTCGCTGCAGTTTCGCCTCCCACCGTGTTGTTGAGGTAGTTGATGACGCCGGCGGTAGCGTTGATACCGGTGATAGCGACCGTGCTCGTCGTGGAGCTTTGTTGATAGAGGATGTTCGAGACGCGATTGTTCTGGACGGTGGAGGTTGCTATGGTACTCATGGCTAGATTGATGCCGAAAAACGTCAGCGATACAGAACTTGTCGTGCCACCGTTGATCGTCCACGCTGAACCGTTATTCTGCGTCGTGCTTCCGCCGATGAAGTTGTTCGAAATGACGAACCCTCCCTGCGACGGCTGAGCGAAGATGCCATGGTAGGTATTCGATACCGAATAGGTCCGTGTGGCGCTTTGCAGGTAGATGCTGTTACCCGTAATGGTCCAGTCCGTATTGCCTGTGGTCAGGAAGATACCGGCATTGACGGATGTCGTGGGATTGAAGATGTTGAAGATTTCATTGTTCGTGATCTGATTGTTCCGACTGAACGGAGCCGTCGAGCCGAACGAATAGATCCCGATGGACGGGCCTTGACCGGTCACCGGCGTCAACGCTTCGCGGATCTGGCAGTTCGTAATCGTGTTGAAGCTTACGCCCACGCCGTTGAAACCGACCACCGTCGAGGTACTCATGTTGATGATACCGCTTGCGGTGGAACTGTTGCCTCCACGGATCACACAATTGCGGAACGTGATGTTATTGGCATCATTCAGGAAGCGGAGTGTTGATGGCGTGCTCGAGCCGCTGACGTCGAAAATCAACTCCCGAGCGGTACCCGTGCCGCCCGGTCGTCCGTCGAAGGTGATGAATGCCGACGACGAGTCGAAATTGATGAGCGAGGTCGTGAAGGTCGGCGCAGTGACGTTGATAGTGACACCCGTGACGCCTGCCGCGGGACGGAAGGTGATGGTGTTCGTCGCAGAAGCGCCGAAGTAGCGGGTGAACGTGATGGGCGTGGCCGCCAGCGACGGATACGGCGCAGCACTCTCGGCGGAGACGTTGTAGGAGGACGTGAACTCGAAAACCAAGGGACCGGCAATGCCCTTCGCATTCATACTATCTATAGCGGCACGAATACTCGGATACGCGGTGGAGGGGATCTGACGTGTTCCCGAGAGGATGGCCGCACCTGTTCCCTGCGTCCCCGTTATGAAGCTGGAATACGCGCCCTCGGAGAACGCACCGACACGATAGTAGTACGTGGTATTGGCAGAGAGTCCCGAAATCGTGGCAGAGGTGGCGTTGGCTGAGGTGAGCGCGACGGTCGTAAAGTTCACGTTATCCGTGGAGCGCAACACATAGAATCCGCTTTCGTTGTTCGAGTTGTCCTGCCAGTTCAAGGTCATCTGCGTGAGCAACACGTTGGTGAACGACAGGTTCGAGGGAGCAGAGGGTGCAGCGGGAGGAGTGAAGGTCATGCGATAGTTCGCATTCGGTCGGATAGTGGGATATGTCGCTGTCGAGGTGGAGACCGCATTGAAGTTGTTATCCGTCACACACGAGAAGATGTTCGTTCCCTGTCCCGTGAGACCGATACCTTGTGTCTGAGAACCCGTCGACGTTGCCGGCTGATCGTAATTGAACTCCACGACACCGGTGGCTTCATAGAGCTTCACCTGAAAGGATACCGTATTCGTGCCCGAGCTGTATGGCCACTCTACGGTGTTCCACTCGATCGTAAACACCCTGCTCCCCGGATTTCCATCCGTCCGATACGCATGCGTACTGGCGCCGGAAATCAGGCGGAGGTCGCCCCAGAACGGACAGATCGCCGGACGTCCGATGTTGTACGTCGTACCGGGCATGTCGGCCACCCACGAGGTGGTAGTGCTGGAGTTGAAGGCAATGAAACCGTTACAGTTGCTATTGACTGTCGTGTATTGCACCCCCATGTACACGAACGTGAAGCCGATGGGAATCGTCGAGTAGTAACCGTCGTCATTCGATGCGCTGGCCGGCGTGAACAGCGTGGTCGTTCCGCTCTGACCGACGATACTGGTGAACGTCGCCGTAGTCGTGGTGAACGTATAGTTAGCGATGTTCTGCGAACGTGCGGCAACGGCGCCGAACAGCAAAGAAACAACGACGAGAACGGATGCAGCAAGCAAGCGCGCCTTCATGGGTACCCCTGAAAAAGTTGAATGACTGTTAGTTGCTAGAGTGAACTACTCGGCGACGTCATCGCCATTCCCTCGGCGACGACTGTCGGATTTCCTACGGTGTGCTGATTGATCGGACCCTCAAGAGAGTTCCCCGTCCGATTCAATGACAGCAAGTTAATAATCAAAAGCAGCCGTACAAGGATGAAATGATTCTGAACAGAAGTTTTTCTTTGCCGTATCAAGAGCTTAACATCCTCATTTCCGTGAAGTTGCAGGTACCGAGAATGGACCATCACAGCGCAGGGAACGGTCGTGCCTGGTCACTGTCGATGAAGGATGCAATCCACACGAGATCTCATTCACAACAAATGTCTTTTCGACTCGTCTCCCGCTGTGTACATTATGTATCCGCACGTGAGTGGAAACCGGACACGATATCGAGGTTCGCTCCCTTCCTGCGTCCCTGTTTCACCCTTTGAACTCCTCTCTCATGAGTCCGAAAAACTCCTCTCAACGACCGAACGGCAACAACGACGACGATTCGCAGGTAGGAAAAGTCATCCGCTCCGTCCTCATCTGGGTCGTCATCCTTGTCGGTGTCAGTCTGGTGTACATGTTCGTCCACGGCGCATCCCGTCAGGAGTTTCCCGTTCGATACACGGATTACATAGAGTTCCTCAACGGAAACATGATCAAGAGCGCGACGATCACAAAGAGCAATCTCAACGACTTCGAGTTCCATGGCGAACTCAAAGAGCCGGTGGTGCGTGCGATGGAAGGTCGTGAACACAAGGTTCAATATTTCGTCACGAAACTGGGTGTCGTCGATTCCAAGACGGAAGAAGTATGGGCAGCGCGTGGTATCACATGGCAATACGAGCAAAGCGATAGTCCGTGGATCGGAACCGCTATCACGATCCTTATGTGGGCCGGTCTCTTCTTCCTTTTCTTCGTCATGATGCGTCGCATGCAGGGTGGCGGCGGGAACGGATCGCGCAATATCTTTTCCTTCGGCAAGGCTCGCACTCGCATGTCCTCCGATCAAGCGAAGCGCACGACCTTCATGGATGTCGCAGGTGCGGAAGAAGCGAAGTTCGAACTTCAGGAAGTCGTCGATTTCCTCCGCGAGCCGTCGAAATTTCAGCGCCTTGGCGGAAAGATTCCCAAAGGTGTCCTGTTGCTCGGACCTCCGGGTACGGGAAAAACCCTGCTTGCTCGTGCCGTCTCGGGTGAGGCGAACGTGCCATTCTTCTCCATTTCCGGTGCGGACTTCGTCGAGATGTTCGTCGGTGTTGGTGCCAGCCGCGTACGTGACCTTTTCGATCAGGCAAAGCGCAATGCCCCGTGCATCGTGTTCATCGACGAAATCGATGCCGTGGGACGTCATCGTGGCGCCGGCCTTGGTGGCGGACACGATGAACGAGAGCAGACCTTGAATCAGCTGCTCGTGGAGATGGATGGGTTCGAAGTCAATAACGGCGTCATCATCATCGCCGCGACGAATCGGGCCGACGTGCTTGATCCGGCGCTCCTCAGACCCGGCCGCTTCGATCGACACATCGTCGTCGATCGACCCGACATCAAAGGCCGTGAGGGTATCCTGAAGGTGCATACGCGGAATATCCCCCTCGGACCCGACGTCGACCTCAATATTGTTGCCCGTGGTACTCCCGGAGCTTCCGGTGCGGACTTGGCGAACGTGGTGAATGAAGCGGCGCTCTTCGCCGCCCGTCGCAATAGTAACAATGTCGCCATGGAGGATTTCGAGCAGGCAAAGGATAAGATGCTCATGGGTATAGAACGCAAGAGCATGGTGTTGTCCGACCTGGAAAAGAAGACCACCGCGTACCACGAAATGGGTCATGCCCTTGCGGGCAAGCTGCTGCCGGAAAGCGATCCCGTCCATAAGGTGAGCATCATCCCGCGCGGACCCGCTCTTGGCGTGACCGCGTACCTTCCCAAGGAGGACGTCCACTCGATGTCGAAGACCTACATTGAGACGCGCGTGCGCTGTCTGCTTGCCGGTCGCGCCGCCGAAAAGATCGTCTTCGATCAGTACACCACGGGCGCGTCGAACGATCTGGAGCGCGCGACGGCTCTGACGAGAAAGATGGTCAAGGAGTGGGGCATGAATGATCGTATCGGTCCTGTGAACTACGGAAATGGCAATCAGGAGGTGTTCCTCGGTCGCGATTACGGTCACACCAGAGAATACTCCGAACAGATCGCCCAATTGATCGACGAAGAGGTATCCCGCACGCTGAACCGCCTTGCCGATGAAACCGAACAACTGCTTCGCGACAACCTCGAGCTTCTTCATCGCCTCTCCGGCGCTCTCGTCGAGCGGGAAACGCTCGATTCCGAGCAGCTGGACATCCTCATCGGCGGCGGTACCCTTCCGTCGCTACCCGAACCGCCGGTCTCGTCAGGCAATCCGCCACAAGCAGGCGCCTCCGTCGCCTTGGGAAAAGAGTCGCGCAACGACACCGCCCGCGACCTGCCACTGAATCCGGCTCCGAGCGGGGCTTGACGACACACGACGTAGGTGGGAGGAACAGACAGGCCGTCACGGCATCCTCGACCATTGGAGAGAAAAGCGAAAAAGCCAGGGAACAACGTGTTCCCTGGCTTTTCTTTTTTCATCTCAGCAGTTCATTCCGCCGAACCCGTGCCTATGCGCTCCTTACCCCTGTGCTGAGTGACTCAGCTTCCGGTGAAGGTGTTCCACCGTCTGTGTCACTGTCTGGTCGGTATCGAAGTAGTTCTCGATCATCTGGATGGAATGCAACACCGTCGTATGGTCACGACCGCCGAAGTGCGATCCGATGGACTTCAACGAAAGGTTCGTCAGCTGCTTGGCAAGGTACATGGCCACCTGACGGGCGAGAACGATTTCATGCTTTCGTGTCTTCCCGGCCAAGAGCTCCACGGGAAGACTGTAGTACGAAGCGACGAGCACTTTGATGTCTTCCATGTGCAACGGACGCTGACGCGGCTCGCCGACAACGGAATTCACAACCTCCTGCACAAGTGGCAGACTGACGCGTCGGTTGTCCAATGACACGCTCGCGAACAAACGGATCAGGCACCCTTCGATCTGCCGGATACTCGATGTGACATGACGTGCGATATACTCCGCTATCTCTTCTGGAATCTGCAGGCCTTCGTCGGCGCTCTTGCGCTGAACGATGGCAAGGCGCATTTCATAATCGGGCGACTGGACATCCGCCGTCAATCCCCACTGGAACCGCGAGATGAGCCGGGCATCCACATCTCGAAGGTCGCTCGGAGCCACATCGCTCGTCAGGATGATCTGCTTACCCGCTTGCAACAACGCATTGAAGGTGTGGAAGAAGTTATCCTGCGTCTTTTCCTTGCCCGCGAAGAACTGGATGTCGTCGATGATGAGCACATCCATGCTCCGGTAGTATTCCGTGAACTCGCTGAATCGGTTCGTCTGCAGAGCACTGACATATTCCATCGTGAAGCGTTCGCTTGTGGTGTACAGCACCCGAGCGCGCTTGTTCTTCTCGACGATACGGTTCCCGATGGCCTGCACAAGGTGCGTCTTGCCGAGCCCCGTCTTGCCATAGATGACGAGTGGATTATACCGCGATTTGCCCGCGCTTTCCGTGACCGCTACCGATGCGGAGAATGCAAGCTGATTGCTATCCCCACTGACGAAATTGTCGAAGGTGTACCGCGGGTTGAGAAAGCTGGAATGGTTGACCGGGGCTTCGGTGGGCGTCGAAAACGGTAGCTTCGACTGGACGGCTCCCTGGTTGCCATGACGCATCGCCGGAAGGATGATCGTTCGCTCCTCGAGCGATTCCGTCGTCGTATCCATGACGACCTGATATTTCAGATGCACGGTGGAGCCGAATGTCTGCGCCACGCTGCGCTGGATCAATGTCGTATAGTGCTCTTCGAGCCACTCATAATAGAACTGACTCGGTACCTCGACCAGAATGTCCGTACCATCGAAGCTCAACACCTTGATCGGCTCGAACCATGTCTTGAAAACTTGAACGGATACATTGTCCCGGATGATCTCTAGGCACTGTTTCCACACGCGTTCGAGGTCGGATGAATAGGTCTGCGCCTCTCTGCTGCGCCCGGCCGTCTTTCGAAGCGCGGCGCTATTGTTCTGCGATGCCTGCGGAAACAGGTTCAACGCATCGGACTTCTTAGCCAATGTTCACCTCGTTCAATTACTTTTTCGGAATGCGTGTCCGCACCGCGACATGCTTCTTGGTCTTCGTCGGCGTCCCCTTTTGAAACCGTCGAACGTCGCCTGTCGTCACTACGAATCACGTACGGGATTCTTTACGTCTGCGCAAAGATCATGCACATGATACGTCTCGCAAAGAAGAAAATTTCACAGGCAAGAAATATTCCCCTTGCATATCTCGGAGTTTTCCACACATCAGTTCGTGCGCGGTCTGGCGGGTAGGTATGGCGATTTTTATCAGCGCCGGCACGGGCTTGACGTGGGTTGGAAGTCCACACTCTTCGCCCGAGAAAAATCGTCCGCGTTCCTGCATCTTTTGCGTGATGGAACATGACCGCGCCGCGCCACTCCACGCATCATCCGAGAGCAGTCGATACGAACAACCATCGTTCGACATGCACAAAAAAAAATCGCCTCGGATACCCTACCCGAGGCGATGCAAAAACTTTTCCCGAACGCAGATGGTTACTTCGTGTCCTGCGCGACGAACGGAATCAAGGCCAAGTGACGTGCATACTTCACTGCACGAGAGATCTCGCGCTGTTGAAACGCGGTGAGACCCGTAATACGGCGAGGAAGGATCTTGCCTTGGTCATTGATGAAACGTGACAAGAACTTGTGATCAAGATAGTCCACGATACGGGACTCCTTCATCGGACTTGTCTTCTTACGTACTACTTGCTGACGGTTTCTGAACGGCGATGATGCCGCTGCCATGGGTGGCTGTAACACGTCATTGGGGTTGCGTTGCATTGCCATTATTGTGCTTCTCCTTTTTCTTTGATTGCCTTCGAGCGCTCTGCACGCTTCTTGAATCGGTCAACGCGTCCCGCCGTATCCACCAGCATCTGCTTACCGGTGAAGAACGGGTGCGACTTGGAATCGATTTCCAATACCATCTTTTCGCCTTTGTAACAGGAACGCGTGACGAACGATGAACCGTCGGTCATGTGAACTGTCACGTCCTTATACGAGGGATGTATTCCCTTTTTCATGAGTACCTGCCTTATCGTGAAATGTCAATCTTTTCGATCTGATTCGCATCGTCCACCTTGACAAAGCGCTCGACGAACTTCACCGTTCCTTTGTCACTGCGATACGCCTTGATCACGCGAACGTTGACGCGCGTATCGGTTTTCAATTTCTTGAGCTTGTCCTGAAAGGTCTGCTGCTTTGCCATAGCGCTCTACGACTCTTGTAGTTGAATAAGACTGCAAATATAGCGCAGTCGTTTGTTTTTTCAAAGTTTTTTGGCGGATTCGCCGCAGCGTTCAGGTCGGAAAGCTTTGGATGCCGAACGGACGTGCATGGACAATATCACGACAAAACAGCCGAAATACGCTTGTTTCGAGCGACGTCACGTGTCTCACAACTTTTCCACAATGCCGTCGACGATCCCGTACTCCACGGACTCGCTTGCGTCCATCCAATAATCCCGCTCGAAATCCTTAAGGATACGATCCAAGGTCTGCCCGCAATTCTCCGCAAGGATACGTGCGCCGATCTCTTTCGTTTTCAGGATCTCCCGCATCTGGATTTCGATGTCCGTGCTGCTTCCTTGAGCCCCCCCACTGGGTTGGTGGATCATCACCTTGCCATGACGGAACATGAACCGACGACCCTTCGTTCCTGCCGACAGAAGGATGGACCCCATGGACGCAGCCAACCCCATGCACACAGTCGAGATGGGCGACGTGATACTCTTCATCACGTCGTACATCGCCATGCCGGACGTGACATAGCCACCGGGCGAGTTGATGTAGAGCGTGATCTCCTTGCCCGGATCCTGCAGTTCCAGATACATGAGACGGTCGATCACATGTCGCGCCGACGCATCATCCACCTGACCCCAGAGAAAGACTTTTCTCGACTCGAGGAGTTTCTTCCCGATGAACATCGGTGCGTTCTTTTCTTTGTCTTCTTTATTCAACGGTTCTTCTTCTTCGAAATGGATCATGACGGTTTCCGAGTGATGGCAAAATGTTGATGGACCCGGCTGCCTTCCTTCTTGTGAATGAAGGTGCAACGACTCCGACAGACGTTGCGGGGATATTCGTAGTGTGCAGGGTGCATGCGATGTCAAGACGAGCGGTACACTCTCCGACTAGTTCAACGACATGGCGGGAAACTGCAGTGCGATGCTCTCATGGAACAACAGCGGGTGGACGGTCGGTAACATGTGGTCGATAAGCGGAAACTCGTTGTACAGCGTGACGAGCTCCTTCTGGTTCTCCGCCGTGAAGAACACCCAGAGCTTCCGTCGGTCCAGCGACAGAGCGTAGTTAGAAATCTTTCCCTCGCGCATCATGCGGTGAACGGTGGCCCGCTGTTCCGGCACTCTCGCGATGAAATACTCCGTGTACGTGTCTGGTAGGTCGAACTCGACCATGAACTGATTCATACGAAGACGAAAGAAAGGGATGAGTGGTGATGCACTTCCACGCCGTCGAACACCGTCGAGCGACCTGCGTAATTACGGAAAATTGTCGAGCAAAAAAACGTCCGGATTCTTTTTGCCGATGGATGAAATCCGCGGACTATCGCGTCGGGGCCGGACGCGTCCATTCCTCCCACGAAGCAAGTGTCTCCATGGCTTCCGCGCGCGTCCTTCCGCACATGCCGAGAGAAGGCGGCAACGAGGCGCAGAACGCCGGCCGCTCGGGACGTCCGAACAGCACGCACCGTTCATCCTCCGCCAGATGCACGCACCGCTCCCCCGCCCTCTTCCCGCTGGGCATGCCGTGGAACGGAGTCGTGATGGACGGTGCGATGCAACAAGCACCACACCCCGGTCTGCATTCCATGTGGGTATCCATGTCACGTGTCACGTCGATTTCGTCCTCCCTGATATCGACGCAAGTATACCACGCAGACTCGACGGAGTCGTCAGCAGAGAATTCATCACAGCGAACTTTCACGACTTGCCATGACCACCGCCCCGATGTGGAAACTTCGCTCATCCTCATGCGATGCTGCGCAAGCGTAAATTTGCGCTCGTCGCATTTCCGGACCAGACCATGATTGATCGAATAGCATCCTTCGGAGCATCCATCTTCTCCGAGATCACCGCACTCGCGGTTCGTCACGGAGCCGTGAATCTCGGTCAGGGATTTCCGGATTTCGACACGCCTGCAGCCGTACGCGAGGCCGCGTGCAGAGCCATCTCCGAGGGTCGGAACCAGTACGCGGTGTCTCATGGTGAGCTCCCGCTCCGACACGCCGTCGCCGCTCACGCTCGGCGGTTCTATGATCATGCTGTGGACCCCGATGGAGGTGTCTGCGTGACCGCCGGAGCGTCCGAGGCGCTGTGGTGCACCATGTTCGCCTTCGTAGAGCCCGGCGACGAAGTCATCGTCTTCGAGCCGTCGTTCGACGTCTACCTTCCGAATATCCGGATGGCCGGCGGCACCGTCGTCCCTGTCACGCTCCATGCGCCCGATTTCCGCTTCGATCCCGATGAGTTGCGTGCGGCATTCACCTCCAAAACCAAACTCATCCTCATCAACACACCGCATAACCCCTGCGGTACGGTGTTCCGTGAGGACGAATTGTCCTTGATCCGGGACCTGTGCATAGAGCACGACGTCCTTGCCGTGTGCGACGAAGTGTATGAGCATATCGTCTTCGATGACAACAGACACATCCGCCTTGCAACGATGTCGGGCATGCACGACCGTTGCATAACGATCTCAAGCGGTGGCAAGACGTTCTCCTCCACGGGTTGGAAATGCGGTTGGGCCATAGGCCATGAGTCCCTTATCACCTGTGTGCGACGTGTCCATCAATTCACGGTGTTCGCTTCGTCCACCCCGTTCCAACATGCTGTCGCCGAGGGTCTTGCCGCTCCGGACTCGTTCTACGTGGATCTGCACAACGACTACTCCCGTCGCCGCGATCTGCTCGTCGGCATCCTGCGCGATACCCCTATACCCTTCCGCATCCCTGAGGGGTCCTACTTCATCGCCGCCGACATATCAGGGATTACGGACATGGACGGTGCGGCATTCTGCCGATACCTTATCGAACATCACGGCATAGCGACCATCCCGATGCAGGCCTTCTATGTGCGAGAGCACATCGGACGTTCCCTCATCCGCATCGCGTTCTGCAAGAAAGAAGAAACCCTGGAGATGGCGCGAGACCGCTTCCGAGCTTTCACGGAACACTATCGACGCACGTCCGCCGTGGGAACCTGACAGCCGCTCGCACCGTCACCCTCGTGTCCTACGGCGCTCTCCACCGGAGCCCGGACGCACTCGCCGTACCCGCCTCAACGACGTCCTTTCTCAACCCGCCTCGTACGCTCGCCGGGCATTCGTCCATCTACGAACATGTCATCTCCGTTTTCCTCTCGGATGTGGTCCGATATCGACCTCTTGCAACTGCGCGCTCTTCCGCGTCTCACCACGCGCACCTTCATGGAGGCGCTGCGCGGCGCCTCCTGTTTCGAGGAATACTTCTCGGGTGCTGACTATCATCGGACCGTCCATCGCCAGCAGGAAGCGCTCTTCGAAAGGATCGACACACAGCGACTTCGCGACGAAGCCGAACGACAGCTCGATCGCTGTCGTCGATCGGACGTCTCCCTCGTCACCATAACCCACGCCGCCTATCCGAGCCTGCTTCGGCAGATTCCCTACCCGCCCACCATCCTCTTCGTCCGTGGGGCGCTCCAACACCCCGATGCACTCTCGCTGAGCATCGTGGGCACACGGCAATGCACGCAGTATGGTCAGGCGGTCACCGAACGGTTCGCAAAGGACTGTAGTACGGCAGGTCTCATCATCACCAGCGGTCTGGCCGCCGGCATCGATAGTATCGCGCACAAGGCCGTCGTGGAGAGTCGCGGCATCACCTATGCGGTCATCGCCTGTGGCATCGATACCATTGCACCCTCCTATGCGGCACATCTCGCCCGATCCGTATCAGAGAGCGGCGGGGCCGTCATCTCCGAGTATCCATGCGGTGTTCGCGCCTTACCGCCCTACTTCCCCCAACGCAATCGCATCATCAGCGGCATCTCCAAAGCGCTTCTCGTCGTGGAAAGCGGACGTCGCGGCGGATCTCTCATCACCGCGCAGTTCGCGGTGGACCAAGCACGGGATGTCTATGCCGTACCTGGGATGATCACCGCAGAGCGGAGCATGGGAACGAACGCCCTCATCGCCACCTCCACGGCCGCCGCAGCCCTGTCGCCACAGCAGATACTTCGCGATTACGGCATCGAAACGACGTCTCCGACATCCGCACCATTGGAGTTCGGCTCTGCGATGGAAGAGCAGATCTTCTCGTGCATCACCCACGAGCCCGTCCATATCGATGCGCTGGCGGAACGGTTTTCCGCATCGTCGGCAGACGTTCTCGTGTGCCTGCTGACGCTGGAGTTCAAGGGGTATTTGCGACAATTGCCGGGCCGCATGTTCGTGCGGTCGATGATGACCATGCCGTGACGGGAAGGCCGCGCCGGACCTGTCAGCGGAGTTCCACTTGCGTGACGCCGGCATCCCCTTCCCCTTGCACGCCAAGGCGGAACGAGGAGACGGAGGGATGATCGCGCAGATACTCGTGAACGGCCTGACGCAGAGCGCCGGTGCCTTTGCCATGGATGACCGTCAGGTACGGCACGTTGGAGATGATGGCATCGCTGATCTGCGTATCGAGTTTGGCGATCGCCTCGCCCGCACGCATGCCACGGATGTCTGCCGTGGCCGACACGGCGCTCTTCGTGAACACGGGAGAGGAGGTTCCGGTTTTGGTTTTCTTCGGCTGTTGCTGAGTGTGAACAAGCTCGTTCTGCTGGACCCGGAATTGGATGCCGTTGAAATCCACAAGGGCCGTGTCGTCCTGTATCTTCACCACGACGCCCGTCTGGTTGCTCGATTCCAAGCGCACGGCATCCCCGATGGCGAACGTCGCATCGTCCTTCCGTTTTTGCGCACGCTCCTTTAGTAGTTTCTGCGCCAGATCCGCTCGCAGCTGTTCCAGATCCGCCCGTATCTCCTTCGGCTCGCGGGATTGCTCACGGGCCTCGCGCACGGCACGTTCCACCTGGGCCGATGCGTTACGAACGACATCGGCTGCCTCCTCCTGCGCCGCTCGCATGAGCTCGCGATATTTCTTCGTGAAGGCCGTGAAGCGTTCTTCGTACTCCCGGTTCTTCGTGGCGGCGCGCTGCTCGGCTTCGCGCGCGCTTGCCAGCCGCTCCTCGGTTTCGCGGACGAAATCCTGGAGCTTCGCGATACTCTTCTCCAGATTTCCGTGCTTGTCGCCCAGATACTCCATGGCCTTGCCGAGCACCGACGATGATAGCTGCACCGAACGCGCAAGCTCGAAAGCGTACGAGTTACCCGGTATGCCGGGAAGGAAGCGGTACGTGGGGATGAGTTTGCCGGAGTCGAACTCCATCGACGCGTTGGCGATGCCCTCCCGCTGAAGTGCGTAGCTCTTGAGCGAGGACTGGTGGGTCGTGACGATGAAGTGCGAGCGCTTTTCCAGGAACTCGTCGATGATACCGCACGCGAGAGCACTGCCTTCGGCAGGGTCCGTTCCGGAACATATCTCGTCGACGAGGATGAGCGACCGTTCATCAGCCACATCCAGGATATGCTTCAAGCGGAGTATCTGCGACGAGAAGGTGGAGAGATTCGATTCGATGCTCTGATGATCCCCGATGGAAACAAGGAACGTGCACAGTCGTGTGGTGCACTCACCCAAGGGGAAGATGCCCGACACGGCCATGGCGATGTTGAGACCGATGCTCTTCAACGCTACCGACTTGCCACCCGCATTCGGACCGGATACCAGATACCCTTGCGTCTTTCTGTCGAAACGAACGCTGAGCGGAACCACGCGATTGCGAGGCATACCCGTCACAAGCAGCGGGTGCACCACGTTCCGTACCTCGCACTCACCGTCGTCCACGATCACCGGCTCGATACCGCCGTACGCATCGGCGTACCGGGCTTTGGCATAAACACCATCAAGATGCGTGAGCACGTCCTGGTTCACCCGGATCTCCTGCGCCACACTGCCGATCTCCGCCGTGAGCGTGGTCAGGATTTTCAATATCTCGCGCTGCTCGGCGTTCTGCAACAACGACAACTCGTTGTTGAGTTCGAACACTTCGGCCGGTTCGAGAAAGACGGTGGAGCCGGATTGCGAGACTCCATGGATGATACCCGGCAAGGCGCGTTTGTTCGAGGTCTTCAAGGGCACCACGAAACGTCCGTCCCGCTGCGTCACATATTCGTCCTGCAGCACGTCCTCATCACCAAGCTTGCTCAGAAGCTTCGTGAGTCTCTGACGCAAACGAGCGGAGGTACGGACGATCTCCTGTCGAATCTCCCGCAGTTCCCGCGTCGCGGTGTCGCGTACCGCACCCGTCTCATCGATAGCGTCACCGATATGTTTTTCCAAGATGCGATGTTCCGTGATGGCTTCTACACACAGTGCCAGCGAAGGAACCGTTTCGCTTCGTGCACTGAGGTAGGAACGGCACCGACGGGTTATCTGCAAAACATCGAGTACGTCGCTGATCTGCGGCGCAGAGAGCGCGGCTCCGGCGATGACCGACCGCGAGAGGTGCGAGGAGATGTCTTCCGAATGCTCGAGAGGTACGGTCTCTGCACTTCTCAGCAGACCGAGCATGTCGCGCACCGCGCCCAGCTCTTCTCGCAGGGCTCGAGCATCGGCATAGGGAGCGCATGCCAGCACGGCTTCCTGCGCCCGGTCCGACAACGCATACTTCGCCACGAGCGCAAGGACCTTCGGGTACTCAAGCTCCTGCAGAGAAATACGCTCCAGCTCGCCGACGCCGTGAAACGAGGGATACGCTCTTCGTTGCGAAGATTCGCCTGCGTTGGTGTTCCCTGGCTCGATCATTGACCGACCGCTTTCTTTACGGCTGCTTGAATGACAGCGCCATCGGCCTTGCCCTTAAGCTCCTTCATCACGGCCGGCATGAGGGTTTTGAAGTCGCATGCGCCTTGTGCAGCAATCGACGCCGCGATCGAGGCGACGGTCTGCTCGACGTCGGCATCCGACAACTGTGCGGGCATGAACTCCATCAGGATGGCGAGCTCCGCTTCTTCCTTCTCCATAAGCTCCGTGCGACCCGCGGCGCGGAACTGCTCGATGGCGTCCTTACGCTTCTTCACATTCCCGGAAATGATCTTCAAGAAGTCCTCGGCTCCGAGGTCCTTGCCGGAACCGTTCTTCTCGAACTCGATGATTCCTGCGCGCACGGAACGCAGTGTCTCCAGGCGCAACTTGTCGCCGCCCAGCATGGCTTTTTTGATCTCGTCATTGATCTGACCGGTGAAGTCCATAGTCGATATCTCTTCTGCAAAGTGAAACATTCACGGAGGCGCATCCTCTCCGCACAACCGGACAAAACTACGCCACGAAGTGTTTGGTCGATGGATGCGGAATCGTGCGATGCACCGAAGACGGGCCAGTCTGCGATGCATTGCGCACGGCGGAGCGCACGGACGTGCGGGATACCCGAGCGTCGATGCTCGACACTTTGTCGCGCGCCGTCGCCACGCCACCTTTCCTTTGTCGGCATGCTCGCTTTTGTATATTCGTGCGGTATCGGTTCCACATCTGATGAGTTCATGAACGCCTCTGCCGCAAAGTCTGCGACCGTCGACCTCGAAGAATTGAAGCAACGGTTCGCCGACTTTTTGAAGAAGAAAATGTACAGGAATACGCAGGAACGCTATCGTGTTCTGGAGCGTATCGCCGTCGTGGACCGGCACTTCAGTGCGGATGAATTGTATGTTCACATGAACAACCTGGGCGATCGGGTCTCCCGGGCGACGATCTATTCGACGCTCGATCTGCTGACGCGTTGCGGACTCGTGGTGAAGCATCGTTTCCAGGGTGGCAGCGCCACGTACGAACTTGCAAGCCGGATGCCGCACCATGATCACTTGATATGCCGTGACTGCGGGCATATCCTTGAGTTCAACGCCGTCGAGGTGGAGTCCGCCCAGAAAAAGATCGCCTCGAAACTGGGCTTCCTCTCCGAGGAACATTCGTTGCAGATTTTCGCGCGATGCAGGAACGCGGAAGCCTGCGAGCATAATACCGCTCCACGTCACGGGGCCCTCCTTGCGGAACCGGCACATGGATGATCAATCCATGAGACCGCCCCGTACGGAACCCCACCCATACCATTGAAACCAAAGGAAACCGTGTGAAGAATCTTGTCATCGTCGAGTCACCCGCCAAGGCCAAGACCATCGAGAAGTATCTCGGGAAGGACTTCATGGTCCGCTCGTGTCAAGGTCACATCCGCGACCTCGTCAAAGGGGATGGAGCCATCGACATCGAGAACGGATTCATTCCGCATTACGAAGTCTCTGCCGATAAGGAACGTTTGGTCAACGAGCTCAAACGCCTCGCGAAAGACGCCGAAACCGTCTGGTTGGCAAGCGACGAAGACCGGGAGGGCGAGGCCATCTCGTGGCACCTGTTCGAAGCATTGAAACTTCGTAAGGAAAACACCAAGCGGATTGTTTTCAACGAGATAACCAAAACAGCTATTCTTAAGGCCATTGCAGAACCGCGCACCATCGATGAGCATCTGGTGGATGCGCAGCAAGCTCGGCGCGTTCTGGACCGCCTGGTGGGGTACGAAGTATCGCCCATCCTTTGGCGGAAGATCAAACCGTCGTTGTCGGCGGGTCGCGTGCAGTCCGTGGCCGTCCGACTCATCGTGGAGCGGGAGAAAGAGATCCGTGCTTTCGATGCGCAAAGTTCGTTCAAGATCACGGCCGAGTTGGATGCGGGCAAAGGCAAGATCCTTCATGCCGAGGCGCCGAAGAGATACGATACGGAGTCAGAAGCCAGCGAGTTCCTGAACCGATGCGTCGGAGCGGAATTCACCATCGGGTCCATCGAGACCAAGCCGGCGAAGAAGTCCCCCGGGGCCCCCTTCACCACCTCCACGCTGCAGCAGGAGGCGTCGCGCAAGCTGGGATTCTCCATTCTTCAGACCATGACGATCGCGCAGAAGCTGTACGAAGCGGGTCATATCACATACATGAGAACGGATTCGGTGAATCTGAGTACCGAGGCCGTCAACGCCGCGCGGGCGCACATCACGAGTTCCTATGGCGAACGGTATGCGCACACGCGTCAGTTCACGAACAAATCGTTCAATGCCCAGGAGGCGCACGAAGCCATACGTCCCACGAATTTCGACGTCACGGAAGTGGATGGCGACAGCGGTGCACGGCGCTTGTACGACCTGATTTGGAAACGTTCCCTGGCCTCGCAGATGAGCGATGCGCAATTGGAAAAGACGACTGCGACGATCGTGATTTCCACGACGCCGGAGCGATTGGTGGCGACAGGCGAAGTGCTGACCTTCGACGGCTTCCTCAAGGTGTATATGGAATCGCAGGATGAGGATAGCGACAGCGACGAAGCGAAGATGCTCCCGCCGCTTTCGGTGAACCAGCTGCTGCCGTTACGCGTGATGAATGCCACTCAGAAGTTCAGCCGGCCGCCGGCGCGCTACACCGAGGCTTCCCTTGTGAAGCGGCTGGAAGAGCTCGGTATCGGACGTCCTTCCACGTATGCCCCGACCATCTCCACCATCCAGCGACGCGGCTACGTGGTGAAGGAGGATCGCGAGGGTAAGCAACGGGATGTCATCACGTATTCACTCGTGAGCGATACGGTGACGAAAGCCGTTGGCAAGGAAACGTATGCCAGTGAGAAGTCGAAACTGTTCCCTACCGACATCGGGGTCATCGTCACCGACTTCCTCATCCAGCACTTCGACGGCATCATGGACTACGGGTTCACCGCCGCGGTGGAAGAGAAATTCGACGAGATCGCTCGCGGACAGTTGCAGTGGAACGAGATGCTCAAGGAGTTCTACACGCCCTTCCATACAGTGGTCCAGAAAACCATGGACGGTGCGCAACGGCAGACCGGTGAGCGGCATCTGGGCGTGGACCCTGCGAGCGGACGGAACATGTATGCACGGATGGGCCGATATGGTGCGTACGTGCAGATCGGTGAGAACACGGACGAGGATAAGAA
>JBBATK010000004.1:99940-128525 GCA_040398805.1 Kapaibacterium sp. (SeqCode) | reverse complement strand
GACGCAGCGCGCATCCTCAAGTCGTACCCTGACAATGACGAGGTGAAGATCGTGCGCGGTCGTTGGGGTCCGTTCCTGGCTATCGGCAAGAACAACTATCGTATCCCCAAAGGCACCGACCCGCTGACCATGTCGCTCGAGGACTGTCTGCAACTGGCTTCCCAGGATGCTCCCTCGGGCAAAACGGCAACGGCGAAGGCGGCAAAAACTCCTGCGGCGAAGAAAGTTGCAGCCAAGAAAGCGGCCGCCAAGAAGTCTGCCGCAAAGAAACCGGCAACGAAAAAAGCGGCAGTGAAAAAAACAGTCGCCAAGAAGACGGTTGCGAAGAAAGCCGCGAAGAAGTCGAGTTAGGACAACCTCTCGGTCACCCGCGTTTCGGGAATCGTGCGTTCCGTTGCTGTGCATCACCAAAAGTGAGGCATGCAGCGAGCGGACGGACGATCCCGACAGGTATCACCATTGTTCATCGTCATGCCATCGGGAATACACGCAGACATCACGAATGCATCGTCGTTGCCCCGCCTGCCGCGGACCGCGATCATCGATGCGATACGTCAATCGTGCACATCGCACGGGTGCACGTCGGCGTTGGTCTCTGTCGTGTTCGTCAACGACCGACGCATTCGAACGGTCAACGCGAAGTTCCTGCAGCATGACTACGCCACCGATGTCATCACGTTTCCCCTGGACGATGTCGCAGTGGATGGAGAGATCTATATCAGTGTGGAAACTGCAGCAAGACAGGCCAAGGAGTATGGAGTGACTCTCACGGAGGAGCTTTTGCGTCTTGTCGTGCATGGCGTGTTGCATCTGCTGGGGTTCGATGACGCAACGCCCGAGATGCGGGCGGGAATGCATGAGGAAGAGAACAAGGTGCTCTCTGCGCTCGCGCGCAAGCGTGCACGCGAGAGAGCGAAGAAAACAGGTCGGTAGTCCGGTGGGCGAGGGCGAAACGCCGCTCATTGTCGACTGGATGTCAGATATCATGTCCCCGTAGTTCAGCTGGATAGAACACAAGTTTCCTAAACTTGGTGTCGGAGGTTCAAGTCCTCTCGGGGATACTACACACATCCGGGCCACGCGGGCAGGCCCATCTCTTGCGCCTGCCCACGGAAACCGTCGATGCAAGACACGAGACGGTTTTTTCGTATCTTTCCCGCGGTCCAACGAGACGAGCCCCGCAATCCTATGCAGCATAAAGGTTTGTATCGCGTCTTGCACCGCTTCATTCTGTCTATACTCATCGTATGGGCAGGCATGGCCGTTGCGTACGCCCAAGACTCCAAGCTTACCGGTGCCCGATTGGGTTCACCAGACCACCTTGTACTCACTACCTCCGCCGACAAGGTCAGTTTCCAATCCGTCCTTTCCGGCGACAAACGTAAAGTCATCATCACGGTCAAGAATGCCGTTGTCGGCTTCGATCAACGCGAAGTGAACAGCGCCAAGGGATTGATGCAGACGGCCTTCATCCGGCAACAAGGCAAAGACGCTGTCATCATAGCGGACTTGCGGGACACCGCCGGATTCACCGCGGTCAGTCTTCCCTACTCGCAATCCATTGCCGTCGATTTCTTCAAATGGAACACCCTCTCAACGTCGGAGACCGCCTATCGTAGTGGACTCCTTGCATGGCAGAACGGAGCCTACGACATAGCCGGCTCCTACTTCCGCGAAGCGGAACGCTCCGGGCATCCCGATGGAACGGCCTTCCTAGGATTCCTCTACACGATGGCCGGGAAATCAGCCGAAGGCGCTACGTTCTTGCAACGCGCACTTGCGCGCAACACGTCGTACTCGGACATCTACGGCGCGTTGGCGGAGATCGAACGTTCCAAGAACGATGAGATCAAAGCCCGTGAATACGAGAACGAATTCGTCAAGAAGCTCGGCAGGCTACCCACGTATGCGCACGAGCTCATCACCCTGTCCGAACGTGCCGTCGGCGACGACGAGCCCCTGTCGTTATCGGCGATCGACGAGGCGACGACGCTCCTCGATACGGCCGTACCAACAACGGGTGTAGCCACGGAAGACGCGCGGATCGAATCCGTGACACGACAGCTTCGTAGCATGCAAGGCACAGACGAGAGCATATCTCCCGCCTCCGATGCGAAACGGAATACGCAACTTCCTGCATGGTTCCTGCCCACGCTTTCGGGATTGGCCATCGCTGTCGTGCTCATAAGCTTCGTCCTCTTGCGCGGATACATGCGGTGGCGCAAACAACAGATGCTCATCAACGCCGCCGTCGCTGCGGATTCCTCGTTCACCGCTCCCGGTATTTCCGCTGCCGCAGCCATGCCTCCGTCGTTCGATTCCGACCTGCATGCCGCCCTTGCGGTGCAGGAGAACGTGGCAACCGCGAGGTACAAAGCACAAGAACTCGATATCGAGCGCACCCCGGAAGGCACGACCGTTGAGCCATCCATGGAGTATCGTGATGACGTCGAGTCTGTGGAAGCAAGGATGCCTGTGGTCGATGACGCACCGAAAGATCAAGCCGAGGAGTTGTTCGACTTCAGCGAGGCATTCTATGCGGCTCGGGAACGCACGTCGGAGCGACGCCGGTCGGAATTGTCTCAAAGGAACTTCACTCCGCCTCTCGACAATCCGATATTCACCAGTGACGCGCCTGCGCAGGTGAGCGGCTCGGATACGCGGGAGTTTGCGGAGCCGGACATTCGTGACAGGTCGAACGTCGCAGGTTCCCGTCCGGTCCAACCGGCGTTCGAGAGCGGCAAGGCTATTCAGGCGGATCCCCGACATTCGAGAATGCTCGACGTGGATGAGGAATCGATAGCCAATCTGGCGCGCCAGATCGGCATCGACCCTGCAATAATCGATGCTCAACGACGTGGTCGGAAGCAGGCACCCGCGTCGTCCGGAGCTTCCGAGGCGTTTCCGTCATAAGCACGTTAAACCATGTTAATCATGACGCGATCAGTAACCGCAGTGAAACGCGAGGCGCGTGAATCGTCTATATTGCAACCGGAGATGGGGCAGTGTTCGTCAAAGTCACGAGCATTCCACCGCTCCGAAACTTCCGGATCGTATGCGTAAGCGACTTTCTTTACATATCGTTTTGGTGATCGTGAGCATTCTCGCGGCGAACGTCAGCGCCCAGACGCTTATACGTCCTGTAGAACTGGCGCAGCGCCTCTCGTTTGTGGCCCGCACTGGTGGCAACGAATTCCATGCCGTTCAGGGTACCTCCTCCGGACCTGCCTACGAAGTGCAGAAGCGTACCGTGGCACCCCGATCCTTCTCCGACAGTACCCGTAAAGAGTCGTCCATCAAGGCATACTCATTGTCGGACGACAACAATCAGCTCAAGCTGTGGCTGACCCTCACAGAGGAGCAGGTCGTCGAGATCGCCGTGTATAACATTCTTGGCAAGAAGGTGAAGGATCTCGACCGCGCCACCTTCAGCGAGGGCGATATGAAAGAGGCCGTGTATACCATCCGCGACATACCGAACGGAGTGTATATTGTGGCTGCTCAGGGGAGCAATTTTCGATCGGCTATTCGAATCGTGATATCGCGCTAATCGGACACGGACTGCAGGAGCAACCGAAAGCGCCAACAAGGACGTTGACCCATGCCCAGGAACCTCGTTTCATCCCTCATCCTGCTCTGTCTTCTCATGGCAGAGTCGTTCGCTCAAGGTCAATCAAGCGGTTATTCCACGCTCGTTCTACTAAGAACCTACGGTGCACGTGCAGCGGGTCTGTCCGGTGCCTACACGTCGGCTGTGAATGAGCCGAACGCCGTGTTCGTCAATCCCGCAGCACTCTCCGGACTGGCGGAACAACCTCTCGTCAGCACCTCGCACAGCATGCTCGGCCTTTCCCGTTCCATCACCCTTCTCTCCGCTGCGCACAACCTCTCCCACAACGTCGGTCTCGGTGTTGGACTGGCCATGTACAACGGAGGCGAATTCACACGAACGGACGCCGCCGGGAACACGCTCGGAACCTCTACCTACACCACGTACACCGCTCAAGCAGGCCTGGGTGTGTCGATAGCATCCGCATCCATCGGAGCCACCGCCAAATACCTCGAGAGTCAGGTTTCCGGAGATAGCCATCGTGGTTCAGGTTTCGCCTTCGACCTCGGAGCCCGTATCCCTTTCGGACGGAGTTTCGTGTGCGGTATCACGGCAAAGAACATCGGCTCGATCTCATGGAACAACAGCACGCTCACGCGCGACGCGCTACCATGGAGCGTCCGCGCTGGAATCAGCACGGAGATAGCCACGTCGGAAGAGCAATTCGTCACGCGCTCCTCCTCGTTGGGATCGATGGACACCATCTTCTCACCGTCGCCCACGTATCTTCTCTTGACACTGGAAACGGTGATAAACCGTGGTGCCACCTTTCCCACGATCACCGTCGGAAGCGAATACGCAATGACCGAGGTGTTCGCCATTCGCGGTGGTGTGGCCGTCGTCGGTGACGATGCGGGTACGGCGGTCATCGCTCCCCTGCGCTCGCTTGCCGGTGGCGTGAGCTACAAATTCCTTGCCGATGAGTTACCCTTCAATGTTTGTGTGGATTACGGCGTGACCTCGTCCGTCACCTCCGTTTCCGGAATAACACACCACCTCTCGCTCACCGCGGCCTTTTGACGTTCCCGCGCATCGGCAGCGATGAAACGATTGTCGTTTGACGACCTTTCCCTGGTGGTCCTGTTCCCGTAGCCTCCACGGGCGTCGCCGGAACGATTTCTCCCTACTCATGTTTCGAGCGCCGTCTCCCACGAGGAATTGCGTCGATCTTTGGTTATTCCCCTGTCGTGTCGTATCTTTGCAGTCACCCTGAACGGTGACCCCAACGGTGAAAATTTTATTCCAAACGGAGACTGTGATGCATCCGAAAGTGCAGATGATTGAACAGATGACCATTGCCAACATGCAAGAGGTCCGCAAAACCAAAGACGGTGACAACGCCCGTCAAACACCGAGCTTCGGCCCCGGCGACACCCTGACCGTAGCTGTACGGGTCGTTGAAGGTGAGAAAGAGCGTATCCAGAATTTCACGGGTATCTGTATCGCTCGTCGTGGCGGCGGATCGAACGCGACCTTCCGTGTGCGCAAGATCTCCAACGGCGTCGGTGTCGAGCGTATCTTCCCTCTCCATTCCCCGAACATCCAGGGTATCAGCGTGGATCGTAACGGTCATGTCCGTCGCGCGAAGCTGTACTATTTGCGTGGAATGAGCGACAAGAAGGTCCGTCAGAAGCTGCGCCAAAGCTGATCGCCCGCGTATCCAAAGCATCAAAAAACGGTCGAACTTTCGTTCGACCGTTTTTTGTTTTCAACATAGCCCCGCTTCTGTTGCTTCGCGACAACGGCGTGCTCTATTTTGCTCCCCTCTCTTCACGCATTCATTATATCCCATCTCGTCACTACGGAGGAATCATGGCAGACGACAAGAAAGTAGAAAAAGCTCCCGGTGCGGCCGCTCAAAAGGCGGACCTTTCCAAACCGGATGCACAGAAATTGAAAATCGCTCTCAGCGCAATTGAACAGATCGAAAAGCAGCACGGTAAGGGTAGCATCCTGCGTCTGAGCGACGCAAACCCGTTACAAGTGGAAGCCATTTCCACCGGTTGCATCTCGCTGGATGCGGCTATCGGTGTAGGCGGATTTCCTCGCGGACGTATCGTCGAGATCTACGGACCGGAGTCGTCCGGTAAGACCACCGTCTGTCTTCAGGTGATCGCCGAGGCGCAACGTCATGGCGGACTCGCCGCGATTGTCGATACGGAACATGCTCTTGACATGACATATGCGCAACGGCTCGGCGTGGACCTGGACAACCTCTTGCTCTCCCAACCGGAGTTCGGCGAGCAGGCGCTGGAGATTGTCGAGACGCTCGTGCGCAGCGGTGCCATCGATGTCATCGTCGTCGACTCTGTGGCAGCGCTTACGCCGCGCGTGGAGATCGAAGGCGAAATGGGCGATGCGCAGATGGGCTCGCAGGCCAGATTGATGTCGCAGGCCATGCGCAAACTGCAAAGCGTCATCGGTCGTTCGAACGCGGTCGTCATCTTCACGAATCAATTGCGCAGCAAGATCGGTGTCGTGTACGGCAATCCGGAAACGACGACAGGCGGCAACGCGTTGAAATACTACGCTTCGGTACGTATCGATATCCGTCGCAAGGATGTCATCAAGGATGGTACGGATATCATCGGTAACCGTGTCCGCGCGAAGATCGTCAAGAACAAGGTCGCTCCTCCGTTCAAGGAGTGCGAGTTCGATATCATGTACAACGAGGGTATCTCGAAGGTCGGTGATATGATCGATGTCGCCGTCGAGCACGGCATCGTCAACCGCAGCGGATCGTGGTTCGCGTATGGTGAAGACCGCGTCCAAGGTCGCGATGGTTTGCGGAAGATGCTACAGGACAATCCTGAGGTCCTGACCCGTCTGGAGAAAGAGGTCCGAGTCAAGCTCGGAATGAGTGCCGCAGAAACCAAGTAACATGCCAACTACCTGATAGCGGCAGTGGGACCACGTCGGTTTCATTGCCGTTTTTTTTTTCGTCAGATCATGAAGAGCCGTCGCACCAAACAGACGACTCCGGTGAAGCTGGGAACAGTGACGCAACTGGTCGCCTCCAAACGCAAACCGGAACGGATCAACGTCTTTGTGGATGGAGAGTTCGCCGTGCAGGTTCATATCGATATCATTTCGAGATATCGGGTGACCAAGGGGATGCATCTCACAGACGAGACCGCGGCATTGCTGCTGTCGGACAAGCGACGCCAACGCATACGGCAACTGGCGTTCGCCTATGTGTCGTTCAAGCCGAGAACCGAGAGACAAATCCGGGACCGTTTGGCGAAGAAAGAGTACGCGGAGGACGAAATCGACGAGGCGATCGAGTTCTGTCGGGAGTTCGGGCTCGTCGACGATGAAGCCTTTGCGCGCATGTACGTACGTGATGCACTCACGTTGCGCTCGCTGTCACCATCGCGCTTACGCGCCGACCTCGTTCGTAAGGGCGTGAAACGGGAAATCGCCGACGAGGCGGTCCGATCGAGCTTCTCGCAGGATGATGTTTCGCGCATCGCCCTGGAGGCGGCGATCAAGAAGCAACGGGCGGTTGCGTACCGAACGCCGGAGAAGCAGCGAGCGGCGGTCATTTCCTTCCTACAACGACGCGGCTTTGCGTGGGATGTCATCCGCGCAGTCATGGCAAGGGTTTTCGCCACAGGCGATCAAGAGTGGGACGAACCCACGGTCTAAGGTCTCTTTCCTTCCCTCGGTTCCGATCCCGCTTCCGTTTCCTCTCCCGGCTGCACCTGCTCCCTGAGCATGAAGACGCCGCCGAGGATGGTCACGGGAATGTAGTTCAGCATGAAGGTAAGGAATGCATAGGCGGCGGCATCCTCGCGCGTGCAGCCGAACAAGGGAATGAGCGCACCGGCAAGCATGGCCGGGATGACGATGAATCCGCCGGGTACGGGTGGCGTCAGCGTGGTCGCTATGGCCATGACCAGCAGGATGATGCTTGCATCGAGAAAGGTTCGGGACTGCAGTGACTCTGTGGGGAATGCCTTGCACATCACGAACACGGGCAGAATGTACAGAATCCAGATCATGAGGGACTGGACGAGGAGTTTCGGGTACTCGCTCGGACGTTGGATGATGCGCAGTCCGCTTTTGAACGAGGCGATCGCGCTCTCAACCTTCAGCCACCCGTTCTTGGCGAAGGGAGCGATGATGGCACGGAGAACGGACTCGACGAACGTGGTCGCAGCGAAGACGACGAGGACGACGAGCAGCACCAGACTGCTGATCGCAACGGAATTGATGATGCGCGGAAGATCTGCTCCCGGCACCACCTGCTGAAGGCGTTCGCCGACGACGAAGAGTGCCAAGGCAAGGAAGAGCAAGAGATTCACGACATCGATGAAGCGCTCCACAAGAACGGATGCCACACATCCGGAGAGCGGTAATCCTTCGCGACGATGGAGGACATACGGGCGCAGCACCTCCCCGCTACGCGGAAGGATGTTGTTAGCGGCATATCCCACCATGACGGCTGAGAAGAGATTAAAAATCGGGACCCGGCTTCTTATTGGCGCAAGAAGGATCTGCCAGCGCCACGCACGCATAAGGTGCGACAGGAAGACGATCGGGATCGACAGCAAGGCCAAGCCGTATCGCGTTGCCATGAATCGCTCCACGAGCACACGGACATCGACCTCCGCAAGCCAAAGCGTGGCACCAAGTCCGAGGCAGAAGACGAGCAGCGTTGCGGCGACTCGGACGATGGTGTTTTGTAAGAACTTCATAGAAAAAAAGAAAAGAGTCTGCTACGAACGATTCGGAGCAGACTCTTGAGAGGTCAACCTGCGGCTCTTACCGAGCCACGACAAACGGCAAGGACAATTCCGTTCCCTGAGCGCGAAGGAGCAGGATGTAGGCACCCGAGGACAGATCCGTAGCCGGGATGCTATGCTTCTGATTGCCCGAGATGAGCTCAAGCGGATATGTGCCGACGGTGCGTCCGTCTGCAGCGACGATGGACACTTCTGCAAACGTCGAGACACCACGGTTGTTCTCGATGGACAGGCCGATGACGTCCGTGACCGGTGCCGGAAAAATCCGCGCGATGCGAAGTCCGTTCATCTCGGACGTCTCACCGACAGAGTTCACACCCTGGCACACGCGGATGGAGAAACGTCCGGACACCACCACTTGGCTGGGATCCGCCAGGTTCGTCACGCGGATCATGGCGCTATCGGAATTCCTACCCGTGGGAACCGTCCACACGAACGATTGTGTGGTGGCATCGTAATTCGCAGCGATGCTCTGATTGATAGGATACGACGTACCGTTGTTCCGTGAGTAGCGGATATCTATCGCACGGACGAAGTCGCTCTGCCATTTGATCGAGTACTTTCCACCGACGCAGGCGCTGTCGCCTTGCACCGGACCGAGGAGCTTCAGCACCGGAGTACCGATGGCGAACGGTCCGCTCATGGAAAGAATGGAATTATTCATACCACCGACCACGCGGAGACGAGCCGCTGATGCTTCGACATCGGGAACCTTCCAGGAGAATTGCAACAACGTCGTATCCGGCAAGACGGTCGTCCACGGATCCGTTCCTGTTGCCGAGAACTCGAGGCGGTTCCGTGAGAGGAACGTCCTCTCCCAGCTGATAGTCTCGTTTGTATTCCTACCGATGCGCTCGCCGCCCAACAAGGACTTGAGGGTCAAAGACGGGGCTCCGAGCGTGAACGTCGCATACGAAGTATCGGCAACCGCCGCACTGGCGGTGGAGAAGACGCGGATCATCGCCTGAGTCGAACGGACACCCGCCGGCGGCATCCATTTATAAAAACGGTCGGTTGCAGGAAGATTGACGGCCGACTCGATAGGGGTGAACGTTTTACCGGCATCAAGGCTGTATTCGATGTTGACATTCGTCACTCTCGTACTGGTCCACTCGATGGAAACCCCGGTGTCGCTGCGAATGATCTGGTCCGCACCACCGATGGGCTGCGTGACCTTCACCGTGGCGTTCACGGGAGGCTTCAAACATCCTGTGCGCTCGGCACCGGCGCGGACCACGGCTGCTACCTGGTCAAGGAAGGTGTAGCGCGGCGGCGGGAACATCAAGTGACAGTAGCTCATGATGCTACCCTTGGAAGGCTTCGGCGTCCCGTTCCAGCATGCGTCGCCGATAGGGATGGAACCAGAGGTGCTGACGCAGGAGTCAAGAGGGGGACCCCAATCGCACGCATGCGTGTGTTTCGCACCGAAGATGTGTCCTACCTCGTGCGCCGTCACGAAGGCATCCCATTGGTATCCTTGCGTCGGAAGGACACTGTTCGTTTGGATCCCGCACGCGGCAAAGCCTCTGGTGGTACACAAGGTGGCCAGGTAGGCGATACCACCGACGTCCGTCTTCCCGGGAACGGTAAACAGAACGGCTAAGTTCCGCTTGACGGTTCCGTAGTTCGCGCGCCAGTTCGCGGAGAACTCGGCCAGCAGAGCGCCGATGTCGCCATTGGCATTTTCCGTGTACGGATCGGGATCGGTGTCGGTGTGGATGATGATGGTTCCGAGGACAAAGGACACGTTCGCTTCACGCTCATAGATCCAGCTCACGGTTGCGAAGATGGTGTACAAGTATCGGGTGATCTTCGCCTCATCCTTGCCCATTCTCGTCCAAAGGAACCTATCCGTTTCGATGGCAACGAGCGCCTCACGCTGGTCGGTTGCTTGCAAAACAGAGCCCTTCATGGAACGCATGGCATCCGCATTCGGCATGGGCTGACGGGCATCAGGAAGATTCTCGAAGCCACAGGAGAACGAGGAGGTGGCTCCGCGGGAGTTGTCTTGAAGTATCAGTGTGTTCTTCTTTGTGTTCGCAGGGGCTATCTGCAACATGGTTCCGCTCGAACGCTCGAGGGACACATACACATCGTCGTCGGTCGAAATGAGAATGACTTTGGACCCGTACTCACCGCGGATCGTGCCGCTGTAGGTGCGCGAAGCCGGGAGACGAATTTCGATTTTCTTTCCGCCCACCATCTTGTAGGCGCGAGTCTCGCCGTCGAATACCGACGGACGTTCCTTCAGCTCCAACGTGCCGGTCTCGTTCATGCCGATGGGAAAATCCGCTACAGACAAGACATTCGAGGTCGACTGGAATACGGCCCGTGCATCCTGGGCGCTATAGTCGAACGCACGCGCGGACGCCGCATTCGAGGCCAATCCCGGAACGGACGTTTTCGCCGGATACAGGAACTGCGCGGCGGACACATATCGTTGCTGAGCGACGGCGGACATGGATGCCGCCACGGTGAGAACGAGTATGAAGAACAGCTTTTTCATAGGGAAATGATCAAATGAAGAAAGAGAAAATGCCTACGGTTGTCAACGGACAAGTCCGGGTTATCGTGTTCTCCGCCCCATCGGCGAAGCGAGGATTCATGCGGGAAGCAGACCCATGATCGATTCGTTCACGGTATCCACATCGGCACTGCCATCAATGCTGTGCAGCTTTCCCTGATCGCGGTAGTACCTGACCAAAGGGGATGTCTGCTCCTCATACACATGCAGTCGGTGACGAATCACCTCCTCGTTGTCATCCTGACGGCCACGTTTCATGAGACGCTCGATGATATCGCTTTCCGGGACCTCAATGTTAATAACCATGGAGATCGATTGATGTTTCAGGGCAAGTATCTCATCGAGCTTCTGCGCTTGATGAAGGGTACGAGGAAAGCCGTCGAAGATGCATCCGTCGGCATATGTATCGCGCTCGAGCGCGCTGACCACGATCTCGACGACCAAGTCGTCCGGCACGAGCTGCCCGGAGTCGACGATCTGGCGGACTCGGACACCAAGCTCCGTGCCTCCCTGAATGTTCCGGCGGAATTCATCGCCCGTGGAGAGATGAGGAAGCCCGGTACGACGCGCGAGTACCTCTGCCTGAGTTCCTTTACCGACGCCCGGTGCACCAAAGAGAATGAGAAACATAACCCGTAGAGTAAAAGGTCACAGTTGACTGCGATCGCCCCCAAGCGGAACAGGCGCTGACATGGACGCAGAATATTTGCGAAGCACGGTCAGGAGCGCTTTAAAATCCTTAGGCGGATCAGCTACAAAAGTACACGCTTCGCCCGAACCCGGGTGGGTAAAACTCAGCGAATGGGCGTGCAGGGTGGTTCTGGACATGATGGGTTGCTCCTCCACGTCCTTTTGCAAGCGATACCGACGCTTGATCTGCGAAAGGCGAAACTCCGAGGAGCGACCGTAGGTGGCATCCACGAGCAGCGGAAAACCGATGGCGGCGCAGTGCACGCGCAACTGGTGCTGCCGGCCGGTCTTGAGCTGACACTCCACGTACGTGGCTACGCGGAACCGCTCGAGTACGTGGACGGAGGTGTGCGACGCTTTGCCTCTGGCCGACGGCATCATCGTTCCCGGAACACGAGGGTTCGGCATCAATGGGATGTCGATATCGACATCGTCCTTCGTCATGACACCGGCCATGATCGCCAGATACCTCTTGTCGATGCTATGATGTTCGAACTGCATCGAGAGGTTCCGATGGGAGTCTGCGTGCCGAGCGAACACCATGACACCGCTCGTGTCCTTGTCAAGGCGGTGCACGACGAAGATCTTTCCGTACTTCTCTTCAAGAATACGCCGGATGTTCGGCTCATCCTTCTTGAAACGGTCCGGAATGGACAATAGTCCGGAAGGTTTGTTGACGACGACGATGTCGTTGTCTTCCGATAGGATCGTCAGCGAGGTTCTCTTCATTCATCATCTCCGTTTTCCGCCGCTCTCAAGGTATTGCGCAACAACATGGCGATGGTCATGGGTCCCACACCTCCGGGCACCGGAGTAATGGCGGAGCACTTCGGTGCTACCGCGTCAAAGTCTACGTCTCCTACCAGTCGCGTTCCACTGCTGCGGGACGGATCCTCTATCCTGTTCATGCCGACATCGATCACCACGGCGCCGTCCTTGACATCGTCCGGCCCGAGCAGGTGGGGAACACCGACAGCCGCAATGAGGATATCCGCCTGGGTCGTGTACGTCCGCAGGTCCGGAGCAGCAGAGTGACAGACGGTGACGACAGCATCACCCCCCTGGCCCTTGCGCATGAGCAGGCTCGCCATGGGCTTGCCCACGATATTGCTGCGTCCTACCACGACGGCATGACGACCACGGGTAGGAATGGAGTACCGCTTCAAAAGCTCGACGACTCCGGCCGGCGTACATGGAAGGAATCCGGGAAGTCCCAACGACAACCGTCCGACGTTCTCGGGATGAAATCCGTCCACGTCCTTGTGCGGGTCGATGGCCATGATCACCCGCTGCTCATCGATATGTTTGGGTAACGGCAACTGCACCAGGATGCCGTGGATCGACGCATCGGCATTCCACTCCGCAAGGATGCGCAAGACGTCCTCCTCGGACGTCGTCGCCGGCAGGCGAAGAATGGTGGACTCCATGCCGATCTCCTTGCATGCCTTGTCCTTCCCGCCCACATATACCGCAGACGCGGGATTGTCTCCCACCAACAGCAAGGCAAGTCCCGGAATGGAACGACCGGACTCGACGCGTTTCAGGATGTCCAAACGGAGTTCCTCACGGATGCATGCAGCCGTGTATTTGCCATCGATCAGTATCACGCACTCTTCCTTTCGGTTAACGATTTCCCTGCTTCGAACAGCGAGACGCGGGCTGACGGCCGGAATGCGAGCACAACGACCGACGTGCCCCGAACGACGTTCAGACGGGGATGATAGTACACAAGGCTCACGACTCCCATGACCACCCAGTGATATTGCAGGATAAGATCGTCCGAGGAGAGGCCGTGAACAGCCTCATTACAGCAGAGGAATGCGGCAATCGCCAAGACGATGTCCTCCGAGCCGATGACCGCCGAATCGGTGCGTTCGCGCTGTCGTCGAATGAGCACGCGCATCAGGCCGATGCTCAGTCCGAAGGTGTACACGACGATGGCAAGTCCGCCCAAGGCACCCGTTGTTGCGAACGTGAACAGGTACATCTGCAAGGCGTTCACGCCGAACAACCCCTCGTTGCTTCGCACGTAGCCTAGGCATCCGAAGCCCGACCCGAGAATCGGGTTCGCCTTCCAGATGGAGATCGCCGCTTTCTGGGCATCGGCGCGCACGCCGAACGAATCGCCCGACACCGCCTCTATCTTGTCTTCACCCACGATGTTGCTAGCCACACGACGGAAATACAAGTCGAACAGATCCGAGCCCGCGTAGGTGGAGATAGCGACGTTCGTGCCGACGAAGACGACGGTCATGACGGAGAACATCGTCAGCAATTTCTTCACCGTTGACCTGCGGGAAAGAAGAAAGACGGCCACGATGAATCCTGCGAACTGCAAAACGATCGTCAAGGAAAACGTCAAGAACATGCTGATGAAACTGGTGTAGAGCGAGAGATAGAACAGGACCCTGTTTTCCACTATTCGTTTGTTGTAGAACAGGTGCGGTACCAGGAGAATGATCGCCGTCGTCATCGTGAAAATGGCGAAGGCAGAAGGTTCACTGAAAATGGAGGTGGCCCGGAAGAACCCATCGAATTCGAGTGACAGCTGATTCGTCTGCTTCACCGCACTGCCCGAGTATTCTATCCATGCCAAGGGCCAGTCGAAGGCCCGGGCGGGAACTTGGTAGATACCGAAGATGTTGATCGGAATGGCGAGAACGACGAACACGCGGAACAGCATGACAAGGACTTCGGGCTTCACGACCGTTGCCGCACAACACACGGCAAACAGCCACATGTAGGCAAAGTGCATGGTGGACTTCAGGTATTGCTGCAGGTACGCTGGACTGCCTGAGAGCAGTGGAGGAATGATGCTGCAAAGGGCCGCGAACATGAGGGCGAGCAGGGCCGATGTGGGAATGTCCATAGGCAGCCGCATGACGCGACGTCCTGTAACGGCACGGATGATCACCATAAGACTGAAAAAGCTTATGCCGAGGTCGCACAGAGAGATAAGCACCGTATCGAAGCTGAACAAGTGGAACGGCGACACCGCATAGGCTATGGGGAATGCAAACAGAAGCACGACGGCGTCGGCGAATCTCGTCGACGAACCGTCGTCAGGAGTCGCATGCATGAATGGTTCAGATACCGCTTGCATATCTCTTGGTTATGTGCGGCGCAAGGTATTCCGTGAACGTGCGAGAGAAGTCGTAGGCGGCTTTCCATCCCCAATCCGCCTGCGCCGCATCGTCGTTGACATCCATGCACCACGAGTCCACGATCGCCTGACGATGAGGATGAGTACTGAAGGTGATCTCCGCCGAGGGGAACATCGCTTGAACCTGCTGGCGAATCTCGTCGGCCGATGGCGCAAAGGCACCGATGTTGTAGATGTGACGCGTGAGTTTGGATTTCGGTGCGGCGCGAAGTTCGAGCAACGCACGGACACCGTCGGGCATGGCCATGAAGGGTATGCGAGCATCGGGACGCACGAAGCATGCGTACGGTTTGCCTTGGGCAGCCGCATGGACCATCTCCGGTGCGTAGTCGCTCGTGCCGCCGGTGGGAACGGTGAACGCCGAAATCAATCCCGGGAATCGCACCCCGCGAAAGTCCACCCACCCCGACTCTTTGTCCGGTGCCAATTGCATGTACAACTCATCGAAATAGGCACCGAGATTTTCGCAATACAGCTTGTTGATGCCATACATGGTCCGCGGCTGCAATCCTTGAGTCTCGTCCACTCTGCCCGCACGTGTCTTCTCTTCGAGGGTAGGAAAACCATACACGGCGATCGTGCTCGGGAACATGAAGACGACCGGCGTGCCGAGTCGCTTACCGGTCATGCGCGCGTATTCAAGCAACTGCAGGGTTCCACCGACATTCACGGTCTGTGCAAGCGGCGGATTCTTCTCCGCGCTCGTCGACAGCAACGCGGCCAGGTGATACACCTCGGTGACATCGTCGTTCGACAGGTCCTTGTAGAGATCGGGATTCGTGATATCGCCCATGGCACCGCTGTAGGTGCGTGCGCAAAGGGCAGCAGCGGAATCCGAGAACGGCTGAAGGTCCACCGCGATGATGCTCTTCCCTTCCGCGTGCAGTGCCTCCAACAGGGAATGTCCGATTTCACCATTCGCTCCCGTCACCAAGGAATATGTCTGCGTCATGTGGTCTGTGTGAAGAAGTTATCGAAACGACGTCTGCAAAGATAGCCAAGACCGCTCACAGCCCCATCGGGAGCGGTCCCGTCGGCTCGTCAGCACGGGTGGCGGCAGACGTATCCGAAGGGTTGCCGATGGAGACTGCGTCCGTTTCGTCCTCCGTCCCCACTCTCGCCCATCCATCCGTTCCCTGCGTCACTTCGTCATCAATCGCTCGCCCCACCTCGCGTGCCATCGAGCGATCGCCGCCGTACGGTATCACCGTCTCATGCAGGCGTACGTCTTTGGACCGTTCACGGGCAATCTCGAGCATGCCTTGTTGTTGCCAGACATATCGTTGGGACGATCCTCGGAAGATACGGGTGAGGCTTCCGTACGCATAGAGCGCCTCCAGGCTCCAGTACCAATCGAAGATGCCGATGCGCGCTTCGTCCCTGGCCACCGCCAGGCAACACGGAATGACACAGTTCAGAATGATCTCCCGTCGCAGATGCTCTCCCTCCCCCGCGATGCTCGTGGACACGAGCTGCCGCAGCGCCTCATGCACGCGGTGCACCTCGCCGCGGGCGATCGCGGCAACGAAGCGCTGATGCGGCGAGTAGGGTACATGGGCGACCACCCGCTCCAGGTAGTACCTGTCCGCTGCTGGTCGATGACGCTTCTGCGCGTAGCGCCGAAGGAAGGACTCCACAGACCACGGCAGCACCTCGGCGATGGTGCGTAATGACAGCCGTTCGGTATGCTCTGCGGTGAGACGCAACAGCCGTATCAACGCATACGCATGGATCTCCTCTGCCACATCCTCGGCTCCACCGTTCGTACCGCCGTGAAGACATGCCACGACTTTCGACGAATCGAGAACGAGCACGGGGATGGTCCTGCCGGAGCCCGATTCGCGACCTCTCCCGTCGTGCTCCAGAACGATATGAAGCACCACGTTCGAATACAGGATGTTGGCGTCGTGATCGTGGGCAAGCCAATCGCTGCTGCGTCGGTGGAACTCCCCTGCCCCCACGACGACGCGCGCATCAAGGAGCAATGCCATATCCAGGTAATCGGGTCCTTCGTGCACATTCACTCTTCCCGGCGCCAAAACCTGCAACCGTTTACCGCATTGGGTGGCGTACACGTTCCCCGGATTGCCCAGCACGCGCTGAACGGCACGCTGCAAATGCTGTTCGGGAATGGAATCTGTCGCTCTCATCTCATGATCTCCTTGTGGTTGACACATCATTCGAAGAGCGGGATGGCTGGTGCACCAAGAGTGCTGACTCACAAACCGACCATGCGCACGCAAGAGGTTCGATGTTCACGAACGCAGGAACGGATAGGCGGGAGCGGAGGATGGATTCTTAAGAAACGGACAAACGGTGTTCCGTTGCGGGTGCGGATAGCAGAATCGCCTTCAAGCGGAGGACTTGAGGTCCGCTGCGGTGCTGAGCGCAACCTCGCGCGCACGCTCCGCGAAGTCGGCTCCGCTCGAGGCATACAGGATGGCTCGAGAGGAATTGATGAACGCAGGACCGTTCCCGTTGGCGAGACGGAGTGCGACAGGGTCGCCACCTTGGGCACCCACCCCCGGTATGAGCAGCGGAACGTGCGGATGGCGCGTGCGAATGGCCTCGAGCTCCTGAGGATGTGTAGCCCCTACCACGAAACCGCGTTCAGCCGGACCCGCCCAGTCGAGAGCAGCGTCCATGACGATTTGGTAGAGCGGTCTGCCCGCCAGTTGTAGTCGTTGGAACTCATGCGAACCGGGATTCGACGTCAAGGCGAGAATGAACACGAGTTTGTCGGCATAGGCCAGGAACGGTGTCACGGAATCATGTCCCATGTACGGACTCACCGTTACGGCATCGAAGGGCATGTGCTCGAAAACGGAACGCGCATATGCTTCGGCCGTATTTCCGATGTCACCTCTCTTCGCATCGGCGATACGGATATGCGTTGAAGGCAGAAGAGCCGCGGTCTGCTCGAGCGCCGTCATCCCTTCGTGACCGTACTGTTCGTAGAACGCGAAGTTGATCTTGTACGCACAGCACAGGTCCTTCGTCGCCTCGATGATATGACGATTGAAGCTCACCATGCCATCAAGCGTTCGAGGCAATCCCTCAGGCAGTCTCTCCACACTAGTGTCAAGGCCTACGCACAGCATGCTCGTCGATTCCTGGATACGTCTCGTCTTTTCTCCTGCGGTCATCGAATCTCTCTCCTTTCATTCATACCTAGCTCCGTCAGCTTCATCATCCTTATCGTATGCGCTTGCGCATCTCCATGTAGGAAACGGAACGCAGCTGGGCTTCCGTCGGTGGCGGAAGCTTCGCGGCCGCCACTCTTTGCTCGGTCGCCTCGATACGATCCTGCGGCAAAGGATGCGTCGAGGTCCAACGCTCCAACGATCCGCCGCGCGAACGGCCGCTGATCTTTTCGAAGAAATACCGTATGGCTCCGGGATACCAACCGGAATGCTGCAGGTACAGGAACGACTTCGCGTCGGCTTCTTCTTCATTGTCCCTACTGTTCTTCAGCAGGGCGAGTCCCGTGAAAAGGTTCGCTGCTGTCGTCGCCGATTGCGATGCATCCGTACCCAAGGCGACATCAAGGAGGATCTGAGCGCCCAGGGCTTTGGTCATGCGCTCCGTACTATGCCTGCACTCGGCGTGCGCAATCTCATGACCGAGCACGGCGGCAAGGGATGCTTCGTTGTCGAGCGTCTTGAGAAGTCCGGTATACACGTAGATGTATCCGCCCGGCGTGCAGAAAGCGTTGATCGTCTTCGGCTCGTCCAGTATTGTCACTGTGTAAGGAAACTCTTTCCTGTACTTCACGTCGGGCACCGATGTGAGCCGATCCACAATGTCCTGTACGTACTTCCGTAGCACCGCATCTCCGTACACAGGGTACTCCCGCGTATTGGAGCGCAACTCTTTATCGATGTTCGCACCGAGGGCCACATCCTGCGATATGGGAAACACATTGAAGTCACTGCAACCGCTCAGAGCCAAAACGAGCATGCAGACCACGCCAAGTCCCGTCTTCATGAAGAGACGGTTGGCACGCGGTCCCTGCAGTCGGGACGTGCATGAAGGACCGGATGAGTCAAACGAATTCCACATGTAATTCATCGGGATAGGTAGCGGCTTCGAAGACGAGTCCTTCCGCGGGAGCCAACGGACTGACGAAACGTCGGTCGCAGGCAGCCAGACTCGTTCGCAGGTCATCGATGCTCCTCTTGCCCCTGGCCGCATCGACCATGGCGCCGACAAGTGAGCGCACCATACCGTACACGAAACGATTCGCCTTGATGTGCAAGCGGAATTCGTGACCATGGATCTTCTCCCACTTGCAGGTTTCAACGGTGCAAATGTACGAGTGGATCTCCTCATTGTTCTTGGAGAAGGTGGTGAAGTTGTGAACACCGAGGAATATGCTCGCGCTATTGGTCAAAACTTCTTCATCGATGACATAGCGCGTCTGCCACGCATATAATCGATGCAAGGGGTCTTCCCGCGTCTGGAGCGTGTAACTGTAGGCACGACCGGTGGCATCGAATCTCGCATGGAACAGATCGTCCCCGCGGAGCTGTGCGCCCGTCACGCGGATGTCTTTGGGCAGACGTGAATTGATGGCCACCTTGATCTTGTGCTCCTCGATACCCCAGTCGTCCCGCACGCGCGCGTGCACCACCATGCCGCGGGCGTGGACACCGGCATCGGTGCGCCCGGCGGCGATGACGTGACAATGATAGCCGATGGTCTCCCGCATGGCGCGCTCGAGCTCCTGCTGGACACTCGGTGCACTGCGCTGATTCTGCATGCCGCTGTAATTGGTGCCGTCGAAGGCCACACGGAGGACGACTGTTTTCACAATTCCGCCACTTTCGAAAGGATGAAGCTCTTGATATCATAATACACGTACCGCTTGGCTTCCTCTTGCACGGCATTCATGTACTCGGCATTCGCACGCTGCTGCAACTTCGGGGTCATGCCATCGGCGCGAGGGATGCGATGCACCTCCACGGGAACTCCGTCGCGGCTGATGTCCACACTCCAGAACACCACGGGGATGTCGTCCGTGGTCTGCACCGTGCGCAACGTGTCGGAGAATTCCCATTCGCTGCGAGACCGCAACGAATCGACTCGGGTAGTGCCTTTCATCCGAACCGCTTCCGGCATGGTCCGTATCAATCTCTCGAAATGCAGAGCGCCTATCCACTCGTGTGTCTGACGTCCGTTCTCGTCCAACAACTCGAACCGGTACACCGGCGTGTAGCTCATCTTTTCGAAAACACTCCACGGCTCGGCAAGCTCCTTGACGACGATGGTGCGGAATCCCAAACGCAGTCGCTCCTTGGTGGCATACACGGCCTTGACAGTATGAGCCGACGGTGCACAACCGGCCACGGCCATGCAGACGACGATCAGGAGAAGGGCGCTTCGCCGAGCAGGATGTCGGTTCCCGATGTCCCACCCGCCTTTGAATCTCGAGTGTGTGCTTCGCATAGTATGCATCATGGTGTTTTCACATAGGATAATCGATCTCTGCTCACCCTTCACCGATGACCTGCAAAGGAATGTAGCTCCGCTGCGTGGTGTCGGCGACTTCGCCGAGGACGTCTGCATGGATGACGTCGTCGACAACGCGAACGAGCTTCACACGGAGCGTGGTATTCACCGGAAGGTCCACGGTGCCGATACAGATACGGGAGTAGTTCTCCGTATACCCGTATTGACGTCCCGTCTCTTGGTCTGGTTTCTCGACGATGATGTCCACGACTCTTCCCAGTTGCGACTCCAGGAACTCGCGGTGCTTGCGCTCGGAAAGTCTCCTCAGAAGGCGCGTGCGTTCCTTGCGGACGGCGATGGGGACGGGATCGGCAAAGGACGGCGCAGGCGTATTCGCCCGCTCACTGTAACGGAACACGTGAAGGTACGTGAAGGGCAATGCCTCAAGGAACATCATGGTTTCCCGGAAGAGTTCGTCCGTCTCGCCGGGGAATCCGCAAATCACATCGATACCGATGCCCGCGTCCGGCATGCGTTCGCGTATGCGCGCCACGAGGTCGACATAGAACGATGCGGTATACCGTCGTCTCATGGCACGCAGGATCGGGTCGGAACCGCTCTGCAACGGTATGTGGAAGTGTTGACAGAACACTTTAGAACGTTGCACGCATGCAAGTATGTCGTCGTTCAGTTTGTTCGGTTCGATGGAGCTGATGCGGAACCGGGCACCGCTGCAGCGGGCATCGATCGCCGCCACCAGATCGCTGAACCTCTCCCCTTCCGCGGTTCGGTACTCTCCAAGATTGATACCCGTCAGGACGATCTCCTTGAATCCTGCAGAGATGAGATCCTGGGCACTCGCGATCACATCCCGAAGAGGCATGCTGCGGCTGCTTCCTCGTGCTCGCGGGATGGTGCAGAACGTGCAGGAATAATCACATCCGTCCTGAACCTTCAAGAACGCCCGGGTTCGGGTATGAGCGTCCGTCACAAGCGCAGGCACGAAGGCAAGATCGTCAAGGTGGTCGTCATCATCGTGGAACACCAGCGGAACGCTTCTCTTGGAGACATCGGAAATCAACGAAGCGATCGAGAATTTGTACCGCGCACCGAAGACCGCATCGACGCCATCGATGGAAGCGATCTCCTCCGGCTGCAATTGCGCGTAACATCCGGTGATGCCGATGAACGCTTCGGGACACTGCCGGAGGGCCCGGCGGACGATTTTCCTGCACTCCACATCGGCCTGCTCGGTCACCGAACAGGTGTTGATGACCAGCATGTCGAACGCTTCGTCGAAAGTGACCAAACCGTGACCGGCACGACGGAACTGCTCCCGCAGATAAGAGGATTCCGCGTAGTTCTGCTTGCAGCCCAGTGTGTAGATGCAGACGTTCATGCGGCAAAAATACGGGTTGCCATGCTCCTGCTTCGTAGTCAACGCCGGACTTCCCGTAAACTCATGACGGGAATCCCATGACCTTTTCCTATTTTTCTCGTGTCCAATGACCTGTGTTTCATTTTCTTCTCGCGCCATGAAAACGCTCCTCTCGGCCTTCGTCATCCTGTTGTTCACCAGCACCGTCGACGTTCATGCTCAGTTCGACTTTACGCCGGACTCGCTCGTCACGACGACGATGACGTTCCAGAAGCCGTTCGCAACCGTCTTCAAGACGGTTCTCAATTGCATCAAAACCAAGGGTTGTGCCATCGAAAGCAAGCCGTCGTCTCCCGATGAGAACGGGCTCAACAAAGCGAACATCCGATCCGAAGCGTGTGTCATCGTTGTCGGCGAGGATTCCACCCGCGATGTGATGATGCGCTATGGCAAGGTGCCCATGATCCGCGGCGGTGTCTGGGAAGCGGGCCGCGTTCAATACAACATCGCCCTTCGCGAACTTCCCGAGAAGCAAGGAGTCCAAGTGGTCATGACCGTGGAACTGAGCGGTAAGGAGTCCTACATCACCAGCGAAGTCCACTTCTGGAACTCCAACGGCATTCTCGATGCCGAGATGGAGGCGATGATCAAAGACGCGATAGCGAACCCACCGCAGAAGGCGAAGTAGGAAGGAATCCACAAAGGAAGCCAACAGATAAACATGAACGCCCGGTCCGTTTTACGGCCGGGCGTTTGTTTGTCTCTCGAAGCGTTTCTGCTCCCCCCACGAGTCCCGTTCGACTCAGGTTTTCTGCTTCTTTTTCTTGGCTGCGGGGAACAACACATTGTTGAGGATGAGCCTATACCCTGCCGAGTTCTTGTGCAATGCTAAGTCGGTAGGAGGATCGCCGACCGCATGCTGATAGTCCTCCGGGTCGTGTCCGCCATACCACGTGAAGGTACCGCGTCCGAAGTTCCCGTGGATGTACTTGGCCCAGCCTTTCCCCTCCATTTCGGCAAGCACCGTCACGGACTTCTTGAGAAACTCCTTCTTGAACAATGTCGTCTGTCCCAAGAACCCTCGCACGAGATTCACATGACACTGTGTGAGCATGGTCGGGACGGGATCGTATTTGGCGGAGAAGTCGAACAGCGTGAAATAGTCGGTCGCCTGCTGAGGTATGAGAACACTCGGATCCACATCGATATCGGAATACTCCACGATGAAGGGACTCGTGATGACACGGAAATTTTCGAAGGCGAAGGTCCGCGTGAAATCCACCTTCTCCTGCGCACCGGGATCGGCAGGATCGCCATCGAGAATGCTCTCCACGATATCCGTATTCTTCGCCGCTTGTGCAATATCGTAGGTGTCGGTGGCCGTACACATGGCGAACATGAATCCACCGTTGGCAATGTAGGTGCGGATCTTTTCGACGACCGCCTTCTTCAGGTCCGGCACCTTCGTGAAACCCAGTTTCCGCGCCGTGTTCTCCAGGAGCTGGACCTGCGCTATGTACCACGAAGCGTTCGCATAGTTGTTGAAGAACTTCCCATGTTGACCCGTGAAGTCCTCATGATGCAGGTGAAGCCAATCATACTCGCTCAGCTTGTCCTTCATCACTTCTTCGTCCCAGATCTTGTCGTACTTGATCTCCGCATACTCCATCGCCAACGTCACGGCATCATCCCACGGACGGAATCCGGGCGGCTGGTACACGGCCACTCTCGGGGCCTTCTCGAGTTTGACGACATCCATGTTGTTCTTCTCGCTTTGCACTTCCGCAAGGATGTTCGCCACGGCGGCACCGTCGAGCGTCTCGAAGGTCACGCCACGGACGCGGCACTCGGCAGCAATGGCGGACGTGGAAGGACAGAGGAACGAGCCTCCACGATAATTCAGCAACCAGTCGACCGTCTGATTGTTCGTCAGCACCCAATACACGATACCGTATGCTTTCAGGTGATCGGTCTGCGAACGCGCATCCATGGGGATGAGCAGCGACTGAGCGGACATCCTGACGCCGACGGCGCAAAGCGCCATGGCCAGTATCATCCCGACATTTCGATGGAGGCGTGGAATCATATCGTGGTGACGTATCACCCTCATGTTTGTTACCTGTTCCGTCCTATGGGCTGTGGTCTACACCCAGCTTACTCCATTTCGTGCGCCGACGACATCAGCGAGAGGTCCTGCGGAAACGGAACCAATGGATGATACGGCATTGCCCGCACATTCACGCCTTGCATGCCGCTATCGCTGCATTCGTACTCGCCGGTATAGACGGACTCCGTTCCTGACGGTCTCTCGTGCGCCTGCATCGCATGGTACGACGGCGACGTCATGTGTCCGCGTGCATCGACGACTCCGTGACACAGCTCCACGCGCATGTCACTCGGAGCGATACCTGCATGATCGACCGTGGCATGCACGCGCATCGACTTCCCTACATGCACATAATCCATGTCCTCGAGCGTCACGTTGTGCACACGCACACTCCGCCATTGTTGGTCCACGCGTGTCTTCCAAGCCCGGAGGGCCCGAGCGTTCGCACCGTTATCGCTCATCATGGTGCTTGCCAAGGTCGATGCAGGCACGTAGAAGTGCTGCGTGTAATCGCGCACCATGCGCGCCGACGAGAATCGGCCGGCGTTCGTGGCGATGGAATTCTTCATGAGCTCCACCCACCGGATCGGAACGCCGGAGTCGTTGCGCTCATAGAAGGCCGGTACGATCGTGCTTTCCAGCAGACGGTACAGAATCTCCGATTCGACCATATCCTGTTCGTCATCATTCGTGTATTCCTCTCCCCGGCCGATGGTAAACCCGTTCGTCCCGTCGAACGCCTCGGCCCACCATCCGTCGGGCACGCTGCAGTGCAGTACCCCGTTAAGAGCCGCCTTCATGCCGCTGGTCCCCGATGCCTCATAGGGTCGCCGCGGCGTGTTCAGCCACACGTCCACGCCTTTGACAAGGTATTTGGCGATATCCATGTCGTAGTCTTCCAGGAACACCACCTGACGTTCGATGCCGTGATTCTTCAGCGCCATGATGATCCTGTGCATCATCTCCTTTCCGGCGACGTCACGAGGGTGGGCCTTGCCGGCGATGAGTATCTGCACGGGACGTTTTTCGTTTTTCACCAAACGAACAAGCCGCTCCATGTTCCTGAAGAGCAGATCGGAGCGCTTGTACGTTGCAAAGCGACGAGCAAAGCCGATCGTGAGCGTGTGAGGATGCAGGAGATCGAAGGCGGACGCTTTCTCGTGCGGACTCATGTGAAGGAGAGCTTTGGAACGCACGTGTTCCCGCACGCGATCGACAAGGATACGACGGCGTTGCTCGTGGGTGGACCACAGCGTTGCATCGGGAATCTCCCGAACGCGTGCCCACATGGCGTCGTCCCACAAATGCTCGTACCACCGTTCTCCAAGATAGGTGGCGTAAAGGCTTGCGAATTCCTTGGCTACCCATGTGAGCGCGTGGACGCCGTTGGTGATTCCCCGGATCGGTACCTCGTTCCGGGAATACTGTGGCCATAGATAGTGCCACATTTCACGAGCGACAGCACCGTGAAGCTCGCTGACGCCGTTACGATAGGTCGTCGTCTTCAAACCAAGCACGGTCATCGAGAACCCGTCGTCATCGGTCCCTTCGGGCAAGCGGCCCAGCTCCATGAACTCGTGCTCGGTCAGACCCAAGGTTGGATGATACTTCGAGAAATACTGCTTGATGAGACCGGTGGTGAATATCTCGTTACCCGCCGGTACCGGCGTATGTGTCGTGAAACACCCGCCGGATCGGGTTATCTCCAACGCCTCGGAAAACGAAAGACCCAGTTCCTCCTGCATCATACGCGTCCGCTCCAAAGCGCAGAACGCTGCATGTCCCTCATTGATATGTAACACGGTGGGCGAGTATCCCATGGCACGAAGTGCGCGCATGCCACCGATGCCCAGAAGCATCTCCTGCATGATACGTGTTTCCGTTGTTCCGCCGTAGAGCTGGTCGGTGATATCACGATGGTTGGGACTCCGCTCGTTAAGGTCGATGTTCGTATCAAGGAGAAGGAGGCTGATGCGACCGACGCGGGCACGCCATATCTGCGCATGGGCAGGTCCGTCCGGCAACTCCACAGAGACCGTCACCGGTCTTCCCTCCTGATCCGACATCAGCTCCAACGGAAGCTGAGAGAAATCGACATCCGCATACCGCTCGCTTTGCCAACCGTTTTCCGACAAGTATTGATGGAAGTATCCTTGTTGATACAGGAGGCCTACTCCCACGAGCGGGAGCGCCAGGTCGGACGCGGTCTTGAGATGATCTCCGGCCAGGACGCCGAGTCCGCCGGAGTAGTTCTGAAAGCACTCCGCCAGACCGAACTCGGCACAGAAATATGCGATTGTTCCCATCAGCCCGTCCGTCGGTCCCGGTGCCTTTTCCACCGTCATGTAGGTAGTGAACTCGCCGTACACGGCCTCCAGCTTCGTACAGAAGTCCGGATTTGCCGCCAAACGCTGCAGTTCTTCCTGAGGCATCGACCTCAGAAGGGCGACAGGGTTGTGATGGGTACGCTGCCAGAGTTCGGGGTTGATACTCTCGAAAAGCGCTTTAGCGGACGCGCTCCATGTCCACCAGAAATTCAACGTCAGCTCACGGAGTTTCGTGACGTTCTCCGGAAAGCGCGGTGCTACGGTATAGGTGATGTACGGTTTCATGCTCGAGAAGGTGGTGATGAAGAAACGAGCCTCACTGCGTTTCAAAATTACGATAGGGACACAACGGAGACTTGATGAGATTTCCTCCGATCGATCCCATCAGATAAAAAAAAAGCCGGTCCCGAAATCGGGACCGGCTTGTTCGATCGGATAACCGACCGTTGATCGTGCCTTACTTGATGATGCGGATCGATTGCGCCGATACTGCTCCTTGTTGACGGACAACAACGGAGTAGGTACCGGATGCCAGTCCATCCACGCGGACCGTGAAGCGCTGCTGACCGGACATTTCGCCTTGGGCGATGGTCTGGAGCGTACGCCCTTGCAGGTCGACCAGGCTCACTTCAGCAACGCCTGATCCCTGGAGGTTGACATCGACCGTCACGACATCCGTCGCGGGGTTCGGTGTCACCGTTACCGAGCCGTTCTCTTGCTCTGCAGCAACGAGCACGTCTTGAGAGTAACGGACGGATCCATCGAGATCGACCATCTTCAAACGATACGACCATGCGGATGCCGCATTGACGTTGGCATCCGTGAGACGGTATTCCATGGACGTCGTGCTGGTTCCCTGAGCGGAAACCGTTCCGACGACACCATACGCACCCGTGCCCTTCGGTGTGACGACTGCACGCTCGACATCGAAGTGAGAAGAGTTCTTCTCGCTTGCGGTCTCCCATGCGACGTTCACATTCGTGCCTGCACGTTGAGCGTTGAATGCCACGAGCTCGACCGGAACGACGATGCCGTTGGAGCGCTCGATGAATTCGAAGATGCCGCGCAACACGCGCTCGCTACCGCTGTTCACGGATGAGCGAGGAATGTGACGCCAGTCGGCACCGAGGAACACGACATTGTAGTTGAGAGAGTTGTTGGCGATTCCCATCAAACTATCGGTCACCCCTGCATCACGGCTGACAAAGTAGTACGCGCCGCGAGCAAGACCGTTGGTCTGATTATCAGAGTAGATTCTCATCAAGCTCGGACGGGGCAATGCACCGTCATTCGGGTTCGCTGTACGAGCCAATGACTCGCGGACGCCCAACGCTATGGTGAGACCTTGAATCTGGAATCCGTCATAACCGGCTGCACGGGGCGTGCGGTCGGTAGGAGCGGAACCCTTCAACGATCCGGTCGTTGCATTCGTTGCACGGAAGATGTTGCGGACGAACTGTTCATCGTTCGTCGCATCCACACCGATGTGCTTGCCGAGGATTTCCTGCGAAGCTGCAATGAGGTTACGCTTGTCTGATGCGGTACCGCTTGCAAGGAACATGCGGACGTCGGTTCTCTGTTGACGGGTGAGGCGGTTCGTATCACCCGACCAGAACATGGTGCGCCAGATGCTGTAATTGACAGCACGCGGTTCCCAACCGTTACGATCGAACAGGTCGTATCCCGTGTTCGTCATTCCGATGTACGTAAGAGCACGAGCAAGCGTATCCGTATTGAGACGGCCGACAAGGTCGTTGAACGGTGTAGCCGCATTGTTCGGGTCCGCGGTCGTACCGACAACGCTGTTCAGCATGCGGATCGGCGAACGCATCAGATAGAAGCGGACCGGTTTCGAGGAACTGTTGTTGTTCATGTTCTCGTCGATCGGCGTGGATACCGCGATGGTATACACCGGCGTGATATTCCGGGCCATGGTCGTGAACGGCGCAGGCGCTGTCTGACCCAAGTCCGAATACGTCATCGGCGTGAAGTTGAAATCGAAGTTGATATCGACGCTCTCACCAGAGGAGATCGTCACGACCTTGGAGTTCGTTGCGACGACCGAGTTGTTCTGATCGCGCATTTCCGCGGTGATCGTGATACCCGATTGGCTGGCGGAGCCGTTGTTACGCATGCGGGCAGTGACATTAACCGGCGCCTTTGTCATGACATACTCGGCATCAGCGAAATTTCCGCTTCCAGCGCGATACGCAACCGGATCGATGATTTCGATAGCTTCGACATCATTGACATACAGACGACCGATGAACTCATCGGCACCGATCGTGAAGCGGGCACCGTTCAATCCACGCGGATCACCATCAAGATCGGTGAGGTTCGCGCCAAGGCGCTCACCACGACGATCGAGGACGGATCCGATGGGCACGGGGTTCATGTTGACACGCATGCGCGAGGGTGACGTGCTGCTCGCGACGTGATCGCTCACGAAGTTGCCCACGACACTGTTGATATCCTGAGCAGTCCAGCCCTTCCACTGACCAAGGGTCTGATAATCGCTCTGAGCACCCAAAGTGAGGATGGCATTGTTCGCATCCGTCTCGATGTAGCGAACCACTGCTGCGTTCGG
>JBBATK010000004.1:21513-99840 GCA_040398805.1 Kapaibacterium sp. (SeqCode) | reverse complement strand
GTCAAGAGAACGGTGTTGTTCATGACGGAGTCACCACGCGTATTGTACGAAGCCACTTGCGGTGTGATGAGCTTCGTCAGACCCGTCGCGGTGAGGCTGCGCGTCGTGAGAAGATGAATACCGGCAGCGACGGCGTTCTGCGTCGTACGGGAGATAGCATAGACCATGTTACCGGATACCGTCGAGGCTTCGTTGACATTGGGGAACGTGACGTTACCGCCGGCGGGATTGACGAAGGAATTGACGGTCTGCTCTACATAGATACCTTGAGCTGCGACATCAGAAGCGACGTTGGACACCTCGTTCTTCGTGATGAGCGGCTTGATGTTGTTGTAGCAAAGCTGGTTCGGACGTGCTTCACCACCCACCATGATACCTGCCGCTTGACCGGTGATGCCGGTTGCGCCGATACCGACGTTCAAGATGCGATTGTTACTGATGACTTCGTTCTCGCCATAGCCTGTGAAGATACCGGCACGACGAACGCTGCTGATGACGTTACCGCTGATGACAGTACCCTTGTTGTAGTAGCGTTGGAAACGCGGGTTGCCATTGACGGAGAGATCGTTGTAGAACAACGGTCCCACACCGAGCGAGACGATACCGTAGCCGAAGCCGCTGATGTCATTGTTAACGAACTGGTTGTTGTTGTTCGTCAAGGTGTCGAGGCCGAGAGAGTTGTTACCCTGATTGCTCGGAGCGACGGAACGAGCAACGATACCTGCGGCATAACTCTCGGGACCACTCGAGAGCTGACGTACGTCGGTCTCGAAGGTGAAGTTCGGAGCCAAGTACCGCACAACGGGAATCGCGGAAGCGTAGCTTGCCGTCGATTGCGGGAAGTTCTCGATCAGACAGTTCTTGATGGTGATGTTTGAAGCACCATTCCCCAGATAGAACACTGCGCGGTGCGGCAACTGCGACGGCGTGGCGGTACCGACGTCAAGCATGAAGCGGAACGACTTCTGTGAACCGCCATCGAAATTGACATATCCGGCAGGATTAGCGTTCGATGCCAACGGCTGCGTATTCTGGATGGCATTGGCGTTCGTCGGGAAGTAGTTCTGTCCGAACAAGAATCCTACACCACTACCGGAACGAAGACGGATAGAGATCGACGAACGCGTCAAGCTTTGGAGCAATGACGGACGGAACGTGACCGTATTCGAGGCATTGGCTCCAGCGATGCGTGACGTCATATCGACAGCCGGGAAACCGGCTGCTCCACTACCGACGGTATAGCTGGCGTCGGTCAGTTCGAAGATGGTCGGTCCGGAAACGCCCGCACCGAAGAGTGCGTTCACAGCGTCCTGAATGGTCGTGAAGTTCCGCGCTCCACCCTGATTCATGGTACCGATGGTATAGGTACCATTCAGGGCGTCACCGACATTCACATACATGCAAAGCGTGTCATTGGTCTTGATCGCGTCTTCCGTCAGCGACGTATAGAAGCACAATTGATAAGAACCGACCGCGTTCGGTGTCCAGAACGGGAACGTAGCGCCTGTCGTCAGTCCGCGCGAACAGTCCGGAATGCTGATCGAGGAAGTATAGACCACCTGACCGTCTTTCTTGATGATCAACGTCGCGGGAATGTCCGATGCATCAGCAAGACCGTTGTTGCGGATACGAACGGAGGGTCGAACAGGACGACCGACAAACAACGACGACGCTGCGGTCGGATTGAGGAAGGACTCGGCAGACAACTCGATATCATATTGCACTTCGAAGGTGTGGCACCCGGAACTGGGCTGGACGTTATTCGACATCTGCTGATCCGTGACGCCAATGAGTTCCGTACGGAAGGTCACACAGTACACTCCCGTTGTCGTCGTCGTGAAGTTCGGGAACCCGCCATTGATAGCGTCCGATCCGACTTCCTGACCCGTCGCCAAACCGACGGCATTATTATACGTAAGCGTATCCATGCGAAGCAGGTTTCCGTTCTGATCGCGAATCTCATCAATGATGCGCAGAGCGTTCACCGTATTCTGGCCGACATTCTGCACCCGGCAAGAGATAGCGATAGGCACGCCTCTGGGATACTTGTAGAACTGCGGAGACGCATTGGTCGCCGGTGCGATGATCTTCGACACGCTGATATCCCACGGAAGCGGAATGTAGAAGTTCTGCGCCACGAATGACGAGCAACCGCTCGATTTCACAAAGGAGGCTTCCAAACGATACGCCCCAGGAACGACATTCGCACCCGAGAGATCGATGGCTCCGCTTGTACCTGCGTACGGACCCTTCGCACTCGTAAAGTACTGGTTGTAGGTACCCGTACCCGAGCACGGAACGGTCGTATCATTGGGGTTGGCGGGGTTCAAAGCCGTGTACACCGCATTGGTGCTGGGCAAGGGTCCGACGATACGATACGTGACATATGCCGATTGACCGGCAACCGTGGTCACGTTTACATATCCACCGTTGGTACCAGAATATACCGTGCCGGGCACCAGGATATTGTTCGGGGAGGTCTGGTTGGGGAAGGTCACACCCATGTCGCCCAGCACATTGAGAGTATAATCTTCCGCTTCTCCATACCAGTATGCGCCGCATGCGTCATCTGCTTGAAAGCCGGACTGACCGGTCGCATAGTTGTAAAAGTACAACCCCATGACACGCATCCTCAGTTGTCCCGCCGATGCACTGCAAGGAAGGGTAAACGATCCGGTAGCCGTCGGGTAGAACGACTGTCCGGCGCCATTGACCGCAACGCGCTCACCGGCGTTCGTTTCGAAATTACCGTTACCGTTCAAGTCGATCCAGATGGCATAGCAGAAACTGTACGAGTTCGTCGTACCGCTTGTCGGCCAGGAAAGACCCGAAATGGAAAAGTTATAGACCTTGCCAAGTTGGACGTTTCCGGTAACACCGGTCTGCCAGACACCGTTCGGAGTGGCGACGCCGCCCGCCGTGTTGATGTCACATCCCGATGAACGGCTGATGACGGGCGCGCCCGCCTGCGTAAGGGTAAAGTTTGTGATACCCATCGCGCCGTACTGCCAGCTGCACTGACACTGCGAATAGAGATCCTGTCCCGCAAGGATTGCGAGAACAATCGCTACATAGATGCCGAGACGCCGGCGTACACTGTGTAGACAAGAATACATGAATCACCTTTGAGTAAGTGAATGAATAAAAATAGAGTTTGATTTCTGAAAGATTGGATTGACTCCCCCCGGGAAAAATAGCAGTCTCGGTGACAACTGCAAAGATTTTTTCCTGCCATTTTTCGCTCATGATGATGCGCAACGTCCCCGATCCCCGATTCCTATTTCGTCGGCGTCTCGATGACGATCTGCACCGTCCTGCAATACGCACGTCCCTCCGGCGTATCGTTATCGTACAAGAGTATCTCGCTTCCGATAGGCTGAATCATGGTAGCCCCTGAGGAACCGGCTATGGCCTTTTCCACTTCCTGACACCTTCTGCGGGCCAACTCCCGGTTATACTCCGCATCTCCGGTCCTGTCCGCATAACCAGCAATGGTTACCGTTGAATTCGGCTGGATTCGCGACCGGACCTCTGCAAGGATACTCTTGTTCTCTGCACTCAGATCGGCCTTATTGAAGTCGAAAACGATAAGGGAGAACCTGTCGATGCGCTTGTCATCGTTCTGTTCGAAGCGTTTCTGACGTATGGACAACTGCGAAACCTCGAGCGAGGTCGAAGCTTTCTTCCGCTGCCCGGTACGGTCTGTCACCTCGTAGGTCACCGAAACCGGTTTTTCGAGTTTGGGGTACGGTTCGCCCGTCACGTTCCACGAGTATGGCTCCGGTTCCGATGTACCCGCAAAGCGGCGCAGTTCCCTGCCCTCCTGGGTAACCGCACCAGACCACGTCGAGACGCCCGCTTCGCTCGTCACCTTGGGCACAATCTCAACAATCTGCGGAGTGGACCGGACTGTGGCGTTCTTGATGGAGACGGCTGTGAGCAGCAGGGGGTCCGACGGCATAATCTCTACGCGCCGATTCTCGGCTTGACCTTCCTCGCTGGTCACGTTCGACGGTGAGGATGGCAGATTCTGCGCTTTGACAAGGATACGCGCGGGATCCACTCCCCAAACCGAGGTCAGGTATGTTCGCACCGATTCCGCGCGCGCTCTTGACAATTCCGTATTGCTCCGTTCCGGACCGGAATTGCTGTTGCAGCCAACCACGGTGATGGTCGCCGCCGTGTTCTGATTCATCCGCAGACCCACGATGTTGAGGAGTTCGTGATACACGTCCAATGTGTTTTTCGGAAGCGTCGCTTCGGAAAATCCCTGGGTACGGCTTCTATCGATCATCGACATGCGCGTTCGTTCCAACCGTGATTCACCCTCCGGAAAGAACACATGAGGCAGGAGTGAGTAGTTCTCCTCGATCTCCGTCTCTTCAACGACGAACCTGCTCACAGCCGAACGATCACCGTTCGGCGCGGTTCCGAATGCCTCCACACCAACAACCAGCTGTGGTACCTTCGGAATGGTGCGCGAGTACTTCTCCGTCATCGTATATCGTTCATTCACGAACAACCTGTCGTCGACCGTCCGCCTCTCCTCCGTCATTTTCTCTGCCGAGGAAATCCGGGAAATCAGCTCCTGGGCTACGTCGATACGTGCCATGACCGTCGTATCTCGCTTGTAGATGGTATCCCGGACCAGTATCGGCGGCGGTGCCGAATACACCGGAATCCTGAGCGAGGCACCGAAGCGTATCGTCGAGACCGACCAATCCACGTCGGAAATCTTATTCAGTGCTTGATGATAATTGAGCTCGGGCGTCAGTATCCATTTGTTCTGCAACGGGATATCCAACCCGATGCCGAATGATGCGGCAAGCTGTAACGGATTGACGTTGGGGATAAGGCCGCTTCGCTGCGCACGCGTGCGGGAGGAATCCGGGAGGAAAAACACGTAGCCCGGGCTGATGATCTGCTCTTTTTCATCATAGGTGGATGAAAACAGAAACGCTGCGCGGAGTCCGACACTGACCCGCAGCTTCCTGTACCAAACAGCGCTGACGACGGGCTCAAAAGAGACAGCACTCAGCTGTGCGTTCAATGAATACTCGGTATTGATGGGATCGGTACGTTGCTGTCCGGACCCTATGTCGGCCGTGTAACCGATGACCGAGGAATTGGCGAGAGCTCCGGTGAGAGACGTGTACCCCAGTCGCGCCCCCACGGAGTACATGTCATCAAGGGGGAACTCCGACAACAGACCCAAGGAGAAGGCATTGCCCGCCCCGGATCGGTACGCCTGATTGCATGTTGGCTGATTGGGAAAGGATGCGAAGTTCGGGAGGAACACGTTGCGGTTGTAGCCCACATAACCACCGAAATACAACCACGGCGACCTGATTTGTGCTGGCGGCACCGACACAACGGATTGCTGCGCGCTTCCCGTGCTCGTCGAAACAAGGATGCAGAGTATCCCAAACCACAACCGCATATTCACTCCATTGGCAAATTCATCCATGCCTCGACGCGATCGGACGGGCAGTGGTGGAGCAAATATAGACGTTCGGAGTGAACTCGCCCACGTTCGTTCGCGGACATGTTCCGGAATATTCCCCTCTAACGTTGAACGACGAACTGCCGTGACTCACTTTTCTCCTGCGAGCGGACAACAAGGATATAATGTCCGTTCTCCAGACCGTTGACGTATAATCGCCGACCGGATTTTCCAATTCTCATCGACACGGTCTCCTGCAGTCGTACACGCCCGTCGAGAGAATACACCTCGATAGCCGCCGTCTGTTCGGTTCCGGACTCTATCTCCACATCCACGTATTCAGCTGCCGGTGTCGGAGAGACAGACATCGTGAATGTCAGACGAGCATCAAGAACCACCTCGTGAGGAAAACAGAACGATGATACCGTGAGGATCCCGTCTCTCAATCTCACGATGGGTTTCTTCAAGAACACAGCACCCTGCGTCCACTGCACCGATCCGCGATCCACCGCCATGGTGTCTTGCTGTAGGATCGACGCAAGAGTCAGTGCGCGCAGACTTGTGAGCTTGAACGGCCGGTCGTACTTGATCGTGAGATGCTCGATTCGCAGATGGATGCGTCGCATGCCACCTCCTATGTCCTCGATCTTGCGGATGGCATTACGGGTATCGTCTAGCACACTCACCAGTCTGCCGTTCACGGTCATCGTCATCTCGAGCGTGGCATCCTCGATAGAATCAAGTTCGGAATCGAACTGCATCTGTATCGGTATGTACACGATCTGATTCGGTCTTGACATCGTATTCTCCACCGACACGGACCCCCGGATGGTCTTGTCGTACGAGCGTACGATGCCCAAAACTCGGACGGTGTCGATACACGGCCTTACGACCGCGATATCGAGACGGTAATCACTGGTATCGATGACGGTGGGATCGTATTTAAGATTCATGACGATACGCTCTTTCGGCGGCACAGCAACACCTCGGAGCTGGTCCGGCGTTCTCGTCACGCCCTTGATGACGACGCTCGAAATGCGGAGATCCTTGTTGGTCGTGACAAGGGAGATGGTATCGAGAACCATATCCACTTCGGTTTCGTTCACGAACTCCGTTTGAAGGTCAGGATATTGGAACAAGATCTCCCGTCCGGGCGGGTTCACGTCGCCGCCGGGCGTGCCCTTCACGGGAATGGTACGCACAGTGAAGTCCGCAGATTCACCCATGCAGCCGTTCGTGTCGACGACAATGACTTTGAACGTACCCGGCGATGTCACGGTAATGTCCGGTCCGGTCTCTCCCGACATCCACACATACGACGTATGTCCTGGCGACGCCTGCAGCCGGATGGTCTCGTAACTGCACATCGTGGAAGGACCGGATATCACGGGAAGCGGTGCTTGACGCACGATCACCCGAAGCGACGCAGAGACACCTTTGCAACCATTGGAATCCTGAACCTCACATGTGTAGTCGCCTGCCTTGTCCACCGTGATGCGTCGAGTGGTGAGTCCGTTCGACCACTGGTACCGCACGAAACCCGCCTCCGCCTCCAAGGTCGTCGTCGTTCCCGGACACAGGATACCGACACCTCGATTGACGACGGCAGGCGTTGGCAACGGCATGACCACCGTCTGGTTCTGTCCGCTCTTGGCACAGCCCGTCGCAGGATCGAACACGTTCAGCTTGATGATACCGATACCGCTTCTCGTCCATTGCACTCGGATGTTCTGGGTTCCTTGCCCCGTGACGATCGTCCCCCCGTCCACAATCCAATCATAGATGTACGAACTATCACCGCTCACTCCGTACGGATACGACTCGTTCATGCACAGTTTCGGAACCGATGCGAACGCGGCGCCGGGACTTCCCGTCATGTTCACGTACACGCTGTCCAGAATGGAACATCCCTGGGCGTCGGTGACAAGCACCGTATACAAGAGACGTCCTGTGCCGTATGCCACGACCGATGGATTCGGGACCTTCGTGTCGACAATGGTCTGTCCGGTCGGCGGAGTCCATTTATACTGATACGGGGCGACACCTCCGGAAACGAAATTCGAATCCGCAAGCCGCAACTCCTTGCCCGGACATACGGTGTACTCGCGTGTCATGGCGAACCGCATCCGGGGACGCACATTAATCGTCACACTGTCCTCGATGGTACATCCCTGATCATCCGTAATCATGAGCATGTACTTCGTTGTCGTATCGGGAAATGCTGTGGGGTTGGGGATGGAGGTACCGCTGAGTCCGTAGGATGGGAACCATTTATAGGAATATTGAGCATTACCACCCGAAACGACTCCCGTGCCGCCGATGGTTCGAGGCTCGAACGCACACGTCTGGAAGGTACGCTGCGGCAAAACCACCTTCATGGATTGACGCACGGTGATCGTTGCGGTATCGAACGATTCGCAACCCAATGCATCCGTCACGCGAAGGATGTGCTTGTTGATGCCGGCTTTGTTCGCCACATACGATGGGTTAGCGGTCGCCGCTCCGACCACGTTCGCGGGAAGTCCGCTCCACTGATAGGTATATGGTGGTACTCCTCCCGATGCGGTTCGAGCCGCGCCGAGGAGGACGGTGCTACCCACGCACTGCGTCACTGCCCCGCCCGCGTCGGTCTTCGGACGTGCTTTCATGGTAACGACAACGGTATCGAAACCGGTGGCGTTCTTGCTATCGGTGACTTTAAGGACGAGGATGGTAACAGCTTGTCTCGGCGAGAAGAAGGGTTTCAGCGCATTGGAGTCGTTCATGCCCGATCCGGGCGACCATGAGTACTTGTACGGTCCGGTTCCACCGGATACGCCTTTGCCGACAAGAACGACAGCGCCCTCGCAGACGGCTACATCGGGACCGGCGTCCACAACGATCTGCGCGCGGACATCCATGCCTGTGACGACGATCGCCAGGATGAAAATGAAATACAAGCTCAGACGTTGAATCATTGGAACCCCCATTACGTGCACGGTTTCATTGGTCGTAATGCCATGGGTTCTTTCGCACCGTCCGCTCTTTTGCCCCGCGTCTCTCATCGCTTTCCTGTTTCCGAGAGAGTGTTCGATTCTTCCATAGAGCGCGAAAATACGGAGTTACCAAGATGTGACTCGAGAGGAACTCCGTCGGACCCATGACCTCGCAAACTTCGCCCGCAGAATCCGTGCCAAGTTTTCTTTCAGCGCCCGTGGAGTATCAAAAGCGAGCTCGTTCGATGACCCGCCGGACCCGAGACGGACACCACGTACATTCCCTGCGGATGCTCGCGCACATCCACGCTCAGAACCCTCTCACCATTGAAGGGCATAACAACCCTTTCTTTGTGGACAATGCGCCCATACACATCCACCACCTCCATCGTGTAGACGCCTTTTTCCACGACGGCTATGACGGCATCGAAGATTTCATCTGCGGGGTTCGGACGGACAGAAAAGACGAACCCGTTCCCCTGACCGATGTGCCGCGCTCCCCCCTCGTTACACACGTCCGACCACGTCCACCATGCGCCCTGCACGGTCATCGACGACTGGGTGGAAGGAAACACGACAGGAGAGAGCATTCGCACCGAATCGCGGTCACGCATTCCCAGTAGGGTTGCGAAGGTCAGCAAGCCGAGCTCCGACGTGTCAGAGCGGAACGTCACATCACGCAAGGTGATCGCGAGTCGCGCCCTACCCGCTCCACCATCGATGAATTCTTCAGCCCTTCCCTGATCGATCGCTTGGAAACGAAGCATATCAGCAGGATACTCCAACTGACAATTCACGGAATCGTATCGCAGCATCGCCTGTCCGCTTTGGATGATTCCGTACAACGGCACCGTGACCGACGAACCCAGGACGCTGATGCTCGTATCCGGGAGGGACAGCCGGAGAGAACGCAGAGGAGGAGCTCCCTTGCCGAATCCCCACATCGGAATGCGGAGCGTATCCCGACACGGCGCCGAGAACACGCACACCAGGGTATCCCGGCGGTCTCCGCTTGCAAGAGGCTGAAACAGAACGCTTATCGACGTGCTTGTGGCGCTCGATGTCGTCGTGCCGATCGGCGGGACGACGGAGGTGACGGAGAAATCCGATCCTACCGTCACGAACACACGTTGCAGAACATAGTCTTCGTTCCGTTGCCCAACAGAAACCGACTTGGAGAGGAACGCATTGTTATCCACCGAATCGAATGCCAGAGCGCTAGCCCCCGCAACCATGTTCGAACGGTCGGTTATGGTGATGGTATCCCTGCCGACGCATCCGCTGCCGTCACTGAACTCGAGTTCCACTCGCCCGGGACCCGTCACAAACAGTCTCGTGTCCCCCAGTTTGCCGTTCCATGTGTATGCGGCATAGCCAGAGGGTGCGGACAGGAGCACGGTTCCGCCGGCGCACGCACTGCGGGCCGACGCCGTGATGCCACCTTGCAGTCCAGAGCGGACGAACAACGAGACCACACCGGTATCACTGCACTCACCGCCGAACCGGCCTTCCACCCGACACCGCTTCACACCCGGTGAGCTCCACACGACACGGATCGTTCCCGAATCGGATGTCGACAGTATCACTCCGCCATCGGTATTCCAAAGGTACCCCGAGGCGGTAGGACGCTCCGTGACTCGGAGAGTGACCGGCGAACCCGTGCACGCGGTATCGACCCCGACGACGGTGAGCGTCTGCGGTTCTCGGAAATCGACCATTACCGTATCCATACGCCAGATGCAACCGGCTGCATCGGTGACCGATGCCACCACTCGCATCGAGGTGTTGATATCTATCGTCGGCGTGGAAGAGCCGGTCGACCAGAACAGCGGCAGTCCCTGCGTCTGCGCAGTCAGTTCCACCACATCGCCTGCGCATGCTGCCACGATGGACCGTACCGTATCCTGCACAGCACCTCCGTTGCGCCTGGAGGTGTACAGCAGCGACGGGCGCACGCTGAAGGCGATCGTCTCCGTTCTCGAACTGTCGTAGCAACCGGACTTGTCGACGATGTTCAGATGATACGAGCCGGGTTGTTTGATAGAGACACTGTCCTTTGTGCCGATCTCCTTGCCGGACGCATCCCGCCAACTGTAGGCTTCGAAGCGGCCGACGGAGAAGAGCAGGACACTATCTCCATCGCAAAGGGTGCTTTTGCCCCGACGCTGGATGACGGCTTGTGTCTTCTGGCGAATGGTGATCCTGACGGTATCGGAAAATGTCCTGCAACCCAGCGGTGAGTCTGCCGAGTAGAAGAACGTTCCCGCCGTCTTGACGAAGATGGACGAGGTGTTCTCTCCCGTACTCCATTGATACCGTGACAAGGTCGGGTCCGCCGTCAACAACAGCGTACCGCCCGCACAAACCACGGTGTCGTTGGGCGAGAGCGAAATCATCGGTGTGGTAGGACACAACTTGATGATGACGCCGTCCTTCGGTCCTTGCGGGTTGGGATAAATGGCTCCCTGAACAGGAAAATCAGCGCCCGTGCTGTGTCCGACGATATACATGTTGTCCAGATTGTCCAGGCACATGGCGTTAGGGACATCGCTTCCTTTTCCGCCGATCACGGTGGACCACATGCATGTTCCCGATGGCGTGAACTTCGCCACGCAGATATCCTCCAATCCGTCCTTGTGCGGCAACTGCGTGGACCTGCGCAACGGCATGTCGGCACTTCCGGAATATCCCGCGATCACGATCGATGTATCGCTCGCGATGTTCACGGCGTAAAACACATCGGGTCCGCTACCTCCCCAATACGTCGACCACATCGGACCCAGATTCCTGTCCATGCAGAGAAGGAATCCATCCGACAATCCTCCTGCCCTGTCTTGTGCTTGTCGCACGCCGAACGCAGGTAGGTCATTACCGCTCGAGGTGTATCCGGTGGCCACGACTCGGCCGCGGGAAACATCGATATCGTTGATATTCTCGTCACCACCGCCCCCGAAGAGCGTGGAATTGAGAGGAAAACCTTGCGCCGTCAACTTCATGACGAAGCCGTCGCCATCGCCGCTGCGTGCCTTTTGAAAGCCATCCAGGTTCGGGAAATCATAACTCCGAGTCCAACCGCCCACGTAGATATTCCCGGAAGAGTCGGCTGTGCAAGCCGTGGCAGACTCCGCGGCACGTCCGCCGTAATACGTGGACCACATGCACGCCAGCGAGTTGGTGAATTTCGTCATGCAGGCATCCACATCGCCGGTCGTCCCTCTGCGTGTGGTGTAAAATCCGCTGGCGGTCGTGGGATAATTATCACTGTGGGTGTTCCCGACGATGACGACATTCCCCTGCAGATCCGTCGCCACATCGAGCGCGATGTCTTCGTCACCACCGCCCACGAAGGTCCCCGTCACGTACTTCAGCCGATTCGTGAACTTGATGAGGATGGCGTCCTTGTAGATGCCCGGGTTCTTGTTCGCCCATTGGAAGACGTTTTGTGCAAACCCGAGATCGGCGGACATGGATTGTCCGGCAACAAATACGTTATCCTGTTCATCCACCGCAACACCGGAGGCGATATCCAACTTGGGTCCACCGAAATACGTCGTCGTGTTCAACGTCCGATCCGCGTTGAACCGCGCGATGAACACATCCTCGTCCCCTTGATTCAAGGTCGTCGTCCCCGGGAACACGTCGCTGAGCGACCACCCGCACACCACGAGGAATCCGGCGTTGCCTATCACCGCATCCGTCACTTCGTCTTCGCCCCTGCCACCGAAAAACGTTGACCACGTAATCGCCGGATCGATCACCAGGTACTGAGAGCCGTCGTACCCGGTGGGCACGGTGAAGCCGAAACTCCGCGCATCCCGACGCTCGAACCGAATCTCCCGTGGATGCACCCGTCCGTCCTGCTCAACGAGTTCCGCCACCGGCGGATCGTCCACCACCGTCCCGAACGCATGCGCAATGCGCATCTCGCCGGTGGGCCCCGACGCCATTGCCGTCGCTTGCGGAAAGCGCATGCAGATGGAACGCACATCGGCGAACGGCGACACGAGGAAGTCGTATTTCAACTGACCGTCCACGACCCGGAACCGAAGGTCGATGCCCGGGTACAGTTCGCGCACGAGGATCGTATCGAACACCTCCAGGTCTGCCACTTCCTTCCCTTGGAAGTAGAACGTCTGCGTCTCGGCCCGACGTCCTTTCGTCTCGATCAGCCCCGCTTTCGCTCCCACGAAGTCACAATCCATACGAGCAAGTCTCGGGGTCCGCCGCGCAGTCATCGGACTCGTCGCAGAGGTGTTCGCCGTCATCATGGCTCGCGCCTCCGGCACCGTATCATAGACCGGCACTACATAGCTGAATCCTCGATCACGGACATACACGCGCACGTCGCCGAGGCGGAGCACGAAACGCACCGTCGCCACTTCCGCTGAGTCGCCACGTACCTGACCTGCATTCCGCACGAAGCCGGCGGACGCATGAGCGCGATACGACACCGCAGGTATCTGCGCACCGAGACCGCCCGGAAGGACGAGCAACAAGAGGAGAAGCGTCGTCGAGCGGAAGTGAGAATGGAAGGAATGATGAATGCGGGCGAGTATCATGCCACGAATATATCACGCTTCGGTTCCAAGAAGATGTCAAGGAATCCGAAGGGCCGTTCATGAATGCCGCTTAGGTCGGCGACGTGGTGTCCGCCATGAGTTCGGCGTAAAGACTCTCGTACATGGGGACGACATGGTTGACATCGTATTTGGACACGGCGGATTCCCGTGCCTTGCCGCTGAACGAGGCCCAGCGCTTGGGATTCGTCAGAAGTTCAATGGCATATCTGGCCATGCGGCTGACATCGCCGAACTCCGCCACATAGCCGTTCTCCCCGTGCGTGATGAGCTCGGGAATACCGCCCACACTGGAGGCGATGACGGGCACCGAACATGACATGGCCTCGAGCGCGGAGAGTCCGAAACTCTCCGATTGCGAGGGCAAGAGGAAAATGTCCGCGGCACTCAACAACTCCGGGAGTGCGGTCTGCTTCCCAAGAAAGGTCACGTAATCCGACACACCCAATTCCCGCGACAATCTCTCTGCATCCGCACGCTCGGGTCCGTCTCCCACAAGAACCAAGCGCGCCGGGATGGACGCCCGTGCCTCCACAAGCACACGGATGGTGTCTTGCACGCGCTTCACGCCGCGAAAGTTCGAGGTATGAAGGAAGATGAACTCTCCCTCCTTGGCGATGCGTGAACGGATGGCCGTCCGGTGTTCCTCCGATCGACGATACACGGTGGTATCGACGAAGTTGGGAATGACGCGGATATCATGCCCGGGAGTGAAACTCTGCACCGTCTTCTCCCGCAAATAGTTCGATACCGCAGTAATGGCGTCGGATTGCTCGAGAGCGAAACGGATCAACGGCAAGAACGTCGGTTCCAATCCAAGCAAGGTGATGTCCGTACCATGCAAGGTGGTGACGACTTTGATCGGATGCGTCTGCTGGACGATCTGCTTTGCCAGGAAACCGCTGACGGCATGCGGAATGGCGTAATGCACATGCAGGATGTCGATCTGCTCGTACTTCACCACATCGATGATCTTCCCTGCCAACGCCAACGTATACAGCTGATGCTCCATGAGCGGATAGCTGGGGATCTCGACTTCATGGAAGAAGACGTTCTCTTGGAAGCGATCCAGACGGAACGGCATCGCGTACGTGATGAAGTGTACCTGGTGCCCCCTGCGCGCAAGCTCCATCCCTAACTCTGTTGCAACAACTCCGCTTCCGCCGTATGTTGGATAACAGACAATCCCAATGTTCATATCGATAGAGTATTGATGAGTGAGACGCAGTCCGAAGATCGAGACCGTTACCATACCATCGCCGGACGGATGCGCGCCGAGCGGAAGGTCATCGGATCGCGCTTCATAGCGACGGCCGTTCCCGTGACGAGTAAAGACGATGCAAAGAGGTATTTAGCGGAAATCCATGAGGAGTTTTTCGACGCCACCCATCATTGCTATGCCTATCGACTGGGAATCCACGGACTCAACTTCCGCACTGCCGATGACGGGGAACCCTCCGGTACGGCGGGAAAACCCATTCTCTTCGCTTTGCAGAAGTTCGGCGTCAGCGATGTCCTGCTGGTGGTGTCGCGGTATTTCGGAGGCACGAAACTGGGACGCGGCGGACTTGCCCGAGCGTATGCGGGAGCGGCGGACGACGTTCTGGCCTTGTGTGAAAAGACGCCCGTCTACAAGACCATTCCCGTCAAAGTCTTTTGTACGTACGAAGACGTTCAGACGGTCCTGCATTGCGCCGAAACATACGCGGTCCGCGTCGAATCCGATTATCACGACTCCGTGCACTTGCGATGCCATATCCGTGAGTCGGATGTGGACGCGTTCACGACGGCGGTCGACCGCGCCACCAACGCCCGAGCGGGCTGTATCGTGGGGACGGATTCCGATTGACCGACACCCCGGCTCACTTCCCCTTCAGATCCCGGTCCGCATTGATGGCCGACGGTGCCCGCTGTATGCCCGCGGACATGATGGTCGCGATGGCATCCGCTCCCCTTTGTATCATGACGTCACGCAGCTCGCGTTCGCTGTTGGCGAACGGACTCAGCACATAGTCCACCAACTGTCCCGGTCCGAAGTTCTTCTCGATACCGCACCGCAATCTCCAGAACCGGTCCGTCCGTAACTCCTCGATGAGCGAGGTCACACCGTTATGTCCGCCATCGGATCCGCCCATCTTCAGATGAACCTTCCCCACAGGAAAATTATACTCGTCCACGACAGCCACGATGCGATCCGACGAAAGCTTGTGCGCCGAGGCCACAGACGCGGCAGCCGTACCGCTCGCATTCATGTAGGTCATGGGGAGTATGACGAGAACGGATTTGCCGTACAGTTTCACCAGACACTGCACGTATTCCCCTTTTCCTTTCTCCCAACGTCCACCCGTGCGGCGGATGAGCTCTTCACAGACCATCCACCCGATGTTGTGTCGGGTGTCTTCATACTTCGTTCCGGGATTTCCCAGTCCCACGATCAACCAATCAACGTTCATGTCTGCCTCTTGATGTTCGAACCGATGCCTCGAGGACGTCGCCCAACCGCGCTCCGCTCTTCGCCGCCACCTGCACCACCTCCTCATGCGTGAGCTTCGATGCGGGTGCTTCATGCAACGTGTTCGAGATGACGGAAACCGCAACAACCGACATTCCCAGCTGAGCTGCCGCCTGCGCCTCATGGACGGTGGACATACCGATGGCATCCGCAGCATGAGAGTACATGCCGATTTCCGCGCGCGTCTCGTACGACGGACCGAGGACGCTCACGTACACGCCTTTGCGGACGCTCGCATCGGTGTCCGCATGCCACGGACCGCATGCGTGGAAGAGCCGCATGGACCACTCCTTGTCGATAAGCGCTGCACCATGGCTTCCCCTTACGGCCACGGTGCGGCCCGTGGCATTGACGATATCCGAAACGATCATGAGATCCCCCGCTGAGAATGTGGGATTCATCCCGCCCGCCGCATTCGTCAACACGCACCGCTTCACGCCCATGCGTCCAGCCAGAAGGACCGGTGCAACGGCGTCGCAGAGTGCCACACCTTCGTATAGATGTCGCCTGCCATGAAACACGAGAACATCGGTTCCGCTCACGCGCATCCACGAGAGACGGTTCGTGTGACCATGCACGGTGGACGTGGAGAATCCCGGTACCGTGCCGACATCCATCTGTCCGCGGCATTCCCACGACTCTATCGCAGAGCTGATCCCTGAACCGGCAACGATGCACACGTCGAAGGAACATCGCCAGGCACGCTCGAGGGTATCAGCGGCTTCGTTCATGGATGCCATCATCTCATCGGGGTGTGTGTACCAGGAATGCTGAGTGCGTGTCGAAGACGGATTGGTCATCATGCGCCTTCCTCGGACGACTCCTGCGGGGCGGGTTCGTTGCGGACCAGTCGCACCAGCTCGCTCATACGCTTCGTTGCGGACAAAATGGTAGCGGTGTATCCGGGAATGACATACGATTCCTGAACGCGCGGAATACGTCCCGCAACGCTATTGAGAAGTCCACCGAGCGTATCGTACTCATCACTCTCGGGAAGCGCGACGGGCAGGTACTCGTTCAGGTCGGCTATGGAGGTGGACGCATTGACAAGGAACTCGTCGCTACTCTCCTCCACCGGTTGCTTCTCGTCGTCGTGCTCATCCTGGATTTCGCCCACGAGTTCTTCGATGACGTCTTCAAGCGTCACGATTCCCGCCGTGCCGCCGAACTCATCGGTGACGACGGCCAGGTGGAAATGCTCCGTCTTCATGCGGTGAAGGACATGCGAGATCTTGTCCTGCTCGCGCACATACACCGGCGCATGCATCACGTCCTGAAGGATGATGACGGAACTGTGCGAGACCATGGCCAAGAGGTCTTTGGAGAAAACGATGCCCACGATGGAGTCGATGGTGGAGTCGAACACGGGCAGCCGGGAATACCCCTCATCGATGACGCGGTCCACGATTTCGGCACCCGACATGGAAACATCCAACGCGGCGATCTTCGTTCGTGGAACCATGATCTGGCGCACTTCCGTTTCCTTGAACTCGAAGACGTTCTCCAGCAGTTCATGCTCTTCCGATTCCAGCGCACCACTCTCTTTGCCCTCCTCGAGCAAGTATCTCAGCTCCTCCGGCGAATGCACTTCCTCTTCCTCGCCGGGTTTCACACCGAACACCGACAGGACCGTGTTCGACAGCGAGTCCATGACCCAGATGAACGGCTTGAAGAGCGTGTAGAACAGACGCAAGGGTAATGCGGAATACAGCGCCGTGGCCTCCGATCGACGGATGGCCAGCGCTTTCGGTACCAACTCACCGAGAACGATGTGCAGAAGCGAAACGAATCCGAAGGCGACCGGCAAGGCGATGGCATGGACAAGCGAATCGGTGATGGGCACGCCGATCATGCCGGCAAGGAGCACCGCGGTGGACGCGGCCAGGCGTTCGGAGAAAAAGCCAAGACCCAGACTGGAAAGCGTTATCCCGAGTTGCGTTGCCGAGAGGTATGCATTGAGGTGTGCGGTGATGTTCTGCGCGACGCCGGCAAGGAAACTCCCCGTCCGCACGCGTAGTTCCAATTGCGACGCACGCACCTTGACGATCGCGAACTCTGCGGCGACGAAGAAACCATTACAGAAAACGAGCAGGAACGACAGGAGTAAATCGGAACCCATGAAGGATTTCCATCGTGGAACCGCTCAAATATAGAGACGCACGACGGTATCTCGTCACAAACCCCTCTCTCTCGCATCCTTGCACCTTCCTAACTTTGCCGCTCAGCATCATCTCACTTCATGTTCGACGATCGCGCATATTCGTTCTTTCGGACTCTCCGCACGCCTGCAGGGATTCCGACGGGTATCGATGTCCTCCTGCCGTACGACGAGGTCGACGTGCTACAGGCCGTGCAGCGTTTCCTTCGGAAATACTTCCATGATGAACGTCCGCGGTTGGGCGTGTTCGGCATCAATCCCGGACGGTTCGGAGCCGGACTCACCGGCATAGCGTTCACCGATCCCGTAGCATTGCGGGAGGAGTGCGGTATCGAGACCTCGCTCGGCGACCGACGCGAGTTGTCGTCGGAGTTCATCTATCGGGTGATCAGGCAATGCGGCGGACCCGAACGGTTCTATGCCGATGTCTTCCTCACGTCGTTCTGTCCGCTCGGCTTCACCCGTGAGGGAAAGAACTACAACTTCTATGACGACGTCAATCTGAATGAGGTCGTGCGTCCCTTCATTCATGCCTGTCTGCAGCGGCACATGGCTTTTCCTCTTCGCCGAGACGTGGCCATCGTCCTGGGAACAGGCAAGCTCCGAGATGTCGCTGAAGATATCAATGCCGAGGGCGGGTACTTCGACAAGCTCGTCTTCGTTGAACATCCGCGCTATGTCATGCAATACAAACGTTCTCACGTCGATGCGTATGTCGCCAAATACGTTGCCGCACTTTCTTCCACATGATCATCCATTTCCTCGTTCCTTATGGCCATACCCTTATCAGCGCATGAACTGACACCGGAACTCCAAGCGGCTCAACTGCTCATGCCGTCGCTGCATCCCGCTCGATTCGCTTCCGACGAGGAATACCGGACCTCACGCATAGCCCTTGTGGAGCAGGGCGTCGGAGGATTCTGCGTCTTTCAAGGAACATTGGAGGAAGCCGCCCAAGCCATTGCCGAACTACAAGCGTGCGCAGACATACCGCTGTTGTTCAGTGCGGACTACGAGCACGGACTTCCCATGCGGTTGGAGGGCGGAACGGACTTCCCTCATGCCATGGCGCTGGGCGTTGGCCGTGAGACATCCATCACGAAGTCGATCGCCTCCGCCATCGCCCGCGAAGCCAAAGCCATCGGTGTTCACTGGAACTTCGCTCCCGTGTGCGATATCAATACCAATCCGAAGAATCCCATCATCAACACCCGCGCCTTCGGCGAAACCCTTGGCGATGTCCTGCCCCATCTGTCGGCATGGATCGACGGCACGCAAGAGCATCATATAGCGGCATGCGCGAAACACTTTCCCGGTCACGGAGATTGCGCCCTGGATTCTCATAAGGAAATGCCCGTCTTGGAACATTCGCGTGAACGCCTCAGTTCGGTGGAGCTTGTGCCCTTCCTGTCGGCCATCCGCTCGAAGGTTAGATCCGTGATGATCGGACACCTGGCCGTTCCGTCGTTCGATCCGTCGGGTCTTCCCGCATCCCTGTCATCCGTCCTCATCACCGACATCCTGCGTACGTACATGAAGTTCGACGGGGTCATCGTGACGGATGCGCTGGACATGCACGCCATCAGTCACTCCTACTCGTCCGGCGAGGCGACAATCCGCTGTATCCGTGCTGGTGCGGACATAGCATTGGTCCCTGCCGATCCGCACGAGGCGCTCTCGCACCTTCGCTCCTCGGTCAACGACGGTGCTCTGGAGCCGCAGCGCATCCATGAGTCCTTCCTTCGGGTGATGGAACTCAAGGACTGGTGCGGCTTGTTCGATCGTCGATCGCGTCCGGCGGATCCCGTCTCCCTGGAAGAGCACGGCATGCTCGCGTTGAAGGCCGCCACCAACGCGGTGCGGGTGTTCGGAGATGACGAGAAGCTTCCTTTGGAGAGGTACGGTCACCTGGCATGCTTTGCGATGGTGCAAGGAGACAACATCGACCCCGCAAGTGAGTTCTTCCATTACCTGTCCCAGGTTTATGAACACGACACCGATATCGCCTATCTCAATGCGGATGTCAGCGACGAGGCGTTGGAGGATATGAAGGTGAGTACGGAAACGGCGGAGTGCGTGCTTTTCGCCGTGTTCGCGTCGGCGCGTGCGTATGCGGGAACGGTGGAGCTGCATCCACGGCTCATGCACGCTGCCCGTGAACTCGCGCAGTACCGTCCCGTGGTCGCCGTGCTCTTCGGCAATCCATACCTTGCGGATTCATTCCCGGCCGACGTTCATGTGGTGTGCTATTCGGACTCGCAAGCCAGTCGCGGAGCGGCCTGCTTGGCATTGTCGAAGAAGTCTCTCAATCTGTAATGCGGGGCATGTATGCTCTCGCAACGTGACCGCACAGCCTCCGATGCGCCTCGGGCATTCTTCCCGCTTCGGTCATCAATCGCAGCCTTGGTCTTCGCGTAAGGTGATACGCCGGTTCTGACGTCGAAGGTTCTCCACCATGACCGGCGACATGCGTCGCGCCTCGCGCTCGCTCGGCTCCTGCACCATGGGCATCGTTGCTCCGTAGCCCACCGTCCCGTTGATCTTCTGCGCAGGCACGCCGTTACGGACAAGCATGGATTTCACAGCCACGGCCCGCATCTCGCTGAGCACGTGATTGCGTTCGGCACTGCCTTCAGCAGAGGTATGTCCCTCGATGGTCACGCGGGCCTTCTCGCATCCGTTCGCCAGATAGTCTCGCAGCTCGTCAAGCGATTTCTGCGTTTCCGGATCCGCTGCATCGATGCGATCGCTATTGCGCAGGAAACGGATGGAAAAGGTCCGTCGTTTCGATGGGGATTTCTCCGGCGACCCTTCCTTGGGAACATCCGGTTGTTTTGATCCGCAATTGCAGCAACGCGCGCCGCACGGCTCGGTATCCTTCGGGTCGATCATCCCGTCACCATCGGTGTCGGGATTCACCGCCGATGTCCCTCGATGCAGGATTTCCTCGCCGTCGGACCATCCGTCGTAGTCCGTATCCATGAGCTTCGGATTCGATTTCCAGCGCATCACTTCCTCGCCATCCATCACACCATCGTTGTCCGAATCCGGATTCCGCGGATCGGTCCCCGTGGACTGTGTTTCTTCCGCATCGCTGAGCCCGTCGCGGTCCGTGTCGCTGCGTAAAGGATCCGATCCCGATTCACGGACTTCCTGTCCATCGTTGATGCCGTCGCCATCGGTATCGGGCACCAGCGGATTCGTGTTCTTGGTCACTTCCACATCGTCCTTCAATCCATCACTATCCGTATCCGCGAGCTTCGGGTTCGTGCCGTACCTTCGTACTTCGTCACCATCGGTCAACGCGTCCCCGTCCGTGTCCGCCATCGACGGATCGGTACCGCGCATCGCTTCCTCCGCATCGCCGAGTCCATCGGCGTCCGTGTCAGCTTTGAGCGGCGAACTCTTCAAGCGCACTTCTTCTCCGTCGAACAAGCCGTCGCGATCGCTGTCGCTCGCCTTCGGATCGGTGTGCGAGATCGCCACCTCTTCGTAATCACTCAGGGAATCGCCATCGGTATCCTTCATGGTCGGCATGAGTCCTAACCGACGTTCCTCCTTATCCGGCAAACCGTCGTCATCACTGTCCACCTCGCCGGAGATGTACATCTGCACACCGGCGGAGAATGTGGCCAGATAATCGTTGGCGGAGCCCGCAACGAACAGATCATCGTAGTTGTCGGACGTGGACAGATGCGCGATGGCGCTGGAGGTGATACTGATGTCGTCGGTGAGGAACACCTCGAAGCCCGCTCCCACGGGGAAGACGGCGGACCACTCGCTGTATCGGGAATCCATGCCCCGAGGAAGTGCGGAGTTATCCGATGCCACCGTTGCATGATGATTCGTGACGCCGATACCGACGTAGAGTTGCGGAATGAAGGTGCGGGATGGCAAGACATGCACAACGCCCATCAGCTCGTGATGGAAGAAGCGTGTGGAGTTCACCGTGTCGATGCGCGTCAGGGTTCCGGGATAGAAATCGCCATATCCTTTCCCATCGAAGTACGCAGAGTGGTTCTGCAGATCGTACGGCGTGATGCGGTACGAGGCCGTGCTGACGCCGCTGTAAAGGAGAAGGCCGAACGTAGGACTCAGGTCGGTCCGCACGCGCAGGTCCGCTCCATGTCCGAACAGGTCGGAGGTGTACTCGCCCCAATACTTCGTCGCGGAAGCGTTGAGGGAAAACGACGTCCGTCCCTCCTCTATCTGTGCACTCGCCCGCACCATGCAGAGCAACGCGAAAAGGAAACTATATCGGATACATCTCTTCATGACCAACTTCCCTGTTTGGTGGACCACTCATCGGGTCCATCATGCATAAAGAGTGCCAAACATGGAAAAGCGTGGTAAAACTCAGCATACATCGAGATTTTTCGGGAGGAAGGGGCGATGATGACGAGCACAGGGGGACGCAAGAGAAGGGCCGCGCGACCGGGTCGTCCTAGAACGTGAGACCGGCCCCGATGTGGACCTCGAGGGCGGAGATCATCCATGTACCGTTCGCCGAACGGACCATGGACGACAGCGGGGCGACGTACTCGACTTCCGCGAAGAGCTGGAAGGCGGAGCTCACAGGAACGGTGTACCCCGCACCGGCAAGGGCAGCGAAGCGGACCGATCGCAAAGCTTGCGAGGCATCGACATCGATGGTCTTGTTCGGTTGACGTGTATCCGCATACACAGCGTTCTGAGGTTGGAGGATATGTCGAGCGAACTCCACCGACGACCCCATGGCCACCTGGGTCTTCAGTCCGGCATACACATACAGGTTCCTCATCAACGTCCGTTCCGCAAGGACGCTCAAGGCAAGTTGGGGCGAGGCGAGGGCGAGCGAGCGCTCCTCTTGGAAGTTAAGGAGCGCTCCCGAGGAATCGCGTATGCGCGTCAAGGTGGAATCCGGAGCGCGCAAGGTTCCGCCCAGCGTTTCCAACGCGAGTCGTCCGGTAACAGCCCACTCATCCGACAGGAACCGCGTGACGGCCAGTCCGAAGAGTCCGCCGTTCCCTGTCGTATTCCCGAAAGGTCCGCCGGCACTGATGTTTCCGGCGGAACTGAAATTCGCGGCATGGAACAGCACCGACGACGTGACGAACGAGCCGGCCCTCCACATCGGTCGACTCGTACACGTGCGATCGTCCGTTCCCAGCGAGAAGGTTCCGAAGGCGTTGCGTTTGCCGTCTACCGTGTAACACAGGGAAAACACCTTCGAATTACCCGCCATGTCCGTAGCACGTAGCACTGCACTTCCCGACTCGCGGTCTTTCGTGGGTCGCATCGATACCACGATGTGCGGCGCGCCCTCTTCCGACGCAGGAATCGAGAGGTCGATGCCGTGTGCGCTGACGATGTTCACCGATTTCATGCCACGGTCCGTCGTACGGTCGTCTCGGATGATCACTGAGCTCGTCATGCCGCCACCTTGGAGTTCCGGTACCGGAGCAAGCGTATCCGTCTCGTTCTCCAGATCGAAGAACGACTGTCCGCCCATATTCCCATAGGCATCGAAGGAGTCGTCCTTGAATCCGAACCCATAGGAATACAGTCCGAACGGTACCCCTCCCGTCACCACATGGGTACCGAAGCCCACCTCCAATTGCGCGATGGAAAAGCGAGAGATGCCGAAGGACTCGAACTTGGCCGGGGATACCACCGAGCCGTCGAGGAACACCGAGGAGATACGATCCGTCGGGACGATGATATTGATGTAGTGGTTCCACAGGCCGTTCACCGGCGTGGCTACACGATATTTATTGACGAACTGCTGGGTTGGCGATACGAGGATCATCATCGGGTCGCCAAGAGAATCCCCGTTCTTGAATCCTTGCGAGTACTGCGCCACGAGAATGGGTCTGTCTGCCGTCACCTGCACGTGCTTCCGCATGTTGACCATCTCATAGAAGTCTCCCGCGTTCAGGACCGCCACGAGCTTGCTGTCTTCGAACACCTTCGTCCGCGACTCATGGGCTACCACTCTCACGGTATACCTCGACCTTCCTTTAAGCATGCCGATGTAGAACTGCTTTCCCCATGCGGTGACGGGAGGTAATTGCTCCACCAGGTGATTGCACGCTTGGATACCCGCAGGCACATAGGCGCAACTATGGCCACTGAACACGGAGACCGGAGACGAGCTGCGGATCAGCGTGCCCGTGAGGTCGCCACCTCCTGTGACCGAGGAACTCGCAACGATCTGATACGCCTCCCCTTTCTGCATCCGCATCGTGTAGGTCTGATCGGCTGCGTACCCGCCGATGACACTGCACCTGGGAGTGATGGTAAGAACCGTATTGTCCTCCGTAGCCACCACGGCTATCTGCGACACGAGGTCTTGTGAAAGGTTCGAGTAACACACTGCCCGATACTCTTTTCCCAAAACGCTTACCGGTAATGCCAGGTACGTATCGGTGGTCTGATATCGCCGATTGAGTCCGTAGACGGTGATGGGGACATCGGCGGTGACGTGGATGGCAAGACGTTGAGGTGAGGCGACAGCATTTAACTGGGCCTGTTCATCCACGACAAGCGTCGCCACCGTGCCACCTTTCACGTTGATCGTCCGCTGGTACGACAACCCTTCGATCTCTATCCGGACGCGGGCATTCTCGTTCGATGTGAAGAACAGCTGCAGCGTGAGGGGATCACTGGGTTCTGCGGCAGCCACCTCCCGATAATTCCGCATGAAGCAAAGCCAGAACTCCTTGCCCTCCGACTCCTTCATCTTCGTTCCCGGCGCAACGGTGTATTCGCTTTGCGCCTGCACAACCTGACAGAAGAACAGCGCCAGGGCGATGGTGAACAGGCAGGACCTCATCAGCGCAGAACGATAAAAGGTGTCCAAAACTCCCCACGTGCCGATTCCATGCGCAAGACGTACATCCCCGCACAGAGCGTGGGAAACAGCGGGCTTGCGCATACGTATGTGCCGCGGCCTGCGGGAACTGCCGGCACCTGCTCGACGATGCGTGCGTGCCCTCCGGCATCGAAAATCGTGAAGGTGAGGTCGGCAACTACCGACGTCCGGAACGCAAACACCGGTGTGCGGGACGCCGAGGGGTAGGCCGGACCTAAATACTCCGTCTCCTGCAGGATGATAGGGTCACTGTTACGGATGCTGATACGGCCGGATCTCATCGTCACGTTTGCTTCTGCCCTGCCGTTTCGGCGGTAAACAACGGGCTCGACAATCGTGACCGTGTCGGGTCCGCTCAACACATCGATTCCGCACCTGAGCATTTCGCCACGTGCGGCCGAATCGTCGCGAACGAAAACCTCGACCATCGCCACCGAACGCTGAGCGCTCTCGTTCATCACCTTCCATGCCCGAACATCGCATCCGGAATTGCCGGTAACGACATACCCGACCTCGATGAGACGTGGATCGAAAGCGATATGGACCGTCAGAGTATCATCCTTCACACCATCGGAAACAACGTAGACGGGCAGGACGTTCTTGCCACGGACCATACCCGTGTCCCTCACCGTCACGCTGGTCTGCGCGAACCCTGAGGTACCGATGATCATAAGGAGGAAAAAGATGACTCGAGCGGCTATCATAGACGGCAAATATACGCCGTTAGGGTCCAGCCACTCGGCGTCGAATTGACCACTTCCCCCTCGAGCCCATGCGTCCGAAGTCCATCCCCTTTTGCCTCGTTCCCTCTCCACCTGAACGTCCCTCATTATCACTTACTCGGTCTCCCCATGCTGAACTACGCTTGTCCAACGTGACAATAAACCACTGCTAATCATTGACGCATCTATGGTTGCGTACTCGAACCTATGGATCTTTTCGGACGGACGATGGTCGATGGCACGCGCATAGTACTTGTCGTAGTAGTCCAAGCACATGTCGGCGACGGCTGCCACATCACCCTCGGCAAGAGCAACGAACGCTTGTCGGGAACGTTCCGGACTCAACCTTCGTGCAATTCGCGACAGCGCCGCGTGCAGCTCCTCGGGTGGATACTCGCCATACTCATGGACCAAGTTCCGTACGCGCTGCCCGCGGGGAATGATCAGGTGCGCCACGGGTGCTGCGAGCAATTGCTGCCACAATGGTGCCGGAAGAGTGACACGGCCGACACTGCGGGATTCGTCTTCCAGCCACACGCGGTCGCGTCCCACGGCTTTATGGAGCTCCATGGCGCACCGGTTCTCGAAGTGCTCCTGTGTAGGCTGCTCGTCCTGCCCTATCGCACCGAATGCCGAGCCGCGATGACGGGCTTCGTGTTCCAAATCCAGGACGGACTCACCGGCCTCCTTCAACGCACGCAGCACCGGCGTCTTGCCCGAACCCGTAGCGCCACCGATGACGATGAACGGAAACGGATGCTCGAAAATCTCGGTTGCGTATCGACGCCATGCCTTGTACCCACCCGTGAGCGTGGTCACGGTAAAACCGGCGGTGCGGAGCAGCCATGCTACGGAGCCGCTGCGCATGCCTCCTCGCCAGCAATACATGAGCAGGCGACGTTCCGGGGACAGGCATTCGGCAACATCGATGAAGGTGGAGAGTTTGGGTCCGACGAACTCGAGACCTTTCTTCACCGCGGCATCCCGTCCTTCCTGGGCATACAACAACCCCACGACATGACGTTCTTCGTCGCTGAACAGGGGCATGGAGACAGCTCCGGGAAGGTGACCGCGAGAGTATTCGCGCGGGGAGCGTACGTCGATCACCGGGATGGTCCCGCAAAGGTCTGCGAACTCCCGAGCGGAACAGTGCATGGGATTACAAGGTGCTCGTGAGCGAAAGAAAGAACCCGTCGGCGGCAGGAACCAGACGGCACACGCCGCCAACACACAACACGCCCGCCCGCTGACGTCCGTAGCCCACGGCAAGACGTGTTCCCGCTTGCACATACGTCACCGAAGCACTTGGATAATGGATGCGTTTCTTCTCCTCTTCGTTGCCGTAGTTCCACTCGTCGAAGACACTGATGAACCAATGGGAGTTCCAGGTCAATTCCGCAAGAGCGAAAGCCCAATTACCGTGATCCTTGGGATTCGGCTCGCTGTAGTTGATGTCCTCGACATCCATGTGCTGCAATTCGAAACGCAGAGCGTTCTTCGGGTTGAATTGGATCGTTCCCTCGAAGACAAGGAAGAGCGGACGCAAAAGACTGTCGTATCCGACCTTTCCCAAAACGATGTTCTTGTTGAATGTTTGTTTCAGGATGCTGAAAGTGGACTTGAAGGTCTTGGACCACGTATGAGAAATCTCCAGATTGATATCCTGGAACAAATGCGTCTGTCCTAAGGATAGGTATCGCGATGCATAACGGTACTTTCCATCCTCCGTTCCGTCCGGATTCCGCGTGGTATCGATGGAATAGATATCGGAGTAGTTGAACGTGACCGTTGTGCCGTACGTTCCGCCAAGGAAGGAGTTCCGAGGAAAGGAGTAAACGATTTCCGCCTGCACGCCGATCTCGCCGTTCGGCTGTGTGGCATAGGGATACATCGTCACCAGTCGGTACGAGTGCTGTTTCGTGAGCGGCGGAAGGAAGTTCAGGTTGAGGTTATTGCCGAACGCCGTTCGGTCGGAGCGAAAGTCCATGTTATCTATGCGCTTGAGATTCAACGTGATACCGAGTCCCGCCTGAGAATACGTTGAGGTGATGAACAGACCTTCACCGGCATTGAAACTGTTCTCATTCGTCAGCGACGGGTCGTTGATCTTATGGGCGAACTCCGCGCTGACGAGGAAGGGGCCGCCGGAAAGAGACCCGCGGACCGCCCACGCACCGACGTTTTCCGGAAGATTCAACAGTGGGTCGTTCGCGGGTTGGTATTTGCTGATGAACGAGGCACCGAAGGTGGCCCGGATTTCCTCGCCCATCCACGAATCACCAAAGAGGGAGAGATCGTTGAGACTGCAGTCCATGTCCGCTCCGCGCACCAGACCGGGCCCTAACGAAAAGAAGCTTCGCTGACGACCTGCGAGGGCCGTCAGGGTGACACCGGGAAGCGCCGTGGTCTTCACTCGGACTCCGTCGATGGAATTGTCGAAACCGAGCGCCCGTTCTTCGTACGTCCGTAAGATCATTCCCGTACCGAACTGCTCATAGAAATTCCCGACCGTGACATCAAGGTCGTTCTTTACGTACCGTGCGAAGCGATACGGGATTCCGCTGCCGGAGAATCGAGGGTCGACGCCCTGCAACGGGTTCATATACGCCTCGTAGCGCATACCCACCGTCAGATTGTCCCTGGTGTAGAGTAGATTCAAGAATCCAGCCGTCAGGACCCGTTCGGGAACTTTGGGAGCTCCGATAAGGGAATCGGCGCGGTATGACTGTGCCTGGAGTTCGAAATCGGCACGCACGTGGCCGTCGTCGGCACGCAAGGAGCTGATGACAAAGACGAACGAACAGAAAGCGGCGACGAGGCGAAGCATACGATCCCCTGAAATGAAATCCATAATCCGACCCGAAGATACGACTCATGTCGTCTCAGAGCAATCTCCCGCACGAGGGGGCACGGCGGATCTTGGTCATGAACACGGAATGGGACTGCTGATGCGTGGTGGATGCGTCACTTCTTCTCGGCGGGCTGAGGGTTTTTCTCCGCGTCTTCTGCAACGATCTTCTTGATCTCTTCGAACATGGAAAGCTCATCGCCGGGGGCGTAGGACTTATGCTGGCTGACGATTTCACCCTTGCCGTTGAGGATGAACGTGTGAGGAATCTCGTTGACGTTCAACGAGCGCTTGAAGTCGGAGTTCTCGTCGATATACACTTCGAACGGCCAGTCCCTTCCCTTGATGAACGGGGCGACTTTCGGGCTATTGCGGGCATCGTCGATGGAGATGGCGATGAGCTTCACACCCGTCTCCTTCTGCCAATCTTCGTACATGGTCGCGATGGCATTGAGTTCCTGCTTGCACGGCGAACACCACGTTGCCCAGAAATTCACGATGATCGGCTTGCCGTCGTTCTGAAAGGTGGAGGTGCTGACCGACTTCCCCTCGGGCGTCTTGACCTTCACGACGGGAAGAGCGGTGGCGGGATTTCCCTGGGCGGAGAGCGAAACAGTTACAAGCGAAAAAGCAATGAGAATCGTCGATAAGGAACGCATGAGTGTACGGATTGATGGTGATGAAAGACATTCCGCCCACCCGTCGTGAAACCCGAAGTTTGCACGGGGTGTTATTGTTTTGCTCACGGCGTTGCACGTCGTAGTTTGCGCTTCGGTACGTCAGCATCCGACGGGTAAGACATCGAAATCTACAAAAACGTTTAGGAGTTCATCATGAAATTGTTCGTTACGTGGTTAGCAGCATCGGTTTTCGCCATCAGCGCCGGCGCTCAATCACTCGAGGTTATCGCGGCGAAGAAGACCTTCGTCATTGAGAAGGCCGACTCGGCCTGGCACGATTTCTCCATCGGAGCGCGAAACATCAGCGCTAAAACGGTTCCTGCCAGAGTCCGGGTCGACAAGTCCCGCTTGGCGGCCAGTCATCGTGTGAAGTTCTGCTTCGCGATGGAATGTTACGATGAAACGACGACGGAGTCGAGTGCAGGCGGAGGCGTGAGCTCCATCGCTCCGGGCGACGCCGATACGACGACGTTCTTCGGCGAGTTCCGCGCAGACGGTTTGACGGGTACGTCGATTCCCATCTTCACCTTTTTCTCGAACACGAATGCAGACGATAAGGCAGCCGTGGAACTCGTGTTCAATGTAGGCACGACCAGTTCTGTCGAGACCGCCAACGACCCGATCGGCGCTATGTGCACGCCGAACCCGGCATCGGATGCGGTGACATTATCGGTAGACCCGGCCTTCGGTGAATCATGGAGTGTACAGATCATCGATGTCAACGGACACACGCGGTCCAATACCATCCGAAACGCCGATTCCGTAACACTGTCCGTGGCCGACCTGGCTTCCGGTGTGTATACCGTCATCATCCGTGCGGGCGACATCTCCCGCAGCTCTCGCTTGGTTGTCGTCCACTAGTGTACCATTGAAATAGTGAAAACCCTGTTGTCGTCATAGGCAACGGGGTTTTTCGTTCTCATGACCCGTTCTTCTTCACCAATCCCTTCCTTCGGCTACTGACGTGTAGTCCCAGGAACCTTGCATCGACGCTCCCCCTTATGCGATCACTACGACCAAATGCCCTCTTGACCCTTGCCGTCAGCTCCCTGACCATACTGATGACATGTCCATGGGAAACGGCCCGTGCTGAAGGAAATGATCCGCTCCTGCTTCGAGCCATGAAATCGGAAATGACCCGGACCATGAACGAGTTGCGTTCTCAAGAACAGCCTCCGTATTTCCTTTCATACTGCATCACCGAAACGAGTACGCGGAGTATGTCGGCCGCATTCGGCAAACTGGAATCCCAGCAGTCGAATAAACAGCGTCTACTCGATTTGGATATCCGCGTCGGTGATTACGCGTTCGATAACACGCATATCATTCGTGGACAGAGCTTCGACATGGGTGGCGGACGCGGCGCGGTGGCTGTGCCGCTGATGGACGAAGAGGCCGCCATTCGGCAGTGTCTGTGGTCGGCGTCGGACAGGGCCTTCAAGTCCGCCGTGGAGCGGTACGGCAAAGCGAAGACGAACAAAGCGGTGAAGGTCAAGGAAGAGGATGCCTCTGCGGACTTTTCGAAGGAGAGTCCGGTCGTTCACCGCGATGTCCCTAAAGACCTCGTTGTCGATACGGCGCGGTGGCACGGAATTTTACGACGGGTAAGCGCACGCTTCACCGTGGACAACCGCATCTACGGCGCTCGGGTGTATTTCCAGAGCGATGTCAACGTGAAGTACTACGTGAACAGCGAAGGCAGCGAAATCATCTCCTGCGAACCGATCGTCAAACTCTTCGTCACGGCAAGTACCAAAGCCGACGACGGCATGACTCTTCCGTTGTATCGCAGTTATACAGCATTCACCGACGACCGGCTTCCCTCGGAGGAACAGCTGCTGAGCGATGCCGACGAGATGGTGGCGCTGTTGGGTCGCTTGCGTGAAGCACCGCTGGCCGAGACGTACACGGGACCCGCCATCCTTTCCGGACGTTCCGCGGGTGTCTTTTTCCACGAAATCTTCGGTCACCGCGTGGAGGGCCATCGTCAGAAGGACCCGAACTCCGCGCAGACCTTCAAGAGCTTCATCAACAAGAAGATCCTACCGCCGTTCATCGACGTGGTCTTCGATCCGACGAAGAAGCAGCGAGGCGAGACCGACCTTGTGGGATATTTCGAATTCGATGACGAAGGTGTTCCTGCACGAAAGGTCACGTGCGTCAAAGACGGGATATTCACCTCCTTCCTCATGTCCCGTTCCCCTATCGAAGGGTTCACTTCGTCGAACGGCCACGGACGTCGTCAAGCAGGGTATCGCGTGGTCTCCCGTCAGTCCAACCTCATGGTGGAAGCTCGCGAACAGATCAGCATGGATTCCCTGGTGCGGGCCTTGCGCACCGAATGCAAGAAGCAGAATAAGGAGTACGGATTGTTGTTCGATGACATCTCCGGCGGTTTCACATTCACCGGACGTACCGTACCGAATGCGTTCAACGTTCAACCTTTGGTCGTGTACAAAGTGTATGCGGACGGACGGCCGAATGAGCTGGTTCGCGGTGTCGACCTCATCGGCACTCCGCTTGCCACCTTCAACAACATCATCGCCGCAGCGGATGATTGCGGCATCTTCAATGGTGTCTGCGGCGCGGAGTCCGGTGGCGTCCCCGTCAGTGCGTCATCACCCAGCCTTCTCGTCTCCACCATCGAAGTCCAAAAGAAATCCAAGAGTCAGGCCAAGCCTCCCATTCTCCCGTATCCCGAATCACCTTCAGCCAAACCCTGATATCGCGTATGACACCAGCACGTCCCGGTAGACTTCTCTCTCTCGTCCGATCCTCGATCCTCGGCCGTTTGGTGATCGTGATCGTCGTCCTTATCAGCGGCGCGACGCTGACCGCTCAGCCGCGTATTCCTGTGGACGAGCTCCGTCGCGCGCTGCGTGACGAGATCGCGCGGTCCATGAGCGAGCTTCGCCTTTCGGGCGTCGCGACTCCGTATTATATCGAGTACACGTTGAAGCTGCGGCAATCCTACACGGCCAAGGCCTCGATGGGTTCGATGGTATCCACCTCGTCCTCGTTCACCCCGCGCCTTACCGTCGGTGTGCGCGTGGGTTCGCCCGCCTTCGACAACACGAACTTCTTCGATGTGGGTTTGAGCTTCTTCGGGTCGAGCGACGATGAGGAGAGTTTCAAGAACCGTCGTGTGCCCATGGAGCTGGACTATCAATCGTTACGTCGCGAGCTCTGGCTGGCAAGCGACGCCTGCTATAAGCAAGCCGCTGAGCTGTATTCGAAGAAGGAATCGGTGGTGAAGAACCGTGCGCGTGTCGATACCACCCACGACTTCGCCTTCATGCCGTCCGAGCAGACGGTGGATACGGTCTCGTTCGGTACGTACGACCGCAAGCGATTCGAGGAACTCGTCCTGGTCTTGTCGAGTGTCTTCTATGATGCCCCGCACGTACATGCATCTTCCGCCAACATCGAGTATCTGCCGGAAACCGTCATCTATGTCAATAGCGAAGGCCGGGAGTATGTCAAAACGTCGAGTCAGGCCGGATTGGAAATTGTGGCGTCCACGCAGGCGGACGACGGTATGCCGCTCGCCGATGTCTATACGGCGTATGCCATGGCACCGACCGATCTACCGTCCCGCGACTCCCTGCTGAAAGCCACGCGCGCCCTTGTCGATCGCTTGGCGCGACTGCGCACGGCTCCGAGCGTGGAGCCGTATTCGGGTCCGGTACTCTTCGAAACCCAAGCGGCCTGCGAGATGTTCGCGCAGACCTACGCACCGAACCTTTGCACCCAACGACCGCAGCTGACTGATAGAGGCATTCAGGAAAGCGACCGGTATGTGGCCTTCCAGAACAAAATCGGCGCGCGCGTGGCAGCCACGTTCGTGAGCGTCCTCTCGACTCCCGGAAAGCACGTCATCGCATCGTCGCCGGTCTTCGGAGGATACGACGTGGACGACGAAGGGGTGCGCCCTTCTGCACTCACCCTGGTAGACCACGGATATCTCAAGACCCTGCTCTCATCGCGTGTGCCGTGCCGACGGGTGAAAGCCTCGAACGGACGTCAGCGCGGTGGTGCATCGATGATCGACGTACTGGAACTGCGCGCTGATGCATCGAAGCAGATGGACAGGACGAAAATGCGCAGGACGATGTTGAAGATGCTCAAGGACCGTGAACTTCCTTTCGGCTATATCGTCCGCAAGGCCCTGAACCAGAACATCCTCTACACCACCTTGTTTTCGCAGACGCAGGGCGATTATCCGTATTCACTGAACGAGACGTCCATGAATGTCATCGAAGTGGTGCGGGTGTATCCGGACGGACGGGAGGAGCTTGTGCGAGGAGCGCAAGCAGCCGGTCTTGCACCGTCACAGTTCAAGGACCTCGTTGCGGCGGGCACCACACAGACGGTGTACAACTACCTTGCTCCCGCGGTCACATCGCCGTATGTGACGGGTGGAGCACAGTATCTGCCGGCGACGGTGATCGTTCCGGATCTGCTCTTTGAGGATGTAGAGATAAAACCGCTTGAAGGTGATTTCCCGAAGCCGCCTATTTTGGCACCACCCAGCGCAAAGAAGTAATCTTGTGATGTTGATCCATCGACCAACGCCATGTCCATCATCGAAACCATAACGTCGTTGCCTCAGGGAGCACTTCTCGTGCTTGCCTTCCTCCTGGTCAGCATCGTTTTCATGGTGCTGAAGAAACTTGTCAAGTTCGCCATCATGCTCGCAGCGCTTGCCATCCTCGTGCTCGTGATCATGAAACTCATGGCGAACTGACGAAGACGTATCGTATGACCAAACCTGAATGACCATGCCGCACACAATCGCCATCGTTGGAACGGGATATGTTGGACTCGTATCGGGAACCTGCTTCGCGGAAGTGGGCAACACCGTCTACTGCGTAGAAGTGGATGCCGAAAAGGTATCCATGATCCAAGCCGGGAAGTCCCCTATCTACGAACCCGGGCTCGAAATACTCCTCGAGCGCAATGTTCGCGAACAACGCCTTATCGTCACTCAGGATCTTCGCGCAGCCGTTCGCACCTGCACCATGCTCTTCCTGTGCCTTCCCACTCCGCCGAACGAGGACGGCTCGGCCGACTTGCACTATGTTCTGGAAGTGGCGACGCAGATCGCACAGATCGTGAAGGAAGAGGACATCCGTGACGGACGTATCATCATCACGCGGAGCACGGTACCCGTCGGAACCGCCGTTCGTGTGCGCAGCGTGGTGGATGCAGTGACCAAGGATCATCCCATCTCCATCGCCTCCAATCCCGAGTTCCTTCGCGAGGGCTTTGCCGTCGAGGATACCATGAAACCCGAGCGGGTGGTCATCGGCACGCGGGATCAACAGGTCCGCGAACTCTTGTGCGACATCTACGAGCCCTTCGTCTCGAACGGTAATCCAATCTTCGTGATGGATGAAAAGAGTGCCGAGGTGACGAAGTATGCAGCCAACTCGTTCCTTGCCACGAAGATCTCCTTCATGAATGATCTGTCAGCGTATTGCGAAACAGTCGGCGTCGATATAGAAAACGTGCGTCTGGGCATCGGCTCGGATTCTCGGATCGGTAAGCGCTTCATCTTCCCCGGTGTGGGATACGGTGGAAGCTGTTTCCCTAAAGACGTGAAAGCCCTCATCCACTCGGCGCGTGAGGCGGGAACGCCGATGCGCATCGTGGAGGCGGTGGAGGATGTCAATCATACCCAGATCGAACGGTTCATCGGTCGCGTGGTGAAGCGATTGGGTCCGGACCTGAGCGGCATGCGTATCGCCATCTGGGGATTGGCCTTCAAGCCCAATACAGACGATATCCGCGAAGCACCGGCCTTCCGCGTCATGGATGCCTTGCTCGACTACCGCGCGCATGTCACCGTGTACGACCCCGAAGCCATGAAGAACACCCAGCGCCGATACGGGAACGCCCTTACCTACGCCGGCAGCATGTATGCATGCACCGAGAACGCCGATTGCCTCATCATCGTGACGGAATGGAACGAGTTCCGCAAGCCGGATTTCTCCAGGATCGCCGCAGGCATGAAGCAACGAATCATCTTCGATGGCCGTAACATCTACGATCGGGAGGATATGAGACGGGAGGGATTCGAGTATTACTCCGTCGGCAGACCCGACGTAATGCCATGATGAGTGTGTGCACGCGGTCTTCCATGCTGTCCGCTCTTATCATTCTCGCCGCGACGTGGTCCGCCACCAGCATGACGGCAATGACGGAAGCGACCCATTGTGTCCGCTACGGATTCCGCGCCGGCGACTCCCTCGTCTTCCTCGTCACGAGCTACGATACGCTCGACTTCGAAACGAAGATCGCGCGGGAGCGCACCGAGCTCCACTCATACGTGTGCGACCATGTCACGGACGACGGTAGGCAGTTCCTGCGTTTCACCCTTGAGTCCGTCCTCATCCGCGAAACACAATCGAATGGACGTTCGGTGGTGGTCGATTCCTCGCTGCGCACGCGATCGCCGTGGATGGGTCGCACCGCATACATCATTCTCGACTCGAACGGCAAGCGCATACTCGCCCGTCAACTCGATACGAACAGGACCGCGGTATCCCCCGGAGGAGCGTTCCAACCTACGTTGCTTCTGCTCGGAGTGGACACCGCTTGTCACAGTTCCAACCATCTCCGCTCATGGGTGATCAAAACCACCGATACGCTCGCCGAGAACGCGTGGCCTCCGCCCATCGTGCGTTCCACGTTTTCCTGCGCGATGACCGACTCCACTGTTCATGGACGTCCGACCACATCCATTCGCTACGCGCAGACGGGACAAGGTAGTTTCAAGAGCATCAGCAACGAAGTTGGCGTGGTACTCTATTCCGTCCTCGACGGGTATGGAACGTACATGATCGATGATCAGGACGGTCTACCCCTGGAGGGAGAAACACGACTGCGGAGTAAAATCACCGTCAAGATGGAACAGTCCACCACCACAGGCACCGTTCTCCATGCCACGTCCTTCAAACGCATGTTCTCCTCGCGTTGGTGATCACCGACGAGGTACTTCTCTACCGAAGTTTCATGAAGACGGCCCGAGCGGCACGCTGACCGCTCTCTGCGTACAGGAAGTACGTACCCGAACCCAATGACGCCGTCGAAAGGACGACCTCCTGAGAGGGATTCGCGATGTCGACAGAGGATCTCATCACTTCCCCTCCCGTGACATCCCTGACGACAAGGCAGACCGCTCCGTACCATGAGTCCGGGAGCCGGACGACGACGCTCTCCGCGACGGGATTCGGGCTGACCTGCGCGAGTTCGACGGAAGACGGAACCGAGGATCCTCCGGACGTGTCTTTGGGAACAGTGTATGCCACGGTATCCGAGTACACCGTGCATCCGCCGGCGTTCGTGAGGCGCACGACATACGAGCCGTTGTACTGGCCGATCCAGCGATTGCCATTGGCGCCCGTGAGAAGAGTACCGTTCGCGAACCATTGATAGACCACTCCGGCCCGCTCGGCAACAGCAAGCGTATCTTTCGTTACCGTGATACGCACTGCCGCAGGCGGATCGACCACGTTGACCACCTTGCTCGCATCGGTCTTCCCGCAGTCGTTAGACACGACCAGGGATGCGGTCACGGCGCCGGACTTCGAGCAGACGACCGTGGTGCCGAGAGAAGTCGTGGAGACCACATCGGCATTCGTCACCGACCATGATCGCACACCACCCACACCGATGGTGGCGTCGCGGAGAAGGATGGTATCACCCACGCACACGTCGGCACGCGTCACCGAGATGGCGGCTTTAAGCCGAGGCGTCACGATGACCGAGGCCCGCTTCACGGAATCCACGCCGCATCCGTTGGCGGCGATCAGCGTGACCACATGAGGTCCGGGTGCATCGAATCGCACATTCGGGGATGTCTCCGTCGAGGTTGCCGGAAAGCCGCCCTCGAATCGCCACGTCGATGCTAATCCTCCGTTTTCCGAAACGTCCGTGAACTGGATGGCGTCGCCCGGACAGACAGTGTCCCTGTCTTGCGTGTACAGCGGAATGACACCGGCATCATCGATGAAGGTTGCATACACGCCGCGACCCGCCGTCGTGGCCCGAAGATACCTACTCGTCAGATTGATGTCGTTGACGGGTGTGTTCGGCAGACCCGACCCGATCTGCTCCGGGACGCCGAAGTTGTATTGTGCAGAGAGTTTCCAGACGCCGTTGCTCGTTCCGAGAATCAATGCCTCGCCGCAGTTATCCTGTTTCCATGTCATCGAGGTGATATAAAGGTTACCGTTCAGGACATACTTGTCCCACGTCGCGCCGCCGTCCTTGGTCATGGAGACACTACGACCGCCGATGACGCAAACTCGAAGCGGATCCGTCGGATGACAGATGACGGCTCTTGGCACGCTAGGGAACTGTAACTGGACTCTCCCCCTCCTTGCCCAGTCTCGTCCACCGTTCGTTGATTGATGCATCACCGTGTCGGAGGTGACAAGGTACACCATGTTGGTATCCCCGCGCGACACGGCAAGGGAGAGCATGGTGGCATTGAAAGGATTCGAGGTCTTCGTCCAACTAGAACCGCCGTTCGTCGTTTTCCATAGGTCACGAAGCAGACCGTACATCGTGGCGGGATTGCGAGGATTGGGAACATACGGGCGTATGGCACCGGCGGGTACCGAACCAGCCGGCGTCATATCCTCCTTGAAGGTGGTCGCAGAGTCGGACGAGCGCAGTAAACGTCCGCTCGCCGTCGCCGCATAGGCATATCGCAAATCGGAAGGATGATACCAAACCGTATTGCACGAACTATCCAAGAGTTTCTTCCATGCCCCGCGATCATAGCGACAGATCCCCGTAGGACCCGCTGTCAGGAACATCGAATCGCGCTTTGGGTGCCACGACGACGAAAGACCTTGATGAACTTGCAGACCAGCCGAGACGTTCTGCCAGGAGCGTCCGGTGTCCGAAGACATGAAGATGCCGTTCCCGCTGGCCGCATAGACATATCTCTCCCGCGGTGCGGGAGCGAAGCGCAGGTCATGAATGTCCGCCGCCACGTACGGCAACGCGCCGCCTTGATAATGACTGGTCTGCTGCCATGTCGAGCCGCCGTCCAGCGACCTCCAGACATTCACGCCACCGGCAAAGAGGATATTCTCGTTGACCGGCGAAACGGCGAGCGACAGATTGTTCGTGCCCTTGCTTCCACTACCGTCGATGTTCGCGGCAAGGATGTTCGGGGTCGTGGAACGGACAGCCCACGTGGATCCCTGGTCGGTGGATTTGTACAATCCGCCGAAGGTTCCGTCCGGTTGCACATACAGCGCATACACCACGTTCGCATTGGAGGGGGCTACGGCAAGCTGGATGCGGACTGCGACGGTGGACGGATAGCCGGTGGTCAGCGCCGTGAACGACGTGCCCGCATTCGACGACCTGTAGACGCGTCCGCCGATGACCGCGTAGATGGTCGACGGATCGTTGGATCGTTGCTTCATATCCCACGTCTTCTCTCTCATCACGCGGGTATTCCAGTTGGCCGCGAAGTTCGCACTCGTGAACACGCCCGCACTCGTCGCCAGCACATACGCACCCGTGGTGGTGCTGCGAAGAATTCGCGCCGACGTGTAGTTCGGTACCGGCACGATGGATCCGTTGGTGTCCAACTCCCCGCTTCGGGTCCACGACACACCGCCATCGGTCGTGAGATACACGGCACCGCCCTGCGGCACGTAGGATGCGCTCTCATCCCGGTCGCCCATGGCGATGGCGATGGTATTGGAGTCCGTCGGACTGACCCAGATATCCGATATCCCGGTCACGCCGAGCGTATCCGTCGCACCCGGTAACCACGACGCACCTCCGTCGCTACTCACCCACAGACCACCCGCGGGTGCGCCCGCCCACATCTTCAAGGGGTTCTGCGGATTGAACGCAACACAGTTGATCTGTCCGTTCGTCGTTGCACCGTCCGGCGGGAGCACCGGACCAAGATTGCTCCACTGCTGCGCATCGAGTGATACCGTCACGAACATCAACAACAGGAATCGTATGCTTCGCTTCATGAGCGCGCCCCTTTTCGGTATGTGAATGGATGGCAGGATGGATGACGCATGAACGCCAAGGCGTCGCGGAGCGAACCCCGGAACCGAGAAGGCCTTCGTCACGCATGACATGCATGCAGGTATGCATCGAATCGCTCGAGCACACGTGCAACATACGACACAGTGAGCGCACTTCGGAGGCGAATGTCCTAATTCTCCGGTGGAAGGAACGACCGACACTCTCACCCCGCGCCGGGCGGTGTTTCTGTTCAGGATCTTGTGAGTTCGCTTACCACGCCAACAAGTCTCTGATCTCGCTCGTGACGGTTTCCGTCGTTGGCACGACAGCAGCCATGAGGATCTTGTTGTACGGCACGGGCACGTCGCGCACAGCACATCGACGGACCGGTGCATCGAGATCGGCGAAGCACTCCTGCGTGATGCGCGCGCTGATTTCGGCGCCGAAGCCCGCGGTGATGCAGTCCTCGTGAACGATCAGGCATCGGGACGTCTTCCGCACCGATTCCATCACCATGTCCTCGTCCCACGGCACGATGGTCCGAAGATCGATAAGGTCGATGTCGCCACCAAGCTGGTCGATGGCTTCCATGGAGCGATACACCATGTCGCCCCAGGTGACGATGGTTGCGCGCGATCCTTCGCGGATACGCGACGCCTTGCCGAATTCCAGCGTGTAGGTATCACCGGGATAGGGTGCACGTCCTGACGGTGTATCCAGAAGGTTTCGATGCTCAAGGAAGAACGTAGGATCGTTGCCACGCAACGCGGTACGCAAGAGTCCGGAGGCATCACGCGCGTTGGACGGGAACGCGACGCGCCATCCCATGGTATGAGCGAAGATCGCCTCGCCGCTTACGCTATGCCAAGGATCGCCCGTGCGCTTGGAATACCCCACGGGGATACGGACGATCATCGGAGCCGCGAAGGAATTGTTCGTCCGCCAGCGGATGGTTCCGCAGTCGTTGATATGCTCCATGGCGGGATCGAGATACTTTCGGAACTGGATCTCGGGAACAGGGACCAGGCCCGCATACGCCAAACCCAGAGAACGCCCGATGATCCCCTCCTCCGACAGCGACGTATCGAAGACACGCGCTTCACCGTAATCTCGCTGAAGATCCACGGTGGCTCCATGCACGCCACCCTTTACACCCACGTCCTCCCCGAACACGAGCAGGCGCGGATTCGCCGTCAGCTCACTGCGCAACGTACGCTTCACGGACTCGATGAGGTTGACGCGCTGCCCCACTTCAGGAGTCGACGTTCCGACATCGGGCCGCACGCCTTCCGCATACGGACCTCCCGCACTCTGCACGCGCTTGCCGTCGAACATCACATGCTCGAACACGGTCTCGGGCAAGGGCTCCGGTTGCGCGATAGCGCGATCGCAAGCTGCACGCACATCCGCATCAACCTTTGCGACGAGCGCATCCCACTCCTCTTCGGACATCACACCGGTGGTGATGCAGTAGTCACGAAGTCGCGGCAGCGGATCGCGACGTTGTTCGTCCTCTCGCTCCTCCGCACTCTTGTACGACTGGCTATCGGCACCACTGTGACCGCAAAGTCGCGGCACCGAAAGACGCAGCAGCACGGGACCGCGCTCGGTCCGTGCGTAGTTCACAGCGGCAGAGACCAGGACGGACGCCTGCTGCGGGTCCGCACCGTCGCCCTCGAGGATGTGAAGGTTCTTCATGCCGCTCAGGTTCTGTGCGATGTTCCCGCCCGGCGTCTGGAACGATCCTCGAACGGAGATACCGAACTGGTTATCCTCTACCAGGAACACGATCGGAAGATGGAGAGTGGTGGCAAGTGTGACGGCAGACCAGAATCCGTTCGTCGCGACGGCGGCATCACCACTCAGGCACACGGCGATGGAACGCTCCCAGGATTCCTCCCCGAGTATCTCCGAACGATATCGCACGGCCTGCGCCCATCCCGCGGCAGGGGTGAACTGCGCTCCCACATCACCCGATGCGGGAAGCACCGTGATACTACGGTCGCCATCCTCCGTCGGCACGAAATGATGCACCACGCCGATGTCACGACCACCACTAAGGCTTCCGGCTCGCGCCAATGGTCCGCTGAACGCCTCTTCATACCCCATGCCCGCATGAAGGACGAACGGACGTGAGCGGTAATACACGGTGGCCGCATCATGCGGATCGTCGCACGCGTGCGCAAGCAACACCTGCGCCAGCTCGTGACCTCGCGCAGAGAACTGATAGGTCACCAATCCCTTCGGTGCAAGATCGGTCTCTTCGATTTCGTCGATACGTCTGGAGGCGATGACGGATGCGGCAATGGACCGCCAATCCGATTCGTTGAAAATCATGGTCATATCCGAAAAGTGAACGGTGTCCGCGCCGCCCGACTGCGGGTGAGAAACGGGTACCGCGAGACGGTGCCGACCGCGTCGCTTCCTGTGAGCGCTGCTGTGCGGAAGTCGCAAGATACACGCGACGGCGAACACGCATGAAGCGCTTTTTTTGCCCGTGCAGGGCGCGAACGAACACCCTCCGGGCCGCGCCGTCGACGACGAATAAGGTGTGCGACATTCTTCGCCGTGAGCACTGTGTGCGAGCACTGAACATCCCGTATTTTCGTCTCCGGAAATCACCGCCGACCCCAAGCAGCACGAGTCGGCGCCACCATTGTCTCAACGAATATCACGCTCCATGTACTCACACGTCCAAAACTCCGACCCCGAATTGTACAACGCCCTCACGGGCGAGTATAACCGTCAGCGCGACAAGATCGAGCTCATCGCAAGCGAGAACTTCACCTCGCTTGCCGTCATGGAAGCCCAGGGCAGCGTCCTCACGAACAAGTATGCGGAGGGCTATCCCGGCAAGCGGTACTACGGTGGTTGCGAGTGGGTGGACGTTGCAGAGAATATCGCCATCGAGCGACTCAAAACTCTTTTCGGCGCCGAGTACGCGAACGTCCAACCGCACAGCGGCAGCGGTGCGAACATGGCGGTGTATTTCACCTACCTCAACATCGGTGATACGGTCTTGGGTATGGACCTGTCGCATGGCGGACACCTGACCCACGGTTCTCCGGTGAATTTTTCCGGACGACTGTACAAGTTCGTTCCCTATGGCCTGGACAAGGAGACAGGTCTGATCGACTACAACCGCGTTGCCGACCTGGCTAAGGAACACCGTCCGAAGATGATCACCGTCGGTGCAAGCGCGTATTCGCGGGAGATCGACTTCAAGGCTTTCCGAGAGATAGCCGACTCCGTGGGCGCGTTCCTGCTTGCCGATATCGCACACCCCGCAGGTCTCATCGCGAAAGGCCGACTGATGTCGCCCGTTCCGTACTGCGATGTCGTCACGTCGACGACGCACAAGACCCTTCGCGGACCCCGCGGCGGTCTTATCCTCATGGGTAAGAACTACGAGAATCCCTTCGGCCAGGTGGCACCGAAATCCGGTCGGGTGAAGCTCATGGGCGAACTCCTGGATTCCATGGTGATGCCGGGTATCCAAGGCGGACCTCTCATGCATGTCATCTCCGCCAAAGCCGTCGCCTTCGGCGAATGCCTCACACCCGCGTTCGACGAATACACGAAACAAGTGGTGCGCAATGCCCGCGCGCTCGCCTCAGCCCTCGTCGAGCGCGGATACGATATCTGCAGTGGCGGAACGGACAATCACCTTATGCTCGTCGATCTGCGCAACAAGGGTATTACAGGGAAGGCAGCAGAGAACGCTCTCGATGAAGCGGGAATCACGTGCAACAAAAACGCCGTGCCTTACGATACGCAATCCCCTCTTATCACGTCCGGTATCCGCCTCGGGTCGGCTGCGATGACCTCACGCGGCATGAAAGAACCGGACATGCGTCAGATAGCGGAGTTCATCGATCGCGTCATCTCCGATTCCGCAAACGAACACGTGAAATCGACCGTGAAGGACGAGGTTCGCGACTTCTGCCGCACGTTCCCGCTGTATGCCGAGTACGATAATCCCATGGAAGCCCTCAAGACGAACGTCGGTGATGCGGTGAAGCACATCGTCGGCAACGTGGGTTCCGTACTCTCGAAAGTCGGCGAGGAAATGAGGAAGGCATCCTCCAAGCACTGAGCCCCGCACCGTTGTCGATGACGGCGTGGTGTGGTGTGTGTTTCGTTGGGGAAATGCGACGCCTACTTACGTCGGCGTCGCCCGCGCGGTGCGTGGAACACGATCGACGTGTCAGTTCATCTTCGCTTGCAGGTTGAGCAGGGCCGTGGCGGCCATGGAATACGAGGGATCGATGCTGATGGCTTGATGATATTGCGCCAGCGCCTTGAACCACTTGCCTTGACGCTCATAGACGCGACCCAGGTTGTAGAAGGCATAGTGACGCGAAGCATATCGATGCGCACGAAGGGCGCGTTGCAACCAGAACTCGGCTTCGTCGTATTTATCCATATAGATCAGATACGCGGCCATGTCATTATACGGATTTCCGTACTCAGGGTCGATATCGATAGCCAGATAGCACTCCTCGATGGCGCGCGTGTAGTCTCCCAAGAACGAATACGCCCATCCGAGGAACGTGTGAGCCTCGGAGGTCTCATACGTTTCGAGTGAGAGCTGATAGTACTTGATTGCTTCCGCAACTTTCCCATTCATCTGCAAGCGATACGCTTGCTCGTACATCTCGGTCGCCCGACGGAATGCGTCGGTGTCGCGCTGAGGTTGCATACTCTGAACGAACCACGAAGTGAACAAAAGACGGTTCCCTATCCCTGTGCTCTTGCTGATTCCGTGTGCGCTGTGGCAGTGTTCTTCAGATTCGTCCGCTCATCCTGAGGTTTGTCGACTGAGATACGAAGGTGACCGGTCAATCGAAGAAGGACCAAGCCACGCTTAAAGAGAAGTTTCGGACGGGAAAGGGAAAAGTTGAGACAGTCGTGAAGGTATTCGACAATACGTTCTGGAATCGCAGCTTCACCCAGGCATTCCCGAGCTTCGCCGTGGCGAAAAGGTCGAGTCCGCCCACTGCTGCAGCCTGCCGGTCGTCGGCATCGGCCATCATCCAGTTCATGGGCACGAAGGTCTCCCCCGCGAACTCGGAACGGAGGCGCGTCATGGCACCGGCCGTAAGGACCGACGTGCCGATGGTCTTCGTGTACCGCAGGGTGATGAGTCCGTAGAACGACGGTAGCAGACTCACCGTGGAGTCTCCACGTGTCGTCATGGCCGACTGCACTGTGGCATCGACCCAAAGGTCCCGAACGGGCGAGAACGATGTCCGCAGATGCGCTCCCACCACCTGTTGCACGGGGATCGTCTGCATCAATGTGCCGATGGGATACCTACCCGACGTATCGGTGAGGACAGTGGCGACCATGACGTTCTCCGTGCGCCGAGCGAACCCGAGCACGTCGATCTTCTCGGTCGCGTTCGCCCAGCCCAGTTGCGCAAACCCGAGCAAGGTCTGTTCCGCATCCCTGGATACCCCCTCGGCCGCGGAGGGTAGCCGGGCACTGCGGGATGCGTCGACAAGCAGACTCCATCCGTCCCAAAGTCGATGCCGAAGGGAAGCCCCAACCGATAACGACGTTCGAGAGCCGGTCGTCTGGACACGCGCTCCGCCATGAATGGCTGTGCCGAATTCCGGACGGTATCCGCAGAAAGCGAAGGCGGCTGCACGCGCTCTGCGCAGGTCGTCGGCGTAATCGGTAGCATCGCTGCGGTTGAACTCGACGTCGCCACCGAGCGTGGATCGGAGTCCTTCCGCGACCTCCTGCTCCCATGTCCCTCTCACTCCCGCACGTACGGATATGCTTTTGGCCGAAGACACGGACGAATCGGCGACACTCACCATGACCGCCGAACGTGCAAGCTCCGATGACGCATGTGACATATACGCCGATGCCTGAACGACGGAACGAAGCGTCGTATCCGCCGCCGAGCTCACACTCAGGGTGAGATCATGACGGAAGACCCGCTCGTTGACATCCGGAAGACGCACCGATGCGGTCACTTCATCGTTGATGTCCGCACTACCGCTCGTATACACGCCGCCGTTACCACCCGTTCCATGATTACTGAAGTTCTCGGTGAGCGACACAGTGGTCAATGCCCGAGGCATCCATCGCAAACGTGCGCGCACGTTCCATGCGTCCAGCCACTGGTTGTCGAAACGGCCGTCGCCGGCCTGACGTTTGAAACCCAACGTCATGTTCAGGTTCCGCGCGATGTTTTGCGACAGGATTCCGTCCGACGCATAATAGTTGTTCGCACCGTCCGCGTACCACAATCGCGAATATGGTCCTTTGGTATCGTGACGTTGCTCCTGGATGTTCACCGCCATCCCCGAGGCTTGGTCCGCCAGAATTACGGCGGCAGAACCGATGAGCACCTGCACCCGTTCCATGTCCTCCGGCGAATACATCGACGTGTTCGCCACTCCCGAACCGACATCATTAAGGGCTCGTCCATTGAACAACAACGCGTTGTCCCGCATACCGCCTCCAAGCGTCCGCCATCCGTGCGGCTGACCGTGATATCCTAACGACAACGGAAAGAACGGAAGAAGCACATCGAACACGTCCGCATACGTCGTGTACATCCACGGTTGGATATCGTGTTTGGAGATGCTCTGCCACACCACCGTGGTATCGGCAAGGACGCTACCGTGAAAGAAGCTCAGGGCGAAGCTTGTCGTGTCGGCCAAAGCGACCGTGACGGATGACGTATCCGCAGGACGCAGCGAATCGACAACCATGTTCTCACGAATGATGCTGTCTCTGTCGGAGGGTACAAGCGATTGCGCGGACGCGTTTCCCACGTATGAGCAGAAGCAACAGAGTATGATGAGGGTGGTGCGCACAAGCGTTAGTCGTTGGTCCTACGTTGAGAGGAGTACGACACATCGTCGCCGGTCAATCCTAACAACAAGGGCTGCATGCGGGGAACAAGGTAATACGAGACCTCACGGATCAGTGTCCGTTCGGATTCGGAGACACCGACGACATCCGAGCGCACGATCTGCATGGCGGTGTCCACCGACTCCATCTTCCGTAACTCGACCGGCAAGGCGAACGCTCGCAGTGACTGGTCGCCAAGCTCCGAAATCACCGCCGCCTGACAGTATTCGTAGGTTGCGAGAGGAATATAAAAAGCGTTCAATGCGCGGGCCACCTGACGTCGGCACAGCACATGCGTGCGCTGTAACAAGGCCGTCGAACTGTCAGCGTTCCACGACGAGGAACGTCGGACGGACAGCGGGAACGCGTCTCGATAGACGGTATTCACGGAATCCGCGATCCGGCATAACAGGCGCAAGTTCGTGGCGGTGACGCGGAGCAGGGAATCCTCTTCAGGATGCAGGAGTCGTTCGCGGACCGTTGCCGTCGACCCTCGTGGCGTATTGTCGACGGCCAGGGGTTCGATGCGGCGTATGAATTGCCAGACGACGAAGAAGAGCAGTGCGAGAAAAGCGCTGAGCACCACTGCCGTCAGGTTCCTGAAACGTCCTTTGCCTACTCCCCACCGCATATGATACCTCGCTTAGAAACACTATGACGATTTCTGCGTCCGTTCCACCGGCACCACGGGCTTTCTGTTACCCTTCGGATGCTGTTCCGGCGTCATCGCTCGCCACACCATGGAACAACGCTTCAACGAAACGTCGGATGTCGAAGGGCTGCAGGTCGTCGATGCGCTCGCCGACGCCGATATAGCGAACGGGGACCCGTAACTCGTTGGCGATGGCGACAACCACGCCGCCCTTGGCGGTGCCGTCGAGCTTGGTCAGTACCAGACCCGAAACATTGGCGACCTTGCCGAATTCCCGCGCTTGAAGTATCGCGTTCTGTCCGGTGGTGGCATCCAAAACAAGGAACACGTCATGGGGGGCCTCGGGAACGATCTTCTTCATCACCCGACTGATTTTCTCCAGCTCCTGCATGAGACCCTGCTTATTGTGCAGACGTCCCGCCGTATCGATGATACAGATGTCGCACTTGCGCGCGATCGCCGCATTGAGCGTGTCGTATGCCACCGCGGCGGGATCCGCACCGTGCTTCTGGTGGACCACGTCCACGCCTGCGCGCTGCGCCCACACCTCGAGCTGTTCGTTGGCGGCGGCCCTGAACGTATCGGCCGCGCCGATGATGACGGACTTGCCGTTCCGCTTGTAATTATGCGCAAGCTTACCGATGGTCGTCGTCTTGCCAACACCGTTCACGCCGACAACAAGGATCACGTGCGGGCGGTGCGATTCATCCACGTCGAAAGCGGCGTCGTTGGAGGCGCTCGGCGACTCGACGAGGATTTCCGCAATCTCGTTCTCGATGAGTTCGAGCACCTTCTCTCCTTCGGTGATGCCGGCTTTTGCCGCCGCGCGCTGCACGCCGCTCAGGATACGCTCCGTCGTCGTCACGCCAACATCGGCACGCAAGAGCAGGTCCTCGACATCGGAAAGCAGATCCTTGTCGATCCTCCGCCCCTGCAACAGATTCCGTAAGGTGCTGGTGAGCGCCGTCCGCGTTTTTTCCAAGCCGTCGCGCAAACGGTCCACACTGAAGGCATTGGCGACGGTGGATGCCGCCGTCGTGAGTTTTTTCTTTATGCTATCGAATAATCCCATCGTCTATCCTACGTGAATGCCACCCGGACAAAGGTCCGGAGATAATGAACAAAGGAGATACCCAGCGCAGCGGCTGCTATCCACTCGCCGGTCTCCCGAAACCCGCTCCATCCGCCGCCGACAAGCAGAAGCACCAGCGCCACGATGCCCACGGCGATCTTTCCCGTCATGTTCGATGTGACGAGGATGTGCTTCTTCCGTTGTACGAAAATACCTCCTGCCAGGATGAGGAGGTCGCGTGCGATGACGGCGACCAGGAACCACGCATCGATACGTCCGCTCACGTACAACGCGGCCGCGCCCGCTCCCACGAGCACCTTGTCCGCTATCGGGTCCAGGATCTTTCCTGCATCGCTCACTTCATCGTATCGTCGTGCAAGGAATCCGTCCAGATAATCCGTCAGCGACGCTGTCAACGCCAGCACCCACACCCACGCATACGCTCCCGTGTACAAGGCGTACGCGAGCGGTACGGCGATGACGAACCGGCTTGCGCTCAGCAGGTTGGATACCGTCCACATGGACTTCGAAGATTCCATAGAGGTCACAGACGATGATGATCGCGTTCCCATGCCACGGTACGCGGTATTCCTTCTTCCATTCCCACCTCCGGTTGCCATTGCAGGAGCTCTTTGGCTCGACCGTTCGCATAGCGTCCGCGCATGGGCTCGCCCGACATTGCCGGACCATGCACGGTGGGACATTCGATACCCGTCGCCGCGCGCAGTGCCGAGAGGATCTCCACGACGTTCGTTTCCTTGTCCGTCGAGATGTTCAACGCACCCGACACCGGTCGCTCTAACGCCAGCACGTTCGCACGCATCACGTCATCGATATAGATGTAGTCGCGTGTCTGCAATCCCGTACCATGGATGAGCGGCTGCTCACCATTCAGGAGTTTCTTCAGAAAAATGGCAATGACCCCCGCCTCGCCATGTGGATTCTGTCCCGGTCCGTACACGTTCGCATAGCGCATGGCAAGCGTCTGCATTCCATAACAGGCACTGAATGCAGAAAGGTAATGCTCCATCGATAACTTCGCTGCGCCATACGGTGAGAGCGGCGCTTTGGGCTGATCTTCATCGCAGGATACGACCGATTGCTCTCCGTAGATGGTGCCCGCGCTCGATGCGAAGAGGAACCGCCCCACACCGGTCCGCCTTGCGGCATTCAACAGGTTCACCGTGCCCATAAGATTGATGGACGCATCAAGCAGCGGCTCCCGGACGGAATACGACACTTGCATCTGCGCCGCGAAGTGATTGACGGCGTCGAACTTTTCCTGCTCGAAAAGGCCCAGCAACTTTTCGTCCCGGATATCCATCTCGACGAAACGCGCCGACGCGGGGACCGCATCACGACGTCCTGTCGAGAGATTGTCGATGACAACGACATCATGGCCTGCGGCGATGTACGCACCGGCGACATACGATCCTATGAACCCCGCTCCTCCAGTGACGAGTATTTTCATGCATGTTCTCCTGATGGTTTCATTGTGGTCATCGATTCCTCGTACTTCAAACCTTTCTGCGCGATGTCCGTCCGCAACGTCTTGTTGTCGAACGATATCATCGCAGCCGCCGTGTAAGCAGTGTCGCGCGCCTCCCGCAGAGTGGATCCGTGCGCTGTTACACCCAGCACCCGTCCGCCGGCAGTCCGTACCTCCGAACCCGCCTGCGTCGTCCCGGCATGGAACACCGTCGCCACCTTCGAGGCCTCGCTCATTCCCGTAATGACGAATCCCTTTTCATACGAGTCCGGATATCCCTTGCTGGCAAGGATGACGGTGCACGCCACACCGCTCTCCGTATCGTTCACGGCGGTTACGTCCACAGCTCCGCGTGCGGCCGAATGAAGCAATCGCGCGAAGTCCGCACGCAGGACCGCCAGGACGGATTGTGTTTCGGGATCGCCGAACCGCGCGTTGAATTCCACAACGCTCGGCTCCTCATGGTGGATCATGAGACCGACGAACAGACAGCCCACGAACGGCGTGCCACGTGCATGCAACTCGTCGAGCAACGGACGGATGATACGCTCTTTCACGCGTGCCATGACCGTGGGCGACACGATACGCGCAGGTGAGAAGGAACCCATGCCTCCCGTATTCTTCCCTTCATCATTGTCCAGCGCCCGCTTATGGTCCTGCGCCGCGGCAAGCGTCACGAAATCCCTGCCGTCACAGATGGCGAAAACGGAGGCCTCCTCTCCATGAAGGAAATCCTCCACGACGACGGTCGAACCCGCTTCCTTGAACGCGCCCGCGAACATCTCGCGGATGGCGGCGCACGCCTCATCGTGCGACAACGCGACGATGACGCCTTTCCCCAATGCCAATCCGTCGGCCTTGACGACCACCGGAAGCGGACGTGAACGGACGTATGCCGCGGCCTCCTCCACCCGGTCCGCCGTGAAGGTCTCAGAGGCGGCTGTGGGGATGCCGGCGTGCTTCATGAGTTCTTTGGAGTAGCTCTTGGACCACTCGATGCGTGCGGCCTCTCGGGAGGGACCGAACACGGTGATTCCTTGTGCGCGTAATGCATCGGCCATGCCATCGGCAAGCGCCTGGTCGGGTCCGATGACCACAAGGTCGATACCGTGCGCACGACAGAATTCCGCAACGGCCGTGAAGTCCGTTGCCGGAACATCCGCCCTTTGAGCACAAGAGAATATGCCGGGATTGCCCGGAGTGGCGTACAAGGATGCACACGACGGCGACTCACGCAAGGCCTTGGCCAGCGCGTGCTCACGTCCGCCCGAACCGATAAGAAGAATGTTCAACGCCGATGTCATAGAGGGATGTCGAAAGAACTCCGGTGGTGATGGACATCACCGAAAAAAAAAAGCGCACCCGAGGAATCCATCGAGTGCGCATGCACGAATCGCTTCATGGAGGCACACGTTGCAGACAGCAGGACGTCGAGGCCTGCAGCAACGGTCCTCGCATTTAGAATGGCACTTCGTCGATATCGCTGACCGGTGCCGAACGCATGTCAGGGATGTCGCGTGTCTTTGCTTCCGCGCGCTCCAAACGCCACGCTACGAGGTTCGTGTAATACACGGTCTCGCCGTTGCGGTTCTGCGAGGGACGTCCGCTCAGGTTGAACGAAACCTTCACATCGTCGCCTTTGCTGAAATGGTCAAGGGCAGAACATCTGTCCTGCGTCATTTGAAACTTGATATACTGCTGATACATTCCGTCTTGCGTTTCCAGCACGAACTCACGCTTGCGAAACTTCTCGGTCACCTGCTGCTCGGGATAGATCTCGTGCAACTTTCCTGTTACGTCAAAAGACATAGATACTCCAATAAAACGTCGATAATTGCGGGTATCGCGACTGCGCATCCCTTCGCGAGCAAGTTACGACTCTCCCCTCATATCCGCAATCCGCAGTCCTACGGGCAAACAAGCGCACCGGGTATGTCGTCGGAGTCCACCGACCGTCGATGCCGACGCCAATGGGTAAAATCACCGATTATCTCAGGAAATCGACCATCCTTGGACAATCAACGGGAACTCGCTCAGCACTTCCCCTAACTTTTCAACATCCTTCCCGCCGGCTGTTGCCATGTGGGCTTTTCCGCCGCCGCCGCCACCAAGGAGTTTGGCCACGGCACCCACGAGCCTGCCCGCAGGATAGTTCTTCACTTCGTCGTCGGTGACGACACAAACGAGCTGCACCTTGTCGTCGAGCACCGTCGCCAAGAGTCCGATGCCGCGATGCTTCAATCCCGAGCGTACCGCATCGCCGAGCTCCTTGAGCTGATCGGTGTTCTCCACCTCCACTCTCTGGACGACCACGTGGACGTTGTTCACTTCGATGGACTGCGCGATCATTTCCGGTACCGCCGTGGCCAGCGATAGGGTCTGCAGCGAACGAAGCTCTTTCTCCAACTGACGCACACGGTCGCCCATAGTTTCGGCGTGACTCCTGCCCGTCTCGATGTCCGTTCTGAGCCTCGTGATATACTCACGCACGCCACCTCCGCTGATGGCTTCGATCCGACGCACTCCGGACGCGACCGCCGACTCCTGCGTGATCGCGAAGAGACCGATCTCGCTCGTGTTCGTTACGTGCGTACCACCGCAGAACTCTGCGGAGAATCGTTCGTCCATGATCACCACGCGAACGAAATCGCCATACTTGTCTCCGAAGAACATCTTCACGTTCGGCACCTTCTGCGCCTCTTCGATCGGCAGTTCCAATGTGCGGACGGGTATGCGCTCCAGGATCTTCTCGTTCACGATGGCCTCGATATCCCGCAACTCCTCGGCACTCACCTTTTCGAAATGGGAGAAGTCGAAGCGCAGATGATGAGGTGCAACGAGCGATCCGCTTTGTTTGACGTGCGTGCCGAGCACCCTCCGCAGCGCTTCGTGCAAAAGGTGTGTCACCGAGTGGTTCCGCTGAATGTTCCATCGGCGCACAGCATCCACCTCCGCTCGGGCGATATCGCCCGGCAGCGGCTCCACATCACGGTCGCACACATGGATGATGGCGGAACCAGACCGACGGACGTCGACGACGTTGTACGTGTTACCGCCGATGAGCAGAGTGCCATTATCGCTCTGCTGTCCGCCCGACTCCGCATAGAACGGTGTGGATCGCAGCGCCACGGCCTGCCCATCGACGAACACGATATCCGACTCGCCCGCCAAGGTCTCGTACCCTTCGAAACGACTGCTGATGCCACCCGTAGCGAGCTCCGCACCGGCTGCCATGAACTCGGCGTCCTTGCCCGCCGCTTTCCGTGCCTCGCGCGAACGGTCCTTCTGTCGCTTCATCCGTTCATCGAATCCTGCGACATCCACCTCCAAGCCACGCTCTTTGGTAAGCAATTGGGTAAGGTCCAACGGAAATCCGAAGGTGTCGTACAATTGAAACGCTTCATCACCGCTAACCGTGGTGCTTCCTTGTTCCAGACTCTTCTCCACGATCACCTGCACCCGGTCCAGTCCGCGCTCAAGCGTCTGCAGGAACGATTCCTCTTCCGCACGGATGATGCGCTCCACAGTCGTCTGCATCTCTTTGATCTCGGGGAACACGTCGCCCATGTTCTGCACGAGCACATCCACGAGCTGATAGATGACGGGCTCGGTGAACGAGAGGTTCCGGGCATATCGCGAAGCGCGACGAAGGATACGGCGCAAGACATAACCCCGACCTTCATTGCCCGGGGCAGCACCGTCGGCGATGGCGAAGGACAGCGTGCGCACGTGATCGGAAATCACCCGCATGGCCACGCCCGTGGGGTCGGTGAGCGACGCGTTGTAGGCGCGACCGCTGTATTCCTCCAAGCGTTGGATCAAAGGCAGGAACACGTCGGTGTCGTAGTTCGACATCTTGCCTTGGATGACCGCACACGCACGCTCGAAGCCCATGCCTGTATCGACATGACGAGATTCCAGCTCCTCCAGGGTTCCGTCTGCGCGACGGTTGTTCTGGATGAACACATTGTTCCAGATTTCGATGACCTCTTGCACACCGGCGTTCACGAGCGACCGACCGCTCTTGTCGGGAGTGCGATCGTAATGGATCTCCGTGCACGGACCGCAGGGTCCTGTCTCCCCCATCTCCCAGAAGTTATCCTTCTCATCGAAGCGAAGGATATGCGCCTCGGGAAGGAAGTTCTTCCACAAGGCATACGACTCATCGTCCGTGCGATACACCGTGGCATACAGGCGCTCCCTCTCCAATCCCCACACCTCCGTGAGCAGCTCCCAGCTCCACGCTATGGCCTGCTCCTTGTAATAATCGCCGAAGCTCCAGTTGCCGAGCATCTCGAAGAAGGTATGGTGATAGGTGTCGTATCCCACTTCCTCCAGATCGTTGTGCTTACCGCTCACGCGGATGCACTTCTGCGTATCCACCGCGCGCACGAAGTCACGTGAACCTCGACCAAGGAACACGTCCTTGAACTGATTCATACCCGCATTGGTGAACAACAGCGTGGGGTCGCCATGCGGCACCACGGGCGCGCTCGGCACCACACGGTGTCCGCGTTGTTCGAAGAACGATAAGAACGATGATCGTATTTCTCGAGATGTCACGACTCAATCCTGATGACGTTGGTAGTAATGATGCTTTGACCCGCCGCGTGAATTCCGCCTCGTGCGCGTCACTCCGTGATACCGATGGCGTTCGGCAACGCGCTTTCATGGGCGGATCGGAGTTCCGCTACGGGAACATGCACATCATGGATGTGCAGGGTATCGCCGTACACGGCACCGATCACCGCACAGGGCACGCCGTGCTTGGTGAACAACGACGTCAACTCGTCCACCGATGACGAGCGCGCCGAGATGACGACCCGCGATTGCGACTCTCCGAACAGGGAGTAGTGGTCGCAATTGAACGGCAGCTCGATCAACGCACCGCGCCCCTCGGGCGACTGAAGGCAGCACTCCGCAAGAGCCACGCCTAATCCGCCCTCGGAACAATCATGGGCCGACACGACGAGTCGCTGACGAATGGCGCTCAGCAAGGCGGACTGCAAGGCTTTCTCTTCGTCGATATTCAGAACGGGCGCATCGCCGCACACCTCGCCCAGCATGAACTTGAGGAATTCGGAAGCTCCGATTTCCGTCCGCGCATGCCCCACGAGCATGACCACGTCACCCTCGTCCTTGAAGCCCGCTCCTATCACCGTTGATACGTCATCGATCAAGCCGAGCATGCCGATGGTGGGTGTGGGATACACGGCGTGATTCTGCGATTCGTTATGGAAGCTCACATTGCCGCCGGTAACGGGAGTGGACAGAGCGCGGCAGGCATCACCCATGCCTCGGATCGCCTCGCGGAACTGCCAATACACCTCGGGATCATAGGGGTTGCCGAAGTTCAGACAGTTCGTGATGGCTACCGGCTCAGCTCCCACACAGACGCAGTTGCGCGCGGCTTCCGCGACGGCGATGAGTCCGCCCATGTACGGGTTCACATACACATATCTGCTGTTGCAATCGGTGGTCACGGCGTATCCCTTGCCCGGAAGTTCCTTGATCCGCAGCACGGCTGCGTCTCCGCCGCTCTTGGCCATGGTGTTCGTGCCCACCTGGGAATCGTATTGCTCATACACCCAGCGCTTGGAAGCGATGGTGGCTTGCGACAATAACGCAAGCAACACGTCCTGCATGGGTGTGACGGCGCACTTGGCTTCGAGCGTCGTGCGGTTGATGGTGCGGACGCTCTTCACATACGATGCTTCGCGCCATTCGCGTTCGTAGACAGGGGCTCCGCCACCGAGGACGAGCGATTGCGCAGGGATGGCTTGAACGCACTTTCCATGCCGGTGCACGCGGATGATACCGTCGTCCGTCACGACGCCGATGGTGACGATAGGCACGTCCCACTTCGCGCAGATCTCCTCCGCGATCCGTTCTTTGCCCGTCTCCACGACCACGAGCATGCGCTCTTGGGATTCGCTCAACATGATCTCGTACGCGCTCATTCCTTGCTCGCGCAATGGTACACGATCCAAGTCGATGGACATCCCCGCCTCACCCTTGGCGCTCATCTCGCTGGTGCTGCAGCAGATTCCCGCCGCACCCATGTCCTGCATGCCCACGACGACTCCGGATTGGATGAGCTCGAGTGTGGCTTCAAGCAGAAGCTTCTCCGCGAAGGGATCACCCACTTGGACGGTGGGACGCATGTTCTGCGGATCGCCGGAGAATTCCTTCGACGCCATCGAGGCGCCATGGATTCCGTCCCTTCCTGTCGCCGACCCCATGATCATCACGGAGTTCCCCGCGCCCGTCGCTATCGCCGAAGCCGTCGCATCGGTCTTCACGATACCGACCGCCATGGCATTGACAAGCGGATTGTCCGTGTAACAGGAATCGAAATAGATTTCACCGCCAACCGTGGGAACACCGAAGGCATTACCGTAATGGCCGATTCCTTTCACGACCCCCTTGAGCAGGTACCGGGTACGCGGCGAATCGAGTTCTCCGAATCGCAAGGAGTTCAGCGCCGCCACAGGACGGGCACCCATGGTGAAGATGTCGCGAAGAATCCCTCCCACCCCCGTCGCCGCACCCTCCACGGGCTCGATGGCCGAAGGGTGGTTGTGCGATTCGATCTTGAAGGCGATGGCATAGCCGCCGCCGATGTCGATGAGGCCGGCGTTCTCGGCACCCGCTTCCACCAGCATCCGACCACCCGATCGCGGCAAGGTCTTGAGCTGGAGGATGGAATTCTTGTACGAGCAGTGCTCGCTCCACATCACGCTGTAAACGCCAAGCTCCGTCATGGTCGGCGTCCTGCCCAGTATCTCGCAGATCTTTTCGAATTCATGGGCGGTGAGTCCGAGCTCCTGGGCGTTCCCAACGGTGGTATCAAGCTCCGTGTGGACTTCGGGCGATTGAGGATGCGGGTGTAGGTCAGTGGTATTCATGCGATGCTTTCAAAGGAATCCGCTGCTCGATACCGCTGCCACGCACCGAAGGCGCGCGCACGGGAACCGGCGTCGGAGGCAAAACCGGAATAATTGATGGAAACACGACGGCAAAGATACGGAGCACGGCCGCAGGGCATTGGCGGCATTTTGCCGCTGTGCCATGTCACGAGCTATCAACAGCCCGCTACGTCTCAAGCAGTCTCTTGCGGTCTCTCGCCGAGGGATTCGTCGTCGTCAGCAGGACATCCTTCGGACCCCGCCTCATGCCGTACCTTATCGCGATACGACGAATGCCGCCGTTCTCGCGGCCGAGAAAGCGGCATCATCAATGACGATGCGATAGACACCGGGCAGGAGATCCGAGACGGAGATGTTCAGGACATCCGCACCGCTTGGGATGACCGCTGTGACGACGGTACGACCAAGGGCGTCCGCCACTCTGGCCATGCCGCCGAGGAGCGCGGAAGACATCACCACGCGCAGAGATTCCGACGCGGGATTCGGCATGATGGCGGCGCCGAGAGAAATCAGGTCATCGAACTCCACAGAGGAGATTTCGCCATCGAACCAGCGTCGGGTGATGTTCACGATCTGATCGCCCGTTGCGGGAGTCAGCTGCTCGAGTCCCACACCCAGATACACCAGTTTGTACGCCTTCTCTGCGCGGATGCCGGCCACTTTGTTCGGTGAATTGTTATACCGGAAGATCGCTTGCGCTCCCGGGCGGGGCTTGATCTCGTCCGGATACAGGTTGCTGCTGCCGTACGGAGATTTCACAGCGCTCGATGCGACGGTCTTGAACAGCACGTCGTTCGACACAGCCGTGAGCAGATTGTTCGTCGAACTGCCATCGGCAACGAAGTCGGCCATCATGTATTCCTGGAAGAACGATTTCGTCGCGGCGTTCCCGTTCGCATTCGCTTCCGTCGATGCAAGGTCCCACCCGAAATCCTGTCCCGCGATGAACACGTTGGTACCGGCATCCATGAGCGACTTGAGGGCGGTCATGCTTGCTTCGGTGATGCCAGGAAATGCCCAACTGACGTTGTGGTAAACGTTCTTGATGCCGACAAGGGATCCGGCTTTCTGGAAGATCTCGAAGACGTTCCGGTCCATCATGCCGAGCTTCTGCACCGATGCGGTCTGCAAGGCGCGCAGGTAGACGGAGTCGTACGTCACAGCGTCGGGATGCGAGAGAAGAAGATTTTGGACACCGGACATGAGATAGAAGGATTTCCTCACAGTGGGAGACAAGGGATAGGACGTGGAGAGGATCTCGACGTCCACCATACCGACGCCGGCGGTCGCACCCGGCGTGATGACCACACTGAGGTCCGCTTTCGCGTCCTTGGTGATGACGACGCCCTGGGACGAGACCGGTGTGCCGTTCACCGATGCTTGAACGCTCCAATCGGCCGGCATCTTCTTCGTGAGCGACACCGTGAACCGCTCGTCGGCACCGCTCTCATTGATGATCTTCGCCGCGTACGACGTCGGTGTGGCTTGCGCTACCGTGCTCACCGTACCGCCGGTACTCTCCACGCGAGAAATGACCTGAGTCGTACCGCCGTTGGCCGCCACCTGCGCACCACTGTAGATCTCCTGTCTGCCCTCGGCCACGAACGCCGCCACATCACAGTTCAGCGCATTGAATGCCGGAGGGACCGTGTAAGTGAAAACCCTCTTGACCAGCGAGCCTTTCGTCGTAGTCGTGATCTCCTCACCCCATTGACCCGTGAGCATCCAGCGTAACATGTGCATGTGATGATAGTCGGTGTGATTGCCGTTCGCATAATCGGACTGCACGCCGATGACATGGTTCTCGAGAAGGACGACGTTCAGACGGTTCACCGGTGCCGGCGCGTCGGACGTGTAGAACAGTTCCACTTCGACGGTTAGCTTCCGCGTCGCGCTATCGTAGGTAGAGTGCACCCCGACGTTCACCGGTGATGTCATCTTCATCAATTGCACGGCGGCGGCATCCCATTGGTTCCGGCTCAGCGCAGGGATGGTGGCGAGACCGGAGAAGACACGACGGTTGACGGTACCGGCAGGGTATCCCGTGAGCTGCGACTGGCGGTCGAGCGAGTCGCCGAACTGCGTGCGGAAGTCCGGCTCGCCCGCTCCCGGCGTGGCGAAGCTCCCGCTGTGGATATTGATGAGCACCGGCTCGTTATCGTATTTGGCACGAAGGAGATTCGCCAGACGATGTCCGTCCGGACAGTATCCGCAGTGGATGCCGGTGTATTCCTCCAGGACCACGACCCGATGATGCGGTTCGGTAGACACAAGTGTCTGGGCCGAGGCGGCGAAGGAAAACGCGATGAACGCGATGACGGACAACAGTGCTCTGACCATGACTCACTCCCCTTTGTGTGACGTTGACAAAATCGTTGTTCCTCGACCATGTTCCACCACCCGACGGTTGCCCCATGTTGACGTGGTGCGATGCTTAGTTTTTCGGAACCCTTCGCACGACATGGTCATGGAAGGAGGCCGCGGCAATGGCGGACAAGAGATTCGTCCGGCGCGCTATGCTCGACTCGTCCCAATGGCGCTCCACATAGCGAGTGGAGTACTCTCCGCTTCGGAACTGCACGGAGTCCACGACCTCCCTGCAGAAAGGCACGGTGGTCTTGAATCCGCTCAGAACGATGCGGTCCAGCGCCCAGAGGGTCTTCTCGATCGCTTCTTCACGCGTAGCGCCATGACAGATGAGTTTGGCCACCATGGGGTCGTAGTGAACCGATACCTCGTATCCCACATACAGTCCTGCATCATATCGTATCCCCTCTGACTCGGGGAGCTCAAGGAAATCCACCACTCCCGTATCCGGCAGGAAGGCGTTGTAGACATCTTCCGCGCATATCCGACATTCGATGGCGTGTCCCTTGGGCTCGGCGATATCCTCCTGAGTGATGGTCAAGGGTTCGCCGAAGGCGATACGCAACTGCTGCTCGACGAAGTCCACGCCGCTGATCATCTCGGTGACCGGATGCTCCACCTGCAGACGCGTATTGACCTCCATGAAGTAGAACGAGCCGTCTTCGTCGAGAAGGAACTCGATGGTCCCCGCATTGGTATATCCCGCGGCACGAACAAGCCGCGCTCCCGCCTCGCCCATCTTGCGACGCAGGTCCGGAGTAATGGCGGTGGACGGCGATTCTTCGACGACTTTCTGATGGCGACGTTGGATGGAGCATTCGCGCTCTGGGAAATAGAGCACGTTGCCATGATGATCGGCAAGGATCTGGATTTCGATGTGACGGGGGTTGAGCACGTACTTCTCCACGAAGACCCGGTCGTCGTTGAACGACGTCAACGCCTCGCCCTGTGCGGCGGCCAATCCTTCACGCAGCTCATCCTGGCTCATGACCGCACGCATGCCCTTACCGCCACCACCGGCGGCGGCTTTGACAAGAACAGGATATCCGATGCGCGAGGCGAGCTCCTTCACCTCGTCGTACGATGCGATGGCTCCGGGCGACCCCGGTGCGATGGGCACGTCGTGCGCGATGGCCAATTCACGAGCAGCGGTCTTGTCACCCAAGGCATCGATCGCCTCGGGAGTCGGGCCGATGAACACACAGCCGGCGTCGATGACGCGCCGGGCGAACTCGTCGTTCTCCGAGAGGAACCCGTATCCCGGATGGACGGCATCCGCACCGCTTGTCCGTATGGCGTCCAGGATCTTGTCCATGACGAGATAACTCTCGCGCGGCGTGAACCCTCCGATCGCAATCGCTTCGTCCGCTTCGCGGACATGCGGTGAGTGCATGTCGGCGTCTGAATACACGGCGACGGTGGCAATGCCCATGCGACGGCACGTACGAAGAATGCGAAGAGCGATTTCTCCACGATTGGCTATGAGGACTTTTCTAAACACGATCCAGTTCCTTCGTTAAGGGGAGGTAGAACGACGACTCATCGCCACGAAGATACGGGTCGGACCTGTTTGCATCCATAGGATGGCGCAGCCCCGTGACGTCGCGCCCTCAGGGAATGGCAAAGGCCGTCAATCCCTATTTTCGACTGCGCTCGTGATCATCATCCATTTACCGCAGACCATATGACCTTCCGCGCCTCGTCACTCATCAGTCTCTGCCTCACGGTCTCGTCCACCATCGGTATCGTCCCGCTCTCGACGGCGAAGCCGCTCGGCCACGTCCGTGCCGTTCCCGGAACACCACGGAGTGCGGACAGCGCCGTGAAGGACACCCGTGATGCCTCCGAGGCGGTAGCCGAGAATCTCTTTGCGATCGCCGAGCGCGAGGAGTGGAGAAAACTGGAGATCGGTGAGATCATGGCCCGCGCGGGACGAACGTTCGTGGATACGCCGTATGTGGGCGGAACGCTCGAGGGCGAGGGTCCGGAACGCTGCGTGGTCAACCTGACCGCTCTGGATTGTGTGACCTTCTTCGAAAACATGCTGGCCTTCGCCCGGTGCGTGAAAGCCGGCAAGCATGACTTGGCAGCCATGAAGGAATCCGTTGAATGGACGCGCTACCGTAACGGGAAGATCGCCGGATATACGTCGAGACTGCATTACACGGGAGACTGGATCACGAATAATGTCGAGAAGGACGTCGTCGATAACATCACGCGACGATTAGGCGGTGTCGCGTTCCCTTTGCACGTGGACTTCATGTCGAAGAATCCGAAGTACTACAAGGCGCTGCAGCGCGATCCCTCACTCGTCGATGTCATCGCCGCTCAAGAGCGAACCCTGTCGGCACGGCGGCACTGGTACATACCGAAGGACAACGTGGCCGGAATAGAAAAGGACTTGCGTTCGGGGGATATCATCGCGATCACGACGAGCAAAGCGGGACTCGACTATTCGCACACGGGGATGATCTATCGGTCGCCCGACGGCGTGGCGCACTTTCTGCATGCCTCGTCCGCGAAAAAGAAAGTGGTTCTCGACGCCGCCATTTCCGACGTGCTCGCCACGGTGCCGACGAATACGGGCATCACCGTGCTCCGACCGCTACCCCTTAACACGAAGCATCAGGGTCGCTAGCCAGCTCCACGCGGTCCACGTCTGCGCAGCCGCGGCGCACGATCCTCTCGATTCCGAACCTAAGCGTGACATTCATTGCGGAACATCGCTCGCATGCACCTCGCAGATACACGTACACGACGCCGTTGGAGAATCCCGCATAGACAAGCTCCCCGCCGTGGGATGCCACGTAGGGTCGTACCTGTTCGTCGAGCAGCCGCTTGATCACGTCTTCTGCATGCGCTGTTTCCGTCATCCCTTCCCTCATCGTGCCTCCCTCGTCATCGGTGTCAGGAGTCGAAGGTGATCGTGAAGATCGCACAAGGAATCGATGACCATGTCGGCATCGCCTTCGCGTTCAGGATGGTCATGCGCATTCCGCAAATACACGGTCTTCCACTGCGCCTTCGACGCGCCGAGCACATCGGCCTCATAGTTGTCACCGATGTACACCGCGTGGGAAGGATGATGCTCCCTCGTTGCAAGCGCCGCTTTGAAGACGTCGGGATGCGGCTTCGCCACACCGATGAGCGACGAAATGGTGATGACGTCGAAGGTAGCGGTCCATCCCTGATGTTCGAGTTTCCGTGTCACCTGCCGCGGGAATCCGTTGGTGATCACGCCGATGAATCCGGAATGCCGCTTCGTCAGGGATATGGCGTCTACCGCGCCCTCGAGCGGCACGGACGCCGTGTCGTATGCATGCAGGTACGTCTCGGAAACCTCATCGGGCGACTTCGCCGTGGCATGTCCATCGAACTGCAGGTCGAGGATCCGCCGGAAACGCTCGCGGCGGACCACATCCGTGGTGACCTCGCCGCGGCGATAGGCCGCCCATAGCTCGTTGTTGATCGTCCTGTACATCGACAGTAGCTCGTTCACCTCATGGCGCCCCGCGTTCAGTCCGCAGTGGTCGTAACAATGGAGGAACGCTCGTTCCTCCGCACCCGTATGGTCGATGAGGGTGTTATCAAGGTCGAAGAAAACGGATTTGACAAGAGTCCAATCGATCATGGGTAAAGGTGGGGTGTGGGTGCCGTTTTTGAGGAACGTGGTGACAAGAATGAACGATAAAGACGGGTGCCAGGACTGTTTATCGCACCGGATAAGCTCAAAAATAGGTCGTGTGGCTTGGCCCGCCAGACATGATTATCCGCTGAAGACGCAGGTCGATCGTTCGTTCTTCCCCGCGTTCTGTTCAGCTCAGAGAGAATCGGGCAACGAATAGTTTGCTGGAACGGGGGAAGTTGGGTTATTTGCATCAGCTATCACAGACACACGACGATGGATTATTTCGACGCATACGAGGAAGTGTACTCCGCCGTGGAGCGCTTCGCCGACAAACACGGTCACGCGCCCGCGACCGTGAGCGTCTCGCCGTCCCTCTACTCGTGGATCCAATCCATGAAGAAAGAAGCTGTCACGGAACATGCCGATGAACCTACCGAATCGACCATGCTCAGTACCCGCTTCGGTCCCCTTCCCCTGGTCATCGACGAATTGCTGTCGCCGTACGAGATCATCGTCGAGTAGGTCCCTGTCCACCAAGTCCTGTTCCGCTTCGCGATCAGTGCACGCACGTCCATCCTCGTCTCCCTATTCCCTGTCCTACCGGTGTTCGATGCAGAAACACTCCGGTGCATTCAGCCGACCGGGGTTCGTGTAGTACCCGCAGCGGAAACGGTCCTTCGATAGAGATTCACAAAAATCCCGCACTGCATCCCGCTCTTCACTGCCCCCGTCATGTCCTGTATAGCACACCACGCACACGATGCCGCCGCGATCGAGGACGGAGACCAGGGCATGCAGAGCGTCAACGGTCGACAGACATTCCGTCCGTATCGTCTTATCGCCTCCGGGCAGATACCCGCAGTTCATCACTGCGCCGTCGATGGTCGTCCATGAGCGCTCTCGCAAGAGTTGGCCGAGGTGTGCATGGGAAGCGCGTACCACCTCCGCCTGTGACGAGCGAGGATGGGACGCGATGCGGGTGCGGGTTGCGGACACCGCCTGCTCCTGGATGTCGAGGGCAAGGACGCGTCCGTGGTCGCCGAGCAGATCCAGCAGGAAGACCGTATCGTAGCCGTTGCCGGCAGTGGCGTCAACGACCTGCGCATCGGGTTTGAGGAATCGTCGTAGGACCGCGTGGGAGAAGTCCACGGCATTCCAGAGTTCTCCAGATCGGTTCATGGTGTATCGTTGGTGTGAATCGTTTGCGAGAATCGTTTGAGCGAATATGCCGGCGGAATGGAATCACCGTTCTCGAGATGATCGGCAAGCATGGGTGCGAGCGTCGGTGCGAGCAAGGCACCTTTCGATCCCATGCCGTTGAATATCCCCACATGCGGATGATCCGGGTGCACGCCGAGAACGGGCGCAAGATCTCGGATGATGGGCCGGATACCTGCATCGGCGCGGACGACGGTGACATGGCAGGAAACCATGTCCTGCAAACCCTCGAGAAGGAACTCCGTCGTGGATGGAAGAACGTCCTCGTTGATGTCGTTCCACTCGTAGGTGGCTCCGTAGCGATACAGGTGATCCCCCAAGGGCACGAGAAACCGTCCGCGATGGATGCAGATCGCATCGATGGTCGGGTGCTCGGGAATGTGAACGGTAAGCAATTGACCTTTGGCACACATCGTGGGAATGCGGGAGAACGCGGAGTTCGTGGAAAGATGCCACCCCTCGCAGAGCACGACGCGTCCGGCGTCGATGCCGGCGAGGGTATGCGATGCGGGGTCCCATGCATGCACATCCGCCTGCGAGACGACGAGCGCGTCCTGTTCGCGCAGCCACGCTTTTCGCGCTTCGATGACCGCTGCCGTCTGCAGATGTCCGGCTTCGGGTATGAGGACGGCAATGGAGTGCTTGTAAGCGGGATTCAAGAGGGGGACGATGCGCGATGCTTCCGCATGATCGGTAGAGGTTATCCGATAGTCCGAACGGAAGAGCGATTCCTTTTTGTTCCACGACCGGATCTCGGTATCGTCACTCAGGACCCTCACGATGGGAAGGGTCCTGAGCGCCCCGGGAATATCTTCGTACGCGCGGACGGCTCGGCGGTATTTTTCCGCGAACGACTCGTCGTAGACCAGTCGTTTTCCTGTCAGCGGATTCATGAGTCCGCCCGCTACCATGGACGACGAGCGCGCACCGTTATCGATCACGACGACGCTGCGTCCGCGGCCGATGAGTTCCTTTGCCAGCGTCGTTCCGGCCAGGCCCGCCCCGACGATGATATAATCCGTTGTTCGCGCCATTTTCCTGCGCAAAATCACGAATATTTTGCTTGCGCCCGTCATCGCCCCACGCGTAACTTTGCCCCATGACAGTCTTCCACTCCATACGGTGTTTCGCACTCATGATGTGCGTCTTTCTGACGGTCTCCGTTTTCGCGGCAGACGTCAGTATGGAGTATTTCACGACGAAGGCGGACGGTAACAGCGTGTCCATCGAGTGGGTATGCACCACGGAGCGTGCGGTCGCCCGCTTCGAAGTGGAGCGCTCCACGGACGGCCAGACCTATCGTTCGGTCGGCGTCGTCGAACCGCGCGGGGCGTATCAGGTGTACCGGTTCACCGATCCCGATGTGCTGCTTAAAGGCGGCGATACCCAGCAGAAAGTGGCCGGACGCAGTTATTCCTATCGTATCAAAGTGATCGGAACCGACAACTCCATTTCCTATTCTTCCGTCTCTTCCCTTGTGCACAATGTTAGCAGCGTGCGCCGCACCTGGGGCATGATCAAAGAGATGTTCAAGTAGTCAAGGTCCACACTTGTGACCGCAAACCGCTCCCCCCTTCCCGTCCTTCTGACCCTTCTCCTCACCGTCGTCATCGGTACCGATGTCCGCGCTCAGGATTTCGCCACACGTAAATCCTGCTTACCGTCACCCGTTCAGCGGATGGACCCGCGTACCCGAGCGATCCTCTCCACCACGCGACCCGTCCTCGATACCTTCGTCATGTCGTCGGAACGGCATTTCCGCGTGCAGTATTCCGCCGGAGGAATACACGCCGTAGCACCGACGGATGCGAATGCGAACGGAACTCCCGATTACATCGATTCGGTGTGTCATTACCTTGAGCATGCCTACCGCGTGGAAGTGAACGACATGGGCTACCGCCAACCATTGCGGTACCTGAGCGACACGACGGCATGGGATGTGTATGTGATGGAAATCGGCAATGAACCGGGTGCGGTGATCGACGGAGTGGCGATGAGCGGATACTACGGTCTGACCTATCCCGTGGACGGACGTCCGCAAACATGCGATCCGCAACGTCTGCGCACCGCTGCCTTTCTTGTGCTGGACAACAACTACAGTGTCACGGACTCCGTGACGGAGGGAAACAAGCGTCGGCGCGTATATCGGGATACGGGCATGCTTGCGCTCAAAGTCACCATCGCCCACGAGTTCCATCATATGATCCAGTATGCGTACGCATCGGACATTCCTTCGTCCATGATCAACGAGATGACCGGCGTATGGATGGAGCATCGACTGTTCCCGGAGAGCACGGACTATCTGCAATACATGAAGCCGTTATTCCTGTCCACCGACACGAGGTATTGGACCGACAAGGACAATGCCCGTTCGGCGGGGTATGCACATGCGTTCTTTTTTCAATTCCTGCAGGAGCGAGGGAAGGATTCGTTGGTGCGCGGGATGTGGGAACTGCTTGGCAACTGCCTGCGGGACGAGTCCGGAGACATCGATGCCCTGCACGCTTTGGACAGCGCGTGCGTCCGCTCTGGTACATCGCTTTCGCGTGAGTGGACATCCTGCCTGCCGCTTCTCTACGCCACAGGATATCGTACCGATCGCGTCGCTCAGCCCTTCTCCAATGCCGCCGCCATGCCGCTTCTCGAACCGTTCAACAACGTGGCGTGCACGTTCACCGAGCCGTCCCTGAGCACATCCGTCAGCGTGGCTCCCTACCAGTTCCGTCTGCTTCGATGCGTCCTTCCTCCGCGGCAAGGACGTTCCACGGATACGGTGGACCTTCTGTACTCCGTTACCAGCTCGTCGATTCGTTCGGCCACTGTCTCGTTCACGGTGACGAATACTCCGCAGACGGGTTTCCTGCCGCTCGGTTCGACCGGTTATTATTACGAACTCAAGGAACCGGCGGGGGTGACCGCAGCAGACACCTTGTTCTTCAGCAACGGGTTCGCGCTGAGATCCGACGCGAAGCCCTTTCCGCAGCCATTCCTCCTGAAGGACGGCGTACCCATGTGGTTCCCCGTCCCTGATGCCATGGCCGATGAGATGAAGGTCGTCCTGACGGTGTTGACGCCGGACGGTGTCGTGCTGACATCGGAGGAACGGGACGTCGCTCTTGATGCCGCAAGCAGGTCGCGCGTGGTTTCGTGGTCATCGCTGCCGCAAGGTCTTTCATCGGGTGTGTACGTCTATGTCGTGGAGAGCTCCTCGACGCGTGCCACCGGAACGTTTCTCGTGCAACCATGATCAACGAACTCAGACTTCAAGCGTTGCAGTTGTCGTACGACGCCATGACACCGGTTTTCGCACCCGTCACGGAGCATATCCGCAGGGGCGAGGTCGTTGCCGTGACGGGGAACAACGGAGCAGGAAAGTCGACTCTTCTGGCGGGTGTGTGCGGACTCATCCAACCATTCGGCGGACGTGTCGACGTGGTGCTTGACGGCGCTGAAACGGCGAGCGGGTTCAACCGTGCACACTGCGGATATGCATCCCCGGCCATGTCGTTGTACGACGAGCTGACGGCATGGGAGCAGGTGGAGTTCGACGCGAAGGTCCGAGACTGCTCGTCCCTTCTGCCACATGCTGCGGAGTCGCTCGGACTGTTCGGTCTGCAGGCACGTCGTGATTCGTTCATCGGTGATTTCTCGACGGGCATGAAGCAAAGATTAAAACTCATCCTTGCCACGTATTTCGAGCCGGACGTGCTTCTTCTCGACGAACCGTCGTCGAACCTTGATGACGAGGGTTTCGAGGTGATGGCGCGCCACATACGTCGGGCCGCGGATCGAGGATGCATCGTCCTCGTCGCAACGAACGACGAGCGGGACCGTGCACTATGCGGACGTGAATTCCGTCTGACCGACGACAATAAACCAACGAGATAGCGGCTCATGACGCAACCCATGCGACCCGGAAACGGCATTACGCAGCGCGAAGTCTATAAACTCATCGACAAGCTCCTTGCCGGTCATTTCGATTCGGAAGAGGACCTATTGAAGACTCTCGTCCGTGACCTTTGCGCCCGCCCGGAGTTCGGTCTGCTCGGTGCGCGCATCTGGGAGATCGACGAGACCGAGGAGCGCTACACCATCCTTTTCCAGTACGGCAGTGTGGTCCGCATTCCGGAAGACTACAACGTCTCCATCGTCGACCAACCCGTCTTCCGCTCCCTTGCGGAGAAGCGGGTGGTGGTGAGCATGGAAACGGATCCCCTGTTGTTGGAGAACGGCATAACCCAATACGCCGCCACGGGCGTCGGGGAGATCATCAAGCGGGACGGACTCCCGCTGGTCCGGTATGTGCTTGCCTTCAATGCCGCCGAATCCGTCGGCGAACTGACCTCGACGATGACGGTGATATCCAGTGCCACGACCACGGCGCTGAGGAACCTGAGCATGCGACGTCAACAAGCGAAGCTGAAGCGCGACCTGGACCAGGCATCTGAGATCCAGCGGTCGCTCCTCCCGGATCATACCCTGGAGTTCTTCGAGTACAGCGTGTTCGGCATCTCCTTGCCGGACAGCGTCGTGGGCGGCGATTATTTCGATTACCTGACGACGACGGCCGATGACGACGAAGCCCGGTCCGGTATCGTCATCAGCGATGCGGCAAGCAAGGGTCTGCCCGCAGCCATCCAAGCGCTCTTCGTGTCCGGCGCCTTGCGCATGGGCAGCGGCTTCCAAACGAAGATCACGTCGTTGATATCACGACTGAACAATCTTATCTACGACACGTTCCCTTACGAACGATTCGTGACGCTCTGCTACTGCGAACTCACGCAGTCGCGTAACGGACTCATGCTGTACTGTAACGCCGGACATTGTTCACCGTTGCATTACCGTCGCTCCGTCGATGCATGCGTCGCCCTGGAACCGACGGGTCCGCTGCTCGGCATCGCCCCGCATCAGAAGTATCGCGTCGAAGGAGTGAACCTGGAACGAGGTGACGTGCTGGTGCTGTTCACGGACGGAATTCCGGAAGCACAGAACGAAGACGGAGAGCAGTTCGGCGAGAAGAGGATCGAAGACATCATCATGGCGCATCGTGACGAATCGGCACGGACGCTGGCCACGACACTCTTGGAACACGTGCAGACCTACAGCGCACATGGGACGTATTCGGACGATCGCACGATCGTCGTCATCAAGCGCGACCGTTTCGAGAGTTGATCGGCAGATCGGCGGACACCACGGACTATTCCGTCACCGGTCCGTCCGGAACCGGATCGTCCGTCGCAGGACCGTCCGTCAGCAGCATGTCGCCATATCCATCGTAACCGAACTCACGCAAATCGCGCTCGCTGTCGCGCCAATCCGCTTTGACGCGCACGTGAAGTTCCAAGAACACGCCTACCCCAAGGTGCTCCTCGATACGGGTGCGGGCCCTGCTGCCGAGTTCCTTGAGCGAGGCGCCTTTGGAACCGATGATGATGGCTCGTTGCGCTGTCCTATCCACGATCACTTCCGCCTGGATGAAGTACTTGCCCTTCGTCCGCTCTTCATACTTCACGACGCGCACTTCCGTTGAATAGGGAATCTCCTCGCGGAACATTTCGAAACACTGCTCCCGCACATATTCGGCGACGAAGAAGATCTCCGGTTGGGTGGACAATTGCTCGGGATCGTACCCGAATTCCGCTTGGGGAAGATGCGATTCGATGACAGCGGTGAGTTCGGTGACGAACTTGTTGTACTTGGCGGAGATCGCCACGTTGTCGGTGAAGAGGCCGGTCTTCATGAGCTCCAGTATCTTCGGCAGCGCCACGGCTTTCTCATCGAGCACATCCATCTTGTTCACGACGAGGATGCACGGTTTCTTGCTCTCCTTGATGTCGGTGCGGAGCTCAGGGGTAAGCACGTCCAGCAGCGTGCGCATGGACTCGGTGATGTCCACGATGACGAGGATGACATCCGCTTCCTCCACCGCCTGATGGATGAAACCGATCATCTGCCGATGCAACTCGAACTTCGGTCGCGGGACGATGCCGGGGGTATCGAGGAACACCGCCTGCATGGTCTCGTTCGTGAAGATGCCCACCACGCTCCGTCGCGTCGTCTCCGGCTTAGACGTGACAATAGACAGCTGTTCGCCAAGCAAGGCGTTCAGCAACGTCGATTTTCCGGCGTTGGGTTTGCCGACGATGGCAACGTATCCGAATCGTGACATGGATGTGACGGGGAGTAGTGGTTGGTGCTCTGGCTATGGATGACCGCTCGACGTGCAAAGATACTCAGTGTTTGCCGCCCTCTCCCTGTCATGCTATTTTGCCGCGAGGCTTCGACACCGCATGGATCAATCATTCCGACTATACCAGATACGCACCGTAGGGCTACGGGTGACGGCCGCCAAGGCGCTCCGTTCCTTGAAGCGACGTCTGGCGGATTCGTTCGGTCGCCGATTGACGGACCGCGCCACCTTCCATATCCACGATTCCTCCGCACCTGCCCTGGTCCTGCCCGGACTGACTATTCCGGATGCGGACGTGCTCGCTGAAAGCGCAGACGAATTGCGTGAACACGCGCTCCGGTCACTCTCGACAGAACTCTGGCTACCGGGCTATGGATGGAAGTCCCATGCGCACGGCGCCTCATGTCCGGGCATGGAGCAGTACCGAACCGATGCCGAGCCGTTCCCGTTCGAGATGGATGCGAATGGCGAATGGATGGAGCGCTTGATCAATCCCGCCAATGTCCGGGAGGCCCGCAGGCGATGGTCGCTGATCCGCGGACCGTACATTCCTCTTGACTGGCAGCGGGACCATCGAAGCGGCTATTCGTGGAGCGAGGGCGTTCCCGTGCGCGACGTTCGCATCAGTCCGCATCAGGGTGCCGATCCGAAGAACCCGTGGGATGTGGCCCGCATGCATCATGCTCTGCACAGTGCGCTGGCGTTCGGACTCGAGAAGGATGTGGCCATAAGGGACGCCATTGCGCAGAACTTCCGCTCGCGCGTGCTTGACGCTCTCGCGTCGAATCCGCCGGGATACGGCATCAATTGGACCGTCCCCATGGAGGTGGGCATCCGCATGGCCAATATCCTTGTTGCGCATCATCTCTTCCGACTATACGGTCACACATTCGACGATGCGTTTCTGGACGTGTTGGCGACAGGAATGGCGGAGCATGCCGCGTGGGTGGTGGACCATGCCGAGTGGTCCGAGGGAATGCGTGGCAACCATTTCCTCAGCAACCTTGCCGGACTCGCCGTGTGCGCCGCGTATATGAGTCCGTGCGCACTCCGCGACCGCATCGATGCATTCCTGGATCGTCATCTCGATGAGGAGCTTCTGTATCAGTTCCAAACGGACGGCTCGCACTTCGAGGCATCTCTGGCCTATCACTTCTTCTCTGCCGAGATGCTCGCCTGGAGTTTTGCGTTCCGATTTCTCCGCAAGTCAACGTACACCCCGCCGGCAGAGGTACGGGAACGATTGACAGCAGTGCACCACTTCTCCGCGCAGATGCTGAGTACGAACGGTATCGTCCCGCAGATCGGCGATAACGACTCCGGTCGTTTCCTTCCGTTGCTTCCCTTTCACCGATGCGCACATGACACCGATCGCGGGCATCGTCGTTCGGACGTCGTCGCACTCTTGGGACTGCTCACGAATGCCGACACCTCGTCCATGCATTATGCGTTCAGCATCATCCTTGGTTCACGACGTCATCTGCCACAAAGCGTACCATTGCACGAGCAGACCATGTATCGTGCCGATGATTTCGGAATCACCGTCTACAGGACGTCGCGCTGTGAGTGGTATATGCGGGCGGGGTCGGTGGGACAAGCGGGGCGGGGCGGACATGCGCACAACGATCAGTTATCGTTCGTGCTTCTTGTGGACGGCCAGGAGTTCTTCACCGATCCCGGCACGTACACCTACACTGCCATGCCGCACGAGCGCAATCGTTTCCGGCAGACATCCTCGCACAATACGGTATCGGTGGTCGGCAAGGAACAACACGATCTCCCCCGGGATGTGCGGGAGGGGTTGTTCTGGGTCCAGAGCAACGATGCGCACGCAAGGACCGTGCGCGCCGACAACGGTACATGGGTAGGCGTGCACAGGGGATTCGGTGTTACGCACACGCGGACGATGGAGTTCCACGATCACGAGGTGCGTATCGTCGACGAATGCGCGTGCACGGCGTCGAAACATCTGGCCGTCATGTGTCATCCCGACGTCCGCGTGGAACAGCACAGCGACCGCGTGGTGCTCTGCGAGCGCAATGGCGTGACGATACGCGTGGAGAGCTTGACCGAAACCGTTCGGTGCGAGTCGGCGCCATATTCACCCGAGTACGGCGTTCGCGTTGCCTCCCGCAGACTGGTGATACCGATGCACGAATCGCGACATGAGCTTCGCTGTACCGTTGTGGAGAGATGACGCGCCCGTAAATTGCGGGTGAACAACGAGTACCGCCGTGAACTTCCGTCACCACCTATCCAAACTTTCCTGGACCGCCGTCGATAAAGTGCTCTTTATCGTCTACGGCTTCGTGACGCTCGTGCAGATACGTCAGCTGCAACCGGAGGAATGGGGACTTGCCGCGCAGCTCGTCACCTTGCAAACCTGGATCTTCATCATTTGCGACGGATCGGCACTTCAGTCCATTATCCAGTTCGGCATGGACGAAGAGGATCGCGGCCGGGTGAATTATCTCACGCTCATCTTCGTGCTCTGCATCGCCATGGGCATCTCCCTTGCGATCACCGTTCTGCAGGAACCTCTTGCGATGCTGTTCCATGAGCCGCGCTTCGCCGATGTCGCAGGCACTCTTCCGTTCTTCGTCCTTCTCACCTTGCCTCGCGCCATGGGCTTGAAGCTCTTGATGAGGGACCTTCGCATGCGGGATGTGTTCTTCGTGGATCTTGCATGGTTCGGCGGCATGGCTCTTATCACAACCGTCCTCATGACGCGTGGGGAATTCGATTCGTATGAAGACATGAAACTCATTTCGCTCGGCGGAATCGCGATCAGCTCACTGGTCGCTCTGGTGCAGGCACGCGACCTTCTGGTATTCCGCACGACGGGCGCACTCGACGTAGGACGCATGCTCAGGTTCGGTTTGCCGCAGGCCTTGATGATGTCCATCAATCACTCCATCCGTCAGTTGGATGTGTTCCTCGTCCAGCCGTTTTTCGGGACGGCCACGGCGGGCGTGTACAACTCGACGAAGATGCTTTACCGTTTGTTCGAAACCGTGACGGATGCTGGGATAGCGCTCATGTATCCCACAGCCGTGAAGTTCCTTGCCACGGATCGTAAAGACCAGATCATCACAGTCTTTTCCAAAGCCATCTCGCTCCTCATCCTTGTCACGCTGGTCGGAGTCATCGTCCTCGAGTCCGGCGGTACGGAGCTGATCGTTCAGTTCTTGGGTCCGCAATACGCAAAGGTCGCCTCGCAGTTCAATGTCATGGCCATCGGTGCGGTGTTCCTGCCGCTCTTCATCCTGCAGTCGGTGGACCTCGCCCTGCACAAGGTCTGGAAACTCCTCGGCATGGTCCTCGTGAGTTCCCTTGTCGGTGTGGCAACCTTCATCCTGACAGGTCTTGCGCATGCTGAACATCTCATTTCCCTCGGCGTGGTCACGTATACGTGTACCTTTGCGCTTCTCCTTGTCTTCAGTGTTCGGTCCGACCTGCATTTTCGTCTATCGCAATTATTCCGGACGCTCCCGGACGCCATGGCTGCCTTGCAGTCTCGGAAGAATCGCGATAGTGATGGCGATGCTCCGACGGACTGAGATCGTGGCTCCGTCACACATTTTCAATGGCTATTCCTCATTCGCATGGCGAGAACTTTTCATTGGTCCATAGCATGGCGACTGCTTCGTCAACAGCCCTACAATTCGCTTCGCCTCGTGCTTGTCTCCGCTCTAGCGGTCGTCATCGCATTCGGTGCCGTTTGGTTCTTCGAGCGTTCCTGGAGCGACCTTCGTGAGCGGGAGAGCGGCGTCGTTCTGTCCGTCGTGCTGAGTCCGGAGGTTCCTGCATCGGGAGCGTATCAATCAGCCACTGACTTGCGCTCCGTACCCGCCGTGGCGGAAGTGAGTGTTGTGACACCGGAGATGTGGCGTCGGGAATTCGTGCAGCGATACAACGTGGAGATCAACGACGTCGTTCCCGAGAATCCTTTTTCGTATACGGTACGCGTGCGCTTGCAGCAAGGCGCAATCACCGCTGAGTCGTTCATGCAGGTGTACGAAAGATGCAAGGGTCTCCCCGTCTCCATCGAAGAAATCACCTATCCGTCCGAAATCCTTCGTGGGGTCCTTGAAACGGGTGTGTCCATCGCAGGACGGGTCGCAGGAGTGAGCGTGCTCGCGGGACTCGGCATCATCGTCCTTCTCTCGTCCGCACTCCGAGCCGCTCGGCCGTTCACGCGCGACGACCTTAACCTTCTGAGCATGTTGGGAGCCACGACGTCGTTCGGTCTTCGCTCCGTGCTGTGGCGCAACCTACTGACGACCATCGTCGGCCTCAGCGCCGGCGCAGCCCTTCTCATGGGTCTGCGGTCGGACATCCATTCCTTGTGGCCTTTGCCCGTATCCGTCCCCATGGACATGCTCGTGCCGGCGAGCGCCGGTATCGTCCTGATATGCTCCGTGTTCATCACGCGCGTCACGCTTGCGCGCTCATGATTCGTCGACGGTGAGGGCTTTACCCATCCCCTACCGCCTGTCACCGAAGCTCGCATCGGTCGCTCATCCGTGGCAGCACAGCAAAAAAAAGCCGTCGGTCCCTCGGGACTGACGGCTCGATCGTCTTCTTTTAACCTGCTCTCGACGAGCGGTCGTTTATTTGCCAGCCGGAGCAGCGGGAGCGGACGCATACAGCGCGTTCTTCACTGCAAGGAAACGCTCGGCTGCAGCGCCTTGGAGGTTCGCGCGACGGAACAACTCGAGGAAGTTATTCGCGGTGAGGATCGACATCTCGATAGTGAGTGTATCCGCCTCTTTCTTCTGATCCTTCTGAGCCTGTTCGAATACCTTGATGAAGGTATTCTTCACGTCGATGTATGCTTCTACCTCGGAACCGGTGATATTCACGGTCGCCAGGGTCTGGATGGCGAATGCCAAGTCACCCATGGACATCTGAGGTTTGACTGTTTGAGGCTTCTTGTCGGCCTCTTGTGTCTTGCCTTGAGCTTGACCGAACATCGTGCCGGGCGCGACGAACGCGAGGGCGAACGTAAGTACCGCAATGCGGGAAAGAACTTTCATCATACCAACTCCTTTGATTGAACAAACATCCTGTTTTCGAATTCTGACGGCAATTTACTCAGTTTTGTGACATGAATACGTCAGCCGATCACACTTCATCATCGCGTCTTGCAACTAGCGTACCAAATTTCGAAAGAGATCGCCGACATTTCACCATGACTCTGCCGACAGATTGATGCTCACTCTGTGGACCATGACCCCGCTCATCATGTTCGTCAGGGCATAATCCACATTGAGCTTCTTCGTGACGATGCCGATTCCCGCGCAGACTCCGGCGAATCGTGCACTCACGGGGAAGGACGATGCGGCACGAAGGGTGTTGTTGTATCCTATGCGCACCTGCAGAACTTTACCAAGGTAGAACTCCCCACCGACGGAAAAGTTCTTGAAGCCGTCGAACAACGCCACGTTTCGCTCCGCCAGATGATGGAACGAGAAATTGAAGAGCAACGGCAGTCCGCGCAGGCGATGTGTCACTCCCAAACGGACGTCCGTGGGGAGCGGTTCCGCCGTGCTGCCTACCCGCGATACCTGCGTGCCGACGTTGAGGACGGACAACGCGGCGTTCCACCGGGAGTTCGGTATGTGATACTGGAGGCCGCCGCTCAGGGCGACGGCGATGGTCTGCGCGTCCGGGTATTGGGAAGAAATCAGGTTAGCGCCCACGCCTACATGGAATCCGCTATCGATCTCTTGCGCATACAAGGCGTTCAAGGATACGGCACCGGCCGAGAGGGTACGACCGGTGGGATTACCATAGGAATCCCGGCCTTCGAAACTACCGAGCGACATGTACGATGCCATGAACGTGAGCCTGGCGTTCCGCGAAGTCTCTGTCGTATACGAAAGCAATCCGCCGTTGATGTCCGCTACATGCTTGATGAAGGTGGCAGAGATACGTCCGGAAGGCACGAAGTACCCGCTCGCGGGATTGAGTACGTTGAAACAGGTGTCCTCTACGGACGCAACGGACGCCTCGGCCAGTGCGGCCGTACGTGCCGATGTGTTCACCCGCAGGAACTGATACGGCGAGGTGGTCTGCGCATGCATCCCGGAACACATCGTGAAGAGCAGGAACAGGACGACGAAGCTACGTTTCATGGGAGCGACCCGTGGTATTGAGGGCAGACCGGTGGAAGAGGTCATACGCGAATGGATGACGGACCGAACCGACGGTACTCGGTCACGATGACACATGCTGCACGAAAAACGCCGGAGGCCGCACGGGACTTCGCTTGACGGCATCGACGAAACAGTGTTTCGTGCTGCCGAGGGCCAGAACCTCGAGGCCGCGCAATATACGATAGTGCATAGTTATGGATGCCGACCGTTCCCATTGAAAGGTCGTCTCGATACTCAGCTCATCGTCGTAGAATGCCGGCGACAGATACTGCACGTGCGCTTCCATGACAGGAAGGAGAAAGCCGCTCTTCTCCATCTCCGCATAGGGCAGGCCCACGGACCTGAGAAGCTCCGTCCGACCTATCTCGAACAGCGTCAGATACTGTCCGTTATACATGTAGTGCATGGTATCCGTATCGGCATATCGCACGCGATACGGAAAGAGATTGACGAGTGTCTTCATGGTGTCAGGAGTTTTGCGCGTGCTCGACAGCGGCGAGCAGCTCGAGGAGTCGTTCGAGGTCTTCCAGCGAGTAGAAATCGATCTCGATGGAGCCCGATCCCGTGTCGCTCTTCGCACGCACATGGACCTGTGTGGCGAAGACCGTTCGCAGATGGGATTCGATGTCCGTCAGCGTGGAACGGACCCCCCCGTCGCCCGAAGCGGTGTCCTTGCGCGACGGGGCTTTGGGTTCGTGGGACTTCTCTTTGGATTTGCCCGCGACGATGTCTTTCACGAGTTGCTCGGTGGCACGCACGGAAAGCTGGCGCTTCTCTATCTCGCGCACGAGTTCGTCCTGGATCTCCGGACCGGTGATGGCAAGGAGTGCACGGGCATGACCCATGGTCAACGACCGCGTTCTCAATGCCTCTTGCGCCACCGCGCCGAGTTTCAACAACCGCAGAAAATTTGTGACGGTGGATCGGTCCTTGCCCACCTTCTCGGCCACTTCCTCCTGCGTCAGTCCGCACTCCGCAATCAGTCGCTCGTACCCGAGCGCCACTTCGATGGGATTGAGATTCTCCCGCTGGACGTTTTCTATGATCGCCAACTCCAACATGTCGGCATCGGTATCCACATCCACCACATAGGCAGGGATCGTGTTCCTTCCCGCTTCGATGGACGCCCGCACCCTTCGCTCACCGGCGACTAGCTCGTACCCGCCGGGTACCGCACGCACCGCCACCGGTTGGATGACACCCTTTTCGCGAATGGACGAGGCAAGTTCCTCGAGCGCGACGGGATCGAAATCCACGCGCGGCTGGAACCTGTTCGGCTTGATCTTCGTGAGCTCGACATGCAGCACGGCACTTTCAGCCGTGTCCGTTCCCGCGGACGCCGGTGCCGCTTCCTTTGTGGTTTCCTGTTTGGGGATGAGGGCTCCTAAACCCTTGCCCAGTCCATGCGTTTTCATCGGTCTGCTAACCTCGATAGTCATACAATCGGTTCCGCGCACTCACTCCGTTCGGCGCGCTTCACATCAAGCGGCGGCAAGCAATCCGTTGCGCTGCAGTATCTCATTGGCAAGTTCCAGGTAGTTGCGCGCTCCCTGGCTCACCGCGTCGTACAACAGGACGGGTTTACCATGACTCGGCGCTTCGGCCAGGCGGACGTTACGGTTGATGACCGTTTGGCATGCACGCTCCTGGAAGTGATTCCGCACTTCTTCCAAGACCTGGTTCGACAAGCGCAAGCGCGAATCGAACATGGTGAGAAGGACTCCCTCGATGTCCAACGTCGGATTCAGATGACGCTTCACGATGGAAATGGTATGGAGTAGCTGACCCAGACCCTCAAGGGCATAGTATTCGCATTGGACGGGAATGAGCACCGTATCTGCAGCCGTCAACGCGTTCAATGTGAGGAGGCCGAGCGACGGCGGACAGTCGATGATGATGAAATCATAGCTGTCCCGCACACTTTCCAGCGCTCTCTTCAACGTCATCTCGCGGTTCTCCACCTCCACAAGCTCGATCTCGGCTCCCACCAGGTTGATGTGCGATGGTATGATGTCCAAAAAGGGCATCTCCGTCGGAACCTTCGCATCCTCGGCGGCAACGCCGTTGATGAGCACCTCGTAAATGCTCTTCCGGAGCTCCTGGGTATTCACACCGAAACCGTTGGATGCGTTGGCCTGAGGGTCGATATCGATAAGCAACGTCTGCTTCTCCGCCGCTGCGAGCGACGCAGAGAGATTGACCGCGGTCGTGGTCTTCCCCACACCGCCCTTCTGATTTGCTATTGCGATGATCTTTGCCATTCTTCTTCAGATAAACCGGTTCGTCGATTCACTCATCCAATACAACATGAACGCATTCAATACCAAGGAATGGCCTATTCGACCGCTGCGTATCAAGTCCGGTATGCGCTCCAGCGGTACCGTCTCCACCGCGATATCCTCGTTCCTGTCCAATCGCTGGACGCCGGCCGGAGTGCAATTGCGCCACACGAAGGAGAAACACTCATTACTGAGAAACGCCGGATTCGGTTGGACCACGCCAAGCAACTCGGCCCGCTCGGCACTCTCGAATCCCGTCTCCTCGGAACACTCGCGCATACCCGCATCGCAGGGGTCCTCGCCCACCTCCACCATGCCACCCGGAATCTCCAACGTCACATCGTCGATTCCATGCCGGTACTGATGGATCATGACCACCTCGTTTTCCTTCGTGATGGGAAGGATGTTCACCCATGCATGCGGATGCACGACAACGAACTCGCTGATATGGTCGTTCTCCGGATGACGGCGCTGCACAAGATCCGTGCGGAAAATGCGGTACTCGTGACCCGATCGCCTGTGCACCGTCTCCCATTTCTTCACCATGTTCGCTCGTCTTCCTGCCGAATTTTATCAAAGATACGCACGTCGTCCACGCGTGAAACGAGCGTGAAACATCTGGGGAAAGGTTGTGGATAACAACCGATGTAATTGAAATTCAATCTATTGCAAATATCATTTTTCTTG